>NZ_LMGF01000005.1:143780-891784 GCF_001427085.1 Sphingopyxis sp. Root1497
TATGGCGACGAAATCGGGCTCGCGCTCACCGCAAAGCGCGGCCGCACCGGCGGCTCGGTCCGCTATGCGCACTACCGCGCCGACGCTTTCGCGACCGACACCGACCGGCTGTGGCTGACTCTCGAGTGGGCGCTCTAGGCGGTCAGGCGTAGGACGCGGCGTTGATCTGGTCGACCAGCGCGCGGTGCAACGGCAGCTCGTGCGCTGCCTGGGCGCCGAAGCTGCGGATGCGGGCAAAGATGCGCTCGGCCTCGGCGACATCGGGGAATTCCTCGCGCACCGGGGTCAGGTCGGTGCGATATTCCATGCCATAGAGAATATATTGGTAGTTGAAGAAGGCGAAGCTTTCGAGGTCGAGGATGAAATCGAAACGGCCCGGCGGACGATAGCGCCACTCGTCGAGCAATTCTTTCAATCGGTCGGGGATCGACGCCGGGTCGGCATTGTCGCGCCAGAAGGGTTCGTCGCGGCGGCTGAGGCAATAATGGAGCTTCAGGAAGTTGACGATATTCTCATAGCGCGCGGTCATCAATTCGTTGAAGCGCCGCGCTGGCGCCGCGACCGGACCGCCGAGCGGAAACATCTCGGCGATCATCGCCGCGGCGGTCTCGATCGTCACCAAGCCGGTCGATTCGAGCGGTTCGAGAAATCCGCCCGACAGTCCGACCGCGACGCAATTCTTCACCCACGGCGTCGGGCGATACCCCGCCGCGAACGGAATGCTGCGCACCCCGACGTCCTGACTGCGCCCGCCGGTATAGCCCGACAGGATGTCGGCGGCGCGATCGTCGCTCAGATGGTCGCTCGAATAGACGCAGCCGACGCCGCGCGCGCCGGCGAGGCCGATGTCCCACGTCCAGCCGCCCTCATGCGCCGCGGCGATCGTATAGCTTTCGAGCGGCGCGTCGGGGGCGTCGTAGGGAATCTTGCACGCCAGCGCGCGGTCGGTGAACAGCTGGTGCTTCACGCTGCGGAACGGCGCCCCCAGCGCGCCGATCAGTTCGGCGCGGAACCCCGAACAGTCGATATAAAGGTCGGCGGTCAGCACGCCATGCTCGGCGGTCACGACATGGTCGATCGCGCCGCTTTCGGGGTGCAGCCCGACCCCGGTCAGCGTGCCCGGCAGATGGTCGACGCCCAGCGCGCGCGCCTGGTTCGACAGCACCTGGGCCAGCCGCGTCGCGTCGAAATGATAGGCATAGTTCAGCGGCCCGCCGAACGCTTCCTCGCCCGGCCGCTTCGGCGCACGCTGCGCCTCGGCGACGCGGTTCTGGATCGTCATCGCCTCGGCGAACGGCCGCCGTGTCGCCTCGTCCTGGAGCAGCCAATAGGAAACCAGGCTGTGCCCGTCGCCATGATAGGGCGCCTCGAACGGGTGGAGGAAATGGCTCGACCGGCCATCCCGCGGCGTGCGGACCCAGTCGTCGAAACGAATGCCCTGCTTGAACGTCGCCGACGCCCGGCGCACGAATTCGCTTTCGTCGACGCCGATATATTGCAGCGTGTTTCGGATCGTCGGAAAGGCGCCTTCGCCGACCCCGATGCTGCCGATCTCGTCCGACGCGAGCAGCGTGATCGACAGCCGCGGGTTGCGCGCGAGATCGAAAAACCGCGCGAGATAGGCGGCGGTCAGCCAGCCCGCGGTGCCGCCGCCGACGATCAGGATCGAGCGCTTCGCCATGGGAACGCTATCACGCGCCCCGCGGCTTTCAACAAGCGGTAATTTGGTGCTGGAACGGGCGGTGCCGCGCGGGCATTGGACAGGGGTGAAGAGTTTTCGTCCTTATCTGATCGGGTTCGCCGTCGCCCTGCTGCTCGCCATCGCTGCGATATATGCGATGCAGTGGCTGCGCGATCATCCGCAGCATGACCCCACCGCACGCTTCGAACTCGCGCAGCCGCAAGGCTGGGCGACCCATCGCAAGCTGGTGGCGTTGGCCGGCGACGATAGCGCCTGTTTCGCCGCTTTCAACCGCGCCAAGGCGGGGTATGAGCACCGCCCGGTGGTGGGGCAGGGCGTCTGCCGCGCCAGCCAGCGCATGGTGCTGACCGGCAATCGGCTCGTGCCGACGATGCGCCCCGCGAATGTCGCGCCCGGCTGCGCGGTGACCGCGGCGATGGCGCTGTGGAACCGCGACGTCGTCCAGCCGCTGGCGCAAAAGCATTTCGGACAGGCTGTGGCCGAACTCGAAAATCTGGGCAGCTACAACTGCCGCAAGATCGCCGGGAAACAGGCGCAGAGCCAGCATTCGACCGCCAATGCGATCGACATATCGGCCTTTGTTCTCGCCGACGGGACGCGCATCACGCTGGTGGGCGACTGGAACGACGGCAACGCGCGCAGCGAATTCCTGCACGCCGTGCGCGACGGGTCGTGCGGCCTGTTCAGCACCGTGCTGTCGCCTGACTATAATGCCGCCCACGCCGACCATTTCCATCTCGACATGGCGAAGCGGACCGCCGGCTGGACGGTGTGCCACTAGAGTCGCGGCACCAGCATCCCGACCTTTTCCCGATAGGCGACATAGTCCCCGCCGAAGGTCGCGATCAGGTCGCGCTCCTCGAACCGGATGGCGATCAGCATATAGGCCGACATGCCGACCGCGAAGAGCAGGTGGCCGACGCTCATCCGCGGCGTCGCCCAGAAGGCGATGAAGAAGCCGGCGTAGAGCGGATGGCGGACGATCTTGTAGAACAAGGGCTGGTGCAACTGCGGCACGGCGGCCGCCCGCTCGCGCAGCGCGAACCACGCCTGTTGCAATCCGAACAGCTCGAAGTGGTTGAGCAGGAAGGTGCTCAGCAGCACGATCGCCCAGCCGCTCGCAAACAGCGCCCACAGGATGCCGGCGCCGATTCCGTTCTCGACCGCCCAGACCGTCGCGGGCAGCGCGTGCCAGAAGCTGAAGAGCAGGATCAGCACCAGGCTGGCGAGCAGGACATAGGTGCTGCGTTCGATCGGTGCGGGCATGACGCGCGTCCAGCGCGCCTTGAACCCCCGCCGCGCCATGACGCTATGCTGGATGCCGAACAGCGCGATCAGCGCGATATCGACCGCGACCGCGGTCGCCATCGGCCCCGTCCGCGCGGCATCGATGGTGACCGGTACGACCGGCAGGTTGCCGACGAAGGCGATAAGGTACAGGAATGTGGCGAAAAATATCGCGTAGCACAGGCCCGCATAGACCAGATAGAAGGCACGAACCATGACGCTCCCCCCTCATTTGACGGGGGAACATAGCATATTCGGCGCAGAAATGCGCCGGGTTAGACGGTGAAGCTCTCGCCACAGCCGCACGCGCCCTTGGCGTTCGGATTCTCGAACACGAAGCCCGCCGCGAAATCATCCTCGACCCAGTCCATCGTGCTGCCGATCAGGTAGAGCACCGATGCGCCGTCGATGTAGAAGACGCCGCCGGGGGTTTCGATCTTTTCGTCGAACTTCACTTCTTCGGTGACATAGTCGACCGAATAGGCGAGCCCCGAACAGCCGCGGCGCGGGGTCGACAGGCGGACGCCGATCGCGCCTTCGGGCGCCGATGCCATCAACGTCGCGATGCGGTCTTCCGCGCCGACGGTGAGGGCTACGGCGGCAGGGCGTGCACGAGTTTTCACTTCGGTCATCACAGCATTCCCAGTTCGAGGCGCGCTTCGTCGCTCATATTGTCGGGCGACCACGGCGGATCCCAGACGAGGTTGACCTCGGCATCGCCGACCCCCGGCACCGCGCCGACGCGCAGTTCGACCTCGGCGGGCATCGATTCGGCGACCGGGCAGTGCGGGGTGGTCAGCGTCATCGTGACGACGACATGCCCCTCATCGATCTCGACATTGTAGATCAGCCCGAGGTCGTAGATGTTCACCGGGATTTCGGGGTCGAAAATGTCCTTGAGTGCGTTGATGACGGCCTCGTACAGGTCGCCGCCGACCGCCCCGGGTTCGGTCGCTACGGGTTTGGCCGCAAGGAAGCCTTCCAGATAGTCGCGCTTGCGCTCCAGCTTCTCGGGTGCCGTCTCGATATCCTCGACGCGCGCTTTGGGCGGCGCCTCGACGCTCGTCACTTCCTCAACCTTGATCATCCGATCCTCGCTCATCCGAAAATCCTCTCGACGCGTGACAGGCCTTCGATCAGCGCCGCCACGTCATCGCTGTTGCTGTAAACGCCAAAACTCGCGCGCGCGGTCGCCGGCACGCCCAGATGCTCCATCAGCGGCTGTGCGCAATGGTGCCCGGCGCGGATCGCGACCCCGCTTTCGTCCAAGATAGTGCCGATGTCGTGCGGATGAACCCCCGCCATCGCAAAACTGACAATTCCGGCGCTGTTTTCGGGTCCGAACAGCGTGATGCTGTTCCGCCGCGCGAGCTGTTCGCGCAGGTTTCCGACGAGCGCGACCTCATGCGCGTGGATCGCCTCGACGCCGATCGCTTCGACATATTCGACCGCAGCGGCAAGCCCAAGCGCCTCGATGATCGCCGGCGTCCCCGCCTCGAAACGGGTCGGCGCGGGCGCGTAGGTCGTCTTTTCGAACGTCACCCGGTTGATCATCGACCCGCCACCCTGCCAGGGCAGCAGCGTATCGAGCTTGTCGCTCCACAGCACCCCGATGCCGGTGGGACCGTAAAGCTTGTGCCCCGAGAAGACATAATAGTCGCAACCGAGCGCCGCGACATCGACGGGCAGCCGCGGTACCGCCTGGCAACCGTCGACCAGCAATTCGGCGCCGACACGGTGCGCCAGCTCGGCGGCGCGCGCGACGTCGAGTGGGCTGCCGAGCACGTTCGACACATGCGCGAAGGCGACCATCGTGTGTTCGCTGGTCAGCAGCGTCTCGGCGGCGTCCAAATCGATGCGCCCGTCCGCGGTCAGCGGGCAGACATCGACCTGCCAGCCCGCAAGCTGCCAGGGCACGATATTGCTGTGATGTTCCAGCGTGGAGAGCAGCACGCGGCCCTTTTTCGGATGCGAGTAAGCGACAAGGTTGATCGCCTCGGTCGCGCCGCGCACAAAGGCGATCTCATTCTCGCGCGCGCCGATAAACGCCGCAATCCGCCGCCGTGCCGCCTCATAGGCGAGCGTCATGTCGGCCGAGCGCGCATAGACGCCGCGGTGGACGGTCGCATAGTCGCGGCCCATCGCGTTCACTGTCGCGTCGATCACCGCCTGCGGCTTTTGCGCTGTCGCGGCGGTGTCGAGATAGTGCCAGTTGCCCGCGAGGCCGGGGAACTGCCCCCTAAGCCCGTTTGTGTCGAGCGAAGTCGAGACACCACGAAGGCGTGCACTACCGGTGGGTGTCTCGACTTCGCTCGACACAAACGGGGATGGGAGGTTGGTCACACCAATTCCCCCAGCTTTGCCAACGCCAGGTCCTGCAACCGCGCCGCATCCTCGGCGCCATCGAACACGCCGGCAACGAACGCCTGCAGCATCAGCTTCTTCGCCTCGCCCGGCGGCAGCCCACGCGACTGCAAGTAATAAAGCGCCATCGCGTCGAGTTCGCCGATCGCGCAGCCATGCGCACATTTCACATCGTCGGCGAAGATCTCGAGCTCGGGCTTGGCGTTGGCGGTCGCGCTGCGGTCGAGCAGCATCGCCTTCACATCCTGTGCGCTGTCGGTTTGCTGTGCATCGCGCGCGACCGCGACCTTGCCGAGATAGGTGCCGGTCGCGGTGCCGCCGAGCACCGACCGCACAACCTGCCGCGATGTCGCGCCGGGTTCCGCATGGGTCACGGTGGTGACGATCTCCAGATTCTGCTCCCCGCCGCCGATCTGCGCCGCGCCGAGATGGAAGTCGGCGCCTTCGTGCAGAGTCACCGCGAGTTCGATGCGGCCATAAGCGCCGCCGATATTGAGGACATGCAGCGACGCGGCAGCGCCCTTGCCGAGCACCAGTTCGATCTGCCGGATGTCACCCGCATCCTGCACGACCGCGCGGCGGAACGAGCCGCTGGCGGGTACGATGATGCTCTCGGGGGCGGGCAACGGCCACGCTGCGGCAACCGCGTCGATGTCGCTATAACGCCACGCTTCGTCGCGCCGCGAGGGGAGGGGACGCGCGCTCATCGTGCCGCCGCCCTCACGTCGGCGAGATCGGCGATCATCGCTTCGCGCCTTTCGAAAACGCAGGGCGAAAACTCGTCCTTCATGAAGCTCTTGTACATCGCCTTACGCTTGTTCGACGGGACGCGATGGTCCTTGAAACCGGCAAACCGGTCCTTGTACCGCGCATGGCATTGCATCATGGACTGGCACCCGATGCGGTCGATCGCGGCGTCGCCGGTCGACCGCTGCGTGAAACAACGGACATCGCCACGAGACTCGACCAACGAGGCGCGCCAGTCCTTGAGCTTGCTCGCGATCACGACGATCTCTTCCTCGATCGCCGGCGCGGAAGGCAGCGCCGCGGCGGGCGTCATGGTCATCAGGGCGAGCATCGCCATCAAGCCGCGATCTCGGAATAGCCATGCTCTTCCAGCTCGCGCGCCAACTCGGGCCCACCCGACTTCACGATCCGGCCGGCGGCCAGCACATGGACAAAATCGGGCTGCACATAGTCGAGCAGGCGCTGGTAGTGGGTGATCAGCAGCACTGCCTTATCGGGTCGCCGCATGATGCTGTTGATCCCGTCGCCGACGATGCGCAGCGCGTCGATGTCGAGGCCCGAGTCGGTCTCGTCGAGGATCGCGAGCTTCGGGTCGAGGATGCCCATCTGCACCATCTCGTTGCGCTTCTTCTCGCCGCCGGAAAAGCCGACGTTCACCGGACGCTTGAGCATGTCCATGTCCATCTTGAGCAGCCCCGCCTTCTCGCGCGCTAGCTTCAGGAAGTCGCCGCCCGACAGCGGTTCCTCGCCGCGCGCCTTGCGCTGGGCGTTGAGGCTTTCGCGCAGGAACTGGACGTTCGACACGCCGGGAATCTCGACCGGATATTGGAAGCCGAGGAACAGCCCCGCCGCGGCGCGCTCGTGCGGATCGAGGGCGAGCAGGTCGAGCGTCTCGGTCGTTCCCGTTCCGCGACGAAAGTCGGGGTCGAGTTCGATCGCCCCGTCCGGACCCCGGCTTTCGCCGGGGATCGCGTTCGGCGAAAACATCGCCGAACCCTCGGTGACCTCATAGCCGGGCCGTCCGCCGAGCACGTAGGACAAAGTCGACTTGCCCGCGCCATTGGGCCCCATGATCGCATGGATTTCGCCCGCATTGATGGCGAGCGACAGGCCTTTCAGGATCGGCTTGTCGGCGACGGTGGCGTGGAGGTTTTCGATTTTAAGCATGGTTCTCAGCTTCTTGAAATAGATGCGGAAAAACCTTCCGCGCTTCAGCTTCGGTAATTTCGTGAGCTTCGCGCGTAGTTTCTTCCCAGAAGGTGCCACATGTGTCGCAGCGATAGAGGAGGACTCCGCCGTTGGCGCCGCCCAACCTGTTGGGGATTTCGCCCCTGCTTAGCCATTGCTGGCGGCAGACCTTACAACCTTGTTCGTCCCAAGTTTTCGCGCGCCAATAAGCTGCTTCACCGCCGTGCTCCCAAGCGAGCAAATACTCGTAAGGCTCATCATTGGGAGCTACTCGAAACTCCGATTTTAACGTCCAGCCCGCAGCCACCAGCCGATCGGTGTCGCGCTGAGAGTGAGTTTTTGTCAGTTGCGCACTCACCCCACACTCCCCTCAAGGCTGATTCCCAGCAACTTCTGCGCCTCGACGGCAAATTCCATCGGCAATTGCTGCAGCACTTCCTTGGCAAAGCCGTTCACGATCAACGCCACCGCTTCTTCCTGCCCCAGCCCGCGCTGCATCGCGTAGAAGAGCTGGTCGTCGCTGATCTTGCTGGTCGTCGCTTCATGCTCGACGGTCGCGGTCGGGTTGCGGACTTCGATATAGGGCACGGTGTGCGCCCCGCTGAGCGACCCCAGCAGCAAGCTGTCGCACTGGGTGAAGTTGCGCACGCCCTCGGCATTGGGCGCGACGCGCACAATCCCGCGATAGGTGTTGTTCGACTTGCCCGCGCTGATCCCCTTCGACACGATGGTCGAGCGCGTGCGCTTGCCATTGTGGATCATCTTGGTGCCGGTGTCGGCCTGCTGGTAATTGTTGGTGACTGCGACCGAATAAAATTCGCCGACGCTGTCGTCGCCGTTCAGCACGCAGCTCGGATATTTCCAGGTGATCGCAGAGCCGGTTTCGACCTGCGTCCATGACACCTTGCTGCGCTTGCCCTGGCAGAGCGCGCGCTTGGTCACGAAGTTATAGATGCCGCCCAGCCCCTCGGCATTGCCGGGATACCAGTTTTGCACCGTCGAATATTTGATCTCGGCATCGTCGAGCGTCACCAGTTCGACCACCGCAGCGTGGAGCTGGTTCTCGTCGCGCATCGGCGCGGTGCAGCCTTCGAGGTAGCTGACATAGGCGCCCTTGTCGGCGATGATCAAAGTCCGCTCGAACTGGCCCGTATTCTCGGCATTGATGCGGAAATAGGTGCTCAGCTCCATCGGGCAGCGCACGCCCTCGGGCACGTACACGAAGGTGCCGTCCGAAAAGACCGCGCAATTGAGCGTCGCGAAATAATTGTCGTGCATCGGCACGACCTTGCCGAGCCACTTTTTCACCAGCTCGGGATATTCGCGGATCGCTTCCGAAATCGACAGGAAGATCACGCCCGCGCGCTTCAATTCCTCGCGGAAGGTCGTCGCGACGCTGACGCTGTCGAACACCGCGTCGACCGCGACCTTGCGCGCGCCCTCGACCCCCGCGAGCACCTTCTGCTCCTCGATCGGGATGCCGAGCTTTTTATAGACCTCGAGAATTTCGGGATCGACCTCGTCGAGGCTGCCGAGCTTGGGCTTCGCCTTCGGCGCCGCGTAATAATACGCGTCCTGGTAGTCGATCGGCGGCACGTTGAGCTTCGCCCAGTCGGGCGTTTCCATCGTCAACCAGTGCTGGAACGCCTTCAGCCGCCAGTCGAGCATCCATTCAGGCTCGTTCTTCTTCGCCGAAATGAAGCGGACCGTATCCTCGGTCAGCCCCTTGGGCGCGAAGTCGGTCTCGATGTCGGCCGACCAGCCATGTTCATAATCGGCGACCTTCGCCGCGGCGTCGTGCGCGGCCTGGTCCTTGACGGGGAGTTCGGTGTTGTCGGTCATGCTTCTATCCTCCCCTCCCGCTTGCGGGAGGGGCTGGGGGAGGGGGTGTTGGTGAAGGCGGTGTCCGAGACAGGGCCCCCCCCCANCCCAAACCCCTCCCGCGTGCGGGAGGGGCTTACTGAGGCTCGCCAGACTAATCTCCGCCAGCGCCCCGCGCACCGCGCCGTTCACGACGCCCCAGTGCGGCTGCACCTTGCAGCTACCCTCAAGCGAGCAATCGTGGCGCCCTTCGGCAACGCAGGCGGTCAACGCGATCGGGCCTTCGACCGCTTCGATGATATCGGCGACGCTGATCGCCGCCGCGGGCCGTGCCAGCCTTACCCCGCCGCCGCTGCCGCGCGAAGCAACCAGCAGCCCGGCGCGCGCGAGTCCGCTCACCAGCTTCTGCGCGGTCGGTCCCGGAATCCCCGTCTGCTCGGCCAGCATCCCGGCGTGAATCGGTACCGACCCGCACTGGCGGGCGGCGGCGCTCATCAGCACCACGGCATAATCGGCAAGGTTGGACAGGCGCATTGTGACGGTGCGGACTCTTCTATCGCGCGCAAATTGCGAACGATTCTTAACTGGATCAAATTACTCCACTTATATAGGCGAGGCTTTGGCGGCGCGCAAGCAAGGCGGTTTTTCCGGCGCCCAAGAAAAAAAAGGCACCCATCCGGCCGGAGCCGAATGAGTGCCAAGATGAAGGTCTCGTTCCTCTGAAAGAGGCGAGCTCTTCTGGGTCGCAAGCCCCGAATATGGGGCGCCGCCGATTCGCGATTGTACGGAAACGCCAAAACGACAGGGCGCGGGATTTTTGGTGGTTAATCCGGGATTTGGCGAGTCCCGCAGCTGTGTCGTCATTGCAAGGAGCCGGAGGCGACGCGGCAATCTCCAGCCCTCGACCTTGTGCAAGGACGAGGGCCGGAGATTGCTTCGCTACGCTCGCAATGACGGTGAGTGTCAGGTATCCGAAACCATCGGGCTGACCTTGCCCGCCATTTGCTTGCGGCCCTTCGCCGTCGCCTCGGTATAGGGCGAGGGCTTGGAAAGCTGGCCCGGCGTCGCGCCGGCGAAGCGCTTGATCTCGCGGATCAGGTGCGACTGATCGTAAAAGGCGTCACCCAGCGCGGCATCGTCGAGCTTTTCGCCGCGCGCTAACGCCGATGCCGCACGCACCGCGCGATATTTGCGCGCCAGCATCCGCGGCGACAGGCCGTAATAATGCTTGGTCATCCGTTCGACCGAGCGGATCGACATGCCCGTGGCTTCCACCAGTTCGGGCACCTGCGGCGATGGCGACGCGGTCAGCCATTCGTCGACGGTGCGCGTGAACCATACCGGCGCCGCCTCGCTCTTCTTCAGGATTTCGCGGACGAAATTATTGCCGATCACCAGCCGTTCGGCGGTGTCGGCGGCGTTGCCGATCGCATCGACCACCTCCTCGATCCAGTCGCCGAACAGGTCGGCGGCGTCGATCGCGCGGTCGGTCAGCTTGTCGGCGTGCGCCCCCATCAGCGTCGCCCAGCCGGCGGGCATCAGTCCGAATCCGTACATGCGCAGCGGTCCGGGGGCGAGCGCCTGCACGCTGCCGCTGGTGGGGCCGATGATCGTCGCGCGCCCGGCCGGAAAGCGATAGCCATCGGGAAAGATATATTCGCCCTTGGGCACGTCCATGATGCGGAATTGCGGACGGTCGGCGCGCTCGCTTTCGTCGAACAAGGGCAAATCGACGCGGACAAAATAAAAGCTCGACACCATTTCCGCCAGATCGGGATCGGGCGGGAAATATTGCAGTTCGAACGGCGTTTCGCCGTCCGCGCCTGTGGGCGTGGATGAAGCTTCCGTCATGACGAGACCCGACCCCCGGCGGCTGCATCGCCGCCTGTTTAACTAGGTCAAGTCATTTGCCTTTCGGCGCGCTGCGTCAAGCCCGCAAATCGCCAGCATTAACTCTTTTGGGTCGCGATCCACGCATCGACGCGGCGTTCGAGCACATCGAGCGGCACCGGACCCGATTCGAGGACGACGTCGTGGAAGGTGCGGAAATCGAACTTGTCGCCGAGCGCCGCCTGCGCACGGCCGCGCAGCTCCATGATCTTGAGCTTGCCAATGAGGTAGGCGGTCGCCTGTCCCGGATAGACGACATAGCGCTCGATCGCCTTTTCGATATCGCCCTGCGGGTTGGGGGTGTTGTCCTTCAGATACTGGATCGCCTGTTCGCGGCTCCAGCGCTTGTCGTGGATGCCGGTGTCGACGACGAGCCGCGTCGCGCGCCACAGCTCCATGCCGAGCCGCCCGAAATCGGCATAGGGATCGGTGTAGAAACCCATGTCCTTGGCCAGTTCCTCCGAATAAAGGCCCCAGCCCTCGGTATAAGCGGTGAAACCGCCGAAGCGGCGGAACGGCGGCAGGCCGGTGAGCTCGGTCTGCACCGCGCGTTGCAGATGATGCCCCGGCACGCCCTCATGATAGGCGAGCGCCTCGAGCTCGGTCTTGGGCATGTCGCGCAGGTCATAGAGGTTCACATAATAGATGCCCGGCCGCGACCCGTCGGGTGCGGGCGAGGAGTAGAAGGCCTTGCCCGCCGACTTTTCGCGGAATGCCTCGACCGCCTTCACCTGCAGCGCCGACTTGGGCAGCGTGTTGAAGAAGGCGGGCAACCGTGCCTCCATCGCCTTCACATGCGCGTCGACATCGGCCAGATAGGCCTCGCGCGTCGTGTGATAATATTGCGGGCTGGTGCGCAAATGGTCGAAAAACTGGTTCAGCGTGCCCTTGAACCCGACCTGGACCATGATCTTCTTCATCTCGCCATGGATGCGCGCGACTTCGGACAGGCCGAGATCGTGGATCTGCGCCGCGGTCATGTCGGTCGTCGTATAATTGGCGAGCAAAGCCTCATAATAGGCCTTGCCGCCGGGCATCCGCCACACGCCGTCCTGTGTCGGCGCCGACGCCTGCTGGCGCGCCATCTCGGCCGAGAGGCGCGTATAGGCCGGGCCGGCGCTCTCGGCCCAGGCGGCCTTGGCGGCGGCGACCAGCCGCGTCTTTTCGGCGGCATCGATGTCCAGCTTGTTTACCTTGGCGGTAATGTCCTCGATCACCGCATTGTCGGGCTTGGTCAGGTTGGCGATATCCGAAATGACATAGGGATAGACCCATTTCGGTGGCGCAAAGCCTTTCGCGGCGCGCTCCGCCGACTGCGCCGACAGCGCGTCGAGGATCGGACCCATGCCGCGGATGCGGCTGATATAGGCCTCGGCCTCGGCGACATTGGCGACGCGGTGGATGTTGATCAGGAACGCCGGCATCTGGCTCTGCGCGCCATTCATCTGGTCGAAGATATAACCATGGTCGCGGAACGGGAACAGGCGTTCTGCGCGCGCCGCCTGCGCGTTGAACAGCTCGAACGACAGCGCCTCGTCGGCCGACAGCGCCTTGGGATCGAAGCTGCCGCGCATCGCCTCGGCGGTCGCGGTCTGCAGCTTGAAGCGCGCGACCGCGGCGTCGTCGCTGACATCGTCCCATGCGCCATAATCGCCGTCGCGCACCCCACGCCGCGCCTTGGTCTCGGGCGACAGCGACAGTTGCGCCGCGTCATATTTGTCGAAGAATTCGGCCAGGTTGGCGCCAGCCGGCGCGACATCGGCCGGCGCGGCCACCGTCGCGGGCGCTTGCTCGGCAACCGTCGGCGCGCAGCCCACGAGAGCGATCGCGAACAGCGAGGTGGACAGGCAGGCAAGAATACGGGGGTGCGACACGATTTTCTCCGGCTTTTCGTTGGACTTTGCTGGTCGGACAGGGGCTTGCCATAGGGGCCGGTGCGGCGCAATGGCGGGTCATGTCGCTCTTCGCCTCGCTCACCGATACCGCCTATGCGCTCGTCCGCCCGATCGTCCATGCGACCGACGGCGAGGCCGCGCACAATCTGACCCTCGCCGCGCTCGAACCGCTGCCGCGGGCGCGCAGCGCACTGACCAGTCCGATCCTGAAGGCCGAGGTCGCGGGGCTAAGCTTCCCGAACCCCGTCGGACTCGCCCCCGGCTTCGACAAAGATGCCCGCGCCGCCGCGGTGATGCCGCGCTTCGGGTTCGGTTTTGTCGAGGTCGGCACGCTGACCCCGCTGCCGCAGGAGGGCAATCCGCGTCCGCGCCTGTTCCGGCTGGTCGAGGACGGCGCCGTGATCAACCGCATGGGGTTCAACAACGGCGGGCAAGCCGCCGCGGCGACGCGCATCGAAAAGCTGCGGGCCTGCGGTATCGCTGTGCCGCTCGGCATCAACATCGGCGCGAACAAGGACAGCGCCGATCGCATCGCTGACTATGCCAAGGGCACCGCCGCGATGGCGCCGCTCGCCGATTATCTGACCGTCAATATCAGTTCGCCCAACACCCCGGGCCTCCGCGCGCTGCAGGACAAGGGCGCGCTCGAAGCGCTGCTCGACGCGGTCAATGCCGCGCAGCCCACAGGCGCTGCGAAACCCGTTTTCCTCAAGGTCGCGCCCGACCTTGAACCCGCCGACATCGACGATCTGGTAACCGTCGCGCTCGACAAGGGGCTGGCGGCGCTGATCGTGTCGAACACCACCATCGCGCGGCCGGCGCTTGTGTCGCGCCATGCACACGAGGCAGGCGGGCTGTCGGGCGCGCCACTCCACGACCTCGCGCTCCAGCGGCTCAAGGATTTTCGCACTGCAAGCGGCGGCGCGATCCCGCTGATCGGCGTCGGCGGCATCGCCAATGCCGAACAGGCCTGGGCGCGCATTCGTGCCGGCGCGAGTCTGGTGCAAATCTATTCGGCGATGGTCTTCGCCGGCCCGGGCCTCGCCGCCCGCATCGCGCGTGGGCTTGAGGATCTGGCGGTGCGCGACGGCTTCACCCGCGTCGCCGACGCGGTCGGGGTGGGTGACTGAGCAAGTGGATGGGGAAGGGGCCGGCAACGCCGGCGTCATAACCCCTCGGCATCGTTTCGCGACGAGGAGGAATAGGGATGGGGTTGCGCCATCCTTCCCCCCGCGCCAATGTCCCGCGCATGAACAAGAGACTCTTCGCCGCCTTCGCCCTTTTCCTGACAACGCTTCCCTCGCTCGCCGCGGCGCAGGGCGTGACCTCGTCCGCCGATGCGCGCGCGACCGAGGCCGGACGCCAGATATTGCACGACGGCGGCTCGGCCGCCGATGCGGCGATGGCGATGATGCTGGTGCTGACCCTCGTCGAACCGCAGTCGAGCGGTGTCGGCGGCGGCGGCTTCCTCGTCTATCATGACGCGAAGAGCGACCAGATCGGTACGATCAACGGCCGCGAAATGGCGCCCGCGAGCGCAAAGCCCGAACGCTTCCTCGGTCCCGACGGTAAACCGCGTGGCTACGGCGACGTCATCCCCGGCGGCCTGTCAGTCGGCGTCCCGGGCAATGTCCGCCTGATGGAGCTGACCCACAAGAAATGGGGCAAGCTCGAATGGAAGGCGCTGTTCCAGCCGGCGATCAAGCTCGCCGACGAAGGCTTCCAGGTCACCCCCGCGCTCTATGGCTGGCTCGACCGCTTCCAGGACACATGGAAGGATTTCCCGGCGGCGCGTGCGCTCTATTATGTCGACGGCAAGCCCGCGCCGGTCGGCACGGTGATCAAGAATCCCGCTTATGCCAAGCTGCTGCGCGAGATTGCGGCGAAAGGCCCCGACGTTTTCTACACCGGCGCCAATGCCAAGGCGATCAGCGACGCGGTGGCGAAATCGACGCGCAACCCCGCGCTGCTCACCGCCAAGGACCTTGCGGCCTACAAGGCGCAGGACAAGCCCGCGGTCTGCACCACCTACCGCGTCTACAAGGTGTGCGGCATGGGGCCGCCCTCGTCGGGTGCGACCACCGTCTTCGGCATCCTCGGCATGCTCGAGGGCTGGGACATGAAGGCGATGGGCAAGGACAATCCGATGAGCTGGCACCTGCTGTCGGAAGCGATGCAGCTGTCTTACGCCGACCGCGAGAAATATCTCGGCGACGGTGATTTCATCGACGTTCCCGTCGCCGGCCTGCTCGACAAGGCCTATCTGTCGCAGCGGCGCCAGCTGATCTCGCCCTATGGCCGCGCCGCGTCCTATCCCGCCGGCAACCCGCCCGGCGCGCAGCCACGCACGCCCTCGGGTCCGGTTCCCGAACAGGGCACCACCCATTTCGTCGCGGTCGACAAGGACGGCAATGTCGCGTCGATGACCTCGACGATCGAGAGCATCTTCGGCAGCAACCTCAACGCCAACGGCTTTTTCCTCAACAACGAGCTCACCGATTTCGACCTCAATCCGGTGCGCGGCGACGCGCCCGCAGCGAACCGCGTGCAGGCCGGCAAGCGCCCCCTGTCGTCGATGTCGCCGACGATCGTTTATGGCCCCGACGGCAAGGTCGTGCTGGCGGTCGGCTCGGCGGGCGGCAAGCGCATCATCATGCACGTCACCAAGACCTTGGTCGGCGTGCTTGACTGGGGGCTCACCGTCGACCAGGCGATCGCGCTGCCCAACCTCTTCTTCGGCCAGCAGGGCGTGCTGATCGAAAATGACGCGGCGGGTCAGGCGATCGCGAGGAAGATGGCGCCCTTCGGCTATCCCTTCAACGCCACCGACCTCGGATCGAAACTCAACGCGGCACAGCGCGTCGGCGATGGGTGGCGCGGCGCCGCCGACCCGCGCGGCCCCGGCACATCGTCGGTAGATGACGCGCCGCCGCAGAGCTAAGACAACAGAACAGAAAAGATACCACCCTCCCCGGGAGAGAGCAGAGGCATGAAGCTGGAAAACCCCCATCTCGACCATTTCCCGAGCCTGGTCGCGATGTTCTTCGACCGCGCGGACAAGGGCGGCGAGGACCCGTTCCTGTGGCGCAAGGCCGATCGTGCATGGCAGCCGATGAGCTGGCGGCAGGTCGCCAATCAGGTTGCGGCGCTCGCACACAACCTGCGCCAACTCGGCCTGAAAGAGGGCGATCGCGTCGTGCTGGTCAGCGAGAACCGCCCCGAATTCTGCATCGCCGACCTTGGCATCATGGCGGCGGGCTGCATCACCGTGCCGACCTACACCACCAACACCGAACGCGACCACCAGCACATTCTCGACAACAGCGGGGCGAAGGCGGTGATCGTCTCGACCGCCAAGCTGGCCCGCGTGCTGATGCCGGCGGTGATGCGTTCGGACGCGAGCCTCGTCATCAGCATGGAAAGCCTGCGCGTCGGCCAGCAGGGCGATGTGCGCGTCCATGACTGGGCGCCGCTGGTCGAAAATGGCGCCGCCTATGTCGAGGAGACCAAGGCGCGCGGGCTGGGCGTCACCCGCGACGATGTCGCCTGCCTCATCTACACCAGCGGCACCGGCGGGGCGCCGCGCGGGGTGATGCAGCATCATGGCGCGATCCTGCACAATGCCGCCGGCGCCGCTGAGGTGCTCGTCAACGACTTCGGCATTGGCGACGAGGAGGTGTTCCTGTCGTTCCTGCCATTGAGCCACGCCTATGAACATTCGGGCGGGCAGTTCCTGCCGATCATGGTCGGCGCGCAAATCTATTACAGCGAGGGTCTCGAAAAACTGCTCTCGAACATCGAGGAGTCGCGCCCGACGATCATGGTCGTCGTGCCGCGGCTGTTCGAGGTGATCCGCGCCCGGATGATCAAGTCGGTCGAAAAACAGGGCAAGCTCGCCAACTGGATGCTCAACCAGGCGATCCGCGTCGGCGAAAAGGACTATGAGCGCCGGATGGGCGTGCTCGACCGCCCGGTCGACCTGATCCTCGACAAACTCTTCCGCCCCAAGATCCAGCAGCGTTTCGGCGGCCGGATGAAGGCGCTCGTGTCGGGCGGTGCGCCGCTCAACCCCGAGATCGGGGTGTTTTTCCACTCGATCGGGCTAACCCTGCTCCAGGGCTATGGCCAGACCGAGGCGGGGCCGGTGATCAGCTGCAACCGCCCGTCGGTCGGGCTGAAGATGGACACCGTCGGCCCGCCGCTGATGAACACCGAGGTCCGCATCGCCGACGACGGCGAGATATTGGTGCGCGGCGAACTGGTCATGAAAGGCTATTGGCGCAACAAGCCCGAGACCGCGCGCGTGCTGGTCGTCGATCCCGCCGAACCCGACAAGGGACCCTGGCTGCACACCGGCGACATCGGCCATATCGACCCGCAGGGCCGCATCGTCATCACCGACCGCAAGAAGGACCTGATCGTCAACGACAAGGGCGACAATGTCGCGCCGCAGCGGGTCGAAGGCATGCTGACGCTCCAGCCCGAAATCCTGCAGGCGATGGTCTATGGCGATAAGCGCCCGCATCTCGTCGGGCTGCTCGTCCCCGATCCCGAATGGGCCGCCGAATGGGCGGAGGCTGAGGGGCTGCCCAGGGAAATGGCGCTGCTCCGCGAACATGAAAAATTCCGCGCCGCGCTCCGCGCTGCGGTCGACCGGGTCAATGGCCAGCTGTCGGTGATCGAAAAGGTCCGCAAATTCGACCTCGCCGACGAGGCGTTCACGATCGAGAATGAACAGATGACCCCGTCGATGAAGATCCGCCGTCATGTACTGCGCGAAGTCTACGCCGACCGGATCGCGGCGATGTACAAGGGGTAGGAAAGGCTATTTCCTATGGGTCTCGACTGGAATCCACTCGGGAAGCCGCGGCCGGGCGGTGAGGATGTCTATTATCGCTATATCGGCCAGAAGAGCGATCCCGACAGCTGGCTGCGGCCCAATGATCTGAAGTTCGGAAAGGGGGTATTCGAACGCGCCGTGAGCGAGGACGCGTTTCACGCCAGCCAGATATCGCCCTATGAAACGCTGAACGCGCCGCAGGTTGGGACGCATCCCGAAGCCGATCGATGGGCGGCGGAAAGATATGCCGAGGCCGAGCAGCGCCCGCCCACGCTGGACGAATGGGTCGAAAATCTACGCGGCTACCAAGTTCTGGCGCTGCTGCCCGAGGATGACGGCTTTCCGGTCTACACCAATTGGCCGCTCAACCCGATCTGGGAGCGCTGGACCTTTCGTGCAGAGTTTCTGAAAGACTGCGAGGAAGTGATCGGTCCGGACCTGCTGAACCGTGCCTGGCTCAATCATTTTCCCGCTCAGCTCGAGAATTACGGGTCGCAATTATGGGACTGCGCCAGCCGCTATGCGCGAGAACGGAACGTAGAACATGTGCTGAATGCGCGAAGCTTCGACGATGAAGCGGATATCGCGGACAGTCCTGCACTGACCGCTCATGTCATCGCCTCCGCGGCGCGCTGGGCGCGCCAATGGTCGGCGCGCGGCCATGGGCTGGCGGCCGATTATTGAGTGACAGGCGGGGGTGCGACCCGAAGAGCTCGGCGCAAACCGGAACCCCGCCCGTCGCTGAACCTCAAGGGTTCAGCCTTTGTCCCCCGCCGGTTTGCGATAGGGGACAAAATCGCCAAGCACACAGGTCGGACCGCGAATGCCGCTCGACCGGTCGACCAGATGAAAGAAATCGCCGCTGCAGGTTGAGCTGCCGAACTGGCGGATGACCATGATGTCGCTGTCGCGGCCGAGCCCCGGACAACTGCTCTTCAGGTCGTTGCGGTACACCAGCCGGCCCGACTGGCGATAAATCAGAATGTCGTCGGACACGCGGATCGTGTCATAGGTTCCGCTGCTCGACAGGCACCGGACGGGTTCGCCGGGGATTTTCCCCGCGAGCTGCTTTTCGAGTGTCTTGGCCTGTTTCGGGGTCAGCGCCTCGGTGCGCGGCGCCCCCATGTCCGAGGACGCGCAGCTTGCGAGCAGCGGCGCCATTGCGGCGTAGAGCACCGCGGCACGGATCGGGTTGAACTTCGCCATCACGGCACTCCTGCGACTATGACACTTTACGGACGAGGCGATGAATGGTTGCTGAAGCGGTCAGGCGGCGTCCTTCAACGCGCGGATCCGTCCGAGTTCGGCGGCGTGCGGGGCGCGCAGGAAAGGATTGGTCGCGCGCTCGGCGCCGATCGTCGTCGGTACCGTCGCTTCGCCCGCCGCGCGCGCGGATTCCACCGCCGCCAGCCGCGCCGCCAGCGCATCGTTTTCGGGCTCGACCGTCACCGCGAAGCGCGCGTTCGACAGCGTATATTCGTGCGCGCAATAGACGCGCGTCGCGTCGTCGAGCGTCGCCAGTTGCTGCATATTGGCGAACATCTGCTCGGCGGTGCCCTCGAACAGGCGGCCGCAACCCATCGCGAACATCGTGTCGCCGACGAAGATCGCGGCGTCGTCGGCGAAATGATAGGCGATATGACCCGCAGTGTGCGCCGGCACGTCCCACACGTCGGCGACCACATCGCCCAGCTTGACGGTATCGCCGCCCGTCACTTGCACATCGAGCGTCGGAATGCGCGCGAACTCGGCGGCCGGGCCGGTGATCGTGCAACCGGTCGCGTCCTTGATCGCGGCGTTGCCGCCGGTGTGATCCGGATGCCAATGGGTGTTCCAGATGTCGGTGATCGTCCAGCCGCGCGCCGCCGCCGCCTCCAGCACCGGGTCGGCGACCGCGGGGTCGACGACCATCGTCGCCTTGCTTTGGGGTTCGTGGACCAGCCAGACATAATTGTCGCTGAGGACGGGGATGCGGACGATTTCGAGCATGGGGCAAGGATAATCGACCCACGGCCCGCCGTCGACCGCCAAGTTAACCATGTTGCAAGCCCTTGGGTATAGCCTTGCGCCAACGACATTGGGGGTCATGTCTTTGCTGCGTCTGGCGTTTCTGGTTTTTGCGGTCATGCTGGCGGCGGGCTTGGCCCCGGCGCGCGCCGCGTCGGGTCCGGCGCCTTGCACGCTGCAATCGACCCTTTGGGACGATTATGGGACAGTATCGGCGCCGGGCGTCCGCCGCGATTGCGGCCCCGATCGCTGGTCGCTCGCCGGACAACGCAGCTGGCTGTTCTTCGATGCCCGCGCGATCGCGGCCGCCGGGCAGGGGCCGCTGGAATTCAACGCGCGGACGAGCCGCTTCGATCGCATCGTGCTCCATGTCCGCTACGCCGACGGGGCAACGGCATCGGTCGTGCGACGGGGGAGCCAGGCGATGCCCTATCGTGCCGCGGGTCCCGATTTCTACCTGACGCTGCCGCAGCGCGCGGCGCCGCCTGTCGAGGTCGCCGTCGCATTCGACCGCCTCGGTTTCCCGACCACGCTGAAAACCGCGCGCCTCGCCCCGGCGGGAACCGGCGGTTGGTCGACCCAGACGATGCTGCTGATCGCGCTGTTCACCGGCCTCGCGCTCGCGCCGATCGTCTTCAATATCGCCTTTTTCCGCGTCCTGCGCGAACGTTTCCTGCTCTGGCACATGACGCTCGCGGTGTGCATCATCCTGCACACCAGCCTGTCGTCGGGGCTTGCCTTTGCCGTCGTGCCGGGGATCAGCGCGCTGGCTTATGGCTATCTGTCGCAGATCAGTTTCAGCGTCGGCATCCTCGCGGCGACGATGTTCTGCCTCAACTTCCTCGAACCCGAAAAGACGACGCGCGGCGATCGGCGCGCGTTGCTCGCCTGCGCCTTCTGGCTGCCGCTGTTCGCGGCCGTCTCGATGGCGCCGGTCGAATGGGTGCGGCCATGGGGCAGCAAGCTCTATTTCGCCGGTTATCTCCCGGTCCTCCTCACCTATGTCGTCGTGCTCACCCGTGCCTGGCGGCGCGGCAGCCGCGCAGCGCGGTTTCAGACGATCGCGTGGACGCCGATCATCGCCTGCGGCTTCGAACGCGTGGCGCGCGGGCTTGGCCTTTATGTCGGGCCGATGTGGCTCGACCAATTGCTCTATCTTGCGATCGCGCTCGAACTGGTGATCACCGCGCTCGGCGTTGCCGACCGGTTCATGATCATGCGCCGCGAGCGCGACTGGGCGCAGGCGCGCGCCGGCGCGATGGAGGATGCGGCGCAGACCGATCCGCTGACCGGACTCAGCAACCGGCGCGGGCTCGAAAACCTGCTCGCCGGCGGCGGACGCCGCTTCACTGCCGCGGCGCTGATCGACATCGATCATTTCAAGTCGGTCAACGACCTCCACGGCCATCAGGCCGGCGACGCGGTGCTGTGCGCCGCCGCCGCGGGTCTGCGCGAAGGCCATGGCGGGGTCGTCGCGCGGATCGGCGGCGAAGAGTTTTTCCTGTTGATCGACCGCCCCGACGCGGCGGGCACCGCCGAACGCTGCCGCCAGGCGCTGGCGCGCCGCGTCGCCGCCGACGTGCCGCAAATCCCCGATCCGGTCAGCGCGAGCGGTGGACTGCTGATCTTCGAGTCCTCGACCGACGGCGCCGCACTCGATTTCGACCGCCTGTTCGCCGAGGCGGATCGGTTGCTCTACGCCGCCAAGCATAGCGGGCGCGACTGCATGGTCACCGACCGCTGGCAACAGTCCGATAGGCCCGTCATCGGCGCTGCGGCCGCCTGACGCGGTTCAGTCCGTCGCCAGCGCGTCATAGCCCGCGTCGTTGAATTCGATCAGGCAGAATCCATGGCCGAACGGGTCGGCGAACATCGCCTGCCGGCCATAGGGCAGGGTCAGCGTCTCACCCTCCTGCACCGCACCCGCCGCCAATGCCTTCGCGACCGCGGTATCGAGATTGGCGACGGTAAAATCGGGATGCACCGGGGTCCAGTGCCGCGCATAATCGCGCGCGGCGCCGCCGACCGGACCGATCGCCGAACCCGCGAGCTTGGCGATCAGATAGATCGGTGCGTCGCTGCCAAGCAGTTCGACGATATCGTCATCGAACCGCCGCCCGACGGTCAGCCCGAGCGCGGCGGTGTAGAAGGTTTCGCCGGCGGCAAGGTCGGGCACGTCGATATTGATCAACAGGCCCGGCATGGTTCAGCTTACCACTCGCCTATGTTGGGCATCGACGCCCAGGGGTCCTGAGGCGGCAGGTGCCCGTCCTGCAGCAGCTCGACCGAAATCCCGTCGGGCGAGCGGACGAACGCCATATGGCCGTCGCGCGGCGGGCGGTTGATCGTCACCCCGGCGTCCATCAGCCGCTGGCAGGTGGCGTAGATATCGTCGACCCGGTACGCCAGATGCCCGAAATTGCGTCCGCCGCTATAGCTTTCGGCGGCGCTGCCGTCGGCGGGCGGCCAGTTGTAGGTCAGCTCGACCTCGGCCACCCCCGCCTGTCCCGGCGGAGCGAGGAAGATCAGCGTGAAGCGCCCGGCCTCGCTGTCGAAGCGGCGCACCTCCTCCAGCCCGATCAGGTTGAAGAAGGCGACGGTCGCATCCGGGTCGGTGACGCGGATCATGGTGTGGAGATATTTGGTCATCGCGCGAACTTAGGCGCGCAGCGACGTTTGTTCAAACGTCTCGAACAGGGATACGAATGCATCGGGCACCGGTGCGGTCGCGCCGCGCGCTTCCTCTACATGGACGCTGACCTCCAGCCCCGTTGCGCGCAGATCGTCCCGGCCCGCGCCGTGCAGTTCGAACAGGAAGGTCATCGAACTGCGCCCGACGCGCGAACAGCGCACGCAAATGTCGATCTCCTCGTCGAGCAGGATCGGCACCTTGTAGTCGACCTCGGCGCGCGCGACGTGGAATTCGGGGCTGTCATTGGCGGGCCAGCGGTCATAGACCCCGGCTGCGCGCCAATATTCGGTGATGCCGATGTCGAAATATTCGAGGTAGCGACTGTTGAACAGCACCGCCTGCGCGTCGATTTCGGCATAGCGGACGCGCTTCTTGACGCTGAACTTGAAATCGCTGCGAGCCATGATGATCCTTCGGGTTAGCGGGTGAGCCGCGCGACGGCGTCGGCCAGCAGCGCAATATCGGTGTCGCGCGACAACCGGTGGTCGCCGCCCTTGACGAGCGTCACCTGCACATCGTCGCTGGTCAGCGCCGCGGCGAGGCGCAGGCTGATCTCGGGCGGCACATCGCCGTCCTCCTGCCCATGGAGCAGGCGGACCGGGCAGGCGAGGGGGATGTCGGCATCGAGCAGGCGGTTCGCCTCCCCCGACTGCCAGAACCGCCGCGTCGTGACATATGGCTGGTCGCTGTACGATGTGTCTTCGCGAAGCTGTCCTTCGGCGAGGATGATCGCTTTCTCTTCGGCGGTGAAACCCCAGTCGGTGAAGTCGGGCGCCGCCGCGATGCCGACCAGCCCGGCGACGCGCCCCGGTCCGTCGCGCGCGGTCAGCGCCAGCGCGGTCAGCAGCATCAGCCACCCGCCCATCGACGATCCGACGATGATCACCGGCCCCTCGACCTTCGCGTCGATCAGGTCGAGCACATCGCCGCGCCAGTCGAGCAATGTCTGTTCGGCGAACAACCCGTCCGACAGCCCGCATCCGGCATAGTCGAGGAGCAGGCACGCGCGCCCTTCGGCGGCCGCCCGGTCGAACAGCGCGGTCGCCTTGCCGCCCGCCATGTCGGACATGTAACCGGGTAGGAAGGCGATCGTCGGCCCCGCACCCGCGATATGGCGGTACGCCAGCCGCGGCCGCGCCGCGCGGTCGAGATAGTCGATGGCGCCGGTCACGCCGGTCAGATCACCCAGTCGATGGTGCTCATCTGCATCACGGCCTGCCCCTTGGCGCGGCGCTGTTCGACCATGATCTTGTTGAGCCGCGAAATCGTGTCGCTGCCGGTGGTGATGCACCAGCCGGGGACCACCGCATGGACCAGCGCACACACCCCGCCCCAGATCATCGTCACGCCGAATTTCGACGCGACCCCGAAATGCTCGATGTAATTTTCATCGACGCTCTTGGGATGGTCGACGAACAGGCGCTTGAACATGGGGGAGGCTCCTTTTCCGTGCCCGTCGCCGTAGCGGGGGCGCGCGAAGGGGGCAACCAAAAGCCTCGTCATTGCGAGGAGCCGAAGGCGACGCGGCAATCCAGAGTAGCGGTAACCGCTCTGGATTGCTTCGCTTCGCTCGCAATGACGAGTTCTGTTATTCCCCCAGAAACCCATCCACCGCCTTTGCAAAAGCCTCGGGCTGGTCGAGCATGATGAAGTGGCGGCTGCCCGTCACCATTTGCGCCCTGAACGTCGCCAGCCCGGCATATTGCGGTTCGAACGCCGCCTTCGCGCGCGCCGCGGGCATCGCGCTGTCGTCCTGCGCATAGAGCAGGGTCACCGGGGCGCTCACCGCCGCCAGTTCGCCGCGCATGTCGGTGGTCATCACGTCGCGAAAGACCTGCGCCACGACGCGCGGGTCGGCCTCGCGCATCCAGCCGGCGATCGCGGTGCGTCCGGCCGCCGTGTTCGACATACCGCCCGCCATGCTCGCCGGTCCGGGGTCGACGACCGGCCCGGTCGGTGCGGGCTGGCCATATTGCGCGCGCATCATCGCCGCCATCTGGTCGGCCTGCGGCGTCACGCTGTCGATCGTCGCAGCGGGATTGAAGAGCAGCCCGATGAACGGCACCGCGTCGACGATCATCAGCCTGCCGACCTCCTGCGGTGCGCGCGCCGCGACCATCAACCCGGTCAGGCCGCCCATCGAATGGCCGATCACCGCCGGTGCCGGGCGCCCGGCATCGGTGATGCAATCGTCGATATAGTCGGCGACTTCGGTCACCACGCCGTCCAGCACCGGGCCTTCGGCATTGACGCCGGCGTCGTCACCGAAACCACGAATCTGTACAAGGTGCAGGCGGTATTTTCCTTTCAGCCGCGCGGCGGTCGCGTTCCATACGGCGCGCGGGCTCGACAGGCCGGGGATTAGCACGACATCCGGACCTTCGCCCTCGACCAGCACGGTGATGCGTTTGCCGTCATTGAGGCCCGCGGGACATGCCTCGGCGGCCTCGGCGCGCGCGCCGATGAGCAACGCGATCCCCAGGATGAACGGGGCGGCGACGGAAAAGCGATGTTTCATGGCTTCAATCTCTCTGGAAAATCTCTTCGATGCGCATCTCGAACAGGTCGGCGATGCGAAAGGCGAGGGGGAGCGAGGGGTCGTATTTGCCGGTCTCGATCGCGTTGACCGACTGGCGCGACACCTCCAGACGCTCGGCGAGGTCCTGCTGGCTCCAGTCGCGCTCGGCGCGCAGGACCTTCAGGCGGTTCTTCACGGACAGGCCCCGCTGTCGCCCAGCGTCAGCCGGTTGAACAGCGCGCCGACACCGAGGCCGAGGCACCAGACGGGAAAGACCCAGAACAGCGGGATGCGCGGCACGTCGGTATAGAGTTCCAATATGCCCCAGGTCGCGGTCAGCGCGAGCGTCAGCCCGGTCGCGACCAGCGCCTTGCGCACCTCGAGCATCCGGACATATTCGTCCTTCAGCTCGGTGAAATAGCGGCCGATCGCCCAGATGAAGCCGAGGATCGCGAGGCCGGGGACCAGCGCGATGCCGACGGTCAGCGGCGTTGCCGTCGCGCCCTTGGGGATGATCGCGCTCGCGGCGAAGATCGCGGCGACATAGGCGATCGAGACGGGGATCATCCGGCCGATATAGCGGCGCTGCGCGGGATTCATCGCCATGGCTCAGGCCGCCCGGGCGCAGCGGTGGCGCGATCCCGCAAGGGTCGCGACCATCACCAGCGGCAGCACGGTGACGAGCATATTGGCCGTCGCCGCCGGAACGATCCCCGCCGCCCCGGCGAGCGCGATCAGCAGGATGGCGATGGCCCAGGGCAGGGCACGAATCATTTGCGGCATTGGTCAAGCTCCCTTGTTATTAAGTCAAGGAACATTGACACCATGAGTCGTCTTTGTCAAGCAACATTGACATAATGACAAGGTCGCTATGGACGGACTGCGCCGGCCCGGTTCAGATGTGATGGCTCAACCGCCAGTTGGCGAGGTGCGCGCCGGCCAGCGCGAGCGCACCGATCGAGGTGAGCAGCCGGTCGGTGACGGCGGGATCGGCGAAGCCCATCCAGCCTTCGTGCGCCGCCAGCCCCAGCGCGAGGAGGCCGAGCCCCGCCGCCGCGGCCAGTGGCGGGGCGATGCGACCGTGCCGCCGCCACCCGGCTCGCATCGCCGCGAAGGCCGCAGGCAGCGCGAGCGTCAGGATCGCGGCGTGCGTCCATTCGGGCAGCGCGATCCAGTGGCCGAGCGCGGGAGCCAGGAGGAGCAACATCGGCAGTGCGAGACAGTGAATCAGGCAGGTCGACGACAGCGCCAGGCCGATCAGGTCGGCGAGGCGCGGGCGCGCGGCGGAAAAGGACATGAGGCGGCTTTCGCGGGAGGTCGGTGCCGCTAGATAATGATACAATGTAACATTGCAAGCCCGATTGCGAATCCGCCCCTTGCCGCTCCTATCGCATACTGGCAAAGGGGCGCTGTTTTACCCCGCCAGAAAGGCCGATTTTCCCGATGTCCCAGATGATCCGCGTCACCCTTCCCGATGGCTCTGCCCGTGAAGTCGCGCGCGGGACTACCCCGGCACAGATCGCCGCCGACATCGGCCCCGGCCTCGCCAAGGCCGCGCTCGCCGCGAAGATCGACGGCGAACTGCGCGACATCATGCGCCCGCTGGAGGAAGACACCAACCTGTCGCTGGTCACCAGCCGCGACGAGGCCGACGCGCTCGAACTCTTTCGCCACGACTTTGCGCATGTCCTCGCCGAAGCGGTGCAGAACCTGTTTCCGGGCACGCAGATCACCTTCGGCCCGTCGACGGGCGACGGCTTCTACTACGACTTCGCCCCGACCGCCGAGCATGGTCCGTTCCGCGACGACGAACTGCCGCTGATCGAGGAGGAGATGCGCAAGATCATCGCCGCCGACCTGCCGCTCACGCGCGAAGTGTGGGACCGCGACAAGCTCATCGCCAAATGGGCCGCCGAGGGCGAAAGCTTCAAGGCCGAATGGGCGCATGAACTGCCCGAGGGTGAGGAACTTACCGTCTATCGTTCGGGCGACGGCTGGATGGACATGTGCCGCGGCCCGCACTTGGCCTCGACCGGCAAGCTCGACCCCGCCGCGTTCAAGCTGACGCGCGTCTCGGGCGCCTATTGGCGTGGCGATCAGAAGAACGCCCAGCTCAGCCGTATCTACGGCACCGGCTGGCTCAACAAGAAGCAGCTCGCAGAACATCTCGTCCGGCTCGAGGAGGCCGCGAAGCGCGACCACCGCAAGATCGGCCGCGAGATGGACCTGTTCCACCTCCAGGAAGAGGCGCACGGCAGCGTCTTCTGGCACCCAAAGGGCTACCGCATCTACCGCGAGCTCGAGGCCTATATGCGCCGCGCGATCGACGGCTCGGGCTATCAGGAGGTCAAGACCCCGCAGGTGATGGACGCGCGCCAATGGGAGCAGTCGGGCCACTGGGGCAAATATCGCGAGAATATGTTCGTCATCCCCGACGAGGTGCCGAACATCGAGGACGAGGGGCCGATCGTCTCCGACGACGCCGAGTGGATGGCGCTCAAGCCGATGAACTGCCCCGCGCACGTCCTGATCTTCCGCCAGGGGATGAAGTCGTATCGCGATCTGCCGCTGCGCATGGCCGAAATGGGCTGTTGCCACCGCAACGAACCGCACGGCGCGCTGCACGGCATCATGCGCGTGCGCCAGTTCACCCAGGACGATGGCCATATCTTCTGCCGCGAGGACCAGATCGTCGACGAAGTGCGCGATTTCTGCGCGCTGCTCGACCGCGTCTACAAACAGCTCGGGTTCGAGAAATATGCGGTGAAGCTCGCGCTGCGCCCCGACATGCGTTTCGGCACCGAAGAGATGTGGGACAAGGCCGAGGCCGAACTGCGCGAAGCCGTCGAGCGCGCCGGCATGGCGACCGAGGAATATGGCTGGGAAGAACTGCCGGGCGAGGGCGCCTTCTATGCGCCCAAGCTCGAATTCCACCTGACCGACGCGATCGGCCGCACCTGGCAGTGCGGGACGATCCAGTCCGACCGCGTGATGCCCGAACGTCTCGATGCGAGCTATATCGGCGAGGATGGCGAGCGCCATCGCCCGGTGATGCTCCACCGCGCGATCCTTGGCACCTACGAGCGCTTCATCGGCATCCTCATCGAACATTTCGCCGGCCGCTTCCCGACCTGGCTCGCGCCGGTGCAGGCTGTTGTCGCGACGATCGTGAGCGACGCCGACGCTTATGCCAAGGACGCGGTGGCACAGCTCGTCGCGGCGGGCATTCGCGCCGAAAGCGACGTCCGCAACGAGAAGATCAACTACAAGGTCCGCGAACACAGCCTCGCCAAGGTTCCCTACCTGCTGGTGGTCGGCAATCGCGAGGCCGAGGAAGGCACGGTCGCGATCCGCACCCTCGGTCAGGACGGCCAGCGCATCATGCCGCTCGCCGATGCGATCGCGATGCTCAAGGGCGAGGCGACCCCGCCCGACCTGCGCGGTTGAGCGCGGCGCCAAAGCGTCGGCCGCGCCGGTGGCTGCGCTGGCTGATGCTGCTGGCGTTGATCGGCGCCGCGCTGGTCGGCAAGGGGCTGTGGAACGCGTCGCGCGATCCGATCGTGCGCACCGCAACGCTGGCGCTCGCCGACTGGCCGGCGGGCGAACCGCCGCTCCGGGTACTGCTGATCTCCGATACCCATGTCGCGGGTCCCGACATGCCGCCCGAACGGCTGCGCGCGGTCCTGCGCCGGCTGAATGCGCTCGATCCCGACCTGATCCTGCTCGCGGGCGATTTCCACAGCGGCAAGACTCTCGCGACGCGCCATTACGCGGCCGCCGAACTCACCGCGCCCTTCGCCGAGGCGAAAGCGCGGCTCGGGGTGGTCGCGGTGCTCGGCAACCATGATTACTGGTTTCAGCCCGAACCGATCGCGAAGGGACTGGAAGCCGCGGGCGTCACCGTACTGCGCAATGGCGCGGTGCGGCGCGGGCCGCTGATCGTCGGCGGCATCGATGACGAGGTCACCAACCACGCGCGCCTCAAGCGCGCCTATGCCGCGATGGATGCGCTCGGCGGCGGACCGCGCATCATCGTCAGCCACAGTCCCGATATCGTCCCCGACCTGCGCGCGCCGGTCGATGCCGTGTTTGCCGGCCACACCCATTGCGGCCAAATCGCGCTGCCGCTGGTCGGCGCGCTCAGCTACGCGTCGAAATATGGCGACCGCTTCGCCTGCGGCGACATGACCGACCATGGCCAGAAAATCTTCGTCGGAGCGGGGCTGGGCACCAGCATCTTGCCGCTGCGCTATGGCGTCCCGCCCGACGTGTGGCTGGTGACGCTGGGGTCCAAGGCCGCGCCGCGATGACCGGCTCTTGGCACGCGATCGGGCTGTCGCCTTTGCTTTTCGCCATCGCTGCCGCGATGACCTTCGGCGCAGCGCTGGTGCGCGGCCTCACCGGGTTCGGCATGGCGATCATCCTCGTGCCGCTGCTCGGCATGATCGTCGCGCCGGGCGAGGCAGTGGTGCTCGGCATCATCCTGCAACTGCTGATCGGGCCGGTCGGCTTCAGGCGCATCGCCGCCGATGCCGACCGCAGCAATGCGGTGCCGATCGCGCTGCTCGCGATGCTCGCCACCCCGCTCGGCATGCTTGCGCTGAAGGCGGTGACCCCCGACGTCGCGCGGCTGCTGATCGCCGCGGTCGCGATCGGCGCGTTCCTGGTCCTGTTCCTGCCGCAGCATCCCGACGGCCACAGGCCGGGGCGCGTCGCGATCGGCCTGACCGGAATATCCTCGGGCATTCTCACCGGCTTCGCCGCGATGCCCGGCCCACCCGTCGTGCCCTTCTACCTGCGCCAGCGCATCGTCCCCGCGGTCGCGCGCGCATCGATGATGCTGATCTTCTTCGCGACCGCGATCGCCGGAACGCTCGCGTCGCTGTGGCTCGGCCTCGCGACGCACAAGCTGTTCTTACTGGCGCTGCTGCTGTTCGTGCCGATGTGGCTCGGCGACCACCTCGGCACCCGCGCTTTCGGGCGGGTGCCCGATCGGATCTGGCGCAGCATCGTCGCGGTCGTGCTGGGTCTCGCGGCGGTGTCGGCGGCGGTGCGGTTGCTGGGCTAGAGGCTGCGCAAGGCACTCGCCGGGCGCACCGAGAGCAACGGCCAACTCCCCGCGATCCCGATCAGGAACGCCAATCCCGCCCCGCCGAGCAGGGTCATCCCGACCACGAACGGGTCGGGCGCGAAGGTGAAGTCGAACAGCTGGGTCACCACATACCAGCCCGCCGCCAGCCCGATGCCGAGCGACAGCGCCGCGAGGATCAGCGCCAGCACCGCATATTCCAGCCCCTGCGCCCCCAATATCTGCCCGCGCGTCGCGCCCAGCAGTTTCAGGATCACGCTGTCATACACCCGCCGCTCGCGGCTCGCCGCGATCGCGCCGATCAGCACCGCGATGCCGGCGAGGATCGCGATGCTCGCCGCCGCCGCGATCGCCTGGCTCATCTGGGTCAGCAGGGTCGTGACCTGCCCGATCACGTCGCGCACCGCGATCAGCGACGCCGACGGGAAGGCGCGCGGAATACTGCGCGCCAGCTCCGCCTCGGCCGCCGGCGGCACCGCGACCGTCGCGACCATATTGTGCGGCGCCGCGTCGAAGCTGCCCGGCGAAAAGACGAGCACATAGTTCAGCCCGAAATTGTCCCACTCGACGGTGCGGAACGACGCGACCTTGCCTTGCACCTCGACCCCCAGCACATTGACCGACAACGTGTCGCCGATCTTGAGCCCGAGAGAGGTCGCGACCTCCGCCTCGACGCTGACCAGCGGCGGTCCCTTATAGTCGGCGGCCCACCATTGCCCGGCGGTGAGTTCACTCCCGTTCGGCAGGGTGGTGCTGTACGTCAGCCCGCGGTCGCCGCGCAGCACCCACGCACCCTCGGGCAGTTCGGCGAGTTCGTCGACGCGCTGCCCCGCATATTCGGTGACGCTGCCGCGCAGCGCCGGGATCATGTTGACCTCGGCGTCGGGCGCCGCCTTCGTGACCATCGCGCGAAATTCGGCGGCACCATCGCGCGGGATGTCGAGCACGAAGAAACTCGGCGCGCGCTGCGGCACGGTGCGTGAAATTTCGGCGGTGATGCTCGTCTGGATCGCCGCGAGCGTCACGAACAAAGTCAGCCCCAGCCCCAGCGCCACCACCAGCGCCCCCGTCGCCGCACCCGGCCGGTGCAGGTTCGCGACCGCCAGCCGCAGCAACGGCTGCTTCGGCCGCGGCGCGAGGCTCGCCGCCTTGCGCACCAGCCAGCCGATGCCGACGAGCAGCAGCAGCAATCCGGAGGCGGCGCCGACAAAACCGAGCGCGAACAAAGGCTCGCGCGCCGTGCCGACCGCGAGCGCGATGATCGCCGCGAGCGCGGTGCCGACCGCGAAGATCGTGCGTTTCTCGGGCCGCGCCATGCCGTCGATCGTTGCGCGAAACAGCCCCGCCGCCGGCACCTGCCGCGTCGCCGCGAGCGGGGGCAGGGCGAAAGCGATCGCGATGAGCAGGCCGTACGCCGCGCTGATCAGCAGCGGCAGCGGATAGATCGCGATCCCCGGCTTCACCGGCAAAACATCGCCCGCGACCGCCGATATCGCCGCGGGCGCGAGCGCGCCGACGACGAGGCCGGCGAAGATCGACACCGCCGCGACCGCCAAAATCTGCAGACCGTAAATGCGCATCACCGTGCCGCTGTCGGCGCCGAGCACCTTCAGCGTCGCCAGCCCCGGCCGCTTGCCCGCAAGATAGCTGGCGACGCCATTGCCGACCCCGATCCCGGCGATCACCAGCGCCGCGAGCCCGACCAGCGACAAAAACTGCCCCATGCGTTCGATGAAGCGCCGCGTTCCGGGCGCGCCATTGCTGCGGTCGGTGATCTCCCACCCCGCTTCGGGGAATTGTCCGGTCAGCCTTTTGCCGACCGCCTCGGGATTGGCGTCGTCGGGCAGGCGGACGCGATATTTGCTCTCGTAGAGGCTGCCCGGCTGGATCAACTGCGTCGCCGCGAGATCGTTCAGCCCGATGATCGCCACCGGCCCCAGCGTAAAGCCTTCGCCCAGCCGGTCGGGCTCCTCGGCGATGATGCCGTCGATGCGGAAGCTCTTGTCGCCGAACTTCACATCCTCGCCGACCTGCAGGTCGAGCCGCGACGCGAGGTCAGCGCCGACCCAGATCGCCCCCGCCGGCGGCGGCCCGCGCCGCGCGCCGCTCTCCAGCCGCATCGTGCCGTACAGCGGATATTCGCCGTCGACCGCCTTCAGTTCGGACAGCAGAGCATCGCCGTCCGGCGCATTCGCCATCGCGCGCATCCGTACCGTCGCCGACGCGTCGCCGGCACCGCGAAACGCCGCCATTTCCTGCGCCGTCGCCTGCCGCTGTGGCAGCCCGAATTCGATGTCGCCGCCGAGGATCGTCTGCCCGCGCGTCTCGAGTTCCGAGGTGATCCCGCGCGTCAAACTGCCGATCGCCGCGAGGGTCGCGACGCCGAGGAACAGGCACACGGCCAGCAGCCGCAGCCCGCGAATCCGCGCCGCGAGGTCACGCCGCGCGATACGCCAGAGCGAGGCAAGAGGGAGCATCAGCGCGGCGCCTTGCCGGCGCGTTCCTCGTCTATCCGCCCGTCGTGCATCACCAGCACCCGGTCGCAATGCTCGGCGAGGTCGGGATCGTGGGTGATGACGAGCAAGGTCGCGCCGAGTTCTTTGCCGCGGGAGAAGAGCAGGTCAACGATCGCATGCCCGGTCGCAGTGTCGAGATTGCCCGTCGGTTCGTCGGCGAACAGGATCGCGGGTTCGCCCGCCATAGCGCGCGCAATCGCGACGCGCTGTTGCTCGCCGCCCGACAATTGCGCGGGATAATGGGTCAGCCGGTGACCGAGGCCGACGGCCTCCAGTTCGGCCGCCGCGCGCCCGAACGGATCGGCATGGCCGGAAAGCTCCAGCGGCACCGCGACATTTTCCAGCGCGGTCATCGTCGGCAACAGGTGGAACGCCTGCAACACGATCCCGATCCGGCCGCGCCGCGCGCGCGCCAGCCCGTCCTCGTCCAATGTCGTGAAATCGGCGCCCGCGACATGGATCGTCCCGCCGCTTGCGCGTTCCAGCCCGGCGAGCACCGCCATCAGCGAGCTTTTGCCCGACCCCGACGGCCCGAGCAAAGCGACCGATTCCCCCGCGGCGACGCGCAGGTCGATGCCGCGCAAAATTTCGACGGGGGCCTTGTCGCTGCCGAGCGTCAGCGTCACATTATGGGCGGCGATCGCGGCGTCGGCCGGCGGTCGGGAAGGTTCGGTCAAGAAGGGACCCTTTGGAATGATCAAGGCCGGATGGCGCTCGTTTGCAATATATGGTTTCGGACTCGCGCTTTGCCAACCGCTCGCGGGTTGCGGATCGGCGGAAAACCCGGCGGCTTCGACGAAGGATGCCAGTGCTTCGACCAAGGTCGCCGCGATCCCCGCCGACGCCCCGCTCGTGATCGCCTTTGGTGACAGTCTTTACGCGGGGTACCAACTCGGCCCCAAGGAAGGCCTCGCACCCCAGCTTCAGGCCGCGCTTGCCGCTGACGGCACGCCCGCGCGCGTCCAGAATGCCGGCGTTTCGGGCGATACCACCGCCGCCGGCCTGCAGCGCCTGACCTTCGTGCTTGACAATGCCAAGGTGAAACCCGCGCTCGTCCTGCTCGGGCTCGGCGGCAACGATATGCTGCGCGGGATCCGGCCCGCCGAGACGCGCGCCAATCTCGACGCGATGCTCGCCGAACTGAAGAAACGCGGCATCCCGGTCGTCCTCACCGGCATGATGGCTTCGCCGAACATGGGCAGCGACTATGCCACGGCGTTCAACCCGATCTATCCCGACCTCGCCGCGAAATATGGCGCCAGCCTCTATCCTTTCATCCTCGACAATGTCGTCACCGACAAGACGCTGATGCTGGGCGACAATGTCCACCCCAATGCCAAGGGCGTCGGGGTGATCGTCGAGGGCCTGGCGCCGCTGGTCGAGGACGCGCTGCCCGACGCGAAATAGGGGCCGCTTCCAATATCGTCGTCATCCCCGCGAAAGCGGGGACCCAGGGGCGGGATAGCACAGCACTGGGTCCCCGCTTTCGCGGGGATGACAAGGGGGGAGGATCAATTGCCGAGCAGCTTGCTCGCCCGCACCCGCCAGGTTTCGGCCAGCACATCCATCTCCGCCAGCTCGCGCAGCGCCGCGGGTTCGCGCTTGCCCGCGCCGCCGATCAACAGCCCGAACACCCGCGCGACGCTCCAGTCGGGCAATGGACGTCCGACCAGTTCCAACCGGTCGCCCGCCATGACCAGGCCGTCTTCGACCACGCGATAATACCAGCCGCTGCGCTGCGTCCTGACCACCGTCGCGGGCACGCTCGCGACCCCAAAGCGATGACCGAGCTTCCAGCACGGCTGGCGCCCCTGGCTGATCTCGACCAGCGCGCTGCCCAGCCGGTAACGGTCGCCGATGCACGCTTCCTGCTCGACCAGCCCCGCGGTCGAGATATTCTCCCCGAACGCGCCGGGCGCACCAAGCAGTTCATGATCGTCCAGCGCGTCCGCCCACCAGGCATAATGATCGCGCGGATAATGGTGGATCGCCTTGTCGGTGCCGCCATGGACGGTGAGGTCGGCCTGCTCGTCGCCCGCGATGCCCAGCGGTCCGACCCGCAGCGGCCCGGTGACGGGGGTTTTGGCGATCGCGCTCGGCTCGCCCTCGTCGCCAAAGACGCGCGCCTTGCCGGTCAGCACCGCGTCGATCGCATAGTCCATGCCGCCCTCCTGTCGCGTCGCCCGGCCTCCGCGCTAGCGCCGCAGCAAGGAGCAGACAAGCCGGGCCGGTACCCTGCCTTGCATCCATCGCGGGCGCACGACGTTGGTAAGCCGAACCCGTCACAGGAGCATCGCGTGAAAATTTTTGCCTGTTTGCCTGCCTTTATCCTCATTGCCGGATGCAATTCTCCCTCCGAAAGCCCGAATGACAAACCCGCCGAGCGCGCCGCTGCGGCCGATTCCGGCACGCTCCGCTTTACCGATGCCAAGGCGACGACGCCTTTCGCCGAACCGCCGGTCCTGCGCGCGCAGGTGATCCTCGCCCAGCTCGGCTTTTCGCCGGGGGTGATCGACGGCAAGGAAGGGCAATCCTATGTCGCGGCGCTGCGTGGTTTCCAGGCGGCGCACGATCTCGACGAAAGCGGCAAGCTCGACGACGCGACGCTCGCGAAGATGCAGCAGTGGAACAATGTCGCCGCGATGCGCCTCGTCGTCATCCCCGCCGCTTTCGCCGCCGGGCCCTTCGTTCCCGATTTTCCCGACGATGCCGCCGATCAGGCGAAGCTTCCCGCGCTCGGCTATCGCAATCTGATGGAGGCGCTCGCCGAACGCTTCCACACCACCCCCGAAACGATCGTCGCGCTCAACACCCCCGAAACGCCGGTCGGGGCGGGGAAGGTCCTGCGCGTGCCGAACATCCCCGACGTCGACCCGCTGGCGCCCGCCGACGACGCGCGCGGCTGGGGCGCGACCTTGCAGAAACTGGGCGTCGCCGCGACCCAGCCAGCCGCGGACAAGCTGGTCGTCGACAAGAGCGAGGGCGTGCTCAAGGCCTATGACGCTGACGGAAAGCTCATTGCTTTATTTCCGGCGACGATGGGCAGCCACCGCGACCCGCTGCCGATCGGGACATGGAAGATCCAGGGCGTCAGCCGCAATCCCGATTTTCACTATAATCCCAAGCTGTTCTGGGACGTCAGCGAGAACAAGGAGGCGCAATTGCTGCAACCCGGCCCCAACGGTCCGGTCGGGGTCGTCTGGCTCGACCTCAACAAGCCGCATTATGGCATCCACGGCACCAATGAACCCCACACCATCGGCCGCGCCGAAAGCCATGGCTGCGTCCGCCTGACCAACTGGGACGCCGCGCGGCTTGCGCAGATGGTCAAGCCGGGGACGGCGGCGGTGTTCCAGAACTGACGGCAGTCCGTTTGCTTCCTGCTCGTCACCTCGGACTTGATCCGGGTGACGAAAGAGGCGTGTTCCCCGGCGAAAGCCGGGGCCCAGAGCGGTAGAGAGCCGGCGTCGCGTTGTGATGCCCCGGACCCCGGCCTTCGCCGGGGAACAGATTGCATATGTCCGCAACCGCCCCAAACCCGCCGTCCCCGCTTACCCCCAACGAAAAAGGGCGGCCCCGCGGGGCCGCCCTTCCTGTTTCATTCGGTTTCCGAAAAATCAGAAAGCGAAGCCGACGCCGGCGACGAAGCTGTCGAAGTCGCCGAAGTTGCTGACGAACTGGTGGCGATATTCGACCTTGCCGTACACGTTCGAACCGAACTTGTGCTGGTAGCCGGCACCGACATAGGGATCGTCGATGTCGCTGAAGGTGTAACCACCGGTGGCGTACAGCTTGCCGCTCGTGCCGAGCTTGGCACCGATGCGGCCGCCGGCCGAGAACTGGACATCCGCGCCATCGACGAGGACCTTGTCGCCGGCGACTTCGGCGCCGACGAACGCGGTGCTGCCGAGGTCGAAATCATAGCCTGCTGCGAGGCCGAGCGTGCCTTCGTCGATCCCGTTGCCGGTGATCAGGCCGCCGCGAACTTCGACATGGCCTTCGCCGCCTTCGGCAGCGAACGAGGGGGTTGCGACAACGGCCGAGAGGAGAGCGGCTGCAACTGCGAATTTCTTCATTTTGTTTTCCTTTATCAGTGACGGGACGCGTCCCTTGGAACGCGACCCGCCGCCTAAATGGCGTTTTCGGCTGTCGCTTCAATGAACGGATCATTCAGATTGTGACAATTTTCTTACCTGTGTTGTTTTTGCAACACAGGGGAGGGCTGTCAGCCCAGTGCGGCCTGCTTCTCTTCCGCGATGCGGTCGAGTTCGGCGCGCGTCGGCTTGGTCGCGGCGCTTTTCAGCTGCCCGCACGCTGCCATGATGTCGCGCCCGCGCGGGGTGCGGACCGGCGCCGAAATCCCGCTCTTGAAGATCAGGTTGCTGAACGCGCGCACCCGCTCCGGCGTCGAACATTCGTACATGGCGCCGGGCCAGGGGTTGAACGGGATCAGATTGACCTTGGCGTGCAGCCCATATTCCCGGATCAGCCGGACCAGCTCGCGCGCATCGTCGTCGCTGTCGTTCTTGTCCTTCAGCATCACATATTCGAAGGTGATCCGCCGCGAATTGCCGGCACCCGGATAGTCGGCGCACGCCTGCAGCAGTTCCTCGATGCCATATTTGCGGTTGAGCGGGACGATCTCGTCGCGGATTTCCTTCGACACCGCGTGCAGCGACACCGCGAGGTTGACGCCAATCTCTTCGCCCGCGCGCGCCATCATCGGCACGACGCCGCTCGTCGACAGCGTGATCCGGCGCCGCGACAGCGCGAGGCCGTCGCCGTCCATGACGATCTTGAGCGCGCCCTTGACCTCTTCGAAATTATACAGCGGCTCGCCCATGCCCATCATCACGATGTTGGTCAGGATGCGGCCGTCGGCGGTATAATGACCGCCTTCGTCCTCGTCATCGTCCTCGGGATCGGGGCCAAAGCCGGCCATCGTGCCCTTGGGCCATTCGCCGAGTTCGTCGCGCGCCAGCATCACCTGCCCGACGATCTCGCCCGCCGCGAGGTTGCGCACCAGCCGCATCGTGCCGGTGTGACAGAAACGACAATTGAGCGTGCAGCCGACCTGGCTTGAGACACATAATGTTCCCCGATCGGCGTCGGGGATGAAGACCATCTCATATTCCTGGCCGTCGGCGGCGGCGAGCAGCCATTTGCGGGTGCCGTCGCTCGACACCTGCGCCTCGCGCACCGTCGGGCGGCCGATGATGAAGCGGTCGGTCAGCCAGGGGCGCATCGTCTTGGCGATGTCGGTCATCGCCTCGAAATCGGTGACGCCGCGGTGATAGATCCAGTGCCAGATCTGCTTGGCGCGCAGCTTCGCCGCCTTGGCGTCGAGCCCCGCCTCGACCAGCACGCCGCCGATCGCGTCGCGGGTCAGCCCGACGAGGTCGATGCGGTTGCCGCCGCGCAAGGGGACGGTGCCCGTGGTAACGGGGTCGATATGGCCGGGGATCTGCATGATCGCGGCCCTATAGGGCGGAAGCCGCGTTTAGGCAATGACAAGCCCCTCCCCGTCGGGAGAGGGGCGGTGTGAGGTCAATGCGCGCGCGTCTCGCCCAGCGCTTCTTCGAACTGTTCGAGCGGGCCGACATGCTCCGCGGGCGGTTCCCCGGGGCATTTCGGGAAAATCGCGTCGAGCCGGCGTTTCAGCGTGTCGTCAAAGGTCGGCTGGTTCGAAATTCGGGCATTGCTGACGGTCAGTTCGGAGCGGATCGCGCCCTTGATCCGTTCGAGCGCGTCGGGGTTCAAGATCCCGGCATTGAGCAATTCCTCGCACAGCTGGATCAGCCCGACCGTCGTCGCATGCGCGCGCAGGCCGATGAAATCGAGCGTCCGGTGCCGCTCGCGGGCTTCCGCATCACAGCGGCTTACTACAGTCATTCCGGCATCTCCCTCTCCATTGCCGTTGCGACCGAACGGCGCGCCGTGAGGGCGTCTTCCGTATCGTTCGGGGACGATCATGCGCCAATGGGGGAGGGGGGGCAAGCGCTTATGTAACTAAGTGTCCCATTCGGAGTGCGAAACACCCTCGTCATTGCGAAGAGCGAAGCGACGCGGCAATCCGAAGTGCGCGTCGCTCCGGATTGCTTCGCTTCGCTCGCAATGATCTGTGGCCTACAGCGACTTCAACATCCCCAGAACCGCGGGGACATTCCCGTTCGCCTCGGCATTGCGCAGCGGCAGGACATTCTGCACCAGGATTTCCGCAGGCGTCGGTTCGACCGCGAACAGGCTCATCACCTCGTCGGCGAACTCATCGAGCGGCATATAGCCCTCGCGCGTCGACTGGCCGGGGGTCAGGTCGGTGCGCACCGCGGGCGGTGCCAGTTCGATCACCTCGACCTTGCCCTCCAGCTGGATGCGCAGCGCCACCGAATAGCTGTGCATCGCCGCCTTGGTCGCCGAATAGGTCGGCGCCTTGGGCAGCGGCACGAACGCCAGCCCCGACGTCACATTGATGATCGCGGCATCCTGTTGCGCCGCCAGATGGTCGACCAGCGCGTCGGTCAGGCGGATCGGGCCGAGGATGTTGGTGACGACGGTCGCCTCGGCCTGCGCCAGGTCGCGCTTGGCGCTGGCATCCTCGGCGCTCATGATGCCGGCATTGTTCACCAGGATATTGAGCGCGGGAAAGCGCGCGACGATGTCCTTGGCGAAGGCCGCGATTGCATCGGCATCGGTGACGTCGAGCGTCACCGCCGCCATGTTCGCCCGCCCCGCGATCGCCGCGTCCAGCTTCGCGGCGTTGCGCCCGGTGATGATGACGCGGTTGCCCGCGTCGTGCCAGCGCTGCGCGAGCGCCAGCCCGATGCCCGAGCCGCCGCCCGAAACGAGGATGGTGTTGCCGGTGGTTTTCATGGTCTGTCTCCTTGGGGGATGGTGAGAAGACCCAAATACGCCTATACTCTCCAAAAGAAAGAAGGCACCCTAAAGTGCCATAGTTACCCAAAAGAGAGATTTGGATTTTCCGCCATGCCCGCGCCTGAAAAAATCGTCTATGATCCCGATGCCCCGGTCGATCCGCGCGTCGAAACGCTCGTCAACGAGCTGATCGGCCGAGTCGCCGACAAATGGACCCTACTCGTTCTCGAGGAGCTGGAGGATCATGGAACGTGCCGCTTCACCATATTGTCGCGCCGGGTTTCCGGCATCAGCCAGAAGATGCTGACCCAGACCCTGCGCGCGATGGAGCGCGACGGCCTTGTCGTGCGGACGGTGCATCCGGTCGTCCCGCCGAAAGTCGAATATTGCCTGACCGACCTCGGCCACAGCTTGGGCGAAGCCTTTTGCGGGGTGTGGGCCTGGGCCGAAGCCAATCTGGAAAAGGTGGCAAGCGCGCGGTCGACGTTCGACGCGCGGGGATAAGCCGGGACCATGATCGTGCCCGAATCATGGCCCCGGCTTTGACGGGTCCTGCAAGGTGGAGCCGCCGATCAGTTTTGGATCGAGCTGACCTGGATCAATGGGTCGCGCGACACGCCCGCGACCACCAGATCGGCCTGTTTGGAAGCGATGAGCCGCGTGTCGCGCCGGCATTCGCGCACGTCATTCTTGCCCGAAAGGTCGAAATCCGACGCGGTGCCGCACACCTCGACGACGGCGCGCCAGATGCGGCGGTCGAGCGCCTTCGTCCCGCTTTCGCTGCGCAGGTCGAGGTCCGAATGCTGGACGACCGCGGTGCGCGGCGGAGCGGCCGGTGCGGTCTGGGCGAAAGCGGGCTGGCCGAACGAAGCGGCGGCCAGCGCGGCGAGGATCAGAAGCTTTTTCATCTTGTGTCTCCTTCGGCCGGCTGAAGAGGAGGGGAGGAAGCCGGTGGAGACCCAGATAATCCGCCGCGCGCCGCGGCGGGAGCAACGATGTTGCGAAGCCATTCTGCAAAATTGCAGAATGCGCGCACGCGGCGTATGACGCACAAGACGCCATGTTCGACTGGAACGACCTCAAATCCTTTCTCGCGGTCGCCGAAACCGGCAGCACGCTGGCGGCGGCGCAGGCGCTGCGCGTCAGCCAGACCACCGTCGCCCGCCGCATCGCCGCGCTCGAGGAGGCGACCGGGCTCACCCTGTTCGAACGGCGACAGGCCGGCTACGCGCTCACCGCGGCGGGTGAGGGGATGCTCGCGAGTGCGCTCGCCGTTCGCGAGGCCGCCGATCGCTTCGGCGAGGCGGCGGGCGCCCGCTCGCGCGACGCCGGCGGCACGGTCAGCCTGACGACGATGGAAATCTTCGCGGTCACCATCCTGCCGCCGATCCTGCGCGACCTGCGCGCGGCACATCCCGAAATCCACATCCGCCTCGACACCGCCGACGAGCCGCGCGACCTCGCGGCGGGCGCCGCCGACATCGCGATCCGCAGCAGCAAACAGCCGACCGGTGCGGGACTCGTCGGGCGCCGGATCGCCGACAATCCGTGGACGGTCTACAGCAGCCGCGACTATGCCGACCGTCACGGCATCCCGCACAGCCGCGAGCAACTCGCCACCCACCCCTTCATCGGCGGCGGCGGCGGGGTCTGGGAACCCTATCAGGCATGGCTGCGCCAGTACGGGCTCGAGGAATCGGTGGTGATGCAATATGACAGCGCCTCGGGCCTGCTCGCCGGGGTGCGCTCGGGCATGGGCCTCACCATCCTCCCCGCCTTCCTCGCCGACCGCGAACCCGACCTAATTCGTTGCATCCCGCCGAAGAGCGAGGACACGACCGGGCTATGGCTGCTGACCCACGAACGGTTGCGGCATGTGCCGCGGGTGCGGACGGTGCTCGATTTCCTGGCGCAGGAATTGACGAAGCTGGCGCGCGAATAGCCGAAAAACCGCTTTCCTAAAAAAGATCGCCATGCTCCAAGCTGGTCGATGAACGGCAAATCATCCGCTGCACGCCTGCCCAAAGGCTTCGCCGACACCGGGTTGCTTAAGGGCACAAAGGCCCCATTTTCGCGCCGCGCATCGGGGGCCTTTGTGCCCTTAGGTGCTTACCCTCGCGCTCCCGAATGGCATTTCAGTGTAAAGTTGCGCAGTTTTCTGCCGATTCTTATCGATGGCCCAAATCTTCGTCACCCCGGACTCGATCCGGGGTCCCGCTTGCCGCGCTCGGGCGCTGGCGAAGCACTGAAACGGGATTTCACTGTTAAGTTCGGCGGAATTACGCCATTTCTCGCGCGCCCCGCTTCACGCCAACGCCATCTCCACCGCCGCCTCGACATGCAGCGCCAGCGTGTCGAACAGCGGCACCGCGCTGTCGCTCTTATCGACCAGCAGCATGATCTCGGTGCAGCCGAGCACGATCGCCTCGGCGCCATCGGCGATCAGCGCCGCGATGATGCGGCGATATTCGGCGCGCGATTCGTCGCGGATCACGCCCTGCACCAGCTCGTCATAGATGATGCGGTGGACGGTCGCGCGGTCGGCATCGCCGGGGATGATCGCCGTAATCCCGGCGGCCGCCATGCGCCCGGTGTAAAAGGGCTTCTCCATCGTGAAGGCGGTGCCGAGCAGCCCGACGCGCGTATATCCCGCCGCGCGGATCGCGGCGATGGCCGGATCGGCGATATGGAGCAGCGGCACGTCGGTCGCCGCCTCGACCGCCTCGGCGCACAGGTGCATCGTGTTGGCGCAGATCAGCAGCATCTCGGCGCCGCCCGCCGTCAGCGATTTGGCGGCATCGGCCATCTGTCCGTCGAGCTCGTCCCAGTCGCCGCTCGCCTGCAACGCGGCGATCGGCGCGAAGTCGAGCGACAGCATCAGCACGCGCGCCGAATGCAGCCCGCCGAGCCGCGCCTTCACCCCCTCGTTGATCAGGCGGTAATAGTGCGCCGAACTTTCCCAGCTCAAACCGCCGATCAGGCCGATCGTCTTCATGGCATCATCCCGGTCTTGCGCAGCCCAGCGCCGCCGCGTCGATCGCCGTCGCCGCGCCGCGCAGGCGATAGGTGTCGGCGATCGACCCGCCACTCGTCGACACGCTCTCGACGCTCATGCTCGGCGCCGATCGTATGGCGGCGATGATCGCGGCATCCATCCGCGCGTCGCTCGCCCAGCCGTGGGCACCGTTGCCGGTCAGGATGAAGCGGCGGCTGCCGATCGTCAGCCGCAATTCGCCGCCGGCGCGCCGCGCTTTCGACAGGCGGACGTAGAATTGGCCGCGAATGCGCGATTTGGGCCAGTAACCGACGCTGGCATAGGCCTTCAGCTGCGGCGTCCCTATTGTCGCGGCGGGGGCGGCGATCGCGTAGCAACGCGGCGCTGCGGGGTCGCGAAAGGCGCCCCAGCCGTCGAAGATGCCGAGCGCGGTGCGCGACGCTGCCGCCGCCATCGCGGGCACCGCCGCCAGCATCAGCAAAAAGGGGAGGGCGCGGCGCATCGCGCCTCGATTGCGCGATTGGGGATGCTTTGCAAGCATGGCTTGCACGGCGCCATAGGCGCGTTAAGGAAGGAAGACATTTTATGGGGGCAGGGAATCGGGGTGCCAAGGCGCCCATGGTACCCGTCCCTGAGGGACTTCTCCCGCACGAGCATACAGGATGGCGGAATAACAATGAAAGCGACGATCGAACGCGCGATACTGTTGAAGAGCCTTGGCCACGTCCAGTCGGTGGTCGAGCGGCGTAACACGATTCCGATCCTCTCGAACGTGCTGATCGAGGCCGACGCATCGGGCCAGCTCAAGCTGATGGCGACCGACCTCGACCTGCAGGTGGTCGAGACGATCGCCGCCCGGGTCGAAACCCCCGGCACCACCACCGTTTCGGCGCACACCCTTTTCGAAATCGCCCGCAAGCTGCCCGAGGGTGCCGAGGTCAGCCTCGCCGCCGCCGAGGGCAAGATGCAGGTCAAGGCCGGCCGTTCGAACTTCAACCTGCCGACGCTGCCGCGCGACGATTTCCCGGTGATCGCCGAGGGCGAACTGCCGACCAATTTCGAACTGCCGGTCGCCGAGCTGATCCAGATCATCGACAAGACGCGCTTCGCGATCTCGACCGAGGAAACGCGCTATTATCTCAACGGCATCTTCCTGCACGTCGCCGAAGATGCGACCGGCCCGGTGCTCAAGGCCGCGGCGACCGATGGCCACCGCCTTGCCCGCTACACGGTGACCCGCCCGGACGGCGCCAGCGCGATGCCCGACGTGATCGTTCCGCGCAAATGCGTCGGCGAGATCCGCAAGCTGCTCGACGAGGCCGAGGGCAATGTCGAAATCAGCCTGTCGGCGACCAAGATCCGTTTCCAGCTCGGCAACGCCGTGCTGACCTCGAAACTGATCGACGGCACCTTCCCCGACTACAGCCGCGTCATCCCGACCGCGAACGACAAGCTCTTGAAGGTCGATCCGAAAAGCCTGTTCCAGGGCGTCGACCGCGTCTCGACGATCGCCAGCGAAAAGACCCGTGCGGTCAAGGTCGGCCTCGACAAGGACCGCATCACGCTCAGCGTCACCAGCCCCGAAAACGGCACCGCCGCCGAAGAGGTCGCGGCGGTGTACGACAGCGAGGCGATGGAGATCGGCTTCAACGCCCGCTACCTCAGCGACATCCTCGGCCAGGTCGATGGCGACACGGTCGAACTGCACCTCGCTGACGCCAACGCCCCGACCTTGATCCGCGAAAGCGAGAAGAGCCCGGCACTGTACGTGCTAATGCCGATGAGGGTTTAAGTCCTTACCGGGCGCGTCAGTCGCGCCTGGCCTGACAGTGCGAACACGTCCGGCTTGCCGGGACGAGCAGGTTTATCCGATAGTTTCTCGTGCGGTACAGGCTGTATCCGCAGCAGGGGCATTTGAGCGCCACGAAAATTATCGCAAGCAGCAGCGATCCCAAGACCAACAGCAAATATTTGGCATCGAAATCCGCGTTGCGCGTGCTCGGAAGCAGCAGCGCGCTGGCGCCGATAATAATAAAGAGAAATTGTATCGTCCGGGCGAAGCTGAGGCGGCTCACCCCCGGACCTACCCCGCCTTCGCAACCCGCCAGATCACCCCGCCGGTGTCGTCGGCGATCAGCGCGCTGCCGTCCTTCGCGACCTTCACATCGGCCGGGCGACCGCGGGTGGTCTTGCCGTCCTTGGCAAGGAACTGGTCGAGCAGGGTGATCGGCAGCGTGTCGGTGGGTTTGCCATTGGCGCCGAACTTGACGAACACCACGTCATACCCCGCGACCGGTTCGCGGTTCCACGATCCGTGCCGCGCGATCAGCGCGCCGTTCGCCCAGCGCTCGCCGAGGGCGAGGCCTTGGGTAAATGTCATGCCGAGCGGTGCGGTGTGGGCGCCGAGCGCATATTCGGGGCGCTTGACATATTGGCGCCGGTCGTCGGCATCGGGCGCGACCCGCGTGTCGACGAAGCCGCCCCAATAATACCAGGGCCAGCCATAGAAATCGCCTTCGTCGATCTCGGCCAGATAGTCGGGGACCAAGTCGCTGCCGAGCATGTCGCGCTCGTTGACCACGGTCCACAACTGGTCGCTGCCCGGGTAGAAGCCGAGCCCGACGGGGTTGCGGATGCCCGCCGCGAAGGTGCGGACATATTTCTGTTCGGGGCGGATTTCCAGGATACGCGCGCGCCGCGCTTCGTTCGCCTGGCCCTTTTCACCGATATTGCTGTCGGCGCCGACGCCGACATAGAGCCAGCCGTTGGGCGCCGCGACCAGGCTCTTGGTCCAGTGGCGGTTGGTGCCGGCGGCGGGCAGGTCGGCGATCTTGCTCGGCTTGCCGCTCATCGCGGTTTCGCCCTCGACATAGGGGAAGGCGAGCAGCGCGTCGGTGTTGGCGACATAGAGCGTCTTGCCGACCAGCGCGATGCCATAGGGCGAGTTGAGGCCGGTGATATAGGCGGTCTTGACCTCGGCCTTGCCGTCGCCGTCGGCGTCGCGGAGCAGGCTGATGCGGTTCGCCGATTTGCCGCCGGCGCCCGCCTTGCTCATCATCCGGCCCATCACCGCACCCTCGATGCCCGAGGTATCGCGCGGCGGGCTTTCGCTCTCGGCGACCAGCACGTCGCCATTGGGCAGCACGAATATCGTCCGCGGATGCGCCAGCCCCTCGGCGAAGCGTGCGACGCTCAGCCCTGCGGCGGCGCGCGGCGCTTCTCCGGCGGGCCATTTGGTCGCCTCGGGCACGTTCATCGTCGGGATCGTCTGCGACGCCTGCGGCGCCATCACGGGTACCCGGCCGCTCAACTCTGCGGTCGAGAAGCGCGCCACATCGGGCCGCGACATCGCGTAAAGGACGATGCCGGCGACGACCAGGATCAGCAGCAGGGCGATGAGGACATATTTCAGGATCTTGCGCATGGCCCATGTCTACACGCGGTGCGGGCAAGGTCAAAGAGGCGAAACGCGGCCTGCCATGGTTAACTCGAAGCGCCTTGCGGTTAACCTTACCCGCCTGTTCAGCACTATTGGGAACGGCGCGGTGAGGCGGGGGACGTAGAGCGGTCCCGACATGATCGGGGACACCATGCAGCTGCCAGCACCTTTTCTTTCCGACCGCGCCGCGGTGGACGACGCGCATGCGCTGATCCACCAGCATGGCGACGAGGCGGGGTTTGCAGCCGCGGCGCGCGCCGAGCAGTATCGCGTGCTCGGCAACCACATCCACTTCGCGCGCTGGCGCCAGATCGAGCGACTGATCGTCTATCTGTCGGTCGAGGACATCCTCGACACGGTGCACTGACTCCCTAGCGTCTCTTTCACCTCGTCATTGCGAGCGAAGCGAAGCAATCCAGAGCGGTGTACGCCTGCTCTGGGTTGCCGCGTCGCTTCGCTCCTCGCAATGACGAGAGGAATTACAGCCGCAGCCCCGCCGTTTCGGGCAGGCCTGCCATGATGTTGAGGTTCTGAACGCAGGCGCCGCTCGCGCCCTTGCCGAGATTGTCGAGACGCGCGACGAGCCGCAGCTGGGCGCCGTCGGCGCTGGCATAAAGCATCAGCTCCATCGCGTCGGTCGCGGCATCGTCCTTGCGCAGCAGCAGCTCGCTTTCGTCGCCCGCACGCCGCACGCTGACCAGCGGCGATCCCGCATAATGCGCCGCGAGCGCGTCATAGACCGCTTCAGCAGTCGGCGCGTCGAAGCTCAGCGGTACTTCGACCAGCATGCCGCGATAGACCGGCACCACCGCCGGCGCGAACACGGGCGCGTGGATCAGTCCAGAACCCGCCTGCATTTCCGGCACATGCTTGTGTCCAAGCGACAGGCCATAGCTGCGAAAACCGATGTCGGTTTCGGCCTCGAAACGCGCGATCAGTTCTTTGCCGCCGCCCGAATAGCCCGACACCGCGTTGACGCTCAGCCGCGCATCCTTCGCGACGATGCCGGCCGCGACCAGCGGCGCCACGAGCGCGAGGAAACCGGTTGGGTAGCAGCCGGGGTTGCTGACGCGCGACGAAGCTGCGATCGCGGCGCGCTGTCCCGCGTTCAGTTCGGGGAAGCCATAGGCCCAGCCCGGGGCAACGCGGTGCGCGGTCGAGGCGTCGATCACCTTCGTGCGGTCGTTGGCGATCATCGCCACCGCTTCGATCGCCGCTGCGTCGGGCAGGCAGAGGATGACGAAATCGGCGTCGTTCAGCGCTTCGCGCCGCGCATCGGCGTCCTTGCGCCGCGCTTCGTCGAGCGTCACCAGTGCGAATTCGCTCCGCCCGGCCAGCCGCTCGGCGATTTCGAGGCCCGTCGTTCCCGCCGCGCCATCGATGAAAACCGTCTGTGTCATGATGTTATTTCAGTCTTTTATACCCGCTCACCGGCGGGTCATGATCCTTGGCGGCCGAGCGTGCGATCACGTCGGCGAGCGGCTCCACCTTCACCGCCATCCATCGTCGGCTGGCATGGATGATGTGGGTGGCGTCGGCCATGATGCCGACATGGCCGGGAAAGAAGACCAGGTCGCCGCGCCGGAGTGCGGCTGGGTCGACGTCCTTGTCGGCGCCGAGCGATGCCAGCTGCAGGTCGCTGTCGCGCGGCAGGTGGATCCCCGCGGCGGCCCAAGCGAGTTGCACCAGCCCCGAACAGTCGATCCCGGCGGCGGTCCGGCCGCCCCACAGATAGGGCGCGCCGACCATCTCCTCAGCGACGGTCGCGGCATCGGTTTCGTCGGTGCCGACCTCGGCCAGTGCGGCGAGCGGCAGATATCCGTGCGCGGTGGCGAGCCATTCGCCCTCGGCCTCGCCCATCACCAGCGCCCCGCGCGGCAGCACCGCCGACCCGCCGCTCGCGGCGTCGGGGGCGCTGTGGAGCAGCGCTTCGCTCGCGCGTACCCGGTGCGTAGGCGCGATCGGCGCCCCCAGTGCGTCGGCGGCCAGATACCCTACATAATGGTCAGCCAGGCAATACCCCCAAGCCCACCCGCCCGTCAGGTCGAGCAGCGCGAAGCCTTCGCCGTAGAGAAGCTCGCTCGTCTGGTCGGCATCGAGTGACGGCGCGCCCCGCAGCACCGCTGAGGGCAGCACGCAACTGCTCATCATCGGCGCGGCATAATGGGGTGCGAAATGCTGGCCAGCGACCGCGATGTCGGCGAGGTCGGGGCGGATCGCGACGACGCGCGGATCATAGCCTTGCGACGTGCCGGTCAGGCCGAAACGGCCACGTCCCGCTCCCGCTGCGCCCGGGCGCCCCATGCGGATGCGACCCGCCAAATTTTCGACCTCTGCTGTCACGTCATGTCCTGAAATGCGATGAAGCCGCCGAACGGCGGATAATCGCGGCGCATTAGCGCAGCGGCGGGGCTTTTATCAAGCGACATCGCCCTTGCGCCGCCGGTCGTAGCGCGCCTGCAGCATCGCCCATGCTGCGCGCATCCCGAGCGCCGCGCCGCCCTTGGGTCGGCCGTGCTTCGCCGAGGGGCGCCAGGCGAAGGTGTCGACATGCGCCCAGGCGATGCCTTCGCCGACGAACCGCTTGAGGAACAACGCGGCGGTGATCGTCCCGGCGAACGCCGAAGAGCTCGCATTGCCAAGGTCGGCGATGTCGGTTTCGAGCAGGTCGGCGTAGCCATCCCATAGTGGCATCCGCCAAAGCGGGTCGTCGCGATCGATGCCGCCCGCCAGCATCGCGTCGGCCAGCGCATCGTCATTGGCGAACAGCGGTGGCAGGTCGGGACCCAGTGCGACGCGCGCGGCTCCGGTCAGCGTCGCGAAATCGACGATCACCTCGGGCTTGCCCTCGCTCGCCTTGGCCAGCGCGTCGCCGAGCACCAGCCGGCCCTCGGCGTCGGTGTTGCCGATCTCGACCGTCAACCCGAGCCGGCTTTTCAATACGTCGCCCGGCCGGAACGCATCGGCTGAAATCGCATTTTCCGCTGCCGCGACCAGGCAGTGCAGCCGCACCGGCAGCCCGCTCGCCATCACCAGTTCGGCGAGCGCCAGCACGTGCGCCGCGCCGCCCATGTCCTTCTTCATCAGCCGCATTCCGGCTGACGGTTTGATGTCGAGCCCGCCGCTGTCGAAACTGATGCCCTTGCCGACCAGCGCGATGCGCGGATGGTCCTCCTTGCCCCACAAGATCTCGATCAGTCGCGGGGCATGATGTTTCGCTGCCGCGCGTCCGACGGCGTGGATCATCGGATAGCCTTGTTCCAGCACCTCGCCCTTGGTTACCACGATCTTCGCGCCATGCGCCTTGGCGATGCGCTCGGCTTCCTTCTCGATCGCCGCCGGCCCCATGTCGGCGGCCGGCGTGTTGACCATGTCACGGACCAGCGCGGTCGCGCGCATCTCGGCGACCACCGGGGCAATCGCGCCGACGTCGCTGGTCAGCAGCACACGTGGCCCATGTGCTTCGGCCTTGGGGCGGTACCTGTCGAAACGATATTGTCCGCTCATCCACCCGAACATCGCCTTGCCCGGCTGCCGCCCCTCGACCCGGTAACGGCCTTCGGGCAAGATCTGGCCCAGCTTGGCAAGGCACCAAGCCGACAAGCTTTCAACATTCGCAACCGTCGTTACCACCGACCAGCGCTCGGGATCGTCGCCGGGCAGGATAGCATGGACAAAGGCATCGGGCTTGAACCCGACGGCGGCGAGGTGGGCGCGTTCACGCGCGCTGCGGCCCTTCAGCCAGCTATCAAAGCTCTTCTTGTCGACAAGGTGGATCGTGCGTGCATCCTGGCCCTTGTCGGGCTGGATCAAGTCGGAATGGTCGGTCATTCCGAATTGCTAGGCTTGCGGGGAAACTTTGTCGATGCCCGGCGTTGTTGGCCCATGACCGCCATCCTTTCCCTCCGCTCCGCCGCAGCGCTCGCGCCGGCTATCCTCCTCCTTCTCACCGCCTGCTCCAGCGAACCGGCGCAGACGACCGCTGAAAAGGCCGCTGCCGCCTCGGTCCCCGGTGCGCCTCCCGGCGCCGTCGACGATGTGAAGGTGGCGAATGCGACGGCGTCGGAGGTCAAGGAAAGCAGTGACCTGATGGAGTTTTCCTACGCCTATCCGCTCGAGGCGGCGAAGATCCCCAAACTCGCCGAATGGCTCGATGCCGACCGCGCGGCCAATCGCGACGCGCTGATCGCTGAATCGCGCCGTGATCGGGCGGCTGCGGAAAAGGGAGGCTTTCCTTACCGTCCCCACAGCCATTTGCAGTCTTGGAAACGCATCACCGACACGCCGCGCTTCCTCAGTCTGTCGAGCGAGATTTCGACCTACACCGGCGGCGCTCACGGCATGACGACCTTCGGCACTTTGCTCTGGGACCGCAACAGCGGCAAGCGACGTTCGCCGCTCGATCTGTTCACCAGCGGCACCGCGTTCGACGCGGCGATCCGCGACGATTTCTGCGCTGCGATCACGCGCGCCAAGGCGGCGAAGGGCATTCAGCTGCCTGCGGAGGGTGAGGACTCGGTCTTCGCCAAATGCCCGCCGGCCTCGGCGCAGACGGTGTGGCTCGGCTCGTCCGATGGGCGCCATCTCGACCGCCTGACGATCGCCATCGCACCCTATGAGATCGGCGCTTATGCCGAGGGCGATTACCGGATCAACGTCCCCGTGACGGCTGGGCTGATCCGCGCCGTAAAGCCGGAGTTCGCCGGCGACTTCCGCGCGGGGAAATAGGAGTAGGGCGATGGCGAAACAGCCGAAGGCCGAGAAGGTCGGCGAAACCGAAGCCGAAAAGAAAGGCAAGAAGCGCGCGGCGACGAAGCTGAGGAAGGAGGTCGGCGCGGGCAAGACGATCGCCAAGTCGCCGAAGGGCCGAGAGGCCGACCTTGATCGCGCGCCCAGATGGCAGCCGCGCTATCCCGGGTCCGGCCGTCTCAAGGGAAAGGTCGCGATCGTCACTGGCGGCGACAGCGGTATCGGCCGCGCGGTCTGCGCGCTCTTCGCACGCGAGGGCGCCGATATCGCGATCGTCTACCACAGCAACAGGGCTGACGCCGACGCCACCGCCGCGATCGTCGAAGCCGAGGGGCGCTGCGCGATCACCATCAAGGCCGACGTCGGCAAATCGGGCGCGGGCGAAAGGATCGTCGGCAAGGCGGTTGCCAGGCTCGGCCGGCTCGATATTCTCGTCAACAATGCGGGCGAGCAGCATCCGGCGGAGGATATTCGCGACATCAGCCTCGAACAACTCCGGCGCACCTTCGCAACCAACATCTTTGGCATGTTCTATCTGGTGCAGGCCGCGCTGCCGCAACTCAAGAAGGGAGCGGCGATCGTCAATTGCACCAGCGTCACGATGTATCAGGGATCGGGCGGGCTGCTCGATTACAGCGCCACCAAGGGTGCGATCACCGCCTTCACCCGCTCGCTCAGCGAAAATCTGGTGGGGAAGGGCATTCGCGTCAATGCGGTCGCGCCGGGACCGATCTGGACCCCGCTCAACCCGCGCGGCGGGTCGCCAGCCGACAAGGTCGCGACCTTTGGCGAGGGCACGCCGATGAAACGGCCGGGCGAGCCCAACGAGGTCGCCTCCTGCTTCCTGTTCCTCGCCTGCGACGACAGCAGCTATATGTCGGGTCAGGTGTTGCATCCCAACGGCGGCACGATCGTTAACGGGTAGGGGGCGTTAACGGATGAGGGGGCAGGCAGGAGAAAGCCGATGCCAGCCAAATCGAAAGCCCAGCAGAAAGCCGCCGGTGCGGCGCTCAGCGCCAAGCGCGGCGACACGCCCAGGTCGAAGCTCAAGGGGGCATCGAAAGAGATGGCCGAGCACATGACCGAGAAACAACTCGAGGATTTCGCGAAGGGATCGATCAAGGGCAAGCCCGAGCATGTCGATTGACCCAAAGACATAACCCCGGGCCTTTGACGACCCGGGGCTACGCGACTGCGACCCAGTGCAGCTCTATTTCTTTTGTACGGCCTTGATCGCCGTGGTCTTGGCGGCAGGTGAGCCACCCGCGGTTACCGGGAGCGTGTTGGGCACTTCATAGGCCGAACCCATCGCGACCATATGGCTGATCGCGATGCGGCGCGGCGTCAGCGCCTTGGGCTGGATGCCGGCATAGGAGAAACTCGTCGCGCTATGGCACTCGAAGCAATTATGGCCCTGCTGACCCTTGGCGCTCTGCAGGAAGGTTTCTGCGGTGGTATTCATCAGGCTGATCGCGCCGACCGCGTTGGTCTGGTTCAGCGTCTGCCAGTTGGCATTGGTGGTCACATAGGTGTTGGGCTTAAACCATGCCGTTCCGATCAGATTGTAGTTCTGCAGCGGTGAATTGTTCGGGAAGTTCGCCGCCGCGCCCTGTGACGCGACGTTGATCGCGGTGATGTTCGCCGGTCCGTTCGGCTGGGTGTCACCGCCGGTCTTGTTCATCTGGACGACCTGCGTGATCGGCGAGAATTTGCCTGTCGCCGCGTCGAAGGTGACCGTGGCTGGATTGGTATTGGTCTCGACGAGCAGGGCTGCCTGCGAATAGGGCGTTCCCGCCTTGTAGAAGGTGTAATTGCCGGGATCGCTGGCATTGGCGTCGAAGACGAAGCTGTTGTCGGCGAACATCGGCGCGTTCAGCTTGTGCTCGAAAGTCGCCCAGACGAATTCGGGATGATTCTCGACATAGCCGACGACGTGCATGCCGACGAGTGCGACGGTGACTGTCTCATATTTGCCGCTCGGGACGACCGTGCAGTTCGCGCCGTTGCAGTTGTTCTGCAGCACCGGCACCTCGGCCTGCGTCGTATAGCTGCCCGCCGGCGCGGCCTCACCCGCGGCGAGCCGATACCAGGTGGCCTTGACGATCGCGTCGCCCACGCTGAAATAATCGTCCTGGTTTGGATTGTTCTGATAGGCGCCGGTCGCGATCAGGTTGCGTTTGATCACATCGAAATAGTTCGGCGTCATGTGGCTCGACGCATAGACCGGATAGCCGTTCTGCCCGATCAGCATGCTGCCGTCGGCCTCGACTATCGCGCCGTCCTGACTGGGGGCGCCATCGGCCATGTGCAGCGGCTTCATATGCACATCGAGTCGCAGCAGCGAGGTGCGCGGGACTTCGGAGGTGTTGGTGAGCAGATCGTCCGGGACCTGCCAGGTCAGGAAGCGCGGAGTGCCGTCGATCGGGGCGTTTGCCCACACAAAGGCTTCCCACGACCATTGGTTGAACAGGCAATCGTCGGCGGTCGCGCTCATCGTCGTCGGCATCGTCGCGGTCGGGTTGAGATAGCCCTGCAGTCCCTCTGCCCAGCCGAAGCCCTCGGGGCAACTGCCGGCCGCCGCGATTTCCTTATCGCTGCCATATCCGCCGTCCTTGCACGACGACAGCGGCGTGGTCACGGCAAAGGCGAGCGCTGCAAGTTTCGCACCCCGCCAGAACTTGGCATTAAAGCCCGTGTTCATGATGCTTGCCCCCTGGAAAGCGGAGAGCGTAATAGGAGAATAGTATAAAGTAAATATTCGGATGCCGTGAACCGAAGGTCATTACATCCAATCTGGCAGTAACACTGCGGGGCGCCGTGCCAAAGACGGTCCGACTCTGCTCAAAGGATCCGTATTAACAGGTTGGATTCCGGCCCATCTATACGGCATCTGGCCGGTACGGCGGCACCGCGCCAAGGAGCGGTCGCCGCCGCACGGATTTGCCGCAATTATTCCGCGGCTTCGAGCGCTGGCGCTTCGTCTTTCGCCGCAGTTGCCGCGCGGGCGTTGGCGAAGCCAAGCACGCCGTCGTCGATCGCGCCTGTGCGCATGTCGACGCGATCCTGGATGTAATTCTGGTTGAGCCGCCAAGGCAGGGCATCGGCGTTTTTGGGCATGATGTGCAGCGAGCGCTGGATATAGCCCGACGAGAAATCGAAGATATTCTCTTCGGTCAGGCTGTCCGGATCGTCGAGGTGCGGGGTGGCGACGGTCGTGCCGGTCGCGTCCATATGATTGAGCACGCGGCAGACATATTCGGCGACGATATCGGCGCGCAGCGTCCAGCTTGCATTGAGATAGCCGAACACCGCCGAGAAATTCGGGACGTTCGAGAACATGCACGCCTTGTAGTAGAAATGCTCGCTCCAGTCGACGAGCGCGCCATCGACGCGCACCGGAATCTTGCCCGCGACGGCAAGGTTGAGTCCGGTCGCGGTAACGATGATATCGGCGTCGAGATGCTTGCCCGATTTGAGCTGGATTCCGGTGGCGTCGAAACGGTCGATATGATCGGTGACGACCGAAGCTTTGTCGGCCTTGATCGCCTCGAAAAAATCGGCGTCGGGGACGAGGCAGAGCCTTTGCTCCCAGGGGTTGTACGGCGGCGTGAACGCCTCGGCATCATAGCGGTCACCAAGATTCTTCTTGATCTGCTTGGTCAGGAATTCTCGGACTTTTTCCGGCTTGGTGCGTGCCTTCTGGAAGACGATGTCCTGCATCTTCACATTCTTGTAGCGTGTGATTTTGTACGCCAGTTCCTCGGGCAGGATTTTGCGCAGGAAATTGGCGAGCGCGTCCTTGGCAGGCCGGATGGCGAACCACGTCGGAGTGCGCTGCAGCATCGTGACGTGCGCCGCCTTGTCCGACATCGCCGGGACGATCGTTACCGCGGTCGCGCCCGATCCGACCACGACGACCTTCTTGCCGGTATAGTCAAGATCCTTTGGCCAGAACTGCGGGTGCAATATCTGTCCCTGGAAATCGTCTCGCCCGGTGAAATTGGCATCGAACGGTGAATCATAGTCATAATAGCCGGCGCCAAGATAGAGCCAGCGCGCGGTCGTGGTCGATGTCGCGCCGCTTGCGTCCTCCATCGTAACCGTCCAGCGCGCGGCCGCGCTGTCCCAGTCGGCACCAACGACCTTGCGATCGAAACGGATGCGCTCGCGGATATGGCGTTCGTCGACGATGCGGTTCAGATATTCGAGGATCGCAGGGCCATCGGCGATCGTCTTTTCATGCTTCCATGGTTCGAAGACAAAACCCAGCGTGTGCATGTCACTGTCCGAGCGGATGCCGGGATAGCGGAAAAGATCCCAGGTGCCGCCCAGATCGGCGCGGCGCTCGACAAGCGCGAAGCTGCGCCCGGGGCTGTACTGCTGGAGGTGAACCGCCATGCCGATACCCGAAATGCCCGCGCCGACAATCAGTACATCCTGATCGACCGGCGCAGCCGCTGTGTCATTCGCGCGTTCCATGGTCGCGGTACCTGCCATGATTTCGTCTCCCATATGTCTTTAGGGTGCAGCTTACGCACCGCGTTGCATTTTGCAATGCATTAGACGGGGGAGCGTTGGGGGGCGAAGCATCCTTGTCGCTGTCACATTATTGTCATAGGGGCGAAACCCGATTGTAACCAACGGCGGCATGGCCCGCCCAAGAATAGGAAGGGACGAAAAATGCGCCAGATCGCGGTTCTTCCCTATCGTTTCGGTGGACCTGCGCAGGATGGACCGACCGAAGTGCTGCTGATTACCTCGCGCGAGACGAAGCGCTGGGTGATTCCCAAAGGCAACCCGCTAACCGGCATGACGCGCCACGCCGCCGCCGCGATCGAGGCGGAGGAAGAGGCCGGCGTGATCGGCGCCGTGTGCCCGACGCCGATCGGCAGCTATCAATATCGCAAACGCCGCGCTAACGGCGCGTCGGTGTTGCTCGACGTCGAGGTGTTTCCGCTCGCCGTCACCAGCGAACTTTCCGAATGGAAGGAAGAGGGTGAGCGCGACCGCCAGTGGTTTCCGTTCCACGCCGCCGCCGCGGCGGTCGAGGAACCCGATTTGCAGGCACTCATCCGTTCGTTCGGCGACAGCGGTTTTCGCGCCGTGGCGCGGACCGGCGGGGTGGTGCAGAATGTTGCCGAGAAGACAGGGGTGAGTTGGATGTTCGCATGGTTTCAGCGCTTGCTGCCGCGACAGGGCAATTTTTTCGAATTGTTCGAAAGCCACGCCGCGACGCTGGTTGCCGGGGCCAACGCGCTGTCGCGCCTGTTGCAGGGCGGGCCGGGGATGGCCGATCATATCCAGGAAATCGTCGAGCGCGAGCATGACGCCGACGCGATCACCCGCGAAGTGCTGCAGACTGTGCGCCGCACCTTCCTGACCCCCTTCGACCGCAGTGCGATCACTGACCTGATCGCGTCGATGGACGACGCGATCGACGAGATGCAGAAGACGGCGGGCGCGATTGATCTGTACGACGTGACCGAGATCGAACCCGAAATGCGTGACATCGCCGGCATCATCGTCGATGCCGCACGGCTGACCGCCGAGGCGCTGCCGCTGTTGCGCAACATCGGCGCCAACGGGCCGCGGCTGCACGAACTGACCGAACGGCTGGTGCGTATGGAGGGGCATGCCGACGAAATCCATGCAGCCGGGTTGAAGCGCCTGTTCCAGGAACATGGCGAGACGAACACGATTCAGTTCATCATCCGGCGCGAGCTGTTCAGCCACCTCGAACGCGTCGTCGACCGGTTCGAGGATGTCGCGAACGAGATCGACGGCCTGGTCATCGACCACGCATAAGCGAGGGCACGCGCCATGCATGAACTCGCATTTCCCCTGCTCGTCGGCCTCGTCATCCTGGCGCTGGCGTTCGATTTCCTCAACGGGCTGCACGATGCCGCGAACAGCATCGCGACCGTCGTCGCGACGCGGCTGCTCAAACCGGTACAGGCGGTGCTGTTCGCCGCTTTCTTCAACTTTGCCGCATACTTCCTGTCGGTCATCTTTCCCGAACTGCACAAGGTCGCCGAAACGATCGGCAAGGGGATCATCGACAAGGATCTGGTGACCCCTGCGGTGGTGTTCGGGGCGCTGGTCGGGGCGATGTTCTGGAACATCGTCACCTGGCTCAAGGGCATCCCGTCGTCGTCGAGCCACGCCCTCGTCGGCGGCATCGTCGGCGCGGGCGTCGCCCATGCCGGGTTCGAGGGGATCGAGTGGACCGGTCTGAACAAGACGGTGATCGCGATCTTCCTGTCGCCGATGCTCGGGATGCTGCTTGCGATGCTGGTGATGCTGCTCAGCAGCTGGGCGCTCCGCCGCGCCACCGCCAATTTCGCCGAAAGAACCTTTCGCCACCTCCATCTCTTCTCGTCGGCGGCCTATTCGATCAGCCACGGCCTCAACGACGCGCAAAAGACGATGGGGATCATCGCCGTTCTGCTTTATTCGACCGGATATTTGCAGGGCGAGTTCCATGTTCCGCATTGGGTGGCGTTCAGCTGCTACGTCGCGATCGCGCTTGGCACATTGTCGGGCGGGTGGAAGATCATCGAGACGATGGGCGGCCGCATCACCAAGCTGTCGCACCATCAGGGCTTTGCCGCGTCGACCGGCGGGTCGATCATGGTGTTCACTGCCAGCCTGCTGGGTATCCCGGTGTCGACGACGCACACGATCACCGGCAGCATCATCGGCGCCGGCGTCGCCCGCCGCGCTAGCGCAGTGCGCTGGGGCGTCGCAAGCAATGTCGTCGCGGCCTGGTTCATCACCATCCCGGCAAGCGCGATCGTCGCGGCCGCCTTCTATGGCCTCACGCGCCTGTTCTGAGCAGGGCGGGGTTGCGTTCGAATGAGAACGTAATAAGAACGATCCCTGCGATGAGATCGGGGAGAATTCATGATGGCTGGTGATTTCGATTTCCAGATCGGCAGCTGGCGCGTGTGGCACCGCCGGTTGAAGATGCGCCTTGCGGACTGCAACGAATGGGAAGAGTTCGACGGGACGTGCGACATGCGCCCGATATTGGGCGGCGATGGCAATATCGAAGACAATGTCCTGCACATCGCCAGCGGATCCTATCGGGCCGTCGCATTGCGATCCTTCGATCCCGTTCAGAAGAGCTGGGCGATCTGGTGGCTCGATGCGCGCAGCCCGCATAGTCTGGACGTTCCCGTCATCGGCAGGTTCGAGGATGGGGTCGGGCATTTCTATGCCGACGATAGGTTCGACGGCCAGCCGATCCGGCTGCGTTTCATCTGGAGCCGCACCAACAGTGCTTCGCCGCGCTGGGAGCAGGCGATGTCGGCCGATGACGGCGCGACATGGGAAGTGAACTGGACGATGGATTTCACTCGGGCGTAGCGGGTCATTTCGCCGGGCGATAGTCGATGCTGGCACCGCCGGTCATCTGCACCGGCAGGTAGAGGCCGTTGCCATAGGCCTTGATCTCGCCGATCGTGAAGCTGGCGACATTGGTGCGGATTACGAACGCCCCCTCGCGCCGCTGGCCGACGGCGCGGCGGATCTTGCCCTGGAGTTCGTCCAGGTCGCGGGTGAAATTCTGGGTCAGCGCGTCGGCGATCAGCGGCGCGAAGCCTTCGCTGCGACCGAGCAGGATCAGCAAGTCGCCAGCCACCCCGTCGCTGTCGCCGTTTATGACAAGGTCGGTGAAACGGACCTCGGCCGAGCCCGGCTCGTTGCTCGGGATCGCGGTCATCCAGATGCGACCGCGGGTCGGCGCGCCCTTGCGGCTCTGGAGCCGCGCCTCGACATCGACCCCGACCGCGATCCGCCCGCCGGACGCGCCATAGACGGTCGTCTTGCCGAACTTCACGTCCATCGGCCCAAGCTCGGGGAGGACGAAGGGCCGGGTCGACCGTTTCGCGAGCGCGCGGTCGATCACCGGCTGGAGCTGCGCATAGTCGGCGATGACGGGGACGCGCACGTCGAGGTGCGGCTTGGGCGCCTGTCGTACCAGTTTCGGCAGCGGCGTCGGGGCGGGATCGGCCGGGCGGTTCGCGACGAAGGTTTCGGTGATGCCCTCGATCCCGAGGTTGAGGTTGATGCGCTGGCCGTCGAGACGATAGCCGCCATACAGGATGCGCTGCGGTGTGACGCGCATCCACACGGGCGGATTCTGGTGGTTGAGTTCGAGCGTCGTGAAGCTTTGCCGCCAGACATCGGCGGCCTGTTTGCGGATGTCGATCTTCGCGATCTCGCGGTTCACGATGCCTTCGACGTCGCGCACGACGGGTTTCAGCTTGGCGTCGGCCTCGTCGGTGAAGGTGATGCGACGCCCAAGGAAATCGATGCCCGGGGCGCTGGTCCAGCCATAGGTGATCCGCGCTTTGCCGCGGGTGCGCCAGTCGGGGGATAGTTCGATGCGGACGCGGGCGTGCGCCATCGCGGCGCCGGTCGCAGTCTCGCCCTTCAACACGCCGCCGACGTCGCGCGCGCTGATCCGGGCGTGGATCGGGACATCGACGACGATCTCGTCGCCTTCGCCGCGCAGCCGCAGCGGGCCGCGCGTGACCTGGCCGACGATGGTGCAGGGGATGGCAGGGGTGACCTTGACGCGCTTGCCGAACACCTTGACCCGCTGCGGCGCCACGCATGCCTGTTCGCGCCGGTCGATCGTCCACAAGGTACGCGGTACCGGGCGTTCGAGTTCCTGCCGCAACGGTGCGATGCTGGCATTGATCGGGACTGCGATCAGCGACGTCTGCGACGGCGAAGGCGCCTTGTCGGTCGCGCGCGGCGGCGCCTCGGCTCCGCCATCGGCAGGGTTGCAGGCGGTGAGCGCGGCGGTCAGCAGCACCATGGCGGTTGCCAGTGGGATTAGTCGCATGTGGTGCCCCTGATGCGGTCTTTCCTGTTCATAACGGCGACCGAGTGATGCCGTTCCTTTGGGGAGCAGAGCGGGACGAAAGGGGTGGAAATCTGCCCAACTTCACACTGAAATTGCGTTTTGTGCGGATGCCGTGACTCGATTGCCTCGTCACCCCGGGATTGACCCGGGGCCTGCCTGTTTTTGCGAGGCCTATGCCGTCGGGCAAGGCGGACCCCGGGTCGAACCCGGGGTAGCAAGAAGGATTGCTTGCGCGCAAACGGTGGAAAACTGCGCAACTTTATACTGGAATCGTCCCGCGTGAGGTCGCGGAGCGGCGATGAGGCACAGCTTAAAGCGACAAAAGCTACGGACAGCCGACGGAAAAATGTCTCCTTTGTCGTCCTAGACGAAGCCGTGCGCAAAACTCGCGGGACAACCGGGCGACCCGGCGTGCTGCAACGTAAAAGAGAAACGAACACCGACATGGAGGAAGGCTATGATCGCCAGATAAATTAGGACAGCGATTTTTGCGGCAGGACGCAGCCCGCCTTCGTCAGCGGCTTTGCCGCCGCTACCTCACCCCGCAAGCGGAGAGAATTTATTGAGTGGCGACCACCCCAAACAGGTCATGCTCGTCGGCGTCTTCGACCGCGACATCGACGATATCGCCGGCCTTGAGGGTCGCCGCGACGTCGCGGAGGTAGACATGGCCGTCGATCTCGGGCGCGTCGGCCTGTGACCGCCCCGTCGCACCGATGCTGCCGTCTTCGTCGGCTTCGCCGACTTCGTCGATGATCACGGGCAGGGTGCGGCCGATCTTGGCTTCGAGCTTGGCGGCGCTGATCGCGGCGGTTTTTTCCATGATGCGCTGGTAGCGCTCTTCCTTGAGCTCTTCGGGCACCTGATCGTCGAGGGCATTAGCCTGCGCGCCCGCGACGGGTTCGAAGCGGAAGGCGCCGACGCGGTCGAGCTGGGCTTCGTCGAGCCAGTCGAGCAGATATTGGAAATCGGCCTCGGTCTCGCCGGGGAAGCCGACGACGAAGCTCGAGCGGATCGCGATGTCGGGGGCGATGCTGCGCCAGTTTTTCAGGCGTTCGAGCACTTTTGCTTCGTTCGCGGGGCGCTTCATGCGCTTCAGGACGCTCGGGCTCGCGTGCTGGAAGGGGATGTCGAGATAGGGCGTGAGCAGCGCCTCGGCCATCAGCGGGATGACCGCATCGACGTGCGGGTAAGGGTAGACATAGTGGAGGCGTACCCATGGGGCGCGGCCTTCGCTGGTCTGGAGTTGACCGAGTTCGCGCGCGAGGTCGGTCATATGGGCGCGGACTTCGCGGCCCTTCCACTGGCGCGGGTCGTGGCGGGTGTCGACGCCGTAAGCGGAGGTGTCCTGGCTGATCACCAGCAGTTCCTTGGTGCCCGCGGCGACGAGCTTTTCGGCTTCGCGGAGGACGGCGTCGATGCGGCGGCTGACCAGTTTGCCGCGTAGATCGGGGATGATGCAGAAGGAGCAGCTGTGGTTGCAGCCTTCGCTGATTTTCAGATAGCTGTAGTGGCGCGGGGTGAGCTTGAGACCGCCTTCGGGGACGAGGTCGACGAAGGGGCCTTGGGTCGGCGGCGCGGCTTCGTGGACGGCGTCGACGACCTGTTCATATTGATGCGCGCCGGTGACCGCGAGGACATTGGGGAAGCGCGCGCGGATGACGTCGGCCTCATTGCCCATGCAGCCGGTGACGATAACGCGGCCATTTTCGGCCATGGCTTCGCCGATCGCCTCGAGGCTTTCTTCCTTCGCCGAATCGAGGAAGCCGCAGGTGTTGACGAGGACGACGTCGGCGCCGGCATAGTCGGGCGACAGGCCGTAGCCATCGGCGCGCAGTTTCGTCAGAATCCGTTCGCTGTCGACGAGCGCTTTCGGACAGCCGAGCGAGACCATGCCGACCTTCGGCTGGGAGGGGAGGGTTTTGGTTGCCATGATTGGCGGCGCGCATAGTCGATTTTGCGTGGCTTGTCACGCGCGGCGCTTGGCGCCATGCCACGGGCTGGAATCGGCGATGCGAGGTGACAGATGGCGATAGGCGTGTTGGCGGCCGTTTCGGCGGCGATGGCAGTGGCAGCGGGCGCGTTCGGCGCGCATGGCGCGGCGGGGCCGCAGGAGGCCGAATGGCTGCGGACCGGCGGTATCTATCAGCTGGTTCACGCGGTTGCCGCGCTGGCGATCATGGGGGTCGCGCGCGGACCGGCGCTGACCCTGCTCGCGGGCGGGGCGATTTTTGGCGTGACGCTCTATGCGATGGCGTTGGGCGCGCCGAAATGGCTGGGCGCAGTGACGCCGATCGGCGGCACGCTGCTGATCATCGGCTGGCTGTGGGCGGGCTGGATTTACTGGCGGGGCTAGGGGCTGGACCCCAGGCAGCCTAGCCGCCCTAGCCGCCGGGAACGCTTGCCTCGCATTCTTCGCAGCGGATGACCTCGACGACCATGTCGCCGGCCTCGAGGCGCTGCGCCTCGGTTTCCCAGAAGCCATAGGGCTTGCCGCCGCGATAGATGCGCAAGCCGCGTCCCGCGCTTGCCAACTGGTCGATGCTGCGGCCGATTTCTTCGGCGCTGACCTGCCGTTCGCGGAGCTGAACGCGCCCGCCGATGCTGGCGAGGTCGGCCATATAGTCGGCGACATGCGCGCCCTGCGCCGATCCGGCGAGCAGCAGGCCGGTGAAACTGACCGGGTTGATGACATTGTTCGCGCCCGCCTGGCGTGCGAGCAGTTCATTGTCCTGCGCGCGGATGACGACGCTGATCGGCACCTGCGGCGACAGGTGGCGGACGGTGAGGACCATCAGGATCGAGGTGTCGTCGCGTCCGGCGGACACCAGCACCGCCTGCGCGCGCGCGATCTGGACGTCGATCAGCGTGTCGTCGTTCGACGCATCGCCCTGCAGCACGTTGCAGCCCATCGCTTCGGCCTGCTCGATCCGCGTCCCCGACTGGTCGATGACGACGATGCAGCCGGGGTCGGTGCCGCGCGCGATCAGTTCCTTGACCGCTTCGCTGCCGCTGACGCCGAAGCCCAGGACGACGATATGGTTGGTGAGCTTTGCCTGGATGCGGGCCATACGCCATTTTTCCCATGTGCGCTTGAGGACGAAATTATAGGCGGTGCCGACGAAGATGAAGAGCACCATGATGCGGATCGGGGTGACGATGACCGCCTCGATCAGGCGTGAGCGGTCGGAGACGGGGGCGATGTCGCCGAAGCCGGTCGTCGTCACCGATATCATCGTGAAATAGACCACGTCGAGGAAGCTGATATGGCCGTCGTGGCTGTCCTTCAGCCCCGCGCGATCGATCCAGTGGACGAGCACGACGATCCCGATCAGGAAGAAGGCGACGCTGAGCCGCGCGATGACGTCGGCCCAGATCGGCCATTTGCTCGCGCGCTTCAGCGGGCGGAAGATATGCTGCATCTGGAACTTGTCGGAGGATTTTTTGCTCATCGTGCGGGCAGTTGCTTGAGCGGATCGACTGGGATGCGGTTCTTGCGCAGCTGGAAATGGAGTTGCGGGGTCTGGACCTGACCCGTCGCGCCGGCGAGGCCGATGACGTCGCCCGCCTTCACCGACTGGCCGCGCCGGACGTCGAGTTGCTGGGCGTGGCCATAGGCGCTGACCCAGCCGCCGCCATGATCGATCAGGATCAGCCCGCCATAGACCGCGATCTGGTCGCCGGCATAGGAGACGACGCCGTTGGCAACAGCATGGATCGGGGTGCCGGCGGGGGTCGCGATATTGATCCCCTGATTGACCTTGCCGGGCGCGAGCGGACCGAATTTGGCGATGACCTTGCCGGGCACCGGCCAGACGAAGCGACCGGTGAAGGCGGCGGGGGTCGCGATGGCGGCGGTGACCGGCTTGCGCGGGGCGGCGCTGGCGGCGGCGGGGGCCTTGTTGGCGGCGAGCGCGGGCTGGCTGCCGGTCGCGATATCGTCGATGTCGAGGCTGAACGCTGCTGCGCGGGTCGCGACATCGACCTGTTTGGGGGTGAGCGGCCGGGCATCGGCGGGCAGGCGCAGCCGCTGTCCGACGCGCAATATATAGGGTTCGGCGAGCGCGTTGATCGTGACGATCTCGCCCCAGTCGGCGCCATAGGCGTGCGCGATGCCGATGCCGGTCTCGCCCGCCGCGACGCGGTGATAGAGGCCGGCGGGAATGCGCAGCCGCTGGCCGGGAACGAGCGTGTAGGGCGGCGCGAGGTCGTTCTCCATCGCGATCGCTTCGGAACCGGCGTGGGTCATCTCGCCGATCGCGCGCAGCGTGTCGCCGGGGCGGACGGTGTAGAGACTGGCGGGAACCTCGCGAGCTTTGGCCGCGACGGGTTGGAGAACCCAGGTCGGCTTGCTGTCACCGCCCGATACATCGTCATAGCCGAGCGGGTTGTCCGCGAGCGAAGGCGGCGCGGGCGTGGTGACAACCGGCGGGGCGGGGCGCTGCGGTGGCGCCGATGCCGGAATGCAGGCGGCGAGCGGCGCCGACAGCAGCAGTATAGCAAATATGCGATGGTGGTCCCCCATGCGCCTTCTTTGCCAAAGCCTTGGCGGATTGACCAGCGGCGAGATGATCTCGAGATCCTCCCCATGGGCTTTGCCACGAGGCGGATTATTGCGGCGGGGTATCCGACACCGTCATCGCCTGGGCGGGGAAGGGGGTGACGAGGGCGCCGGCGTCTTTCCAGTCGGCGGTGAGCCAGCGTTCCTGCGCTTCGGCGGGCAGGATCAGCGGCATCGCGCCGCTGTGATGGTGCGCGACCAGCGGGTTGGGGTCGGTCGTCAGCATCGCGAAGGTGGGGATTTCGTCGGCGAAGCGGATGATGCCTGCGATGGCGAAGATCGGCTGGCCCGCGACCGCGAACCAGTGCTGGCGCCGCGCGCCGTCCGGCCCCGACCAGAGCGCGAAGCTGGTCGCGGGGATCAGGCAGCGGAATTCGGTGTGGCGCAGCGTGCCGATCCAGAAGGGGCTGTCGAGGTTGCGCACGCTGGTGATCGGGTCGGTGCCGCGCGGTGGCGGCGGTACGCCCCAGAACATCGGCCCGACCCGGCGCATGCGCCATTTCGCGTCACGGGTGACGATCGGCGCGGGACGTCCGGGGGCGGCATAGCCGCCGGTCCACGGGTCCTTGCCCGCCTCGGCACCGAAACGCGCCGCGATGTCGGCGGCCGGGACGTCGAGGCGGTAGAGGCGGGTCATGGCTCATACGCCAATGCCCATTGGTTCCGTTCGTGTCGAGCGAAGTCGAGACACCCATAGGATCGCACGACTTCGGCGTGTCTTGACTTCGCTCGACACGAACGGGATTTGAGGGCGGCTTGCACCCTCAAAGCAATATTAGCTGTAAGCCGCCCGCAGCGCCGCCAGCGATGCGTCATGGGTCAGGTCGAGCTGGAGCGGGGTGACCGCGATATAGCCGTCGTCGATCGCTTCCAGATCGCTGTCGTGGCCAAGGCTGTGCTCGATACCGTGCAGCCCGAACCAGTAATAGCGATAGCCGCGCGGGTCGGTGCCCTCGACGATCGAGCCGCGGCCATAGTCGTGGAAGCCCTGGCGTGTGACGCGGATGCCCTTGACCGCGTCGGCGGGCAGGGCGGGGAAGTTGATGTTGATCATCGTGCGCGGCGCCATGTCCATGGCCAGCAGCGGGCGCAGCACCTTGGCGCCCCAGGCTTCGGCGGCGCCGAAGGGGACGGTGTCACCCATGCCCTCTTTGGCGTAAACCTGGCTGAGCGCGATCGAGCGGATGCCCGCGAGCGCGCCCTCGATCGCCGCCGAAACGGTGCCCGAATAGGTGACGTCGTCGCCGAGATTGGCGCCGCGGTTGACCCCCGAGAGGATCAGGTCGGGCTTTTCGGGCATCAGCTTGCCGATCGCCATCATCACCGAATCGGTCGGCGTGCCGGTGCACGACCAGCGGCGTTCGGCGTGCTGGCGGACACGCACCGGGCGCGACAGGGTGAGCGAGTGGCCGGCGCCGGACTGCTCTTCGGCGGGCGCGCAGACCCAGATATCGTCGCTGAGCTGGCGGGCGATCGCTTCGAGAACCGCGAAGCCGGGGGCGTGATAGCCGTCGTCGTTGGTGAGGAGGATGCGCACGGTTCTTCTTTCTGTTCTTTCGTCATGCCGGGCTTGACCCGGCACCCGCCTTTTTCGCTTTCAAGAAGGCGGGCCCCTGGTCAAGCCCGGGGTGACGTTGATTTAGCTTGCCGGTTCCAGCTTCGTGATCCCGCCCATGTAGGGAAGCAGCGCCTCCGGTATTGTGACACTGCCGTCGGCCTGCTGGTAATTTTCGAGGATCGCGACGAGCGTGCGGCCGACCGCTAGGCCCGAGCCGTTGAGCGTGTGGACAAACTCATTGCCCTTCGCGCCCTCGCGGCGGAAACGCGTGTTCATGCGCCGGGCCTGGAAATCACCGCAGTTCGAACAGCTCGAAATCTCGCGATAGGCGTTCTGGCCGGGCAGCCAGACCTCGAGGTCATAGGTCTTGCGCGCGGCGAAGCCCATGTCGCCGGCGCAGAGCAGCATCTTGCGATAGGGCAGGCCGAGCCCTTCGAGGATCAGTTCGGCGGCGCGCGTCTTGCGTTCCAGTTCGGCGTCGCTGTCCTCGGGGCGGACGATCGAGACCAGCTCGACCTTCCAGAATTGGTGCTGGCGGATATAGCCGCGCGTGTCGCGGCCCGCCGAGCCGGCCTCGGAGCGGAAGCAGGGGGTCAGCGCGGTCATGCGGATCGGGAGCGGCTCTTCGGGCAGAATCTCTTCGCGTACCGCGTTGGTGAGGCTCATTTCCGACGTCGAGATCAGCCAGCGGCCGTCGGTGGTCTGGAACAGATCCTCGCGGAATTTGGGGAGCTGGGTCGTGCCGAACGCCGCCTCGTCGCGCACCATCAGCGGGGTCGCGCATTCGGTGTAACCCTGCTCGATCGTCTGGCGGTCGATCATATATTGGCCGAGCGCGCGTTCGAGACGTGCCATCTGACCGCGGAGGAAGGCGAAGCGCGCGCCCGACATCTTCGCCGCCGTCTCGAAATCGAGGCCGAGCGCGGGGGCGAAATCGGCGTGTTCCTGCGGCGCGAAGTCGAAGCTGCGCGGGGTACCCCAGCGCGAGATTTCGACATTGCCGTCCTCGTCCTCGCCCTCGGGCACGTCGGCGGCGGGCAGGTTGGGGAGGGCGGCGAGCCTGTCCTGCAGCGCCGCGAGTTGCTCGCGCTCGGCGGTTTCCTGCGCCGGGAGCGCGGTTTTGAGGTCCGCGACCTCGGCCTTCAGCGCCTCGGCTCGGTCCTTGTCGCCCTGCGCCATCGCCTGGCCGATCAGCTTCGACGCTTCGTTGCGCCGTGCGAGCGCGCCTTGCATGTCGGTCTGCAGCGCGCGCAGCGATGCATCCATCGCCAGGATTTCGGCGGACAGGGGTTCGAGACCACGGCGGGCGAGGCCGGCGTCGAACGCTTGCGGGTTATCCCGGATCAGGCGGATATCGTGCATGGCCGCGCTATGACGGCGCGGCGCTAGTGGTGCAAGTCCGGTTTAGCGGTCGATAAGCGCCGCAAGCTGGCCGATCGCGGTGCCCCAGCCCTCCTGAAAGCCCATCTCGTCATGCTTGGCGCTGTCCTCGGGGGTCTTGTGGAGGACGCGCGCCGTGTAGAGCGTGCCGCCGTCCTGCGCCTCGAAGGTCAGGATCGCGGTGATCGCGAGCCAGGGTTCGGCGGGTTGCCAGCCTTCGGTGAGGACGGTGGTGAAGACGAGCCTTTTCTCGGGCACCGCCTCCAGAAAGCAGCCGTCGACGTGCGGCTGAAACGCGCCGTCGCCCTCGCGCATCCGGGTAACGAAACCGCCGCCGGGGCGCAGGTCGAGCGTGTCGACCCGGCATTCGATCGGTGCGGGAATCCACCATGCAGCGAGCTTGGTCGGGTCGCTCCAAGCGTCCCACACCGCCGACGGCGGTGCCTTGATCAGGCGCGAGATGGTCAGTTCGGTTTCGTTGCTCATGGGTTCTTCTCCTCGGGGATTTGCGATTCGACGAAGGCGGCGAGGCGGTCGGTGCGGCCCTGCCAGATGGCGCGCTGCTGCGAGAGCCAGCTTTCGGCTGCTGCGAGCCGGTCCTCGTTGATGTGGCAGGTCCGCACGCGGCCCCGTTTCTCGGACCGGATCAGTCCCGAGGTTTCGAGCACCGTCAGATGCTTGAGGAAGGCGGGAAGGCCCATCGCGAAGGGTTCGGCCAGCCGCTTCACGGGCGCCGCGCCTTTGAGCAGGCGGCTGATCACCGCGCGGCGAGTCGGATCGGCGAGGGCGTGGAAGACCGAGTCGAGGGGCGTTTGTTGGTTTACCATCTAGTGAACCATATGAAACAGTTTTCCATATGGCAAACTGTTTCTGCGGCGCCAAGAAAAAGGGCCACCCTTGCGGGCGGCCCTTGAAATGGTGGTCCGGATCGGACCTCCAGTGGATGGCTTATGCGGCGTCCTGTTCCTGGCCGTTGCTGTTCGCGGCCCGGCGGCGCGCGACGAGCGCGGCGGCGGCGGCGCCGAAGAGCAGGAGCATCGGCGGGGCCGGAACGGGGGTCGGGGTGCCCGACGAACCGCTGCTGGTACCGCCCGAGCTCGACGACGAGGAGGAGCTGGACGACGAACTGCTGCTCGACGAGGAGGATGAGGAACTGCTGCCGGTCGAACCGAAGCTGCTGCTGCCGCCGGTCGCGCCCGACGAGGTGGCCCCCGACGACGTGCTGCTGCTCGAGGACGAAGACGAAGAAGAGCTCGACGAGGACGAGCTGCTGCCGCCCGAACCACCCGAGCTGCCGTGCGACGAACCGCCCCAGCCCGAACTGCCGTGCGACGAGCCGCCTTTCGACGAATTGCCATGGGACGAACCGCCGTGTGACGACCCGCCGTGCGAGCTGCCGCCATGCGACGAGCCGCCCTTCGACGAGTTGCCGCCGCCCGACGACGAGGAACTCGACGACGAAGAGGAGGAGGACGAGCTCGACGACGAACTGCTGCTCGACGAGGAGGTCGAGACGTTGCCAGACGACGTGCTGACATTGCCCGACGAGGTCGAGACGCTGCCGGTCGAGGTCGACACGCTGCCGGTCGAGGTCGACACGCTGCCGGTCGAGGTCGACACGCTGCCCGTCGAGGTGCTCACACCGCCGGTTGAGGTCGAAACATCGACATTGCCCGTGGAGGTCGAGACGCTGCCGGTCGAGGTCGAAACGCCCGACGAGGTGCTCGACGAGGTGCTCACGCCGCCGGTCGTCGTCGAGGTGACGACGATGCTGCCGCTGCTACCGCCGCCGCTCGATCCGCCGAAGAAACCGCCAAAGAAGCCGCCGCCGAAGCCGCCGCCAAAGCCGCCGCCGACCACGGTGACACCGCCGCCACCGCCGCCGCCGCCTTCCCAGCCGCCGCGCTGCGGGAAGGGCGCATAGGGGATCGGGGGCAGGGGGATCGTCTGGGTGACGACCTGGGTCTGCGGAGTTACGGTGCGGATAACGCGCTTCGTCGTGACGACGCGGCGCACGCGCTTGACCGGCTTCTTCGCCGCATGGCGCTTGCGCACGACGGGTTTGCCGGCGCAGGGCGAACAGGACTTGGTCGTTTGCGCCCGTGCCGCCGGCACGTCGCTGATCTGCATCGCGCCGGTACCGATGATCGCACCGCCGCAGGTGCAGGCGCAGAGCTTTGCGAGGGCCATTCGGACAGACATAGGTTTCTCTCTCTTTTCCCGTTGCTTGGTGGGAAGGTGCCACACCCCGACACCCGCTTGCACCTGTTCTGGGGCCAAAAGGCCAAAGCTTTGTGAACGCCGCAATTGCGTTAACCGCGTTTGACTGTCCGACAGCGGGAAAAGGAAGGCGGAATCAACTCCCGTCAGACCCACTGTCCCAAAACGGAACGAAAGTTTGGGCGATTCCCCTGCTGTGGTTAACCCGAGTGCCAAAAACAGGCGTTCGGCGACCGCAATGGCGACCGATGAGAATCGCGTCGGCCGTGACGGCGGTTCAGCCTTGCTTCACCCTGCAAACGCCATCCACCGCTTCGACGCTTGTATCGCATCCAACGGCTGGTTATAGGCGCGCGCACTCCCCCGGTCCGCCATGCCCGGCGGTCCGCGAGACGAAAGGACGCAAGAGCCCGTCATGCCGACACAGACCGCCGACATTGGCGCCGACGCGCTCCGCGAAGCCAAATCCAACCTCGATACGGACTATGTCCCCCGCGACGACGAGCCGTTTATGAACGAACGGCAGCAGGATTATTTCCGCGGCCTTCTGGTCGCCTGGAAAAGGTCGATCCTGTCCGAATCCGAATCGACGCTTGCCCAGCTTCAGGACGGTCCGCTGCGCGAACCCGACCTGGCCGACCGCGCGTCGAGCGAAACCGACTGGGCGATCGAACTGCGAACCCGCGACCGCCAGCGCAAGCTCATCTCGAAGATCGACTCGGCGATCCGCCGCCTCGACGAGGGCGAATATGGCTATTGCGCGGTGACCGGCGAGCCGATCTCGCTCGCGCGGCTCCAGGCACGCCCGATCGCGACGATGACGCTCGAGGCGCAGGAACGCCACGAGCGCAACGAGCGGATCTCGCGCGAGGACTGACCGAAGACCGGCAGTGTCTGCCCCAGAGTGGGACGGACCCGCGAAATTTACGTTTCCGCAAGGGCTGCGCCCTAGATTCGCTATCCTGACTTTTAACGCGGGGAACGGGTCGCAATGGAATCGCGCGTGCCGACATCGATAGACGAAGAAGTGGCGGCGCTGTCGCGCAGCGCCGATCGGGACAGCCTGTTCATGCAGGCGAGGGTGGCGATGGCCGGAAAACCCGAACCGATTCTTGTCCGCGTTCGCAATCTGTCGGCGGGCGGCATGCTCGCCGAAAGCCCGATTTCGGTCGTGCAGGGTGCGGTGGTCGAGATCGAACTGCGCAATGTCGGACATGTGCCCGGGCGCATCGTATGGACCGGCGACAAGAAATTCGGGATCGCCTTCGACCGCGCGGTCAATCCGCAGGCGGTGCGCCGCGACGTGGCGCCGCAAAAGGAGGATGTGCCGCCGACGCTGGCCGGCCTTCGTTTGAATAAGGGCCGACCGCCGATCCGTCCGCGCTGACCCGTTCCGCGTTCGGAAGGCGCAGCGGGCGATCAGCGGCCGAACCTGGCGCGATCGTCAGCCGTTCGCGAACAGCTCTTCCTTGATTTTCAGCTTCTGCTTTTTCATCTGCGCCAGCAGGCCCACATCGGGGGCCGGTCGCCGTTCTTCATTCGCAATTTTCGCATCGAGGTCCGCGTGGCGGGACTTCAGGGCGGAAAGGTGCGACATGTTCATCGGCCAGTCTCCTTCATTTTTCGACTCGGTTGGCAGGACCGAATAAAACATGGATCACAGAGTTTGTCGCGCCGTTAACGCGGCGATTCGGTCAGCCGGTCCCCGTTGCGGATAGATTGTGATCGTGGCAGGAAGCGGCGCGTGAACCCCGACGAGATCAGCCAGCGCCTCGAACTTCTTCGTATCGAGCATCGTGACCTCGATGCGGCGATCGCCGCGCTCGGCGTGACGGTGGTTCCCGACCAGTTGCAACTGGCTCGACTCAAAAAGAAAAAGTTGCGGCTGCGCGACGAGATCGCGTGGTGCGAGGACCAGTTGATCCCCGACATCATCGCCTGACCCGCGGCGTCATCCGACTCAAAATGGGACGGGCTTTCGAAATATTGGTTAGCGCCGTTGCAGGCATGGCGCCGGCCGTGGCATTTCCCGCCGCATGAACAGGGTCGTTTCAGAATTGGCGACGATCGGCCTGCCCGTGCGGCGTGCCCAGGTCGAGAATCTCTATGTCGAGGCGATGGTGCTGGCCGACGAAGCGCACACCGCCTTCGCCGCTGCGCGTGACCTGGGGGTGGTCGGCGTCGGGGGCACGCGTGACAGCCTGCTTCAGATCGGGCTTGCCTGTGAATCGCTCAAGACGACAACACGGCTGATGCACATCATCGCCTGGCTGCTCCATCGCCGCGCGATGATCGGCGGCGATCCCGGAGCCGGGCCGAACGACAGCGCGGCGCGCATCGGCGAACCCGTGGTCGCCGACTGGGATATCTGCGTCCGGTTCGACGACCCCGTCCGCCGGATCATCGCCGCGAGCGAGCGCCTGTTCGAACGCATTGCGGCGATCGAGGCCGGATGGGACGCGCCGGTCGCCGCGCCGCCGGTGCAGGCGATGCTGGCGCGGCTGGAGGCGCGGCTTTGAGCTTTGGCTGATTGGCGGCGGCTTTGGGGTGGGGAGTGGACTTAGGGGCGAACGGTAAACTCTGGCAATCCTAAGTGTGCCTTCGCCGCTGTAAACTCCCGCTCATCGAGTGGCCCGACAATCCGTTCAGGGTTCTTGCCCCAACCGCTCGTTTCCTCAGGAACCCGTTCAAAATAGTAGTAGCTCGTGGGACCTTCGCCATCCGAACTCGGAGTTTGAGCCACCACGATGTATCGTTTGTTGGCCCCTGCCTCCGCGACGAATGGACCAGGAAGTCCGTCGATGGCGCACCCAACGCCAGGCTCATTCGGGCAGCGGAAGAGAGCGACGTCCTGGGGATGTTCAATGAACATCAGATAGAATGGATGATCCACCTCTATCGCGCGGCGTCCGCATCCGGCTGTGGCAAGCGCGATGACAATCAGAAATAGCGGGTTCATCTTCATGCAAAGACATTCGCACCAGCTGTTGATGTCCGCAACCGGCCGTTAGCCGTCAGCCGGCCAGCCACTCGATCCATGCGCCATGGGCGTGCGCGCGGCCGAGCATCTTTGGTGCGCCATCGCCCGGCCAGTGGCGCACCACCAGTTCGTGATGGTGCACGGTGCGGTTCGCTTCGAGCGCGATCCAGGCGAGCGGGCGGTCCGCGGTGGCGCGGGCGCCGGCGGCTTCCATCGCGGCGGTGACGCGCGCCTGCTGGTCGGCGGGGACATATTGCCAGACGATCGAATGCATCAGGACGCGCGTCGTGCCCGCGGCCTGCGGTTTCGCAAGTTCGGCCTCGACAAAATCGGCGGCATTGCTGTGGACGATGTCGGGTTTCTGCGCGGTCGCGGCGACGATCGCGGCCTCCATGCGTGCGAAGCGGATATGATGCTCGGGCCAGATATAGGCTTTCAGACGCAGCGCCTGCGCCGGGTCGGTGAGGTCGACGGGGGCGACGTCGCAGCCTCTGGTGCCCAGGATTTCGATCTTGTGCTGTGGCGGATGGCGCCCACGCCATTCGGGGGTGAAGGCCATCGCGCCGGGCAAAGGCCCGACCTGCACGCCCGCGAGATCATAATGATAGCGCGCGAGCATCAGGTTGATCCCGGCGCTCGACCCGATTTCGAGGCACTGGAAATGCGGCGGCAGGCCTTGTTCGGTTAGCCAGAGCATCGCGGCGATGAAGTTCGACGAGCGCCCCGCCTCGTTGGTCTGCGGCGGGCCGTCGAGCCAGGGGAGGAGCGCCGCTTCGTGCCGCTGCACCGTGCCCGCGACGATCGCGGCGTCGTTGATCCCCTCAGCATCGGCGTAGATGGGGGCGAGTTCGTGCGCGATCCCCGCGAGGTGCAGCGCATGCAGCCCGCCCGCGGCGCGCAGGGGCAGGGCATCGGCGAGCGGCGGACCTTGCCATTCGGCGATCCGCCGCGCGAATTTGGTCGCGGGCGTGTCGAGCAGGGTCGCGATCGCGGCGACGATGCGCGCGGTCACCGGCGCGTCGTTGGCCCGGCAATAAAGCACCTGATTGGCGAAGGCGCCGCGTACCGCGTCGGCGCCGGTGTCGCCGAGTTCCATCGGCTGGGGTCGCTCGCTCATTGCCCTTTCTCCCGGGCCCGCTTATGGGCTGGCGCGCTTATGCCCGAACCCATCATCTTTGCCATCCCGAAAGGGCGGATTCTCGACGAGGCGTTGCCGTTGCTGGCCAAGGTCGGCATCGAACCTGCTGCGGACTTCTTCGATCCGAAGAGCCGCGCGCTGGTGTTCGCGACCAACCAGCCGCATGTTTCGCTGATCCGGGTGCGCGCCTTCGACGTCGCGACCTTCGTCGCGCATGGCGCGGCGCAGCTCGGTATCGTCGGCTCGGACGTGATCGACGAGTTCGATTACAGCGAGCTTTACGCGCCGGTCGACCTGGGCATCGGCCATTGCCGCCTGTCGCTTGCCGGGCCGGCGGACAGCGCGCCGCCGGGACTGGGGTCGAGCCATATCCGCGTCGCGACCAAATATCCCGCGACGACGCGCCGCTGGTTCGCCGCGCAGGGCATCCAGGCCGAATGCATCAAGCTTAACGGTGCGATGGAGATCGCGCCGAAGCTGGGACTGGCGTCGCACATCGTCGATCTGGTTTCGACCGGACGGACTTTGGTCGAGAACGCGCTCGCCGAGCAGACGATCATCAGCGAGGTGTCGGCGCGGCTGATCGTCAACCGCGCCGCGTTCAAGCTGCGCTCGGCCGAGGTGCCGGCGCTGGTCGAACGCTTTCGCCAGGCGGTGGGCGATGCGGCGGCTTGATGCCTCCGAACCCGGTTTCGCGGCCGCGTTCGATGCGCTCGTCAACGATCGGCGCGAAAGCACATCCGACGTGTCGGCCGACGTCGCGGCGATCATCGCGCGGGTGAAGGCCGAGGGCGATTCCGCGCTCGCCGATTATACCGCGAAGTTCGACCGCTTCGATCTCGACGCGAGCGGGTGGAGCATTTCGAAAGCGGAATGCGCAGCGGCTTACGACGCGCTCGGACCCGAACTGCGCGATGCGTTGAATCTCGCGGCCGACCGCATCCGCGCCTATCATGCTGCGCAGTTGCCCGAAGACCGCGACTATCGCGACGCGGCGGGTGCGCGGCTCGGCGCGCGCTGGAACGCCGTCGATGCGGCGGGGGTCTATGTTCCCGGCGGACGCGCTGCCTATCCCTCGTCGGTGCTGATGAACATCATTCCCGCGAAGGTCGCCGGGGTCGGGCGGATCGTGATGATGACCCCGACCCCGGGCGGCGAGGTCAATCCGGTGGTGATGGCCGCGGCACATATCGGCGGGGTCGACGAAATCTGGCGGATCGGCGGCGCGCAGGCGGTCGCGGCTCTCGCTTATGGCACCGACAGGATCGCGCCGGTCGACGTCGTTACCGGTCCCGGCAATGCCTGGGTCGCCGAGGCGAAGCGGCAGGTTTACGGGGTCGTCGGCATCGATATGGTCGCGGGGCCGAGCGAGATCGTCGTCGTCGCCGACAATCGGAATGCACCGCATGTGATCGCCGCCGACCTTCTGAGCCAGGCCGAACACGATCCGACGAGCCAGTCGATCCTGTTCACCGACGATGCCGCGTTCGGCGAGGCGGTGGCGGCGGCGGTCGCCGAGGTCATTCCGACGCTGGCAACCGCGCGCACGATGGAAGCGAGCTGGGCCGACAATGGCGCGGTCATCGTCGTGTCGACCCTCGCCGAGGCAATCCCGCTCTGCGATCGACTGGCGCCCGAACATCTCGAACTCGCGGTCGATGCCGATGTTGCCGACGCGCTGTTCGCCAAGGTCCGCCACGCGGGCTCGGTCTTCCTCGGTCGTCATACCCCCGAAGCGATCGGCGATTATGTCGCGGGTCCCAACCACGTCCTGCCCACCGGACGCCGCGCGCGCTTTTCGAGCGGGCTGTCGGTCGGCGACTTCATGAAGCGCACCAGCTTCCTCGCGCTGGACGAATCGGCGCTGGCTGCTATTGGCCCCGCTGCCGTTGCGCTCGCGGGCGCCGAGGGGCTGCCCGCCCACGCGCTCAGCGTCCAGAACAGATTGAATTGACCTCGCTATGAACAAACGCGCCCAATCCCGCTCCGCCGCCCGGCTCGCCGCCGTCCAGGCGCTCTATCAGCACGAGATGGAGGCGACCCCGGTCGCCCGGCTGATCCATGAATTCCATCAGCACCGGATCGGCGCGACGATCGAGGATGCCGAATATGCCGACGCCGACCTCGCCTTCTTCGACGATGTGGTGAAGGGCGCGCTGGCGCGGCTCCCCGAAATCGACGCGGCGATCGTCGCGCGGCTGGCCAGCGGCTGGTCGATGGAGCGGCTCGACCGCACGATGAAGGCGATCCTGCGCGCGGGCACCTATGAACTGTTCGCGCGCGGCGATGTGCCGGTCGGCGCGGTGGTCAGCGAATATGTCGACGTCGCGAAGGCGTTTTTCGATGCGCGCGAGGCCGGGTTCGCCAACGGGCTACTCGATGCGATCGGCAAGGATGCGCGCAAGCCTTCCTAAAAATTCCCGTTCGTGTCGAGCGAAGTCGAGACACGTGAAGCCTAGCGCGTCCCAAGCGTGTCTCGACTTCGCTCGACACGAACGGAATTAGGGCACATTGTTTCGGCGAGAGGGTCGTAATGTCCGAAGCCGATTTCATCGCCCGCCTGCAGGCCATCGCGACAGATCCCGCCGCGCGCGGGCTGGCCGACGATGCCGCGGTGCTCGGCGCCCTCGTGCTTACCCACGACATGATCGTCGAGGGAATCCACTTCCTGCCCGACGACACGCCGCAGGATGTCGCATGGAAACTCGTCGCGGTGAACCTGTCCGATCTCGCCGCCAAGGGCGCCGCGCCGATCGGGGTGCTGGTCGGCTACAGCCTCGGCGACGATGACTGGAACGCGGCCTTCGTCGACGGGCTCGATGTCGCGCTGCGGCGGTTCGGGATCGTCCTGCTCGGCGGCGACACGGTGCGGGTGCCGGCGGGGACGCCGCGCAGCTTTGGCCTGACCGCGATCGGCCGTGCGCCGGCGGGCGGCGCGCCGTCGCGCGGCGGGGTGAAGCCCGGCGACCAGCTGTGGGTGACCGGGACGATCGGCAATGCGGGGCTCGGCCTCGCGATGCGGCTCGGGCAGGTCGAACCGAACGAAACCTGCCTCGCGGCCTATCGCCGCCCGCAGCCGCAGCTGACCTTTGGCCGGGCGGTGGTTCCGCATGTCCATGCGATGATGGATGTTTCCGACGGCCTGCTGATCGACGCGCAGCGGATGGCGGCGGCGAGCGGGTGCGAGCTTGGGATCATGCTCGAATCGATACCCTTGTCGGCGGCGCTGCTCGCGGTGCGGCCCGATATCCTCGACACGCGCCTCGCCGCGGCGACGGCGGGCGACGATTACCAGCTGCTTTTCGCGGCCGATCCGGGCGCGGCGGCGGCGATCCGCGAGATATCGGCGGGGCTGAATGTCGCGGTCACGCCGGTCGGCCACGCCGGGGTCGGCACGGGAATCATGCTGACCCACCGCGCGCAGCGGATCGCGCTGCCCGCGCATCTCGGTTTCATGCACTGAGCGCGAAAGCCCCGGGAAACGGCCGAATAACCGGGCTTGCCCTCGTTTCGCTTTCTTCCCATAACGCGGCGTCCAATTTGGGGCGGTCGCATCAGGGGAGAGAGCGAACCGGCATCAATAAGTCGGACGTTCGACTGCTATCTTCGCGTTCGCCCTTCTTCAATGGGGAAGGAATAGACACGCATGAATCCGGTTATGATCGCGATAGCGTGCGGCCTGGTGGCCGTACTCTATGGATTCATTACCTCGCGGCAGGTGCTCAGCGCATCGGCGGGNCAATATCGCACCATCGCCATCGTCGGCGTCGTCGTCGCCATCCTCGTCTGGTGGTTCCTTGGCGAAGTTTCGGCGACGGGCTTCCTGATCGGGGCCATCCTGTCGGGCGTCGCCGGCTTCGTCGGCATGAACATCTCGGTAAAGGCCAACGTCCGCACCGCGGCCGCGGCGCAGACGGGTCTTCAGGCCGGCCTGACCATGGCGTTCCGCGCCGGCGCGATCACCGGCATGCTCGTGGCGGGCCTTGCGCTTCTCGCGATCTCGGTCTTCTTCTGGTATCTGATCGGTCCCGGCGGCTACACCGTCGGCGGTGACGATCGCACCGTCGTCGACGCGCTCGTCGCGCTCGCCTTCGGCGCTTCGCTGATCTCGATCTTCGCGCGTCTCGGCGGCGGTATCTTCACCAAGGCCGCCGACGTCGGCGCCGACCTCGTCGGCAAGGTCGAGGCCGGAATTCCCGAGGACGATCCGCGCAATCCCGCGGTGATCGCCGACAACGTCGGCGACAATGTCGGCGACTGCGCCGGCATGGCCGCCGACCTTTTCGAAACCTATGTTGTCACCGTCGGCGCCACCATGGTGCTGATCGCGCTGCTCCTGAAGAGCGCGGGCGACCAGCTGCTGCCGCTGATGAGCCTGCCGCTGCTGATGGGCGGCGTCTGCATCATCACCTCGATCATCGGCACCTATTTCGTTCGTCTCGGTGGCGGCAAGAATGTCATGGGCGCGATGTACAAGGGCTTCCTCGTCACCGCGGTGCTGTCGGTCCCGGCGATCTGGTTCTCGACGAGCTATGTGCTGAAAGGCGACATGGATACCGTCGTCACGGGTCAGGCGTTCAACGGCTGGGACCTCTTCTATTGCTCGCTGCTCGGCCTCGTCATCACAGGGCTGATCATCTGGATCACCGAATATTACACCGGCACCAATTACCGCCCGGTGCGGTCGATCGCCAAGGCTTCGGAAACGGGCCATGGCACCAACGTCATCCAGGGTCTGGCGATCAGCCTTGAATCGACCGCGTTGCCGACGCTCGTGATCTGCGCGGGCATCGTCATCGCCTTCCAGATCGCGGGCATCATCGGCATCGCCTTTGCGGCGACCGCGATGCTGGCACTTGCCGGCATGGTTGTCGCGCTCGACGCCTATGGCCCGGTCACCGACAACGCCGGCGGCATTGCCGAAATGGCGGGCCTCGACGACAGCGTGCGTGAAAAGACCGACCTGCTCGACGCCGTGGGCAACACGACCAAGGCGGTGACCAAGGGCTATGCCATCGGGTCTGCGGGTCTCGCGGCCTTGGTGCTGTTCGGCACCTATACCGCCGACATCACCGAATATTCGGCGAAGCTCGGCCTCGACGCGCCGCTGACCTTCTCGCTCTCGTCGCCCTATGTCATCGTCGGGCTGCTGCTCGGTGCGCTCTTGCCATACCTCTTCGGAGCGTTCGGCATGACCGCCGTCGGCCGCGCGGCGGGCGAGGTCGTCAAGGATGTTCGCGAGCAGTTCAAGAACAACCCCGGCATCATGACCTATGAGAGCAAGCCCGACTATGCGCGCACGGTCGACCTGGTCACCAAGGCGGCGATCAAGGAAATGATCATCCCGTCGCTGTTGCCGGTGCTGGCGCCGATCGTGGTGTATTTCGTCATTCGCGGCGTCGCGGGGCCGGCCGCGGCGCTCGAAGCGCTCGGTGCGCTGTTGCTCGGCGTGATCGTCGGCGGGCTGTTCGTCGCGATCTCGATGACCTCGGGTGGCGGCGCGTGGGACAACGCCAAGAAATATATCGAAGACGGCAACCACGGCGGCAAGGGCAGCGAGGCCCATAAGGCCGCGGTGACCGGCGACACCGTCGGCGATCCGTACAAGGATACCGCAGGTCCGGCGGTCAACCCGATGATCAAGATCACCAATATCGTGGCGATCCTGCTCCTCGCGGCGCTGGCGCACGGCGCGGCGTAAACCGCTTCGCCTGCGGGTGAAACAAGAGGCCCCGCCGGAGCGATCCGGCGGGGCTTTTTGGTTTCAATTTCAACTTATGTCGGTTGCCATCCCCGCGCGCGCTTTCTAGGCTGCGCGGTAGAGGGAAGCGCGGGCAATCGGCCCGAATGCCAGTGGGTTGCGCTCTCCGTCGGGGCATGAATACGGAGATTATGATGATCAAGAAGATGTTTGCCGCCGCCTTGCTGGCATCGGCAGTGGCGTGGCCGGCGGTCGGCATGGCGCAGGCGAGCGATATCGTCGTCACCGCGCAAAAGGGGCGCGTCGATACCGCCGTGTTCGGCAAAAGGCCGTTCATGCGCGATCCGCGCCTGTCGCCCGACGGCACCAAGATCGCGGTGATGATGAGCCGCGATGGCGTCGACAATCTTGTCTATCTCGACCTCGCGAAGCCGGGCAGCGCACCGACGCTGATCGCCAAGGCCGAAGAATTTCGTGAGGCGGGCGACCGGACCATGGGGGGCTGGCGCTGGGTCGGCAATCGCACGCTGATCGTGACTTTGCTGTCGCGCGAGAACATCTTCGGGCAGCGCGCCGACCTTCGCCGCCTTGCCGCCTATGATCTTGAATCGGGCAAGCTGACCCCGATCGCGTGGACCGAAGCCGGCGGCGATGGCGGCACGATCCTGCACATCGATGACGAGAAGGAAACGATGCTGATCCAGCGCGGTTTCTTCAAGGACGGCAGCTTCTCGGTGGGCCCCGAAGTGCTCGACGTCGATGTACGCACCGGGAAATTCAAGACCGTCCAACGCCCCAATGTCGAGGTCAGCACCTGGCTGGTCGACGGCAAGGGCGTAATTCGCGGTGGTCTGGGCCAGGACGACAAGGGCAACCAGCGCCTGATGTATCGTTCGGACGCGAGCGGGACGCTCAAGACCGTGTCGAACGCGAAGGACCCGACCTTCACCAATTCGCAGATCGTACCGGAAGTCTTCCTCGACGAACCCGACATGGCCTATGCGACCAGCAACAAGGACAATCTGCGCCGCGTCTACAAGGTCAATATGAAGACGATGGAAGTCGTTGGCGGGCCGGTGTTCCAGCTCAGCCGCTACGATGTCGATGGCATTGTCGTCAACGAGGCTGAGAACGACATGCTGGGTGTCGCTTTCACCACCGACAAGGAGCGGCGCAAATGGACGGATCCGCGCCTCGCGCAGGTCCAGGCATTCTTCGACGAGGATTTCGGTGAAGGCAATGCGATCATCACCTCGACCAACGACGGCGACACCAAGCTGGTCGTTCGTGTCGGCGAGACGAGCGATCCGGGCGGCTATTATCTGTACGATACCGAAAGCGGCAAATTGCAGCTGCTCGGCTGGGTCCACCCGATTTTGCAGGGTGCGAAGATGAATCCGACCGACACGGTCCGCTACAAGGCGTCGGACGGGATGGAGATCGAGGCGGTCGTCACCTATCCGCGCCACCGCAAGGGCGCCAAGAACCTGCCTGTCGTGGTGATGCCACACGGCGGGCCCTATGGCATCCGCGATGAAGAAGGCTTCGGCTTTTTCCCTTGGCATCAGGCGGTCGCCGAACTCGGTTATGTCGTCATCCAGCCCAATTATCGCGGCTCGGGCGGCTACGGGAAGGAGTTCGTCAAGGAAGGACGCAAGCCCAACGGCTATGGCAACCGGATGCAGGACGACCTCAACGACGCGGTCACGTGGTTCGCCGGACAGGGCCTGATCGATCCCAAGCGGGCCTGCATCATGGGCTGGTCCTATGGCGGCTATGCGACCGCACGCGGCGCGCAGCGCGACGGCAATCTGTGGAAATGCGCGATCGCGGGTGCGGGCGTTTATGACTTCCCGATGATGAAGTCGTTCGACACCGGCACCTTCGGCAGCTTCGGCGCCAATTTCCAGGCCACCGCCGCCGACCTGATCTCGATCTCGTCGGCACGCAACACCGACGGGAAGTGGTCGCCGATCCTGATCGTCGCCGGTCTGCGCGATGCGCGTATCCCGATCGAGCAGTCGCGCACGCTGGTGTCGCGCCTCAAGGGCTCGGGCAAGAAGGAAGGCGTCGACTTCCGTTATGTCGAACAGCCCAAGGGAACGCACAACCTGCCCTATGAGGATGTGCACACCGAATGGCTGGTCGAGACCGAGAAGTGGCTGGAGCGGTTCAACCCCGCCTATATCGCCAGCGATCCCGACAAGCCGGTGCCGGTCGTGGTGACCGTCGACACCAAATAGCATCGGCTATTGTTGGAACCCGAGGCGGGCCGCGAAGGATTATCCTTCGCGGCCCGCTTTCATTTGGGCGGCATAGCCGGCCTGGACCATCGCGCTCATCCGGTCGAACAGCGCGTCGGGATCGCTGCGGCGCAGGCCGGGGATCGCAGCTTCTGCACCTTCGGCGACGACGAGCTCGCGCGTGCCCGCATCGACCGCGGCGAGAATCTCGGCTGCGGCGAAATCGGGCGACAGGCCATTGTCGATCGCTTTGTCACTTTCGCCGCGCACGCTGCCGTCGGCGTTGAGCGCGTTGCGGCTGACGTTGGTCGCGATCGATCCGGGAGCGACGACGAGCACTCTCAGCCCGAGATGCTCATTTTCGGCGCGGATGCTGTCGTGATAGCCGATCAGCCCATGTTTGGCGGCGCAATAGGCGCTGCGCAGCGGCACTCCGGCGATGCCCGCGACGCTGGAAATCGCGACGATCTGGCCGCCGCCCGCCGCGACCATGCGCGGCAGCAGTTGCTGGGTGAGGGCAATGGGGGCGAGCAGGTCGACGTCGACGATCTTCTGATACACCGAAAAATCGGTCTCGATCGCGAGGCTGCGCTGCGAGATGCCGGCGTTGTTGACGAGGCCGTCGATCCGGCCGCACCAGTTCCACGCTTCCTCGGCCATCAACGGCAGCGCGGCATAGTCGGTGGCCTCGAAGGGCAGGATCATCGTGCCGGGGCCGCAGTCCTTGGCGACGGCTTCGAGCGCCGCGACATTGCGCCCCGACAGGATCAACCGCGCGCCGCGCGCCGACAGCGCCCGCGCCAGTGCGGCACCGATCCCCGAAGACGCGCCCGTGACCCACCAAACTTGATCCTGCATATTGGCATCCTATCTGTCATTTCGTCCCAGCCTGAAACGGCTGTGCGGGGGCGTCAAGGCGCCTACCCACGCATTTCCGTGCAGGGGTGGCAATTTTGTTGCGACTCTGTTATAATAAATATCAACACGCCGACATTCTGTCTCTTCCCGTCGCTGGGCTGGGGCACGTTCGGCGTTTCCGATGGAGCCATATCCCTTGTCACTCTGACTGGCTAGCGCCGCCGAAATGCTCCGATCCCCCTCGCAGGAGGGCAGGATGCACCGGCTTTGACCCGCTTCCCCGTCCCCGACAAGGCACAGAAAGGAAACTGCATGTCCGCAAACACCCTCCTCTTCGAAGTCGGTGACTATGTCGTTTATCCGAAGCATGGCGTGGGGCGCGTCATCGAACTGCAGCGGTCGGAAATCGCCGGCATGCAGCTCGAACTCTATGTCCTGCGCTTTGAAAAAGAAAAAATGACCCTGCGCGTCCCGACCAACAAGGCCGAGGGCGTGGGCATGCGCAAGCTGTCGTCGGACAAGACGCTGAAGGAAGCGCTGCAGGTTCTGACCACCAAGCCGAAGGTCAAGCGCACCATGTGGTCGCGCCGCGCGCAGGAATATGAAGCGAAGATCAATTCGGGCGACCTGGTGTCGATCGCCGAAGTGACCCGCGACCTGTTCCGCGCCGACGATCAGCCCGAGCAGAGCTATTCGGAACGCCAGATCTTCGAAGCCGCCTCGAGCCGCCTCGCCCGCGAACTGGGCGCGATGGAAGAGAGCGACGAAAAGACCGCGCAGGCGAAGATCCTCGAGATTTTGAACGAAAATGCGCCGCGCTATTATGTGGAGAAGGTGGTCTAAGCCACGCTTCGACGCGATGAGACAGAGGAAAGGGCGGTCCGAAAGGGCCGCCCTTTTTCATTGCCCCTCTCCCATTTAGGGAGAGGGCAGCGAGACTTGCGAATTTATTCGCTAGTCGCAGCGGGTGAGGGCGTTTTTCGAAACGTCCGGACCCTCACCCTCCCATTGCTGCGCAATGGGTCCCTCCCTCTCCCTAGATGGGAGAGGGGATTCAGGGATAAGTCGCCCCGACAAAATACAGCCCGTCGGGCGGTGCGTTCAGGCCCAGCGCGTTGCGATCCGCGGCCTCCAGCGCCGCCCGCAAATCACGCGGCGACCATTTCCCGTACCCGACCAGCGCAAGGCAGCCGACCATCGAGCGCACCTGATGGTGGAGGAAGCTGCGCGCCGCGGCCTCGATAATCAGCTCGTCGCCATGGCGGCTGACGGTCAGCTTATCGAGCGTCTTCACCGGGCTTTGCGACTGGCAATGCGCCGAGCGGAAAGTCGTGAAATCATGCAGCCCCAGCAGCAGTTGCGCCGCGTCGTGCATCGCCGCGGCGTCGAGCGGCCGGGCGAATTGCCAGGCCAGTCCCTTGTCCCACGTCAACGGCGCGCGGCGATTGACGATGCGATATTCATAGGAACGACCGATGCAGGCGAAGCGCGAATGCCAGTCGTCGTCCGCCACCTCGCACCCGATGATCGCGATCGGGGCAGGGCGAAGCTGGGCGTTGATCGCCTCCATCAGGCGGAAGGGCGCCAGCGGCTTTTCGATATCGACATGGCCGCGCATCGCGATGGCGTGGACCCCGGCATCGGTGCGTCCGGCGCTGAACACCGCGGCGTCCTCGCCGGTAATCTTGGTGACGGCTTGCTCGATCGCCTGCTGCACGCTCGGGCCGTGCGCCTGCCGCTGCCAGCCCATATAGGGGCGGCCGTCATATTCGATGGTGAGGGCAAAGCGCGTCATCGCCGCCCCTTAGCCGTTCGCATCGAGCGAAGTCGAGATGCTCATCGGTCGCGCGCGCTTTCGAGGTGTCTCGACTTCGCTCGACACGAACGGAAATCAGGCGAGGCGCGTGCCCTGGGGAATCGGGCGGCCGCGCAGCAGGTCGGGGGCGTCCATCGCGGGCTTGCCGGCGCGCTGGACGCGCGTCGCGCGGATCGCGCCGGGGTTGCAGGCGATGGTCAGCGCATCGTCGAGCGTGACGCCGGGGGTGGCGCCCGCGATGCTATTGGTGGGATGAACGACCTCGGCGGCGAGCAGCTTGTACCGCTCGCCATCGAGCTCGAAAAAGGCGCCCGGCATCGGGTTGAAAGCGCGGACCTGGCGCTCGACCTGCACCGCACTCGTCAGGAAATCGAGCCGAGCCTCGCTCTTGTCGATCTTGGCCGCGTAAGTAACACCGTCGTCGGGCTGCGCTTCGGGGAGGAAGGCGTGGAGATCGCTGAGCGCCTTGACCATCAGCGCGGCGCCCATCGCGGCGAGTTCGTCGGTCAGATCGCCCGCGGTCTTGTCATCGACCCCGGTCCGCCCGACCAGCCGCATCGCGCCGGTGTCGAGGCCCGCGTCCATCTGCATGATCGTCACGCCGGTCTCGCCGTCGCCCGAGAGGATCGCGCGCTGCACCGGCGCCGCGCCGCGCCAGCGCGGCAGGATCGAGCCATGGACGTTGAGGCAGCCCTCGCGCGGCGCGCTCAGGATCGCCTGCGGCAGGATCAGGCCGTAAGCGGCGACCACCGCGACATCGAGGTCGAGTGCGGCGAATTCGGCCTGCGCTTCGGGGCTTTTCAGGCTCTTGGGGGTGCGGACGGGCAGGTCGTGTTCTTCGGCCCAGTTGTGGACGGCGCTTTGCTGCACCTTCTTGCCGCGCTGGGCGGGGCGGGGGGGCTGGGTGTAGACCGCGACGATCTGATGCCCCGCGGCGTGGAGCGCGGCGAGCGTCGGTACCGCGAAGGGCGGCGTTCCCATGAAGGCGATGCGCATGGGTGCGGGCTTTGGCGGAGCCGTTTGCACAGTGCAACCCCTCTCCCATCTAGGGAGAGGGCAGCGATACTTACGAACTTGTTCGTTAGTCACCGCGGGTGAGGGGTTGTGCGCTGTCGAGAGGGCGCACCCCCTCACCAACTCCGCCTAAGCGGCTTCGCCGCCAAGGCTGCGTATCCTCTCCCTAGATGGGAGAGGGGATATTGCGCCGACCCCGCAGCCTCACTACCACCACCCCATGGCGTCCACCGAAATCGAAGCCCTCGTCCAGCAACTCGCCCGCCTGCCGGGCCTCGGCCCGCGCTCGGCGCGGCGCGCGGTGCTGCACCTGATGAAGAAGCGCGAGAGCAGCTTCGCGCCCTTGCTCGCAGCGCTGCAGACGGTGTCCGAGCGGCTCGTTACCTGCGCCATCTGCGGCAATGTCGACACGCAGGACCCGTGCGCGATCTGCGCCGACCCGCGCCGCGATGCGCGCAGCCTGTGCGTCGTCGAGGAGGTTTCGGACCTGTGGGCGCTCGACAAGTCGCGGCTTTTTCCGGGAAAATATCATGTGCTTGGCGGGCGGCTGTCGGCGCTGGAAGGGGTGCGGCCGCAGGACCTCAGCATCGATGCGCTGGTCGCGCGCGTCGCGGCGGGCGGGATCGACGAGGTGGTGCTGGCGATGAACGCGACGCTGGAGGGGCAGACGACGGCGCATTATCTCGCCGAGCGGCTGGAGGGCTATCCGGTGCGGCTGACGCAGCTGGCGCATGGCCTGCCGGTAGGCGGCGAGCTCGATTATCTCGACGAGGGGACGCTGGCGCAGGCGCTGAGGGCGCGGCGGCCGGTCGGGTGAGGGTGATGCTTCGGTCCCTCTATCTGGCCGTTCGCGCTTGGGTCGACAGGGGTGTGGCCGGCTCGTCCGGCGATACCAATAATGTCCTTTTGGCTCCTATTTTGCTGCCTGTCGCGGTTGCGGCTCTTTTGTTCGGCGGCGACACGCTCTCGGAACGGCTCATTCGGTTGTCCCCGGTTCTGCTTTGGTCGGTGCTTTGGTTCGGCTTTTCGGGCTGGCGCTACTATCTTGCGCTGAGGCGGCAGTCCGTGAGGAATGATCGTCATTTCGATATTTGGGGCAAGCACAAGCTGCCGCCCGAATATGCAGACAGCGAAAGCGCAACCAAGGCGAAGCGGCGGCGGAAATGACGCGTCTCGTCCTGCTGCTTTTTCTCGGCCTCTCCGCCTGCGCCGCGCGCGAGGTCAAGCCGACCGAGCCCGAAATGGACCGTATTGAGGTGCAACTGGCGCAGATGCCGTGCGTGGGGCGCCTCGCGGATTGGGAGCGGATATATCTCTATCATCCCGACTATTTCGCGGAGGAAGTCGACGCCGCGATCAGGGAAGGCCGCGCGCCGCGCCGGAGCGGCTATGACCGGACGAAGATCGAAATCCATCTGCGGCAAGCCAATTTCGAGGAATTCGGCGAGGGCAGGAAGAGCTATGCCGATTATCCCCGCGGTTTGGCCGACACCGACGATCGTGCGTACCGCATCGCCTATGGTTCCTATGATGTCAAAAGCGGCAAACTCGACCTGGCAGCGTGCGGGGCGAATTGACTCCCCCTTGACCCCGCGCCCGCGCATCCATACCTGCACGCCATGGCCCTACTCCCCATCATAGAGACCCCCGATCCGCGGCTGCGCGTCATTTCGAAGCCCGTAGAGACGTTCGACGCCGAGCTGAAGACGCTGATCGCCGACATGTTCGAGACGATGTACGACGCCCCCGGTATCGGGCTCGCCGCGATCCAGGTCGGGGTGCCCAAGCGCATCCTGGTGATCGACCTGCAGGAACCCGATCCCGAGGACGAGGAGGGCAAGCGCCTGATCCGTGACCCGCGCGTCTTCATCAACCCCGTTTTCTCCGAGGAAAGTGAAGAGCATAGCGTCTATCAGGAGGGCTGCCTGTCGGTCCCCGAGCAATATGCCGATGTGACGCGCCCTGCCGAGGTCACCGTCGACTGGCAGGACGCCGACGGCAAGCCTCACAGCGAACGCATGACCGGGCTGATGGCGACGTGCATCCAGCACGAGCATGACCATCTGGAAGGCATTCTCTTCATCGACCATCTGTCGCGGCTGAAGCGCGAGATGGTGCTCAAGAAGCTGATGAAGATGCGGAAAGCGGCGTAGTCTTTACGTGTTCCCCGGCGAAAGCCGGGGTCCAGAACGCCTGAAAGCGAAGTTAGATCGAGCCAGCATGGACCCCGGCTTTCGCCGGGGAACACGAACGGGCTATCCCGCCTTCGCGACCGCGACCATCGCGGGGCGCAGCAGCCGGTCTTTCATCATATAGCCCGCCTGCATTTCCTGCACGATCGTGCCGGGGGTCTGATCGCTCGGGATTTCGAGCATCGCCTGGTGCTGGTTGGGGTCGAGCGGCAGGCCGATCGCGGCGATGCGGGTGATGCCGTTGCGTTCGAAGACGCTGAGCAATTCGCGCTCGGTCGCTTCGAGCCCGGTGACGAGCGGCTTGATCCCCTCGTCGGCGCGCTGCTCCTCGCTGAGAGCGGCGAGCGCACGGCCGAGATTGTCGGCGACCGACAGGATATCGCGCGCGAATTTGGTCGCGGCATAGGCGTGCGCGTCGGCGACTTCCTTTTCGCCGCGGCGGCGGACATTCTGCGTCTCGGCGCGCGAATAGAGCAGGTCCTGCTGCAGCGCCGCGACCTGTTCGGCGAGCTTCGCAACTTCGTCATTCTCGCCGGTGGTGGGCGTCGTCGCATCGGCCTCGGCCGCGACATTTTCGGGGGTCAGCGCGTCTTCGGCGCGCGTGTCGTTGTCAGTATTTGTCATAAACCTATCGTATCAGTCTGGAGAGCGATTGGGCGGTGAAATCCACCATGGGAACGATGCGGGCATAGTTCAAGCGCGTTGGGCCGATCACGCCGACAACCCCGACGACGCGCCCGTCCGATCCGCGATAGGGCGCCGCTATCACGGACGAGCCCGAAAGCGAGAATAATTTATTCTCCGACCCGATGAAAATGCGGGTCGCGGCGCCCTCGCGCGCGCTGTCGAGCAACTGCGCGATGTCCTGCTTGGTTTCGAGTTCGTCGAGCAATTGGCGGACCCGGTCGAGGTCGCCGACCGCGCTCTCGTCGAGCAGGTTCGCCTGGCCGCGCACGATCAGCACCGGGCGGTCGGCGCCGTCCGACGACCAGATCGCGAGCCCGCGCGACACCAGATCCTGCGCGGCGCGGTCGATCGCGATGCGCTCGGCCTCCATCTCGCGGCGGACGCGCACCATCGCTTCGGCGAGGGTGAGGCCCGACAGGGTCGCGCTGATATAATTGCCCGCCTCGACGAGCGCCGAGGGATTGAGGCCAGGCGGAATATCGATGACGCGATTCTCGACCGCGCCGTCGCCCGCGACCAGCACGACGAGCGCCTGACTCGCCGACAGCGGCACGAAGGCGAGCTGTTTGAGCACGCGCTCATGCTTGGGGACGAGGACGAGGCCGGCGCACGCCGACAGCCCCGACAGCGCCGAGGTCGCCTGCGCGAGCGCGCTTTCTATCGGGCCGGCGTCGGACAAGGACGCCTCAATCTGGGCGCGGTCCTCGGCCGATGGTTCGGCGACCTGCATCATGCCGTCGACGAACAGGCGCAGCCCCTGTTCGGTGGGCAGGCGCCCGGCGCTGGTGTGCGGGCTGGCGAGCAGGCCATATTCCTCGAGATCCTGCATCACGTTGCGGATCGAGGCGGGGGAGAGGTTGAGACTGGCGAGCTTCGACAGCGTGCGCGAGCCGACCGGCTGGCCGGTTTCGAGATAGGCGTCGACCACGAGCCGGAACACGTCACGTGCGCGCGTGGTGAGTTCGGTGATCGGCGGCGTGGTCATGGGGAGGATTTAGGGATGCAGGAGGCCGAGCGCAACAAAGCTGGACCTCGGCTTCTCAACGATCGTCATCCCCGCGAAGGCGGGGATCCAGCTTCCTTCTTCTTCTCTTTTCTTCGTGCCTTTGCGCCTTTGCGTGAAATCCGAAAAATCTCACGCAAAGGCGCAAAGGCACGAAGAAGGAAAAAGCTGGATCCCCGCCTTCGCGGGGATGACGAAAGGGGGTGCAAAAGGCGATTCTTCTGCTTAGCCTCCGACCGGGGGAGAGACACATGACCGCACGCCCGCTAACCCAGGACGACCCGCTCGACGATTTCGACCATCGCGACATCGTCCTGCTTGGCCGCCAGCATCGCGTCTACACGATGGGCCGCGGTCCGGCGGTGATCGTGATGACCGAAATGCCCGGGATCAGCCCGCATGTCGCCCGCTTCGCGCGCTGGGTCCGCGATGCGGGCTTCACCGTCTATATGCCGCATATCTTCGGGCGTGACGGCGCGGTGCCGCGCATGCCGGGTGCGGTCTTCACGATGATCGGCGGGTGCATCAGCCGCCAGTTCCGCGCCTTTCAGGCCAATGAAAGCTCACCCGCGACGTTGTGGCTGCGCGCGCTGGCGGCGCTCGCCCACAAGGAATGCGGCGGCAAGGGCGTCGGCGCGATCGGCATGTGCTTCACCGGCAATTTCGCGCTGTCGATGATGCTCGAACCCTCGGTACTCGCGCCGGTTTTGTCGCAGCCGTCGTTGCCGCTGAACGACGCGGCGGGGATGCATATCGCCCCCGACGAACTCGCGGCGGTCAAGGCGCGGATGGAGGCCGAGGATCTGACCGTGCTCGCGTACCGCTTCGAGGGCGACAAATTCTGCAAGGCGGCACGCTTCGCGGCCTATGAGGATGCGCTCGGCGACCGGTTTATCGGCAAGGTGCTGCCCGACGATGCGGCGAACCCCGAGAGCCCGATGAAGAACCCGCACAGCGTCGTGACGATCCACCTGATCGACGAGGCGGGCCAGCCGACGGTGGCTGCGCGCGACGAAATCCTCGATTTCTTTCGTCTGCGGTTGAGCGATTGAGCGCGATTTTAGCGGTCAGTCGGTCAGGTAGAGTGTTTTTGGTTCCAGCAGTTCCGGACGGTTCGGTGGGAGCTTCATCGTTTTGGGTATGCCCCTCACGTAAGGGGCAATTGCGGCATCGGCGCGCGCAATATTGCGCGATTGCGCTTCGTTGCAACGCTCTCCCGCGCGCCGTGCTTCTCTTGCACTGAAGAATGTCAGCGCTGCTGCCATGTTGTCGGAGCGTTCGATAACGAGCAATCGCGTGTTATAATCGTCGCCGCTCATATCGCTGCGCGGGAAGTGGCGATCGCAGGCCGAGGACATTGTCGGCGGGAAACCGATGTCCTCGATGCTTCCCCATGCTGGTTTCCACCGCAGGTGCCCCAGCTCTTCATGAAGCAAGTTCACTTGATTCGGCGTGAGGCGGATTGACGATCGCGCGGCGACATCGGGAGCGTCCGGCTCGGATGCCGGCGAGGCATCTTCAAAATCCATGAGCGGTACGCACCGCCCGTTTTGGCGACGCTGGAGGTACCAGATCGACAGCAATGCGCCGTCCTGTTCCACGGTGACCCACTGTGACAGCGGGCAATCCCCAAGCCGCTCCGGTTGGCGATGATCTATATCACGGATGTAGGTGATCTTGGAGATAGCGGGGCCGTCGGTCCTTGTTGATCCGATCGACGAGGCCAAGGCAACGCCGATGGCGAGCAGGGTGGCGACCGTTACGGTGGCGAGTGATCCTGGGCGCATTGCGCGATCATAACTTGCCGACCGCCAAAGTCGACGGCGGTGAAGACTCGCCAATCCTTTCCGGCGCCGCTAAGCGCCGCCGCACACATTCACAGGAGAATCCCCCATGCGCCCTTCCGGCCGCGCGCCCGACCAGATGCGTCCCATCGGCATCGAGACCGAATTCACCATCCATGCCGAGGGCAGCGTCCTCGTCAGCTTCGGCAACACCAAGGTGCTCGTCACCGCCAGCGTCGATGAAAAGGTGCCGCCCTTCCTGCGCGGCAAGGGTCAGGGCTGGGTGACCGCCGAATATGGCATGCTGCCCCGCGCGACGCACACGCGTGGCAGCCGCGAGGCGGCGAAAGGCAAGCAGTCGGGGCGGACGCAGGAAATCCAGCGGCTGATCGGCCGCAGTCTGCGCGCCGTCGTCGATTTCAAGAAGCTGGGCGAACGCCAGATCGTGATCGATTGCGACGTGATCCAGGCCGATGGCGGCACGCGCACCGCGTCGATTTCGGGCGCGTGGGTCGCGCTGCGGATCGCGGTCGACAAGCTGCTCGCGTCGGGTGCGATCGCCGAGGATCCGATCGAGGACAAGGTCGGTGCGATCTCGTGCGGCATCTACAACGGCACGCCGGTGCTCGACCTCGATTATGACGAGGATTCGGTTGCCGAGGCCGACGGCAACTTCGTGCTGACCGGGCGCGGCCAGATCGTCGAAGTGCAGGCCAGCGCCGAGGGTGCGACCTATGACGAAGAGGGCCTGCTGCGTCTGCTGCGGTTGGCGCGTATCGGTTGCGCCGAGATTTTTGCGGCGCAGGACAAGGCGACGGGGCGCTGAGGTGAATCGCAAGCTCGTCCCCGGCAAGCTCGTCATCGCGAGCCACAATGCGGGCAAGGTGCGCGAGATTCGCGCGCTGCTCGAACCGTTCGGGATCGAGCCGGTGTCGGCGGGCGACCTCGGGCTGCCCGAACCCGAGGAGACGGGGACGACCTTCCGCGAGAATGCGCTGCTCAAGGCGCATGCGAGCGCGTCGGCGGCAGGGCTGCCCGCGCTCGCCGACGACAGCGGGCTCGAGGTCGCGGCGCTCGGCGGGCGGCCGGGGGTCTATACCGCCGACTGGGCCGAGCGGCAGCGCTTCGAGGGTAATCCGGGGCGCGACTGGTATCTCGCGATGGGCAAGGTCGAGGGGTTGCTGGCGGAGCAGGGGGCGGAGGTCGACCGCAGCGCGCGCTTCGTGTGCACGCTGGCGCTGGCGTGGCCCGATGGGCATGCCGATGTTTACGAAGGTGCCGCGGAGGGCAGCCTGACCTGGCCGCCGCGGGGCAAGCTGGGGTTTGGTTATGACCCGGTCTTCGTTCCGGCCGGTAACACACTGACTTTCGCTGAGATCGATCCGGCCGAGAAGCACAAGATCAGCCATCGGGCCGATGCCTTTGCCAAGCTGGTAGCGGGGGCGTTTTAGTTCCCCTCCCGCTTGCGGGAGGGGCTAGGGGAGGGCCTGTGGCCACCACTGATCCACGAGACATGCCCTCCCCTGACCCCTCCAGCAAGCGGGAGGGGAGTGAACCGCTCGCCCTCTATGTCCATTGGCCTTTTTGCGTCAGCAAATGCCCCTATTGCGACTTCAACAGCCATGTGCGCGACAGCGTCGACCAAGAGGTCTGGCGCGCGGCTTTGCTGGCGGATTTGCGGTATGAGGCGGCGTTGCTGCCGGGGCGGACCGTGTCGTCGATCTTCTTTGGGGGCGGGACGCCGAGTTTGATGCCGCCCGCCACGGTGGCGGCGGTGATTGCCGAGGCGGGAGCGCTGTGGAGGCTGGCGGACGAATGCGAGATCACGCTCGAAGCGAACCCCAATTCGGTGGAAGTTGCCGCTTTCGCCGATCTGGCGGCGGCGGGGGTCAATCGCGTGTCGATCGGGGTGCAGAGTTTCGATCCAAAAGTGCTGGGATTTCTGGGGCGCGCGCATAGCGGCGACGAGGCGCGGCGGGCGATTGCGGCGGCGCAAACTTATTTCCCGCGCGCGAGTTTCGACCTGATCTATGCGCGGCCGGGGCAGGCACTTTCCGACTGGGAAGCCGAACTGGCGGACGCGCTGGCGTTCGGGACGGGGCATTTGTCGCTGTACCAGCTGACGATCGAGCCGGGGACGCGCTTTGCGACGCTGGCGGCGAAGGGCGACCTGATCATTCCCGACGGCGATGCCGCGGCAGACCTGTTCGACGCGACGCAGGCGATGACGCGCGCGGCGGGGCTGCCGCGCTACGAAGTGTCGAACCATGCGCGGCCGGGCGAGGAGAGCCGGCATAACCTGACCTATTGGCGTTATGGCGACTATGCGGGCGTCGGGCCTGGGGCGCATGGGAGGCGGCTGGCGCAGGCGACCGAACGGCACAAGAAGCCCGAGAATTTCATCGCGGCGGTCGGGCGCAACGGCCATGGGCTGAAGGTCGAGAATGACCTGCCCGCGCATGAGCGTGCGACCGAGGCGATGCTGATGGGGCTGCGGCTGAGCGAGGGTGTCGATCTGGCGCGCGTCGAGGCGCGGAGCGGGCTGGGGCGCGCGGCGTTCGTGGATGATGCGGCGGTGGCGCGGCTGGCGAGCCTGGGGCTGATGCGCGCCGAGGGCGACCGGCTGGCGGTGACGGGCGAGGGGATCTTGCTGCTCGACTCGATCCTTTCCGAGGTGGTGCGGACGGGCTAGGTTCCATCGCTGCGCGAGCCATTAGATAGGGACAGTCCCTGTTTAACGGCGAGCGGGAGCGATCGACAAATGATGCGCCGATTAAATAGGGACTGCCCCTATTTAATGGCGGTTGGGGATGAGTTTGGCGCAAGATCCGATCCGCGACTGGGATGCCCATCTGGCGCATGAGCGGCGCCGGTCGGAGCATACGCGTCGCGCTTATGTCGCGACGGCCGAGCGCTTTGCGGCCTTTCTGTCGGGCCATCATGGTGGTGCGGTCGATGCCGCGATGTTGCGGCGGACGAGCGCCAATGATTTGCGCGCCTATCTGGCGACACGGCGGAGCGAGGGGCTGGGCAATGCGTCGGCGGCGCGCGAGCTGTCGGCGCTGCGCGGTTTCCTGCGTTTTGTCGGGGGTGAGGGGGCGACCTTGCCCGCGCTGCGCGGGCCGCGCGTCAAGAAGGGGCTGCCGCGCCCCGTCGCGCCCGCCGAGGCGTTGCAACTGGCGCAGGATGTCGAGGATAATGCGCGGCTGGGCTGGGGCGGCGCGCGCGACTTCGCGTTGCTGCTGCTGCTCTATGGCGCGGGGCTGCGCATCGGCGAGGCGCTGGCGCTGACCGGCGCGGTGCTGCCGCTGGGCGATGTGCTGCGCGTGACGGGCAAAAGGAACAAGACGCGCGTGGTGCCGATCCTGCCGGCGGTCGCGAAAGCGGTCGCGCGCTATGTGGACGCCTGTCCCTGGCCGATGGCGAAGGAGACGCCGCTGTTTTTGGGCGCGCGCGGCGGGCCTTTGCAGCCCGGGGTGGTGCGCGCGAGCGTGCGGTCGGCGCGGCGCGCACTGGGGCTGCCCGAGCGGACGACGCCGCACGCGCTGCGCCACAGCTTCGCGACCCATTTGCTGGCGGGCGGGGCGGATTTGCGCTCGCTCCAGGAATTGCTGGGCCATGCGAGCCTTGCATCGACGCAGGTCTATACGGCGGTCGATGCGGCGCATCTGCTTGACATCTATCGGAATGCGCATCCTAGGGCTTGAGCGGCGCTATTCCCTTTTCCGTTCGTCTCGAGCGAAGTCGAGAGACGTTGTGCTGGCGCTTTCCTTCGCGTGTCTCGACTTCGCTCGACACGAACGGCGTTGGGTTGGGCTCTATGCTTCGTCCTCGCTTGCCTTCGGCTTCCACCTAATCACGCGCCAAACGTAAATCAGCACCAGCGTCCCGATCGCGACCAGCGCGAGCGGGCCGACGAAGGCGTCGAGATTGGCGAACTGCTTGCCGAACCAGTGGCCCGCGCCGGCGAGCGCGGCGATCCAGATCGTCGACCCCGCCGCCGTCCAGACGAGGAATTTGGCCTGGTTCATCCGCACCATGCCCGCGGGCAGCGACACCATCGTGCGCGCGACGGGCATGAAGCGCGCGAAAAAGACGATCGCGGGACCATATTTCACGAACCAGCCGTGCAGCCGTTCGACCTCGGCCCAGTCGAGGGTCAGCCAGCGGCCGTGGCGGTCGATGAAGGGTTTGAGGCGCTCATAGCCGATCCAGCGCCCGATCGCGTACCACACCCAATTGCCGGCGGTCGTCCCCGCGACCGCGACCGCGACGAGGGTCCAGAAGTCAAAGCGGCCTTGCGAAACCGCGATGCCGCCGAGTCCCATGATCACTTCGGACGGGATCGGCGGGAACACATTTTCGAGGACCATGAGGATGAAGATCCCCACATAGCCCCAGGCCTGGATCAGGTTCAGAATGAAATCGGTCATGGCGGGTCAACGCGCGCCGGGGTCAGCCGATCCGCCGCAGGATCGCGTCCCAGATCATGCCCGCCGTGTCGCTGTTGTTGAAACGGTCGATCGCGACGATGCCGGTGGGCGAGGTGACGTTGATTTCGGTGAGCCATTCGCCGCCGATCACGTCGATGCCGACGAAGATCAGCCCGCGTTCCTTGAGCGCGGGACCCAGCGCGGCGCAGATTTCCGCCTCGCGCGGGGTCAATTCCGCCGCCTCGGCATAGCCGCCGACCGCGAGATTTGAACGGAATTCGCCTTCGCCGGGCTTGCGGTTGATCGCGCCCGCGACCTCGCCGTCGATGAGCACGATGCGCTTGTCGCCCTGCGATACGCTGGGCAGGAATTGCTGGACCATGAAGGGTTCGGGCCACACCTGTCCGAACAGTTCGACGAGCGCGCCCAGATTGCCGCCGTCGGCGTCGATCTTGAACACCGCCTTGCCGCCGTTGCCGTGCAGCGGCTTGATCACGACCGCGCCGTGGCGCGACTGGAAATCCTTCGTCGCGTCGAGGCTGCGGGTGACCATCGTCGGCGGCATGAATTGCGGGAAGTCGAGGACGAACACCTTTTCGGGGGCGTCGCGCACCGCCGCGGGGTCGTTGACAACCAACGTCTCGCTCTTGATCCGTTCGAGCAGCCAGGTGCCGGTGAGATAGCCGAGATCGAAGGGCGGGTCCTGGCGCATCAGCACGACGTCGATGTCGCGGCCAAGGTCGAGGGTGATTTCCTCGCCGAACTTGTAATGCGCGCCGGCTTCGCGCTGCGCCTCGATCACCCGGTGGGCTTTGGTGGTCAGCCGCCCGGCCTCCCACGTCAGGCCGCGCACGTTATAGTGGTAGACGGTGTAGCCGCGTTCGAGGGCGCTGAGTATCAGGGCAAAGCTGCTGTCGCCGTTGATGTTGATGCCATCCATCGGGTCCATTTGCACGGCGGCGCGCAGGGTCATGCTCTTCTCCTTGGGCGCCGTCAGGGCTGCCAGACGTGGACCAGATGGCGTGGCAGGCGGCGCGGCGCAAGGAGCATCACGTCGATCCGGATGTCGTCGCGCGGTCCGGCGAAGCGCGGGGCGAGCATTTCGGCCGCGGCGGCGACGCGGCGGAGGCGATATTGGTCGATCGCGACATCGAGATCCTCGGGGCGGTCGCGCCATTTGACCTCGATGAAGGCGATCGTGCGGCCGCGCCGCGCCACCAGATCGACTTCGCCGACCGGGACGCGCAATCGCTGACCAAGGATGCGCCAGCCGTGAAAGCGGAGCCACCAGGCGGCGCGGCGTTCGGCCTTGCGCCCGCGCGCTTCGGCCTCGGCGCGTTTCACCCGGCGTCTTTCCCGAGGGTTTTGAGCGTCAGCGCGCGCGCATAGATGTCGTGGCGGTCGAGCCCGAAGCGCTTGGCGACCGCCTTGGCGGCCTGCGCCACCGGCTTGTCGACCATGGCTTCGCGCAGCGCCGCATCGAGGGTGGCGTCGTCGGCGGCTTCGGCCACCGCTTCGCCCGGCGGGCCGACGATGACGACGATCTCGCCCTTCGGCGGGGCGTCGGCGTAGCGCGCGGACAGTTCGGTCAGCGTGCCGGTGACGCATTGTTCGTAGATCTTGCTGATCTCGCGGGCGACCGCGGCGTCACGGTCGCCGAGGCCGTCGGCGAGCGCCGCGAGCGCGCCCGACAGCCGCGGGCCGCTTTCGTAGAAGACGAGCGTCGCACGAAGCCCCGCGAATTCGGCGATCGTGTCGGCGCGTGCCTTGGCCTTTGACGGCAGGAAACCCGCGAACAGGAAGCGATCGCTCGGCAGCCCCGACAAGGTGATCGCGGCGATCGCGGCGCAGGGGCCGGGCAGGGTGGTGACGTGGCGCCCCGCCGCGCGCGCGTCGCGCACCAGCTTGTAGCCGGGGTCGGAAATCAGCGGGGTGCCGGCATCCGACACCAAAACGACGACTTCGTCGGCCATCCGCGCAACCAGCGCGGCGCGCGTGCGTTCGTCGCTATGGTCGTGATAGGGGGTCATCGGAATTCGCAAACCCAGATGCGAAAGCAGCTTCGCCGTCACACGCGTGTCTTCGGCGGCGATCAGGTCGGCGCGGGCCAGCGTCGCCGCGGCGCGCGCCGTGATGTCGCCGAGGTTGCCGATGGGGGTCGCGACGATATAGAGTCCGGGCAAGGGAGAATTTGAGATGGTCGAATCCGGCATGATGCCGCAAATGGCAGAAACTGCTGCCGAGCGCCAAAATAATGCGTCGCCGCGGCGGCAAATGCTGCGCATGGCGGCGGTGATGGCGATGGCGGGGCTGCTCGCGGCGTGCCAGGTCGTGCCCAAGGGCAATGGTCCGACGACGGTGGTGACGCCCGATCGTCCGCCCGAGGCGATCGAACCCGGACTGCCGACCGATACCGACCGTCACCGCGTCGCGCTGCTGGTGCCGCAGACCGGACCCAATGCCGATGTCGGCATGGCGATCGCCAATGCGACGACGCTGGCGCTGCTCGACACCAAGACCGAACGCGTCCGCATCACCACCTATGACACCGCGCTTGGCGCGGCGGCGGCGGCGCAGCAGGCGGTCGCCGACGGCAACAAGCTGATCCTCGGCCCGTTGCTGACCGAGGATGTCGCGGCGGTGGCGCCGGTCGCCCGCGCCGCGAAGGTGCCGGTATTAAGCTTTTCGAACGACAGCGGCGTCGCCGGCAATGGCGTCTTCATCATGGGCTTCGTCCCCGGCCAGTCGGTCGAGCGCGTCGTCGCCTATGCGCGCGGCAAGGGCCATGTCCGCTTCGGCGCGCTGGTGCCCAAGAATGTCTATGGCGACCGCTCGGCGGCGGCATTCCGCGCTGCGGTGGCCGAAGCGGGCGGCACGCTGGTCGCGGTCGAAAGCTATGACCGCAGCGCCACCGCGCTGACCGGTGCGGCGCGGCGGCTCGCCAATGGCGGCGCGATGGATGCGGTGCTGATCGCCGATTCGGGCGGCAATGCGATCCGCGCGGTGCCGATCATCAAGGGCACCGGCGGCAAGCAGATCCTGGGGACCGAGCTGTGGAACACCGATTCGTCGCTCGGCACTAACGCCGCGATGCGCGGGTCGTGGTTCGCCAGCGTGTCGGACGGGCTCTATGGCCAGCTCGCGGGCAAATATCGCACCCGGTTCGGCAAGGCGCCCTATCGTCTCGCCAGCCTGGGCTATGACTCGGTCCTGCTGACGGTGCGGATTTCGCGCGACTGGAAACCGGGGACGAATTTCCCGGTGAACCAGCTGCTCGCGGCCGATGGTTTCGGCGGGATCGACGGCATTTTCCGCTTCAACAACCGCGGCATCGCGATCCGCGCGCTCGAGGTCAGCGAAGTCGGGGCGGGCGGTTTTCGCGTGATCGAACCCGCGCCGACGAAGTGGTGAGCGGGGTTCGCGCCTCTCCGAGCGTGGCATAGTCGCCACAGTCGGGCGAAAAGCGGCACCCATTTACCACGGGCAGCCTTTACGACGGCTGCGCGTTCCCTATATGAGCGGTGCGCGCGATCGCGTCGATTCCGCGCGCCTATTATTCACGACCAGGAGATACAGCTATACCACCGCCCACAATTCGCCGCCCGATGGCGCCTATGCCGCCCAAGAACGGCCCGCGATACAATGAATTCATCGCCTCGCCCAAGGTCCGCGTGATCGACGAGGAAGGCGAAAATCTGGGCGTCATGCTGACTGCTGAAGCGATCGAACAGGCGGCCTCGGTGGGCCTCGACCTGGTCGAAGTATCCCCCAACGCCGATCCGCCGGTGTGCAAGTTCCTCGACGTGGGCAAGTATAAATACGAAGCCCAGAAAAAGGCGAACCTCGCTCGCAAGAGCCAGAAGACGCAGGAAATCAAAGAGATCAAGATGCGTCCGAACATCGACGATCATGATTTCGACGTGAAGATGCGCAAGGTGTTCGACTTCCTCGAGGAAGGCGACAAGGTCAAGATGACCATGCGGTTCCGCGGCCGCGAAATGAGCCACACCCAGCTCGGCCTCAACGTGCTCCAGCGCGTCGCCGAACTGACCTCGGAAATCGCGAAGGTCGAGGCGCATCCGCGTACCGAAGGCCGCCAGATGCTGATGGTGATCGCGCCGAAATAAGCGCGCGGGCGTCAGCCTATCGAAAAATTGCGGGCGGTCGTTCCAATGGGGCGGCCGCCCGCTTCGTATCGGCGCTCGGTCATCTGCACGCTACCGGCGGCGGCGATCAGGACGAGGGTCGAGGCGCGGGTGCCGTAAAGGTCGCCGCGCAGGAACAGCGCGGGATCGTCCTCCTCCATCAGCGTGTCGAGCAGCGATGCCGGATCGGTGCGCGCTTCGACCACCGCCGCTAGCGCGGCGCGCAGCCGTTCGGCGCGCGGGCAGGGCTGGTCGACGGGTTCGTTGGCGAGCGCGTGGACGCCGGGCGCGAGCGGCATGATCAGCGGCACCGGGCGATTGGTCAGCAGCCGCGCCTCGCCGCCGGCGACGGCAAACAGATTGAAGGCGTTGAACCGTGACAGATCGTCCGCTTCGGGATCGGCGAAGCGGCCATCGCCGCGCAGCATGTCGGTGACCAGCGCGCCGCGCGATTCCTTCGCGGGGTCGGGCATCGCGCCGCGCACATTGGTGACGACGACAACCCGGCCGCTCGGCGCATGGACGCCGAGCCAGGTGCCGCCCGCCTGGAGGTCGCGGCCGGCGACGATGCCGCTGTCGTCGTCCCATGCGGCGAGCGGGGCCGCAGGGCGGGCGTGAAACTCGTCGCGGTTGCCGATCAGGATCAGCGGCCAGTCGGGATGGATTTGGTGAGCGAGGGCGACGACACACATGGCGGTGCCTATCGGGTGCCGCGGACCGTTTGCCAAGCCCACCTCTTCAGTGTATTGTGTCGATATATCACTCATTGCCCGCGTCTTGAAATGGTGATAGCCTTCGCGCCTCTTTCTGGAGGGGGAGGTGAATATGAACAATGGGGTCAAAACACCCTGGCATCTATGGGTGGTCGGGGGTCTATCGCTGCTATGGAACCTGTTCCCGGTGGTCGATTTCACGATGACCAACATGCAGAATGAATTCTGGCTGTCGCAATATAATGAGGCGCAGCGCGCCTTTTTCCTGTCGACGCCGGCGTGGGCCAATCTGGGCTGGGCAGTTGGCGGTTTCGGTTCCTTCGTCGGTTCGCTGCTGTTGCTAATGCGATCGCGCCATGCGCCGACCGCTTTCATGGTGTCGGCAGTAGGGTTGGCGGTAGTAAGCTATTACCAGCTCGTGCAGAATGGCGACCGGTTGAAGCAATTGCTTGGCGACATCCCGCTCTACACGAGCATCACCGTCTGGGTGATCTTGCTCGCGCTGTTCTTCTATGCCCGCGCGATGGCGGCGAAGGGCGTGCTGCGTTGAACGGAACGGTCCTCCCTGTCGCGAAGCGATGGGGAGGGGGACCGCCCGCGTAGCGGGTGGTGGAGGGGCCAGCGACGTCGCGCCATNAGCAACCGTCGCTCAACGCGCCCGGATGAAGGCGCGCACATCCTCGGACAATTTGTGGCGATCCTCGTCGCGGATATACATCATGTGGCCCGCGCCGTAGTAAGTGTAGTGGATGCGGTCCTGCGGGATGCCGGTGCGCGATAGCGCATATTCGGCGGCGAAGAACGGCGTCGCGAAATCATAATAGCCCTGCGCGACCAGCACCTTCAGCCCTGAATTCTCACGCAACGCCTGCCCGATATAGGGCGCGACGTTGAGATAGGCGTTGGTGTCGCGGCCACCGATGCGCCAGTCCCATTGCCCGCCGATGCTGCCGATCGACTGATATTCGCGGTCGGTCTTGAATCCGAGCCCGTCGCGCGCCCAGCTGTTGATCGCGGCGGTATAAGAGGCGTCGATGCCATAGAAGCTGGGGTCGTTGTCGGGGCCTTCGCCGGCATTGTCATAATCCTTGCCGGTGTAGCGGCTGTCGAGGCGGCCGACGGTGAGGCCGCGGTCGCGCAGCAATTCCTTGTAGAAGCGCTGCGGGGTGACGCGCAGGTCGGCCTGTTCGAGATAGGTTTCGCTAAGCCCGGTAAAGCGCGCGAGCTCGCGGCGGATCGCGGCGCGTTCCTCTCCCTGCAGTTTCTGACCCTTGAGCAGCGCCGACGCATAGGGGCCGATCGCCCATTGCCGCGCTTCCTCGACGAATCCCTCGACCGACGAGGCCTGCGCCTTGCCATGATAGAGCGCGGTCGCGGCCATCGAGGGCAGGTTGGTGATCGGCGACAGCTCGTTGCCCGGCGTGTCGGCGCCCGCCGCGAAATCGAGCACGGTCGAGATCAGGATGATGCCGTTGAGCGCGACATCATTGTAGGTGTCGTTCATCAACTCGTTGGCGACGGCGGCCGAGCGGGTGGTGCCATAGCTTTCGCCGCCGAGATATTTGGGGCTGTTCCAGCGGCCATTGTCGTTGAGCCACAGCCGGATGACCGAAGCGACGAGCTTGGCATCCTGCGTGACACCGTAATAATCCTTGGGGTCGGCCTTGCCGATCAGGTGCGAAAAGCCGGTGCCCGGCGGGTCGATGAACACGACGTCGGTGACGTCGAGCAAGGCGTCGGGATTATCGACGATCGGATAGGGCGGCGCGCCGTCGTCGACCCCGGTGCCGGGGATGGCGACGCGCTTGGGTCCGAAGGCGCCCATCATCAGCCAGACGGTGCCCGAACCCGGGCCGCCGTTGAACAGGAAGGTGATCGGCCGGTTGGGGTCGCGCGGCTCCTTGATATAGGAGGTGGTGACGACCGCGACTTCGGGCACGCCGTCCTTGGTCTTGATGATCGTCTCACCGATCGTCGCGGAATAATTGATCCGCTGGCCGCCGAAGGTTCCGCTCAGTTTCGTTGTGCGAACCTGCGGGGTGATGTCGGCGGGCTTTTCTGCCTTGGCCTTGTCGGCGGGCGCGTCCTGCGCATGGACGATGGCAGGCGCGGCAAAGGCGAGCGCCAGGGCGATGAGCGACGGACCCGATTTCATGATTTTCTCCCCGGTTGAGGCGCGGACGCTAATCCGGGCACGGGGAGCGGGCAAGGGTGTCGGTCGGCTGCGGCGACGCTTTGGTCGAAGGGGTGTCAGGCGGCCTTGCGCTGCACTGTCAGTTGCAGCCCGAGCGCGTCCAGCACAGCGGTCAGCGTTTCCAGTGTCGGATTGCCGTTGTCCGACAGCGCCGTATAGAGCGCTTGCCGCCCGAGACCTGCCTTGCGCGCAATCTCGCTCATGCCTTTCGAACGTGCGACGTCGCCCAGCGCGCTGGCGATATGCTTCGGGTCATTCCCTTCCATCGCCGCTTCCAGATAGAAGAGAATGTCTTCTGCCGTTTCGATGTACTCGGCGGGGTCAAAAGGCGTCGTCTTCAATACCATCATCCGCCTCCTTTGCCAGTTCCTTGGCCTTTGCGATGTCGCGTGCCTGGTTATCTTTGTCGCCGCCTGTCAGAAGCAGGACGAGCGTGTTGCCTCGCCAAATATAATAGATTCGATAACCCGGCCCGAAAGCCAGTCGCAGCTCCTGGACATTGTCACCGACAGATTTCGTGTCTCCGGCATTGCCCGCGGCGAAACGCTTCAGTCGGTCAGCAATCCTGAACCGTGCGCGTCGATCCCGCAAATCGCGAAGCCACTTTTCAAATTGAAGCGTCTGGCGGATTTCGATACTTTGTCCTTTATAAAGGACATTTGGGATTTTGTCAATTGGCTCATCCATGGGGCGATCTTCCTTCTCGGGGAAGCGTGCCGCTTAAATGTGCCCCATGTTACCGCCGTCAGCCACCATAGAAATCCAGAATTTCAGCCGCAATGGACAGGACTACCGCCCCCGCGCGTCCCCGGCCCGACGCGCGGCGCGGGCCACCCACGCCGCGATCAGCGGGCCGACAAGATCCGGTCCATCACCCAAGCGGTATGCGCGGCGCTTTCGCCGGTCGAGGGATGCGGGCCGCGACCCGCGAGATGATCGCGCATCGCCTCGACGTGGAAATGCTGGATGACCGGTGGATGCGCAACGACCGTCTCGACGGCGGTGCCGTCGCGAACGAGCCGCAGGGGGGCGTCGTCGAAGATCGAAAACAGGATGCGGCCGGCGCTGCCGATGATCTCGACCCGGTCCTCGCGGTCGGCGGCGCCGAAATTCCAGCTTCCCGACCCCGTCACGCCCGCCCGGTGCAGCCAGCATCCCGTCACCGCATCGGCGGCGCTGTAACGGCCCTGCTGGTTGAGCGCGAAGCCCGCGACGTCGGCGACCTCGCCGAACAGCCAACAGAACAGGTCGAGACCGTGGCTCGCGAGGTCGTCGAAATAGCCGCCGGGCGCGACCGCCGCGTCGACGCGCCAGTTGGTCGCTTCGACATCGGCGGGGCTGGCGGGCTTGGTCAGCGTCCAGTGGACATGGCGCACGCATCCGATCGCACCCTCGTCGAGCCAAGCCTTGACCTGCCGGAAGCGGGGGAGCGTGCGGCGGTAATAAGCGACGAAGAGCGGCAATCCGCGCGCGGCAAAGGCGTCGCGGATACGGACGCAGGCAGCGTGGTCGGGTGCCATGGGCTTTTCGATGCAGCAGGGCTTGCGCGCGCGCGCGACGTCGAGCGCATAGGCCTCGTGGCTGTCGGGCGGGGTCGCGATATAGACGGCGTCGATATCGGAGGCGTTGATCAGCGCCTCGGCGCTATCGAAGACATGCGGTACACCGTGACGGGCGGCATAGTCATCGGCCTTTGCGCGGGTGCGGCCATAGAGGCCGTGCAGGGCGAAACCCTCCACCTGCTGATAGGCGGGCGCGCTTTTGCGCTCGGTCACGTCGCCGCAACCGATCATGCCCCAGCGGATCAGGGCCATCGGGTCGTCACCGGCCCCACTTGGTCTTGCTAGCCTTCCCGAACCGCCCCTTGCGCGTGCCCGGCTTGCCCTCGTTCGAGCGCCCGACGCGCGGCGCCACTTGTTGATCCGCCGGCAGGCCCAGCTCGTCGGCTTCGAGCCGGCGGATTTCGTCGCGGAGCTTGCCCGCCTGCTCGAATTCGAGGTCGGCGGCGGCGTCGCGCATCTGTTTTTCGAGGTCGGCGATGTACGCGCGCAGATTGTGGCCGACCATATGTGCCGGCTTGTCCTCGCCGATGTCGATCGTCACCTGATCCTTCGACGCGACATGCGCGATGATGTCGCCGATGTTGCGCTTGATCGTCGTCGGGGTGATGCCATGTTCGGCGTTATACGCCTCCTGCTTTTCGCGGCGGCGGTCGGTTTCGCGCATCGCGCGTTCCATGCTGCCGGTGATGCGGTCGGCGTAGAGGATGACGCGGCCGTCGACGTTGCGCGCGGCGCGGCCGATGGTCTGGACGAGGCTGGTCTCGCTGCGCAGGAACCCCTCCTTGTCGGCGTCGAGGATCGCGACGAGCCCGCATTCGGGGATGTCGAGCCCTTCGCGCAGCAGGTTGATGCCGACGAGCACGTCGAACACGCCCAGACGCAGGTCGCGGATGATCTCGATACGTTCGAGCGTCTCTACGTCGCTGTGCATGTAGCGGACCTTCAGCCCCGCCTCATGGAGGAATTCGGTCAGATCCTCGGCCATGCGCTTGGTGAGTGTGGTGACGAGGGTGCGGTATCCCGCGGCGGCGGTCGCCTTCGCCTCCATGATCAGGTCGTCGACCTGTTCTTCTACCGGCTTGATGAACACCGGCGGGTCGATCAGGCCGGTGGGGCGGATCACCTGCTCGGCGAAGACACCCTGGGTGCGGTCCATTTCCCAGGTACCCGGCGTCGCCGACACGCTGACCGTCTGCGGGCGCATGACGTCCCATTCGGCAAAACGCAGCGGGCGATTGTCGATGCACGAGGGCAGGCGGAAGCCATATTCGGCGAGCGTGATCTTGCGGCGATGATCGCCCTTCGACATCGCGCCGATCTGCGGGATCGTCTGGTGGCTCTCGTCGACGAAGAGCAAAGCGTTGTCGGGCAGATATTCGAACAGGGTCGGCGGCGGCTCGCCGGGCAGGCGGCCGGTGAGGAAGCGGCTGTAATTCTCGATCCCCGCGCAACTGCCGGTCGCGGCGATCATCTCGAGGTCGAAATTGGTGCGCTGTTCGAGCCGCTGCGCCTCCAGCAGCCGGCCTTCGGCTTCGAGCTCTTTCAGCCGCTCGGCGAGTTCATGCTTGATCGCCTCCGACGCCTGCTTGAGCGTCGGGCCGGGGGTCACATAGTGGCTGTTCGCATAGATGCGGACATGGTTGAGGTTGGCGATCTTCTTACCGGTCAGCGGATCGAACTCGGTGATCTCCTCGATCTCGTCGCCGAAGAAGCTCACGCGCCAGGCCATGTCCTCATAATGCGAGGGGAAGATTTCGAGGCTGTCGCCGCGGACGCGGAAATTGCCACGCGCGAAGGCCTGATCGTTGCGCTTATACTGGAGCGCGACGAGCTTGCGGATGATCTCGCGATTATCGACGACCTGACCTTTCTTGAGGTCGAAGATCATCGCCGAATAGGTCTCGACCGAGCCGATGCCATAGAGGCACGACACCGACGCGACGATGATGACGTCGTCGCGTTCGAGCAAGGCGCGCGTCGCCGAGTGGCGCATGCGGTCGATTGCCTCGTTCACGCTCGACTCTTTTTCGATGTAGGTGTCGGACCGCGGCACATAGGCCTCGGGCTGGTAATAGTCGTAATAGCTGACGAAATATTCGACCGCATTGTTCGGGAAGAAACTCTTGAACTCGCCGTATAACTGCGCCGCGAGGATCTTGTTCGGGGCGAGGATCAACGCCGGGCGCTGCAACGCCTCGATCATCTTGGCCATGGTGAAGGTCTTGCCCGAGCCGGTGACCCCGAGCAGCACCTGGTCGCGCTCGCCGGTCAGCGCGGTATCGACCAGTTCGCGGATCGCGGTCGGCTGGTCGCCCGCCGGCTCATATTCGCTGACCAGTTCGAACGCCCTGCCGCCCTCGACCTTGTCGGGGCGCGCGGGGCGGTGGGGGACGTAATCGGGGGCGGTATCGATTTCGTCGAGCGAGGTGCGAATCTGAATTGCCATCCCCGCCAATATGGAGGTTATAGGCGCCAATCCAAGGCCGAAAGGCGAGGGGGTCGGGCTTTCGAGGGGGATAGGGTGTCGCTGTCTGTTTTGCCGCTTATTTTCATGGCCATGACGCTGCAGGGCGATGCCGCCGCACTAGCCGCGTCGCCCGCCGAAACGGTCGAAGCCGGGAAAAGTCCGGCGATGGTCGAGGCGCTCGCGAACCAGGCGCAGATGGCGCGGGGGCCGCGGCTGATCGGCGAATTTCAGCCGGCCTATAGCGACGAACAGCGCGCGGCGGGAATGCTGGGGCAGGGACGCATATCGATCATCGTGACCGCCGAGGGGAGTGTCAGCGAAGCGGCGATCCGGTACAGCAATGCGCCGCCCGAACTCGACGCGTCGGCGCTGGCTGCGGCGCGCGGGCTGAAATTCACCCCGGCGGTCGACAAGGCGGGCAAGGCGATTGCGGTCCCCGCGCTGTTGCCCTTTTCGTTCGAAGCGGCGGGCGGTCATCCCATGTATGTGACGCGCGTCGAGCCGGTGTTCAGCGATGCGGCACGCGCGGCGGGCGAACATGGCAAGGTGGTGATCGACGGCAAAATCGGTGCCGACGGGCGGATGGTCGACGCGGTCGTATTCCAGAGCAGCCGGTCGGCCTCGCTGGACGCGGCGGCACTCGAAGCCGCCACCGCGTCGCGCTATCGTCCCTATCGCGATGGGGCGGGGCAGCCTTATGCGCTGCCGGTGCGGGTGCCCTTCAGCTTCGACAATTACCGCACGCCCGGACCCGGCGGCGGCATATTGCGCTATCGCTGCGACCAGTTCGCGCGCGACGAAAGCTGGTGGGCCGCCAACTGGCCGGCGAGCGAGAAGAATGAATTCTATTCGATGATGCTGGGCATCAGCGCGTTGTCGCAGGGCATGCTGACGCAGGTTTCGCAGTTCAAGGAAAAGAAGGCGGCGTTCGACAAGCGCTTTGCGGCGGCCCGGCTCGAATGTGCGGCCCGGCCCGACAAGCTTTTCGTCGACGTCATGAAGGTCGAAGGACCGATCGCGCGGCGGATGGCCGAGAAAGCGAAATAGCGCCGCGATATTGGCATTGCCAAGCCGGACGATATGGGGAGGATGATCGCATCATGATTTCGAAGGACAGGGGAATGACCATGAAAAGAGGCATGGTTCTGGCGTTCGCCGGCAGCCTCGTCCTCGCGGCGTGCGGCGACAAGGGGGCGGCCGAACAGGCGCCGCCCGAAAAGCCCTGGCCCGGCAGCTGGACGCAAAAGATCGAGGTTCTCGAACTGAGCGGCGAAGGTGCTCCGGCGAATGCCAGGGAAGAGTTGAACGCGATGTTCGCCGAACTGGGCAACGCGACCCTGTGCATCACGCCCGAACTGGCCGACCGGATGGATATTGCGAAGCGTGTCGCCGATCTGGCTTCGCAAGGTGGCGATTGTCGTTTCGGACGGCGGATCTCGAGCGGCAAGAATGTCGATTTTTCCGCGACATGCGAAGGGCCGAGCGGATCGATGACGATCGCGGGCAAGGGAATAAGCGGCACGACCGCGCAGGATGTGACGGCGACGATCACCGGGCTCAAACCCGATGGTTCGGTCAAGGGCAAGATGGTCTGGCATGTGACCGGCGAACGCAAGGGCGAGTGCGGGCCGGATGATATCGTCATCCCGGTCCCCGAAGCGCCGGTCGCGAAAATCTGAAGGGAGACGAGTCATGCTGGGTTATGTGACCATGGGCGCCAGCGATCTGGACCGGGCGCGGGAATTCTATTCCGCGCTGCTCGGGACGATCGGCGCCAGCGAGTTGATGCGCATGTCGGATACGGAGGCCAACGGTTTCACGTTGTACGGCACCGGTTGGGGCCAGCCGGGGATCGCGGTGACGCGGCCCTATGACGGGCAGCCCGCGGATCGCGGCAACGGCCATATGGCAGCACTGGTCGTCGACGAGCGTGCCAAGGTCGATGCGCTGCACGCCAGGGCGCTCGAACTCGGCGGGACGTGCGAAGGGGCGCCGGGGGTGCGCGGCGACGAAGGCGAGCAGGCCTTTTACGCCGCCTATTTCCGCGACCTCGACGGCAACAAGCTTTGCGCCTTTCGGATCGGCCCGGCCTGAGCGCCGCCGCCTGGCTCGACCGGCGGTGGACGCCGCTCCTCATCGGACTGGCGGCGGGGCTGGTCGCGGTCGGCGCGGCGTTGCTCGCCGGCAAGGGGGCGCCGCAGGAGGCGCTGCTCGCGGCGCGCTGGACCGCGCGTGTTGCCGCGCCGCTCTTTCTCGTCGCCTATCTTGCGTCGACCCTGTGGCGGCTGTCGCCGGGGGCGATCACCGCCGCGCTGTTAAGGCGCCGCCGCCAATGGGGGCTGGGCTTCGCGCTGGCGCATACGATCCATCTCGCCGCGCTGCTGGTGAACATCATCGCCTTTCGCCCGCGGCCGGTCGCGACGCTGGTCGGGGGTGCGCTGGCCTATGCGATGATCTATCTGATGGCGCTGACGTCGAACGACGCGTCGCAGCGCCTGCTCGGGCGCGGCTGGACCTGGCTCCATCGCATCGGCATCCATTATATCTGGCTGATCTTTTTCATCAGCTATGCGAGCCGGGCGATCCACGCCGACCCCGCCTATCATGTCGAGGGGCGGATATTGGCGCCGCTCTTTCTTGTCGCGCTCGCGCTGCGGCTTTATGCACAGCGCAGGCGACGATGATGCGCCGGCAAGGGCGCGCGCACATGATTTTCGGCTGTGGAATGATGAATGGACTTGCCGGGCGGGTAAACAGGTGGGGCTATTCGCCCGCCCGGCGAAGTCTCTGTGTATGAGGCGGGCGAACCATGTGACCGGCGCCAGGGACCAGCTCGCACCTGCCGATTCACCAACCTCAATTCGTCAAGCCAGACCAAGGCCCGGACCAGACAGCGACGTCATGAAGACAACGTCGCCACAATCATGGAATGCCCGAAATGGGACAAGTTGGCGAGTTACATCGGGTCACGTAGCGGGTTGTTGCAATCCATTAAGGAATTTTTAACCTTGTTTGGGCTTTTTCCGCACACACTTTGCCGCCGCGCAATATTATGTTATGGAACTCGCCTTCGTTGTTACCGTTACAAAGAAGTAACAACGGCTGGTCGCGCCCCGTTATTGGCGTATCTACCACGCCGCAGCTCGCTTGTGGGCATTTGGGGGTAGTATGGACCGCACAAAAGCGAGCGTTGACCAGAGCAGCGATGATGGCGAGCGGATCGTCGCCGACGAACTGGCGCGCCTGCTAGAATCGCCGATGTTCGTGCGCTCGCCGGTGCTCACCCGCCTGCTTCAATATCTGGCCGACCACCGGCTGCAGGGCAATCGCACCGCGCCCAAGGCCTATGCGATCGCGACCGAGGCGCTGGGACGCAGTGCCGATTTCGATCCCGCGGTCGACAGCTATCCGCGCGTGATGGTTGGCCGGCTGCGCAACCTGCTCGACCGTTATTATGCCGAGACGCCGTGGCTGCACCGCTTGCGCGTGCCGCAGGGCAGCTATGAGATCGTTGTCCAGCATCGCGCCGCGCCGCCGAGTTCGCGGAGCGCCGACGCGCCCGACGCGCCGCACGATGAGCAGGGGCCAGCCGGCGCGGCGGTCCCGGAAGCCGCGGGCGGGAGCGCCGTACCCGCCAGGCCGGCGCAGGCCGCCGCATCGCGGCCGCGCGGTATCTGGCTGTGGCTGGGTTTTGTGGTGGCGCTGGCGTTCGCGGCCGCGGCCGGATGGTGGTTCGCCCGTTCCGACGGGCATTTGCTCGGCGCCGATTTCGTCGCGATGCCGACGATCGAGGTGAGCAGTCCGGCGGCGGGCGACACCGGGCCGTCGCGGGCGATGGCGCGCGGGCTCGACAGCAAGCTGCGCGACGGGCTGCGGCGTTTCGAACTGGTGCAATTGCTGTCGTCGCGCGGTCCCGGCGCCGCGGCGCGGCAGACCCCCGCCGACTATCGCCTCGATGCCTCGATCGTCCGCGCGCTCGAGGGCGGTGCGGTCGACGTGACGCTGGTGCTCAACCGCGTTGCCGACGAGCGCGCGATCTGGTCGCAGCAGATCCGGCTGGGGCAGGACGATGTTCCCGAGTTCCGCGGGCTCGAGCCGGCGATCGCCCAGATGGCGGGCGATTACGGAATCATCGTGCGCGACCAGTTGCAGCGCGAGCCGAACAATTATGCGCCGGGCTTCCCGTGCCTCGCGCAGTTCAACCGGTTGCGGCAGATGCGCACTCCGGTGGCGGCGCAGCGGGTCGACCGTTGCCTGCGTGCCACGATCGTCGACCTGCCGGGCGATCCGGTGCCGCTTGGCGCGCTGTCGTTGCTGCGTTTCGGCGATTGGCAACCGCTGCGCGCGACCCCCAAGGGTAAGCAAGCCTTTGCGGAGGCGCAGGATTTCGCCCGGCGCGCCTATACGGCCGCGCCGAACAGCGCGGCCGGAATTTTTGCGATGGCGCGCGCCCATTTTTATGTCGGTCAATGCCAGCGCGGGGTGGCGATGGGCAACGCCGCGGTCGAGCTCAATCCCTATGACCCCGATCTTGCGGGGTTCATGGGGCTGTTCAAGACATCGTGCGGGCTGACGGCGGACGGCGAGGCGTTGCTGACGCGTTCGGTGATGCTCGACGATTCGCACGCCGGGGTTCCCGCGGTGACGCTCGCCTTCCTGCGCTCGCAGCGCGGCGAGCAGCCCGAGGCGCTGGCGCTGCTCGACCGGATGCCCTCGCCGAGCAATATGGAACCGCAATATCTGATGGTGCGGTCGGTCGTGCTGGCGCGGATGGGCAAGGTCGACGAAGCGCGGATATTGTGGCGCCGGCTGCTCGACTATACCGGCCAGCCGGCCGCCGCGCCGCCCGAAATGGTGCTGCGCCAGTTCATGATCACCCCCTCGGTAATCGCGCGCGCGTCGATCGCGCTGCGCGAATCGGGTGTCGTCGGGCCGGGATCGGCGGCGCCGCCCGCCGCAGCCAGGGCGACCAATTGACAGTGGGTTCGCGGGCGAACAGGATCGCCCGATGCTGACCGCGATCGCCGCCCTGACCCTCGCCGCCGCGCCGGTTCCGCCCGCCGCGGTCGCGGTCGCGTTCGACCGCGAGGGCCACATCGAAACGCGGGTCGTCGAAGGCGCCGCGGATCGCGATGCCGGGCGGCTGCTGACCGCCGACGATCCGGTACGGATCGCGTCCATTTCCAAACTGGTCGTCGCACTCGGGGTGATGCGGCTCGTCGAGGCCGGGACGCTCGATCTCGACCGCGACGTGTCGGATTATCTCGGCTGGCGGCTGCGCGCGCCGGCCTATCCCGACAAGCGGGTGACGCTGGCGCAATTGCTCGGCCACCGCGCCGGGCTGACCGACAATGTCGACTATGCGCTGCCGCTCGGCACCGAACTGGAAAAGATCCTGCAGAATCCCGCGGCATGGGACATCGCCCGACCGCCGGGGGGCGATTTCGCTTATGCCAATCTGAACTATCCGGTGGTCGCCGCGGTGATCGAGGCGGCGACGGGCGAACGGTTCGACCGGGCGATGGCACGGCTGGTCCTCGAACCGCTCAAGCTCGACGCCTGTTTCAACTGGACGACGTGCGGCGACGGCGCGGTTGCGCGCGCGGTGGTGCTGTACGGCGCCGACGGCAGCGTTCAGCGCGACGACCTGAAAAGGCGGCTGCCTGCCTGTCCGGCCGTGCCTGCCGCCGACGGCAGCTGCGATCTGACCACCTATCGTCTCGGCCGTCATGGTGCCGGGTTCAGCCCGCAGGGCGGTTTGCGTATTTCGGCGAACGGGCTGGCGCGGATCGGCGTGATGTTTCTTCGCCGCGGTGGCGGCTTTCTGAAGCCCCAAAGCCTGGCCCGGCTGGAGGCGATGGCCCCGGTGAATCCGACGAGCGGCGAGGGGACCGGCGGCTTTTTCTGCGAATATGGCCTTGCGATGCATAGCAATGGCGGCCCGGCGCTTGCCGATCCGGCGTGCCGCGACGATTTGTTCGGCGACGGCCGCCTGCGCCTTGGTCATTCGGGCGATGCCTATGGTTTGCGGTCGGGATTGTGGTTCGACCTTGAACGCGGGCAAGGCATCGCCTATTTCGTCACACAGGTGCCGGAGGGGCAGAAAGGGAAGCGGTCGGCCTATAGCGCCGCAGAGGAGGCATTGGTCGACAAAGCACGCGCCGGGCACCCCGACGCCAGCCCTCTTGCCAGCCCCGCTGGCGCACACTAGGGCAAATTTCAACATTCACGGCTTAGTCAGAAAAGGAATAGCGCATGAGCGATTCGGCCGAAAAGGTTAAGAAGATCGTCGTCGAACATCTGGGCGTCGAAGCCGACAAGGTCACCGAGGAAGCGAGCTTCATCGACGATCTGGGCGCAGACAGCCTCGACATCGTCGAACTGGTGATGGCGTTCGAAGAAGAATTCGGTGTCGAAATCCCCGACGACGCGGCGGAAAAGATCGCCACCGTCAAGGATGCGATCGACTATATCGAAGCGAACAAGGGCTAACGCCCTGCGGTCCGGCCTGGCCGGACGCGGCGGCGACGCCGCCCACGCGTTTCCGGCTTCCCGGTCCCGAGCGCTCGCGCGCAGAGACCGGGAAGCTTTTTTTATGCGCCCGCTTTCCCTAAAAGGGCGCCGATGATGCTGCCGGGTCCCGGGCGAACGGGGACCGACGAAAGGAATGACTATGCGCCGGGTTGTGGTGACGGGATTGGGTTTGGTGACGCCGCTGGGCGCCGATGTGGAAACCACATGGGCCAATCTGCTCGCCGGCAAATCGGGCGCGGGCCAGATCACCCATTTCGACGCGTCCGACCAGAAATGCACCATCGCGTGCGAGGTCAAGGGACCCGACCATGAATATGGTTTCGACCCCGGCAAGCGCGTCGACCACAAGGTGCAGCGCCAGGTCGACCCCTTCATCATCTTCGGCATCGACGCCGCGGGCCAGGCGATCGAGGACGCCGGCCTCGAGGATATGACCGACGAGCAAAAACTGCGCGCCGGCTGCTCGATCGGGTCGGGTATCGGCGGCCTGCCGGGCATCGAGAGCGAAAGCCTGTTGCTCGCCGAAAAGGGTCCGGGCCGCGTTTCGCCGCACTTCGTCCACGGCCGCCTGATCAACCTGATCTCGGGCCAGGTCAGCATCAAATACGGCCTGATGGGTCCCAACCATGCCGTAGTCACCGCCTGTTCGACCGGCGCGCATTCGATCGGCGACGCGGCGCGGATGATCCGCGACGACGATGCCGACATCATGCTCGCGGGCGGCGCCGAGGCGACGATCTGCCCGATCGGCATCGCCGGCTTCGCGCAGGCGCGCGCGCTCAACATGAGCAGCAACGACGCGCCTGAAAAGGCCAGCCGTCCCTATGACAAGGACCGCGACGGCTTCGTCATGGGCGAGGGCGCGGGCGTGGTGGTGCTCGAGGAATATGAGCATGCCAAGGCACGCGGCGCCAAGATCTACGCCGAGGTGGTCGGTTACGGCCTGTCGGGCGACGCCTATCATGTCACCGCGCCGCACCCCGAGGGCTTCGGCGCCTATCGCTCGATGGAAATGGCGCTGAAGAAGGCAGGCATGACCCCCGGCGATATCGACTATGTCAACGCGCATGGCACCTCGACGATGGCCGACACGATCGAGCTCGGCGCGGTCAAGAAATTGTTCGGCAACGAGATCGCCAATGTGTCGATGAGCTCGACCAAATCGGCGATCGGCCATCTGCTTGGCGGCGCTGGCGCGGTCGAGACGATCTTCTGCATCCTCGCGATCCGCGACCAGATCGTCCCCCCGACGCTGAACCTCGACAATCCCGACGAAGGCACCGACGGCGTCGACCTGGTGCCGTGGAAGGCCAAGAAGCGCGTCGTCAAGGCGGCGCTCAACAACAGCTTCGGTTTCGGCGGCACCAACGCCAGCCTGATCGTCAAGGCGGTAGACTAATACCCGATCCTCCCTGTCGCGCAGCGATGGGGAGGGGGACCGTTCGCGAAGCGAATGGTGGAGGGGCCGGCAACGTCGCGCCATCGCACCTCCGTCAGCGCTTCGCGCTGCCACCTCCCCATCGCTGCGCGACAGGGAGGATTAAAAGCCTTTCCTACATTATCCCGCCATGCTTTACCCCTTGGCACGACCCGCCGGGCAACCGGTGTTAAAGCCACAAAGGGCACAATCCGGTACGGTGCATGCGGGGCTTTTGTGGCTTTAGGTAAAGCCATCTGACCGACGGGAGAATGAAAAGTGCATCCGTTCCGCTGGCTGACGATGGCGATCCTCGCCCTCCTGCTCGCCGCTTGCTCGGACGGGGCGCCGCGCGATGCCGTCGTCGTCATCCCGCAGGGCGCGAGCATCGCCAAAGCGGGCGAAATCGTCGAAAAGGCGGGCGCGGTGTCGGCGTCGAGCTTTCGCAACGAGGCGCGCTTCTTCGGCGGCGACGCGCCGATCAAGCCCGGCGAATATAAGATCGAAAAGGGGATGGACGCGGGCGACATCCTCGCGCTGTTCCAGTCGGGCAAGACGATCCAGCGCCTGGTGATGATCCCGGAGGGCATGCCGTCGATCATGGTGTGGGACCGGCTGATGGCCGAAAAGCGGCTGAAGGGCGAAATCCCGGTGCCCGCCGAGGGCAGCATATTGCCCGACAGCTATGCCTTCACCACCGGCGAAAGCCGCGCCGCCGTCGTCAAGCGGATGCAGGCGGCGATGGACAGGGCCTTCGACGACTTGTGGAAAAAGCGGTCCCCGCGCACCGCGGTCAAGGACCGCAACGAGGCGATGACGCTGGCCTCGATCGTCGAGAAGGAGACCGGCGTCGCCGCCGAGCGCCGCACCGTCGCGGGGGTTTACACCAATCGCCTCGGTGTCGGCATGCGGCTCCAGGCCGACCCGACGATCATCTATCCGATCACCAAGGGCAAGCCGCTCGGCCGCCGCATATTGCGCTCCGAAATCCAGGCGGTGAACGGCTATAACACTTATGCAATGGTCGGCCTGCCGCAGGGGCCGATCGCCAACCCCGGCAAGGCGTCGATCGCCGCGGTGCTCGACCCCGAGGCGAACGACTATCTCTTCTTCGTCGCCAAGGGCGATGGCGGCCATATCTTCGCGCGGACGCTGTCGGAGCATAATGCCAATGTGCAGAAATGGTACGCGCTGCGCCGGGAGCGCGGAGAGATCGAATAGTTCGCATCGGCGGCGGCGAGGGGAGACGGTATGACGGCAAAGCTTTTCCTCCATGGCGTGCCCGACAGCCCGGCGATCTGGCGACCACTGCTCGCCGAACTCGACCTCGGCGACACGCCCGTCGCGGTGCCTGCGCTCCCCGGCTTCACCGCGCCGCTGCCCGTGGGCTTTCCGGCGACCAAGGAAGCATATGCCGACTGGGCGGTGGGGCAGGCCGAGGCGTTGTTCGCGGCGCATGGTCCGATCGACATCATCGGCCACGACTGGGGCGCGCTGATCGCGCAGCGGGTGGCGATGCTGCGGCCCGACCTGCTGCGCAGCTGGGCGGTGTCGAACGCGGTGATCGACCCCGACTATCGCGGGCACCGGCTGGCGCGGATCTGGAACACGCCGATCCTCGGCGAATTGTTCATGGCGCTCAGCAAGCCCGCGAAGCTCGCCGCAGGGCTGGCGGCGGCAGGGATGCCCGCCGACATCGCGGCGGAGGAGGCGGCGCAATGGGCGAACAAGGACAAGCGCCGCGCGATCCTGAAACTTTATCGTTCGGCGAAGGGGCTGAGCTTCGCGCACGACTGGGCGCTCGATATTCCGAAGCTGCCGACGGCGGGCGCTCTCGTCTGGGGCGCGGGCGATCCCTATGTGGAATTGTCGGTGGCGCAGCGCTTTGCGGCGACCACCGGCACCCCGCTCACGGTGATCGACGGGGCAGGGCATTGGGCGATCGCCGAGCGCCCGGTCGAGGTCGCCGCGGCGCTGAAGGCGTTCTGGAGCGGGCTAAGCACCGGATAATATTATGTCATCGCTTTGTACGATTATTGTGACGAACAAAATCGATTGGAAGTTTGCGGGCCGGCGAACCACATGCGCGGCGATCCCGAACGGGTGTCCCATGGACGATGGCCATCCCCCTCCTCCCTGCCGCGCCCAATTCCGTTCGTGATCGGCGATCCGGCCACCCCCCCTCCCGGCCGGGTCGCTGGTGCCGCGCCCATCATCGTGACCGCGACGATGGGTGCGGCCGACCAGCGCTTTTTCGATGCGCTGCGGCAGGCCCATTTCCCGCCCGCGCGCAATGTCCTCCGCGCGCATCTCACCTTGTTTCACCAACTGCCGCCGTCGTGCCTTGCCGAGCTCGACCGGCTGCTCAAGGCAATTGTCGCCGACGGGCCGCCGCCCGCGACGGTGAGCGACATATTTTCGCTCGGTGGCGGGGTCGCCTATCGCGTCGACAGCCCCGAACTGCTCGCGATCCGCGAATATATCGCCGACTGGTTCGCGGGATCGCTGTCGGCGCAGGATCGCGGCATCCCGCGGCTCCACATCACGGTGCAGAACAAGGTCGAGTCCGCGCAGGCGAGGGCGCTGCTCGCCGAATTGCGGCGCGATTTCCATCCGCGCCCGCTGTCGATCGTGGGACTGGCCGCGCATCATTATCGCGGCGGTCCTTGGGAAACCGCGGTCACGCGCAATTTTCGCGGCAGGCGCTGACGAGGTCAGCGAGCATATTGACCGGGGCGCACCGCCTATCTATAGGCGCGGCTCGCCCGCCCGATCTTGGGTGCGGCGGCCTTTCGGGGCGGAGTAGCTCAGCTGGTTAGAGCACCGGAATCATAATCCGGGTGTCGGGGGTTCAAGTCCCTCCTCCGCTACCAACAGGCCCATTGACGGCGAGCGTAACGAAGCGATCAATCGCCGCGACGCTAAGAAGACATTTAGTCAATAATGGGGATCCCTGCTGATCGCCTCCATTGCTTTGTAAACGGGCACCTTAGACCAAATGCCATCGCTGACGATGTGAATGACGCTCCCTCGCCCTTGAAGTAGACCGGCCGCGCTGCGAGTGCCCGTCGCATAGCGTAAGCTGCCAAGCTCTCTGCTGGCCTTGCCGTCGAGCTTTACAACTGTGATGCGGTTGGCATCGTCGCCGTAGCCGCCGCCCAGCACCACAATATCATCCTTCACTGCGATGGCCCGCGCCCCAGCGACGCTATTCGACCAGAACACCGGCTTGCCCCCACTGATCCGGGCGATTGGAAAGTCCGTGTAGAAGCACGCCCACAGGTCGGTTCCGGCAAGTGTCATCGCATATGAGTCGGCAATCGAGTGATCTTCGTCCACTTGGTCGTTGAACGACCAGATCGGCGTGCCCAAAGCGTCGAAATAGCCAACCCAGATGGTGCCATCCGCCGAACATAGCAAATTCTCGATCCCGTCCCCGAGAGCCATGTCGCGCTCTTTCCGTCCATCAGCGGCGTAGATGCGACCATTTCTCTCGCCCTTATCGGCACGGGAACCGGCAACGAGCCACCTGCCATCCGGCATCCTGTCAACGACCGGATGCGCCCCACATGGCATGATTGCCACATCGGTCTCCTCAACCCCATCGAAGATCGACAGGCGCATGTCGCCGCCCCAGACCTTTGGATATTTCCGCGACTGGTCGCCGCCGTTCACCGCCTCCAACCAACGCATATGTTCGACATGAACATCCTGGCGCGTGCGAACGAGCGCCAGTCGTCCATCCGTCAACGCAGTGTAGCCATAGTCAAACCACCCTTCCGGCGTAGCCGGGAGAGGGATCGGTTCCGTTATCGATTCTATCTTGATCATGATGCGACGCTCGCAGTTCGGTGTGGAGAGCACAACCGTTCAACCGATTGCCCGCAATCGGAACGGCAATCGCCGCGTCAGGGAGCTTGATGAACTCGCCCCTCCGCTACCAATATTACAGTATTTTGGGAGACGGCGGGTTAGCCTTCGATCTCGAACGCGCTCGTCGCCATCGTTTGGCCGTTGACGATCAGGTCGACCGCGTGGCGGCCCGGATGGTGGCGCCGCGTGCTGAAATCGCGGATCGTCTGGCGGATCGCCAGCGCCGCGGTTTCGCCGGCGGCGAGGTCGAAGCTCTTCCATTTGAACACCTTCGCCGCGGTCTTGCTGCCGGCGCGGGCATAGTGAATGCGGTAGTCGACGACGAGTGACTGCGCGTCGGTCGCATCGGACGCGAGGGTGGCCGCGATGGCGACCTGGTCGCCGAGGCGGATGGTCGCGGGTTCGACGGCAAAGCGCTGTACGGTGACCGCGGCGCCATGGCCGACCCCGATCAGCGCCAGCGCGCGCGGGTCGCCCGCCTTGATCAGCGTGCGCAGCGCGTGGCGGACGATCCACTTTGTGGCGGCATCGGCCTGCGACCAGCCGCCGAGGCGATCGAGCAGCCAGTCCGGGCGGTCCTTGGCGATGTCGTTGAGATGGTTGGCGACCGATTTGCGCACATAGAGCGCGGGGTCGGCTTTCAGCGCTTCGAGAATCGGGGCGCCGAGCGTCGAATCGGCCTTCAACGCCGGAACGCGCGCCGCCCAGGGCAGGCGCGGGCGGCAGCCTTCGCTGGCGAGGCGGCGGACATGCTCGTCAGCGCTCGCCGTCCACCCGAGCATGACTGCGAGGGTGCGCGGCGCATCCTGGGCGAGAAAGGGCCGGATCGCGAATTCGGCGGTGCCATGGCGGGTGAGATCGGCGAGCGCCGTCATCGATGCCTCGAAATCGCCGAGGCCGTGGCGCGCGACATATTCGGTGACCGAGACCGCCTGGAAACCGTGGGTCAGGCGCGGCGCCATCGCGCGGACGATCGGCAGCGCGGCCGCATAGTCGGCGGGCAGGGCGATGGCGAGCGCGTCGGCGATATGGCGCACCCGTTCCATGATCGACAGCGCGTCGAGGCCGTCCGAGGCGGCGGCGAGAAACGCCTTGCGATCGAAGCGCGGCGAGGCGGCGACACCCGCATCGGCGATGGTCGCCAGCGCCGGGCGACCCAGAATATCCTTCAGCAGGGCGGGGGTGCTCGGCTCGCTCATTCTTTCGGCGCGGATTTTTTGCCGGCCAGCGCCGCGCTGGCCCATGTTTCGCCATCGACCGCGGCGTCATAGGCGGCGAGGTGCGCGGGATCGGCTTCCAGCCACGCGGTCAGCGCCTCCCAATCGCCGAAGGCGGGGTCGCCGACGCGGATCGCCCAGCGGCGGGCGATCTCGTTCAGCTCGGATGGATGCGTCGGCATTCCCCACTTCCCTGTTTCGACGGGATTTTACCCCATGACGAAGCCGGGTGACCTATTCCGCATCGAAGCGCGCCTTCAACTCCGCAATTGCCCGATAGGCCTTTTGCAGGTCCTTTTCGACCGAACTCAGGCTGATCCCCCATTCGGCGGCGATATCCGCCTGTCCGGCGCCGTCAAGCCGATAACGGCGGAAAATTCGCTCGGCCCGCGGGCCGAGCGCGGCGAGCGTGGCCTCGATCGCCGTCAGTTGCTCGCGCGCGATCAGCGCCCGCTCGCCCGCCGGCCGGTCGTGCGGCGCGTCGGACAGGCCGTGCCATTCGGACTGGCGCCGGTCGCGGCTGATCGCGGCGCGGCGCATGTCGCGCATCAGGTTTTCGGCGGCGCGAAACAAATAGGACAGCGGGTCGTCGACGGCGCGATCGGGCAGCACGGCGACCTTTTGCCACAGGTCGTGAAACAGATCCTCGGCCTCGTCCCCGGCGCCGCGCGCGGCGAGGAAGCGGACTAGCCGGGGCCGCTCGCCGAGCAGCACCCGCTGCAGATCGTTGGCGGTTTCGCCCGCTTCCATCGTCTAGCGCGCTTCGGCCGGTGCGCGGCGGCGCGCGAAGTCGGAGATATGCGGCGCGGCGGGCGCGACCGGGGCATCGGCGATCGCGGCGCGGGGCGCGGGGGCGCTGCCGAACCAGCCGAGCGGATCGGTCGGGCGGCCGTTCATCCGGACCTCGAAATGCAGGTGATTGCCGGTCGAGCGGCCGGTCGACCCCATCAGCGCGATCGCCTGTTCGCGCGATACCGCTTCGCCCGGCCGCACCAGGATCTGCGACAGATGCGCATAACGTGTCTTGAGACCGCCGCCATGGTCGATCTCGACCATCTGGCCGTAACCCCCGGCGCGGCCCGCGAAGGCGATCGTTCCCGGCGCCGCGGCAAGGATCGGCGTCCCGGCGCGACCGGGCATATCAAGGCCCCGGTGGGCGCGGTGGCTGCCGTCGATCGGATCGACGCGGGTGCCGAAACCCGAGGAGAGGCGGGGCAGACGGGCGGGGGCGGACGGTGCGCGCTGCTGTTGCGGCGGTGCGAGGACGGGCGCGGGCGGCGGCGCGGACCAGCCGGTCATGCGTTCGCGCACCGCGGTGCTGTCGCCCGACGGAAGCACCGCCTGTTCGGCTGCTGTCGCGCTTCCCGCGGCGCAAAGCAGCCACAAGGCGAGGGTTGGACGAAGAGCCGGGGGCACAGGCATTTCCTGTAATGACGGAACGACGCGTGCCTAGCCTTGGATCGGCCAGCAGAAATATTTTTGTGCTGAAATCCTTACGGAATGCACCGCCTTCCTTCGTCTTCGGCTGTGTCACCAGCCTTTGCACCGAAGGGAGACGGAAAATGAATTCCACCGAAAAACGCATGCTCGACATGCTCAAAAGGGGTCGCGACCACTATGGCGTGGTCGCGGTCAAGGCCGAGTTCGAAGCCGAGGGCACGCGCCCCGACGAACTGCTGCGCCTGCTCGAACTGACCTGGCGCGCCGACCTGAAATTCGCGCTCAAGATCGGCGGCTGCGAGGCGGTCACCGACCTCCACGCTTCGAAGCTCTACGGTGCCGACTACATCATCGCGCCGATGGTCGAGACGCCCTATGCGCTCTCGAAATTCGTCGATGCCGCCGCCAAGGTCTATGGCGCCGATCGCGGCGACACGCGCATGTTGTTCAACCTCGAAACCGAAACCACGCTCGGCAATCTCGACGCGATGCTGCCGCTGGCGAGCGAGATCGATGGGATCGTGTTCGGCCGCGTCGATTTCACCCTGTCGCGCGGGATGCCGCGCGGTGCGATCAACGAGCGCGCGATCACCGATGCGGTGCTGCGTGTGGCGCATGCCTGCACAGAGCGCGACCTTGAACTCGTCGTCGGCGGTTCGGTCGCGGTCGAGGCGGCGGCGGCGCTGCGCGAAGTCCGCGCGGTCCGGCTCGACCGCTTCGAGACGCGCAAGATCGTGTTCGACGGCGCGGCGGTCGAGAGCGCCAGCTTCGACGCCGGGGTCGCCAACGCCGTCGCGTTCGAACTCGCCTGGCTGCAGAACAAGCGCGACTATTACGGTGCGATCGCCGCCGAGGACCTGCCGCGCATCCGCATGATGGAAGAGCGCAGCGCGGTCGCCAAGCGCGCGCATCTCGCCAGCGTCGCTGCCTGAGTCCGATGCCGCTGCGCGACCAAGTCTCGACCCTGATGCGCGATGTCGCGGCGGACGTGGTGATGCCACGGTTCCGCCTGCTCGCACCCGAGGAGATCGACGAGAAAAGCCCCGGCGAGATCGTCACGATCGTCGATCGCGAAAGCGAACGGCGACTCCACGACGGTCTCGCAGCGCTCGGGCTTGGCGCGCGGATCGTCGGCGAGGAGGCGGCCGAGGCCGACGCGGACTTGCTGGAGGGCGTCGATCGGGGATTGCTCTGGTTGATCGACCCGCTCGACGGCACCGCCAATTTCGCCGAAGGGCGGTCGCCTTTCGGCATGATGGTGGCGCTGGTCGAGGATGGCGCGCCGCTGGCGGCGTGGATCCTCGACCCGCTCGCCGGGCGCCTGTGCCATGCCGAGCGCGGCAAGGGCGCGACCTGCGACGGCCAGCCGGTGCGGGCGCGGTCGGCGACGCGCAGGGTGCCGCGCGCGGCGCTCGGAACGCATTTCCTGCCGCCCGACCGCCGCGAGCGGGTGCATGCCGCCGCCGCGAACGGCCTCGACGTCCAGCCGGTGCCGCGCTGCGCCGCCGAAAGCTATCCGCGGCTGGTGCTGGGGCAGGACGATGTCGCGCTGTTCCAGCGCATCCTGCCGTGGGACCACGCCGCTGGCGCTCTGTTCCTGACCGAGGCGGGCGGCAAGGCGACGCATTGGGACGGGCGGCCGTATCGGGTCGGCGGAACGGGGCAGGGGATGCTCGCCGCGGCGACGCCCGACCTGTGGCAGGCCGCGGCCGACATATTGCTCGGCGCCGAAGCCGGGCTGGTGGACATGGAAGACATATCGCGATGACCCATGGGTGGAAGCGGCTGGCGACGGCGTCGCTGGCGCTATCGTTGTTCGGGCTGGCGCCCGCGTCGGCGCAGCTTGCGTCGCCGGTCGGCGCGCCAGGCGACAATGCCGCGAGCCGCGGCGCCGCCGAACAGGTCGCGGTGCCGGTGGTCGAACTGCCGCCGATCGCGCCCGCGGTGATCGAGGTCCCGGCGCCCGCGCCCGAGGCGCCCGACGAGGGCGGCCGCCGCCCGGTCATCAAGGCGCCGCCGGTCGCGAGCGAGTTCGAAACCTGGGTGTCTTCGGTCGCCGGCAAGCCGCTGCGCCGCTTCGGGTCGGACCTGTTGATCCCCGGCGCGCGCGATTTCACCGCGCCGTCGACCACCGCGATTCCGCCCGATTACCGGCTCAACCCCGGTGACGAATTGCTGATCGGCCTCACCGGATCGGTGCAGGCATCGGGCTTGCGCCTCGTCATCGACAGCGAGGGGCGCATCTTCGTGCCGCGCGTCGGCGCGGTCCGCGTCGGCGGGGTGCGTTATGGCGACGTCCATGGCGTGATCGAACGCGAGGTATCGCGCCAGTACCGCGGTTTCCACCTCGAGGTCGGGGTCGCGCGGCTGAAGGGCATCACCGTCTATGTCACCGGCTTTGCGGCGCGCCCGGGTTCCTATTCGGCGAGCAGCCTGTCGACCCTAGTCAACGTCGTGCTCGCCGCGGGCGGACCCGCGACGGGGGGCAGTTTCCGGTCAGTGCAGCTGCGCCGTGGCGGTCAGTTGGTCTCCGACTTCGATCTCTACGACCTGCTGCTCAAGGGCGACACGCGCGGCGACGCGGTGCTGCAGAATGGCGACGTCCTCTATATCGCGCCGGCGGGCGCCGAGGTCGCGGTGATCGGCAGCATCAACCGCGAGGCGATCTTCGAACTCGCGCCCGATGAGACGCTGACCGACGCGATCGTCTATGCCGGCGGCGTCAACACCGTTGCCGACGATGGGCGGCTGATGGTGCTCAATGCGCTCAACCCCGACGCGAGCGGCTGGCGCGAGCTGTCGGCGGCCGACGCCGCGAGCAGCAAAGCGCGGCGCGGCGATGTCATCCGCATCCTGTCGAACATCGGCATCGCGCGGCCGCTGCGCCAGCAGCCGGTGCTGGTGACGCTGAGCGGCGAGGTCGCACGGCCGGGTCATTATTATGTCCAGCCTGGTACCCGCATGGCCGATGTCGTCGCGCAGGCGGGCGGGCTGACCGGCGAGGCCTTCCCCTATGCCAGCGTCATCACGCGCGAGAGCGTCAAGCATCAGCAACGGCTGAGCTATGACCGCGCGATCAGCGACGTCGAATTGCTGCTCGCGGCGCAGCCGGTGACCTCGGTCAACCGCGCCCAGCTCGCGCAGCCCGGCAATATCGCGCTGATCAACAGCATCGTCGACCAGCTGAGGCGCCGCGAGCCCGACGGGCGGCTGGTGTTCGACTTGGCCGTAGACGCCGCGGCGCTGCCCGGCGATTTGATCCTCGAGAATAACGACGTCGTCCATGTCCCCGCGCGGCCGGTGACGGTCGGTGTGTTCGGGGCGGTGCCGAGCCCGGCGTCCTTCGCCTATCGCCAAGGCGCGACGGTCGAGGATTTCGTCAAATCCGCCGGGGGCGTGCAGAATATCGGCGACAAGGACGAGATTTTCGTCGTGCGCGCCAATGGCACGGTGCTGGCGGGCGGCAAGCGCGCGCTGCGCGCCGCGGCCTTGCCCGGCGACCTCGTCTATGTCCCGATCGACGCCAATCGCGGCGAGTTCTGGGCCCGGCTGCGCGACATCACCGGGACGCTGTTCAGCGGACTGGTCGGCGCGGCTTCGGTCGCGGCGATCACGAAATGAGCCGGTTGATCGCTTTCGCCGCCGACGCGCGGTGGCGCCGTCGCGGTTATTCGCTCGCCGCGCTGATCCTTGCGCTGCTGACGGTCTTTCCGCAGCCCTATGTCGCGCGGGCCAAGCTGCTGCCGCAGGACAGCAGCAGCATCGGGCTCGGTTCGACGCTCAACGCGCTCGGCGGGCAATTGCAGGGATTCGCCGCACTGTTCGGCGGCGCGAAGCAGCAGACCGACATGTATCTGGCGGTCAGCCGCAGCAGCGAAGTCGGCGATGCGGTGATCAAGCGGCTCAAGCTGGTCGGGCCGGACGGTTATGCCAGCGCGACCAGCGCGCATGTCGCGCTGGCGAAGAAGGTCGACATCCACACGCTGACCGGCGGCATTGTCGAGGTCGAGGTGCGCACCCGCGACGCCGAGGAGGCGGAGAAACTGACGCAGGCCTATGTCGCCGCGATCGGCGACCGCATCGTCGCGCTCGGCAAGGACCGCGTCGAGCGCAAGCGCGCGATCGTCATGCAGCGTTTCAAGGAAGCCGGCGACCGTGTCGTGGAAACCGAAACCGCGCTGAATGATTTCCGCCGCCGCAACCGGCTCGCCGAACCGCAGGCCGAACTCGGCGCGGCGCTGTCGCTGCGCGCGGGGCTCGAGGCGCGGCTGCAGGCGAAACAGGTCCAGCTGCAGACGCTGGAAAAGGTGCAGGGCCCCGAAAACCCCGAACTGCTGGCGGTCCAGACCGAAGTCGCGTCGCTGCGCGCCCAGATCGCGCGCTCGGCGCAGCCCGCGGCCGGCGCCGCCGGCCCGAACGTCGCCGGCCTCAGCGAAGTGTCGGGCGAATATCTGAACCTCTATCGCGACTATCGCTTCGCGCAGGCGCTGTATGAGGTTTATGCGCGCTCGTCCGAAGAGGTCGCGGTCGAAACGCTTGCGGGTGAGACCGCGGCGAGCGTGCAGGTGCTGGAGGCGCCGCGCCTCGATCCCGACCGCAAATATAATGTCGCGGCGGTCGCGCTGCTGGCGCTCGTCATCTTCGCGGCGCTGTTCACCGAAATCTATGCGCCCGCGACGGGGATCCGCCTGTTTGCGGCGCGCAAGGCGGACGGCGCGGCATGACCGCGGACGCCGCGCCCGAACTGTCGGTCGTCATTCCCTGCTATAACGAGGCGGCGAATGTCGCGGCGATCTGTGCCGCGGTGACCGCCGAGGCCGAGGCGCATGCGGCGAGTCACGAGATCATCCTGATCGACAATGGTTCGACCGACGGCACCCGCGCGATCATGCGCGCGATCTGCGCCGTCGATCCACGCGTGCGGGTGATCTTCAACAACCGCGATTACGGCCAGATGCGCTCGCCGACCTATGGCCTGTACCAGGCCGAGGGGCGGGCGGTGATCGGCATGTGCGCCGATTTCCAGGACCCGCCCGAGATGATCGGTCCGTTCGTCGCGCGGTGGCGCGCGGGCGCACAGGTGGTGCTGGGGCAGCGGCGGTCCGAACGCGCGTCACCGATGCTGCGCGCGGCGCGGCATATGGGCTATGGCTTCCTGCGCCGTTTCGGCGACTATCCGGTGATCCCGGGCGCGACCGGTTTCGGGCTGTTCGACCGCATTGTGATCGACACGCTGGCGGCGTGGAACGAACCCGAGCCCTTTTTCCGCGGCATGGTGGTCGAAAGCGGTTTCCGCCTGGAACTGGAACCGTTCGACCGGCCCGGCCGCGCGGCGGGCGAGAGCAAGAATGACTTCGTCGCCCTCGCGTCCTTCGCGCTGTCGGGGCTGGCGGGGTCGGCGAAATCGTTGCTGCGGTTGCCGTTGTTCCTCTCGGTCTACATCGCCGCATTGGCGCTGTGCCTGCTGGCCGCCGCGCCGGTCGCGCTGGCGCTCGATGGCCCGGTCTGGGCGCTGCTCGGCCTGGCGCTCGGCTTTGCGCTGTTCGCCATCCTGCTGCTCTTCCTGGGGCTGATCGGCGAGCAGGTGCGTATGCTCGCCGAACGCAGCCGCAACGTGCCGCTGGTGATCGAGGAGGAGCGGATCAACTTTCCCGCCGGTCGGTCGCGGCCCGCGGCCCGCACCCACATCCGCCGGCCATGACCGCGCCGCGCGTCCGCCTGCTGCCGCTGGTCCCGGAAGCCTTGCTCGCGCTCGCGGTGGTGGCGAGCAGCGCCTGGACGCTGCGCTTCTTCCTCGAGTTCGGCTATTTGCCCCAGCCCTTCGTGTTCGACACCAACGACACGTTCATGGACTGGTTCAACACCGCCTATTGGGCGAACAATCCCGGTATCTACAATGTGTGGCGGAGCATCTATCCGCCGCTGTCGTTCGTCTTTCTCGACGCGACGAGCCTGCCGGGCTGCTACCTGCACAACAGCTTTACCGCGCGCGATTGCGACTGGCTGGCACGCGGCACGATCTACATCTTCTATGCGATCGACGTGGTGTTGGCGTGGGTCTGTTTCCGCCGCCTCGACCGCCGCACCGCGCCGATGCGGACGGTCGCGATCGCGCTCGGCTTGCCGATGCTGTTCACGATCGAGCGCGGCAATCTGATCCTCGTCGCCTTCGCCTTCTTCATGATCGCGCACGGGCCGGTGACGTCGTCGAAGCCGTGGCGCTGGTTCGCCGCCGCGGTGACGATCAATTTCAAGCCCTATCTGGTGCTGCCGATGCTGGCGCATGCGGTGAAGCGCGACTGGCGGACGCTCGAAGTCGCGGGGATCGCGACGATCGCGCTCTATCTCGTCACCCTCGCGCTCGTCGGATCGGGGACGCCGATGGAGCTGGCGGCGAACACCGCCAACTGGGTCGTCTTCCAGGGCGGTCAGGTGTGGAACGAGGTCAATTATTCGACGAGCTACGCGCCGCTGTTGATGTTCCGCACCCTCGATATTCCGCTGCTGCAATTCGTGCCGTCGCGGCTGATCGAGACGATCGAATTTCTGGTGCCGATCGTCATCCGGTCGAGCCAGCTGGTCGCGCTCGCCGCGCTCACCGCAGCGTGGCTCCAGCCGAGGGCGCTGCCGACGCACCGCATCGCGGCTATCCTGCTCGGCGCCTATCTCGTGACCCAGTCCCCCGGCGGCTACACGCAATTGTTCCTGCTGTTTCTTGTGTTGATGGAGACATGGAAGGGCGCGGGGCCGATCGCCGCGATCGTCTGCGCCTATCTGCTCTGCCTCGTCGGCGACTGGCCGCTGGCGACGGTGCTCGACGTGACCAGTGCGAGTTGGCTCGGCGAGCGGACGGTGACCGCGAGCTTCGGGTTGACCGCGGGCCATTTCATCCGGCCGGGTCTGATCGTCATGATGCTGTGGGCGCTGTCGCTCGACAGCATCGCGCGCGTCGTGCGCGCGCATCGCAGCCAACGCCCTTCGCTGGGGCTGGTGGTCGCATGATCCTGACCGAAGACCTGACCGCGATCGACCGCCAGCTGGCGCCTTACTGGGCTGGGCTCAAGGGCGCGCGCATCTTCATGACCGGCGGCACCGGCTTCATAGGGCGCTGGATGCTCGAAGCGCTGGCCTTTTCGGATTGCGATGCCGAAGTGGTGATCCTCAGCCGCGATCCCGATGCCTTCGCGGCGCGCGCGCCGCATCTGGCCAGCCGATTCGAGTTCGTTGCCGGCGACGTGATGGATTTCGCCGCGCCGCCGGGCCGCTTCACCCATGTCATCCACGCCGCGACCGATGCGAGCGCGGCGCTCAACGCCAGTGACCCGCGCCGGATGTTCGACACCATCGTCACCGGTACGCGCCGCGTGCTCGATCTCGGGGTCGAACGGCAAGCGGGGCGGGTGCTGTTCCTGAGTTCGGGTGCGGTCTATGGCGCCCAGCCGTGGGAGGTCGGCCATGTCGCCGAGGATTGGCATGGCGGCCCCGACCCGCGCGATCCCAAATCATCCTATGGCGAGGGCAAGCGCGCCGCCGAACTGCTCTGCGCCATTTACGGCCAGCAGTTCGGGCTCGACGTCGTGACGTCGCGTATCTTCGCGTTGCTCGGTCCCTTGCTGTCGCTCGATATCCATTTCGCGGCGGGCAATTTCATCCGCGACGCGATGGCGGGGCGGGCGATCCGGATCGAAAGCGCGGGGACCGCCGTCCGCTCCTATCTCTACGCCGCCGATCTTACCGCCTGGCTATGGCTGATGCTGCTGCGCGCGCCGCGCGGCGCGACATGGAACATGGGGTCCGAAGAAGCGGTGTCGATCGCCGACCTCGCGCGGCGGACCGCCGCCGTCCTCGGCGGCCCGGGGGTCGAGGTGCTGGGACAAGCCGACGCCGGGTGGAACCCCGGCCGCTACGTCCCCTCGACCGCGGCGATCCGCAGCCGGCTCGGCGTCGCGCCGACCATCACCCTCGACGCGGCAATCCGCCGCACCGCAATTTTCAATGGATGGATAGAATGAGCCAGATCAAGCTCTCCGACTGGGTCGCCCAGACCCTCGCCGACCGCGGCATCGCCGACGTCTTCATGCTGACCGGCGGCGGCGCGATGCACCTCAACCATTCGCTCGGCACCCACCCCGCGCTGACGACGACCTTCACCCATCACGAACAGGCGCTGTCGATGGCGGCGGAGGCCTATTATCGGCTGACCAACCGGCTCGCGGTGGTCAATGTCACCTCGGGTCCCGGCGGCACCAATGCGATCACCGGCGTTTACGGCGCCTTCGTCGATTCGATCGGCATGCTGGTGATTTCGGGGCAGGTGAAGACCGAAACGACGGTGCGCCACACCGGGCTGCCGCTGCGCCAGTACGGCGACCAGGAACTCGATATCGAGGAGCTGGTGCGCCCGATCACCAAATATGCAGTGATGGTCACCGACCCGCGCTCGATCCGCTATCACTTGGAAAAATCGCTCTATCTCGCGACCAGCGGCCGGCCGGGGCCGGTGTGGCTCGACATCCCGCTCGACGTGCAGGCGGCGAAGATCGACCCCGACGATCTGCTGCCCGGCTTCGACCCCGCCGAACTCGACGAACCGTGGAAGCGCGGTGACCTCGACGCGGTGGCGGCGGAGATATTGGAGCGCATCGCCGGGGCCGAACGCCCCGTCGTGTTCGCGGGCAGCGGCGTCCGGCTGAGCGGCGCGCACGCGCAATTCCTGACGCTGATCGAACGGCTCGGCGTGCCGGTTGTCACCGGCTGGAACGCGCATGACGCGCTGTGGACCGACCACCCGCTCAATTGCGGCAAGCCCGGCACGGTCGGCGATCGCGGCGGCAATATGGTGACGCAGAGCGCCGACCTGCTGCTCGTGCTGGGAAGCCGGCTCAACATCCGGCAGGTCAGCTACAACTGGAAAAGCTTCGCGCGCGCGGCGTACAAGATCTGGGTCGATATCGACCCGGTCGAACTCGCCAAGCCGACCGTCGTCCCCGACATGCCGGTGACCGCCGACCTGGCCGAACTGATCCCCGCGCTGCTCGCGCAGCCTTATGCCGGGCCGACCGAGAGGCAGTGCGAATGGCTCGGCTGGGCGCGCGCGCGCGTCGCGAAATTCCCGACCGTGCTGCCCGAATATCGCGACCATGCGATGCTGGTGCATCCCTATGTCGCGATGGATGAATTGTTCGCTCAGCTTGGCGGCGACGACATCGTCGTCACCGGCAACGGCAGCGCCTGCGTCGTCGGATTCCAGGCGGCGCATCTGCATCCGGGGCAGCGGCTGTGGACCAATTCGGGCTGCGCGACGATGGGCTATGACCTGCCCGCCGCGATCGGTGTCTGCACCGCGACCAGGGGACAGCAGCGGGTGATCGCGATTGCCGGCGACGGCAGCATCATGATGAATCTGCAGGAGATGCAGACGATCGCCGGATACGGTCTGCCGGTGAAGGTGATCCTGATCAACAACAGCGGTTATGTCTCGATCTTCCAGACCCAGCGCAATTTCTTCAACGGGCAGGAAGTCGGCGGCGGGCCGAAGAGCCATGTGACCTTCCCTGATTTCTCGAAGGTCGCGGGCGCTTTCGGCTTTGCTTATGCGCGCGCCGAAAACCATGCCGAGCTGGCCGGCGCCATCGCCGCGACGCTCGCGGCCGATGGTCCCGCCTTCTGCGAGATCATGGTCGACGAGCATGTCGGCTTCGCCCCCAAGCTCGGCGCGAAGCAGCATCCCGACGGGCGCATCACCTCACCCGCGCTCGAGGATTTGTCGCCCTTCCTGCCGCGCGAAGTGCTGGAAGCGAATATGCGCATTGCGTTGATGGACGAGGAATGAGCCGCGTGGTGACCGCGCGCTTCCTCCGCCTCGGGAAGCCTTTGCGCTTCCTGATGGTCGGCGGCGTCAACACGGCGTTCGGTCTCGGCTTCTATCCGCTGCTGCTGTGGTCGGTGCCGCTGTTCGCGGTCCATTATATGATCGCGCTCGGGATCGCGCAGGCGGTGTGCCTGTGCTTTGCCTTCACGACCTACAAGCTTGCGGTCTTTCGCACGCGGGGCAATGTGCTGCGCGAATTCGGGACCTTCGCGAGCTTCTACCTCGCCAATTATGCCGCCAACTGGCTGGCGCTGCCGCTCCTTGTCGAAGTCGGCGGCGTACCGCCGATGATCGCGCAGACGGGCTTCACGCTTATTGTGATCGTCGGCAGTTGGTTTTGGCACAACCGCGTCACCTTCCGCGACAACGGCGCGCGATGACGATCGCCGCCCGCTGGCGTCCGTCAGTCGAAGCCCTGGCGTTATGGGCGATCCTGCTCGCGGCCCTTTTGCTGCGGCTCGACGGCGTCGACTTCGGGCTGCCGGCGCTCAACGACCCCGATGAGCCGCTGTTCATGATGACCGCGCTCGAAATGCTGCAGAGGCACAGCTTCGATCCGGGCTGGTTCGGCCATCCGGGAACGATCACCCTCTATTCGCTGGCGCTGGTCATCGCCGCGGTCGGCGGCATCGGCATCGCGACGGGACGTTTCGCCGACGCCGATGCGTTGGCGGCTGCGGTTTATGCCGATCCCGGTATCGTGTTCCTGCCCGCCCGGGTGATGATCGTGCTGTGCGGGGTGCTGTGCGTCTGGCTGACCTGGCGGCTCGGCAAGCGGCTCGGCGGCGCGCGCGTCGGCCTGGTCGCCGCGGCGATCCTCGCGGTCAACGCGGTGCATATCGAATATTCGCAGATCATCCGCACCGATATCCAGGCGAGCGTCTTCATGCTCCTCGGCGCGCTGGCGGCGGTCGGCATCGCCGAGCAAGGCCGGCGGCGCGACTATCTGTTCGCCGGCATCTGCGCGGGGCTGGCGTGCGCGACGAAATGGCCAGCGGCGGCGATATTGGTGACCGCGATCTGCGCCTGGGCTTATCGAGCGCCCGGTGAGCGCCATTGGAGCCGGCTGGCGATGGTGGTCGCAGCGGCGGTCATCACCTTATTCGCCGTGTCGCCCTATCTGCTGATCGATCATGCGACGGTGGTGGCCAATCTGTCGGGCGAAGCGCGGCCGTTGCACCCCGGCGCGACGGGTGGCGGCTTTTTCGCCAATCTCGGTTGGTATGTCGCGGGTCCCCTGCTGTCGTCGCTGGGCGTCGGCGGATTGCTGCTCGCCGCGGCCGGCCTCGTCTGGGGCGGCGGCAAAAGGCGCCTGTGGGTCTTCGTGATCCTGCCCTTCTGTCTGCTGTTCTTCGCGATGATCTGTTTCCAGTCGTTGCGTTGGGAACGCTGGGTCGTGCCGCTGCTGCCGTTCGCCGCGCTCGCCGCGGCGCGCGCCTTGTGTGCGCTCGCCGACTTGTTGCCGCGCCATCGGTTGCCCATGGCGGCGTTGCCCGTGGCGCTGCTCATCCTGCTGACGCCCATGGCCTGGGAGGCGCGGATCGAGGCGGCCGAGCGGCGGCACGACACGCGCCAGATCGCGTCGGCGTGGCTGCGCGATCACGCGCCGTCGGGGAGCAGCGTGCTGATCGAACATGCCGCGTTCGACCTGCTCGCCGCGCCGTTCGAACTGCGCACCGCGATGGGGTCGGCGGGATGTGTCGATGTCGGCGATCTGCTGTCGGGACAGATCCGCTATTCGAAGGTCGACCGCTTGCGCGGCGGCGGGGCGATCGTCGACGTCGGTCATGTCGACAGGACGAAGCTGGAATCATGCCGTGCCGATTTCGCGGTCGTCACCAATCACCTTCGCTATCGCGCCGATCCGGTCGGCTATCGCGAAGAACTGGCGCGTTACGACCGGCTGCTGGCGGGCGGCACGACCCGCCTGATCGTCAAGCCTCGGCGCGGCGAGCGGTCGGGTCCGGAAGTGCATATCGTCCAACTGGTTTCCGCGCGCTGACCGATCGCCGATGTTTTCGCGATAGATACAGGCCGCCCGAAATGCTCTAGTCTCGCGAGGAGCATTGGTTCGGGACGCGATATCATGGCCGGTGAGAAACCGAGATACAAAAGCTACAACAGCCCCGCCGGCGGCTGGGGCGCGGCGGCGGCGACCGCGAAGGTGCTGCTCGAACAGAGCGTGGTCGGCAAGGGTTCGCGCGCGCTGCTGTCGATGAACCAGCCGGGCGGTTTCAAATGCCCGAGCTGCGCCTTTCCCGACGCGAGTTGCACCAAGACGCTCGAATTCTGCGAAAATGGCGCCAAGGCGCTGGCGCATGAAGCGACGAAATTCCGCGTCACCCGCGAATTTTTTGCGCAGCACAAAGTCACCGACCTGATGGCGCAGTCGGACTATTGGCTCGAAATGCAGGGCCGGCTGACCGAACCGATGCGCTATGACGCCGCGACCGACCACTATGTGCCGGTGAGCTGGGACGATGCCTTCGCGTTGATCGGCACGCATTTGCGCGCGCTGGGCGACCCCAAGCAGGCGGAATTCTATACCTCGGGACGCACGGCGAACGAGACGGCCTTTCTCTATTCGATCTTTGTCCGCGAGTTTGGCACCAACAATTTCCCCGACTGTTCGAACATGTGCCACGAGCCGACGAGCCGCGGGCTGCCGCATTCGATCGGGGTGGGGAAGGGCACGGTGATCCTCGACGATTTCGAGCATGCCGAGGCGATTTTCCTGATCGGGCACAATGCCGGAACCAACGCGCCGCGGATGATGACCCCGCTGGTCGAGGCGCGCAAACGCGGGGTGCCGATCGTCGCGGTCAACCCGATGCCCGAACGCGCGCTGATCAAATTCACCGAGCCGCAGGACATCGTCCAGATGGCGACCTTCGGTTCGACCGAGATCAGCAGCGAATTCGTCCATATCGCGATCGGCGGCGACCTCGCGCTGCTCAAGGGCATGATGAAGGTGCTGTTCGAGCGCGAGGCGGCGGGCGAGGCCGTGCTCGATCACGCGTTCATCGCGGAACATACCGCAGGGTATGAGGCGCTGCACGACGACATCATGGCGCAGGACTGGGCCGAGATCGTCGCGGTGTCGGGGGTCGATGAGGCGCAGATCCGGCGCTGCGCCGAAATCTATATCCGCTCGTCGGCAACGATCATCTGTTACGGCATGGGGATCACCCAGCATCAGGAGGGTTCGCGCCTGGTGCAGCAGATCGCCAACCTGCTGATGCTCCGGGGCAATTACGGCAAGCCGGGCGCGGGCATCTCGCCGATCCGCGGCCATTCGAACGTCCAGGGTGATCGCACCGTCGGTATCGACGAGAAACCGACCCAGGCGTATCTCGACAAGGTGCGCGATGTGTTCGGGTTCGAACCGCCGCGCGCCGAGGGGCATCATAGTGTCGAATCGGTCGCGGCGATGCAGGCCGGAACCGCCAAGGTCTTCATCGGCATGGGCGGCAATTTTGTCCGCGCGGTCCCCGACACCGACCATGCCTATGCGGCGATGCGCAAGTTGAAGCTGACCGTCGGGATCGCGACCAAGCTCAACCGCGGGCATCTGGTGCATGGTCAGGATGCGCTGATCCTGCCGGTGGTCGCGCGCTCCGAACGCATCGAAACCGCGAAGGGCGAGCAGTTCGTGACGATCGAGGATTCGATGTCGAACGTCACCGCGTCGCGCGGGGTGCTCAAACCCGCGAGCGAGCATTTGCTGACCGAGACCGAGATCGTCTGCCGCATGGCGATGGCGACCTTGCCCGACAGCAAGGTCGATTGGGCACGCTATATCGACGATTATGACGCGATCCGCGACAAGATCGCCGCGGTCTATCCCGCCATCTACGACGGCTTTTCGGAGCGGATCAAAAACCCCGCCGGCTTCCACCTCGACATTCCACCGCGGCGCCGGGTGTGGGCGACGCCGAACGGCAAGGCGAATTTCCTGATCCTGCCGGGGCTGCACGCCAACGCCCCTGTCGCCGATCCGGCTATGCTGCGGCTCGCGACGGTGCGGTCACACGACCAGTTCAACACCACGGTGTACAGCTATAACGACCGCTATCGCGGCGTGTATGGCGACCGGATGGTACTTTTCGTCAACGCCGAGGATCGCGCCGATCGCGGGTTCGAACAGGGCGCGCGGGTGGCGCTGGAGACGATCAGCGACGATGGCGTCGCGCGGCGCGTCGAGGGGCTGACCCTGCTCGACTATCCGATGTCGCGCGGCGCGGTCGCGGGCTATTATCCCGAACTCAACCCGCTGTTGCCGCTCGCTTTCTATGACAAGATCAGCGGCTGCCCGGCGGCGAAATCGATCCCGGTGCGGATCGTGGCGGCGGCGGATTAGGTCGCCGATGGCGCGCCCAAGCTCCTTCGCGCCGGGCCGGCATATCGCGCCGATGCGCTTTCTGGTCTTCGCGGCGGTGCTCGTGGTCGCGACCGGCGGCGCGAGCGCCCTCGGTCTCGATCCGCGTAGCGCCGCGCTGGTCGGTTTCGACGTCGCGGCGGTCGTTTTTCTGGCCTCGATCCTCCCGCTGCTGTCGGCGGACCCCGACTCGATGCGCCGGCACGCGCAGGACAACGACGCCAATCGCGCCGGGCTGCTCGCGATTTCGGCGCTGCTGTCGCTGGTGATCCTGTTCACCGTCGGCGGGCTGATCGCCGGCCCCGGTGATCTTGGCCGCGGCGACGTCATCCTGATTATCGCGACGCTGGTACTCGCGTGGCTGTTCGCGAACATGGTGTTCACGCTCCACTATGCGCATCTCTTCTATCTGCGCGTGAAGGGGCACGACCGGGGCGGGCTGGAAGTGCCGGGGACGCACGAGCCCGATTATTGGGATTTCCTCTATTTCGCCTTCACGCTGGGCATGACGTTCCAGACCTCGGACGTCAGCGTCACCGGCGCGCATATGCGCCGCGTCGTGCTCGGCCATTGCATGGCGGCGTTTTTGTTCAACATGGGGATATTGGCTTTCACCGTGAACGCGCTCGGGGGCTTATAGGCTTGTCTCGCGGTCGAGGTCGGCGACACTGTTGATGTTCGGCGGGACAAAATCGCTGGCGACGGCGCGCGCGCCGATGCTGTTGCCGAAGCGGCGGACCGAGCGGTCGTCGCCCCCGATCAGCTGTTTTTCGAACGCGCCGCGTGCCGACACCGGCCAGAGGGAGATCACCGGCTGGCTCGCGAGATAGGCGGGTGCAGGGGTGAGCAACGCGCGCAGGTCGGCGGGCAGGCGGACGCAATCGACCGAGATGCAGAGCAATTGGTCGAAGCCGGCGGCCTCGGCATGGCGCAGCGCCCCCGCGATGCCGCCCATCGGCCCGAGGTCGGGCGCCGGCCAGTCGGCGATCATCGGCTGACCCTCGATCGCGCGACCGACGACCACGACGGCATCGACATGCGGGCGCAGCGCCGCGAGCGCATGGTCGAGCAGGCTTTGCCCGGCGAGCAACGCGGCTGCCTTGTCCGACCCGAAGCGCGACGAGCGCCCGCCCGCGAGCACCGCGCCGAGCGTCTTCATCGGATCATCCCGTGCGGGTCGCCGACGATCAGCGCCGAATCCGCGCGCGCCAGCGTGACGAGCGTCAGTCCCGCCGCGACCGCGCGCTCGGCGGCAAGGCTGGTCGCCGCCGAGATGGTGACGAGCATCGGGCAACCGGCACGCACCGTCTTTTCGACAAGTTCATAGCTGCAGCGGGCCGACAGCAGGATGAAACCGCTGCCCGCATCGATGCCGTCCCGCGCCAGCGCGCCGATCAATTTGTCGAGCGCATTGTGCCGCCCGACATCCTCGCGGACGCGGAGGATATCGCCGTTGGGGGCGCAAAAGGCGGCGGCATGCGCGGCGCCCGTCGCGCGGCCGAGCGGCTGATGGTCGGGCAAGGCCGCGAGCGCCGCCGCGATGGCGGCGCGGTCGGTCGCGATCCGCGCCGCCATCGTGGGCAGCGGGCGCAGCACCTGTTCGATATTCTCCATCCCGCACAGCCCGCAGCTGCTTTCGCTCACCCGCTTGCGCGCGCGTTCGAGCGCCTTTTCGGTCCGTTCGGGCGGCAGCCAGATACGCAGGGCTACGCCGCCCTCGACAGGATGCACGTCGATGCTCCGGATTTGCGCGGCGGTTTCGACCAATGCTTCGCCGAGCGCGAAGCCGATCGCATAATCCTCCAGGTCCGACGGCGTCGCCATCATCACGGCATAGCCGATGCCGCAAACCTCGACCGACACCGGCGCCTCGATCGGCAGGTCGCGCAGTGTCGCGGCGTCGTCGGTTCCGGCGAAATCGAGCCGGCGCATCGCCAGGGAAAGGGTCTGCAGCTGCGTCATGCGTCCGCAATAGGATGTTGCAGTCGGCGTGCAAGCACCGCGCGCTCAGTCCTCGGCCGCCTCCGCGGGCAGGCCGTCCTGCATCGCGCGGTAGCGGGCGATCGATTTGTCCATGTGCCGCCGCGCCGCGCGCCGCGCCGCCGCCGGGTCGCCGGCCAGAATCGCGTCGTAGATCGCCTGATGGTCGCGGTTGATCGTGCGCGCATATTGCTGGTGCCGTTGCCGGTCGCTGCCCTGCAGATAGAGTTTGCGCGAGGGGACCAGGCGCACGCCGAGAAACTGGGTAAAGCGGAGGAAATAATCGTTGCGCGTCGCGGCGGCGATCGCGGCGTGGAAAGCGGCGTCGGCGACGACCGATGCGTCGACGTCCTCGCTATTCTCCATCGCGTCGAGCGTGTCGCGGATCGCCGCAAGGTCGGCATCGGTGCGGCGGCGTGCGGCGAGGTCGGCCATTTCGGCCTCGAACCCCATGCGCATTTCGAGCAGGCGGAGTACATCCTCGATCTCGCTGAATTCGTCGGCGGCGATCTGGAAGGCGCGATAGCGCGCGCCGTCGGCGACATAGGCGCCCGATCCGCGGCGCGACACCAGCAGCCCCCGCGCGGCGAGGCGCGAATAGGCCTCGCGCACCACCGTGCGGCTGACCCCGAACGCCTCGGTGATCGCCTTTTCGGTCGGGAAGCGCGATCCGGCGGGCATGTCGCCCGACTCGATCTGTTCCTCGAAGCGCTGGACCAGATCGTCGGCCAGCGATGCCGCCTTGGTTACCCTCATGGGCGATAGCGTTATCATCGCGTCTTCGGGCTGGCTAGGGGCGGAAATCGGGGCGCTGGGCATCGACATATGCGGTCCAGGCGTCGCGCGTCGCAAAGTCGCCCCCGCCGTCCCACGCCGCGCCGCTGTAATAGGTAAAGGGTCGGCCCGGGGTAACGCGGACGAGGATCAGATAATTGTCGGCATCCTCGGCGAAGCCCGTGAAGGCGGCGGGATCGACGATGACGGCGGCGGCCATGCGGCCCTTGCCACCATCGCCTTCGCCATCGGCGGGTCCCCACCAGTTCATCCGCGCGGCCTTCGCGTCCTTGACGATCTCGCCAAGCTTGCCACCGTTGATCGGGCGTTTGGAGATGCCGATGCCGACGATCATCTCGGCGTCGCTGCTCGACGCGATGGTCGAGGTCAGGCGGGTGAAGTTGGTCCCGGCGGGCAGGGTGAAGCGCCGCGTTTCGCTGACCGTGCGTCGCATGTCGACCGGCCACGGGTCATAATCGACGCGGAAGTCGGCGACATCGGGCCCGGCGCTGAGAATGTGCGGGCGGACATAGTTGCGCGAGGTCCACAGCTTGTTGTCGTACCAGATGCCGAGCCCGCCGACGCCGCGCCCGGTGCCGACGTTATAGAAATCGAGCCCCTCGCCATGATTGTCGTGCTGCTCGCCGGTGCGCAGCTGGCGCTCCATGAACGGCCAGCGGACAGTCTTGCCCCACGCATCGATGCCCGACGAGGAGGGCGGCTCGGCCTGTTCGAGCGCGCGGCCATAGATGCGGTGTGCGGTGCGGTCATTCTCCCACAGCAGATCGCCGAAACGATAGTCGGCGATGGAAACCGCGGCGCGCGCCTTTTGCTCCTCGGCCGTCGCGGGCCGCATGGGGTGCTTGTCCTGCGCCGCGACCGGCGCGCCAAGCAGCAAAAGACCGAGCAAGGCGCTGCGCATCACCAACTCCACATCGTCCCGTCCTCGAGCCGGTTCACCGGCAGATAGGCGCGGGCATAGGGGTGGGTCTCGGCACGTGCCTCGTCGATATCGACCCCCAGCCCCGGCGCCTCGCCCGGATGCATCAGCCCGTCGGTCAGGCTGTAGGCGTGGGGGAAAACGGCGTCGGTCTCATCGGTGTGGCGCATATATTCCTGGATGCCGAAATTCGGGATCGACAGTCCAAAATGCAGCGCCGCCGCCATCGTCACCGGCGACAGGTCGGTGGCGCCGTGGCAACCGGTGCGGACCTGATACAGTTCGGCGAGCGCGGCGATCTGGCGCATATGGGTGATGCCGCCGGCGTGGAGCACGGTGGCGCGGATATAGTCGATCAGCCGGTTCTCGATCAGCGCCTTGCAGTCCCAGATCGAGTTGAAGATTTCGCCCACGGCGAGCGGCGTCGTCGTGTGCTGGCGGATCAGGCGGAACGCCTCCTGATCCTCGGCCGGCGTCGCATCTTCGATCCAGAAGGGGCGGTAGGGCTCAAGGTCCTTACCGAGCCGCGCCGCCTCGATCGGGGTCAGCCGGTGGTGGATGTCGTGGAGCAGGTGGACGTCCCAGCCCAACGCCTCGCGCGCCGCGGCGAACAATTCGGGGACGACGCGCAGATACTTCTCGGTCGACCAGATATTGCCGCTCGGCAGGTCGGCGTCGGCGGGTTCGTAGAAATAGCGGTCCTTGCTGACGCCATAGGTCGACGCCATGCCCGGCACACCGCATTGCAGCCGGATCGCCCTGTAGCCTTGGCGCTGATAGTCGAGCGCCGCCTCGATCGTGTCGGCGATCGTCGCGCCATTGGCATGGCCATAGACCATGCAGCCGCTGCGCGCCGCGCCGCCGAGCAACTGATAGACGGGCAAACCCGCGACCTTGCCCTTGATGTCCCACAGCGCCATGTCGACCGCGGCGATCGCGGTCATCGTCACCGGACCGCGCCGCCAATAGGCACCCTTGTAGAGGTAATTCCAGATGTCGCCGATCTGCTGCGCGTCGCGCCCGATCAGGCAGGGGACGACATGGTCGGCCAGATAGCTCGCCACCGCCAGCTCGCGCCCGTTGAGCGTCGCGTCGCCGACGCCGGTGGTGCCGTCGTCGCATGTGATTTTCAACGTGACGAAATTGCGACCCGGAGAGGTGACGATCACCCGGGCAGACACGATCTTCGGCATTCCATCCCCTTTGGCGCGATTCCGCGCTTGGCTAAGTTGTCAGACAACATTATTGACATGTTTCCCGGAAAAGGAAAGATATTGTCACCGGTGTCAAGGGCAAAAGCCCACAATGTTTCGAGGGAGGTGGATGTGGTTCGAAGCATAGGACTTGTCGGCGCGAATATCGTCGCGCTTGGGCTGATGGCATGGCCGAGTCCGGGAGCGGCGCAACCCGCCGGTCCCGCCGTCATGGTCGAGGCGTCTCCTCAAATGCCGCGCGCATCGGCGATCCTGACCGAAACGCGCCGCGTCGCCGACTGGCAACTCGCCAACCGCACCAACTGGGTGAAGATACCCGCCGGGCGCAAAAGCGTGCGCGAACCGCGCGGCTGGGAACAGGCGACCTTCTGGGTCGCGCTCACCGAACTGGCGAACCGCGACCGGCGCTACGCCCGGCCGCTGCTCGACCTTGGCCGCGAACAGGCGTGGAAGCTCGGCGACCGGCCCTTCCATGCCGACGACCAGTTGATCGGGCAGGCGTGGCTGTGGGCGGCGCGCAATGGCGCGGGCAAGACGGCCATCGCCCCGGCGCGCGCCTATTTCGACCATGTCCTCGCCAACCGCCCGGCGATCGGGCTGGAATTCGTCCCGCACGAACCGGGCAAGGGCACGTCGGACTGCACCGACCGCTGGTGCTGGTGCGACGCGATTTTCATGGCGCCGCCGACGCTACTCAGGATGAGCCGGGCGACCGGCGACCCGCGCTATGCCGATTTCGCGCATAAAGAATTTAAGGCGACCACCGCCTATCTCTATGACCCGGCCGAACATCTCTATTTTCGCGACAGTCGCTTTTTCGGGCAGCGCGACAGCGCCGGCCGCAAGCTGTTCTGGAGCCGCGGCAACGGCTGGGTGATGGGCGGACTTGTGCGCATGTTGCAGACGATGGATCGCAAGGACCCGAAAAGACCGGCGTATGAAAAACAGTTCAAGGACATGGCGGCAAAGCTGCTGAGCCTGCAAAAGGTCGATGGCTATTGGTCGCCCTCGCTGCTCGACACCGACCCCGACACGCCGACCGAAACCAGCGGCACGGCCTTTTTCACCTATGCCTTCGCGTGGGGTGTCGACGTGGGGTTGCTCGATCGCAAAGCCTATGAACCCGCGGCGATCCGCAGCTGGAACGCTGTCGTTCGCGCGGTGCAACCCGACGGCATGCTCGGCTGGGTGCAGCAGGTCGGGGACCGGCCCGACAGCGTCTCGGCGACCGAAACGCAATTCTATGGCAGCGGGGCCTTCTTGCTGGCGGGCTCGGCGATGTACGACCTAGCGCGCAAACGCGGGCGTTACTGACCCGCGGCGCCCGTGCGGGGCCGGATCACAACATCGATTGACTTAAGTTGTCCTACAACTATGGTGTCGATCCTATGATGGGGCACCATCCTCGATATGTGATCTGGCCGGCCCAGCACGACCTCCCGCTGGTTTCGGTCACAGCCGCCGCCGCGATGCCACTCGCGGCGGCGGTATTTTCTCCTCCCCGGATACTGGCATGATCGCGCGCCGTTCGCTGCTGCTGGGCCTGATGCTCGCCGGTCCGGTGGCGGTGCTGGCGCGGGGCAGGGGCCTGCCGCTCGATATCGCCGCGATCGAACGCGCGCGCGTGGTGCCGCAGGCGCTCGCGCTGCTCGATGCGGCGCCGCGCACGATCGCGGCGATCCCTGCGCCGCGCAGCCCGGCCGGGCGGCAGGATTATTATTCGGAGGGCGATTATTGGTGGCCCGACCCGGCGAACCCCGGCGGTCCCTATATCCGCCGCGACGGCCGGTCGAACCCCGACAAGTTCGATGGCCACCGCGACGCGCTGATCGCGTTCGGGCGCACCGTGCCGACGCTGGCGGCGGCGTGGCGGCTGACCGGCGACGCGCGCTTCGCGGCGGCGGCGATGCGCCATTTGGCGGCATGGTTCGTCGATACGGCGACGCGGATGGACCCGAAGCTGGACCACGCGCAGGCGATCATCGGGGTCAACAATGGCCGCGCGATCGGGGTGATCGACACGCTGCAGATCGTCGAGGTAGCGCGCGCGGCGCAGATGTTCGCAGAGCGTGATGCGCCAGGATATGCCGCGATCCGCCCGGGTGTCGAAGCCTGGTTCGCGGCCTATCTCGACTGGCTCACCACGTCGCCCTTCGGCATCGAGGAGCGCGACGAGAAGAACAACCACGGGACCTGCTGGCTGTTGCAAGCCGCGTCCTTCGCGGCGCTGCTCGGCCGTAGCGACGTACTCGACGACGCGCGCACGCGGCTCAAGACCGTCATCATCCCGACCCAGATCGAACCCGACGGACGCCAGCCGCTCGAACTCGCGCGGACCAAGCCCTATGCCTATGCGCTGTTCAATCTCGACGTGCTCGCGGCGACCGCCTGGTTGCTGGGAGGCGAGGGCGACCTGATCGGGTGGCGGACCGACGACGGCCGCTCGATCGCGGGCGCGATCGGCTGGATGGCCCCCTATATCGCCGACAAGGCGGCGTGGCCGCTGCCGCCCGATGTCGAATATCGGGACGGCTTTCCGGTGCGTCAGCCGAGCCTGTTGTTCGGCGGCCTCGCGCTGCGTCGCGACGACTGGCTGGCGCTGTGGCGCCGACTCGATCCCGATCCGTCGACCGGCGAGGTGGTGCGCAATTTCCCGGTGCGCCAGCCGCTGCTGTGGTTGCCCGACGCCATTATCGGCCGCATCTCAGGGCACTAACCGCACCAACTTCGTTTCCAAAGTTGTCATACAAGTTTTTTCTTGACAGGATTGCCTCAAGAATCGATCATGGCTGACACCGGTTACCAAGATCGGCGTACAAGAATTTGAAAATCAAAAAGTCGCCATTCCGCTATCGCGGGATCGAGCGGCCAGGGTGGGAGAGACGAGATGGCGATGCGCGGCACAAATTTTCTGGCGAAGCTGGCGGGCGGGGCATCGCTGGCGGTGCTCGCGATGGCACCCGCCTTTGCGCAGGACGCTGCTGCCGACGCGCCGCCCGAAGGCGAGATCGTCGTCAGCGGCATCCGCGCCTCGCTCGAACAGGCGGCCGACATCAAGCGCGAGGCCGACCAAGTCGTCGACGTCATCACCGCCGAGGATGTCGGCAAACTGCCCGACGCCAACGTCGCCGAGGCTTTGCAACGCGTCACCGGGGTCCAGATCACCCGCGTCTTCGGCGAAGGCCAGTCTGTCTCGGTCCGCGGGCTGCAGCAGGTACGCGTCGAGGTCGATGGCCGCACCCTGCTCGGCTGGTCGGCGCGCCTCTCGCCGCCCGAGAACGACCAGCTCGGCCGGTCGTCGGGGCTCGATTCGGTCCCGTCCAGCCTGTTCGGCCGCCTCGAAGTGCGCAAGTCGCCGCTCGCGAGCCAGGCTGAGGGTGGGCTTGGCGGCACCGTCAACCTCGTCACCCCGAAGCCCTTGAGCTTCAAGGAGCCGACCGTCTCGCTGCGCGTGCAGGGGGTCTATTCGGAGAATAGCGACAAGTTCGAACCTGCGATCACCGGCTTTGCGACGACCAAATTCGCCGACGGCCGCATTGGTATCATGCTGGCGGGCGAATATCAGAAGCGCACCTCGACCACCCAGACCTTCGAGCGCAACAATTTCCTCAACCGCAACTATACCGCGAACGGCGTCACCACCGTCCAGCAGACCCCGGTGCTGCTGCAATATGAACAATTCACCGTCGACCGCTCGCGGCTCGGGCTGAACGGCGCGATCCAGTTCGAGGTGACCCCCGAATTCACGATCACCGCCGACGCGCTCTATTCGAAGCTGACGACGGGCCGGAAACAGGACTTCTTCGCGTTCCGCCTGCCGACCGGCACCAACCCGGTGACCAATGCGGTGGTCGAGAATGGCGCGGTCGTCGCGGGCAATGCCAACGGCACCGTCACCACCGCCGGGCAGATCCGCAAGGAGCCGACCGAAAGCTTCCTCTATGGCCTCAACGGCAAATATCAGAATGACGGGCTGACGATCGAGGCCGACGGCTATTACAGCAAGGGCACGATCGACCAGACGATCCAGATCATCACGCTGCAAGGGACCGCGGCGGTTCCGGGCGCCTTCGATTTCCGCGACGTGACGATCCCGTCGCTGACGCTCGGCGGCACGTTCAACCCGACCAGCTATGCGTCGTACAACCCCGCGAACAACGGCGTGCGCAGCAACCGCCTGATCGGGCTGCTCGAGGAATGGACCGGCAAGCTCGACGTCAGTTACGAAACCGCCGGCGGCGTGACCATCTCGGCGGGTGCGCGCTATACCGACCTGCACGCGCGTTCGAACGCGTTCCGCAGCCAGGTCACCCCGACCCGCGCCGAACTCGAACCCTATCTGAACCTGGTCGACATGGGCGACTTCCTGTCCGACATCGGCGGGACCTTCCCGCGCAGCTTCCTCAGCACCGCACCAACCTTCGACTATGTCTTCACCCGCGCGCAAGCGGCCGAGCCCAATCCCAACGCCAACGGCCTGTCGACCCTGCTGCCCAATTTGCAGCGCGACTATGATTTCAGCGAACGCACGCTCGCGGCTTATCTGATGATGTCGGGCGAGGGCGAGATCGTCGGCATCCCGTATAAGGCCAACGCCGGGGTGCGCATCGCGAGCACGCGACTGTCGGTCGACAGCTATGTCAATGTCGGCACCGTCAGCACGCTCGTCAACGACAAGAACCGCTATACCAATGTGCTGCCGAGCGCGAATATCGCGTTCAACGTCACCGACGATTTCCTCGTCCGCATGTCGGCGTCGCAGACGATGCAGCGCGCCTCGATCGCCGACCTTGCGCCATCGACCTTCTTCAACGCGACCAACCTGTCGGTGACCGGCGGCAACGTGAATCTCGAACCGCCGATTTCGACCCAGGCCGACATCAGCTTCGAATATTATACGGGCAAGAGTTCGCTGATCTCGGGCGCCTTTTTCTACAAGGATGTGAAGAATTTCATCGCCAGCTTCGTCACCACCGGCATCGATACCAACCTCGATCCGCAGGGGCGCGAACTGACCTTCTCGCGGCCCGAGAATCTGTCGAGCGCGCGGATCAAGGGTTTCGAAATCGGCATCCAGCAGTTCGCCGACTTCCTGCCCGCGCCGTTCGATGGCCTCGGCATCATCGCCAACTACACCTATTCGGACTCGGAGGATGCCGCGGGCTTCCCGCTCGTCGCGGTGTCGAAGAACAGCTACAACCTTGTCGGCCTGTTCGAAAAGGGTCCCTTCTCGGCGCGTGTCGCCTATAATTATCGCGACGAGGCGGTGTTCGAATTTTCCGAAGGGCGGCCGAGTTTCGTGGGCGCGCGCTCGCAGCTCGATGCCCAGGTCGGGTTCGACATCACCAGGAATTTCGCGCTTTCGTTGCAGGCGCAGAACCTGATGCCGCGGAAATCGGCGACGAGCGAGTATAGCAATTTCAACCCGACCGCGCTCAACAGCTATGCGCTGTCCGAGCGGCGCTACTCGGTCGGGTTGCGCGCCAAATTCTGAAGACGAGGACATGACGTGATGAAGCCGCTCAACAGGAACAAGTGCGTCCTCGGCCTTGCCCTGTCGATCGCCGTGGGCGCGGCGCTTCCCGCGCTCGCCCAGTCGACGTCGCTGCCGAAGATCCTGTTCGATCGCGGAACGATGACGGCGGCGCCGCTGCCCGATTATTCCTACGCCGGCTATGGTTTCGGTATCACGCCGATCCCCGACGATGCGGGCACCATCGTCGAGGTCACCGCCTATGGCGCGATCCCCGACGACGGGTATGACGACAGCAAGGCGGTGCTGCGCGCGCTCGATGCCGCCAATGCGGTCGAGGGCCGGGTGACCTTGCGTTTCCCCAAGGGGCGCACCCAGATCACCGAGGTGCTGCGCATCACCCGCAGCGATATCGTCCTCGACGGTGCGGGCGAAGGGGCGGGGGGCAGCGAGCTCTATTTTCCGCGCCCGCTCAAGATCATCGACAAGAGTCATGATTATGACGAGCTGCGCGAATATCTCGTCCGCGAGAAGAAGCAGCAGGTCGAACCCGAGCATAATATCGACTATCTGTTCACCGAATATAGCTGGGCCGGCGGCATGATCCTCGTCGCGCCCGAAAAGGCCCGACCGGTCTCCTACGACGGCAACAAGGATGTCCGCGACGACATGCTGGCGAACGGCGTGGCGGGCAAGCAATTCGCGCGCGTGTTGCGGGTCGACGATGCCGCGAAACTGCGCGTCGGCGATGTCGTGCAACTGCAATGGTATTCGGTCGACGGTCCGAACAGCAAAATCCTGAAGTCGCTCTATGGCGACACCGACCTGCCGATCGGGTCGCACCACTGGACCTCGCCGAACCGGCCGGTGGTCGCGCAGTCGACCCGCGTCACCGCGATCCACGGCAAGCGCGTGACGCTCGGCGATCCGTTGCTCCACGACGTGCGACCCGACCAGCCCGCTGTGATCGCCGCGTGGCGCCACCTCACCAACGTCGGCATCCAGAATTTGCGCCTGCAATTTCCCGAGGCGCCGTCGTTCGGCCACCATCTGGAGCAGGGATATAACGGCATCTACATGACCGGGGTGTTCGACGGCTGGATCCGCAACCTCGTCATCGACCGTTCGGACAGCGGCATTTTGACCGACAATGCGGCGAGCCTGACGATCGCCAATGTCACGACCACCGGCGACCGCCGCGCGCATTATTCGGTGCATGTCGGCGCGGTTCACAATGTGCTGGTCAAGGATCTGAAGGTCGAAAATCCGGTGATCCACCCGCTCAGCGTCAACACGCGCTCGACACGGTCGGTGTTCCTTCGGTCCGAGGTGATGCGCGATGCGATCATCGACCAGCATAGCGGATCGAACCACCAGAATCTGTTCGACCAGATTGTCATGCACATCGATCCGAAACAGGCGAAGGGCGAATGGGCCTATCAGCTGTGGGTCGGCGGCGGCGCGCCTTATTGGAAGCCCGGACACGGTCTGTACAACACGCTGTGGAACGCGCGGCTGGTGATGCCCGACACGGTGCCCGCCGACGCGACGGTGACGATCGCCAGCGGTCTCGAAGGACCGGGCGAGCGTATCGTCGGGCTGCACGCGAACCGCGGAATCGCGATCAGCTACACCCCCGCGCCCTATATCGAGGCGACCGGGCAGGCGCTGGATGCGGTGCCGTCGCTCTATGACTGGCAGCTGGCGCGCCGGCGGCGCTAGGGTCTCGCGCTGCGGTTACCCCGCCCAGACCTGCGCATAGAGCATCGCCATTTCGTCGGCATCGGGCACGCGCGGGTTGTTCGCGGGCGATCCCGACGCGGTCGCCTGCGCGCACATCGTCGGGACCAGCGCGTCCCAGCGCGCGGCGTTGATGCCCCATGCCGCCGGACCGGGCACCTCGAGCTCGCGGTTCAGCGCGGCGAGTTCGTCGAGCAGCCGCGCGACCGCCGACTGGTCGCCCTCGGCTTCGTCGGCGACGCCCATCGCCCGCGCGCAGTCGGCGTAGCGATGCAGCGCCGCGGGCGCCGACCAGGCGGTGACCGCGGGGAGCAGCATCGCGTTCGACAGCCCGTGCGGGACATGGAAATGCGCGCCGATCGGGCGGCTCATCCCGTGGACCAGCGCGACCGAGCTGTTCGAGAAGGCGATCCCCGCCTGCGTCGCGCCGAGCATCATCGCCTCGCGCGCCGCCGCGTCGGTGGGGTCGGCGCAGACGCGGCGCAAATTCGGTGCCAGCGCGCGCATCGCGAGCAGCGCCATGCCGTCGCTGAACGGGTTGGCGCGCTTTGACACATAGGCCTCGATCGCATGGACGAGTGAGTCGATGCCGGTGTCGGCGGTCAGCCTTTTGGGTTTGGTGAAAGTCAGCTCATAATCGACGAGCGCGGCGACCGGCAGATAGGCGAGGCCGGGGCACAGCATCTTCTCGTCGGTCGCCTCCTCGGTGATGATCGTGAAGCGCGTCGCCTCCGACCCCGTGCCCGCGGTGGTCGGGATCGCGATGACCGGCAGGCCAGGTTCGTCCTGAATGTGGGGCGCTTTATAGTCGGCCATCGCGCCGCCGTGCTTCGCGAGCAGGGCGATCGCCTTGGCGCTGTCGAGCGGGCTGCCGCCGCCGAAACCGACGACGCAGTCATGGTCGCCTTCGCGCAGGAAGGCCAAGCCCGCCTCGATCGAGGCGACGGTCGGGTCGGGCACGGTGTCGGCGAAGACACGCGCCGCGATGCCTGCGGCGGCCAGCCCGCACTGCAATTTGGCGACGCGGCCGCTGCTTTGCAGGAAGGCGTCGGTGACGATCAGCGGATGCGCGAGGCCCAGCGCCGTCAACACCTCGGGCAATTGCTTCGACGCGCCGCCGCCGATGCGCAGGATGCGGGGCAGGGCGATGCTGGCGATGCTCAACTCATTGTCTCCTCGTCGAACGCGGCGTCACCCTAGCTTCATCGCGGCGCAGAGGAAATCGCCGACTGCTCCGGTTGCTCGCGACGTCGATCTTGACACCGGTTACCTTGCGGCGTAGCAAGGCGGCCAATCACCAACATCAATCGCGAGGATGCCCCGATGTTTTCGAAGACCTATTATGCAACCCATCCGGTCATGATGGAGGAGGTGTCGAATGCGGAGCTTCGCGATCGCTATCTGATCCAGGACCTGTTCCGCACCGGCGAGTGCGTGCTCAACTACACCCATGCCGACCGCTTCGTGATCGGCGGGGTTGCCGTGGGCGCGGCCCCGGTCAAGCTGCCGGCGCAGACCGAGCCGCCGTCGGCGGCGGGCCACCCGTTCCTCGAACGCCGCGAGCTTGCGATCGTCAATGTCTCGTCGGTCGAGGGCATCGTCACCGTCGACGGCGAGAGCTTCACGCTCGGCAACAAGGATTGCCTCTATGTGACGATGGGCGCGACCGATGTCAGCTTCGCGGGCGAAGGCGCGCGTTACTATCTGGCATCGTGCCCCGCGCATAAGGCCTTTGCCACGCGCAAGCTGGGTATCGCCGATGCGAACAAGCTCGACCGCGGCAGTCTCGCCGAGTCGAACGAACGGTCGATCTACCAGCTCGTCATTCCGGGCGTCTGCGACAGCGCGCAGCTCGTCATGGGTCTGACCGTGCTCAACGAGGGCAGCGTCTGGAACACCATGCCGCCGCACATCCACGAGCGCCGCAGCGAGATCTATTTCTATTTCGAACTCGACAATGTCGACACCGACCGCGTGATGCACTTCATGGGCGAAGGCGAGGCGACCCGCCACATCGTGATGCAGAATGAGGAAGCGGTGATCTCGCCGCCCTGGTCGATCCATATGGGCGCGGGCACCAAATCCTATGCCTTCATCTGGGCGATGGCGGGCGAGAACCAGGACTATACCGACATGAACGTCCTCGACATCTGCCAGCTGTCGTAATGGTGGGTCTCTTCGATCTTTCGGGCAAGGTGGCGCTGGTGACCGGCGCCAATACCGGCATCGGGCAGGGGATCGCGCTCGCGCTCGCCGAGGCGGGGGCGGACATCGCCGCCGCGAGCCGCTCGCCCGCGACCGAGACGGTCGACAAGGTGCGGGCGCTTGGCCGGAAGGCGGAAAATTTCGCCGCCGACCTGTCGAGCGTTGCGGCGGTGCAGCCGCTCGTCGACGCGGTGCTCGGTGAGTTCGGGCGGATCGACATCCTCGTCAACAATGCCGGGATCATCCGCCGCGCCGACGCGGTCGATTTCACCGAGGAAGATTGGGACGCGGTGATGGACACCAATCTCAAGACCTTGTTCTTCCTTTGCCAGTCGGTCGGGCGCCACATGATCGGGCGCGGGTCGGGCAAGATCATCAACATCGCCTCGATGCTGACCTTTCAGGGCGGCATTCGGGTGCCGAGCTACACCGCGTCGAAATCGGGGGTCGGCGGCCTCACCAAGCTGCTCGCCAATGAATGGGCGGCGAAGGGCATTCAGGTCAATGCGATCGCGCCGGGCTATATCGCGACGAACAACACCGCGGCGCTGCAGGGCGACGAGACGCGCAACCGCCAGATCATGGAGCGTATCCCGGCGGGCCGCTGGGGTGATCCCAAGGATATCGGCGGGGCGGCGGTCTTTCTGGCCTCAAGCGCGTCGGATTATGTGCAGGGCCATATCCTCGCGGTCGACGGCGGCTGGCTCGCGCGCTAGCATCGCGCATAGAACCGCAACAGGCGGCGAACGGAGTCGGGATGGCAGAGGGTAGACTCGTCTTTTTCGGCGAATTGCTGATCCGCCTGACCGCGCCGGGTAATGAGCTGCTGATGCAGTCCCCCGCGCTGTCGCTCCATGTCGGCGGCGCCGAGGCGAATGTCGCGATCGGCCTGTCGCATCTCGGCCATGATTGCGCGATGGTGAGCAAAATTCCTTCGAACGCTCTGGGTCGCGGAGCGGTGGCGGCGGTGCGCGGCGCAGGCGTCGATTGCACCGCCGTCACGCCATCGCCCGGGCGGATGGGGCTCTATTTCCTCAGCGTCGGGGCGGGACTGCGGGCGTCGGAGATCGTATACGATCGCGCCGGATCGAGCTTCGCCGCGAGCGGAGCCAATGATTATGACTGGGACGCGTTGCTGGCCGGCGCAGGGCTGCTCCACCTGTCGGGCATCACCCCCGCGCTCGGCCCGCGCTCGGCCGAGGCCGCGCTGACGGCGGCGCGCGCCGCCAAGCGGCAGGGCGTGCCGATCAGCTTCGACGGCAATTACCGCGCGATGCTGTGGGAGGCGTGGGACAGCGATCCGCGCGCGATCCTGTCCGAACTTATCGGGCTGACCGACATCTTGTTCGGCAACCATCGCGATCTGTCGCTCGTGCTCGGCCGCGATTTTTCGGGCGAGGGCGCGGACCGGCGGCGCGAAGCGGCGGACGCGGGCTTTGCCGCCTTCCCCGACCTCAAGCTGATCGCCTCGACCGCGCGACATACGGTGTCGGCCGATCATCACCGCATCGCGGCGCGGGTCGATCTGCGCGACAGCGCGCATCAGACCGATGACATCGACGTCGCCGGCATCGTCGACCGGATTGGCGCGGGCGATGCCTTTGCCGCCGGGGTGCTCCACGCGCATCTCTGCGGCGGTGGTGCCAAAGCAATGGCCGACAGCGGCCTCGCGCTTACCTGCCTCAAACATAGCTTGCCCGGCGATGCGAGCCGCTTTAGCCAAGCGGATATCGACGCATTTCACGGGGGAGGGCTCGATGTCCGGCGCTGAGCCGTTTGGTCGTCGTTTGCTGCTGGGCGGAGCGGCAGGATTGGTCTTGCTGTCTTGTGCCGCGCCTTCATGGGCGCAGGCGGTCAATGCGACCGTATCCGCAGCCGACGGCACCTATCGCAGCAAGCCGCGCAGCGAGAATGCGCCGCTGTGGGCGACCGCCTATCCCGGCATTCGTTACGCGCGCGCCGAACGGTTCCGCGCCCCGGTGCCGGTGACCACCGCCGAACAGCCCTTTGCCGATCAGGGGCAATATGGTCCCGCCTGCCCGCAGGCCGGCGACCGCTACCAGCCGCAATCCGAGGACTGCCTGTTCCTCAACGTCTGGACGCCGACGGCTGCAGCCAAAAAACCGCGCGCCGTGATGGTCTATTTCCACGGCGGCGCCTATTCGTCGGGCAGCGTGACCGACCCGCTCAACGACGGCGCGACGCTCGCGGCACAGGGCGACGTCGTGGTGGTGACGGTCAACCACCGGCTGAACGCGCTCGGTTACCTCTATCTGCCCGACCGCTTTCCCGACAGCGGCAACGCCGGACAGCTCGACCTGATCCTCGCGCTCAAATGGGTACAGCGCAATATCGGCGCCTTCGGCGGCAATCCCGCCAATGTCACCGTCTTCGGCCAGTCGGGCGGCGGCGCCAAGATCGCGACCCTGATGGCGATGCCCGAGGCGGCGGGGCTGTTCCACAAGGCGATCACGATGAGCGGGCAGCAGGTGACCGCCTCGGGGCCGCTCAACGCCAGCAAGCGCGCGGCGGCGTTCCTCGACAAATTGGGGCAGGGTATTGATCCCGCGACCGCGCCGGTGGAGCAGTTGGTCGCGGCGTTGTCGGCGACTGACCCGATCATCGGCGGCGGGGTCTATATGGGGCCGGTGCTCGACATGAAGCATCTGACGCGCCATCCTTTTTGGCCCGATCCGGCACCGCAGTCGCTGGGCATCCCGATGATGCTCGGCAATACGGTGATGGAGACGCGGGCCTTTTTTGCCGCCGACGGCAAGCAGCTTTCGGGGCTGAGCTTCGACAATCTCGCGGCGCGCATCGGTCCCGAAATGCGCGTCGACATCGATCCGGTCTGGGTCGTCGCGCAGTTCCGCGCGCGTTATCCGGGCGCGCAGCCGCTCGAACTCTTCCACCGCATCGTCACCGCGGCGCGCAGCTGGCGCGGGCAGGTCGAGGAGGCCGAGGCGCGCGCGCGCGCCGGCGCGCCGGCCTTCGTCTATCAGCTCGATTATATGGAGGCGAAGCACGCCGACGACATCGCGCTCGTCTTCGGCACCGGACCCGACCAGTCGACGTGCAAACATCAGGTGAGCGCGGCGATGATGACCGCCTTCACGCGCTTCGCGAAAACGGGCAATCCGGGCTGGTCGGCCTATGACCTCAAGAAACGCCGCACGATGATCTTCGACGCCGGTCCCCGCGTCGAGGACAATCCGCGCGCATGGGAACGCGAGCTGTTCGCGCGAGTGCCGTACATCCAACCCGGTTCGTAATCATCCGTCATTGCGAGGAGCCGAAGGCGACGCGGCAATCCAGAGTCGCGTAGGCTGTCCTGGATTGCTTCGCTCCGCTCGCAATGACGAAGATTTAGACAATCCTCCGTGCCGCGAGCCAGTTCCACAGCAGTTCGGGCCACGCAGCAACGGGCAGCCCCGCAGTCTTCATCAACCCGAAGCCATGGCCACCCTTGGCGAAATAATGGGCTTCGCAGGGAACGCCGACCGCGCGCGCGGCACCTTGGAGGCGCAGGCTGTTCTCGACCTTCACGACATTATCGTCCTCGGCATGAAGGAGAAACAGCGACGGCATGTCGGCGCGGACCTGCCGCTCGGGCGAGTAGAGCGCCGCGCGCGTCGCGTCGGGGGCGGGGCCGAGCAATTTTTCTCGGCTGACGGCGTGGGCAATCGCGGGATCCATCGACACCACCGGGTAAAAGGCGGCGAGGGTGTCGGGGCGCGCCGACAGCGCGTCGGCGGCATCGACGGGCGCATAGACCTTGGCATCGAAACGCGTCAGCAGGCTGGTCGCGACATGGCCACCCGCCGAAAAGCCGCCGAAGGCGACGCGCGCCGGGTCGATGCCTTCGGCCTTCGCCCGGCTGCGCACCAGCCGCACCGCGCGCTGCGCATCGGCGAGTGGGACGTTCGAGCGATCGGCCCAGCCGTCGCCGGGCAGGCGGTAGAAGAGGACATAGACGGTGACCCCGCGATCGCGGAGCCAGCGCGCCAGCTCATAACCTTCCTTGTCGACCACGACGTAGCGATAGCCGCCGCCGGGGGCGAGAATCACCGCCGCGCCATTGGGCTTTTCGGGGCGGAAGATGTCGAGGCGCGGGCGGGTGATGCCCTGCAGCATTCGGTCGCTGGCGTTCGGGTCGTCGCTGCGCTGGACCACGCTTTCGACCAGGCCCGCCGGCACCGCCAGATGGCCCTCGGGCCACAGTGCGATACTGTCGTCGGGCGCGAGGCCGGCCGGGCGCGTCCAGGCGCTTTTCGCGCTGGCATTTCCCGCGGCGATCAGCGGCAGCGTCAGCCCGGCGGCGAGCAGGAGGCGGCGACCGAACCGCATCGCTATTCGGCCGCCTTGTTGGGATAGGCGATGATCAGCACCAGCGGTTCCTTGCCGGTCTGGCGGATGCCGACCTTCGCGCCCTTGTAAAGCCAGGCGGCGGTGCCAGCCTTGACGTCCTTCTCCTCGCCGTCCGAATGGACGATGCCGGTACCCGACAGGACATAATAGATTTCGTCATGGTCGATCGGATGGACACCGATCGCGGCGCCGACGTGCAGCGCGCGCTTGCGGAATTCGAAGCTGCGCGGCGCGGGGACGGCATCGCTGATCCGGTACGCCGTCGACATCCCGATCGCGCCGTGCGGCGGGGCTTCCTCGCGTAGCGTCGCGGCCTCGTCGATCACGACCATCGCGGGCGCCGCGCCGCCGGCGAGGAGCAGGGCGAGCAGCACGCTCATTTCACGCCGCCGCGCGAGTCGAGGTCGCGCGCCGACAGATGCTCCTGCGGCATCGGCGCGGTCTGTGCGGGATAGAAGAGGCCCCAGCGCGGTTCCATCGTCGCCAGGTCCCAATCACCCTCGACGAAGGGCGCTCGGATCGCTTCCTTGACCTTGGGATAGCCGCTGACCTCCTTCTCGTCGTCGATCACCTCCCCACGGCCCTCGGCGACGAAGAACAGCACGCGGATTTCCTCGGCATCGCGCGCCCAGGGACGCGCCCCCGCCGTCGCGAGCAGCGAGGTTTCGACGTCGCGGACCGGCAGGATCCTGTATCCCGCGATCGGCGCGAGCGGCGCCTTGGCGCGGATCAGTTGCGCGCGCGTTTCGCCATAGCGGCCAACCTCGGGTAGCGGCTCGCCATGGCGGTCGACCGCCAGATTGTCCTTGCCGTAAAATTCGAGGTCGCCGTCGCCGCCGAGCATCAGGAAGGGCAGTTTCGGATCGGTGTCGTTGCCGCCGCGCATGACGTTGGCGATCGCGGTGATCTGGCCCGTCACATAGGGATGGCCGACCCATTCGAGGTTCATCAGATTATAGTGTACCGCGCGGTGCTGCGGATTGTAGATCAGGTTGTTGATCATCAGCGCCTGCGCGCCGCCCTTGATCAGCGGATTGCGCTCGACATTATGCGCCCAGACATTGCGGTAAAAGACGATGCCGGTGGCATTGTCGTGGATCAGCGACCCCTTGCTGTGCTCGCCCTTGGGGTGGCTCGCGTCGGCGAGGCCTTCGGCGGCGAGATTGTTCGAGAAGGTGATATTGTGGCTGGTGCCCTGGCGCCATTCGTCGACCGTCTTGCCGGTGAAGCGCGGGCCCGACGCCGACATATTCTCGTCGATCGCCCACAGGAAGGTGCAATGGTCGACGATCACATTGGCGGCGGCGACGGTCGAAAAGGCGTCGGCCTCCCACCCGCTGCGCTTCGGCTGGCCGTCGACCCCGGTATAGACGCGCAGGTGACGAAAGATCACATCGTGCGTCTTCACGTCGATGCCGGTGCGAATCAGCGTGATGCCGGGACCCGGCGCGGTCTGGCCGGCGATGGTGAGGAAGGGGTGCTTCACCTCGATCGTCATGCGCCCCATGTCGATCACGCCGCCGACCTCGAACACGACAATGCGCGGTCCGGGGGTCTCGATCGCCGCTTTCAGCGAGCCGGGGCCGTCGGACGCGAGCGTCGTCACGCGCAGGATCTGGCCACCGCGCCCGCCGGCCGTCTGCGCCGCCGGACCCACCGCGCCGGGAAAGGCGAGGGGGGACGAATCGGTCGCGGTTGCGGGGTGTGCGACGATGGTCGGCGTCAGCAAAAGCGCTGCCAGCCAGAGCTTTTTCAGCATCCTGCCTCTCCTTCTCATTGGGGTATTGACACAATGGTCACATTCCTTCAATCTTCCTGACACCGGTTACCCCAACCGGTCAACGAGAAAATATTGTCGGGGAGAGGCCAATGGATGGCCCGTCGCGAAATCGCGACGGCATTGCGCTACTCTCTTAAATTTCTGGACAAAGGATCGGGGCGATCGACTTTGTCGCGTAAAGTAACCGGTGTCATTCATGCCTGAAGCGCTGGATGGACTGGTAAAAGGGAGGAACATGATGGCTATTCACGCAATGCAGGGCGTCCGCAATTTGAGCAGGTTGGCATGCGGCGTTTCGCTTGCCGTGCTGGCGGTGTCGCCGGCCTCTGCGCAGGATACCGCGGCGGACGCCGCCGACACCCAAGTATCGACCGAGGACGAAATCGTCGTCACCGGTTTTCGGGCCTCGCTGGAGGCCGCGCTCAACGTCAAGCGCGACTCGGTCGGTGCGGTCGACGCGATCGTCGCCGAGGACATCGCCAAATTCCCCGACCAGAATCTCGCCGAATCGCTGCAGCGCATTCCCGGCATCTCGATCCAGCGTGACGGCGGCGAGGGCCGGGCGATCACCGTTCGCGGGCTCGGTGCGCAATTCACCCGCGTTCGCGTGAACGGGCTGGAGACCATCGCGACCTCGACCGACGGTGCGTCGTCGAACCGTGATCGTTCGTTCGACTTCAACGTCTTCGCGTCCGAGCTGTTCAGCAGCATCGTCGTTCACAAGACCGCCGAAGCCTCGCTCGACGAAGGCTCGCTCGGCGCGGTGGTCGACCTCAACACCGGCAATCCGCTGGGTGGAAAATCCGGGCTGCGCGGTGCGCTGTCGATCGTCGGTTCCTATAACGACCTGTCGAACAATGTCGGGCCGCGCGTCGCCGGGCTGCTGAGCTGGCGCAACGATGCCGGCACCTTCGGCGTGGCGGTGTCCGGTGCCTATTCGAAGAGCGATACGCTGGAGCTTGGCAACAACTCGGTCCGCTGGGCGCAGGCACGGTTCGACTCGGTGGATGGAACCAACTGCTGGACCACCGCGAACAGCGGCGGCACCTATGTTCCCAGCGCCGGATGCACAAAGGCCGCCCTGTCCTTTCACCCCCGTATCCCGCGCTATGGCGAGATCGAACATCGCCGTGAACGATTGGGGCTGACGGCTTCGGTCCAGTTCGAACCGAGCGATTCGACGAAATTCTCGATCGATGGCCTCTATTCGCGCTTCAAGGAAAGCCGTGAAGAGAAATGGGGTGAGGTGCTGCTGCGGTCGAACGAGCGTTCGATCAACGTGGTCAACCCGGTTTACGATGCCGACAACAATATGATTTCGGCGACGCTGAACGATGTGTACGTCCGCACCGAACATTATCTGCGCAAATCGGATACCGAATTCTATCAGCTTGGCGGAACCTGGGACCAGGATATTTCCGACAGCCTTCGTTTCACCCTGCTCGGCGGCTTTTCGAAATCGAACGCCGACATTCCGGTCGAAACCACGGTCGTGTTCGATGACCGTGATGCCCAGAATTATTTCTACGATTACAGTGATATGAAGAGTCCGGTGCTGACTTTCGGCACCAGCGTCACCGATCCGGCGAACTTCCAGCTCGCCGAAATCCGCGATCGCCCGTCGAACGTCACCAACCGGTTCAAGACGGTCCAGCTGCGCACCGAATGGGATGTCGCCGACGGATTCCAGGTCAAGGCGGGCGGCATGTGGCGCCGGTTCAATTTCGACACCATGGCCTTCACTCGCGACACCGCGGTATGCGGAAATGGCGGTACCAGCCTCGTGACCAGCACGTCGGGGACGATCACCTGTACGCCGACCAGCCTCTTCGGCCCGAACGCCGTTTATGGCTTCCCCGCCACGGCGGCCCTGTCGGAGCTGTTCACGCTCGGCCAGGCGGGACAACCGGCGGGCACGACGACGCAGTGGCTGATTCCGGCTTTCCCGGCCGCGACCGATTTCACCCGGCTCTACAGTCGCAACCCCGCGATCGATGCGGCAAACACCCGTTCGGTGCAGGAAACCACATCGGGCGGCTATCTTCAGTTCGATGCCAAGGGTGAACTTCTCGGGCTCGAATATGCGGCCAATGCCGGCATCCGTTATGTCCGGACGGCGCAGATCTCGTCGGCGGCCAATGGCGTGAGCGTCAAGCGCAGCTATGACGACTGGCTACCGTCGGTCAACGTCGCGCTCTACCCTTCGCAGGATGTCGTCGTGCGCGGCGCGATCGGAAAGGTGATGACGCGGCCCAGCTTCGGCAATCTCAACCCCAGCGGAACCTTCGATGGCTTCAACTATCGTGCGACTTACGGGAATCCCTATCTCAACCCCTATCGCGCGACCAATTTCGATGCCGCGATCGAATGGTATTTCGCGCCGCAGGCCCTGTTGTCGGTCGCCGGCTTCGTGAAAAAGATCGAAAGCTTCCCGGTGTCCGGCACCTATCAGGCGACGCTGGCGCAACTCGGTGTCGACCGGAGCGTGCTGCTGCCGAGCTCGCCCGCCTATATCGCGAACGATCCCAGCCAGCTGTACACCGTTTCGGCGCAGGTCAATGGCACCGGCGCGACGTTGAAGGGCGTCGAGCTGGCGGCTCAGATACCGTTCAGCGCTTTCGTCGATCAGGGTGTATTCAGCCACTTCGGCGTGCTCGCCAATGCCACCTTCATCAGCTCGACCGCCGATTACACGGTCCAGGGTCCCGCGATCACCGACTGCGTGCTGCCCAACTGCACCTTCGGCCCGCTGGTCAGCGCCACCCGCACCTCGACCCTGTTCGGCGTGTCGAAGCGCGCTTACAACGCCACGCTCTATTATGACGACGGGGCCTTCAGCGCGCGCGCATCGGCAAGCTATCGCAGCCGCTATGTCGATTCGAACAGCGGCACCGGCAATGTCTTCGAAGGTTATGGCGCGACATGGAATGTCGATGCGTCGATCCGTTACAAGCTGACCGAGTGGGTCGAACTGTCGGTCGAGGGGACCAATCTGCTCGACACCTATCGCTATCGCTTCACCGATTTCGATGCCGACCGCAGTTACGAGAACAACCATTTCGGCCGCACCATCCTGTTCGGTGCGCGTTTCAAGATGTGATGATCGCGAGCTAGTCTCCGGAAAGGCCCGGTCTTCGCTTGCGGGGGCCGGGCCTTTCTTTTTTGAGGAACGCACTATGACCCATCGCCGCGAGATGCTGAAACTGGCCGGAACCGGGCTGCTAGCGACCGGCCTGTCGGGATTGGCCGCCCCCGCCGCGCTGGCGCAGGCAGCGCCCGCGCCGGGCAGCGTCGCGCCGCCCTGGGCCAGGGGCTTCGACGGCCAGCGCAAAGCCGACCTTGGCGACGGACGCTTCCTCAACCCGATCATGGCGGGCGACCATCCCGATCCGTCGATCCTGAAGGACGGCGCCGATTATTACATGACCTTCTCGACCTTCGACAGCTATCCGGGGCTGGTCATCTGGCATTCGCGCGATCTGGTGAACTGGCGGCCGATCGGTCCGGCTTTGCACAAGAATATCGGGTCGGTGTGGGCGCCCGAATTGTGCAAGCATGACGGCCGCTATTATCTCTACATCCCCACCAAGGGTCCGAACACCAGCTGGGTGATCTGGGCCGATCGGATCGAGGGGCCGTGGAGCGATCCGGTCGACCTGAACCTGCCCCATCATATCGACCCCGGCCATGCGGTGGGTGAGGACGGATCGCGCTGGCTGTTCCTGTCGGGCGGCGACCGGGTGCGGCTGGCGGACGACGGCCTGTCGCGGATCGGCGAACCCGAACATGTCTATGACCCCTGGCGCTATCCGTCGGACTGGGTGGTCGAGGGCTTCGCGCCCGAGGGGCCGAAGATCACCCGTCACGGCGATTATTATTACATGGTCACCGCGGTCGGCGGCACCGCCGGCCCGCCGACCGGCCATATGGTGATCGCCGCCCGCTCGAAGTCGATCCACGGGCCATGGGAAAATTGCCCGGCGAACCCGCTCGTCCACACCAAATCGGCGGGCGAAAAATGGTGGTCGCGCGGTCATGCGACGCTGGTCGAAGGCCCGGCGGGCGACTGGTGGAGCGTCTATCACGGGTTCGAGAACGGCTATTGGACGCTGGGGCGGCAGGCTTTGCTCGATCCGATCGAGTGGGCCGACGACGGCTGGTTTCGCATGACGGGCGGCGATTTGTCGCAGCCGATCGCCAAGCCCGAGGGCGGGGCCGTCGCGGGACCGCATGGCATGGCTCTGTCCGACGATTTCAAGACGCTGGCGCTCGGCGCCAAATGGAATTTCTTCAAGCCCGCCCCCGACGAGCGCGACCGCGCGCGGGTCGAGAATGGCGCGCTGCTACTCGCGGCGCGCGGCAAGGCGCCGTCGGATTCGTCGCCGCTGCTGCTGATTGCGGGCGATCAGGCGTACAGGTTCGAATGCGATATCGAGATCGCGCCGGGCGGGGTCGCCGGGCTGATCCTCTTTTATGACGAAAAGTTATACTGCGGCCTCGGCTTCGACGGCGAGCGTTTCGTGACGCACCAATATGGCATCGAACGCGGCCGCCCCGTGAACCCGCATGGTCGCAGCCTGCGGATGCGCGTGACCAATGACCGGCACATCATTACCTATGACACCAGCGGCGACGGCGGAAAGACCTGGCATCGTTTCGATCGCGGTATGGAGGTGTCGGGCTACCACCATAATGTGCGCGGCGGTTTCCTGATGTTGCGGCCGGGGCTGTATTCGGCGGGGGCAGGGGAGGCGAAGTTCCGCAACTTCCGCTTCGAGGCGCTGGCGTAGCGATATTGTTTCGCGCAAAGACGCAAGGACACAAAGCAGGCACGCGCCAAGGCTCGGCGCTCGCCTTTTCCATGCGCGAAGAAACCCGCGTGCCGAACGTCGGCTTTGGGGTGGGAGGCGGGCTGGCAGTTTTAGAATCAGCGATTAAAAGACCTGACATCAGTCCATTGCCTGCCCTGAGTTTATGGCCAAGCCCGAAAAAGTATATGTCCGTTTCGTCTGCTATCAGCAGGTTGAATCTCAACGCCAGCGCTTGGGCTTGTTCCAAGCCTTGGACGAAGCGCGAGAGTGTAGTTTCGCCCCTTCTTGGGCATTGATGCAGATTGGCGAAATCTACGACTGGTTCAAAAAGAATTTGGCAGTTCCCAGCCAGTTTTCACGTGGCGGCTGGAAGGGCCGCGGACAGCCCGGTCTGTCATGGTTTAAGCCTGTTGCGATCGAGCATATCAGGCAAATGCACCAACTGAAGGTGGCGTTGGAAGCCTGTGGTGTTCATGTAGATATTTTGACCACCCGCGATCCCGGACATATTATCTGGCAGGACCAGCATCAGTTAGTTGCCGAACCAGGCGCTCGGAAATTCTGACGCTCTATGTCCGCAATCTGTCGACACCGGTAGTCCCTCATTCATCTTCGCAAACGTCCAAAAATTGTCAAAAAAGCCCGCTTGCGGTGGCAACAGGCTTTGCATTCTCGCACGCCTTCTTCGTGTCTTCGCGTCTTTGCGCGAAACTTTCTCGCGCGGCCGCCCCTTAAAGCGTGACGCCCGATTTCCAGATCGCGATGTCGCGTTCCTCATTCGCCTCTGCGCGCGTCGGCGCACCCGAGGCGGTCGCGGCGATCAGGTCGAGCAGGGCATCCGACGCCGCGTCGAAGCCATCCGCCAGCACCCGCCCGGCGTCGAAATCGATCCATCCCGCCTTGCGCTGCGCGAGCGCGCTGTTCGATGCGATCTTGAGCGTCGGGGCGGGGAAACCGAGCGGCGTGCCGCGCCCGGTGGTGAACAGGATCATCGTCGCGCCCGCGGCGGTGAGTGCGGTCGACGACACCGCGTCGTTGCCGGGTGCTTCGAGCAGGGTCAGCCCGGGCAGCACCGCTTCGCCGCCATAAAGCCGGACATCGACAAGCGGCACCTGGCCGCCCTTCTGCACCGCGCCGAGCGACTTTTCCTCGAGCGTGGTGATGCCGCCGGCGATATTGCCGGGGGAGGGGTTTTCGCTCACCGGTTCGCCGTGGCGGATGAAATATTGCTTGAAATCGCGCACCAGCTCGGCGGCGCGGTCGAACACCTCGCGCGACACGGCGCGGTCCATCAGCATCTGTTCGGCACCGAAAATTTCGGGGATTTCGGTGAGGATGACCTTGCCGCCCGCTCCCGCGACGGCATCGGCCATGCGCCCGACGAGCGGGTTGGCGGTGAGTCCCGAGAGGCCGTCCGACCCGCCGCATTTGACCCCGAGGGTAAGCGCGGAAAGCGGGGCCTCGCTGCGCCGGGTCGCGGCGGCGATCTCCACCAGCTCATCGACGAGCGCCAGCGCGGCGGCGAGGTCGTCCTCGACCGCCTGCGCCGACAGCGTGCGGAGGGACGCGCGGCGCTCGGGCGGGATCGTGTCGATCAGCGCGCCGAGCTGATTGCTCTCGCACCCGAGCCCGACGATCAGCACCCCACCGGCGTTCGGATGCTGCGCGAGCGCCGCGAGCAGGCCGCGCGTGTGCCCCAGATCGTTGCCAAGCTGCGAACAGCCGAAGGGGTGTTTGAAAGCATGGACGCCATCGACGCGCCCGGCATGGCGCTCGCCCGCGATCCTTGCGACCCGCGCTGCGAGATTGCCGACGCAGCCGACCGTCGGCAGGATCCAGATTTCGTTGCGCGTGCCGACACGTCCGTCGGCGCGGCGGTAACCGGCAAAGCTGCGGATCGCGACCGGCGGGGCAGGGGGCGCGGCACTGCGCGGCGCATAATGATAATCGTCGCCGCCGCCGAGCGCGGTCGCCAGATTGTGGCTGTGGACATGCGCGCCCGCCGCGATGTCGGCGGTCGCGACGCCGATCGGAAAGCCATATTTGATCACCGCATCGCCGCGCGCGATCGGGGCGAGGGCGAATTTATGCCCGCGCGGGATGGCGTCGATCAGGGTGATCGTCGCCATATCCACCGTTATGCGATCATCCGCCGCCGTATCGGCCAGACAGGTCGCGACGGTGTCGCCGGGATCGATCCGCAGCGCGGTTACCGGTGTCAACGTCGTCGGAGGATCGGATATATTCGCCATCGCCTCAGCTTTTCGGCGCGGCGACCGACTGGCGTTCGACGAAGGTCGACGCCATGACATTCGCTTCGTCGGAGGCCGTGGTTCCGATGTCGAGGAAGTCGGGGACCAATGTCCGCGCCGCGCGCACCCCCATTTCGCGGATCGGCCAGCGCACGGTGCTCAGCGCGGGCCAGATATGCGTCGCGGTCGGGCTGTCGTCGAAGCCGATGATCGACAGGTCGGCGGGCACCGCGATGCCCTTGCTGTGCGCGACGCTCATCACGCCGGCCGCCATCTCGTCGTTCGAGCAGAAGATCGCGGTCGGCGGCGCGGTCAGCGACAGCAAGGCCTCGCCCGCCTCGATGCCCGCAGTGTAGCGATAATTGCCCGGTGCCGACAGTTCGGCGGGGAGCGTCAGTCCGGCCGCGGCCAGCGCCTCGTGAAAGCCTTTTTCGCGTTCGGCGGCCGACCGGAAACCGACCGGGCCGCGCACGAAACCGATCCGGCGATGGCCGAGTTCGACAAGCTTGCCGACCGCCTCGGCAACGACTTCGCGGTCGTTTGACGACACGCAATGCTTGGCGTCGTCGAGTTGCGCCGATCCGACCCGGACGTAGCGCACGCCCAGATCCTCGCAGAGCGCGGCGAGTTCGTCATTCTCCGAAATCGGCGGCAGCAGCATCGCGCCGATCGGGCGCTGCTTTTCGAGGAACACGCGCACATCGTCGAGCATCCGGTCGGACCCGCGATCGACCGGGCGGACGAGCAAGGCGAGGTCGCTGTCCTTGATCGCGTCGAGCACGCCCTGCTGGAAATTGAGCACCGTCTGCGCGTTCGGATTGTCGTGGAGCAGCGCGATCAGGAAGTTGCGGCGAAAGGCCAGCGCGCGCGCCTGCGGGTTGGGCACGAAACCGAGCATCTTGATCGCCTGTTCGACCGCCTGGCGCGTCTTGTCGGTAATGAATTCGGACCGGTTGATGACCCGGCTGACGGTCTTTTTCGAGACGCCGGCAAGTGCCGCGACGTCGTTGATCGTCGGTTGCTTACCGCTTTTTTCCCGCGTGCGTGGCGCCATGGAGGTTTCACTTTTCCTGTGCGGGCCCGGTTGGTCCGGCCCGCTGTTTCCTACTGCGCGCCCGCTGTCACAAAATCAACCGCGCTGATGGCTATTCGCTTGCTTTTGACACCGGTGTCTCTTACAGGAATTTTCGGATGAGGGAAATGACAAAGATGCTGGCAACGAGCGAACAACAAGCCATAGCCAAGGCGTTTCTGGCCGCACGGGCCGCGAAGACACCGCTTACCGACTATCCCGGCGCCATGCCGCAGGGCTTGGCCGAGGCCTATGCGATCCAGGATTCGGCGATCGCCTTCGACGGCCGCCCGGTCGGCGGCTGGAAGGTCGGGCGGATAGCCGACGAACTGGTCGCGCGTTTCGGAGGCCACCGCATCGCGGGGCCGATCTTTGCCAATGAGATCGTCGATGCCGCCGACGGGGCGGTCCCCGCCATGCCGGTCTACGGCGGGGGGTTCGCGGCGGCCGAGGCGGAGGTGCTGCTGCGCTTCGGCGACGTCGGGACCCGCGAGTACGACATCGCCTCGGTCCGCGACGCGATCGACGAGATACGCACGGGGATCGAGATCGCGAGTTCGCCCTTTCCCGGTATCAACAAACATGGCCCCGCGGTCACCGCGTCGGATTATGGCAACAACAAGGGGCTGGTGCTCGGTCCGCGCATCGCGGACTGGCAGGATGCCGACCTGATCGCGATGCCGGTCGAATTCCGCATCGATGGCGAACGGATCGGAGCGGCGACGATGGAAACGATGCTCGACGGTCCCTTCGGATCCGCGCTGTTCCTGATCCGCGCGCTGCGCGCCCGCGGCATCGCCATCCCGCCCGGCACCTGGGTGTCGGCGGGGGCGATCACCGGAGTGCATGAAATTCGCCCCGGCCAGGACGCCGAGGCGCTGTTCGACGGAAAAATCCGCGTCAGCTGCAAAATCACGGGCTAACAAGAGCCGATAACGGGAGAGATTCATGGCACAGGCAATCGCGGACGGAGGTACGGCGTCGCCGGTGCCCCGGGCCGGACGGTACCGCTGGCTGATCATCGCGCTGCTTTTTGCCGCGACGACGGTCAATTATATCGACCGGACGATGCTGGGGCTTCTCGCCCCCGTGCTCGGCGACGATCTCGGCTGGTCCGAGAATGATTATGGCAACATCGTCACCGCCTTCCAGGCGGCTTATGCGATGGGCTTCCTGTTGATGGGCTGGCTGATCGACCGTTTCGGACCGAAGGTCGGCTATGCGATCGCGATTTCGATCTGGACGATCGGCCATGTTGCGCATGGCTTCGCCTCGTCGGTCGTCTCCTTCATGATGGCGCGGGTCATCCTCGGCGTCGGCGAGGCGGGGCATTTCCCGTCGGTCGTGCGGGCATCGAGCGAATGGTTTCCACAGAAGGAGCGCGCCTATGCGATCGGCTGGGTCAACAGCGCGACGACGATCGGCGTCATCCTGACCGCCCCGACCATCTGGCTGTTCATGGTCTGGATGGGTTTCGACTGGCGCCAGACCTTCATCTACACCGGTATTTTCGGCGCGATCCTGCTCGTCCTGTGGCTCTGGCTGTACAGCAATCCGCGCGAGAGCGGCAAGGTCAGCGAAGCCGAACTCGCATGGATCGAGCATGACCCGCCCGAGAAGATCGAACGCCTCGGCTGGAGCAAGATCGTCACCAAGCGCGAAGCCTGGGCCTTTGCGGTCGGCAAATTCCTGACCGACCCGGTGTGGTTCCTGATGCTGTTCTGGCTGCCCAAATATTTCAGCACGACCTACAATGTCGATCTGAAGGTCGTCCTGCTGCCGATGATCATCATGTATCTGCTGTCCGACGTCGGCAGCATCGTCGGAGGCTGGACGTCGTCAAAGCTGATTCAGCAGGGGCATAGTGTCAATTTCGCGCGCAAGGTCACGATGCTGGGCGCGGGATTCTGCGTGCTGCCGCTGCTGTTCGTCACCGGCCTCGAAAATATGTGGCTCGCCGTGGTGCTGATCGGCATCGCGCTCGCCGGGCATCAGGCCTTCTCGTCGACGATCCTGTCGATCCCCCCCGACATGTTCCCGAAACGCGCGGTGGGGTCGGTGATCGGGCTCGGCGGGTTCATGGGCGGCGTCGGCGGTATGATCATGGCCAAATCGACCGGCCTCGTCCTCGACGCGACCGGCGGCAACTACACGCTCATCTTCGCCGCGTGCACCACCGTCTATTTCCTCGCGGTGCTGGCGATCCACCTGCTCAGCCCCAAGCTTGCGCCGGTGACCGTAGAAAGCGATGCTGCCCCCGCATGACCCGTCCGCTCGCCCTCAATCCCGATCGCCTGTTCCCGTCGGACCCGGGGCAGCGCGATATCGCGCGGCGGCTCTATGCTGAGGTCGCGGGGCTGCCGATCATCAGCCCGCACGGACACACCGACCCCAGCTGGTTCGCGGGCAACGCGCCGTTCGGCAACGCCGCAGAGTTGCTGCTGCACCCCGATCATTATGTGTTTCGCATGCTCTATTCGCAGGGCGTGTCGCTCGACGCGCTCGGCATTCGCAACCCCGCTGCCGATCCGCGCGAAAGCTGGCGGCTGTTCGCCGAGCGCTATCATCTGTTCCGCGGCACCCCGTCGCGGATGTGGATGGACTGGGTGTTCGCCGAGGCGTTCGGCATCGAAGTGCAGTTCGAGGCGGCCACGTCGGACCTCTATTACGACTGGATCACCGAGGCGCTGGCGACCGGGGCCTTCCGCCCGCGCGCGTTGTTCGACCGCTTCGGCATCGAGGTGATCGCGACCACCGAAAGCCCGCTCGACACGCTCGAGCATCATCGCGTGATCCGCGCCGCGAACGACAGCGGCGAATGGGCGGGGCGGGTGATCACCGCCTATCGCCCCGACCCGGTGGTCGACCCCGACTTCGAAGGCTTCTACGCGAATCTCGCGCGCTTCTCCGAGCTGACCGGCGAGGATGCGTACAGCTATGCGGGCTATATCGCCGCGCACCGCAAGCGCCGGGCCTTCTTCGCCAGCATGGGCGCGACCTCGACCGACCATGGCCACCCGACCGCCGCGACCGCCGACCTGACGCGCACCGAGTCCGAGGCGCTGTTCGCGCGCGTCACGCGCGGCGAGGTGAGCGCCGCCGATGCCGAACTGTTCCGCGCCCATATGCTGACGGTGATGGCGGGGATGAGCCTCGACGACGGGCTGGTGATGCAGATTCACCCCGGCGCCTTGCGCAACCACAATGCCTGGCTGTTCGACCATTATGGGCGCGACAAGGGCGCCGATATTCCGATGAGCACCGATTATGTCCAGGCGTTGCGTCCGCTGCTCGGCAAATATGGCAATGAGGCGGCGCTGACGGTCATTCTCTTCACGCTCGACGAGACGAGCTATGCGCGCGAACTCGCGCCGCTCGCGGGCCATTATCCGGCGCTCAAGCTTGGCCCCGCCTGGTGGTTCCACGACAGTCCCGAGGGGATGCGCCGGTTCCGGAATCAGGTCACCGAGACCGCGGGTTTCTACAACACGGTCGGCTTCAACGACGACACCCGCGCCTTTCTGTCGATCCCGGCGCGGCACGACGTCGCGCGGCGGATCGACTGCGGCTTCCTCGCCCAGCTCGTCGCCGAGCACCGCATGGAAGAATGGGAAGCCGCCGAACTCGCGACCGACCTCAGCTACAATCTTGCCACGGCCGCGTACAAGCTGTGAGGCTTTCGGCGCAAACGCCGCTCCCGGCGTCGGTGCGGGTGCCGGGTTACGACCGCGCCGCGCAGACCGCGGGGATCGTCCATATCGGCATCGGCGCCTTTCACCGCGCGCATCAGGCGGTCTACACCGACGATGCGATGGGCGCGGGCGACCGCGACTGGGGCATCATCGGCGTGTCGCTGCGCTCGGGCGATGTCGCGGCGCAGCTCAATCCGCAGGGTGGGCTTTATTCGGTCGCGAAGCGCAGCGCGGCGAGCAGCGAACTGCGACTGATCGGTGCGGTGCAGAAGGTGCTCGTCGCGGTCGAAGACGGCCAGGCGGTGATCGACGCGATCGCCGCGCCGACGACGCATATCGTCAGCTTCACCGTCACCGAGAAGGGCTATTTGCGTGGCGTCGATGGGGCGCTCGATCTCGCCGCGGCGATGGGCGTATCGAGCCTCTACCGCTTCGTCGCCGCCGGAATGGTCCAGCGCAAGGCGGCCGGACTGCCCGGCCTGACCCTGCTCAGCTGTGACAATCTGGCGAACAATGGCGCGGTGCTGCGACGGCTGATGCGCGAGTATCTGATAGCCTATCATTCCGACCTGACCGCCTGGTTCGATGCGACGTGCCGCTGTCCCGCGACGATGATCGACCGCATTGTGCCCGCGACGACCGACGCCGACCGCGCCACGATCGAGGCGGAACTCGGGGTGCGCGACGAGGGCACGGTGGTCACCGAAGCTTTCAGCCAGTGGGTGATCGAGGATGATTTCGCCGGTCCGCGCCCGCGCTGGGAGGCGGTCGGGGGGCAGCTTGTCGCCGATGTCGCGCCCTATGAAACCGCGAAGCTGCGCCTGCTCAACGGCGCGCATTCGGCGCTCGCCTATATCGGCCTCGGGCGCGGTCACGCCTATGTGCATCAGGCGATCGCCGATCCCGCGATCCGGCCGGTCATCGAAAGCCTGATGCGCGACGAGGCGGCGCCGACGATCGACGCCGCGCCGGGGCAGGACCTGTCCGCCTATGCCGATGCGCTGCTCGACCGCTTCGCCAACCCGGCGCTCGACCATAGGCTGATCCAGATCGCGATGGACGGCAGCCAGAAAATCCCGCAGCGCTGGCTCGAAACGCTGGCCTGGCACCAGCGGTGCGGCGCGCGCTGCCCGTCGCTTCTCGCGGCGATCGATGCGTGGATCGCCTTTTTGCGCGGCGGTGCTTTCCCGATCGACGACCCGCTCGCCGATCGGCTGCGCGAAGCCGTGGCAGGCCCCGATGCGATGACGGCGCTGTTCGGACCGGTTGGTGTGCTGTCGTCGGAATGGCGGCCCGAATAAGCGCTTGGGTTTCGCGTCGGGCACCCGCATAGCTGTTGCGACAAACGGGAGACACGGTTTGGAACAACAGGGAGAGGGGCAGGGGGCAGCCGCCCCGGCCGGGACGCAGGGCATCGAGCAGGACGAGCGTTACCAGCGGCTGGTGACGACGCGTTCGCGCTTCGGCTGGCGGCTGACGATCGTCATGCTGGCCATTTATTTCGGCTATATCCTGCTGATCGCCTTTGAACCGCATATCCTCGCGCGCCCGCTGGGGAGCGGCGTGACCTCGCTCGGCATTCCGCTCGGACTCGGAGTGATCGTCGCGGGCATCTTGCTCACCGCGCTCTATGTGCGCCGTGCCAACAAGATATTCGACCGCGACCTCGATGCGCTGCGCCGGGATTATGGCGCATGAGCCGCTTTCCGATCACCCGCACTGCGCTGATCCTGCTCGCGCTCGGCTGGCCCGCGATCGCGGCGGCCGACGCGCTGACCGGCCAGACCGAGCAGCAGGCGGCGAACTGGCCGGCGATCCTGATGTTCTCCGCCTTCGTGCTCGCGACCCTCGGCATCACGCGCTGGGCGGCGGGACGCGTGCGCAGCGCGTCCGATTTCTATACGGCGGGCGGCGGCATCACGGGGTTCCAGAACGGCCTCGCGATCGCGGGCGACTATATGTCGGCCGCCTCCTTCCTCGGCATTTCGGCGCAGATCTTCGCCGACGGTTATGACGGGCTGATCTATTCGACGGGCTTCCTCGTCGGCTGGCCGATCCTGCTTTGCCTGCTCGCCGAGCGGCTGCGCAACCTCGGCCGCTACACCTTCGCCGACGTCGTCAGCTTCCGCTTCGCGCAGACCCCGGTGCGGCTGTTCGCGGCGTTCAGCACCCTCGCGGTCGTGCTCTTCTATCTCATCGCGCAGATGGTCGGCGCGGGGCAGTTGATCAAATTGCTGTTCGGCTTGCCCTATAGCTATGCGGTGCTGATCGTCGGCGCGCTGATGACCTGCTATGTGCTGTTCGGCGGCATGATCGCGACGACCTGGGTCCAGATCATCAAGGCGGTGATGCTGCTCGGCTGCGCGAGCTTCATGGCGTTCGCGGTGCTGTGGAACTTCGGCTTCTCGCCCGAGGCGCTGTTCGCCAGGGCGGTCGAGGTGAAGACCGGGCTTGCCGCCTCGGCGGGTGCGGCGCCCGCGGAAGCGGCGGCGAAGGGCCTGTCGATCATGGGTCCGGGCGGCTTTATCAAGGATCCGCTGTCGGCGATCAGCTTCGGCATGGCGCTGATGTTCGGCACCGCGGGGCTGCCGCATATCCTGATGCGCTTCTTCACCGTTCCCGACGCCAAGGAAGCGCGCAAGTCGGTGCTGTGGGCCACGGGCTGGATCGGCTATTTCTATATCCTGACCTTCATCATCGGCTTCGGCGCGATTACCTTCGTTGCGTCGAACCCGGACTATCTGATGCCCGACGGCAGCCTGAAGGGCGGCGGCAATATGGCGGCGATCCACCTCGCTTCGGCGATCGGCGGCGATATCTTCCTGGGGATCGTCAGCGCGGTTGCCTTCGCGACGATCCTCGCGGTGGTCGCGGGGCTGACGCTGTCGGGGGCGTCGGCGGTGTCGCACGACATCTATGCGTCGATCGTCAAGAAGGGGCAGGCGAATTCGGCCGACGAGCTTAAGGTGTCGCGCTACACCGTACCGGTGCTCGCGATCCTGGCGATCCTGCTCGGCATCGCGTTCGAGAAACAGAATGTCGCCTTCATGGTCAGTCTGGCCTTCGCGCTCGCCGCGTCGGGCAATTTCCCGGTGCTGGTGATGTCGCTTCTGTGGGATGGCTGCACGACGCGGGGTGTCGTCGTCGGCGGTTTCGTCGGGGTGCTGCTCGCACTGGTGCTGACGATATTGTCGCCAGCGATCTGGGGCGCGGTGCTCGGCCATGCCGACCCCGTCTTTCCGTACAGCTCGCCGACGATCTTCTCGATGCCCGCGGCATTCCTCGCGATCTGGCTCGTCTCGCTCGCCGACAAGAGCGGGCGCGCGGCGGTCGATCGGGCGGGTTACCCGGCGCAGCGCGTCCGGGCCGAAACCGGCATTGGCGCTTCGGACGCTTCGGCGCACTAGATCAGGCCTGTGACCCTCACCCTTCCGGCGCTTCGCGCCTCTCTCCCTCTCCCGCCGGCAAAGCCGGTGGGAAGGGTGAGGGGGTGTTTTGTCCGCAGCGAAGTCTGATTCGTCCCGCATTTCCGCCTAACTTCACACACAAACGCCCTCCACAAATAATATTCACACACGAGAGAGTGAATATTGACTCGCTCGCGAAGCCTCGTCATAAACATCCCGACGCCGACACCCGATCGGCGCATGCTGGGAGAGATATGATGAGGGCAATTTTCTTGGCGTCCGTGTGCGCGGGCGCGCTGTTCACCGTTCCGACCGTCGCCGTGGCGCAGGATGCCGGGGGCACCGCCCCGCAGGCCGAGGAGCAGGACGGCGACGACGGTTCGATCATCGTCACCGCCACACGCCGCGCCGAGCGCATCCAGGACGTGCCGCTCAGCATCTCGGCCTATTCGCAGGAAGAGCTGACCGAAAAGGGCATCGTCGGTTATGAGGGCATCGGGCGCGAGACGCCGGGCGTCGTGCTCAACAAGCCGACCGCGAACTTCAACAATTTCACCGCACGCGGCATCGCGACCAACGGCTATAACGCCAACCTGCAGAGCTCGGTCGCCATCTATATCGACGAACTGCCGGTCTCGACGATCGGTAACACCACTGTCGTCGATCCCAATCTGTTCGACGTCGAGCGCGTCGAATTCCTGCGCGGGCCGCAGGGGACGTTGTTCGGATCGGGTTCGCTGTCGGGCGCGATGCGCATCCTGCAGAAAAGCCCCGACCTTAACGATTTCGACACCGCCGCGCTGGTCGATCTCGGGCTGACCGGATCGGACAGCGTTCGCCAGCGCTATAACGCGATGGTCAACGTGCCGCTGGTCGAAGACAAGCTGGCGCTGCGCGTCGTCGGTTTTTACCGCGACGAGGAAGGCTATCTCGACAATGTCGGGACCGGCGTGAAGAATTCGAACACGCTGATCGATTATGGCGGTCGCGCGACCCTGCTGTGGAAACCGACCGACCGGTTGTCGATCAAGCTGCTCGGCAGCTACGAATATAGCAACCCCAAGGACAGCTCGCTGACCAGCCCGTCGCTGGGGCGCAACAAGCGCGTGTCGGACGAGCCCGACCGCTTCACCGGCAAGCAGCTGATTGCGAACGCGACGATCGACTATGAGTTCGATTTCGCCAAACTCACCAGTTCGTCAACCTATTCGGATTTCGAGCAGCGTTTCTACGTCGACCTCGCCGGCACCTTTCAGCCCGGCTCGTTCCCGGGCGCGCCGATTGCCTTCGGCCTCGACGCCGATGGCTATGACAAGGTGTTCGTGCAGGAAACGCGCCTCGCCTCGACGCTCGACGGTCCGTTCCAGTTCGTGGTCGGCGGCTTCTATCTCGATCGCCGCCGCGACGTCGATTTTTTCTACCGGTCGAGCCTGGCCTTTCTGGCCGAGCGCAACTTCACCGGGTTGCCGGACAAATATTATCAGAAGCAATATACGCATTCGCTCAGCAAGGAACTCGCGGGATTTGGCGAGTTGACCTATCGCTTCTCGGACAAGTTCTGGCTCACCGGTGGCATGCGGTACGGTGAGACGTCGGCGCAGGGCTTTACGGAGGCGGGCGGTTATCTCTCTACCGCCGCAGGCTTTGGCTATTTCGATTACGCCCTGCTTGGGTTCCGGAACATAAACTTTACGCAAACGCCTTTCGCGGCCGTGACCGGACTCAAAGCGAAAGGATCCAAGCCGTCATGGAAAGCCAGCGCGACCTTCAAGCCGAGCGACACGCTGACCACATATGCCACCTTCTCTACCGGTTTTCGGGCGCCGATTGTTAACGCCTTCGCAAATCGCCCGCCGCCGGCGACAAGCCCCAACGACATCACCATTCCCTTTGGTGCGACGTCCGACAGCCTCAATAGCTATGAAGTCGGCGCCAAAGGGCGCTGGCTCGGCGGGCGGGTGAGCATCAACGCGGCCTTCTATCTGATCGACTGGACGAACATCCAGGCGCAGGCGAACCGCGTGTCGGACTCGGTGCAGTTCGCGACCAACATCGGCGCGGCTCAGAGCAAGGGTTTCGAGTTCGAGGTCGCGGTGATCCCCGTGACCGGCTGGTCGATCGGCTTCAACGGCGCCTATAATGATAGCAAGATCACCAGGCTGTCGCCTGCCGAGGCGGCGATTTCGGGCGCGGTGCTCGGGCACCGGCTGTCGGCGCCGCGGATTCAGGGGTCGGCCTATATGTCGTATAATTTCAAGATCGGGTCCGATGTCGATGCGTTGCTCGCGGTCAACGCGCAGCATATCGGGTCGTACAACAGCAGCTTCCCGAACACCCCGGGCAATCCCAATCTGCCGCTCGCGACCTTTGGCAAGACCGACGCCTATAGCAACGTCAACCTCAGCCTCGGGCTGAAGAAGGGCGATATCTCGGCGCAGCTCTATGTCGAGAATCTCTTCGACGATCATTCGATCACCTACATCCACCCGGAGGCCTTCCTGAACAGCCGCTTCGGCACGATGCGGCCGCGCACCTTCGGCATTCGTCTCGGTTACAGTCTCTAAGCCGTGGCGACCGGCACACTCCCGTCCACCGCCACGAAGCCGGCCGCGCGGCCCGGGTTCGTCTTGGGGATGCTCTGCTTCGTCTATGTGCTGAACTTCCTCGATCGCCAGCTGCTGTCGATCCTCGCCAAGCCGATCCAGGATGCGCTCCAGATCAGCGACGGCCAGCTCGGGCTGATCAGCGGTCTCTATTTCGCGATGTTCTATTGCTTCATCGCGATCCCGGTCGGCTGGTTCGCCGACCGAACGAGCCGCGTCGGGGTGCTGTCGCTCGCCTGCGCGGTGTGGAGCGGTGCGACCGTCGCGTGTGGGATGGCGGCCAATTATACCCAGCTCGCGATCGCGCGCATGGTCGTCGGCTTTGGCGAGGCGGGGGGCGTGCCGCCCTCCTATGCGATCATCACCGACACCTATCCGCCGGGCAAGCGCGCCGCGGCGCTGGGCATCTTCAACCTTGGCCCGGCGATCGGCGCCGCGGCGGGGGTGGCGTTCGGCGCCGCGATCGCCGAGCATTTCGGCTGGCGCATCCCCTTCATCGCGGTCGGCGTCATCGGCATCGTCACCGCGCTGGTCGTGTGGCTGACAGTGCGCGAGCCGAAGCGCGGGGCGACCGATGTTGCTGCGCCGGTTTCGAGTTCGCCTGCGGACGAGAAGGCGGAGTTCTGGCCGACGGTGCGCATGTTCCTGTCGCACCCGATCCTGATGCTCGCGGCGCTCGGCAGCGGCGCGACGCAGTTCGTGACTTACGGCCTCGGCAATTTCGCGGTGCTGTTCCTGATGCGCGAAAAGGGCATGGAACTGGGCGATGTCGCGATCTGGTACGCGCTGGTGCTGCTGGTCGGCATGGGTGGCGGGATGATCGTGTCGGGGCGGGTGATCGACCGCATGGTGAAGAAGTCGCGCGCCGGCTATGCGATCGCTCCGGCGCTGTCGCTAGTCGTCGCGATGCCCTTCTATATCGGCTTCGTCTGGGCTCCGGGCTGGCCGTTGGCGCTCGCGCTGCTCAGCGTCGTGATGGTCTTCAACTATTTCTATCTCTCGGCATCGGTCGCGCTGGTGCAGGAGGAAGTGAAGCCGAACCAGCGCGTGCTGGCGGGCGCGCTGCTGCTCCTCATCATGAACTTCATCGGGCTGGGACTCGGGCCGACGTGGGTCGGTTTCGCAAGCGACTGGTTCAAGGCGCAGGGCGACGCGCACGGGCTGCAGACCGCGCTCTACACGCTGACGCCTTTCTATCTCGTCGCCATCGCTCTCTTTCTCTGGCTCGCACGGCGGCTGCGCCGCGAGGAGGCTTCGGCATGAAAAAGACAACTACGCTGCTCGCCGCCGCGATGCTGGTGGCGACACCCGTCATTGCCGCCGCGCCGGTGGTCGACGCCCCCGCCGGATCGGTCGAGGGCAAGGCGGTAGGCAAGGTCCGGATATTCAAGGGCATCCCCTTCGCGCAGCCGCCGGTCGGCCCGCTGCGCTGGAAGCCGCCGGTCGCGCTGCCCGCGTGGCAGGGGGTGCGCAAGGCGCAGAGCTTCGGCGCCGCCTGCATCCAGCCGCGCCCGACCGCGATCGGCATCTATACCAACCCGCCTGCCAAGGCCTCTGAAGACTGTCTGACGCTCAACATCTGGGCGCCCGAGGCGGCCAAGGACGCGCCGGTGATCGTGTGGATCCACGGCGGCGCGCTGACCAACGGCTACAGCCATGAGGCGATGTACGATGGCGCCAAGCTTGCCGCGCGCGGCGCGATTATCGTGTCGATCAACTATCGGCTCGGCGCGCTCGGCTATATGGCGCACCCCGAACTCAGCAAGGAATCGCCCGACGGGGTGTCGGGCAATTACGGGCTGCTCGACCAGATCGCGGCGCTCGAATGGGTGAAGGCCAATATCGGCGCCTTTGGCGGCGACGCGAACAATGTCACGATCGCGGGCGAGTCCGCGGGCGCGCTCAGCGTGATGTATCTGATGACCGCGCCCAAAGCGCGCGGGCTGTTTCACAAGGCGATCGCGCAGAGCGCCTATATGATCTCGACCCCGTCGCTTCGCGGGGCGCAGCACGGCGAAATCCCGGCCGAGACGATGGGGACCAAGGTCGCTGCGGCGCTCGGCGCCACCGACCTCGCGGCGCTGCGCGCGATGGATGCGACCACGCTCAACGACGGCGCGCTCAAGGCGGGCTATTTTCCCTGGGGTACGGTCGATGGCAAGATCTTGCCGCGGCAGCTGGTCGACAGCTTCGACCGCGGCGAGCAGGCGCCGGTGCCGATGATCGCGGGGTTCAACATCGGCGAAATCCGCTCGCTGCGTATGCTCGCGCCGCCGGCGCCCGCGAGTGCTGCGGTCTATGAGGCCGCGATCCGCGAGCGTTATGGCGATCTCGCCGATGGCTGGCTCAAGCTCTATCCCGCCAAGGACCTGAACGAAGCGGTGATCGCGACCACGCGCGACGCGCTCTATGGCTGGACGTCCGAGCGGCTCGCGGTCAAGCAGAGTGCGCTCGGCCAGAACGCCTATCTCTATTTGTTCGACCATGGCTATCCGGCGACGAGTGAGGCGGGGCTGCACGGCTTCCACGCCGCCGAAATCCCTTATGTGTTCGGCACCGCGACCGACACGCCGCCCTATTGGCCGAAAATCCCCGACACGGTCGCCGAAAAGCGCTTCGCCGCCGCGATGGGCGATTATTGGGTGTCGTTCGCGAAAACAGGCAAGCCCGAGGCGGCGGGGCAGGCGGTCTGGCGGCCCTATGGCCAGGACGCCGCCTTCCTCGCTTTCGCCGACATCCCGCGCCCCGGCGCGCGTCTGATGCCGGGCATGTATGCGCTGCACGAGGCGGCGATGTGCCGCCGCCGCGCCGCGGGCAACCTGCCGTGGAATTGGAACACGGGCATTCTCTCGCCCGTGCTCGCGAAGGGCGCCGACTGTCCATGACCGACGGTAGCATGCAGGATTATCCGCTGACGCTGAACCGCTTCCTCGACCATGCCGCGCGCTGGCATGGCGATGCCGAGGTGGTGAGCGCGCGCGACGACGGCGGTATCGATCGCATCACCTATGCCGCGCTCCGCGACCGCAGTGTGGCGATCTCGTCGCTGCTGAATGGTTTCGGGATCAGGAAGGGCGACCGCGTCGCGACGCTGGCGTGGAACAGCGCGGCGCATGTCGAACTCTGGTATGCGGTGATGGGCATCGGCGCGGTGTGCCACACGCTCAACCCGCGCCTCACCGGGCCACAACTCGCGTCGATGGCGGTGCAGTCGGGCGCGAAGATCCTGGTCGCGAGCGCCGACCTGTTGCCGCTGGCCAAGTTGATCGCCGAACGTGCCCCAGCGATCGAGCGGATATTGCTGATCGACGGCACGGTGGGGGAGGGCGCCTTTGCGGGCGTGCCGGTTGTCGCGCTCGAATCCTTGATCGCAGACGCGCCGGGCAATGCTCTCTGGGGCGATTTTCCCGAAACCGCACCCGCGGGACTCTGTTTCACCTCGGGCACCACCGGTGCGCCGAAAGGCGTGACCTACACCCATCGCGGCAGTTTTCTGCATACGCTACGCAGCCTGCAGGCCGATGTCATGGCCTTCACCAGCCGCGACGCGGTGCTCGCGGTGGTGCCGATGTTCCACGCCAACGCCTGGGGGCTGCCCTTTGCGCTGCCCGCAGTCGGCGGCAAGCTGGTGCTGCCGGGCCGCCAGGCCGATGGCGCCAGCCTTGCGCGGCTGATCGCCGCCGAGGGGGTGACGATCGGGGTTGGGGTGCCGACGGTGTGGCTTGGGCTGGTCGAACATCTTGAGGCGGTGGGCGGCGAATTGCCGTCGCTCGAACGCCTGATCGTCGGCGGCGCGCCGATGGCCCCGGCGCTGATGGAACGGCTCGAAAGCCGGCTCGGCGTCACCATCCAGACGAGCTGGGGCATGACCGAATTGTCGCCGCTCGGCGTCATCGCGCCGCCCGACGATCCGCAACGCAGTGCGGCGGTGTCGGGGCGGCCGGCGATCGGCGTCGACCTGCGGCTGACCGATGCAGGCGGCACACCGCTTCCCGAACAGCGCGGCGGCGAGGGACATTTGTACGTACGCGGCGCGTCGGTAGTCGACCGCTATTTCGGCGAGAGCGTGCCCGCGACCGACGCCGAAGGCTGGTTCCCGACCGGCGACCTCGCGCGCATCGACGCGAAGGGCAATCTCATCATCACCGGCCGCGCCAAGGATCTGATCAAATCGGGCGGCGAATGGATCAACCCCGCCGAGATCGAGGCGGTCGTCGGCGCGCTGCCGCAGGTGTCGCTCGCCGCCGTGATCGGCCGGCAGGACGCAAAATGGGGCGAGCGCCCGGTGTTGCTGGTCGAGATGCGCGGCGGCGAAGAGATCGACGATGCCGCGCTGCTCGCGCCGCTCGCGGGCCGCGTCGCGACCTGGTGGATTCCCGATGCGGTGGTGCGGCTCGCCGCCATGCCGCTGGCGCCGACCGGAAAAATCGATAAGATTCGCTTGCGGAACGAGCATGGAGCGGGTTGAGCGGACTGCGGCGCGGGGCGCCGGGGAACAGGGATCGGAATTGGCACCAGTGGCAGACGAGCCAAAATCGCGTCGGCGGTCGACCAAGGCCGAACAGCGCGCCGAAACGATCGAGCAGATGCTCGATGAGGCCGAATATCTTTTCTCGAAGCACGGTCTGCACGGCGTCACGCTGAAGGACGTCGCCAAGCGCGTCGGGGTCCACCACACGCTGCTAAACTATTATTTCGCCGACAAGAAAAGCCTGTTCGACGCGGTCTTCGCGCGCCGTGCGGTGGTGACCAGCGAGCGGCGGATGAAGGCGCTCGACGATTATGAGAAACTGGCGGGCGACAAACCCACCGTCGAGGGCGCGCTTCATGCCTTTCTCGACACCGACCTCGACCTCTATATCCATGGCGGCGAGGGCTGGAAAAATTACGGCGCGCTCGGCGCGCTGGTCGCCAACACCCCCGAATGGGGCGCCGATTTGATGGACAGCCATTTCGACCCGGTGGTGCTGCGGCTGATCGACCTGCTCAAGAAAGCGCTGCCCGACTGCGCCGAGCGCGACATCTTCTGGGGCTATCATTTCGTCACCGGCGCGCTGATGGTCACGCTGGCGCGGACCGGTCGCATCGACAAATTGTCGGGTGGCGTCTGCAAGTCCGAGGATTTCGAAGCGATCAAGGCGCGCATGGCCTCGTTCATGGCCGCGGGCTTCCTGCAGATCTGCCACAAGACGGCCTGAGGCGGGAGCGGAGGCTCCACGCGTCACGCCAAAGCTTCGCTGCGAAAGATATTAACTAACTAGAGAGTGAATAAAGGAGTTTTCAGGATGACGACATCGGGTTCGGAATTGCCGCTCGGCGGCCGGGTGGCGATCGTGACCGGCGCGGGCGGCGGACTCGGCCGCGCGCACGCGCTGTATCTGGCAAGCCAGGGCGCGTCGGTGGTCGTCAACGATCTCGCGCTCTCGCCCGCCGAAGCCGTCGTTCGCGAGATCGAGGCGGCGGGCGGCACTGCGCTCGCGGTCGCAGCATCGGTCACCGACGAGGGCGCGGTCGAGGCGATGGTGCGGCAGGTGCTCGACCAGTGGGGCCGCGTCGACATCCTCATTAACAACGCCGGCATCCTGCGCGACAAGAGTTTCGCCAAGATGAGCCTCGACGATTTCCGCACCGTGATCGACGTCCATCTGATCGGCGCCGCGATCTGCTGCAAGGCGGTGTGGGAGGTGATGCGCGCGCAGCAGCATGGTCGCATCGTCATGACCACCTCGTCGTCGGGGCTGTGGGGCAATTTCGGCCAGGCCAATTATGGCGCCGCGAAGATGGCGCTTGTCGGGCTGATGCAGACGCTGGCGATCGAGGGCGATAAATATGGCATCCGCGTCAACGCGCTGGCGCCGACCGCGGCGACGCAGATGACCCATGGCGTGCTGTCGGACGCGAGCCTCGCTGCGCTCGACCCGGCACTGGTCAGCCCGGCGCTGCTGCCGCTCGTCGCCGACGATGCGCCGACCCGTATGATCCTGTGTGCCGGGGCAGGACATTTCGCAGTGGCCGACGTCACGCTGTCGCAGGGGCTCCATATCGGCGCCGGTGCCGATGCGGGCCAGCGGCTGATCGCCGAACTGCCGCGCGTGATCGACCGCGACGGCGCGATCGTTCCCGCTTACGGCTTCACCCAGGCCGAACGCGAAGTCGCGAGTGCCGACGCGGCGATGGCGGGGGCCAGCTAAGCGCGCGGCCAACCTGTCATACAGCTGTTGCCAAGAGCTGTCTGACAGGTTTAAACGACGCATGGGAGAACAGCCATGACGTCGAAGCATGTGGTCATCGTATCGCAGGACATGACGAGTTTTGTCGGGTCGGGGGGCTGCGATCGCCGCCACTTGCCGTCCGACGCGCTGCTGCTCGGTTTTGGCGGGGTGCAGGAACCGGTGGTCAGCACGCTCGGTCTCGCCGAACTCGATGCGGTCGCCGACGATCATCTGCTGATCTTCGCGGTGTCGCGCGCCGCGTGCCGCCGCCTGTTCGGCGACCTGCCAGACCCCGCCGCGCGCTGGTACCTGCCGTCGGACCTGCGCGGGCTCGGCCAGTCGATCGTTGCGCCCGACAGCGATCCGCGCGCCGCCGACACGCTGCGCCTCGCGCGCTCGCTCGAACTGCTCTGCCAGTTTTTCGCCGCGCTCGCCGCCGGGCGCATGGTGCCGGTCGATGGCCAGCCGAGCCTGTGCGAAAGCGACATCGCGCGCATCGCCGCGGCGCGGCGGATCGTCGACGAACGTTGGCACGAAAAACTGACCATTGACGATATCGCGAAGAGCTGCGGCCTCAACCGCGACAAGCTGACGCGCGGCTTTCGCGAACTCTATCGCTGCACCGTCGCCGAGGCGCTGAGCGAACGGCGGCTGCGCCAGGCGCGGCAGATGCTCGCGGCGAGCGACCTGCCGGTGGCGAGCATCGGCTATCGCTGCGGCTATCTCAACAACGCCAGCTTCACCCGCGCCTTTTCGCGGCGTTTCGGCATGGCGCCGACCGCGATGCGCCGGATCGGCGTCGCGGCATGAGCCGCGTCGCCGCGATCGATGCGACCGCGAGCCGCTCGCTCGTCGAGCGCGCGATGGAGATGGTGCGCGATCATATCCGCACCCACGACCTGAAAGTCGGCGACAGCTTACCGGGCGAGGGGAGCTTCGCCGTGCAAATGGGGGTCAGCCGCCCGGTGATGCGCGAGGCGTTCGGGGCGCTCGCCGCGCTCCGCCTTGTCGATGTCGGCAACGGCCGCCGCCCGCGCGTCGCCGCGATCGACGGGTCGGCGATGGCGGCGTCGCTGGGCCATGCGATCAACACCGCGCAGGTCAGCCTCGCCGACGTCTGGGACGTGCGCCGCACGCTCGAACTGCGCACCGCCGAACTCGCTGCGCTCAACCGCAGCGACGATCAGGCGCGCGTGATATCGGCCGCCGCACACCGCCTTGCGGTCGACCGGGACGAGGGCGCGCGCACCGCCGCCGATACCGAATTCCATCAGGTGATCGCCGCCGCGAGCGGCAATCCGCTGTTCTACCAGATCATCTGTTCGTTCGAGGAAATGATGGCGCGCGCGGTCCCGCGCGCCTGGCAGGAGCGTGCGCTGCCCGAAGAGCGCGCCGAATCGCTGACCCTCCACCACGAGGTCGCCGATGCGATCGCGGCGCGCGAACCGGCGCGGGCGCGGGCCGCGATGGAGCGGCATTTCGCCAATTCGGTCGGCGAACGGCTGCGCGACGCCCGATGACGACGACCGCACCCGCGCCGGCCGGCCGTTTCGCCGGGGTCGAACTGGGCGGGACGAAGGTCGTCGTGACCCTCGCCGACGGGCTCGACATCGTCGACCAGCGCAGCCTTGCGACCACGAGTCCCGACGAAACGCTGTCCGCCGCGGTCGATATCCTCGTCGCATGGGACCGGCAGGCGCCGATCGCGGCGATCGGGATCGCCAGTTTCGGCCCCGTCCGCGTCGACCCTGCCGCGCCCGACTATGGCACGATCCTCGACACCCCGAAGCCCGGCTGGACCGGTGCGCGCGTCGTCGCCCCTTTCACCTCGCGTTTCGCCTGTCCGGTCGCGCTTGATACCGACGTCAATGGCGCCGGGATCGCCGAGGCCGAGTTCGGCGCCGGGCGCGGTTGCAGGACGATCGTCTATCTGACCATCGGCACCGGCGTCGGCGGCGGGGTGATCGTGAACGGTCAGCCGGTGGCCGGGCGCCTCCATCCCGAAATCGGGCATATGTCGCTGCGCCGCGCCGCGGGCGATGGTTTCGCCGGCGCCTGCCCCTTCCACCGCGATTGTGTCGAGGGGCTGCTGAGCGGGCCGGCGCTCCGTGCGCGCTTCGGGCGCGATCCCGCGACCGTCGACCCGGCCGATCCGGGTTGGGCGGCGGTCGCGTCCGACCTCGCCGAACTCCTTGCCGTGCTGATGCTCGCCCTGTCGCCAGACCGCATCATCGTCGGCGGCAGCGTCGCCCTCGGCCAGCCTGATGTGGTGGCGCGCGCCGCGATCCTCGCCGCCGAAAGACTGGTGATCTATATCGCCGATTATGACCTTACGGCATTGTCGTGTATCGTCGCTCCGCCGGCGCTGAAGCAGGATGCCGGGCCGCTTGGCGCGATTTTGCTCGCCGTCCGGGCGGCGCAACGCGGGACACCCGGTGTCACAACGGGCTTGCGTTCGGTCGCCCTTCGTGATTCAGCGGGGCATAGATAAAAATCGGGTCGGCTTCCGCCGATGAGCACAACAGCGAGCGGAGACTAGAATGAAGCGATTTGACATCTTGTCGAAACAGGACGGCGGCATCGCCGGGCCGCCGGTGCGGTCGCCGCATGCGCGCGCCACAGCGTTAACACCTAGTTAGCCAGCTTGCTTTCGACTCGAGATGTACTATTCCCGACCCGTGCAAGGCGATCCTGACAATTACATCAGCCTGCTGTCTGCCGCGCAAATCGAAACGCTGCGGCATGTTTTCGAGCATAAAAATTCCAAGGAGATCGCGCGGCTGATGAACGTGTCGCCGCACACGGTCGACGAACGCGTGCGAAGGTCTCTAAAAAAACTTAACGTTTCCAACAGGGTAGAGGCCGCAACGATATTGGCTCGTAACGGTGTCTTCGAAGATGTTACCCCTTATCAGCCTTTGACATATCAACCGGTTAACCTTTCCGATTCCCTGCCCGCCGACGAAGGCGACCCGGGGCACGGGTCGTTTCGGCAGATCTTCAATATCGGTTTGCCGTTTCCGACCAAGTCCCAGCCGATCAATCGGCATGGGTTGTTGGAAAGGATTATCTGGCCGATCTTGATCGCATTCGTGACGATTTTGGCCTTCTCCGCTCTCTACTCGATCCTTGTCGGACTTGGTCGGTTGACCTGACGTTCGAGCCGAATGCTGCGGGGGGGAACCGGTAGCATTCTTTTTTCAAGGACCAAGAAATGCTGAACCAAAGACTCTCCGGCGCGAAAAAAATCGCTTCCGAATTGCACCAGGCCGAAGACGCCATCGACGAGGTGATGATCCGCATCGCCAACCTCGCCGCGACCCTGCCCACCGTGCGCCGCGACACCAACATGTCGGCGATCGTCGGTCAGGAAGCGATGTCGAAAGTCGCGCACGCCCTGGCCGCCGCCGGCGACGTCCGCCAGCTGCTCACCGACGCGCATCTCGCGCTGACCGTGACGCAGAAAGAGGTCGGTCTCGGCACCCGCATGTTCGGCGCCGGAGTAAAGCCCGCCAGCGCGTCGCTCGACGAGGGCAGCAACGATCTGGTTCGCGCCGACGTCGTGGAAATGCCGCTGGCCAAGGCTTCGTAATCACTACGGAAGGTTGACGAAAGCCACATGTGGGCCGTTGCGATTTATTACAGCGTTTTGTTGATCACGGTGGCCGTCGCGATGAAGCGCGGCGGTCCCCTGGAACGCTGGGCGGCTTACACCGCGCTGATCGCATCGGTCTGCTCCACATTGGTGTCACCCGTTCCGGAATGGACAAATATCGAAATCAATATCTTCGTCATAGACCTCATCGTCTTGATAAGTTTCTGGTACATCGCCTTCAAAACAGAGCGTTTCTGGCCCTATTGGATCGCCGGTTGGCAGCTCATCGCGATTTTCGGGCATATCCAGAAGCTGATGTTTTCGGAGATATTGGCGCGTCCCTATTCGCTGCTTTCGATATATATATCCTATCCGATCCTGCTCGTGATCATGTACGCGGCGGGATCGACGGAACAGAGGGGTGACGTGAGGGCGACCGCATAGCGGGCGCCCCGGGGGTCCCAATCCATGCAGCAATTTTCGAATGTTGAAATTGCGGAAATCAAATCGCGGATCGACCAGATCCAGGAAATGCTCGGCAGCGGTGCTGGCGGGCAGGTCCCGGTCGTGTCGCAGCCCGACCGGATCGACGCGCCGGTTCCGGGCCTGATCGAGCAACTCAACTTCAGTCTTCAGATGCGCCGCACGCGCAAGTCGCATTTCGGCAGCAACCAGCTGACCGGGCCGACCTGGGACATGCTGCTCGACCTGATGCTGGCCAAGACCAATGACCGCGAACTCAGCGCCAGCGATCTCGCGACCGGCGCCGGAGTGCCGCTGTCGTCGGGGCTGCGCATGATCGCGCTGCTCGAACACCTCGATCTCGCCGAACGTTTCATCGACGAACGCGACCGCCGCCGCTCGATCGTGCGGCTCACCGACAATGGCGTCGACAGCATGACGCGCTATTTCGAAAAAATGGGCCATGCGTGGAACAGCCGTCGCCGGCTCGCAATGTAGTCCCCTCCGGCCGGGATGCGGCGGCTGGCCTCCCCGGTCGCCGCGCCCGGTCATCCTATTCGGTGATATCGCGCAACATCCGGTCGATCTTGGCCATCGCGCCCGCCTTGATCTGGCACACGCGGGCCGCGCTGACATCGAGCGTCAGCCCGATTTCCTGCAGATTGAGTTCCTCGAAAAAATAGAGCTGCAGCACCAATTGCTCGCGCTCGGGTAGCCGGGCGATGCACTGGCCCAGCGCTTCGAGCAGATCGTCCTGTTCGCACCGGTCGTCGGCCCCGTCGCTGTCGTCGGCGAGCAGGAAGCTGCCTTCGTCCAGCATCGCGTCGAGTGAGGTCGACCGCCCGTGCGTCGCGCTGCGTTCGAGTGCGAAATATTCCTCCGCCGACATTTCGAACGCCGCCGCCATTTCGGCGGTCGTCGGCGCGCGCATCAGATTCTGTTCGAGCGCCGCGCGGACGCTGCCGATGCGCTTGCTGGCGACCATCGCCGATCGCCCGACATCGGCCTCGCGGCGCAGCTGGTCGATCATCGCGCCGCGGATGCGCGTCGAGGCGTAGGTGGCAAAGGCGAAACCGCGTTCTTCATAGTGGCGGCTCGCCTCGATCAGCGCGATCAGCCCGGTCTGGACGAGGTCGTCGAGGTCGCTCGTCCGCGACAGGCGCGAGAACACCTGCCAGGCGATCTTGCGCACCAGCGGCGCATATTCGTCGATCAGGTCCTCGGCGCTGGTGCCATAGCCCTGCGGCGATGCGGCGCGCGCCGCCGCGCCGGCGAATTGCTCGGCAGGCTCAATTCTCATGATGATGGTCCTTCATCTGCTCGGCGCTTTCGTCGGCTAGCCGCGGCACATCGGCACCGATCGTCGCAACGATCTCGGTCGCCTTGCTGGCGGGAATTTCGAGGTAGGAAATGACCGCGACGTCGGGGAACGTCGCGCGGACGAGCCGCGACAGCGCGGGGCGGCAGATCGGCGACGCGACCAGCGCGAAGCTGCGCGTCGACAACAGCAGCGGTTCGACCGCCTCGCCGATCTGTCCGACGATCTTCATCGCCATGCCATGTTCGAACGGCCATTCGGCGCCCGGATTGGCGCGCACCGCCTGGTTGAGCAGCATCTCGATCTCGGGTGTGAAGGTCACGACGGGCAGCGGCATGCGGCTCGGCACGATCGTCTGGACGATCAGCGCGCCGATGCGCTGGCGCACCGCCTCGACCAGGTCGCTTTCGCCAAGCTGCTGGCCAGAAAAGGCGACCATCGCCTCGGCGATCTTGCGGAAATCGCGCAAGGGGATGCGCTCGATCAGCAGCGCCTTGCACAGGCTGGCGATGCGCGGCAGCGCATAGCCCGCCGGGGTCAGGCTCGCCGCGAGCTGCGGATATTGGGCCTTGAGATTGTCGATCAGCGCCTGTGCATCGTCGATACCGAACAGGTCGGACGACGCGGCGACGATGCTGTTGTTGAGGTGGGTTGCGACAACGGTCGCCGGATCGACGACGGTATAGCCGGCCGCGATCGCGTCGTTCTGGCTGCTGCGCGGGATCCACAAGGCGTCGAGGCCGAAGGTCGGGTCCTTGCACGGCCGTCCGGTGACTTTGGTGACGAGGTCGCCCGAGTCGAGCGCGAGCATTTCATTGGGGAAGACCTCGTCCTCGCCGACGATCACCCCCGCGACCGAGATGCGATAGACGTTGCCGGGCAGCGACAGGTCGTCGCTGACCTTCACCGCGGGGACGACAAAGCCGAGTTCTTTCGACAGCTGGCGTCGGATGCCGGTGATCCGGCCCATCAACGGCGCGCCCTTGCGTTCGTCGACGAGGGCGACGAGGGCATAGCCGATCTCGAGCTGGCACGGGCTCGAATCGCTGACGTCGGACCATTCGATCAGGTGCGGGTCGGGCGCGGGCAGCGCCGGTTCGGGAGTTGCGGCGACCGCGGCGGCGGCCTTGCGCAACTGCCATCCCATGCCGAGCGACAGCGCCGCGGCGGGCAGGATCAGCATCTGCGGCATCGCCGGGACCATGCCGAGAATGAACAGGATGCCGCCGACCGCGAACCAGACATGCGGCGACGCGAACTGGCTGCCGATCTGGTCGCTCAGGTTGAGCGGCGAGGTGACGCGGGTAACGATCGACGCGGCGGCGATCGACAGCAGCAGTGCCGGGATCTGCGCGACGAGGGCGTCGCCGATCGCGAGCGTGACATAGGTGCTGCCGGCTTCGGAGAAGCTGAGGCCGTGGCTGAACACGCCGAGGATCAGGCCACCGACGATATTCACGAACAGGATCAGCAGGCCGGCGACCGCGTCGCCCTTCACGAATTTCGACGCACCGTCCATCGAGCCATAGAAATCGGCTTCGGTCGCCACTTCGACGCGCCGCGCCTTGGCTTCGTCGGGGGTGAGCAGCCCGGCGTTGAGGTCGGCGTCGATCGCCATCTGCTTGCCGGGCAAAGCGTCGAGGGTGAAGCGCGCCGACACTTCGGACACGCGCCCCGCGCCCTTGGTGATGACGACCATGTTGATGATCATCAGCACGACGAAGACGAACAGGCCGACGACATAGTCGCCGCCGATCAGCACCTGGCCGAAGGCTTCGATGACATGACCCGCGGCGTGCGTGCCTTCGTGCCCGTGGACGAGCACGACGCGCGTCGAGGCGACGTTGAGCGCGAGGCGAAAGAGGGTGGTGAGCAGCAACACCGTCGGAAAGGCCGAGAAATCGAGCGGCTTGGCGGCCGACAGCGCGACCATCAGCACCGCGAGGCTGACCATGATGTTGGCGACGAAGCTGATGTCGAGGATCAGCGGCGATACCGGGATCACCATCAGCGCGACGAGGATCAGCATCCCCGCCGGCAGCGCGGCGGCGCCGGCGAAACGACCGGCGTCGCGGGCGTTGAAGCTCAGGTTCATGCGCCGCCTCCGAGCGAGGCGAGGCGTTGATAGGCCTGGGCTGCGAAGCCCATCGAGAGTTTCTTGGGCATTGGTTGAATATCCATCATCGAAAGCGGCGGACGCCCGGCCTGGGTGCCGCTCATGCTCGCCATCTGCATCCGCCAGCCGGGGGCTGGGGCAGTGCCGCCGGGGAAGGCGCCGGGGGTGAAGCCGGGCTCGCCGCCGGCATCGAGCTTGGCGCGGAAGCGTTCGCGAATGTCGCCGAGGCTGCGCATGCTGCCGTTGGCGGCGTAGAAGATCGATCGGTTGGCGGCCGCGGCCTCGGGCAGCATCGTCGCGCCGGCTTGGTCGGGGTCGGCCGCCCACGCTGACAGGAATTTCACCGCGCCGCCGCTTCCCAGAAAATGGGCGAGGTACAGGTCGACGGGCTCGGCGGTGCGGCCGGTCCGGCTTTCGACATAGGCGCGATTGTCGGAGGTGAAGGCGGCGGCCATCGCGGCCGAAGCGGCGGGGTCGTCGCGCAGGTCGAAGATCTGCTGGCGCAGGGTGGGGTCGGTGATGGTGAGCCGCCCCGACGCGTCGCGGCCGATCGCGTTGGCGGCCCAGCCGAGGCCATGGTCGGCGCCGTGGCGGTCGAGCGTCGCGAGCCAGGTCGATTTGGTGAACTGGTACAGCCCGCGCGCCGACGAGGTCGATGCTTTCGCGGTCGGGTTAAAGCCGCTTTCCACACGCGCGACATCGACCAGATAATCGAAATCGACCCCGGTACGGCCCGATGCGTCCTGCACCGCCGCCATCACGGGGGAGGCGGCGCTGCTGGCGGCACTGTTGTTGATCGTCGTCATGGCTGTTGGTTCCGCTGCATTCAGCAGACCAAAAGCAATCATCGTGCCATTCTTCGGAAATGGCGTAGTTGTCTTGGTTAATTAATAGCTTAGCGCGATACCCTGGGGTCCGGTGCCGCGGACCTGGTGGTTTCTGTCAATCCTCTGACGCGTCCAGTTTTTGAGGACATTGACCCGGATCGCGGCGGCCTCGAGCTTGCGCAGCACCATGTCGATCAGCATCCGCGCATGGTCTTCGCGGCCAGGCGGAACCTTCGCGCTGCGGAACAGGATCACCGCGGTGGCGAGCGCTTCGGTCGCCGCGATGATCGCGCCGGCGTCGTGCCCGTCGAGCGCCGCGACCAGCGTGTCGAGCTGGGCCTGCACCTCTTCCATCTGCATCATCATGCGTCGGCGCCGCGTCCGTGGAACTGCATCATCGCGCGCGCCGTGGCGGCGGGGTCGAGGACATAGCTGCCCCCGGCGATGGCGCCGCGGATCGCCGCGACGCGCGCGCCGTCGATCGGCGTGGGCTGGCTGGCGATATCGGCGGCGAGGGTGATCAGGCTGGCGACCGGTACCGGCTCGCTCGCGGCCCTGGGCTGCGCGGGCGTCGGTGCGGGTTCTGCGGTGGCGCCGGCGATCTTGCGCACGGCGCCGATGCGCACGACGTTGCCGACCTGCAGCCCGATCTTGCCGTCTCCCGTCATGTGCGCCTCCTTTCCTCGGGTCCGTCAGAAAAACGACGGGCCTGTTCGAAGGGACTTAACGGACGCGAAATCGGGCGATTAAGCGCGATCGGTCAAAAAAACCAAAGAAAAGGCCCGGCGGCGTCGGGAAGCCGACAACCACCGGGCCAGAGGACAAGGCTCGGAACCTTGATCAGGAGGGGTCAGTCGACCAGGCGCGCGCGGCCCGGGCCGGTGACGACGGCGCTCAGCGCGCTCTTCGTGTCGCTGCCGCGCAGCGCGATCAGGTCGCCGACGCGGCCGTCCTGCGTCGCGGTGGCGGCGTAGCTGATCGAGAAGCTTTCGGTATCGATGGTGACGCGGACATTGTCGCCGCGGCGCACCACCGGTGCGGCGGCCGCGGGTTTGGCGACGAAGCCGCCTGCGGCGCTGGCGCCGGCCGGGGCGGTCATCGGCACGCGCAGCCGCCAGCCGAGCGACGGGCAACGGACGGCGAGCGTCGAGCTGTCGACGGCGGTCACCGATGCCTGTTCGGGACAGCGCGCGAGCTTGATGCGGCGGTCGATCGGGGTCGCGGTGCGGCCCATGGCACTGGCCACCATTGCGGTGAGCACGTCGATCGTCTGCCAGTCCTCGCTGGCGGTCTGGCCCGGCGCTTCGGCAGGGATCGCCATGGCCAACGCGCCGATGGCAAGGAAAAAATTGCGGTTCATGACCCATCTCCTTTGGTCCAAAATGGTCGCTCGCCTGATTGCAGGATGCGTGCCAGTCGCGCTTTGCCGCGGCTTTCGGGGCGGCCCGCCGCACGGCCGTCAAAAATCTGACCCTCGCGCCGACAGCTCGCACGACTGACGGTTCCGGGGCCTGAAAAATGGAGGAAATCCGGCGATAATCCACGTTTGGCACGCCGATTGCATAATGCCTTGGTGTTTTTCGCGCGTCTGCGCCGGCCGGTGCCGGAGCGGACCACCGAAAGAAGGATTGTGTACGATGGCATCAGAGAAGCTCTTCGGCATCCACGCCAATGCGCTGCAGCTCCGCAGCCAGCGGATGATGCTGCTCGCGTCGAACATCGCCAACGCCGCGACGCCCAATTACAAGGCGCGCGACCTCGACTTTTCGAAAGCGCTCGACCTCGCGCAGCAGGGCGGCTCGATGGAAGGGGCGATCGAATATCGCATTCCGGTCCAGTCGTCGCTCGACGGCAACACCGTCGAAATGGCGACCGAACAGACCGCCTTCGCCGAAAACGCGCTCGCCTATCGTTCGAGCCTCTCCTTCCTCTCGGGCCGCGTCAACACGCTGACCCGCGCGCTGAAGGGCGAATGACGATGAACGGCAATTTCTCGGTCTTCGACATCAGCGGCCGCGCGATGTCGGCGCAGCTGATCCGGCTCAACACCACCGCATCGAACCTCGCCAATGCGGGGACGACCGCCGGCAGCGAAGCCGGCGCCTATCGCTCGATGAAGCCGGTGTTCCGCACCGTGATGGACGAAGGCGGCCGCGCGACGGTCGCGGTCGACCAGGTCACGCAGACGAAAATGGCGCCGTCGAAACGGCACGATCCCAACAACCCGCTGGCCGATGCCGACGGCAATGTCTGGGACGCCGCGGTCGATAGCGCCGCCGAGCTGGTCGAGATGGTCGAGACCGCCCGCCAGTATCAGAACAACGTCCAGGTCCTCGAAACCGCCAAGGGCCTGATCAACGAAACCCTGCGGATGGGACAGTAAGATGGCCGTGAACAGCGTCACCAACACCAGCAATGTCGTGCTCCAGCCGAAGGGCAGCGCGAACCAGATGGGGCAGAGCGATTTCCTGCGCCTGATGACCGCGCAGCTCAGCCAGCAGGACCCGTTCAACCCGGTCGATAACCAGGCGATGGTCGCGCAGATGGCGCAATTCTCCAGCCTCGCGGGGATCACCGAGACGAACACGACGCTTCAGACGATTTCCGACCAGCTCACGGCACAGACCCAGCTGCTCAAGGACATCAAGGCCTCGACCCCGGCGCCGGCCACCACCACCGACACCACCAGCACGCAGTAAGGAACCGATCCCATGTCTTTCTACACCTCGCTTTCGGGCCTCAAGGGCGCCCAGACCGAAATGTCGGTCGTTTCGAACAACATCGCCAACGCCGGTTCGATCGGCTTCAAGCGCAGCAAGGCGCAGTTCGGCGACATCTTCGCCGCCTCGCCGAACCAGTCGACCAAGACCGTCGCGGGGCAGGGCACGCGCCTGACCGGCATCACCCAGCAGTTCACCCAAGGGTCGTATGAATCGAGCGAAAAGACGTTCGACATGGCGATCATCGGCGACGGCATGTTCGTCGTGAAGGGCGAGCCGCCGCGCAACCAGGTCACCTACACCCGCAACGGCTCCTTCTCGCCGCTCGAGGATGGCCGCGTCGTCGACTCGACCGGCGCGACGCTGCAGCTGCTGCCCGTCGATGCCGACGGCAATGTCACCAGCCGCACCCTTGCCTCGACGACCGACTTCGTCGTGCCGCAGCACGCCGCCGGCAATCCCGACGCCGCGCTCGTCAACGTGTCGATCGGCCAGGACGGCCTCGCCACCGCGACCTTCGCCGATGGTTCGAACCAGACGCTCGGCAAGATCGCCATGGCGACCTTCCCCGCGACCGAGGGCCTGCGCCCCGTCGGCGACGCGCATTGGCAGGCGACCGGCGAGAGCGGCCAGCCGACGATCGATGCGGCGACCAACGGCCCGATGGGCACGATCCAGTCGGGCGCGCTCGAACGCTCGAACGTCGATATCACCGAGGAACTGGTGATGTTGATCGCGGCCCAGCGCAATTTCCAGGCGAATGCAAAGGCGATCGAGGGCGCGTCCGCGCTGACCCAGACGATCATCGGCCTCCGCTGATAGCCCGCGATTAGCCGCCTGCCAGGAGCAACCCCATGGACCGCGTCATCTATACCAGCCTCACCGCGATGCGGGGCAGCATGGCCCGGCAGACGGCGATCGCCAACAACCTCGCCAACGCGCAGACCCCCGGCTTTCGCGCCGACATGGCCGAAGCGCAGTCGCTGTGGCTGCACGGCAGCGGTGCGGGCGGACGCGCCATGGCGTCCGAGGAAGTCGTCGGCGCCGATATGCGCGCCGGCACGATCACCGCGACCGGCCGCGACCTCGATATCGCGATGGCCGGCGACGCGATGCTCGTCGTCCAGGCGCCGAACGGCGAGGAGGGCTATACCCGCCGCGGCGACCTTCAGGTTTCGCCCAGCGGACTGCTCACCACCGGCGACGGTCATCCGGTGCAGGGTTCGCAAGGACCCGTCACCATCCCGCCAGCGGATTCGATCAAGATCGACCAGGAAGGGCGCGTCTTTGTCGTGCCCGCCGGCGGCGATCCCGAAAATCCGCAGGAGGTCGATCGCCTGCGCCTCGCGACCCCGACCGGGTCGGACATCGTCAAGGGGCTCGACAATCTGTTTCGCGTCAAGGGCGGGGGCATCCTGCCCGACGATCCCGAAGCGCGCGTTATCACCCGCTCGATCGAGGGCTCGAACGTCACCGCGACGGTCGCCCTCGTCGACATGATCGAGGCCAGCAAGGCCTGGGATTCGCAACTCAAGCTCATCAGTGACGCGCGCGACATGGACAGCGCGACCGCGAACCTGATGTCGCTGCCCCGTTAAGGAGACAAGAATATGAGCTATGGTGCCTTGCACGTCGCGCGAACCGGTCTGGATGCCCAGGGCTTCCGGATGCAGGTGATCGCGAACAACCTCGCCAACGTGAACACCACGGGTTTCAAGCGCGACCGGGCCAATTTCGAAACGCTGGGCTATCAGATCATGACGCAGGCGGGAGCGCCGTCGTCGGCGGAAAACCGCTATGCGACCGGGCTCAACCTCGGCACCGGCGTCGAACTCGCCGGCACCTCGCGCATGGATACGCAGGGCACGCTGCAGACGACGGGCAATGCGCTCGACGTCGCGATCGAAGGCGCTGGCTATTTCCAGGTCCAGATGCCCGACGGGCGCACCGGATACACCCGCGCGGGCAATTTCAACCGCTCGGCCGACGGCACGATCATCACCCCCGATGGCAAACCGCTGCAACCGCAGATCCAGATTCCCGAGGATGCGACGAGCATCTCGATCGGCGCCGATGGCACCGTCTCGGCGCAGGTCGCGGGCCAGTCGGAAGCGACCGAACTCGGCCGCATCGAGATCGCGCGCTTCGCCAATCCCTCGGGGTTGCAGGCGATCGGCGACAATATCCTCGTCGAGACCGCCTCCTCGGGTGCGCCGCTGGTCGGCGCCGCGGGCGAGGAAGGCCGCGGCACGCTGCGCGGCGGCATGCTCGAAGGATCGAACGTCAATGTCGTCGAGGAACTTGTCGACATGATCGAGACCCAGCGCGCTTACGAGGTCAACTCGAAGATGATCCAGGCCACCGACGAGATGCTGAAAAATGCCACGCAAACGCTCTGACGGCCTGACCGGCCTCCTGTTCTTCGCGCTGCTCGCGGCCCCGGCCGCGGTCGAGGCGAAGAAGAAGGACCAGATCGCGCCCGACGCTTTTTCGGTCACCATGCCCGAACCGGCGTCGCCGGTGCCGCCCGCCAATGGCTCGATTTTTCAGGGCAGCTATGTCGCGCTCACCTCGGGTGGGCGCGCGGGGCAGGTCGGCGATATCCTGACCATCCAGCTCGTCGAACGGACGATCGCGGCGAAGAGCAACAGCGCCGGCACGACGCGCGACGGCAGCGTCGGGTTGACCCCGCCGGCCACCGGACCGCTGTCTTTGTTCAATCCCAGCGATGTCGCCATGGGGGGCGGGTCTCAATTCAAGGGCAAGGGCGACGCCGCCCAGTCGAACACGCTGTCGGGCGAGGTCAGCGTGACCGTCGCCGCCGTCTATCCGAACGGCACGATGCTGGTGAAGGGCGAGAAACTGCTCACCCTCAACCGCGGCGACGAGCGCGTCCAGATCTCGGGCATCGTCCGCGCGATCGACATCAGCCCCGACAACCGCATCCTGTCGACCCGCGTCGCCAACGCGCACATCCGCTACGTCGGCAAGGGCGAGATCGCCCGTGCCAGCCAGCAGGGTTGGCTGCAACGCTTCTTCTCGATCATCAGCCCGTTCTGACAGACACGAAGGGACCAACTCCGTGCCGATACGCCATGCCATTTTCGCTTTCCTTGCCTTGCTCGCCGCGAGCTTCAGCTTTGCCGCTCCGGCGCAGGCCGAGCGGATCAAGGACATGGGCCAGTTCCAGGGCCTGCGCGCCAACCAGCTGACCGGCTATGGCCTCGTCGTCGGGCTCGCGGGCACGGGCGACGACAGTCTCGATTATTCGACGCTGGGCATGAAGGGCGCGATGTCGCGCTTCGGCCTGACCCTCCCTCCCGGCGTCAATCCGGCGCTGAAAAATGCCGCGGCGGTGATGATCACCGCCGAACTGCCGCCCTTCGCCAAGCCCGGCCAGCGCCTCGACGTCACTGTCTCGGCGATCGGCAAGGCCAAGAGCCTGCGCGGCGGCACCCTCGTGCTCGCGCCGCTCTATGGTGCCGACGGACAGATTTACGCGATGGTGCAGGGCAATCTGGTCATCGGCGGACTCGGCGTCGATGCCGCCGACGGGTCGAAGCTGACGGTCAACGTCCCGTCGAGCGGCCGCATCGCGGGTGGCGCGACGGTCGAACGATCGGTCGATACCGGCTTCGCCAGCAGCGAGATGCTGACCTTCAATCTCCACCAGTTCGATGCGACCAACGCCAAGGCGGTGGCCGACGCGATCAACGCCGCGATCCCCGGCAGCGCGTCGATGATCGACGGCGCCAGCATCGCGATCCGCGCCGCGGGTGGCGGCGACCAGCGGATGCGCCTGATGTCGCAGATCGAAAATCTCGGCGTCCGGCGTGCCGAACCGCCCGCCAAGGTCATCGTCAACGCCCGCACCGGCACGGTGGTGATCAACGGCGCGGTGCGCGTCGGCACCGCCGCGGTGTCGCAGGGCAAGCTCACCGTTTCGATCAAGGAATCGCCGACGGTGGTGCAGCCCGCGCCCTTCAGCCGCGGCCAGACCGCGGTCGAAGAGTCGAGCGACGTCCAGGTGACCGAAGAATATCGGCCGATGATGCTGGTCAAGCCGACCGCGTCGCTGTCCGAACTCGTCGATGCGATCAACCGCATGGGCGTCCCTCCCGGCGACCTCGTCGCCATCCTCGAGGCGCTGAGCCAGGCCGGCGCGCTCACTGCGGAACTGGTGATCATATGACGACGCCCATTTCTTCGATCGGCGCGACCCCGGCGGCTGCCGGCGGCGGCGACGGCGGGCTGCGCAAGGCGGCCGAGGCTTTCGAGGCCGTCATTCTGCGCCAGCTGATGGCGTCGATGCGCCAGGCGAAGCTCGGCGAAGACGTCTTCGGGTCGAGCGCGACCGATAATTTCCGCGAGATGGCCGACGCCAAGACCGCCGACAGCATCGCCGCGATGCGCCAGTTCGGCATTGCCGACATGGTCGAACGCCAGTTCAGGGGCATCACGGGCGGCGGCCCGAGCAGTCTGGGCGGAGGCACACAATGAGCGACCTGCTCAGCATCGGCGCGAGCGGGCTGAAAGCCTATTCGCGCGCCATGTCGACCGTCGGCGACAATATCGCCAACGCCCAGACCCCCGGCTATGCCCGGCGTACGCTGGCGCTCAAGGAAATGGCGAGCGGAACCGAATCGGCGCTGGTCGGGCGCAACGTCAGCCCCGGCGGCGTCACGATCCAGGGCATCAGCCGTTCGATCGACAAATGGCTGATCAACGACGCGCGCATCTCCTCGGGCGAAGCCGAGCGCGCGGCGACGCGCGCCGACTGGATGACCAAGGTCGAAAGCGCGCTGAGCGACGACGCCAACGGCATCTCGACCAACCTCACCAAGCTGTTCACCACCGCCGACCAGCTGACCGCCGATCCGAACAATGTGACCCTGCGGGCGCAGTTCCTGCAATCGGTCGACGATGTCGCGTCGGGGTTCCGCTCCAGCGCCACCCAGCTTGGCGCGATGTCGGAAGGCATTTCGGACGCGGCGCAGTCGTCGGTCACCGATCTCAACAACAATCTCGATGCCCTCGAAAGCGTCAACGCCGGCCTGCGCAAGGCGCGCGCGGGGTCGACCAACGAGGCGAGCCTGCTCGACGAGCGCGACCGGTTGATCGACCAGATTTCGTCGCAGATGTCGGTGACGGCCAGCTTCGACGACAAGGGCACGGTCACGCTGCGCGCCGCGGGAACGGGCGACACGCTCGTCGGCAATGCGACGGTGACCCATGTTGCGATCGCCACTGCCGCCGAGGGGCGGCTGGGCTTCACGGCCGGCGGTGCTGCGATCGACCCCGGTTCGGGCAACCTCGCCGGACTCAGTCAGGCCGCCGACCATGTCGCCGACCAGCGTGCCGGGCTCGACGCTGCTGCGGCGCAGTTCGCCGGCCAGCTCAATGCCGCGCATCAGGCCGGCACCGATGCCAATGGCAATGCCGGCCAGCCGCTGTTCGCCGGCACCACCGCCGCGACGCTGACCGCGACACCGTTGTCGGCCAGTCAGGTCGCCGCCGCCAACGGCAGCGGCACCAACGGCAATATGCTCGCGATCGGCGGCATGCGCGGAGCCAATGACCCCGAAGCGGCCTGGGCGTCGCGGCTCGCGTCGCAGGCGCAGGCCACCTCGTCGAGCCGGGCGCAATTTGCCGCCGCCGCAACCCGCGCCGACGGCGCCGCCGCCGCGCGCGACAGCGTCAGCGGGGTCGACCTCGACCAGGAAGCCGCCGACCTGCTGCGCTTTCAGCAAGCCTATTCCGCCGCCGCGCGCACGATCCAGGTCGCGCGCGAGACGATGCAAGCGCTGCTCAGCGCGATCTGACGATAGAGAAGGGACCGCGCGATGATCAATGCCGTGGGCAACCGCATGACGCGCGAAATCGCGCGCCAGTCGAAACTCTCCGACCAGCTCGAACGCATCCAGACCCAGATTTCGGGCGGCAAGAAATTGCTCCGTGCCTCGGACGATCCCGCCGCCTCGCAGCGGATCGCGACGATCGGCAAGGCGCAGGCGAGTGCGAAGACCTGGGCGGCGAACGTCAAGACCGCGACCGCGCAGGTGTCGCAGGCGGACAGCGCGCTGGGTTCGGTGAGCAATCTTCTGACCCGCGCCCGCGAGCTGACGATGACGGCCGCGAGCGCGACGACCAATCCCGCCGACCGTGCCAGTATCGCGGCCGAACTGTCGGCGATCGCCGACGAGATCGACGGCTTCGCCGCGACGCGCGATTCCAATGGCGAGCCGATCTTCGCGACCAATGCCAAGCAGGTGCGTTTCGATGCCGACGTCAGTTTCGCACCGGTGCCGTCGGCCAGCACCGCCTTTGTCGTCGACGGCAACAGCGTGTCGACGGGCCTGCGCGATGCCGCGGCGGCGATCACCGCGGGCGACAGCGCCGCGATGGGTGCCGCGCTCGAAACCCTGTCGGGTGCGATCTCGCACATCGCCGACCAGCGCGCGGCAATGGGCCTTTCGGCCGGTCGGCTCGAACGGATCGGCGACAGCCTCGATTTGCGCGGCATCACCCTGTCCGACGAACGATCGGCGGTCGAGGACACCGACCTGTCGGTGGCGATCGCCGAGCTCAATGCCCAGAAATTGACGCTCGACGCGGCGCAGGCGGCCTTCGCGCGGATCAACCGGCAGACCTTGTTCGATATTTTGAGCTGAGGCGAGGGCGCTTCGCCCTAAATCTTTCGCCGCCGCTGCCGTTAATCATCAAGACGCCCTGATTTTCGGGGTACCGCCCCGACAGGAGCCCACCGCGCATGTTTCCCGTAATCGGCATCGTTGTTCTTCTCGTGCTGGTGTTCGGGGGCTTTGCGCTGACCGGGGGCAATCTCGGCCCCGTCATGCACGCGCTGCCGCACGAAATGCTGATCATCGGCGGCGCCGCGGTCGGATCGCTGATCATCGGCAATTCGGGCAAGGAGCTGAAGGCGCTTGGCGGCGGCTTCGGCAAGGTGTTCAAGGGGCCGACCTACAAGAAGTCCGACTATCTCGACTGCATCCTGCTCGTCTCGACGCTGATGAAGATGATGCGCACCGAGGGGCCGGTCGCGGTCGAACCGCATATCGAGGATCCGGCGAGCTCGCCGATCTTCCAGCAATATCCGAAACTCCTGAAGGACGACACGCTCGTCCACCTGATCTGCGACACGCTGCGCCTCGTCGTCGTGTCGTCGGGCACGCTCGACCCGCACGCGGTCGAAGAGGTGATGGACAGCGCGATCAAGAACCACCACCATCATGCGATCAAGCCCGCCGACGGGCTGCAGAGCCTGGCCGATGCGTTGCCGGCGCTCGGCATCGTCGCCGCGGTGCTCGGGGTGGTGAAGACGATGGGCTCGATCGACAAGCCGCCCGAAGTCCTCGGCGGCATGATCGGCTCGGCGCTCGTCGGAACCTTCCTCGGGGTGTTGCTCGCCTATGGCCTCGTCGGTCCGTTCGCGACGCGCGCGCGTGCGGTGATCGAAAGCGACGCCGCCATCTATCACACGGTGAAGCAGCTGATCATCGCCTCGCTCCACGGCCATCCGCAGCCGCTGGTGATCGAGGCCGCCCGCTCGGGCGTTGACCATGACAACCAGCCGACCTTCGCCGAGGTGTTCGACGGTATGCGGGGCCGGTAATGGCCGCGCGTCCGAATACCCCGCTGCGCCCGATCATCGTCAAGAAGATCATCGAAGCGCCGCATGCCGGTCATCATGGCGGCGCGTGGAAGGTCGCCTATGCCGACTTCGTGACCGCGATGATGGCCTTCTTCCTGCTGATGTGGCTGCTCGGCGCGACGACTGAGAAGCAGCGCAAGGCGCTCGCCGATTATTTCGCCCCGACGATCGTCCAGACCAAACAGGACACCGCGGGCTCGACCGGGCTGTTCGGCGGCGACTCGCTCGTCTCCGTCGACAAATATCCGAACGCCGCGGGGCAGACGGGTACGCGCGCGATGACGATCCCGCGCGACGCCACCGGCGGCCCGCGCGAGGCATCGGGCCGCGAGATTCAGCGCGCCAATTTCCAGAAGCTCGCCAAGTCGCTGCTGCGCGAGGTCCAGGCGAAAGCCGAGATCCGCCGCCTCGCGCCCAACATCCGCTTCACCGAAACGCGCGAAGGGCTGCGCATCGACATCGTCGACGATGCCGATTTCTCGATGTTCGTCGTCGGCACCAACCAGCTGACGCCGGAGGCGAACAAATTGTTCGCGCAGATCGCGACGATCGTCGCCGAGGTTCCGAACCAGGTGATGATCCGCGGCCATACCGACGCCAGCCCTTATTCGGCGAAGGCGGGCACCAACAACTGGCGCCTGTCGGTCGAGCGGGCAGAGGTCACGCGGCAATATCTCGCCTTCCGCGGCATCGGCTCCAGCCGCTTCGCGCGCATCGAGGGGGTGGCCGATACCGAACCTTATGTCCCCTCGAATCGATATGATCCGCGCAACCGTCGCATCTCGATCACTCTCGGCTGGGACAATGGCGGCAGCTGATCGGAACAATTGGTGCCAATCTGGCAGCGATATAATCCTTAACAACGGACATCCGCCACCATTGCTGCCAGATTGGCAATAACTCTTTGATTTGAAGGGGTTAGGTCGGTTTGGTTAGTCTTTTGTTTACCAGATTCCGCAATCTCTTGGGTCATCGAGAAGCGCCGAATTCGGGGGGCGCGGTGGAGATCGAAATGACCAAGGTGGGGAACGGCAGCGACCAGGCTGCCCTTGAAATGCTGATTATCGGGACGAGCCCGGCGGCCGCGCAACTGCGCGACATGATCCGCCGCGTGGCGCGTTCGAACGCCTCGGTCATGCTCTGCGGCCCTTCGGGCTCGGGCAAGGAACTGGTGGCCCGCGCGATCCACGACGAAGGCGTCCGTTCGGGCAAGGCCTTTTCCGCGATCAACTGCGGCGCGATCCCCGGCGACCTCATCGAATCCGAATTGTTCGGGCATGAAAAGGGCAGCTTCACCGGCGCCCATGCCCGCCGCATCGGCCATTTCGAAGCGAGCGAGGGCGGTACGCTCTTCCTCGACGAAATCGGCGACATGCGTTTCGACATGCAGGTCAAACTGCTCCGCGTGCTGGAAGAACGGATGATCGTCCGCGTCGGCAGCAGCGATGTGAAGGCCGTCGACGTCCGCGTCATTTCGGCCACCCACCAGGATCTCGGCGCTGCGATCGCCGATGGCAAATTCCGCGAAGACCTGTTCTTCCGGCTCGGCGTGGTTGTGCTTCAGGTCCCCAGCCTTGCCAGCCGCGTCGAGGATATTCCCGCGCTCATCCGCCATTTCCAGCGTAAGATGCCCGGCGACGCCAAATGCCGTTTCGACGATGACGCCATGCTCACGCTGATGCAGCATCCCTGGCCCGGCAACGTCCGCGAATTGCGCAACTTCGTTGAGCGCGCCAGCGTATTGCACGGCGGCGAGACTTTGGGCGCCGACGATGTCGCCATTCTTTTGAACCCCACCGCAGCGCTTGCGCCGCGACAGGCTATCCCCACCAGCTTTGTCGCGGCGCAGGCCAGCGCGGAAGATAGCACGCCCGCCGCGCCCTTCGGCAAGACGCCGGCGCCGGGCCGCCCGATCGACCTCAAGCGCGAGATCGAGACGATCGAGCTCGAACAGATCCACGTCGCGCTCGACCTTGCCGACGGCATCATTTCGGAAGCCGCGCGTCTCCTGACGCTCAAGCGCACCACGCTCATCGAAAAGATGCGCAAATATGGAGTTCAGCAACAGGCAGCCTGAGACTACCCCACCAGTCTCAGTGCCGCTGAATCGGCACCGGTTCGTTCCTTCTGTCGCCAGTCCCCACCTTGGCGATGAAAGAGGGAAGGGGCCGGTGCCGAAGTTTTTTGGGCAAGCTGAAAACCGTCATTGCGAGCGAAGCGAAGCAATCTCCAGCCATCGGCGCAGCGCCAGGCCGATGGCTGGAGATTGCTTCGTCGCGATGCTCCTCGCAATGACGGCTCTTACCTGAGCTGCCGCCACGCCCCGCTCACGGTCTTCACGCCTTCCAGCAGCTCATCCAGGTCCGCGTCGCTGTTCGCGGCCACCGCCTTGTCGAGCTTGCGGCGCATGCTGCTGTAAACCCGCGACAGCGCGCCCGCGACGTCGCCGCCGGCTTTGTGGTCGAGCCCGGCGTCGAGCCCGATCAGGATCGCGCGCGCGCGGTGTGCGGGTTCGGTGGCCGAAATCGGCTGGCCCTGCCGCACCATCGCGGCGAGCACGCCGATCGCGATCTCCAACTCGTCGTAGAGCATGGTGACCAGTTCGACCGGGTCGGCGCCGGCCGCGCGGCTTTCGCTCTGCATGCGGCGGTACTGGCCGGTCGCGCGGACCGTGGAGGCGGTGGCTGCCATGGCGATCGCCCTTAATTCTTGTTCTGGTTGTTCCACATCTCGATCTGCTGTTCGAGATAGGATTGGGTCGCCTTGAAAGCCGCGAGCTTGGCATCAAGGCCGCCGAATTGCTTTTCGAGCCGTGCAGCGTAGGATTCCTCGCGCTGTTCGATTTTTTCGAGCGTCTCAGCGAGCGCCTCGCTTTTTGCGGCGAGCGATTTGGAGACGCGATCCATCACCCCGTCGGTCGCGATCGCCTTGTCGCGGATCGCGTCGAGCGCGAAAGCGATGCCCGGATCGCTGGTCTCGTTATGCGTCGCGTCGCGGCGGGGATTGAACAGCGCCTCCACGGCGCCGGCATTCGTCGCGAGCGCCTTGTCGAGCTTCGCGGTGTCGAGTGAGAGCAGGCCGTCGCGGGTCGATCCGATGCCGATGTCGCTCAGCTTGTTGATGCCGCTGTTGCTGGTCAGCACCTTGCCGACCAGCGCCTGCAATTCGCGTTCGAGTTCGCGCAGGCCCGTCGTCGCGCCGGACATGCTCGATGCCGAGGCGAGGCTTTTCTTGAGCTGGTTATAGACGTCGACGAAATCGCTGACCGTCTGCTTGATCATGTCGAGCGGCCGGCTCGCGCCGATGTCGACCGGTTGCCCCGGCGCCGCTTTCCTGAGCGTCAGCGACATGCCGGGCACGACATCGTCGACGATGTTGCTCGCGCGGCTGAAGGCGACGCCGTCGATAGTGAATTGGGCATTGGTCGCCGATTGGCCGAGCGTCATGCCGCCGCCCGAGCCATAAGCGAAACCGGCGAGTTCGGGGGTGGCGGTTTCCAGCGTGAAGCCGTTCGCCTCGCCGCTCGGCCCCTTCAAAATCATGCGATGCCCGCCCTCGTCGGCGACGAGCGAGGCGGTGACCCCGGCGCCGCTGGCGTTGATCGCATTGACCAGGCCGTCGAGGCTGTTGTTCGCGGTGCCGATGGTGATCGTCTTGGCGACCCCGCCGACGGTCAGCGTCATCGTGCCGGCGCCGATCGCGGCGCTCTTGTCGGCGACGATGCCCGAATAGACGGTCTGTGCGCGCGCGAGCTGGATCACCTCGACCGTCGCGGCGAAGCTGTCGGCCGACAGACCGGCGCGCGACGTGGCGCTGAGGACGCTTTCGTCGGAGACGGTGGGGGTGCTGCGCAGCGTGCCGTCGGACACCATCTGGCCCAGCGAGTCGGCAAAGCCTTCGAGGTTCGATCGCGCCTGCGCCAGCGCGCTGATCTTGGCATTATTCTGCTTGGCCAGCAGGGTGACGCGCTCGACCTTGGGCGCGCGCGACGCCGCGGCGAGGTCGGTGACCAATTGCTTGGTGTCGATCCCCGATCCGAAACCGAGGCTGTTGGCGATTGAACTGACCATGCGCGATATCCTTCAGACCCAATAACGGTCGCGCTGGCGGGAGTTTAAGCGGCGTCGGTGCGACTATCCCGCTCTGAAGACGGTATTGGGGCGGAGAACTGATATGGCGCGGTCGATAGCCCAACCGTCATTCAGACTTCGGTTGCCTGTCATTGGCGGCACTGTTCAACAGCGCCGCAGTGGCGGCCTCTACGTTAAGCTTGGTCTCCGATACGATCGTCTCGAGCAAGCGAAGTGTGATCGGATGCAGTTCGGTTATGTCGACTACTATGGTGTCGGGCAACGTAGTGAGCGGCGCGGGCCGGGAAAAGGTGACCATTCCGACAGTCGGGTTCAACTTGGCCTTGCGCCCCAAGGACAGCCACGCGCGGGCCTGTGAATGCGAGGACGCGTTGGACCACCATTGTCGGCTGACCGACCCCGACGCCGATGGGGGCAGCCGCCGCCCGATGAGGTCCTCGATCTCTCCGAAGGACAGGGTTACCGATCGATCGCCTTTGGCAGCGAGAAAGTCGCGTAGAGGTTGATAGTGATACATGATTCTCTCCATAAGAAGCTACAAAAGAATATATAGCATTTTGGAGTCTTTTCAAGCCCAATCTCAGCCGGATTGGAACGCCCCAAACCGGTCGAAACCGGCCCTATGCCTGTTTTCGTCCCTCGGCGTCGAAGCGATGCGTTTCGGGCACGTCGATGTCGGGCTGCGCCATCCCCTCGGCGACTGCGCGCTCAAGGCGGAAGACGAAGGCCAGGATCGTTGCGACCGCGACGAACAATTCCTCGGGGATCACGCGCCCGGCGCGCGCGGTGAAGTAAATCGCGCGCGCCAGCTGCGGATATTCGAGGATCGGCACATCGGTGCCGCGTGCGAGTTCGCGGATCGCCAGCGCGACGTCGCCGCGCCCGCGCGCGACGACGACCGGCGCCGCATCGATGCCGGGGCGGTACCGCAGCGCGACCGAGAAATGGGTCGGGTTGGTCAGGATCACCGTCGCCTCGGACACCGCCTTGCGCGCCGACCCGCTCAGCATCTCGTGCGCGCGCTGGCGCTGCGCCTGCTTGAGTTCGGGAGCGCCGTCGGACTGGCGCATCTCGTCCTTGATTTCCTGCTTGCTCATCATCAGGCGGCGGTTGCGCTGATACCATTGCGTGGGAACGTCGATCAGCGCGATGACGACCAGTCCACCGGCCATCACCAGCACCGCATGGCCAATCGCTTGCCCCGCAAGCCCGACCGCGCTGTGCAGGTCGCTCGACGCCATGTGCAGGATCGCGGGCAGGTTCTTGGCGACCAGCCAGTAACCGATGCTGCCGAGCAGGGCGACCTTGGCGAGCGCCTTGCCGAGTTCGGTCGCGCCCTGCGCGCCGAACATGCGCTTGAGCCCGCTCATCGGGTTCATGCGGTTGCCCTTGAATTCGAGCGACTTGCCGCGCCAGCCGAGCGAGCCGAGCAGGCCCGGCCCGGCGATCGCGGCGAGCAGCGCCGCGGCGAACAGGCTGGCGAGCGGCAACAGCAGCTCGACCCCGTTGCGCAGCAGTGCTTCGCCCGGTGCAAAATCGGCGATGTCGCGGTGGTCGATGGTCAGCCCGCGCGACAGCAGGTCGCCCGCCGAGCGCACGAACCAGCCGCCCGCCGCGATCAGCCAGCCCGCCGCGACGAGCATCATCAGCGCCGTCGCCAGTTCGCGCGACTGCAGCACGTCGCCGTCGCGCGCCGAATCGGCGAGCTTCTTCGGCGTCGGCTGTTCGGTTTTCTGGTCCTTTTCGGTCTGTCCGGCCATCGCTCAGGTCCCCGCGACCATGCGCGCGGCGTCGAGCGCGTCGGACAGGATATGTGCGAGACCCTCGGCCATCACCGGGGTCGCGACGCCGAGCAGCACGACGCCGGCGAGCAGCGTCGCCGGGATGCCGACCGCGAACAGGTTGAGCGCGGGCGCCGACCGACCGATCACGCCCATGATGATCTGGACCAGGATCAGCACGAAGCCCACGGGCAGGGCGATCGTCAGCCCCGCGGCGAACATCAGGCTGCCGAAGCGCAGGATGCCCCCGATCGTCTCATAGGAAGGAAAGGCGTTGCCCGGCGGCAGGGCGTTATAGCTGTCGACGATGATCGAGATCAGCACCAGATGGCCGTCGGCGGCGAGGAAGATCGCGGTCGCGAGCATCGACAGGAACTGCCCGATCGCCGAGCTCGAGGACCCGCTCAGCGGATCGATCATCGACGCGAAGCCGAGACCCATCGCGTTGCTGATCGCCTCACCCGCGATCAACGCCGCGGCGAGCCCCATCTGGAGCACGAATCCCATCGCAAGCCCGATCACGACCTCGCCGATGACCAGCAGGAACCCCGGGACCGACACGATCCCCTCGGGCGGCAGCGTCATCCCCGATGCGGCGACCGCGGGCACGCCGACCGCGAGCGCGATGACGAGACGGAGCTGGATGGGCACGTTGGTCGCGCCGAACACCGGCGCCGCCAGGAAGCAGGCGCCGGGGCGGATCATGCCGAGCATCCACAGCTGCAGCATCGCCTCCACATTCGGGATGTCGGCGGGGTTCATCGCCTGCTTATCGGACGAGCGTCGGGATCTGCGCGAAAATCTCGCGGGTGAAATCGGTGAGCAGCACCAGGATGCTGCCGCCGAAGATCGCAAGGCAGACTGCGGCGACGATCAGCTTGGGGACGAAGGTCAACGTCTGTTCGTTGATCGACGTTGCCGCTTGCACCATGCCAAGCAGCACCCCGATCACCAGGATCGGGATGAGCAACGGCGCGGTGGCGAGCGCGAGGATCCACAGCGACTGCTGCGCCACCCCGATGAAATAATCTGCTTCCATCTGTCGCTAGGTCCCGAATGAGGCGGCGAGCGAGCCCATCGTCAGCGCCCATCCGTCGACAAGGACGAAGAGCAACAGCTTGAAAGGCATGGATATGATTGTTGGCGACAGCATCATCATACCCAGCGACATCAAGGCCGAGGCGACGATCAGGTCGATGATCAGGAAGGGCAGGAAGATCAGGAAGCCGATCTGGAACGCGGTCTTGAGTTCGCTGGTGACAAAAGCGGGCAGCAGGATCGAGAAGGGCACGTCCTTCGGACTCGCATAGCTCGGTGCTTTGGCGATCTTGGCGAACATCATCAGGTCGGACTTGCGCGTCTGGGTCAGCATGAAGCCGTGCAGCGCGTCGCCCGACCGCGACACCGCGACCCCGATGTCGATCTGTTCCTGGCCATAGGGCTCGATCGCGACGCGGTTCACCTCGGTGATCACCGGCGCCATCACGAACAGCGACAGGAACAGGCTGAGGCCCACGAGCACCTGGTTCGGCGGCGTCTGTTGCAGCCCGAGCGCGTGGCGCAGGATCGACAGCACGATGATGATGCGGGTGAAGCTGGTCATCATGAGCAGCAGCGACGGCAGCACCGTCAGCAGGCTCATCAGGACGAGGATCTGGAGCGACAGCGACAGCGGACGGCCATCGCCGCCCAGTTCGTTCACCGCGCGGCTGAGGCCATTGGCCTCCTGCGCATAGGCCGCGGGCGCCGCGACGAGCAGCGCGAGGCCGCCGGCGATCGCCGCGGCGCGCAGCCAGTTCGTCCTAGTCGACATGGAAATCGCCCTGGCTGTTGTCGGCGAGGCGGGTGACCGCCCCGCGCGATACCGACAGCAGGATGCGCTGACCGGCGAATTCGACGACGGTCAGCTTGGTGCCGGGGCCGAGCGGCAGCACATCGATCATCTCGATCGCGCGCGTCCGTTTCGCGCCCTGCCCGGGCAGCTGGAGCGTGCCCATCTGGACCTTTTTCCAAAGCCACAGGCTGCCCCACGCCATGCCGCCGACGAGCGGCAGCAGGATCAGCAGGCGCAGGATATATTCGAACATCAGGCCCTCCGGTCGAAACCGGCGAGGCCGCGGTCGGGGGCGACCACTTCGGCGACCTGGATGCCGTAACGGCCATCGACGTTGACGATCTCGCCGCGCGCGATCAGCGTGCCATTGGCATAGATGTCGAGCAGTTCGTTCGCGGCGCGGTCGAGTTCGACGACGCTGCCTTCGGACAGGGCGAGCAGGTCGGCGAGCGTCATGCTCGTCGATCCGACCTCGACCGACACGCGCAGCGAGACCCCCGCGAGCAGGTCGAAATTGGGCGCCATCGCCATATCCTTGGCGTCGCGGCGATCGCGGCGACCGGCGCCTTCGCTCATGTCACTCATGATCCGATCCTTTTTCGATATGCTCGATCATTATGGCTGCATTCCCATTGGCTTCGCCGATGCTGCCGACCGCGAAACTGCGGCCAGCGACGGTTACCGGAACATTGCGCGGAATGGTTAACGGAATGATATCACCGACCTCCAAACCGAGCAGTTTGACCAAAGAAATTTCCGGACGGGCCAGAACCGAGCGCACCGGAAGGCGCACGGTCTTGAGCGCGCTGCCCAGCGTCGCCGCCCAGGCCGCATCGGCGGGGCTGGTTTCGCGCGCTTCGGGGGCGGGTTCGGCGCCCGCGATGCCGCGCAGCGCCGCGACCGGATAGGCGCAGGTGATGGTGCGGCCGTCGAGCTTTCCGCCGCGCAGCGTGAAGCGCTGGACGAGCAGTTCGTCGTCGGCGCGGACCGCGGCGAGCTTGGCGGGATCGCCGGTGACGCAGTCGAGTTCGGGCGCGATCGCCAGCTTGTCGCCCCAGGCGGCTGTCAGTTGCAGCCCCATGTCGCGGCCGAGCCGCGCCGCGAAGCGTTCCTCGGCGTCGGTCAGTTCTTCGCGTTCGGCGCCGAGCTGGCCCTTGCCGCCATAAAAGATATCGACGAGTTGGAGGATCAGCGGACGTCCGCCGGCGAGCAGGATCGGACCCTTCAGCGGCGGCGCGTGATAGCGCCAGAAGATCGCCGGCGCCGACGCCTTGGTCCAGTCGGCGAAGCGCACGACTTCGGCGGCCTCGCGCTCGACCTGCACCGTCGGGGCGCCGAGCGCGCGGACGAGGTCGCGCAGGCTGCGCGCGAACTGGTTCGCGACGCTGTCGAGCAGCGGAAAGGCATAGCCGCCCTCGGCCTTGCGCAGCAGCAGCGACGCCTTGGCGTCGTCCGCCGGGGCTTCGGGTGCGGGCTTCGCGGCCGGCGCTTTCGGCGCCTTGAAGGGATTGCTTTTCGTGGTCACTGGATCACCAGGCTCGTGAAATAGACATTGTCGATGCCGCCGAACCCTTCCTTGTCGCGCAGCACCTGATTGATCGCGCCGGTCAGCTGGCGCTGCAGCTGCTGCTTGCCGTGCGAAGTGGACAGCAGCGCCGGATCCTGCTCGGCAAGCACCATCAGCACCGCCGAACGGATCGGCACGTCCTGGCGCGCGACGTTGGCGACGACCTTGCCGTCGTAAAAGGTCGACAGGCTGATCCCGATCTGCAGGAAGCCCGACCCGTCGGCGAGGTTCGTCGTGAAGCTCTGGGCGATCGGCACATAGGTGATCTCATATTTGCGCGGGTCGACCTTGAACTTGTCGTTCGGGACCGAAACGGTACCGACCTTCGGCGCCGGGGCTTCGTCGCCTTCGCCCTTGGCGGCGGGTTCGGCCGAGGGATCGCGCACGACCAGCTTGGGATAATGATCCTCGGGCTTCGCGGCATGCGCCGCCATGCCGACACCGAAATACATGCCCACGCCCGCCCCCGCGCCGATCAGCACCGCGGCGCCGACGGTGATCATCAGCAGCTTCTTCATCTTGCCCTTCTTGGGTGCGGGGGCGTCGGTCTTGTCCTTGCTCATCACTTTGTTCCTCGTCAGGCGAAGCGGCTGCGGCGGTCGCCGCCGCGCTCTTGGTCACGGGTTTCGGGGGGCGCGTCGTGCGCGGTGGCGGTTTCGATCAGATGCGCCGCGTCCTGCGCCGGGCTGCGACCCTGGCCCTGTTGCGACTGGCGTCCGGCGTCGGTCGGCGTGTGGGTCACCTGCGTCTCGGCGACGCGCACGCCCTGCTGGCGGAGGTCGTCGACGAGGCGGACCTGCGCCGCGGTGACGATGGTCGCGGTCGCTTCATGCTGGGTGTCGAGCTTCAGCGACACGCCGTCGTCGCCCATCATCATCGACACGTCGAGCCGGCCGAGGTGGCGCGGCATCAGGCGGAAACTGACCTCGTTCGCCGCCGATTTGGTCGCGGCGATGTCCGACGCGAGCTGTTCGATCCAGGCATCGTCGCTGGTCAGGTCGAGCACGCGCTCGGCGATGACGGCGGGCTTGGCGGCTTCGGCGACCGCGCCGGCCTGCGTCGCGGGTTGGGCGAAGAGCACGGTCATCGACGGTTCGGCGGCGGGCCTTACGGCCTGCGGTTCGGCGGCGGAAGCGGCGACCGGGACCGGCGCGGCGTCGCGCGCCTTGGGCGCGGCCATCGGCAGCGTGGGCGTCTCGTCGCGGCGCGGCGCGACCGGGGCCGTTTCGACTGCGGGCTTGGCGGCGGCGCGGGTCTCGACCGCCGGTTGCGCCGGCAGCATCGTGGCGACCGGTGCGGCGTCGGTGACGGCTTCAGCCTCTTCGCCGGTTTCGCTTTCGCCCTTGGCTCCGGCGACCGGCTTGGCAATCGCCGGCTTGGGAGCGGCGGCGGTGAAGTGGGCGAGCGTCGCAAGCAATTCGTTCGCCGCGACCACCGCCTTGTCGGTGGCGGGGCGGGCGTCGGCGGTCGGTGCCGGGACCTCGCCGCTGGTTTCGTCGGCGTCGGCGAGCTCGGGTTCGGCGGCGATCGGGCGCGCGGGCTTGCCGGGAGCGGCGACGACGGGCGTGGGCTGGGCGCTCGGTGCATCGACCACCGCGAGCGGGGCCGGAGCCCCGGCGGCGGGGACGGCCGACAGGACCGGGGCGGTCACGACAGCCGCGCTCGGCGCCTGCTGCGCGACGAGTTGCTCGAATGCGCCGCCTTCGCCCGTGCCGACAGCCTGCGCCGGGGCGAGCGCCGCGAGCAGCGAGGGCAGTGCCGGGGTAGAGGTCTGCGGCAAGGTGGCCATCATGCGACGCCGCCGTCGATCAGGCGCAGCCGCATGCCGCCGCGTGCGCGGTGCGGGCGGTTGGCGTCGCTGCGGCGTTCCATTTCCTGCTCGGCCGACTTGCGGCCGCGTTCGTACAGGCGAACCGCCGATTCTTCCTTGACCATGGCGCGCTGCGCGAGCGCCCCCATCTGGTCGCGGCGGGCGCTGGCGCTCACCATCGGGGCGGCAAGATTTTCCTTCGCCATGTCGAGTCGCATGCCGAGTTCGCCGATCGTGTTGAGCGCGCGCCCGGCCACTGCGCCCTTCGCCATGGCGAGGTCGCTGCGCAGCGTTTCGAGCCGCTTCGACAGCTCGACCAGGTTCGCCAGTTCGTTGGTGGCCCGCGCCAGATTGGCTTCGGCCATCTGATGCTCGACGCCACGAACGCGGATGATCCGTTTGCGGCGCGCGGTGCGAGAGGTCATGCAATATATCCTTCAACGAGTGACTGGCGGGAGGTTTGAAAATCGACCTGGGCCTTGGCCGGCTGCGACACATAGGCGAGCTGGTCGGCGCGGCGGGCGATGGCTTCATCGAGCACCGGATCGCCGCCGGCGACATAGGCGCCCATCAGCATCAGGTCGCGGTTCTCTTCATACGCCGACCACAGCTGGCGGAAGCGTGCAGCGGCGGCGCTGTGCTCGGCATCGACCGAGTCGACCATCGTCCGCGACAGCGAGCGGGCGACGTCGATCGCGGGATAGACGCCCTGTTCGGCCATGGTGCGCGACAGGATGATATGGCCGTCGACGATGGCGCGGGCGCTGTCGACGACAGGGTCGTCGATGTCGCCGCCGTCGGCGAGCACGGTGTAGAGCGCGGTGACCGACCCGCCGGTTTCCTTGTCGATGCCGGCGCGTTCGCACAAAGAGGGGATCAGCGCGAAGACCGAGGGCGGATAGCCCTTCATCGTCGGCGGTTCGCCCAGCGTCAGGCCGATCTCGCGCTGCGCATGCGCGACGCGGGTCAGGCTGTCGATCAGCAGCAGCACCTTCTTGCCCTCGTCGCGAAACGCCTCGGCGATCGCGGTGGCGCGCATCGCGGCGCGCAGGCGGAGCAGCGGCGGATGGTCGGCGGGAACCGCGACGACGACCGATTTCTTGCGGACCTCGGGGGGCAGCTTGGTTTCGACGAAGTCGCTGACTTCGCGGCTGCGCTCGCCGATCAGGCCGACGACGATGACGTCGCATTCGGTGCCGGCGATCATCTGGCCCATCAGCACCGATTTGCCGACGCCCGAACCCGCGATGATCGCGACGCGCTGGCCTTCGCCGACGGTGAGCAGCCCGTTGATCGCGCGCACGCCCATGTTGAGGGCCTTGGTCACGCGGCCGCGGCGCAGCGGATTGACCTTGCGCCCGGCGAGCGGCCACAGGAATTGCGACTTGACCGGCGGGCGGCCGTCGAGCGGATTGCCCTGCGCGTCCATGATGCGGCCGAGCAAAGCCTTGCCGACGGGGACCATCGACGAGGCGCCATGCGGTTCGACCGGCGCGCCGGTGACCAGCGGCTTGTTCATGTCGAAGGGGAGGACGAGGCTGCGGTGGCCGCGAAAGCCGACCACTTCGCCATAGACATAGTCGTTGTCCGCCGACTTGATGCGGACGTTGCTGCCCAAAGGCTGCGGGAAACCGGACACCTCGAGCATGATGCCTTCGTGCGCGACAAGCGTGCCGATGCGGCGCGGGCTCGCCTTGCCGAGGTCGACGGGGGCGAGCAATTGCTGCGCGGTCATGGCCATGCGGCGGGTCATGCGGCACCGCTTTCGCCGCCGAGCGCGGCGCGGAGTTCATTCAGATAGACGGCGCGGCCATGCTCGATCCAGCCGCCCGAAGTTTCGATGCGGACGGTACCGCGGACCATCGCCGCGTCGGCGGAGATCGGCAGCGTAAGCGCGCAGTCCATCAGCAGCGCGGCGTCCTGGGGGTGCACCCAAAGGGTGCGCGCCTTGTCGCATTCGGCGACCAGCGCGGCGGCGGTTTCGGCTTGTTCCTTCAGCCACTCGGCATCGATCGGCGCGTCGGCGACGATCTGGCGGACCAGCCGCTCGACGGTCTCCGCGATCATCTGCGCCAGTTCCTCGCTGGGTTCGTCCTGCAGCGCCTGGGCGCCCGCGACCAGCGCGAGCAATTGTTCGCGTTCGACCGCGAAGCCCGCCTCGGCAAGGCGCTGACCTTCGGCGAGGCCCGTGGCGAAGGGATCTTCGCCCGGCTCAACCTCGACCGGTTCTGCGGCAGCCACGGCTTCGCGGGCACGCGCGGCCGGGTCGAACGACAGCGGACGAAAGCCGGTGTCGCGCGCCATGATCTGCGCGAGCGGGGTGGGGGCGAAGCTCTGGTCAGACATAATCGTCGCCCGCACCCGCGATCATGATTTCGCCCGATGCCGCCATCTGGCGCACGATCTGCATGATGCTCTTTTGTGCGTCGTCGACGTCGCTGCGCTTGACCATCGTCATCTCGGCCATTTCGTCGCGGATCGTTTCCGACGCGCGCTGCGACATCGTCGACAGGCACAGGTCGACCATATCGTCGTCGGCGCCCTTGAGCGCGATCGACAGCTGCGCCGCGTCGACGCCGCGCAGGATCGTGCCGAGGCTCTTGAGATCGAGGTCGCGCAGGTTTTCGAAGATGAACATTTCCTCCTCGATCGTCTGGGCAAGCTGGCGGTCGGCCTTTTTCAGATTGCGGATCGTCCGCTCGCTGGCCGATTTCGACATTTTCTTCATGATCCGGGCGACGTCGCTCGGGCCACCGATCGGCTGCTTGGCGACGCGCTGGCCGCCGACATTGGCGGAGGCGAGCACCGATTCCAGATCCTCGATCGCCGCCGCGGGGACCGAGGTCAGCTGCGCGGCGCGCAGCACCAGGTCGGCCTGCAGCCCTTCGTCGAGCGTTTCGATCGCACGCGCGGCGATGTCGGGGACAAGCACCGACAGGATCAGCGCGCCGACCTGCGGATGTTCGCTGGCGAGCAGCCCGCTGATCGCGTCCATGTCCATCCAGCGCAGCATTTCGAGCGACGCGGCGCTCGACTGCGGCGCGACGGCGGCGAGGATATTGTCGGCGCGGACGTTGCCGACGGCCTGGTTGATGACGGTACGGATGCGCGTGTCTGCGCCGACGCTGAACGCGCTGACGTCGCGGCTGCGCATCACGAAGCGGTCGAGCGCATGCTCGATCTGTCCTTCATTGGCGTTGGCGGCGTCGAACATGCCCTTGGCAAGCTGGCGCACTTCATCGGGATCGAGGTGCTTCAGGATCGTCGCGGCGTCGCTCTCGTCGAGCAGCATCAGCAGGATCGCGGCGGCGGCCGAACCCTCGACGGCGGGCTTGGCGGGTGCGGTTCCGATCGCGGTGTCGAGTTCAGGCACGGGCGCCCTCCTGCATCAGCTGGCGCACGACGATCGCGGCACGGGCCGAATCCTGGCGGACGAATTCGCGGACGAGGTTGGCGCGCGCTTCATAGCTCGGCGCCGCCTCGATCATTTCGAGGGTGATTTCGCGGCCGGCGCGCGGGGCGCCCAGCGCGGACTGGTTGGCGGCGCTCGCCATCAGCGATTCCTCCAGCGCGGCATCGCGTTCGGCGCGCGCCGCCGCCCTGGCCTTCGCCGAGCGGATCAGCGGGCGGCCGATGAAGAAGAAGGCGAGGATCGCGGCGAGTACCGCGCCGACCTGCTTGACCAGCGGCATGAACCAGCCCTGTTCGTAAAAGGCCGGGCTGGCGTCTTCGATCTTGGCGAACGGACGCTGGCCGATCGCGACCTGATCGCCGCGCGTCGCATCGAATCCGATCGCACCCTTGACCAGGTTGTCGATCTTGGCGAGGTCGCCCTGGCTCAGCGCCTTGCTACCTTGGTTGAGCGCGACCGCGACCGACACGCGGCGAAGCTGGCCCTGCGGGCGATGCGTCACCGAAATCTCGCGGCCGACTTCATAGGCCCGCTGGGCGTTTTCGTTGCTCTGGGTTTCGGTCGTCGCTGGGGCGGCGCCCGTCGGCGTCTGATTGAGCGTCGAGGCCGGCGGCGGCTGGTTCGACAAGGCGCCGGGGATGCCGACGGCGGGGGCATTGCCCTGGCCGCTGACCGAACGGATGACCTGCTCGCTGCGCAGCGCGCGGTCGTTTTCGGGAAAGCTTTCGCGTGTCGCCTGGCTTTCGGACATGTCGACGTCGGCATGGACTTCGACGCTGTAATTGCCGGCGCCGAGCATCGGTCCGAGCAGGCTGTCGAGGGCGCGGCGGAAACGGTCTTCCATCTGGGTCTGGAGCTGGAACGCCTGCATGTCGCTCGACGTCGCCGAGTCCGACAGCAGCGCGCCGCGCTGATCGATCACCGACACCTGTTCGGCGTTCATGCCGGGGACCGACGAGGCGACGAGGAAGCGGATCGCCTGGACCTGGCCGTCGCTGAGCGTGCGGCCGTTCTGCAGCGTCAGCATCACCGACGCGGTCGCGGGCTTGTCCTCGCGGACGAACAGGCTGGGTTCGGCGGCGGCGATATGGACGCGCGCCCCCTTGACCGCGTCGATCGCCTCGATCGTGCGGGCGAGGTCGGCTTCGCGGGCGCCGCGCAGCGTTTCGCCTTCGATCGCGCGGCTCGCGCCCATCGGCAGCGCGCCGATCATCTCGCTGCCGTCGGCCGAGGCCTTGGGCAGGCCTTGACCGGCGAGCGCGATGCGCGCGGCGTGGAGTTTGTCGGCGTCGACGGTGAGCGCGCCGGTGGCCGGGTCGATCGTGTGGCCGATGCCCTGCGCGGTGAGCGCGTCGGCGACCGCGGACTTGTCGGCGTCGGCCAGGCCGGCGAACAATTGGGTCTGCGGCGCCGCGGCGGTCGCGAAATAGGCGAGCGCGGCGATCCCGATCGCGGCGGTGGTGGCGATCGCGGGCAGCGCGCGCTGGACGGCGGGCTGGCGAATGAACTGCTGCACGGGGGCCAGGCGGCCGCCCATGACGGGGACGGGCAGGCGGTTCGCGCTGCCGTCGTCGACGGGGGTGAGGATCTGGGCTTCGGCCATCGGATCAGACCGGCATGTTCATGATGTCGCGGTACGCGGAGAGCAGCTTGTTGCGCACCTGCAACGTCGTCTCGAAGCCGAGCGAGGCTTTCTGCCGCTCGATCATCACGCTGACGATGTCGTGGGTGTCGCCGCGCTCATAGGCTTCGCTGAGCTCGCTCGCCTTCGCCTGCTGGCCGTTGACCTGCTGCAGCGCGGCGGTGATCGCCGATCCGAAATCGGGCGCGGCCTCGGCGCCGTCGACGCCGCCGGCCGCACCGCGGCCCGCAGCGCGTTGCAGCGCCTGGTTCTGATTGAGGATCGAACTGCGCATCTGCAGCAGCCGGCTCTGGTCAATCGTGCTCATAATCTCATCCGTCCTCGAGGCGGCATCGCGCCGCACGCCAAGAACAATGCAAAGCGCGTGCCAAAAATTTTTATCTCAGGAAAACATAGGATTAATGCGGGGGTGGCGCGCGAATTAACCCTGTCCGGCGTTTTTTTGACGCGCCTCGCTTAAGCCCCGCCGCGTCCCGCCGTTACTGCAATCGTGAAGCTCACCGAGCCTTACACCACGGGAATGGCCCTTGGGGGGCCGGAAAGGGAACATATGACTGTTATCAACACCAACGTGAGCGCGCTTCGCGCCCAGAACAACTCGCGCGTTGCGGGTCGCATGCAGTCGGAGGCGATGGAACGCCTGTCGAGCGGCAAGCGCATCAACAGCGCCAAGGACGACGCCGCCGGCCTCGCCATCGCCACCCGCATGGACGCCAACGTCCGCGGCCTGAACCAGGCGATCCGCAACTCGAACGACGGCATCTCGGCCTCGCAGACGGCTGAAGGCGCGATGGGCGGCATTTCGAACATGCTCGTCCGTATGCGTGAACTGGCCGTCCAGGCTTCGACCGGCACGCTGGGCGACGACGACCGTGAAGCGATCCAGACCGAAGTCACGGCGCTGATCGCGCAGATCGACGACGTTGCTACGCGCACCACCTTCAACGGCACCGCGCTGCTCGACGGCACCGCCGACCTCGACATCCAGACCGGTCTGAACGACGGCGAAGTCGTGAACATCACCATCGCCGACATGCAGTCGGCCGGTCTCGGCGTCGACGGCCTCGACTTCTCGACCGCCGCCGGTGCGTCGGGTGCGCTCGCCACGCTCGACACCGCGATCCAGACGGTCGCCACCGAACGCGCCAACCTGGGTGCCCAGCAGAACCGCCTCGAAGCCACTGTCGACAATTTGACGTCGACCGTCGTGAATCTGGCGGACTCGAAGTCGCGCATCGAAGACACCGACTTCTCGGCGGAATCGACGAAGCTCGCGGCGGCCGGCATCCTGGCCCAGGCATCGACCGCGATGCTCGCCCAGGCGAACCAGAGCCAGCAGGGCGTCATGAACCTGCTGCGCTAAGACACAGAGTAACCGAGACTCAGGCTATATTTGGTTGGTCCCTTAATTAGCCTGATCGAACGCCCCGGCCCCCCACGGCCGGGGCGTTCACTGTTTTGAGCGCTTCGCTCGCGAAGCGCTTGCCCCCGCCGCGCAAATGATCCAACGGGTCCCCGATCATATTGGGGAGCCAGAAATGAGCCATCAGCAAGCCGCCGCCGCGACCGTCTCGGATCGCGCGCTCGACATCGGCGCCCGCGTCGAAACCTTCGTCCGCACCGTCGTCGCCCCCTATGAAAGCGACCCGCGCCGCGACCATCATGGCGCCCCGACCGACGACCTCGTAGACGAACTCAAGGCGAAAGCGCGCGCCGCCGGTGTGCTCACCCCGCATATCCTTGCCGACGGCGACCATCTGACCCAGGTCGAGACGGCTTATGTGCTCCAGAAATCGGGCCTGTCGCCGCTCGGCCCGCTCGCGTGCAACACCGCCGCCCCCGACGAGGGCAATATGTATCTGCTCGGCAAGGTCGGCAGCCCCGAGCTCAAGGCGCGCTTCCTAGACCAACTCGTGCAGGGCCAGGCCCGCTCGGCCTTCTTCATGACCGAACCCGCCGAAGAGGGCGGCGCGGGCTCCGACCCCTCGATGATGAAGACGACCTGCCGCATGGACGGCAACCACTGGGTGATCAACGGCCGCAAATGCTTCATCACCGGCGCCGATGGCGCCAAGGTCGGCATCGTCATGGCTAAGGCCGAGGATGTCGCCGCGGGCGGCGGCGCCTGCATGTTCCTCGTCGATCTGCCCGACCCCGCGATCCGCATCGAGCATGTGCCGAACACGATCGACAGCTCGATGCCCGGCGGTCACGCGACCGTCGTCATCGACAACCTGCGCGTCCCCGCCGACCAGATGCTCGGCGAGGCGGGCGAGGGGTTCAAATATGCCCAGATCCGCCTGTCCCCCGCGCGCCTGTCGCATTGCATGCGCTGGCACGGCGCCTGCCAGCGCGCGCACGAGATCGCGAGCGACTACGCCAATCGCCGCACCGCCTTCGGCAAGCCGCTGATCGACCATGAAGGCGTCGGCTTCATGCTCGCCGAGAATCTGATCGACCTCAAGCAGGCCGAACTGATGATCCGCTGGTGCGCCGAAGTGCTCGACACTGGCGACCTCGGCACCGCCGAAAGCTCGATGGCGAAGGTCGCGGTGTCGGAGGCGCTGATGCGCATCGCCGACCGCTGCGTCCAGGTCATGGGCGGCACCGGGGTGACCGACAAGACGATCGTCGAACAGGTGTTCCGCGAAGTCCGCGCCTTCCGCATTTATGACGGCCCCACCGAAGTCCACAAATGGAGCCTCGCCAAGAAGATCAAGCGCGACTGGAAAAACGCGCAGGCTTAAGGCGCGATCCGCCCTTCGTCGCGCCCCGGCATCGGGGCGACGGCGTGGAGGATCGGCACCGACAGCGCCAGCCAGCCGCCGCCGGCCAGCACGGCGGCGGGCAGCGTCCACAGGTCGGCGATCATCCCGAAGACCCACGCCCCGAGCGCCAGCGCGCCGAAGGTCACCGCCTGATAGATCGACAGGCAGCGCCCGAGGATCGCGTCGGGCGAGCGCAATTGCATCGCGACGTTGAGCGAGGTCAAAGTGCCGACCCACGCCATGCCGGCAATGAAGGCTGCGGCGAGCACCGCGCCGACCTGATCGGTCAGCGCGACCGGGATCAGCGCCGCCGCAAAGGCCAGCGTTGCGACACTGACGACGATCTCGCTGCCCCAGCGCCGCCGCGCCGCACCGACCCATAGGGCGCAGATGATCGACCCCAGCCCGAAGGCGCCGAGGCAGAGGCCGTAGTCGAGTTCGCCGCCCCTGAGCTGGTCGCGGACGAGCGAGGGGAGCAGCGCCTGAAAGGCCGCCGCGCCGAAGCCGAACGAAAAGCCGCGCATCAGCACACGGCGCACCGGGTCGGACTGCGCGCAGAAGCGCAGTCCTGTCGCGATCGCGGCGAGCATCGGGCTGCGCTTCGGCGGCTCGGTTTCGGGCTTCCAGCGCAGCAGCACGACGATCAGCGCCAGATAGCTTAGCGTGTTGAGCGCGAAAGCCGGAGCCGGCCCGGTGAGCGAAATGAGCAGCCCGCCGAGCGCCGGGCCGACGCTGCGCGCGAGGTTGAAGGCGATGCTGTTGAGCGCGATCGCCTGCGGCAGATGCGCGTGCCCGACCTGCTGGCGCACCGAGGCCTGCCAAGCGGGCGAATTGACCGCGGTGCCGCAGCCGACCGCAAGGGTGAAGAAGAGCAGCGACAGCGGTCCGATTGTGCCGAACCATGTGACCGCGGCAAGCGCCGCCGAGGCGGCGAGCATCCCCGCCTGCGCCCACAGCATCACCCGACGCCGGTCGTAATTGTCTGCGATCGCCCCTGCGAACACCCCGATCAGCAGGATCGGGATCGTCGCCCCCGCGTTGACCAGCGCGATCAGTAGGTGCGACTGGGTCAGCTCGGTCATCAGCCAGGCCGCACCGACCGACTGGATCATCGACCCCATGTTCGACGCGAGATTGGCGATCCAGATCGCGCGGAAAGCGGGGAATTGAAAGGGGGCGAGCGGCGAGACGGGGGCGGGGCGAGGCTCGCTCCCGTCGGCCATCTTAATTGCGGCCCCCGACCAGCCCGCGCGCGATCACTTGCGCCTGGATCTCCGCCGCGCCCTCGAAAATGTTGAGGATGCGCGCGTCGCACAAGACGCGGCTAATCTCATATTCCATCGCATAGCCGTTGCCGCCGTGAATCTGCAGGCTCGCATCGGCGTTCGACCAGGCCGCGCGCGCGCCGAGCAGCTTGGCCATGCCCGCTTCGATGTCGCAGCGCTTGCCGCCGTCTTTGGCGCGCGCGGCGGCATAGGAGAGTTCGCGCGCGGTGACGAAGTCGACGAGGCTCATCGCCAGCTTGTCCGACACGCGCGGGAAATGGAGAATCGCCTTGCCGAACTGCTTGCGCGTCGTCGCATAGTCGAGCCCGAGTTCGAGCGCGCGGCGCGCGACGCCCACCGCACGCGCGGCGGTCTGGATGCGCGCGCCTTCGAAGGTGCGCATCAATTGTTTGAACCCCTGACCTTCCTCGCCGCCGAGCAGCGCGTCGGCGGGCGCGCGCATCGCGTCGAATTGCAGCGCATATTCGCGCATCCCGCGATAGCCGAGCACCTCGATCTCGCTGCCGCTCATGCCGGCGGCGGGGAAGGGCGTCTCTTCGCTGCCGCGCGGCTTGGGAACGAGCAGCATCGACAGCCCGGCATAGCCTTTGGCATCGGGCAGGGTACGCGCGAGCAGCGTCATCATGTCCGACCGCGCGGCATGGGTGATCCAGTTCTTCGCCCCGTCGATCGCCCAGTCGCCGTCCGCATCGCGGCGTGCGCGCGTCTGCAACGATCCCAGGTCCGATCCGACATCGGGTTCGGTGAACACCGCGGTCGGCAAGACCTCGCCGCTCGCGATGCGCGGCAGCCAGTCGGCCTTTTGCGCATCGGTGCCGCCGAGCACGATCAGTTCGCCCGCGATCTCCGATCGTGTGCCGAGCGACCCGGTGCCGATCCAGCCGCGCGACAATTCCTCGGTGACGATGCACATCACCAGCTTGCCGAGTCCCAGCCCGCCAAATTCCTCGGGAATGCAGACGCCGAAGGTGCCGAGGTCGGCCATTGCCTGCACCGTCCCATCGGGAATTAGTGCGTTGGCAAGGTGCCAGCCATGCGCGTGCGGGACGATCTCGCTGTCGGTGAAACGCCGATATTGCTCGCGGATCGCGTCGAGGTCGGCGTCGTGAAGCGTCTCGCTCGGCCATTGGCCGCCGGCGAGCGCCGCCGCCACTTCGGCGCGCGTTGCTGCATGGTCGGCGTCGAGCAGAGGGGCGCACGCGGCGGCGAGCCTGGCGGCCGCGGCGGTCAGGCCAAGGTCGGCGGGACGAAATATCTCATTCTGTCCCATCGGCAGTCCGCCGACGAGCTGGCCGATGCCTTCGGCGAAGGCGAGGGCCGCGATTTTCGCATCGAGGGGGTTGGCACCGCCGCCGGCTTCGAGCCAGCCGAGCGTCGCCTCGAGCGCCGCCACCGTCGTCGCGACCCATGCGAACCCGTGCGCCGCGCGCTGTTCGCTGTCGATAGCCGTGTCTTGCAACCGTGCGGCGAGCGCCGCCTGCGCGGCGCCGCGATAGTCCTGTGCGGCGCTGAGCGCCTGCCCGTAATTGCTCATTCCATCATCCCATTCGTCGCGGCGGCGATGCACCGAACGAGGGCGCTCTGCAACCCTCAGTTAGTATACTATCTTCCAAATGCGACGCCGCCCCGCCTTGGCTCGCGATACCGGCCAAAGCGCGACCTGCTCCGCCGCGAAATAATCGCCTTCTCCCACTGGCGCGCGCGGGGCCGACTGGTTACATGGGCCGCCACCAATCGACTCGCGCGTGCCGCCCCGCCAACGGGAGCAGGCGCCGCCAAAAGCAGAAAGTGGCTCCCATGGAAATCATCACCGGCCTGACCTTCGACGACGTGCTGCTGGTGCCGGGTCCCTCCGAAATCCTGCCCTCCGACGCGGTGCTGTCGACCCAGCTGACCAGCGAGATCAGCCTCAACATCCCGATCCTGTCCTCGGCGATGGATACGGTGACCGAGGCCGATATGGCCATTCTCATGGCGCAGATCGGCGGCATCGGCGTCCTCCACCGCAATCTGACGATCGAGGAACAGGCGGCGGCGGTGCGCCAGGTGAAGCGCTTCGAAAGCGGCATGATCGTCAACCCGATCACTATCACCCCCGACGCGCCGCTCTCCTATGCGACCGCGCTGATGGATCAGCACAAGATTTCGGGCATCCCGGTGGTCGAGACCGGCGGGCGGCTTGTCGGTATCCTCACCCACCGCGACGTGCGCTTCGCCGACAATCCCGGCCAGCCGGTGCGCGAACTGATGACCGCCGACAATCTCGCCACCGTGCGTCCCGGGGTCGGGCAGGACGAGGCGCGCAAGCTGCTCCACCAGCGCCGCATCGAAAAATTGCTCGTCGTCGATGACGACTATCGCTGCATCGGGCTGATCACCGTCAAGGATATGGAAAAGGCGGTCAACTTCCCCGACGCGACCAAGGACGGCACCGGCCGGCTGCGCGTCGCGGCCGCGACCAACACCGGCGATAGCGGCATCGAACGCGCCGAGGCGCTGCTCGAGGCCGAATGCGACCTGATCGTCGTCGACACCGCGCACGGCCACAGCAGGATGGTCGCGCAGACCGTCGAGAAGATCAAGAAACTGTCGAATCGCGTCCAGATCCTCGCAGGCAATGTCGCGACCGGCGACGCGACCAGGGCGCTGATCGACGCGGGCGCCGACGGGGTGAAGGTCGGCATCGGCCCCGGCTCGATCTGCACCACCCGCGTCGTCGCCGGCGTCGGCGTGCCGCAGCTCACCGCGATTCTCGACAGCGTCGAAGCGGCGTCGAAATTGGGCGTCCCCGTCATTGCCGACGGCGGCCTGCGTACCTCGGGCGACATCGCCAAGGCGCTCGCGGCGGGCGCGTCGAGTGTCATGGTCGGCTCGCTGCTCGCGGGCACCGCCGAGGCGCCCGGCGAAACCTTCCTGTTCCAGGGCCGGACCTACAAAAGCTATCGCGGCATGGGCAGCGTCGGCGCGATGGCGCGTGGCTCGGCCGACCGCTATTTCCAGCAGGACATCAAGGACCAGATGAAGCTCGTCCCCGAGGGGATCGAGGGCCAGGTGCCGTTCAAGGGTCCCGCGAAGGACGTGATCCACCAACTCGTCGGTGGCGTGAAGGCGGCGATGGGCTATACCGGCAGCCGCACCCTCAAGGATTTGCGCGAACGGGCGAAGTTCGTGCGCATCACCAACGCCGGCCTGCGCGAAAGCCATGTCCACGACGTCGCGATCACCCGCGAAGCACCGAATTATCCGGTCGGGTAAATTTGCCCGTCCGTCATTGCGAACGTAGCGAAGCAATCCAGAGCGGCCTTGTGCAACGCTGGATCGCTTCGTCGCTTCGCTCCTCGCAATGACGGGGAGGAAAGGTTGAACCCATGACCCCCGCTGCACGCGTCCACACCGCGATCGAAATCCTCGACGCCATCGCCGCCGCCGCGCGCGACGGCGGCCCGCCCGCCGACGCGATCTTCGCCGAGGCGATGCGCGCGCGCCGCTACGCGGGGTCGAAGGACCGCCGCGCGATCCGCAACCATGTTTATGACGCGATCCGCGGCGTGCGGTCGGCGCCCGTATCGGGCCGCGCCGCGATGCTCGCGCTCGCCGATGCCGACGCCGAACTCGCCGCGCTGTTCGACGGCGCCGCATACGGCCCCGCCGTCATCACCGCCGACGAACCGCGCGCCGAAACCGGGCTCGCCACGCCCGCGCTGCTCAAGCTGTTCGACCCGCTCGTCGGCAAGGCCGAGCGTGCGGCGATGCTCGCCCGCGCCCCGCTCGACCTGCGCGCCAACCGGCTGCGCTCGAGCCGCGACGAACTGGCACGGATCTTCCCCGACGGCGAAGCGATCGCCGGCCTCGCCGACGGCTGGCGCCTGCCCGGCGAAACCGCCGCGGTCCAGCATTCGGCCTATGCCGAGGGGCAGTTCGAGGTGCAGGACGCCGCGAGCCAGCTGGCGGCGGTCGCGCTCGCCGCCGAAGCGGGGCACGTCATCGTCGACCTGTGCGCCGGCGCGGGCGGCAAGACCCTCGCCATCGCCTCGGCGATCAATGACGAGGCCGCGATTCTCGCCTGCGACACCAACCGCGCGCGGCTCCAGCAACTGCCGCCGCGCGCCAACCGCGCCGGCGCGACGCGCATCGAAACGCTGCTGCTCAATCCGGGGCAGGAACGCGCGATGCTCGCCGATCGCATGGGCAAGGCCGACCGCGTCATCGTCGACGCCCCCTGTTCGGGCAGCGGCACCTGGCGTCGCAGTCCCGAACTGCGTTGGCGCTCCACCCCCGCACGGCTCGACCGCCATGTCGCCGAGCAGGCGAAGCTATTGGCACTCGGTGCCGATCTGGTGGCGCCGGGCGGCAAACTCCTCTATGCGGTGTGCTCGATCATCGCACGCGAGGGGCGCGCCCAGGTGGACGACTTTTTGACCCGCCATCCCGGCTGGACGGCCGACACGGACTATCTCCCGACGGGCGTCGGGCGCGCCGCGGGCGGCGGTTTCCTGCTGACTCCGGCGCATGACGGTTGCGACGGATTTTTCCTCGCCCGATTGACGGCTCCGTGATAGCCTCGCCTTCAATGAAGCGATGGGAGAATGCGATGCGCATCAGTTTCCTGGCCCTCGGCGCGGGTCTTGTCCTTGCCAGCCTGCCGACGGCGTCCGACGCGCAGCGGGCCGACAACGACATCCTGCCGGTCTCGATCGGACTGCAGGAACAGGGTGTGAAGGCGCAGCATTCGGGCGATCTCGTCGCCGCCACCGATTTTTATGAATCGGCGCTCGCCGCCGATCCGCGCAACCGCAGCGCGATCATCGCACTGGCGCAGGTCGCGCGCGCGCAGGGTCTGCCGGGCAAGGCGATCGGCCTCTATCGCGAGGCTTTGCTGCTCGAACCCACCGACATCGTCGCGCTGACCGGGCAGGGCGAAGCGCTCGCCGACAAGGGCGCGCTCGAACTCGCGCGCGAAAAGCTCGCCGAGGCGAAGCGCCTCTGCGCCGAAAAATGCCCGCAGGTCGCCGCGCTCGAAAAGACGATCGGTGCGAGCGCGGAGAAGCGCGTGGTCGCGGCCGAAGCGCTGATCCCCAAGACGGTGGTCACGACCAGCCAGAATTGATCTAGCGGCTGAGCACCCGCGCCAGTTCGACCCACTCCGCGACGCTCACCGTCTCGGCGCGCCGCGTTGCTTCGATCCCGCACACCTCGAGCGCCTCGATCGCGCCCGGCATGCCCTTGAGGCTCTGGCGCAGCATCTTGCGCCGCTGACCGAACCCCTGCGCGGTCAACTGCGACAACAGCTTCGGCTTGACCCCTTCGGGCTGCTCGGCCGGCACGACATGGACGATCGCCGACATCACTTTTGGCGGCGGGGTGAAGGCCGAGCGGTGGACCTTCATCGCGATGCGCGGGGTCGAGCGCCACTGCGCCAGCACCGCAAGCCGGCCGTAAGCCGAGGTATCGACCTTGGCGACGATGCGTTCGGCGACCTCCTGCTGGAACATCAGCGTCAGCGACAGCCACCGGGGCGGCCAGGCCGCGGGCTCCAGCCAGCGCGTGAACAAGGCGGTGCCGACATTATAAGGCAGGTTGGCGACGATATGATACGGCCCGCCGGCGAGCGCATCGGCGTCGATCGCCATCGCATCGTCGGCGATCACCGTCAGCGCGCCGCCGAACGCCTCGCTGAGTTCGCCGAGCAGCGGCAGGCAGCGGTCGTCGCGCTCGACCGCGATCACCTGCGCGCCCGCACGCAGCAGCGCGCGCGTCAGTCCGCCCGGACCCGGCCCGACCTCGAACACGCGCGCGCCCTCCAGATCGCCCGGCAGCGCCGCGATCCGGTCGAGCAACTGTTCGTCGAACAGGAAATTCTGCCCCAGCGCCTTGCTCGCCTGGAGCCCGTGCGCGCGCACCGTCTCGCGCAGCGGCGGCAGGCTGGGGAGCGGCCGCGTTGTCACGCCGCGGGGGCGCAATTGCGCTCGCGCATCGCCGTCAGTTCGGCCGCCATGCGGATCGCCGCGATCGTCGGGCCCGGATCGGCGCTGCCGGTGCCCGCGATGTTGAACGCCGTGCCATGGTCGGCCGACGTGCGGACGATCGGCAGCCCGAGCGTCAGATTGACGCCGTCATCGAAATGCAGCGCCTTGAACGGCGCCAGCGCCTGGTCGTGATAGCAGCAGAGCAACGCATCGTAGCGCGTGCGGACGTGCGGCGCGAACAGGCTGTCGGCGGCGAGCGGTCCCTCGATCGCGATCCCGTCGGCCAGCAATTGCTCGACCGCGGGACGGATGATCCGCAGTTCCTCGTCGCCCATCTCGCCGCTTTCGCCGGCGTGCGGGTTGAGTCCGGCGACCGCGATCACCGGTCGCTCGATCCCGAAATCGCGCTTCAGCGACCGCGCGACGATCCGGCCCTTGGCGACGATCAACTCGCTGGTCAGCCGCTCGGGCACTTCGGCCAGCGGGACATGCACGGTCAGCGGCACGACGCGCAAGCGCGGCCCCGCCAGCATCATCACCGCATTGGTCGCGGTGACGCCGCAGCGCTCGGCGATGAATTCGGTCTGCCCGGGATGCGTATAACCGATGCCATAGAGTTGCGACTTCGACACCGGCCCGGTGACGAGCGCGCCGGTCGCCTGGCCGCGGGTCAGCCCGATCCCGGTTTCGAGCGCGTGCAGGGCACAGGTCGCGCCTGCCTTGCTCGGCGATCCCGGCACCACCGGACCGCTGTCCTCGAGGTGCCAGACGGGCAGGGCGTCGTCGAACAGCCGTTCGGCTTCGGCGATATCGCCGACGCGTTCGACCGGGCCGTCCCACACCGCGGCGATCGACGCGATATCGCCGATCGCCACGAAGGGCGGCAGGTCATGATCCTTGCGAACCGCCCAGGCGCGGGCGGCGACTTCGGGCCCGACGCCGGCCGGGTCACCGAGGGTGACCGCGATCGGACGCGGGTTTGCGGAATCGGACATCAGCTGAAGTCGATCACCGCGTCCCGGCGCATGTCGCGCAGATAGCGCTGGGCGCGCTTGTTGACCTTTTCCTCAAGCAGCCGGCCCTCGATTTCCTCGAGGTTGGGCGCGGTCGCCGTGTTCGGCAATTCGCGGCCGCACAGCACGAGGACGCTGACGCCCTCGTTCGCGGCGCCAAAGGGCTGGGTCGTCTGGCCGACCTGCAGGTCGATCAGCGTCGCCTGCAGCGGGGCGGGCAACTGGCGCATCGCGATGCCGTCGCGTGCGACGACCTGCGCGCCCAGGCTCTGGGCCACGGCGTCGGCGCCGCCGCAACCGGCGATCCCGCGCGTCGCTTCGGCGAACTGTCCGGCGAGCTCGGCGCCCCTGGCAGGGGTCGTACCCGCCGGGAAGTCGAGCGAAATCTGCTTGAGGCTGAGCACCGCGTCACGCGGATCGGCGGTCAGCACCTGACGCCGGTCGACCATCAGCATGATCGACACGCCGCCCGGAACCTCGATCGGCCCGACCAGCTGGCCCGGCTGCATCTGGCGTGCCGCGTCGGCCATCGAGTCGGGCAATTGCCCGCCCTTGACCCAGCCGAGGTCGCCGCCGACGACCGCGGTCGACGCTTCGGAAAACTGGCGCGCATAAGCGGCGAAGCTGCCGCCCGATTGCAGCGCCTGGACGATCTTCTGGGCGTTTTCGGCGACCGACTGGATCGTTTCGGGGGTCGCGGTCAGATAGATTTCGGCCAGGTGGAACTCGTCCTGCCCCTTGGCATCGGTCATCCGCTTGACGACGGCCTCGACCTCTTCGGTCGACACATTGGTCGTCGACTGGATGTTGCGCGCGAGCAGGCGGTCCCAGGCATATTCGCCGCGGATCTGCTGCTTCACCGCCGCCGCCGACGAACCCTTCGACGCCAGATAGTCGGTGAACTGCTGGGGGGTCTGCTTGTAGCGCGCGGCAAGCCGGGCGAACTGTTCGTTGATCAGATTTTCGTCGATATCGATCTTCGCCGCTCTCGCTTCCTGAATCTGCAACTTCTCGTCGATCAGGTTGCTGAACACCTGCTGGCGCAGGCGCTGTTCTTCTTCGGGCGGCAGCTCGATATTGTTGTTCGCGACGCGGATCAGCCCCATGCGCTGCTCGATGTCGGTCGCGGTGATGATCTCGCCGTTCACCGTCGCCGACGGGCGATAGACATTGCCCTTGGCGTCGCCGAAAATCTGGACATTGCCGGGGATGCTCAGGCTGGTGGTCGGCACGTCGCTGTCGGGGACGGTCTGCGCCAGCACCGGCGAAACGCACAGCGACACGACAGCGGTCAGGCCGATCAAGGTCGAAATTTTGGTCATTTTTACCCTATGAAAGAGGTTCCGGTTCGCTCCGTATCAGCCGAAACGCCCGATGGTCCAGCGCAAAGCGCGCGCAAGCGCATCATAACTGGGGTCGGACTAGCCGCCAAACGCTGAACGCAAGCTGAGCGAATGGGATGAGATGTCGGTCGCGCCTGGCCCGTCGGCGGTTCGGGGTGGAGGCGGACGTCGCCGATCCTCCCTGTCGCGCAGCGATGGGGAGGGGGACCGCCGCCGTAGGCGGTGGTGGAGGGGCGGCGACGTCGCGCTATNNTCAAGGCGGCTACCGCTCGAAACCCGCCTCAGAACCCCAGGTTTCTCAACGCCACGCGGAACGAGAAGCTGTTGCCGCGCCGCGCGTCGCCGGTGTCGATATAGTCGCGGCGCCAGGTCAGCGCGATCGACAGGCATTCGTCGTCATAGGCGACGCCGAGCCGGTGGCGGATCGGCTCGAAGCCGTCCGACAGGCTCAGCGGATCGTCGGCCTTGCTGGTCAGGTCGATGATCGCCGAACCGAAGACCGACCAGTTGCGGGCAAAGGCGACGCGGCCGCCGACGCGGGCTTCCTCGCGGTCCTGCAGATCCTCGGCGACCGTCGTGATGTCGCGGTTGAGCCGCGAGTACCCGAGCACGGCATAGGTCGCGCGGGTGCCGATCGTCGCGTCGAACTCGTTGCGCCGGATCGCCAGATTGTCCTTGTCGAGCCGGAAACGATGGGTCAGCCGCAGGAAATCCTTGTACGCGACGGTGGTGCGGCCGACGACGTCCGACGTCCGGTCGGTCAGCCCGGTGCCGTCGGGGAACAGGCTCGGCTTGTCCGACAGGCGGTAACTTTGCCCGACGATGCTGTTGATGTTGAAACCCGGCCGGCTGTAATTCCATTCGGCGCCATAGGTGATGCGCGCGCCGTCCTCGAACCGGTCGTAGCCGCTGAAGCGGTTGATCGCGAACAGGTTGCTGTCCTCGAGGTCAAAGGCGCGGCTGTCCTCGTTCGGAATATCGAGGTTTTTCAGCTTCGGCGTCGCGACGAGCTGGACGCGCGGGGTCAGCGTCTGCGTCCCGCCCATGAATTCGCCGACGAACGGCCAGCGCATGTCGGCGGCGAAGGCGGCGATGCCGCGGCCTTCCCAGCCCGACTTGCCGCGATAGCCGGGGATCGCGGTGAGCAGATTCTCGTCGCTGTGATAGACGTCGCCGCGTACCATCGCGGTAAAGGTCACTTCCTGCCCCAGCGAGGTCAGGCGGCGCAGGTCCCAGCGCACCCCGGCAAAGGCGCGCTGCGTGTCCTGCCCTGCGGTGCGGCCGATCGCCAGCGTGTTGAGCTGCAACTCGAACTGGCCGCCGAACAGCGGGTCGGTCAGCCGCTGGCGATAATCGAGGATCGGCAGCGCGATCGGCTGCTGCCCCTGCTTGTCGCCGGCGCGCAACGTCTGCGTCGCCCAGCCGGCGATCGATAAATAGCTTTGTCCACCGATCCGCTCGACCTCGAAGGTCGACCGCAGCCGGTCGTCGCGGGTGACGTCGTACCGGCGCAGGAAGGTGCGGTCGCTCGCGATGCGGCCCGAATAGGTGACGCTCCAGTGCGGGCTGAGCTGAAACTTGCCCGCACTCTCCAGATAGCCGCGCAGCTCGTTGTTGCCGGTGCTCGGCGTGCCGTTGAGCGGGACCACCGAACTATAGGTGCCATACCCGTTGATGCGGAACGAACCGACGTCGGTCAGCGCGCGAAACTCGCCCTCGATCATCGGTGCAGCGCCGGTGTAGAGGTGTGGGGTGATCGTGACGTCGCGGTCGGGCGCGATCCGCAGATAGTAAGGGACCGCGATCTCGAAACCATTGGTCCGATCGAGCCGGATTTCGGGAACCAGCAGTCCGCTGCTCGGCGAACTGTCGAGCGGGTGGCTGAGGCCGGGCAGCGGGATCAGCGGCAGGCCGAATATCTCGATCCGCGCGCCCTTGTAGCGGACCTTGTTCTTGGCCTTGTCGTACAGCACCTTGACGGCGCGGACCTGCCAGCTCGGATTCTTGGCGCAGCCCGCATTATCCTCGACGGGGCAGGGGGTGTAGGCGGCATTCTCCAGTTCGATATTGCCGTTCTCGAACCGCTTTCCGCGCACCGCGGCAAGCCGCGATCCATTGTCGAGCACCACCAGCATGTCGTCGACGATCCCGTCGCGCAGCGTGTCGGTCAGGACGATCCGGTCGCCATAGGCGGTGTCGCCCTCGGGGTTGGTGATCGCGACGTCGCCCTCGGCGACGACTTCGCCGGTCTTGCGGTTCCACGTCACCTTGTCGGCGCGCATCTGGATCGCTTCGCGGTTCATCTGGACATTGCCGTCGGCGACGACGATCTCGGTATCGCTGTCGTAATTCAGATTGTCGGCGGCAAAACCGACCTGCTGTTCGCCCGCGACATCGGGCGCATCGATCTTCCCGGTCGATACATCGGGGGTCTGGAGGTCGGGTTCGCCCTGCGGCGCGGGCACGACCGGCGGTTCGGCACCGGTCTGCGCCGCGGCCGGAACCGCCAGCAACGCCAGCGCGCTGGCGGTCGCGAGCCACAGCGGCCGGTCGCCCCCTTGGAACAAAGTCCCCGTCATTGAATCCCTTTGTCCCGTCACCTGGAGCCTGCGGCCCGCTTGAACCCGCAGCTTTGTTTTTGCAACTCGCAAGCGAAACCCCTATCGGTCCGGCACGTTCCAATCAATCATCGCATAAGAAAGTCACAGGATGGACATTCAGTTTGTCGCGCAAATCGATGCGTCTGCCGACGTCGTCGCCTTTCCGGTCCGTAAGGGCGGTGCCGCCGCGCTCGGCGCGTTGCTCGGCGCCGCGGCGGCGCAGGCGCGCTTCGACGGTGCGGCGGGCACGGTGGTCGAAACCGCGGCGATCGACGGTGACCGTGCGAAGCGGCTGCTGCTTATCGGCATCGGCGAAGGCGGCGTCCACGACCTCGAACGCGCCGGCGCGGCGCTGACCGCGCGGCTGCAGACGAGCGGCGTCGCCACCGTCCATGTCGATTTTGTCAGCGCCGGGACGGTCGATGCCGACGATATCCTCGCTTTCGCCACCGGCGCGACGCTGCGCAACTGGCGCATCGATACCTATCGCACCCGTCTCGCCGACAATGCCCGGCCGAGTCTCCAGACGATCGTGATCGCGGCGCCCGGCGGCGCTCCATCAGGCTGGGCCGAGGCGCAGGCGATCGCCGACGGCGTCGCCTTCACCCAGACGCTCGTCGCCGAGCCGCCGAACATCCTCTATCCCGAAAGCTTCGTCGAACGCTGCCAGCATCTCGCCGACTTGGGCGTCGAACTCGAAGTTCTCGACGAACGCCAGATGAAGGCGCTCGGCATGGGCGCGCTGCTCGGCGTCGCGCAGGGCTCGACCCGCCCGCCGCGGCTGCTCGCGATGCGCTGGAACGGCGGCGAGCCGGGCGCGAAGCCCGTCGCTTTCGTCGGCAAGGGCGTCACCTTCGACACCGGCGGCATCAGCATCAAGCCCGCCGCGGGCATGGACATGATGAAATGGGACATGGGCGGCGCGGGCGCGGTCGCCGGCGCGATGAAAGCGATCGCCGGCCGCAAGGCCAAGGCGAATGTCGTCGGCATCGTCGGCCTTGTCGAGAATATGCCCGACGGCAATGCGATGCGCCCCGGCGACATCGTCACCACCATGTCGGGCCAGACGGTCGAGGTGCTCAACACCGACGCCGAGGGGCGGCTTGTCCTGTGCGATGCCATCACCTGGGCGCAAAAAATCTATGACCCCGCGGTGATCGTCGATCTCGCGACGCTGACCGGCGCGATGGTGATCTCGCTCGGCCATGAATATGCCGGCATCTTCGCCAACGACGATGGCCTCGCCGACCAGCTGATCGCCGCGGGCGAAGCCAGCAACAACAAGCTGTGGCGCTTCCCGCTGTCCGCTGCCTATGACAAGCTGATCGACAGCCCGATCGCCGACATGAAGAATATCGGCCCGCGCGAGGGCGGCTCGATCACCGCGGCGCAGTTCATCAAGCGCTTCGTCGACGAGGGCGTCAAATGGGCGCATCTCGATATCGCCGGCATGGCGTGGCACGACAAGGACGGCCCGGTCTACGCCAAGGGCGCGACCGGCTATGGCGTGCGCCTGCTCGACCGCTTCATCGCCGACAATTTCGAAGGATAAGCGGGGCCAGAAAAGACAAGAGGGGGGAGCATGGCGCGCGTCGACTTTTACCGGCTGACCCGCGACCCCGTCGAACGGGTGCTCCCCGCGCTCGCGTCGCGCATATTGGGCAACGGCGATCGCCTGCTGGTCGTCGCGGGCCCCGCGATGCAGCGCCAGGCGATCGACGAGGCGTTGTGGACGCTCCAGCCCGCGAGCTTCCTGCCGCACGGTGCCGCGGGTTCGCCCGACGAGGCGATCGAGCCGATCCTGATCGCGGGCACGCTCGCCGCACCACCCCCCAGTGGCGCGACGCATCTCGCGCTCGCCGATGGCGAGTGGCGCGAGGAGGCGCTCGGTTTCGCGCGCGTCTTCCTGCTCTTCGACAACAGCCGCATCGACGATGCCCGCGCGCTGTGGCGCGCGCTCGCCGCGCGCGACGATGTCGACAACCGCTTCTGGAAACAGGACGAAAATGGCCGCTGGTCGGAGGGGCCGTGACTGTGACCGGCGTCACCGCGCGGTCCGCGTCCGATGCTATGAAAATCGCGAACCGCCACAGGAGCTTATCATGACCAACCGCCCGACCCTGATCCTCGCCGCCACCGCCGCCGCGCTTCTCCTCGCCGCCTGCAGCTCGAAATCGGAGCAGGAGGTCGCGAGCGGCACCTACACCGATCCCGACACCGGCAAGACCGCCGACTATAAGGTCACCAAGAGTGCCGACGGCGAGGACGGCGCGGTCAGCATCAAGACCGCCGACGGCGAGGTGAGCTTCGGCGGCGGCGTCGCCAATGCCAAGCTGCCCGCGGGTTTCACCGCCTATCCCGGCGCCAAAATGACCGGCGGCATGTCGGCGTCGGGCAAGGATGGCGAAAGCGGCATGGCGAGCTTCGAGGTCAAGGGACAGGCCGCCGACGTGATCGCCCATTTCCGCAAGCAGGCCGAGGCCGCGGGGCTGAAGGTGTCGAGCGAGGTCAAGGCTGGCGACATGATGATGTTCAGCGCCGAGAAGGGCGAAGGCGGCAAGGGCGGGGTACAGGTCACCGCGACCCAGGCCGGCGCCATGGTCAACGGCACCGTCACCTACGGCGGTTGACCCCGAACGGGGTGTCCGCCTCCTTCCTGCCTTGCAGTGCGGCAAAAGCGCGGCTAGACGCGCGCCGATCATAAAACACACCCACGCAGGAGCTTTCCCATGGCGGTCACCCGCACCTTTTCGATCATCAAGCCCGACGCTACCCGCCGCAACCTGACCGGCGCGGTCACCAAGATGCTGGAAGACGCCGGCCTGCGCGTCGTCGCGTCGAAGCGCATCCACATGAGCCGCGACCAGGCCGAAGGCTTCTATGCCGTTCACAAGGAACGCCCCTTCTTCGGCGAACTCGTCGATTTCATGATCAGCGGCCCCGTCGTCGTCCAGGTCCTCGAAGGCGAAAACGCCATGCAGGCCAACCGCGACATCATGGGCGCCACCAACCCCAAGGACGCCGCCCCCGGCACGATCCGCAAGGAACTCGCCGAGAGCATCGAAGCGAACAGCGTCCACGGGTCGGACAGCGACGAGAATGCGGCGATCGAAATCGCCTATTTCTTCAAGCCCGAAGAAATCGTCGGCTGATCGCCATTTGCCCTAGGGCAGCGAAGGGCCGCCGGAGCGATCCGGCGGCCTTTTTCGTGCCTGCCACCGTGTCCAGCGTTTCGATACCATAAGCGCGAGGGCAACGAACACCGCGGTTCCAAGCAGCGCCGCTCCATCGAAGCCCAGCCGGTCGCCGAGCAGATCGACCGTGCCATATTCGATCGCTTTGCCGATCCCGACGCCGAATGGAATGACGATGACGGCGGCCAGCACGGTCTTGAGCAAACCGACTGCGGCTTGCTTCATCAGAACTCGTCCGCCACGCCCATCAGGCCGGCCAGCTTCTTCGGCGCCACGGCGAGCCAGCTCTTGCGCAGCCATTCGCCGATCGCGTCCCAGTCGGTATCGCCGAGGTCGAGGCGGATACCAACCCAGCCGTCGCCGAAATAGGCGGGGCGGTAATAGCGATCCGCGTCCATCTCGATCAACGCCGCCTGCTCGTCGCCGCCGCTGATCTTCACCAACAGCGCGGTCTTGCCGTCGCCATGGTGGTCCTGGGTAAAATAGGCGAATTTCTTGCCCTTCACGATGCCGAAACACGGCATGCCGTGCGAACTGACCTCGTCGGCCTCGGGCAGTGCCATCGCCAGGTCGCGGACCCGGCCGAGCAGATAGTCGGGGTTGCGCTCGCGGCTCACAAACGCGGCCAGCGTCGGCGGATAAAGCTGATGCTCGGCGATCCGCACCCGCGCGCTCAGGCTGTCGACGGTGTCGCCCGCGACAATCGCCACCGGCGTCTGCGCCAGCACCGGCCCGTCGTCGACCCCCGGGGTCACGATATGCACGCTGCACCCGCCGAAGCGGTCGCCGGCGTCGATCGCCTGTTGGTGGGTGTTCAGCCCCTTGTAGAGCGGCAGCAGGCTCGGGTGGATATTGACCATCCGGCCCGCCCAGCGGCCGACGAAATCGTCGCTCAGGATTCGCATATAGCCGGCCAGCGCGACGAAGTCGGCTTTCGCCGCGCGCAATTGCGTATCGACCAGTGCGTCGAACGCATCGCGGTCGAGTCCCTTGTGCGAAAGGCTCCAGGTCGCGACGCCCTCGGCTTCGGCGATCGCCAGCCCCGGTGCATCGGGATCGTTGCTGGCGACCAGCACCAGCTCATAGGGACAGTCGGCGGCTTTCGCCGCATAGAGCAGCGCCGCCATATTGGTCCCGGCGCCCGAGATCAGGACGGCGACTCTGGCTTTCATTTCTCCCCTCCCGCTTGCGGGAGGGGCCGGGGGAGGGCATGTCGAATGGGAATGTGCCGAAACAGGGGCNGGAACTTCGACACCTCAGCCATGATGCGTCGCCGACCACCCATCCCGTGCGCTCCAGGTTTCGGCACTCCCGGTCACGGTGCAGCCCTTCGCGCCGTCGGCGATATGCCCGATCCGCAGCACTGTCTCGCCCGCATCGGTCAGCGCCGCGGTAACAGCGTCAACATCGCCTTCCGCGACGACGACGGCCATGCCGATCCCGCAGTTGAAGGTGCGCGCCATCTCTTCGGGCTCGATATTGCCCTGCGCCTGCAGGAAGGCCATCAACCGCGGCTGCTCCCATGCATCTGCATCGACATGCGCGTGCAGGCTCGCGGGCAGGATGCGCGGGATATTCTCGAGCAGCCCGCCGCCGGTGATATGCGCCAGCGCGTGGACCTTGCCGGTCTTCACCAGCGGCAACAGGCTCTTCACATAGATGCGCGTCGGCGCCATCAGCGCGTCGATCAGCAGCACCTCCTGGTCGAACAGCGCCGGGCGATCGAGTTTCCAGCCCTTGTCCGCCGCGAGCCGCCGGACGAGCGAGAAGCCGTTCGAATGCACCCCTGACGAGGCGAGGCCGAGGATGACGTCGCCCGCGGCGACCTTGTCGGCGGTCAGCACCTCGTGCCGCTCGACCGCGCCGACGCAGAAGCCGGCTAGGTCGTAATCGCCTTCGCTGTACATGCCCGGCATTTCGGCGGTCTCGCCGCCGATCAGCGCGCATCCGGCCTGCTTGCACCCTTCGGCGATGCTGGCGACGACGGCGGTTGCGACATCATTGTCCAGCTTCGCGGTCGCATAATAATCGAGGAAGAACAGCGGCTCGGCGCCCTGCACGATCAGGTCGTTGACGCACATCGCGACCAGGTCGATTCCGACCCCGTCATGGCGTCCCGATTCGATTGCGAGCTTCAACTTGGTGCCCACCCCGTCGTTCGCCGCGACGAGCAGCGGATCGTTGAACCCCGCTGCCTTCAGGTCGAAAAAGCCGCCGAAGCCACCCAGGTCGGCATCGGCGCCGGGGCGCCGCGTCGCACGGGCGAGCGGAGCAATGGCACGGACCAGCGCATTGCCGGCGTCGATCGATACGCCCGCCTGGGCATAAGTGTATCCGGCGGGCTGCCCGTCCGATTTGTTCTGCTTGGAATCCATGGCACGCGCGACTAACGGTTCCCGCGGACAATTGCCATGATTTCCTTGTCCGGCACGCGCATTCGGGGCAGAGCATAGAGAAGAGATGATTTCGGCCGCTTCCCCCTCCCACGCCCGGCGTTTCGCCCCGCTTTTCCGCCTTCCGACCGCGCTGCGCCGCGAATGGCGCATCGCGGCGATGCTGGGCTTTCTCGCCCTGATTCTCGTTGTCGGTGTCGTCGATGGCCAGATTACGCGCGGCGATCGCGGTATCACCCCGATCAACAGCAGCGGCGACTTCCTGACCAGCGGCATCCTCGTCGACGTCACCGGCGACAATGCCGACGACGCCCGGACCAAGGGCTGGCGCGAGGCGCAGCGCCAGGGCTGGGCCCAGTTGTATCGCAAGACCAACGGCAGCGACGGGCCGGCGCTCAATGATTCGGTGCTCGACGGCATCGTCACCGCGATCGTCGTCGAGGACGAACAGATCGGCCCGCGCCGCTATGTCGCGCGCCTCGGTGTCCAGTTCGACCGCGTCCGCGCCGGCCAGATCCTTGGCGTCAGCGGCCGCACCCTGCGTTCGCCGCCGCTGCTCGTCATCCCCGTCTATTCGATCGACGGCATGCCGCAGGTGTTCGAACAGCGCAGCGCCTGGCAGCGTGCCTGGGCCGAATATAATACGGGGCAGAGCGCGATCGACTATGTCCGCACCGCGGGCACCGGTGCCGACACCCTGCTGCTCAATTCGGGACAGGTCGGCCGCCGTGGCCGCGTCTGGTGGCGCGTAATCCTCGACCAATATGGCGCCGCCGACGTGCTGACCCCGATCGCGCGTGTCGAATACAGCTATCCCGGCGGGCCGATCACCGGCCATTTCACGGCGCGCTTCGGTCCCGACAACAAGCTGATCGGCGCTTTCACGATGACCGGCCCGACCCCGCGCGCGCTGCCCGACATGATGGAAAAGGCGGTCGCACGGATGGACCGACTCTATACCGACGCGCTCGCCGCCGGGGTGCTGCGCACCGACACTTATCTCGTGCTCGAAAAACCGGTGAAGGTCGAGGAACTGCCCGACGTGGCGGAAACCGACACCGACGCACTGCCCATCGAAACCGATGCCAGCGTGCCGACCGCGCCGACCGTCGGCGTCGCCAGCTTTACCGTCCAATATAGTTCGCCCGACGTCGAATCGGTCTCGGCAACCGAGCGCAGCGTCGGTGGGGTGTCCGGCGTCCAGTCGGCCTCGACCACCAGCCTCGCGCTCGGCGGCACGTCGGTGATGCGCGTGACCTTCCGCGGCGACATCGCCGCTTTGAAAGCCGCGCTCGAAGCGCGCGGCTACAAGGTACAGGCGAGCGGGAGTACGCTCCGGATCAGCCGCTGATGGCCCGCGCGTCCAGGGTTCCGATCCATTACCAGCAAGCCCGAGGTTTGAAGCGATTTTGTTCAGTGCGAGGAAGCAAGGCGCAGGAATATGTCGATATTTTAAGGCTTGCTGACGAAGCAATGGACAAAATCGGTCAAATCCCGAAGGGACGCCAAAATGGCTTCGATCTCGAACCAAATGACCCTTGGAAACAGAACCACTGTTCCCTTCGGTTCATTCGGCTCGATATCTTTGCCATTTTGACGCCTCGGGCTTGCTGGTAATGGATCGGAACCCTCGACAGATCGCGCTCCCGCTCGACTGGAGCGCGGGGGGCAGCAATGACGGCCCGCTGATCGTGGGCACCAGCAACGCCGACGCAGTGCGTTATCTGCGCCATGTCGGAACATGGCCGGTTCGCACCGCGGTCCTCACCGGCCCGCGCGGGTCGGGGCGCAGCCTGATCGGCCGGCTGTTCGCGCGCGAAACCGGCGGCCGCGTCATCGACGGCCATGACAGCGTTTCCGAAGAAGCGATGTTCCATGCGTGGAACGCGGCGCAAGCGAGCGGCGACCCGCTTCTCGTCATTGCCGACGCGCCGCCCGCCGATTGGGAGATCCGGCTTCCCGATCTCGCCTCGCGCCTGCGCGCGGTGCCCGTGCTGACGATTGGCGAACCCGACGATTGCCTCGCCCGCGACCTGATCGAGGCGCTGTTCGCGCAGCGCGGCATGGCGCTCGCGCCCGAGGTCGCCTCCTATGTCGTCCCGCGCATGGAGCGCAGCTATGCGACGCTCCACCGCATCGTCGCCGCGCTCGACGCCGCCTCGCTCGAACAGGGGCGGCGCGTCGGGGTTCGTCTTACGCGTGAAACATTACTGTCACAGGGGCTGATCGATCCCGATCTCCTTGAAAGGCAGGATGAAGACACATGTCGATAGCTGGCGGCCCCCTACGCGCAGACAATGATGCCGACACGGCGCGGCCATCCCTCGGCCCCGAACGCTTCTTCAACCGCGAACTCAGCTGGCTCGCCTTCAACCGGCGGGTGATGGAGGAGGCGCGCAATCCCGCGCATCCGCTGCTCGAACGGCTGCGCTTCCTGTCGATTTCGGGCAGCAACCTCGACGAATTCTTCATGGTCCGCGTCGCGGGGCTCAAGGGCCAGCAGTTGCAGGGGATTGATGATCCCAGCGCCGACGGCCGCTCGCCGGGGCAGCAGCTCGCCGAGATCGAGGCCGAGGTGAACCGCCTCGTCGACCAGCAGCAGAGCGAATGGCAATTGCTCCACCGGCAACTCGGCGAACAGGGTATCGTCGTCCACGGCGACCATTCGGACGCCGGAAAGCTCCGGACGCTACTGCGCCAATATTTCATCGACCAGATTTTCCCGATCCTCACCCCGCAGGTGCTCGATCCGGCGCATCCCTTTCCCTTCATCCCCAACCGCGGTCTCGGAGTGATCCTCGACCTAGAGCGCAAGGCGACGGGCGAGACGATCCGCGAACTGGTGATGATTCCCGGCTCGCTCCCGCGTTTCGTGCCGGTCCCCGGCGAGGCGTCGAATTTCGTCCCGATCGAATTTCTGATCGAATTGTTCGGCGACATCATTTTCCCCGGCTACCGCATCCGCGCCCGCGGCGTCTTCCGCATCATCCGCGACAGCGACATCGAACTGGAGGAAGAGGCCGAGGATCTCGTCCGGCTGTTCCGCACCGCGATCCGCCGCCGCCGTCGCGGCCGCGTCATCCTCCTGGAGCTTGAGGCCGACATGCCCGGCGAACTCGCCGCGGTGCTCAACGCCGATATCCAGGGGCATGAAGCGATCGTCGCCAAGATCGACGGCTTCGTCGGTCTCGCGGCGCTGTCGGCGCTCGTCGACGTCGACCGCCCCGACCTCAAATTCCCCGCCTTCTCGGCGCGCTTTCCCGAACGCATCCGCGAACATGGCGGCGATTGTTTCGCGGCGATCCGCAGCAAGGACATTCTCGTCCACCATCCCTATGAAAGCTTCGAGGTCGTTCTCGCCTTCCTGCGGCAGGCGGCGGCCGACCCCGACGTCGTCGCGATCAAGCAGACGCTCTACCGCGCCGGCGACCAGTCGCCGGTGATCCGCGCGCTGATCGAGGCGGCCGAAGCGGGCAAGTCGGTGACCGCGGTCGTCGAACTCAAGGCGCGCTTCGACGAGGAACAGAATCTGCTCTGGGCGAACCAGCTCGAACGCGCCGGGGTGCAGGTCGTCTATGGCTTCATCGAATGGAAGACCCACGCCAAGATTTCGATGGTCGTTCGCCGCGAGGGGCAGGGGTATAAAACCTACTGCCACTTCGGCACCGGCAACTACCACCCGGTGACCGCGCGCATCTACACCGACCTCAGCTTCTTCACCGCCGACCCGCGCGCCGGCCGCGATGCGGCGCAGTTGTTCAATTACATCACCGGCTATGTCGAACCCGAACGGCTCGACATGATCACCATGTCGCCGCTCAACATGCGCGCGCATCTCTGTCAGCTCATCGATGCCGAGATCGCCGCGGCGCGCGCGGGGGCGCCCTCGGGCGTCTGGGCCAAGATGAACAGCCTCGTCGACCCCGGCATCATCGACAAGCTCTATGAAGCGAGCGTCGCCGGGGTGCCGGTCGAACTCGTCGTGCGCGGCATCTGCTGCCTGCGCCCCGGGGTTCCGGGCCTGTCCGAAACGATCCGCGTCAAATCGGTCGTCGGCCGCTTTCTCGAGCATAGCCGCATCTGGGCCTTCGCCAACGGCGCGGCGCTGCCGCACCGCAATGCCAAGCTCTATATCTCCAGCGCCGACTGGATGCCGCGCAACTTCGACCGCCGCGTCGAATATATGATCCCGATCGAAAATCCGACCGTCCACGACCAGATTCTGGACCAGGTGCTCGTCGCCAACCTCATTGACAATGAACAAAGCTGGGTGCTGTTGCCCGACGGCACCTATGCGCGCTTAACACCGGACGATAAGCCATTCAACTTGCACCACTATTTCATGACGAACCCGTCGCTTTCGGGCCGCGGCACCGCGCTCCACCAGCGCCAGGACGTCCCGACGCTCATCCTCAATATGCGCGATGATTGAAAAGTTGCGTCCCCAGTCCAAACTCCACCGCTCCGCGGTCATCGACATCGGTTCGAACTCGGTCCGCCTCGTCGTTTATGAAGGCCCGCCGCGCGCGCCGGCGGTGATCTTCAACGAAAAAGTCGCCGCCGGCCTCGGCCGCGGCCTGTCGATCGATGGCCGCATCGCGTCCGAAGACGCCAAGCGCGGCCTCTATGCCCTGCGCCGTTACGCGCTGCTGGCCCGGCACATGGAGGTCAAGGACCTGCAATGCGTCGCCACCGCCGCGGTGCGCGATGCGTCCAACGGCCCCGACTTCATCGCCGGTGCCGCCGAAGCGGGACTTCAGATCCGCCTGCTGTCGGGCCAGGAAGAGGCCGAGGCGGCGGGCTATGGCGTGATCGCCGCCATCCCCGACGCGCACGGCATCGCGGTCGATCTGGGCGGTGGCAGCCTCGAACTCGCGGCGGTGTCGAACGGCCAGGTCGGCCGCCGCAACAGTTTTCCGCTCGGCGTGCTGCGGCTTCCCGCGCTGCGCCGGGACGGCCCGCAGGCGTTCGAGCGCGCGATCCGCAAGATGCTGCGCGCCAAGGACTGGCCGGGCGATTGCGCCGGGCTGCCGCTCTATCTCGTCGGCGGCTCGTGGCGCGCGCTGGCGCGTCTCGACCTTGAACTCACTCATGATCCGCTCGCGGTGCTCGACCAGCACAGTCTGCCGCGCACCGCGCTGCGCCGGCTGCTCCGCGCGACCCAGCGGCTGAGTTTCGAGGAACTGAAGGCGATTCCCGGCATGGCGTCGAATCGCGCCGCATCGCTGCCTGACGCCGCGGCCCTGCTCGCCGCGCTCGCCAACATCATCGACGTTCCCGACATGACGGTCTCGTCGTCGGGTTTGCGCGAAGGGCTGCTCTATCAGGCACTCGACGCCGGGACGCGGGCGCAGGATCCGCTGATCGTCGCCGCCGAATTCGAAGGCCGCCGCCTCGCGCGCTTTGCTCCGCACGGTCCCGCGCTTGCCGAATGGATCGCACCGCTCTTCGCCAGCGAAGACGCCGCCGACAGCCGCGTCCGTCTCGCGGCGAGCCTGCTCAGCGATGTCGCCTGGTCGGCGAACCCCGATTTCCGCGCCGATCGCGGCACCGAAATCGGTCTTCATGGCAACTGGCGCGGCATGGACATTCCGGGCCGCATCCTGCTCGCGCGCGCGCTCCACGCCGGCTTCGGCGGCGCCGACGGCGATTTTCCGGCGATGGGATCGCTCGTCGCGGCCGAACGGCTGGCGCGGGCGCGGCAATGGGGACTCGCGATCCGGCTGGCGCAGCGCCTGACCGGCGGGGTCGAAGCGCCGCTCAAGGCGAGCCGCATCGCACTCGAAAAGGGCAAACTGATCCTCAGCCTTGAAGGGGGCTGGCACCACCTCGCCGGCGAATCGGTCGACCGTCGCCTGCGCTCGCTCGCGCAAGCGCTCGACGCAAAGCCCGAATTGCTGCTTCTTTAAGCTTGAGTCGCGTCGATCGGGGTCGGGGCCTCGATCTTGCTCATCACCAGCTTGCCGTGCTGGACGGCAAAGCCCATCCGTCCCTCGACCAGGTCGAGCGCGGCATGGCCGAACACATCATAGCGCCAGCCCTGCAACATCGGAATATCGTCGCGCCGTCCCGCTGCGAGCGCTTCGAGTTCGTCGCTGCGCGCGATCAGCCGCGCTGCGACATTGAGCTCGCGTCCGCGAATCTTGAGCAGCAGCTTGAGCAGGTCGGCGACGAGCACGCCTTCCTTGCCCAGTCCCGGCCCACGCGGGGCGCGATCGGGCATATCGTCGCGGTCGAGCGGCTTGGCATTGTCGAGTGCATCCATCAGTCGCCCGCCGATGTCGTTCGAGCGCCACGTCGCCGACAGGCCGCGTACGCGGCCCAAGCCGTCCTGATCCTTCGGCGGATGCGCCGCGAGGTCGGCGAGCGTTTCGTCTTTGACGATCCGGCCGCGCGGCAGATTCTTCGACCGCGCCTCGCGCTCGCGCCATGCGGCGAGTGATTGCAGGCGACCGAGCACGTCGGGTTTGCGTGACGGAATCTTGATCCGGTGCCACGCCTGCTCGGGGTCGACGCTGTAGTTCGACGGATCGGCGAGCTTTTCCATCTCCTCGTCGAGCCAGTGGCCGCGTCCGGTCTTGACGAGCTTCTTCAGCATCATCGGGAAAATCTTGGCCAAATGGGTGACGTCGCCGATCGCATAGTCGATCTGGCGCTTGTCGAGCGGGCGGCGGCTCCAGTCGGTAAAGCGCGCGCCCTTGTCGAGCTGGATACCCAGCCACGCCTCGACGAGGTTCGAATAGCCGACCTGTTCGGCCTGACCGAGCGCCATCTGCCCGATCTGGGTGTCGAAGATCGGGTGCGGGGTCTTGCCGGTCAGGTTGAAGATGATTTCGACATCCTGCCCGCCGGCGTGGAAGACCTTCAGCATGTCCTCGTTGTCGACCATCAGATCAAGCAGCGGTTTCAGGTCCATGTCCTTTGCCAACGGGTCGATGCCTGCGGCGTGCTCGCTGTTGGCGACCTGGATCAGGCAGAGTTCGGGCCAGAAGGTGTTCTCGCGCATGAACTCGGTGTCGACCGCGATGAAATCGCTGTTCTTGATGAGATCACAGAATTCGACGAGCGCGGCGCTGGTTTCGATGAGCGGATGGACTTGCATGCCGCGCCTATACAGCTAGTTGATGCAGACGGGCAGGAAAAATTGCCCACGCTCTTCGGGTCGCGAAGCCGGAACATCGGCATGTTGAAACGCGAGGGGGTATCGGCACATGATGTGGGTCGGCTGGACGCTGGCGGCGATCGGTTTTGCGCTGCTTTTCGGGCAATATATGGCGGGGCAGGGCGACATCTTCGTGTCGATCGCCAATCCGCGGCCACTCGACGAGGAATCGATGGTCGTGACGCTGAAATATTGGGGACTCGCCGCCGCGGCGCGCCAACCCTTCGTAACGCCGGAGGCCGATCACGGGCTGTGCGACCTGCGAGTCTATGCGACGCGCCGACAGGCCTTGGTTGCCATCGCGACGCTCGGCCTGATCCGCCCGGTGACCGTCGCCTGGCGCGCCCATGCCGGTATTCAGCCGCTGGGAGACGCGTGATGCCCATTGTTCCGCTCGGCGAGTCGGGTCGCTGGACCAATTATCACGGCACCGGCGTGTGCGAGGATGCGACGCGTTTCGCGTTGCGCAGCGGCGATGCGGCGCGCGGGCGCGACGAGATCGCGATCGCGGCGGCGACGGTGCGCGCATGGCTTGGCGAAGCGCTGGCGAAGGGGAAACGCGTGCGGCCGCTCGGCGCAGGCTGGTCGCCATCGAACGTCAATATCTGTTCGGACGCTTGGCTGCTCCACACCCGCCGCTTCAACCGCTGCTTTCGCATCGCCGCGAGTGACGTCTTGCCCGGTGTCGATGCCGCCGGGCTGATGCTCGTTGAGGCAGGGACGCTCGTCGACGAGGTGTCCGACAAGCTTGAGGCGGAAGGCCGCTCGCTGTGGACGAGCGGCGCGGGCAACGGCCAGACCTTCGCGGGCGCAGCGGCGACAGGGACGCACGGCTCGATGGTCGCGCGCGGCGGCATCCAGGATCATATCCGCGCGCTGCAACTGGTGACACCTGCGGGCGTCCATTGGGTCGAACCCGCGGCCGGGGTGATGAGCGACGCCTTCATCGCCGCGACCGGGTCGACGGTCCTGCGCGACGACGACGTCTTCGCCGCGGTCCAGTTGCCCGTCGGCGCGCTCGGCATCGTCACCGCGCTCGTCGTCGATAGCGTCCCCAAATTCCTCGTCCGCCCGATCCAGAATCTGCGCAAGGTTGACTGCGCCGCGCTCGACTGGCTCGCGGTCGGCGACTTCCGTCGCTTTTCGGCCGCCTATGCGCTCGATCGCGATCCCGATTTCGTCCAGATGATCGTCAATCCGTACAAGCCGTTCAAACGCCCCGCGATGCTGCGTTTCCTCTATGCCGAGCCCTGGCGCGCTAATTACGACCAGGCGACGCCGGGGGAAATGGGCGCGGGTTACGACGCGCTCAGCCTGCTCGGGCGGCTGCTCGACGATTACCCCTGGGCGCGCGGCGCGCTGCTCCAGTTCGCGATGAAGATGGGCTATGCGGCAGGTCCCGACGTCGATGACCCGCCGGTGCATGGCACCTGGGGGGAGGGGCTCGACACCCACCGGCCGCTCGCCGATCTGTTCAACGCCTCGGTGACGATCGACCGCAGCGATTTGGCGCATGTGTTTGAGCTGATCTGCGGCGTCTACACGCGCCACGGCGGTTCGACCGCGGTGACAGTGCGCTTCATGGAACGCGCGCAGGGGCTGCTCGCACCTGCGCGTTTCACCCACAATGCAGTGATCGACTTCGACGGTCCGCGCAGCCCGCGGACCGCCGAAGCCTATGCGCGCGTCGTCGAACTGCTCGACCGCGCGGGGGTGGACTTCACGCGCCACTGGGCGAAAAGCTGTCACCTCGATGGGGCACGCGTCGCAGCCGATTATGGCGAGGATTTGCAACGCTGGCGCGCCGCCCGCAACCGTCTGATCCCCGATCCCACGCATCGCGCGATCTTCGGCAGCCCGGTGCTCGACGGGCTGGGGCTGACTGGCTGAATCGCCCTTCTACCCTTGACAAATGGCGCGTCGCCCTGCCTTAGGCGCGGCCATATCGGTGCGGCTTTCGCCCGCGCTCCCCGACGATTGAAAGACGAAAAAATGCACGCCTATCGTACGCACACCTGTGCCGCCTTGACCGCCGCCGAAGTCGGGCAAGAGGTCCGCCTGTCGGGCTGGATTCATCGCACGCGTGAACATGCGAACGTGCTGTTCGTCGATCTGCGCGACCATTACGGCGTGACCCAGATCATCGTTGAGACCGGGTCGAAGCTGTTCCCGATCGTCGATGCGGCCGGACCGGAGTCGGTGCTGACGGTGACGGGCAAGGTTTCCGCACGCTCGCCCGAGACGATCAATCCGAAACTGCCGACCGGCGAGATCGAAATCTATCCCAGCGAGATCGTCGTCCAGTCGTCGGCCGACAAGCTGCCGTTGCCGGTGTTCGGCGATACCGAATATCCCGAGGATATTCGCCTGCGCTACCGCTACCTCGATTTGCGGCGCGAGCGACTTCACGCCAACATCATGCTGCGCTCGAACGTGATTTCCAGCCTTCGCCGCCGGATGATTGGGCAGGGCTTTACCGAATTCCAGACGCCGATCCTGACGGCGTCATCGCCCGAGGGCGCGCGCGACTATCTGGTCCCGTCGCGGGTCCATCCGGGCAAATTCTATGCCCTCCCGCAGGCCCCGCAGATGTTCAAGCAGCTGCTGATGGTCGCCGGGTTCGACAGATATTTCCAGATCGCCCCCTGCTTCCGCGACGAGGATGCGCGCGCCGACCGTTCGCCCGGCGAATTCTACCAGCTCGATTTCGAGATGAGCTACGTCACCCAGGACGACGTGTTCGCCGCGATCGAGCCCGTGCTGCATGGCGTGTTCGAGGAATTCGCCGACTGGCAGGGCAAGGGGCGCACCGTGTCGCCGCTGCCGTTCAAGCGCATCCCGTATCGGGAATCGATGGCGAAATACGGCAACGACAAGCCCGATTTGCGCAACCCGCTGCTGATCACCGACGTGTCCGACCTGTTCAAGGGATCGGGTTTCGGCCGCTTCGCGTCGATGGTCGAGGCGGGCGACGTCGTCCGCGCGGTGCCCGCGCCGAACACCGCGGAAAAGAGCCGCAAGTTCTTCGACGAAATGAACTCGTGGGCGCAGTCCGAAGGTTTCCCCGGCCTTGGCTATGCGACGCAGAAGGACGGCGTGTTCGGCGGGCCGATCGCGAACAATCACGGGCAGGAGGGCATGAAGGCGATCGCCGACGCGCTCGGTCTTGGCCCGAACGACGGCATCTTCTTCTCGGCCGGCAAGGAGGCGCAGGCCACCAAGCTCGCGGGTCTCGCCCGCACGCGCGTCGCCGAGCAGCTCGAACTGATCGACCAGTCGCGCTTCGAATTCTGCTGGATCGTCGACTTTCCGATGTTCGAGGCCGACGAGGAAACCGGCAAGATCGACTTCAGCCACAATCCCTTCAGCATGCCGCAGGGCGAGTTGGAGGCACTGACCTCGAAGGACCCGCTCGACATTCTGGCGTATCAGTACGACATCGTGTGCAACGGCGTCGAGCTGTCGTCGGGCGCGATCCGGAACCATCGGCCGGACATCATGTATAAGGCGTTCGAAATCGCCGGTTACAGCCAGGCCGATGTCGACACCAATTTCGCCGGCATGATCAACGCGTTCAAATTCGGCGCGCCGCCGCACGGTGGCTCGGCGCCGGGCGTCGATCGCATCGTGATGCTGCTCGCCGACGAGCCCAACATCCGCGAAGTCATCGTCTTCCCGATGACGCAGAAGGCCGAGGACCTGATGATGCAGGCCCCGGCGCCGGTCAGCGACAAGCAGCTCAAGGAACTCGGCATCCGCATCGTGGACGGGCCGAAGGGCTGAGCATGACGTCGGCGGCGCGGGAGCACCGGCTGTCGACGCCGGATGGCGAGATTTGCTGGTTCGAATGGGGCGAGCCCACCAACCGGCCGTCGGTGTTGCTGCTTCATGCGACGGGCTTTCACGCCCGGTTGTGGGACCAGGTCGTTGCGGCGCTTCCGGCCGGGACGCATGTGGTGGCGCCTGACAGCCGCGGTCACGGGCGCAGTGCAAAGCCGGATTCGCTGTCCGACTGGGCGGCAACGACCGATTTCCTGTTGCCGATCATCGACCGTTTTGCGGGAACGACGTTCGTCGGCTGCGGGCACAGCATGGGCGGTTACCTGCTCACGCGGCTCGCCGCCGAGCGGCCGCAGGCTTTCCGTCACCTGATTCTGGTCGATCCCGTGATTGTGCCGCCCGAATTTTATGCCGAAGCAGTCGGGCAACCCGTTCCCGACCCCGCCGAGCATCCGGTGGCGCGGCGGCGGAATCGCTGGGATGGCTGGGAGGCGTTGGCCGCGCACTTCGCTACGCGTCCGCCCTATGCGCATTGGCGGGCCGAAGCGCTCGCCGATTATTGCCGCTTTGGATTGCTTCCCGCTGCGGATGGCGAGGGGTGGGAACTGGCTTGCCCGCCCGCGTTGGAGGCGTCGGTCTATCTCAACGCGCTGCGTACCGACCCCTATCGCTGGTTTGGTGGGATTTCGGCGCCGATCAGCCTGATCCGTGCCAAGACCGGCGAGCGCGCAGGCACTCTCGATTTTTCCGTCAGCCCGACATGGCCCGGCCTGGGCGCTTCGCTCGGCGCAGTGCGCGACGAGCATTGGGCCGAACTCAGCCATTTCATCCCGATGGAAGCGCCCGAGCGCCTGGCCGAGCTCATCGCCTCCGAACTTTGACTCGCTTGGCGGGCTGCGATAGCCCGGCAGCGGGTCGATGGGCGTCGGGGGGAAATGATGAGCCATTCGCGATGGATACTGGCCGGTGCGCTGGTCTGTAGTGCGGTTCCCGCAACGGCGGAGACGCTGACGATCGCGGGTGCCAACCCGGCCGGAAGCCCCAACGTCAACGATCTGGTCAGTATCGCAGTCGACCGCTTCGAGGGCGAGGACGGCAGCGTCCTGTCACAGGCGCTGGAAAGCGAACTCGCGGGCGTTCGCTTTGGCGGCCGGCCCTATTTCCGGGTGGTTGCGCCCGAATCGGGGGTACCGACCGATGCGCTGGTCACCGGCAATGTTCGCGTCGGGGTCGACGAAACCGCCACGACCGAGAAGCGCAAGCGCTGCGTTGAACAGGACCCCGCCGACAAGAATAAATGCCTGAAGGAAGAGGAATATGACATGCGCTGCCGACGCCGGGTGGCGACGGTCAGCACCAATGTCCGCCTGGTCGCGATGGGCGACGGCAGCGTGCGCTATACACGCCCGCTGAGTGCGCGCGACGAACTCATCTATTGCCCCGACCGCAAGGCGAGCCGCACCGTCGATGCGTTCGTCGAAACGACGTTGAAGGCGCAGGTCGGGACCATCCGCCGCGACTTCGCGCCGAGCGGCTTTTCCGAAGACGTCCGCGTCGACGAAAATCGCAAGGGACTGCCCAAGGCGGCGGCGGAGGCGTTCAAGGCCGCGATCCGCCAGACCAAGGGCGACGAGGCGGGTGCCTGCGACAGTTGGGCGGCGATCGGACGCGATGTCGAGCCGACCGCGGCGCTTGCCTTCAACCTCGGCCTCTGCGCCGAGGCGCGACGCGATTTCACCGCCGCGATCGACTGGTACGGGCAGGCGCAGCGCCTGGGGTCGAAAAACCGCGACATCGGCGAGGGGCTGGCGCGTATCGACCGCCATCGCCGCGCACTCGCCGACTGGGATGCGCGCCAGCCGATGATGCGCGAACCGTAAGGAAACTGCCCGGCGCTGTGCCAAAGGGCGACAGCAGCGCAAGCGGCGCTTGGTGATCGGCCTCGGCTTGGGCTAGGATCGCGGCATGACCATCGACCTGTCCGACTTCGAATCCGGTGCCAAATATGATGGCGATTATGGCGAGGATCTCGCCGCGCTGCAGGGGCGGCTCGAACGCATCCAGGCGGCGCATATCACCCACGGCCAGCGCAGCGTCATCATGTTCGAAGGCTGGGACGCGGCGGGCAAGGGCGGGATCATCACCCGCCTCGCGGCGCAGCTCGACCCGCGATATTTCGAAGTCTGGCCGATCAGCGCGCCGACCGACGAGGAAAAATCGCGCCATTTCCTCTGGCGTTTCTGGAAGCGGCTGCCGGGAAACCGCGAATTGTCGATCTTCGACCGCAGCTGGTACGGCCGCGTGCTCGTCGAGCGCGTCGAGGGTTATGCGAGCGAAGGCGAATGGCGCAAGGGTTACGACGAGATCAACGAGTTCGAGGCGCAACTGACCGGGTCGAAGACGCATCTGGTCAAGCTGTTCGTCCACATCACGCAGGACGAACAGGACAAGCGCTTCGCCGACCGGCTCGACGATCCGTGGAAGCGGTGGAAGACCGGCGCCGACGATTATCGCAACCGCGCGCGCCGCGCCGACTATCTCGCCGCGATGCACGACATGTTTGCGCAGACCAACACACGTTGGGCGCCGTGGACGGTGATCGACGGCAACAACAAGAAGGCGGGGCGCATCGCCGCATTGACCCACATCGCCGACACGCTCGAGGCCGCGGTGCCGATGACCCCGCCCGACCTCGACCCCGCGACGGTCAAGCTGGCGCACAAGGCGTTCGGGTATCAACCGAAGGATTGAAGTCCTAAAGCGACAAAAGATACGCATGTGCGCATCGAAACTGTCTCCTTTGTCGCTTTAAGCGGTGATGGGCGACGCGTGACAAATCACCGGGACATGCACGATCGAAAGAGCCAGGCAGCGGATGCTCGCACAGCGATCTTTTTTAGGAAAGCGCTTTTTTCGGCGCGATTCGGCGCGCTCGGCTAGCCATTTCCGGCCCTAGTCGCTACATGGGGTCGGATGAGCCGCGCCAAAAGAACCGACGACTGGGGTTTTCCCCGCTGGCGCCCCTATGGGTCGTCGAGCGAGGCGCAGAAGGTGCGGCTTTGCGACCGTCACGGTTGCACAAACCCCGGCAACTGCCCCGCGCCCAAATCGCCGAACAGCCCCGATCGCTGGTATTTCTGTGAAACCCACGCCGCCGAATATAATCGCGGCTGGGACTATTTCGAAGGGCTGAGCGCCGAGGATGCCGCCGAACGCGCCGCCGACGAAGCGCGCGGCGCGCGCAGCTACGCCCGCGCCCAGCATTATGAATGGGGCGGGTCGGGCGACGGCAGCCGCAGCGCCGACGAGATGCGCGCGCTGGAAATATTGGACCTCGAACCCGACGCCGATTTCGAGGCGACGAAGAAGGCGTGGCGGGGCCTCGCCAAGGAATGCCATCCCGACGTCAAGCCCGGCGACACGGAGGCCGCGAAGCGCTTCGCAGCGGGGCAGGCGGCGTTCGAAGTGCTCAAGCAGGCCGAAGAACGGAAAAGCTGGAAACCGGCATAGGCGGGGCGTGCAAGCGCCAACAGTGTAAATTCTAATTGACTCCATGTTATATATTTTTAACATAGAGTGAATCGGGGCGAACATGGGGGATGGACGATATGCGAACGATAATCGCGATGCTGCTCACTGCGGCGCTGACGACGCCTGCCTTGGCCCAGTCCGGGGGTTTTCGCGATCAGGGGCTCGGTCGTGCCGAGGGCATCGTCGGCGTTGGCTTCACGCTGCCTTTGGGCGGCGGCCGGCACAAGGAGGCACCGCGCCTCGAACTGCGTCTCGCGCGCGACACCATCAACATCGACGGCAGCCGCCGGTCGGATCGCGAAGTGCGGCGCTTTGAAAGCCGGATCGGCGTCGCGCTCGACGGCGAACAGAGCCTCCTCCTCAATGGTCGACCGCTCGAGCGGAAACAGCGGAACAATCTCTCGACCGAGGTGGGGATCGCGATCGGTGTCGTCGCGGTCCTCGTGATCGGCGGACTGTTGGTCGCCGACGCGGCGCGCGACGCTTCGGAATAGGGCCGCCGCAGGCGACCTGGACGAGAGGGAAATGGCTGGTTTCGGGCGATAGTGGCCCTATCGGACCCGTTCCCCGGCCTTCGCCGGGGAACGGGTTGTGCCGGAGTGTCCGCTTACCATCCCAAGCCGCCATCGACCTCCAGGTGGTGAGTGGCGTCTATTTGTAGATGCAGGCATCCAGCCCGTCGCGCCGGACCACACCGATGCGCGCGCGGATCGTGTTGCCATAGCGGCGGGTGAAGCCTGACGGGCTGATCGCCTCGCGCTTCTTGGGCAAGGGCAGGATCGCGGCGATGCGCGCGGCCTCCGAGGGGGTCAGCTTGCTCGCGCCATGCTTGAAATAGCGCTGCGCCCCGGCTTCGACGCCATAGGTGCCGAGGCCGGTTTCAGCGACATTGAGATAGACCTCCATGATCCGCCGCTTGCTCCACAGTTTTTCGATCAGGAAGGTGAACCAGATTTCGGGAACCTTGCGGACGTAGCGCGTCCAGCCGCTGCCCTGCCACAGAAACACGTTCTTCGCGGTCTGCTGGCTGATCGTCGATCCGCCGCGCAGGCGCTTGCCCTTGGCATTGCGCTCGATCGCCTGCTCGATCGCGTCGCGGTCGAAGCCGTCATGGCTGCAGAATTTCCCGTCCTCGGCGGCGATCGCGGCGCCGACCATGTTGCGGTCGATGTTCGACAGGCTGGTCCAGTCCTTGGTAATGCCATTGCCGTCGGTCAGCATCGTCACCGTCACTGGCGGTGGCACGACGGCGTATATCAGCACCCACAGGGCCGACAGGATGATGAACCACAGCAGCCATTTGAAAGGCCGCAGATACCAGGGGAGCTTGCGCTTCGACGCGCGGGTCTTCGTTGCCATGCGCGGCAAACTAGCCGCTCGTCGCGGCGAGGCAAGCGGGCTTGATTGCAATCGCGCTTTCCGGGACAAGAAAGACCGGCCGGACACGAAGGGGGATAGGATGCCGCTACGGCAGATCATGCTGTTCGCCGCCGTCGCGTTGAGTGCGCCGGCTTTTGCGGCGGAGGCACGCGACCTTTGTCCCGACCGCCCGGGGCTTGGCACGCCGGCCTGCACGGTCGATGAGGGCCGGACGATGCTGGAGATCGGTCTCGCCGACTGGACGCTTGATCGCGGCGCGAATAGCCGGACCGACAGCTGGGTGTTTGGCGATGCATTGCTTCGCGCGGGCCTCACCCCGTCGCTGGAGTTGCAGGTCGGCTGGACGATGCTCGGCCATGTGCGCGAGCGCGATCGGGCGACGGGCAACACCAGCAGCACGACACGAACCGGCGACGTCACGCTCGCGCTACGCCAGAACCTGCACAATCCCGACGGCTCGGGGTTCTCGATCGCGGCCATGCCCTATGCGACCTTGCCGGTGGGCGGGGCGGGTGTCGGCGCGGGCGATTGGGGCGCGGGGCTGCTCGTTCCCGCCAGCTTCGATCTGGGGGCGGTCTCGCTCGGAATGACGCCGCATGTCGATGCGGCGGTCGATGCCGATGGCGACGGCCGCCATCTGGCCTATGGCACGGTGGTCGGGCTGGGTTTCGGTGTGTCGGACGATGTGTCGGCGGCCGCCGAACTATCCCTCACGCGCGACGACGACCCCGGCGGGCGCAGCACCGAGGCGCTCGCGGGCCTGTCGCTGGGCTGGCAGCCCGACGCCGAGAGCCAGTGGGATGTCGGCGTCAACGCGGGCCTCAATCGCGACAGCCCCGATGTCGAACTCTATGCGGGTTATGTCCGGCGTTTTTGACGGTGGTGGTTTTGATGGGGGCGGTCAGTCGACGATGATCTTGCCCGTCATGCCCATCGTTGAATGCATGAAGTGCGAGCAATGGACCTTGTAGGTGCCGGCCTTCGGGACCAGCGTCACATCGGCGCTTTCGCCCTTGCCGAGCGAGACGCGGCCCTTGGCGCCGCCGACGTGCGCGCGATTGGCGGCGTCCATCGTCGCCGCCGCGAAAAATTCTTCGGCGGTGAAGTCGTGCCCGCCCGATCCGGCGTTGACGAAATGGATCGTCACGCTGTGTCCGGCATGCAGATGCAGGTCGGCGGGGGTGTAGCTGAAATTCGCCATCTCGACCGTCACCTTCGCCGGAGCTTCGGCGGCGGTGACGGGCAGGGCGACGGCGAGGGCCGCGGCGGCGAGGGTCAGGAAACGCATGGCAAACACTCCTTCATCCGGAAAAGCCCGGTCGTGTCGCCCCGATTTCCTGCGCCCGGTCAGGCGCCGACCAACCGCCGGTCGCCCGCGAGCTTGAGCATCGCCTTTTGCAGCTTTTCGAATGCGCGCACCTCGATCTGGCGGACGCGTTCGCGGCTCACGTCATAGACCTGGCTCAGATCCTCGAGCGTCTTGGGATCGTCGGTCAGGCGGCGCTCGGTCAGGATGTGGCGTTCGCGCTCACCCAGCGTGTCGAGCGCCTCGTTGAGCAGCGAGTGGCGCACGTCGCGCTCCTGCGCTTCGGCAACACGTTCGTCCTGCAACGGGCCTTCGTCGCCGAGCAGGTCCTGCCACTGGCTGTCGCCATCCTCGCCCATCGGCACGTTGAGCGAGGTGTCGCCGCCCATCGCCATGCGGCGGTTCATGCTGGTGACCTCGTCCTCGGTAACGCCGAGGTCGGTCGCGATCTTGGTCAGATGTTCGGGCGTCAGGTCGCCGTCCTCGAAGGCTTCGAGCTGGTTCTTCATCCGGCGGAGGTTGAAGAACAGCTTCTTCTGCGCTGCGGTGGTGCCCATTTTGACGAGGCTCCACGAGCGCAGGATGAATTCCTGGATCGAGGCGCGGATCCACCACATCGCGTAGGTCGCGAGGCGGAAGCCGCGATCGGGGTCGAATTTCTTCACCCCCTGCATCAGGCCGATATTGCCTTCGCTGATCAGTTCGCTGACCGGCAGGCCATAGCCGCGATAGCCCATGGCGATCTTCGCCACGAGCCGCAGATGGCTGGTGACGAGCTGCGCCGCGGCTTCATTGTCGCCATGTTCCTGGAAACGTTTGGCGAGCATGAACTCCTGCTCGGGGGTGAGCAGCGGGAATTTGCGAATTTCGGACAAATACCGGTTGAGGCTGGCTTCGCCGCCAAGCGCCGGCACCGTCGCGGGAACATTGCTTTTGTTAGCCATTGGAGAGCGTCTTCCCTTAAATCCTTGAACCATGAATGCCGCAGTTGGGTCCCGCGGTCAAAATAGATTTTCATTCGAAACCTAAACGCGCAATATGTCGATCAGTTCCCGCATATCGGGGGGTATTTCGCTGTCGAGCGCGATGACGTTACCGGTCACCGGATGAATAAAGCCCAAATGGGCGGCGTGCAATGCCTGGCGCGTGAAATTCCGCGCTTTCAGTACGTCCGACAGCGGCTTTTTGGCGCGGCCATAGACCGGGTCGCCGACCAGCGGATGGCCGATATGCATCATATGGACACGCACCTGGTGGGTGCGCCCGGTCTCCAGCCGGCATTCGACGAGCGTCGCGCCCTTCAGCGGTTCGACCGTGCGATAGTGGGTGATCGCATGCTTGCCGCGGTCCTCGGCGACCACCGCCATCTTCTTGCGGTTGGTCGCTGAACGCCCGAGCGCGGCGTTGACGGTGCCGTTCGCCGGCATCGGGCGGCCGGTGGCGAGCGCCAGATAACGCCGGTCGATGCTGTGCGCGGCGAATTGCTTCGCCAGGCCTTCGTGCGCCTTGTCGTGCTTGGCGGCGACGATCAGCCCGCTGGTGTCCTTGTCGATGCGGTGGACGATCCCCGGCCGCGCGACCCCGCCAACGCCCGACAACTGCCCGGCGCAATGGTGGAGCAGGGCGTTGACCAGCGTGCCGTCGAAATTGCCTGCCGCCGGATGGACGACGAGGCCCGCGGGCTTGTCGACGACGATCAGATGCTCGTCCTCATACGCGATGACGAGGCCCAGGTCCTGCGCGACATTATGCGCCGGCGCGGGTTTGGGCAGCCGCAGTTCGAGCGTTGCCGGCACGGCCTTCGCCGAGGGGTCCCAGAGGATCGTGCCGTCGCCGCGGGCGACGCGGCCGCCCTTGATCAGCGTCTTCAATCGTTCGCGCGACAGGTCCGGCAAAGCCTCCGCCAGCGCCCGGTCGAGGCGCAAGCCGGCGGCGCTATCGCCGAGCGCCACGGTCAAAACTTGGTCGTCCCCCTGCATTGGTTCGAATGTGGTTTCGGGGCGCCGAAATTCAAGGGGGCGGGGGAGGCTTCAGGAAGTGCGGTTTCGCCGGTCGAAGCGCCATTTTCGGAAGATCAACGACGCGATCATTGCCGACGCAAAGACGTAGAAGGCGATCAGGAACATGTCCTCGCCGCTGAAAGCCTCGGTCCGAAAGCTGAAACTGAAGAGCAACAGGAGGAACAGCATCAGCATCATGACATAATAGCGATAGCTGGTGCCGGCGGTCATGATGTCGCGCATTTCGGCGCGCGATCGTTCCTGGCCCACTGCTGGCCGGCGTTCCAGCGCCCGGGCGGGTGCGCTCCAGACCCGAAGATGGGCGATCAGGAAGAGCGCCGACACGCTTCCCACCGCTGCGTAGATCACCGGCTTCGAGAGATCGCGTTCGATGACGACCGCGATCGTCACCAGCCCTAGCAATGTAACGACGGCGCCGGCGATCATGGCAAGATAGGCGCGCGGATAGTCGCGTTCGAAGGCAGATACGAAATCATCGCGCTCCCGCGGGGTCACGCGAATAGGGGCGCCCTTGCCGTATTTTCGATACAAAAAGCCGTCGCCGTCGGCCTCGAATTGCTCCGCAAACATCCTGCGCGTGCGATCGATGAGGCCGAGCTTGAACATGGCCCTGTCTTGCATCGCTCGCATCGCTCCGCAAGCCCCGCACGACGCACAAGCCTTGCGCTGGTCGCCATGCCTGCCCTAACAGCGTCGCCAACCGGAAACTGCCGGATCCGCGGGGAGCATAGCCATCCATGTCCGACGATCGCGTCGATTTCGCCTCGATGCTGGCATCGCGCCTGTGTCACGACCTTCTCAGCCCGGTCGGGGCTTTCGCCAACGGCCTCGAACTGCTCGCCGATGAACGCGATCCCGACATGCGCGCGCGCGTCACCGAACTGCTCGAACAGAGCGCGCGGACGTCGGCGAACAAGCTGAAATTCTTTCGTCTCGCCTTCGGATCGGCGGGCGGTTTCGGCGAGCTGGTGCCCGCCGACGAGGCCAAGTCGGCGATCCAGGGGATCATCGGCGATCGCGCGATCGACCTCAACTGGATGATCGGCGCCGAGCCGCTGCCCAAGCCCGCGGTGAAGATCGTCCTCAACCTCGCGCTGCTGCTGGTCGACGCGCTGGTGCGCGGCGGGCGGCTCGACATCGGGTGCGAGAATCAGGGCGGGGGCATCGAAATCGCGCTGCACGTCGAGGCCGAGCGCATCTTCCTCGACGCCGATGTCGAACGCATATTGGCCGAAGGCGAGGGCGCGAGCCCGATGACCTCGCGCACCGCGCCGGCGATTCTGGTGCAGGCGGTCGCGGCGCAGAACGGCGGCACCGTCATGCTGGCGCGCGAGACGCCGACCTCGCTGCTCGTCGGGGCCGTCCTGCGCGGCTGATTTCGGGCGCGAGCAAACGCTCCGTTAACCATTGTCCTTCATGGTGAAGCCTCAGAATTTTGGGGCGCACCGACAACGTGATGGACGATCTGCTCAACGATTTTCTCGCCGAAACGGCAGAAATATTGGCCGAGGCCGGCGGCGCGCTCGTCGCCTGGGAAGCCGACCCCGCCGATCGCGCCGGACTCGACGCGATTTTTCGCCTTGTCCATACGATCAAGGGCAGCTCGGGTTTCCTGTCATTGCCGCGCGTCACCGCGCTGTCGCACGCCGCCGAGGATGCGCTCGATCAGGTCCGCCGTGGCAATCGTGCCGCCGACGCCGCGCTCGTCACCGCGGTGCTCGCGATCGTCGACCGCCTGTCGAGCCTTTGCGCGGCGCTCGGCAACAGCGGCAAGGAACCGCAGGGCGACGATAGCGATGTGATCGGCGCACTGGCGGCTGTCGACCAAGGCCCTGCCGCACCGGCCGTGCCCTCCGAACCCGTCGCCGCGCTGACCGACGAAGACATCAACGCCGAACTGCAGAGCTGGCGCTCGATCCGGGTGCCGCTGCCTTTGCTCGACAGCGTGATGACCGGGGTCACCGACATCGTGCTCGCGCGCAACGAATTTGCGCGCCTGCTGCGCGAATCGGGCGCCGACGCGTCGGTGATCGCCTCCTTCGACCGCCTGTCCGATTCGATCGCCGGCATGCGCCAGTCGGTCAGCCAGATGCGCATGCAGCGCATCGACAAGCTTTTCTCTCCCTTGCCGCGCATCGTCCGCGACCTTGCGCAGGATTTCGGCAAGAAGGTGCGTTTCTCGACCAGCGGCGGCGAGGTCGAACTCGACCGCGAGATGATGGAGAATATCCGCGACCCGCTGATCCACATCGTCCGCAACGCGATCGACCATGGCATCGAGCCGCTCGACGAGCGTGTCGCGGTCGGCAAGGGTATCACCGCGAACATCGACGTGTCGGCGCGTCAGTCGGGCAACCAGATCGAGATCGTGGTGCGCGACGATGGTCGCGGGCTGTCGCCCGACGCGCTGGTCGCCAAGGCGATTTCGGCGCGGGTCATCGGCGCCGCCGAGGCCAAGACGCTGACCGCGCGCGAAAAGCTCGAACTCATCTTCCGCCCCGGCTTTTCTACTGCGGCGAAAATCACCGCGATCTCGGGCCGCGGTGTCGGCATGGATATCGTCAAGGCGAACCTCGAAAAGATCGGCGGCGTCGTCGAACTACGCAACGAGGAGGGCCGCGGCCTGGCCATCGTGCTGCGTGTACCGATGACCCTCACGATCATCTCCGGCCTGATGGTTCGCGCTTCGGGCCAATATTTTGCGATTCCGCGCGGATCGGTGCGCGAAATCCTGCTCGAAACGAGCGATTCGGTGCGCATCGACCGCGTCGGCGGCGGCGAGCTGGCCACCGTGCGCGGCGAGCAATTTCCGCTCCTGCGGCTCGAACATGTTCTTGGCTGCACCGTCGACGACAGCGAGGACCAGGACGACCGCGCGATCATCCTCGTCCGGCCGGGGCAGGGGCACAGCTATGCGCTGAGCGTCGCGGCGATCCACGACCATGAGGAACTGGTGATCAAGCCCGCGGCACCGATGATCATGGCGACCGGGCTCTATGCCGGGACGACCCTGCCCGACAACGGCCGCCCGGTGCTGCTGCTCGATGTCCAGGGGCTGCTCGCGGCCGCCGGGGTCGACGCGTCCGAAGCGGGCCGCATCCACGATGCGAGCGTCGAAGCCGCCGCCGAAGCCGCCGCCGCGCGCGACGCGGCGCAACTGCTGCTGTTCCGCGAGGCGGGCGGCCGCACGCGCGGGGTTCGCCTGTCGGTGATCGAACGCGTCGAGGAAGTGCCGGCGTCGGCGCTGTTCGAAAGCGCGGGTGCGGTAAAGGCGCAGATCGGCACCGAAATCTTCCCGGTCCATGCCGCGGTGGTTCCGGCCGGCCCCGAAGCGGTCAAGCTGCTCCGCCTCCACGACGGCCAGTCGGTGCTCTGCTACCCGATCGCGGCGGTGATCGACATCGTTCGCCTGCCCGACGCGGTCCAGCTGGCATCGGCGCCGGGGCTGATCGCCGGGGTCGTGCTGATCGGCGGCGAACCGGTCGAGCTGATCGATCCCTTCTGGCTGATGGCGCAATATGGCGCCGACCAGGCCGCGCCGCTGCTCCGCCAGCCGCTTTGCCGCCTGTCCGACGATGCCGACGGCTGGGCGGCGAACTTCCTCGCGCCGATCCTGCGCGGCGCGGGCTACCGCGTCGTCAGCGGTGACGAGACCGCCGACGGCGAACGCCCTGACGTCCAGCTTTGCCTCGTCGACGAACAGTCGGCGCCGGTTGCCGCCGACGTCCCGCTCGTCCGCTTGCGGTCGTCGGTCGCGGCGACGGGTCCCGACGATGACAGCATCTATCGTTACGATCGCCGCGCGCTGCTCGAAGCGCTGCGCACTCGCGTCGCAGGAGCCGACTCATGATGGAAAAACTCTATTTGATCGCGCGCATCGCCGACACGCGTGTCGCATTGCGCAGCCGCGCGATCAATTCGGTGGTGACGGTGGGCAACCCCGTCCATGTCCCCGCGGCGCCGCCGCATGTCGCGGGCCTGTTCGCGCTGCGCAGCCGCGTCTTCACGCTCATCGATCCGCATGTCGTGATCGGCCTGCCGCCGACGGCCGTCGCGCCGGGGCAGCGGGTGATCGTCGTCGATGTCGCCGACCATGGTTATGCGCTGCTCGCCGACGCGATCGAGGACGTCTGTTTCATCGACGCGCCCGAGACGCGGGTCACCGGACGGCTGCTGCCCGGCTGGGCACGCGTCGCCGATGCGATGATCGAGCATGAGGGCGCTTCGCTGCTCGTCGTCGATCCGTCGCATTTCATCACGTTGCCGGTCGCCAGGGCGGCCTGACATTAACGGGCTGAACACCCCTTTGCCTTTAGGGTGGTTCCATCACCCGGGGGTCGGAGTAAATTTATGTCGAAATCCTGTCTGGTAGTCGATGACAGCAAAGTGATCCGCAAGGTCGCACGCCACATTCTCGAAGGCATGGCCTTTTCGGTCGACGAGGCCGCGGACGGGCAGGAGGCGCTGACCTTTTGCCGCGCCAATCGTCCCGACGTGATCCTGCTCGACTGGAACATGCCGGTGATGAGCGGCATGGAATTTCTGGGGGCGTTCAACGATCTCGACTATGGGCGCGAAGAACGCCCCCGTGTCGTATTCTGCACCACCGAAAACAGCATCGACCACATCCGCGCCGCGATCGAGGCGGGGGCCGACGAATATGTGATGAAGCCGTTCGACCGCGAAACGCTCGAAGGAAAATTGCAGCTCGTCGGCGTCGCCTGAGGCGCGGCGGGTGGCGGTTTCCCGACCCCTGGCGCGCGAAGGCGCCGCGGATGCGCCGATGCCGGTGGCGCGCAACGTCCGCGTCATGCTAGTCGACGACAGCCTTGTCGTACGCAGCATCCTCGAACGGATCATCGACCAGACCGACGGCCTGACCGTTTGCGCGTCGATCGCCTCGGCACAGGACGCGCTCGCTTTTCTGGCCCGCGAACCCGTCGATGTCGTCGTGCTCGACATCGAAATGCCGGGAATGAACGGCATCACCGCGCTGCCGCTGATGCTCGAACGCGCCGAAAAGGCGCGCGTGCTGATCCTCTCGTCGAATTGCATCGAGGGTGGACCCGCGGCGATCGAGGCTTTGTCGCTTGGTGCCAGCGATACGCTCGCCAAGCCCGGCCGCGGCAGTTTTTCGGGGCGATTCGCCGAAGTGCTGACTGACCGCATCCGCACGCTGGGGCATCTGCCGTCGATCGCCCCCATCGAGATCCGCGCTGCGGCGCGCCCGGTGCCGGCGCCCGTGCCGATCGCGATCGAGACCGACCAGCCGCTCGAATGCATCGCGGTTGCCGCCTCGACCGGCGGCATTCCCGCCTTCACCAGCTTCCTGAAACATCTCGACCCGCGCATCACCGCGCCGATCCTGCTCACCCAGCATCTGCCCGACGCCTTCATGGAATTTTACGCCAAACAGATCGCGACGATGACGACGCGCAAGGTCGTCGTCGCGGCGGCGGGCATGGTGGTGGAAAAAAATCATATCTACCTCGCGCCGGGCGACGCGCATCTGATCGTCGTCGCCAGCGGGCGCCGCCGTGAAATCGCGCTCGACCGGCGTCCGGTCGCTAATGGTTGCTGTCCCTCGGCCGACCCGATGTTCGATTCGCTCGCCGACGTCTATGGCGGACGCGCGGCGGCGGTGGTGCTCAGCGGCATGGGCCGCGACGGCGCCGACGGTGCGGCGCGGCTGAAGGCGGCGGGCGGGACGATCTTTGCGCAGGCGCCCGAAAGCTGCGTCATCTGGGGCATGCCCGGCGCGGTCGCCAAGGCGGGGATCGCCGCCGCGACGCTCAATCCCGATGCGATCGCGCTGATGCTCGGCAGCTTCCTGAAAGGGCGGGTCCGGTCATGATGGGCGGGACGGCGAGCGAATCGGCCTATCGCATCCTGATGGGGGTGCTCGAATCGCGCACCGGCCAGACATTGTCGCCGAGCCGTATCTGGCGCATCGAAATGTCGCTGAAACCGGTGATGCAGCGCCATGGCATCGCCGATCTCGACGCGCTGGTCGCGGCGCTGGTGACCTCGAACAGCCGCCAGCTGCTCGACGATACGGTCGACGCGATGCTGAACAACGAGACATTTTTCTATCGCGAACACAGCGTGTTCGATGACATTGCGAAGACGGCGCTTGAACAACTTCGCGTCATAAACGCCGACAAGCGGCGCATCACCATCTGGCATTGCGGCGTATCGACCGGGCAGGAGGCCTATTCGCTGGCGATGCTGCTCGCCGAGCAGGAAGCGAAATGGGCGGGGTGGCAGGTCGACATCGTCGGCACCGACGTCAGCTATCACGCGATCAGCCGCGCGCGCGTCGGCCTGTACAGCCAGTTCGAAATCCAGCGCGGCCTGCCGGTGCAGCGCATGGTGCGCTGGTTCGACCAGACCGAGGCGGGCTGGCTGGCGAAGGCCGACCTGCGCCGCCGGATCGATTTTTCGGTGCAGAACATGCTCACCGACCGGCCGCCGCTCGCGAGCCCCGCCGACCTCATCTTCTGCCGCAACCTGCTGCTCTATTTCGCGCTGCCGATGCGGCAGAAAGCCTTTGCGCGGATGCGCGCGATGGCGGCCCCGCAAAGCTTCCTCGTGCTCGGCGCGGGCGAGACGGTGCTCGGCCAGACCGACCAATATGTCGCGAGCCCGCGGCTGCGCGGCCTCTACGAACCCGCCGACCAGCAGGTGCGGCGCGTGGCCGCCGCCTGAACCCGCCTTGCAATTTGCGCGGGGCTGGCGCAGGTGAGGGCGGGTTTGCAACGATTGGGCCGCGACACGCATGAGCGATTTTATCGAACGCTGGTCTCCCAATTTCGACGAGCGCGTGCTGCCGGTCTCGATGATCATACTCCATTATACCGGTATGAAGAGCGGTGCCGAAGCCATTGATTGGCTTGCCGATCCTGCGTCAAAGGTGTCGGCGCACTATGTCGTCAGCGAGGATGGCCAGATCACCCATATGGTGCCCGAGGACAAGCGCGCCTGGCACGCCGGGCGCGCGCACTGGCGCGGGACGAGCGACATCAATTCGGCGAGCGTCGGGATCGAGATCGTCAACCCGGGGCATGAGCATGGCTATGTACCCTTTCCCGACCCGCAGGTCGCCTCGGTCGTCCGCCTCGTCCATATGATCAAGGACCGGCATGAGGTCACCCGCGGCAATGTCGTCGGCCATTCGGACATCGCGCCGACGCGCAAGCAGGATCCGGGCGAACTCTTCCCTTGGCACGAACTCGCGCGCCGCCGTCTCGCGCTGCCGCGCCCGACCAAGAAGCTGACCGATCCGCTGTGGACCGACGCGGGGTTTTTGCTCGCGCTGGAACGGTTCGGCTATGACGTCACCGACGGTTTTGCCGCGACGGTGGCGTTCCAGCGCCGTTTCCGGCCCGAATTGATCGACGGCACGATCGATGGCGAATGCCGCGCGATCCTGTTGGCGCTGCTGCTGCCCCAGCCCGAGGGGGATTGAGGGCGACAGTGGCACGCTTCGATGCAGATTGGATGCGGAAAGACGCGAAACTGACCTTGATATTGCTTGAGGCAGTTTGTGTTTCTGCTCTGCTAGCCTACTCCATCAAGCAGGTGTTTGGTATCGATCTAGGCGTGAGCGATCATGACGCTGCGGCTGCAGCGCTGGTCGGGGCAGCGGGGGGGCTGATTTATTTCGCGTACTCGGCGCTACTCAATGCAGTACACCGCAGCGGGCACTAGTCTGTGCGACATAAGATTGGAGTGGGCTCGGCAGACCTCCCATCTTAGCGCGCCCGTATCATACAATCGCTCGTAAATGGATTTCGTTCGCGCTATGCTCGTTCCCGCCAGAGGGTCGGGCGATCGCCGCCGGTGGGGTATCCCGCCGGGGGAGGAAAGTCCGGGCTCCACGGAAACCACGGTGCCGGATAACGTCCGGCGGGCCTGTCTTCGGACAGGTTCAGGGAAAGTGCCACAGAGAAGAGACCGCCACAGGCTTCGGCCCGGCGAAAGGTGAAAGGGTGCGGTAAGAGCGCACCGCGCGGACGGTAACGGACGCGGCACGGCAAACCCCACCGGGAGCAAGGTCGAATAGGGATGGCACGAGGTTACTCAGGACCGGTTCCGGTCTCGCCATCCGGGTTGACTGCTTGAGCCGTCGGGTAACCGCCGGCCTAGAGGAATGATCGCCTATCCCCGCAAGGGGTGGACAGAACCCGGCTTACAGACCCTCTGGCATCCTCTCCCCGCCAGCGGTGCGGGAACCGCGTCGGCGGCTCCCGCGTTTGATCCGCAATCGGACGAAAGGGAAAAACCATGAAAGTCGTCGATGAACATATCGAAGTGACCGATGAGGAAGCCAGCGGCGGGGTGAAGGGGCACAATGTCCGCTACGTGCTGGCCTTTTCGCTGATCGCGGCGATCGTCGTGATGTCCGTTGCGTGGATCGTTCCCGCGCTGCTCAAATAGCGCCGGGCGGACGGCCTATTTCGCCCTCGTAAAGGCGATCAGCTGCCCCTCGGGGTCGGGCGTGTCTTCCATGAAGACCGGCTTGCCCGGCCGTTTGAAGCGCTGGACGAACGCGTCTTCATAGGCGGCGTCCTCGCCTTCGCCCGTCAGTTTCAGCACCTTGGTTTCGACGTCGCCGGTGACGAGGTTCCAGCTCATGGCATTGCCGTCATGCGCGTAAGTGCGGCTATACACCGCCGCGTCGAGCCCGATCAGCCGCATTTTCGGCTGCGCCTTGTCGGCGCGGTAGCGATAGGTCGCCGACAGCGCGGTAGTGCCGCCGGTCAGGTCCTCGATCACCAGCACGCCCTTGCCGATCGACAGCGTCGCCGGACCCAGCGGGTCGGGACCCAGGCGGAAATTGCCCGCGGGTTCATGCCCCATGTCGACCTCGCCGTGATAGCTCAGGACGACATACAGCGTCCGCGCGTCGGGGCTCGCCACCACGAACACCGTATCGGCATCGCCGTCGCCATTGAGATCGCCATCGACCCGGCTCTCGATCTCTTCCCCGAGTTCCAGCCCGTCGAGAAGCAGGGCGTCGGTGATCGGCGGCATCGGGGTGCGGGCCGGCGCGGCGTGCGCGGTGCCGCAGAGCAACAGGGCGGCGGCAATCGCCAGGCTTCGCATCATCGTCACTCCCTCGAACCCGATCAGAGTATCAGCTGTTAGCCGATCGTCCAGTCGATGGGGGTGATGCGGCACACAGGGCAGTTAGCGCTTTCCTACAATATGCCGCTGGCTTACCCTCGCGGCGGCATGAAGCGGGGGCGCGGGGTTGCCGTCGAACATGCGATCGCGTGCGAAGTTGGGCAGTTTTCCGGGGTTTCGGTGCGGCGGTATCGATCGCCGCGACTCGGGACAGGGGGCAGAATGAAACAGGTCAGGCGGATCATCGCGCTCGTCGCCGGACTTCTCGCGCTGGGCGGCCTCGCGCCGGCGGCTGCGGCGCAATCCTGCGGCACCGCGCCGCTCAAGGGCGAGCGGGTGGCGCTGCTCATCGGCAACAGCGCCTATAATGACTTCGAATGGCCGTCGCTGAAGAACGCGGTCAACGACATCGACTATGTCTGCGAGGCCTTCGAACGCGCCGGCATGGCGCCGCGGATCGTCCGCAACGCCGACAAGGCGGCGCTCGACAAGGCGCTCGACGATTTTGCCGCCAAGGCCAGGGGCGCCAAATCGGTGCTGATCTATTATGCCGGACATGGCTTCGAATATGGCGGGCGCAACTGGCTGGTGCCGATGGACGCGCCGCCAGCGACGCGCCGCGCCGATGTCGAAAAACGCTATCTGTCGATCGAGGCGCTGGTGAAGCATGTCGTTCCCAAAGGCGCCTTCACCCTGTTGTTCGTTGACGCCTGCCGCACCACCGAACCCGTGGTGCGGGTCGAGGATGTCGATGTCGCGGCTGGGGTGGCGGGGTCGGCACCGCTCGGTCTGCTCGACATCGGGCAGGGTGCCGTCTTCTATTCGACCGCGAAAGGCCGCCCCGCGCTCGATTTTGCACCGGTCGGCTCGCCGGTCAGCCCCTTCGCCGCCGCCGTGGTGCACCAGCTGGCGATCCCGGGGCTCGAAATTTCGGACTATTTCAAGATCGTGTCGCGCGACGTCTACAAGGCGACTTTCGGCATGCAGCTCGGGCCGCAGCAGCCCTTTCACTATGGCAGCTGGTTCGACGATTATTATCTCGTCGCGCCGGTCGAGGTCCCGCAGGCGCGCGCCGCCGCCGCGGCGTTGCCAGTCACGGCGGCGGCGGCACCGCCTGCGGGCGCAACGCGGGGGCCGGCGAAACCGGCGGCCGATCCGCTCGCGGACATTTCGCTCGACCGGCTGGCGATCGAGGACGAACCGCTGCTCGTCGCCGACGTCCTGGCGCATCATCCCGCCGCCCAACTGGTCGCACTCGCCGACGGTGGCCACCCGCTCGCGCAGCATCTCGCGGGCTATATGTTCTCGCTGGGCGTCGGGGTGAAGAAGGACCTGCCGCGCGCTCGCGCCTACCTTGAACAATCGGCGGCGCAGGGGTTCCCGGCCGGGCAGCAGGAACTCGCTTATCTGCTGCTCGAGAATGATCCGTCGCCGGACGATGTGAAGCGTGCCTACGACCTCTATCTCGCCTCGTCGAACGCCGGATTTTCCAAGGCCAAGACGCATCTGGCCTATCGTCTCGCGGTGGGCACCTTCGGCCCCGCCGATTTCGTCCGGTCGCAGGCGCTGTACGCCGAAGCCGCGGCGAAAGGGCATCCGGCGGCGATTTTCGCGCTCACCTATTTTCCCGACACGCGCGCCGCGAACATGGCCCGACTGCGGACGCTCGCCGACGGCGGCAATCCCGAGGGCAATCACTGGCTGTGCGAGGCGCATTTCGCCGACAAGACGCGAAAGGACGCGATCGAGGATTGCGGTGTCGGTGCCCGCGCGGGCTTCGCCGGCTCGCGCGCCATTCTCGCCGACGCCTATGCGAAGGGCGACGGTGTGCCGGTCGACGCGAAGGAGGCGGCCTTCTGGGCCAAGCTGGCGCGCGACCTTCCCGAACTCAGGAAGGACCAGCGCGACCTGATCGCCGGAGTCGGGGAATGACGCGCCGTCAGGGATAGCGGACGGCGATGATTTCCCATTCCTTGGGTCCCGCCGGCAATTGCACGGTGCGCAAATCGCCGACGGCCGCGCCGCGCAGCGCCCGGGCGAGCGGGCTGTTCCAGCCGATCCGGCCGTCGCCCGCCTCGGCTTCGTCGTCGCCGACCAGCGTGACGGTGCGCCGCGCATCGTCGTCATCGGCCAGTTCGGCGGTGGCACCGAACCAGATCCGGCTCTTGTCGGGCTGTTCCGCCGGGTCGACGACGCGCGCCGCCTTCATCCGCCGGGCGAGGAAGGACAGCCGCCGGTCGATCTCGCGCAGCCGTTTGCGGCCATAAATATAATCGCCATTCTCGCTGCGGTCGCCATTGCCCGCCGCCCAGCTGATCACCTCGACCAGCTTTGGCCGCTCGCCGCCGAGCAGTGCGTCATATTCGGCGCGCAGCGCGGCGAAGCCCGCCGGGCTGATGATGTTCGCCTTGTCCCCCGCCATGGACGATCAGCCGGGGGTGCGCTTGCCGAGATAGAAGCTCAGCGGCGCGTTCGGCAGTGCGCGGTTGCCGTCGCGCAGCGTGTCATAGACGACGGCATTTTCGAGCACCCGCTGGACATAGTTGCGCGTCTCGAAAATCGGGATCGCCTCGATCCAGTCGACCATCTCGATTCCGCCGCCGCGCGGGTCGCCGTTGGCGCGCAGCCATTTGTTCACATTGCCCGGCCCGGCATTGTACGCCGCGACCGCGAGCGGATAGCTGCCGCCGAAATAGCTGAGCATCTGCTGGAAATAGGTCGACCCCAAAGTCATGTTGTAATTGGTATCGACGGTCAGCGACCCGGCGTCGTAGTTCAGGCCGAGCTTGCCCGCGACCTCGCGCGCCGTGCCCGGCATCAACTGCATCATCCCGCGCGCGCCGGCGTGGCTGATCGCTTGCCGGTCGAACTGGCTTTCCTGCCGCGTGATCGCGTGGATGAAGGTCCAGTTGCCCTCATGGCCCGCGGGAACGCGAACGGTCGGGAAGCCCGACACCTCGACCGCGTCGAGGCTGTTCGCCTGCGCGCTGCGCCCGATCATCACGCCAAGGTCGAGGCGCCCGATCGACGACGCCAGCTGGCCGGCGAGGACATGGTCGGACGGCGTTGTCGCGCGGTTGGCGAGCGCGCGCAGGAACAGCGACTGTTCGCGCCACGCGCCGATCTCGCCGAGCGCCCGGGCGGCGCGAACGAGGCGGTCGTCCTCGAACGCGGCCTTTTCGGCCTGGCTGATCTGGATCGACGGCACGGGCACAGGGCGCGGCTGCGGCCGGCTCAGCCGCTCGAGCGACAACTGGCCGTAATATTGGTCATAATGCTGCGCGGCATCGGCGAAATGGGCGTTGGCCGTGGCGTTGTCGCCGGCCGCGAGCGCGGCGCGCCCGGCCCAGTAGAAGCCCTTGGTCCGCGTCTGCGCCGACCGCGCCGCCTCGCCATAGGTGCGGTACAGCTGCACGGCTTCGGCCGGGCGCCGCAAATCCCTGAAGGCAAGTTGGCCCGCGAGCCACGCAAGCGACGTAAAATCGTCGCGAACGCTGAGAGGGGTTTCGCGGACGACGGTGCCCGGCGGGAAGGTGTCGCTGAGCTGGCGCGCGATGTTGTAGGCGGTGAGCTTGTCGCCTGCGCTGTCGGCTGCGCGCGCATTGGTGAGCAGGGTTTCGAGCCATTCCTCGGCATCGGTCGGCGCACGGGTCAGCGTGCGCGGCGCCGCGAGCAGCGCGCGCGCCTCGACGACGCGGTTCGCCTTGCGCAGCCAGGTCGCCTTGTCGGTGATATAGCCCGCATCGCTCCGGGTCAGCGCCGGGTTGGCGCTTTCGACCGCGGCGGCTTGCAGCGCGGCGTCGACGGCATTGCTGCGCATCGCGAGCCGCGCGGCAAAGATCGCGCGCCGTTCGGGAGAGACGAAAGCCAGCTGGCGGCTCGCGGCGCCGGTGGCGCCCGACCACAGCAGGCGATCCATGCGCGCGTCATGGTCGGCCAGCGTCAGCGCGCCGGGGAAGAAAGACAGCGCCCGGCTCGTCTCGACCTCGTCGAGCGTGCCGCCGGTCCAGGCGCGGCGCACCGCGGCATTGGCCTCGTCGCGGCGGCCCGAGGCGTTGAGCGCGAGCGCGTAACGCAAATGGCCGCTCGCGGTCTGCGGCGGATAGGTCTGGAAATAGGCGAGGGTGCGCGCGGGGTCATAGCTGTCGATCGCGATCGCCTTTTCGGCGCGCGCGCGCATCTTGTCGGAATCGGGCCAGCCCTTGTTGGCGAGCAGGAAGCGCGACAGCTGGTCGAACGAGGCGCCGCTGTTGGCGGTCAGCCGCCGCCATTCCATCACCGCATCGCCGACCGAGTTGGTGCTGACCGGTGGCGACGCCGACGCCGTGGCGAGCCCCATCTGCGCCCGGTACCAGGCCATTTGTTCGGGGGTGAGCTCGCTGGCGTGCGCGATGGTGGGAAGAAAGAGGGCCGCGGCGAGCGCGAGGCGGGAAACGGGTAGCAGCGAATTCATAAGGGCCATGCTAGTGGCAAACTCCTTGCGGGGCGCTGAATAGGCGTCCATGAGCGGGCGCGCTTTGGCCAGCTATCGGTCGCGGCGCCGTTTTTGTAAAGGAGTCCGGCATGTTTTCGGGTTCGATTCCCGCCTTGGTGACGCCGTTTCGCGACGGGGCGTTCGACGCTCCGGCGTTCGCACGGCTGGTCGACTGGCAGATCGGCGAGGGGACGAGCGCGCTGGTGCCGTGCGGGACGACGGGCGAAAGCCCGACACTCGGTTTCGAAGAACATTATCAGGTCATCGATTGCTGCCTCGATGCCGCTGCGGGCCGCGTCCCGGTGATCGCCGGCTGCGGGTCGAACGACACCGCCACCGCGATCCGTCACATGCGCCACGCCCAAGCCGCCGGCGCCGCCGCCGCGCTGATCGTCGCGCCCTATTACAACAAGCCGAGCCAGGCGGGCATCCTCGCCCATTATCAAGCGCTCGCCGATGCCAGCGACCTGCCGATCGTCGTCTATAACGTTCCCGGCCGCACCGTCGCCGACATCGGCGCCGAGACGATGAACAAGCTCGCCGAAATTCCCAGCATCGTCGCGGTCAAGGACGCCAGCGGCGACCTCGCCCGCGTGACGATGCACCGGGCAGGGGCGGGCAAGGATTTCTGCCAGCTCAGCGGCAACGACGATCTGTGGCTGCCGCACGCCGCGATGGGCGGCGTCGGCTGCATCTCGGTCACCGCCAATGTCGCGCCGCGCCTGTGTGCCGAGTTCGCCGCCGCCTGCGCCGCGGGCGACTGGGCCAAGGCGCTGGCGCTGCACGACCGCTTGTTCGATCTGCACCAGGCGATGTTCAGCGACAGCTCGCCCGCGCCGGCAAAATATGCACTGTCGCGCCTCCACGACTGGTTTTCGCCCGAAGTGCGCCTACCTATCATCCCGGCGTCCGAAACATCGCGTGCGGCCGTCGATGCCGCATTGTCCGCGGCTGGAGTGATCTAGGTTTAAAATGGCCCGCCCGCAGTCTGCCGCCGAATTCGACAAGAAAAAGATCGTCGCCGAGAACCGGCGCGCGCGCTTCGACTTTGCCATCGAACAGGTGTTCGAGGCGGGGATCGCGCTGCAGGGGACCGAGGTCAAGGCGCTGCGCTTCGGCGAGGGCACGATCGCCGAAAGCTATGCCGAGGTAAAAGGCGGTGAAGTGTGGCTGATCAACGCCAACATTCCCGAATATAGCCACGGCAACCGGTTGAACCATGAACCGAAAAGGCCGCGCAAGCTGTTGCTCAACTGGCGCGAGGTCAACAAGATGCACGCCGGGGTCGCACGGCAGGGCATGACGCTCGTGCCGCTCTCGGTCTATTTCAACAGCCGCGGCCGCGCCAAGGTCGAACTCGCGCTCGCCAAGGGCAAGAAGGCGCATGACAAGCGCGAATCGATCAAGGAACGCGACTGGAAGCGCGACAAGCAGCGCCTGATGAAGGACCGCGGATGAGCGGGCCGGAGAAAAAGGTGCGCGACAAGGCGGCGGTGATGAACTGGATCCGCCGCAACTCGCCCTCGCGCGAGGAGTTGCTGGAAAGCCGCTTCATCAAGCCGTTCGCGCACCGCGTCGCGCACAGCCATTTGTGGCGCTTCACGCGGACTTCGGTGCGGCGCGGCACCGCGCTCGGGCTGTTCGTCGGTATCTTCTTCCTCATCCCCGGCGTCCAGATCCTTGGCGTCGCGCTGCTCGCGCTGCCCTTTCGTGCCAATATCCCGATCGGCGCTGCGATGACTTTCCTGTCCAACCCGGTGACCACGCCGCTGATCCTCGCGGCGTCGGTGTGGCTCGGCAGCTTCCTGTTCGGGCTGCACACCAATGTCTCGAACCTCTACATTCTCTATGATGAGGGTGCCTCGCTCGTCGAATGGTGGGACTGGTTCACCGCGAATGCCGGCACCGCGCTGCTCGGCGGACTGGCGGGGCTGTTCGTGATCTCGGCGGTGTCGGCGGTCGTTGGCTATGTGCTCGCGTCGGTGATCTGGGACAATTGGATTCGCCTCCGCTGGCGCCGCAAGATCAGCCGCGCGCGCGACAAACGACTTGAGGCATCGACGAGCGACACGGTGGTCGGTTGAACCGCCCGCGCGGCGGCGTATAGATTTTCCCATCGCAAGATCGCCCCGCATGCATCGCGGAGCCATATACCACTGGGGAATATCATGACTCGTCCGACACAGCATCCTCGCCTTCTGGCGACCGCGGCGCTTGGCGCCCTGCTCTTTGCCGCCGTGCCCGCCATCGCCAAGGAAAAGGCGACGACGACCGAGGCCGCCGCGAAACCCGCCGCCAAGCCCGAGATCGGCGATTTCGGTTTCGACGCGACCGGCATGGACAAGAGCGTCCAGCCCGGCGACGATTTCTATGCCTATGCCAATGGCGCCTGGGCCAAGAAGACCCTCATCCCCGATGACAAGTCCAATTACGGCATGTTCACCGCGCTCGCGGACCTGTCGCAGACGCGCACCCGCGAAATCCTCGACGTGGCGAAGAGCGACCCGAACAGCATGATCGGCCGCGCTTACGCCTCCTATCTCGACGGTGCGGCGGTCGAGGCCAAGGGCCTGGCGCCGATCCAGCCCTGGCTGGCCAAGATTCGCGCCGTCGACAAGGCGGGCCTCGCCAAGCTGCTCGCCGAAGCCGACCGCAGCGGCGTCCAGCATTTCTTCGGCGGCTATGTCGGGCAGGACGACAAGAACCCCGACGTCTACATCTATTCGGTGTTCCAGGGCGGCATCGGCATGCCCGACCGCGACTTCTATCTGAAGGACGGCGAGCGTAACGCCAAGCTGCAGGCGGCGTACCTCAAGCATCTGGAAAATGTGCTGCTGCTGGCGGGCGAAACCAACGCCGCGGCGCGCGCGCAGGCGATCTATGACTTCGAAAAGCAGGTCGCGACGGTCCATTGGGACAAGAACGACAGCAGCGACGCGACCAAGACCTATAACAAGATGACGATAGGTGAACTGACGCAGGCGGCTCCCGGCTTCGACTGGGCGGCCTTCGTCAAGGGCATCGGCATCAACGAAACCTCGCTGATCGTGGCGCAGCCGACCGCCTTCACCGGCGAGGCCAAGTTGCTCGCCGACGCGCCGATCGGCGTGATCCGCGACGCGCTGATCGTGCGCAGCCTCGACGCCTTCTCGGGCGTGCTGCCCGATGCCGTCGCCAAGGAAGCCTTCTCCTTCTATGGCACCGCGCTGTCGGGCACGCCGCAGATGCAGGAGCGCTGGAAGCGCGCGGTCGATTTCACCACCAACAATATGGGCGAGGCCGTCGGGCAGGATTATGTCGCGAAATATTTCCCGCCCGAAACCAAGGCGGCGATGGACGGGCTGGTCAAGAATGTGCTCGCCGCGCTCGACACCCGCATCGGCAACCTCGAATGGATGCAGCCTGAAACCAAGGTGAAGGCGAAGAAGAAGCTTGCGAATTTCACCACCAAGATCGGCTATCCCGACCGGTGGAAGGATTATGGCAAGCTCGAGATCAAGGCCGACGACCTGTTCGGCAATGCGTTGCGGTCGAACCAGTTCGCACATGACGACAATGTCAGCCGCCTCGGCGGTCCGATCCGTCGCTGGGAATGGGGGATGACCCCGATGGAGGTCAACGCTTACGCCAATTTCGGCATGAACGAGATCGTCTTCCCGGCCGCGATCCTGCAGCCGCCCTTCTTTGACCCGCACGCCGATGCGGCGGTCAACTACGGCGGCATCGGTGCGGTGATCGGGCACGAGATCAGCCATCATTTCGACGATCAGGGCGCGAAATATGACGAGACCGGCAAGCTCGCCGACTGGTGGACCCCCGCCGACGTCGCGGCGTTCGAAGCCGCCGGCAAGGCGCTGGTCGCGCAGTATGACGCCTATGAAGTGCTGCCCGGCGAACATCTCGACGGCACCTTCACGCTGGGCGAGAATATTGGCGATCTCGCGGGTCTGACGATCGCCTATGACGCCTATCAGAAGTCGCTGGGCGGCAAGCCGGCGCCGGTGATCGACGGACTGACCGGCGACCAGCGCTTCTTCCTCGGCTGGGCGCAGGTGTGGCGGCGCAACTATCGCGAGCAGAATCTGGCGCAGCGCATCACCACCGATCCGCATTCGCCCTCGATCCAGCGGACTTGGGTCTCGCGCAACCTTGACCCTTGGTATAAGGCCTATCAGATCAAGGAAGGCCAGAAGCTGTATCTGGCGCCGGCGGACCGCGTCCGCATCTGGTAACGCCTTAAAGGGACATCTCATTGACCACCACGAGCCTGCCTTCCGCTGAAAATGACTTCAGCAGGGGGGCAGGCCCGGGGGTGTCGCCGGAGCTTGCCGGCGGGCTGTCGCGGTTCGACGCGGCGCTGCTCGGCGGGTTGGCGATCGTGTCGATGGCGCTGTTGTTCTGGGCCACGCGCGACGCGGTGCTGGCGGCGGGCTTCCTTGCCGGGCTGGCGGTTACCGGCGGCGCGGTGATCCTGCTGCGCCGGCTTTTTCCTGCGGCCGTCGGCGGCGAGGCGGCGTTGCCCGACTGGACGATGCTGCGCGCTGCGGTCGATCATGACGATGTCGGTATCGCGGTGACCGACCGCGCCGGGCGACTCGTCTGCGCCAACGACCTGTTCGCGACCTGGATGGGCGGCTTCGTGACCCCGCCCGGCCTGCCGCTCGAAGGACGCGGCGCCGAACTGCTCAAGAACGCCGGGCGCACCGCCTGGCGTGACGGCCAGGGCGAGGTCGAAGACCTGACGGTCGGCACCCTCCACCTGCGCGCGCAGGTGATCCGCACCGGCCTGTCCGAAGATTATCTGGTGTGGCGTTTTTCGGCGGTCGAACGGCTCGATCTCGTCTCCGAAATCAGCCGTCATCTCGACGGCCCGGCGGGCCGCACGCTCGGCCAGGCGGGGATCATGGCGGCGCTGGTCAACGCCGAGGGGCGACTGCGCGTTGCCAATCACGCCTTCCTGCTGCGCGCGCTGGGGGAGAGCGACGCGACCCATTATGCGGGCCGCGACGTCGCGCCGCTGCTCCGGCTCGACGATGCCGGGACGCTCTATTTCGGGCGCGAGGGCGAACGTGCGACGCCGGTCCGCCTGCTCCAGATCCCGTTGATTCCCGCCGACAGCCATGGTCCGATGCTGCTGGCGCTGATCGACGAGGAGGTCGGCGCGGCCGATCGCGGCACCGCGCAAACTTATGTCGAGACCTTGCTGTCGCTGCTGCCCTTCGGGCTCGCGATGGTCGATCGCGACGGGCGCTTCCTCTATATGAACCGCGCTTTCGTGCGCGCCGCTGGATTGTCCGAGAGCAAGATGCCGCGCTACCCCGGCGATATCGTCGTCAGCGAGGACAAGGGCCCGCTCGCCGACATGATTCGTCGCCACAGCAGCGGGCAACAGGTCGGCGGCGACCTGTCGATCCGGCTCGCCGGGCAGGGCGACGAGCCGGTGTCGATGCGCGTCGTCGGGGTGCGTGGGCTCGGCGAGGCGGCGGTGCTGCTGAGCCTCAAGGATTCGAGCGAAGAATCGCGCCTCAAGCGCCAGGTCGCGCAGGCGTCGAAGATGCAGGCGGTCGGCCAGCTCGCGGGCGGCGTTGCGCATGATTTCAACAACATATTGACCGCAGTGCTCGGCAGCTGCGACCTGATGCTCATGCGGCATACGCCCGGCGACAGCGATTATGACGATATTCAGCAGATTCGCAGCAACGCCAATCGCGCCGCCAGCCTGACGCGGCAATTGCTCGCTTTCTCGCGGCAACAGACACTGCGTCCGCAGATCCTGCAATTGCCCGACGTGATTTCGGAGGTGTCGCACCTCCTGAAACGCCTGATCGGTGAGACGGTGCAATTGTCGGTGCGCCACGGGCGCGGACTGGGCGCGGTGCGTGCCGACCCGGGGCAACTCGAACAGGTTATCATCAACCTTGCGGTCAATGCGCGCGATGCGATGGCGGGGCAGGGCACGCTGACGATGGAGACCTATCCGGTCACCGCCGCCGAGGTGCGCGCGATGGGCAGCGACGTGATGCCGCCCGCCGATTATAGCGCGCTCAAGGTCAGCGACACCGGCGGCGGCATTCCCGCCGACGTGCTGCCCAAGATTTTCGAGCCCTTTTTCACCACCAAGGATGTCGGCAAGGGAACCGGACTCGGCCTCTCGACCGTCTATGGCATCATCAAGCAGTCGGCGGGCTTCATCTTCGCCGACAGCAAGCCGGGCGAGGGCGCGAGCTTCACCATCTACCTGCCGGTCCATCGCGCCGACAAGGATGCTCCCGCCGCCGCGCCGCCGCCCCCCAAACCCAAGAAGAGCCAGTGGGGCACCGGCACGATCCTTCTCGTCGAGGACGAGGATATGGTGCGTGCGGTCGCCGAGCGGGCGCTGACCCGCGCCGGCTACACCGTCGTCACCGCGTCGCAGGGCGAGGAAGGGCTCGAACGCTTCGGCCAGATGGACAAGGTCGACCTGATCCTGACCGACGTGATGATGCCGACGATGGACGGGCCGGCGATGGTCCGCGCGTTGCGCGCCAAGCGTCCCGACCTGCCCGTTTTGTTCATGTCGGGCTATGCCGAGGAACAATTGCGCCAGTCGATCGATATTGATCATGTGTCCTTCCTTCCCAAGCCCTTTTCGGTCGCGCAATTGACCGAGGCGACCTCGGCGGCGCTCGACGCCGCGGCGCAGCGGGCCGGCTGATGACGGCGAATCGCAACATCCTGCTCGTCGAGGACGATGTGCTGATCGGCATGATGCTGGTCGACATGTTCGACGCGCTGGGCTTCCCCGAACCCGCACAGGCGGCGAGCGTCGAGGATGCTCTGGCGATCATCGCGGCGCAGCCGGTCGACGCGGCGCTGGTCGACATCAATCTCGGCGAGGCGAAGGGCTGGCCGGTCGCCGATGCGCTCGCGGCGAAGGATATTCCCTTCGCCTTCACGTCGGGTGGTGGCGACGCGATTCCGCCGGCGCACGCCCACCGCAAGCTGGTATCGAAGCCGTTCCGGCTCAGCGAAATCGAAACCGTTCTCAACGAATTTTTCGACGGATAAGCGTGCGGTTTTCGCCGTCGCAATAAATTTTGTTCTACCCTTGTTCCTTGAGAACAAATGCCGTACACAGGTCCGGCGTTGCGATGCTTCTGCCTTCGCGATAGAGCAGGAAAGGGACGGTCATGGCCGGTCAATTGTCACTCGTCGAATCGGGGAAATCAGTGAACAGCACGGACAGGCAGAAGGCGCTCGACGCCGCCTTGGCACAAATCGATCGCGCCTTCGGCAAGGGCTCGGTGATGAAATTGGGTTCGAAGGAGACGATGCAGGTCGAAGCGATTTCGACCGGATCGCTCGGACTCGACATCGCCCTCGGCGTCGGCGGCCTGCCGCGCGGGCGCGTCATCGAAATCTACGGCCCCGAAAGCTCGGGCAAGACCACCCTCGCGCTCCACGTCCTTGCCGAGGCGCAGAAGGGCGGCGGCACCGTCGCTTTCGTCGACGCCGAACATGCGCTCGACCCGGTCTACGCCAGGAAGCTTGGCGTCAATATCGACGAACTGATCGTGTCGCAGCCCGACACTGGCGAACAGGCGCTCGAAATCGTCGACACGCTGGTGCGCTCGAACGCGATCGACGTGCTCGTCGTCGACTCGGTCGCCGCGCTCGTTCCGCGTGCCGAAATCGAGGGCGAGATGGGCGACAGCCATGTCGGCCTGCAGGCGCGCTTGATGTCGCAGTCGCTGCGCAAGCTCACCGGCTCGATCAGCCGCTCGCGCTGCATGGTGATCTTCATCAACCAGCTGCGCATGAAGATCGGCGTGATGTACGGCAACCCCGAGACAACGACGGGCGGCAACGCGCTGAAATTCTACGCTTCGGTTCGCCTCGACATCCGCCGCACCGGCCAGATCAAGAATGGCGACGAGATCGTCGGCAACACGACCCGCGTCAAGGTCGTCAAGAACAAGGTCGCACCGCCGTTCAAGCAGGTCGAATTCGACATCATGTATGGCCAGGGCATCTCCAAGATCGGCGAGATTCTCGATCTCGGCGTCAAGGCGGGCATCGTCGAGAAATCGGGCGCCTGGTTCAGCTATGATTCGATCCGCATCGGACAGGGCCGTGAGAATTCCAAAACCTTCCTCAAGGATAACCCCGAACTGATGGAACGGCTGGAAACCGCGATCCGCGGCAAGACAGACCAGGTCGCCGAGGAAATGATGGTCGGCCCCGACGACGACACCGACGACTGATAGGAATCCGGTCGGTCCGTTCCTGCGGACCGGCCGTCCAACGGCGGCGGGTTCCTTGCCCCTCAGGTTCGCAACCCTCTCGCGGACCGGCCCGCCCGCCGTTGGCCTTGCGCGGCCCCTTCGAGCGGCTACAAGCACGCCATGCCCGCGATCCGCCTCTTTGGCCTGCCCACCGACGTCAACAGCAGCTTCGAACGCGGCGCCGCCGCCGGGCCCGCCGCGATCCGCGCCCAGCTCTGGAGCGAGCGCGGCAATATGGCGAGCGAACTCGGCCCCGAACTCGGCACCGACATCGCCTTCGCCGACGACGGCGACCTCGCGCTGACCGAGGACACCGCGCGCGACGACGCGATGATCCGCCGCCACGTCGCGCTTGTGCGCGAAGATGGTGAAATTCCACTCGCCCTCGGCGGCGATCATGCCGTGACGTTCCCGCTCGTCGAGGCGGCGGCCGCTTGCTTCGGGCCGGTCAACATCCTCCATATCGACGCACATCCCGACCTCTACGACGATTTCGAGGGCAATCCGCGCAGCCACGCCTCGCCCTTCGCCCGCATCTACGATGGCGGCCATGCCGCGCGGCTGGTGCAGGTCGGCATCCGCACGCTGAACCGACACTGCCGCGAGCAGGCCGACCGCTTCGGGGTCGAGATCGTGCCGATGGCAGGTTTCACCCCCGACGCGGTGCCGGTACTCGAAGGCCCGCTCTACATCTCGATCGACATGGACGGCATCGACCCGTCGGCGGCGCCCGGCGTCGCGCATCCCGAGCCTGGCGGACTGACGGTGCGCGAACTGCTCGCCGTCCTGCACAAACAGACCGCGCCGATTATCGGCGCCGATATCGTCGAACATCATCCCGGCCGCGATACCGGCGAGCTCACCGCGATCCTCGGCGCCAAGCTGGTGCGCGAGATCGCGGCGCTGATTGATCGCAACGGGACCTACACACCATAAGAGGAGAGCGACATGAGCCTGATCGTCCACCACCTGAACAACAGCCGCTCGCAGCGCATCCTGTGGCTGCTCGAGGAACTGGGTGCGCCCTATGAAATCAAGCATTACCAGCGCGACGCGGTGACCAACCTCGCGCCGCCCGAATTGAAGGCCATTCATCCCCTCGGCAAATCGCCGTTGCTTGAAGATGCGGGGCGGGTGATCCAGGAATCGGGCGCGATCGCCGAATATCTGTGCGACAATTATGGCGGTGAGGCGCTCGTTCCAGCGCGCGGCACCGACGACCATGTCCGCCACCTCGAACTCATCCACTTCGCCGAAGGATCGGCGATGACCCCGATCCTGCTCAACATCTACCTTGGCCGGCTCGGCGACGCCGCGGCGCCGGTGAAGCCGCGGATCGATGAGCAACTCGACGCGCATTTCCGCTATCTCGACAATGAAGTGAACGACGCCGGCCATTTCATCGGCGACGGGCTGTCGGCGGCCGACATCATGCTCAGCTTCCCGGCTGAGGTTGCCGCGATGGGCGGCGCCGACCGATATCCCAAGCTGGCGGCATTCGTGGCCGCGATGCACGCACGCCCGACGTGGCAGGCGGCGCGTGCGAAGGGCGGGGCTTATTTTGTCTTCTGACCGCCTGCGCATTATTGCCACCGCCGTCCTGTTCGGCCTCGCGGTTCCGGCGGCGGCGCAATCGCCGCTGCTCGGTCCCGAGGTCGAGCGCGTCGTCAACGCCCCCGAAGGCGCAAGCTTCGTGCCGGACGCCGCCGACGAGAGTGACGCGATGGGCCGTGTCGCATCCTATACGATGGCGCTCGCGCGGCGCGATTTTGCGTCGGCCTATGCGATGTTGCGGCTGTCGTTTCAGGCGTCGAACCCGCGGCTCGAATGGGAAACCAATTTGCGCAAGCGCGAGACGCTTTGGGCCGACGGCATCATCCGCGTCCTGCGGTTGAGCTGGTATCAGGATCCGGCGGGACAGCCGCCGGGGCTCTACGCCGCCTTCGATTTTCGCGGCGACCGCGCCGACGGTACGATGGATTGCGGCTATGTCGTCGTCCACCGCGCGGCCCCGGGATCGGGCTTCACCATCGTACGCACCGACACGTCCGAGGTGCCGATCGAGATGATGGAGGATGGCATCCCCAAGGCCGAAGTCCTGCGCCAGCTGCCCTGTTATCTTGGTAAGGGGATCGCGACCGCCTTTTGACGGTACAGGTCTGAAACCCAAGCAAATTCGGCTTGCGGTGCGATATGGCGCGCGGCAAGCTTCGCGCGCCGCCGTCCGGCGGTTTCCGGTGGGGGAATGATCATGGCGGTGATGGCTCTTGCGTTGCTGGCGGCTGCGGCCGGCCAGCCTGAAATCAAGGTCGCGCCGGTGCCCGGGAAGGGCTTTGTCGCGACCGTCGCGGTGATCGACGCCGATCAATATGATCCCGTCATTGATCGCATCAAGGTGCTGGCCACTCAACGCTGCGGGGCACTCAAGGTCCGGTTTGGCCGCTATTATTTCGACAACCAGATCGACGTCGATCGCGGTGTGACGGTGATCAAGGATTTCCGTCAGAACTTCTCCTGCTACGATCCGGCGACCGATCCCTATAAGCCCGTGCCCATCGACTGGACGGCGAATGCTGTCGAGATCGGGGCGGCCACACAATTTGCGACGCGCTTTCTGAACAATCTCGACCGAGGGAATAGCGCGACGCTGGCGGGCATGATGGACCCAGCGCTCGAGGCGACCCCGGACGAAATGGCTCGCTTCAGCAAGGAAGCGAAGATGCACCAGACGGGCGCGGGACAGTTCACGGCGCGGCTCGACGGCTGGCTCAACAATCCCGAGGATGCGGCCTATCCCGGCGCCTATGCCTATTTCGCGGTTCTGAGCTCGCATCCCGGGATCGTGGGGACCTGTGGCGGGCTGCTTCTTTATCGCGTCCGCACCGGCGTCTATAACGTATCGCAATATGATGTGCGCTACGTCTCGCAGGCCTTGATCGACGAAGCCGGATATTCCGATGAGGAGCTTAATCGGCTTTGCCAGCGATAGGTTGGGGGCAAACCAACCATCATGCTTGAGAAACGCGGCGTAGCGCACTAGATCGCGCGGATGACATCGACCAACGACATTCGCCGCTCGTTCCTCGACTATTTCGCGGGGACCGGCCACCATATCGAACCGTCGGCGCCGCTGGTGCCGTACAACGACCCGACGTTGATGTTCGTCAACGCCGGGATGGTGCCGTTCAAGAATGTCTTCACCGGGCTGGAGAAGCGCCCGTACAGCACTGCGGCCTCGTCGCAGAAATGTGTCCGCGCCGGCGGCAAGCACAACGACCTCGACAATGTCGGCTTCACCGCGCGCCACCATACTTTCTTTGAAATGCTCGGGAATTTCTCCTTCGGCGACTATTTCAAGGAACAGGCGATCCACCATGCCTGGACGCTGATCACCAAGACCTGGGGCCTTGCACCCGAGCGGCTGACCGCGACCGTCTATCACACCGATGACGAGGCCTATGACCTGTGGCGCAAGATCGCGGGCCTGCCCGAGGAGCGGATCATCCGCATCGCCACCAGCGACAATTTCTGGTCGATGGGCGACACCGGGCCGTGTGGGCCGTGCAGCGAAATATTCTACGACCATGGCGACCATATCTGGGGCGGCCCGCCGGGATCGGCGGAGGAGGACGGCGACCGCTTCGTCGAAATCTGGAACCTGGTGTTCATGCAATATGACCAGCGCGGACCGGGCGACCGCATCGACCTGCCGAAGCCGAGCATCGACACCGGCATGGGGCTGGAGCGCGTTGCCGCGGTGCTGCAGGGCGTCACCGACAATTATGACACCGACACCTTCAAGGCACTGATCGCGGCGTCGGTAGATCTGACCGGCGTTCCCGCCGAGGGCGCAACGCAGGCGAGCCACCGGGTAATCGCCGATCATCTGCGCGCATCGAGCTTCCTGATCGCCGACGGGGTGCTGCCGTCGGCCGAGGGCCGCGGTTATGTGCTGCGCCGGATCATGCGGCGCGCGATGCGCCACGCGCATCTGCTCGGCGCGAAAGATCCGCTGATGTACCGGCTTCTGCCGTCGCTGACGGCCGAGATGGGCGCCGCTTATCCGGAGCTGATCCGCGCCCAGCCGCTGATCGCGGAGACGCTTGAGCGCGAGGAAACCAAGTTTCGTCAGACGCTCGACAAGGGGTTGCGGCTGCTCGACGAGGCGACCGTCGGCATGGCCGCCGGCGCGACTTTGCCCGGCGATGTCGCGTTCAAGCTCTACGACACGTTCGGCTTCCCTTACGATTTGACCGAGGATGCGCTGCGCACGCAGGATATCACGGTCGATCGCGCGGGCTTCGACGCGGCAATGGCGCAGCAGAAGGCGGCGGCGCGCGCGGCGTGGAAGGGCAGCGGGCAAAAGGCGTCGGAAGAAATCTGGTTCGATCTGGCCGAGAGCAACGGCAGCACCGAATTCACCGGTTATGGCGCGACGGTCGGCGAGGGCGAGGTGATCGCGCTCGTCAAGGATGGCGTGCAGGTCAATGAGGCGAAGGCGGGCGACGAACTGGTCGTGCTGACCAACCAGACGCCCTTCTATGGCGAAAGCGGCGGCCAGATGGGCGACAGCGGCACGATCGCGACGCTCGGCGGCGCGGCGGCGACGGTGAGCGATACGAGCAAGCCGCTCGGGCGATTGCACGCGCATCAGGCGAAGCTGGAGAGCGGGACGCTGAAGGTCGGCGACACCGTGCAACTGACCGTCGATGCGGCGCGGCGGGACCGCATTCGCGCCAACCACAGCGCGACGCATCTGCTGCACGCGGCGCTGCGCAATCGGCTCGGCGGGCATGTGACGCAGAAGGGGAGCTTGGTCGCCGAGGACCGCTTCCGCTTCGACTTTTCGCATCCCAAGGCGTTGACGAGCGACGAGATCGCCGACGTCGAGGCGGATGTGAACGCGCAGATCCGCGGCAATGAAGCGGTGACGACGCGGTTGATGACCCCTGACGATGCGGTCGCGGCGGGGGCGTTGGCGCTGTTCGGAGAGAAATATGGCGACGAGGTGCGCGTGCTCTCCATGGGGGCGGCGGACGATCATCATTATTCGGTCGAGCTGTGCGGCGGGACGCATGTGCGGGCGCTCGGCGATATCGCTTTGCTCAAGATCGTCGGCGAATCGGCGGTGTCGTCGGGCGTGCGGCGCATCGAGGCGCTAACGGGCGATGCTGCGCGTGTCTGGCTGAATGGCCGCGACGAGGCGCTGAAGGCGGCGGCAGCGGCGCTCAAGACCTCGCCCGACGATGTGCCGGCGCGCGTTGCGGCGCTCGCCGAGCAATTGAAGAAGGCCGAGCGCGAACTGGCCGACGCGAAGAAGGCGCTCGCCCTTGGCGGTTCTGGCGGCGGCGGTGTCGCGGCGGGGCCGGCGGTCGAGCAAATCGGTGATACCGCCTTCCTCGCGCAGGTCGTCGAGGGGCTCGATCCCAAGGAACTGCGCGGTACGGTCGATGGCTTGAAGAAGCAGGTCGGCAGTGGTGTGGCGATGCTGGTTGCGGTTAACGACGGGCGCGCTTCGGTTGCGGTGGGCGTGACTGAGGGCGTAGTCCACAATGCCGTCGATCTGGTCAAGCTCGCGGTCGCTGCGCTGGGCGGGCAGGGCGGAGGCGGGCGGCCCGACATGGCGCAGGGCGGCGGTCCCGACGGCGCTGCCGCCGATGCCGCGGTCGCGGCCGTTAGAGCCGCGCTCGCTTGAAACCGACCAAGAAGACGCGGCGTACCGATCATGCCGAACGGCTGATCGCCGCGCCGTTGGTCGATGTGTTTGCCGCCTTCACCAGCGAGGCGAAGCTGGCGCGCTGGTTGCCGCCCGAGGGCGCGACGGGGACGTTCGAGCATATCGACTTGAGCGCCGGCGGCGGCTTTCTGATGCGGCTGACGTTCGACGACGCCGATGTCGAGACCAAGAGCGACGACGAGAGCGATGTCGTCGAGGTATATATTCCGGTGCTCGACGACGGGCGGCTTGTCGTCTGGGAGGTCGAGTTCGTGTCGGACGATCCGCGCTTTTCCGGCACGATGGCGATGCATTGGTATCTGTCGCGCCAGAGCGGCGGCACGCTGGTGACGATCGATGCGCATCATGTGCCGCCGGGGATTTCGGCGAAAGACCATCTGGAGGGGCTGAATTCCTCACTGGCGAATCTGGCGCGAGTGGTCGAGGGATAACGACACCATAGAAATCCCGTTCGCATCGAGCGAAGTCGAGATGCCTCGAAAGTGCGGCACCCGACGGGTGTCTCGACTTCGCTCGACACGAACCGGATTTGAGGTGGGCTTTGCCGTTTTTAGCTCTCCACCCCTCTCGCCTTCCCCCACGCCCGCGCGGCGGTATAGCCCAGATACCCCGTACCGAAGAGCGCGTAGAGCGGTTCGGGGATGCCGGCGAGATAGGCGTTCATACCCTCGGCGATGCCCTTTGCCATCTCGGGCCGCGCCGCGGCGATCAGGCCCATCGGGATCGCCCACAGCAACAGCGCATACATGACATAGAGGAAACTCGGCCGCGCGCGGCTGGTCCACGGGTCGGCGCTGTTCGCCTCGGCGACGATCGCGGTCATCTGGGTGCGGATCGCTTCCATTTCCTGTGTGCCCTCGAGCTTGAGCAGTTCGAGCTTGGCGCGGTCGCGGGCTTCGGGGTCGGGGATGATCTTGTCGATCAACTTGGCGATCGGGCCGATCAGGCCTTCGATGATGCTCATGACGTCATTTCCTTTTTGCTAGAGAATCCTCACAACTTCACACTGAATCGACATGGTCTCGAAAGGTCAGTCCGACCCGATACGGTTCGCCAGCCAGCCGTAGAGAAAGGCCTCCTGGCTGGGGCGGCGTTCAGCGAGCGCGATGTAGCGTTCGCCCTGCAGCGCCTCCATCGCGCGTAGCAGCACCGTCTCGCCGCCCGCGCCGCGCACCCGGAGGAAGGCATCGAGCGCGGCGAGGGTGCGCGGGCCGACCTCGCGATCGACCGCGACGTCGGGATAGTCGCGCGCCGAACGGTTCAAGGCGTTGAGCGCGCGCTGCAGAAAGCCGGTCGCGGTTCCGGTGCCCATGTTGACGCCGGTATCGAACAGTTCGGCGGCGACCGCAGGCGCGCGGTGGGCGACCCGGTCATAAGCGGGGCGCTGCCAATAGAGGCGGCGGTAGATCGACACGGCCTCCTCGCGCGGCAGGCCGCGCATGTCGCCGCCATAACCCTGCGCGTGGGCGACGGCTTCGGTGATTCCCCAGCACGTCGCGCCGCCGCGATCGGCGGAGTGGTTTACATAACCGCCTTCGCGGTCGATGACGGCATCGATCATCGCGTCGGCGTCGAAAGACGGTCTTTGTGGTCTGGGCATGAGTCGCATCTCCGGTTTGTTGAACGGACAAAACGAACCATATTGGAATAAAATAGGAAAGGCTTTTCTCCATGCAGGCTTTGCAGGTCAGGGAATTGGCGGAAAATCATGGTGGCTGCGGGCTGGTCGACCTGGCCGTCCCCGAACCGGGGCCGGGCGAGGTGCGGGTGCGAGTGCGCGCGGCGGCGGTGAATTTCCCCGACCTGCTGATGACGCGCGGGGCGTATCAGTTGAAACCCGACCTGCCGTTCGTGCCGGGGCTGGAATTCGCCGGCGAAGTCGACGCGCTGGGCGAGGGGGTTTTGCGCTGGTCGGTCGGCGACGCGGTGATCGGCGGCAACCGTTTCGGGGCGATGGCAGACTATGTCGTGGTGCCGGCGGCGGCCCTGCGCGCCAAACCCGGACGGCTGTCGTGGGAGGAGGCCGCAGCCTATGGCGTGGCGTATCTGACCGCCTATGTCGCGCTCGTTCGCTGCGCGCGGGTCGAAGCGGGCGAAACGGTGCTGGTGCACGGCGCGGCGGGCGGGGTCGGTCTGGCGACGGTCGATTTGGGCAAGGCGCTGGGCGCGCAGGTGATCGCGGCGGCGAGCAGTGCGGAGAAGCGCGCGGCGCTGGCCGAATATTATGCGCCCGACGCGGTGATCGCGGCCGATCCGGGCTTTCGCGACGAGGTCAAGGCGCTGACCGGCGGGCGCGGCGCCGACGTGATCTTCGATCCCGTGGGGGGCGATATATTCGACGAATCGACCCGCTGCATCGCGTTCGGCGGGCGGCTGCTGGTGATCGGCTTCGCATCGGGGCGCATCCCCGAGGTGTCGGTCAATATGCCGTTGATCAAGGGCTTTTCGGTCGTCGGGGTGCGTGCGGGCGAATATGGCCGCCGGTTCCCGGCGCGCGGTGCCGAGAATATCGCGGCGATCGATGCGCTAGCCGCCGAGGGACGAATCCGGCCGCATGTCCATGCCGCGCTGGCCCTCGCTGACTGGCGCGAGGGCTTTGCGATGCTCGAACGGCGCGCGGTGGTGGGGAAGGTCGTCCTGATCCCCTAACGCCTGACCGACGAAGCGCCGTGCAATCGCGGCGGCCCGAATCCTTACGATATGGTCTTGTGGCGGTCCGACCTTCATAGCGGCGCCGGGGCTCTCCGGCGGAAACGCCGCTACCTATCCGAGAGGAAATGACGTGAAGACATTGCTTATGATCGCCGCACCGCTGGCGCTGGCCATCCCGGCCGCCTATGCGGCGGAACCGGCTCCCAATGGCGACGCCCTGTTCGCCAGGATGGATGCCAATGGCGACGGCAAGATCGACAAGGCCGAACTGACGAAAGCGGCCGAAGCGCAGGCCGCGAAGAAGGGCGACACCGCGCCCGTCGACACAGCGAAGATCGACGAGATGATCAAGCGGATCGACACCAACGGCGATGGCGCCGTCGACAAGGCCGAGATGGACGCGATGCGCAACGCGCATGCCGCCGGCGGCGACGCGAAGCACTGATGACGGAAAGGCGGCGCCGGCCCTGAGGGGACGGCGCCGCCCGTCCTATTCGCGCGGCTTTCCTTTGGGATGGTCGGCGAGCTCGTTCAATATCGTCACCAGTTCGTCGTGCGGTCGCGAACCGGGCGCGCTCATCGCGGCGACCGAATTAGCCTCGGTCAAGCGGTTGAGCCGGGCGAGCAACCGGACGCGTCGGCGCCGGGTCAGCTTGGTCTCTGTCGCATTCCAGCGAAAGAATATCCGGCGCAGTTCGCCATGCCCGAACAGATTGTCGAGTTCGTGGATCGTGACATAAAGCAGGAAGAGCAGCATCAGCCAGACCTGGATGAACAGGAAACGGCTCCAGCTGAAATGATCGACGAGATAGGGCAGGAAGCCGCCGGGGGTCCCGTGCTCGATCACATAATGGACCAGCGCTTCGGCCAGGCGAACGAGGAAGACGCACAGCCAGTAGATTGCGCTTTTGAAAAGGATCGGCTGGATCAGCGGCGCGCCGTCGAAGCGCGCCATGAAACGGATGCTGTCGGTGACCAGCACCGCCTTGCCCACAAGCAGAGCGGCGATGGTCGCGGTGGCAAATCCCTTCACGTCGATGCCATGTTCGGCGAGCGCGAGCCGCGTGGTTCCTAAAATCAGGTTGAAGCCGACGAAGAAGAACAGCGTCGGCGGCGCCATGTGCCGGACGAGCTTCAACCAGCCGGCGAACGCGCGCCCGATCAGCGATCGCCGTGCGGCGCTCGATGGCTCCGTCACAGGCTCGCTCCGGGACCCGCTTCCCGGATCATGGACTGGAAATATCCCATCGCACGCCCCTGCTGGCTCCCCCGCCAATAAAGCGGTGCTGTTTCAGACCGGCCGAAGCCAGCTTGCCATCGACAGGAGCCGATGCGCAAGCGTTTCGCGGCAATCAAGCCGTCATTTCCGGAAAGTCCCGCCTTGGTTGCGGTTTGAATTGGTCGGGACGAGAGGATTCGAACCTCCGACCCCCACACCCCCAGTGTGATGCGCTACCAGGCTGCGCTACGTCCCGACCGGCCCGATTGGGCAGGCGAGGCCCCTAGCGCGGCTTGGTCGGCGATGCAAGCGGAGAGGCGAGGGCAATGCAATATCGTCGCGGCGCCTTGAACTCGCTTGGCGGCGCCCCATTTCCGCCCTGCTTGCCGCGGGGGACGGCTTGCGGCGCCGGTTGCACGCCGCGCCCCCGCGTGATAGGCGCCGCGCCATTATCTTGCGCGCCTGTCCCGGGTGGGGATGGCGCTGCATCGAACGGAAAGTTTTTCATTCATGTCGACGACATTGCTTCTGTCCCAGGCGGCCGGAACCGGGGGAGCCGCCTTCCCCTTCGCACAGCTTATCCCGATGGTCCTGATCTTCGTCGTGTTCTGGTTCTTCCTGATCCGCCCGCAACAGGTGCGGATGAAGGATCATCGTGCGAAGATCGCGGCGGTGAAGCCGCGCGACCAGGTGGTGACCGGCGGCGGCATCGTCGGCAAGGTGACGCGCGTGGACGATGACTTCGCCGACGTGGAAATCGCGCAAGGGGTGAAGATCAAGGTCGTCAAGGCGACCCTGTCCGACGTCCTGCAGCCCGGCGGCAAACCCGCCAACGATTGATCCGGCGGGTTGCGCGCCGCGCGACCCCGCACCCAAGTTATCGGACCAAAAACATGCTCGATTTCCCGCGCTGGAAGACCGTTGGCATCAGCATCATCCTGCTGCTCGGCATCCTGTTCTCTATCCCCAGCTTTCTGCCGCAAAAGACCGTCGACCAGTTGCCCGGCTTTGCGCAGATCAAGGTCAATCTGGGCCTCGACCTTGCCGGCGGTAGCCACCTGTTGCTCGAAGCCGACCTTGCCGACCTCAACAAAACGCAGCTCGCCAACATGGAAAAGACGGTGCGCGCGGCGATGCGCGGCGAGCGCGGCCCCGACGACGATATCGCGATCGGCGATTTCAAGGCGTCGGGCAGCACGATCAGTTTCCTGATCCGCGACCAGAAGCAACTCGACGACGCGCGCGACCGGCTGGCCAAGGAAACGCAGGGCGCGGGTATGACCGGCCAGCGCGACTGGCGCGTCGATGTCGTCGACACGACGCGAATCGTCATGACGATGACCGCGGCCGGGCGCGACCAGGCGGTCGCCCGCGCGATGGAATCGGCGCGCGACATCGTCGACAAGCGCGTCAACGAACTGGGCACGCGCGAACCGACGATCATTCGCGAAGGCAACGACCGCATCGTGGTGCAGGTCCCCGGCCTGCAGGATCCGAAGGCGCTCAAGGACCTGCTCGGGCAGACCGCGCGGCTCGAATTCCGCATGGTCGATCCGAATGGCGGTGTCGGTCCCAATGGCGCGGCCAATGTCCCGGTCGGCAGCGAACTCGTTCCCTATGCACCCGGCGAGGGTGGCGGTGCCCCGGGTGAGGTGCTGCGTCGCCAGGTGATGATCAGCGGCGACCAGCTGATCAGCGCCAAGCAGGATTTCAACCAGCAGCAGATGCCGGCGGTGTCGCTGCGCTTCGATTCGGCGGGGTCCAATACCTTCGCGCGCGTCACTGGCCAGAATGTCGGCAAGCGCTTTGCGATGGTACTCGACGGCAAGGTGCTGTCAGCACCGTCGATCAACGAACCGATTCTGGGCGGCAGCGCGCAGATTTCAGGCAATTTCACCGTACAGTCGGCGAACCAGCTCGCGATCGCGCTGAGTTCGGGTTCGCTGCCGGTCAAGCTCGACGTCGTCGAGGAACGCACGGTCACGCCCGAACTGGGCGCCGATTCGATCCGCAAGGGCGCCATCGCCGGGATCATCGCGACCGTTTCGGTGCTGGTGCTGATGCTCGTCGTCTATGGCCGCTTCGGCGTCTATGCGAACATCGCGCTCGCGTTCAACGTGTTCCTGATCATCGCCATCATGGCCGCGTTCAATGCGACGCTGACCTTGCCCGGCATCGCCGGTTTCGTGTTGACGATCGGCGCCGCGGTCGATGCCAACGTGCTGATCAACGAACGAATACGCGAGGAGTTGAAACGCGGGCGGCGGACCTTCCAGGCGGTCGAGCTGGGCTATACCGAGGCAAGCCGCGCCATTTTCGACGCCAACGTCACCAACGTCATCGCCGCGGCGCTGATGTTCTGGTTCGGTACGGGTCCGATCAAGGGCTTCGCGGTCGTGCTGACGATCGGCATCGTCACCAGCGTCTTCACCGCCGTCACCGTCACCCGCATGTTCGTCGCCCATTGGCTACGGTCGGCGCGTCCGACGTCGATCAACATTTAAGGGAGCGAAAACGATGCGCTTGCTCAAACTCGTCCCCGACGACACCAACATCGACTTCCTGCAGTGGCGGAAAGTCGCCTCCTTCATGAGCTTTTTCCTGGTGGTCGTGTCGATCGCGCTGGTCGCGGTCAAAGGCCTGAACCTCGGGGTCGACTTTGTCGGGGGCCAGTCGGTCCGCGTCGAATTCAAGCAGGAAATGCCGCCGATCGACGAAATTCGCGAGAAGGTCGCCACGATCGGCCTTGGCGAGCCGACGATCCAGCAATTCGGGTCGGACAAGGCGATATCGATCCGCACCGCGCTGCCCGAGGGCGACAAGGCGACGGCCGACCGCGCGGGCGAACAGCTTGTCGCAGGAATCGCGAAGGCCTTTCCCACCGCCAAGACGGGTGCGGTCGAAACCGTGTCGGGCAAGGTGTCGGGGGAATTGCTGCGGACCGGCGCGATGAGCCTGGCGCTCGCGGTGCTGGGCATCTCGATCTACATCTGGATCCGCTTCGAGTGGCAGTTCGGGGTCGGCGCGCTCGGCCGCCTGTTCCACGAGGTGTCGCTGACCTTCGGACTGTTTGCGGTGACGCAGATGCAGTTCGACCTGAACAGCGTCGCGGCGCTGCTGACCATCGTCGGCTATTCGCTCAACGACACCATCGTCGTTTATGACCGTATCCGCGAAAATCTGAAGAAGTACCGGAAGATGGAGATCATTCCGCTTCTGAACCTCAGCATCAACGAGACGCTGTCGCGCACGGTGATGACCACGTTGGCGATGGTGCTGGCGCTCGGCATGCTGCTGATCTTCGGTCCCGACGTGATCTTCGGCTTCACCGCGGCGATGCTGTTCGGCGTGTTCATCGGCGGCTATTCGTCGGTGCTGATGTCGACCCCGGTGCTGGTGTGGCTGAAGGTCGGCCCCGACAGTTTCGTACCGCGCACCACGTCGGGCATCGGCGGCGGCGAGCGTATCGAGCGCAAGGACGACGGCGCGGTCGTCTGAGTGTCGCTCGTCCTGAGGAAACCAGAGGGGGGCTTCGGCCCCCCTTATTTTTGCGCGCAGCGGCGCAGGTGGTCGGCGAGTTCGCGGCCGTTGCGGTCCCAGTCGAAGCGGCCTGCGAGCGTCGCGGCGACGTCCTGCGGCGTCGGCGGGGCGGCGAGGATTGCTGTTACCGCTTCCGCAATGGCCGCGGGGGTGCGCGCGACGACGCGCCCCGCGACCGGCGAGGTGACGAGTTCGGCGGCGCCGCCGGCGTCGCTGATCACGATCGGGGTGCCGCAGGCGAGCGCCTCGACCCATGCGTTGGCGAGACCCTCGCTGGTCGAAGGCATCACGACGACATCGGCGGCGCGGTAGAGTTCCGGCAGGTCGGCATTGGCGACGGGGCCGCGGAAATGGACGCGGTCGGCGACGCCGAGCCGCTGGGCCAGCGCGCGATAGCGGGCTTCCTCTTCCCCCGTGCCGGCGAGCCAATAATGGATCCCGGGCAGCATGGGCAGGGCGTCGATCACCAGCGCTTGCCCCTTGCGCGGGATCAGCGCGCCGACGGCGAGGATGACGGGGGCATCGTCCATGCCGAGCGCGGCGCGCGCGGCGGCGCGGTCGCCGGGGGCGAAGCGGGCGCTGTCGACGCCGGTATAGTGGACGGCGATCCTGGCGGGATCGATTCCGATCGCGGCCATGTCGCGGCGCATCGCGTCTGAGACGGCGAGCAGGCCGGCGGCCTTGTCGGCGGCCGCGATCAGCTGCGGCGCGGTCGCCGGGGCATGGCCGAAATGGCTGATATCGGCACCGCGCGCCTTGATCGAGAAGGGCAGGTCGAGCGCCGCTGCGACGCGCATCGCGGCGGGGCCGTCGGGGTAGAAAAATTGCGCATCGACGACGTCGAAGGACTGGTCGCGGGCGGCGCGAAGCACCGCACGCGCGATCTTCGCCGGGTTGAAGCGCGAACCGACTTTCGGAAGCAGCGTGAAGCGCGGGCGGTGGACGGTGAGGCCGTTCCAATCCTCGTGAAGCGGCAGGTCGCGCAGCGCGCGGTAGCGTGGATGGAGCGACAGCGGGAAGGGCGGCAGGCCAACTGGGGCGACGATGGTGAGGGCGATGCCGGGTTGCGCCGTGAGGGCGCGCAGGCTCTTTTCGACGAACAGCCCGAAGTTGGGGCGCGCGGCGTCGGGGAAAAGCGTCGCGATCGACAGGATGCGGAGGGGAGTCACCCCGTCATTCCCACCATGACGCGTGTTTCGATCACAGGCTGCGGATCAGCCTGACCGCGACCGCCGCCCATGGCGGGTTGCTGACAACCTGCTGGCGCTGGCCGATGCCGAGCGGGAGCAGGTGGAGCTTTTCGCCGTCGACGTTGAGCAGGCGGGCGAAGAAGAAGCGGCCGGCGGGGCGCGGGACGAGCAGGTCGCGGTTGAGCGCGCCGGCCCAGTCGCCCTCGATCTTGCGGCACCAGATTTCGTCGCCGGCGCGATAGTCGCCGATCGACGCAGACACGCGCACCGCGACCATATCCTCGCCCGGACGTGCGGTGAGTGCCTGTTCGACGCGTGTCGGGGCGATCGCGCCGTCGGGACCGAGCAGCGCGGTGACCGTGAGCTGGGTGTCCTGCGGCAGTTGCACAAGCTCCGCCGCTTCGACCCCGAGCGCCTTGGCGATGCGGTTCATCCAGCCGAGCGACAGGGTGCGGGTGCCGGTTTCGAGGCGGCCGATCGTCTGCGCGGTGGTCGGCGGGTTGCAGCGCTGCCCGACCTCTTCGAGTGTCAGGCCCTTGGCGCGGCGGACGGCGCGGATGCTGTTGATCATGGCGACCTCATCGTTGAAATTTGTTGATAACCAAATCGGTTTCTTCTTTCCTAAAAAACATTCCATTGTCAAGCCGGGGTTTCGACGAAGGAGACTCGCATGCCTGCACGCCGCCTTGAAACCCGAATCCATCCCGACGACCGGCTTGATCCGGGCAAAGCCGGGCCGCAAGTGATGCGGCATGTCACGGTCAATTTGGGCGAGAGTCCGATCGCCTGGCTCGCGGCGCGCGGTCATCTCACGGCCGCGCAGCTTGATGCAGGCGAGCGGCTGCGCGGCGATTATGAGCGCGCGGGACTGTCGGCGCGGGTGACGATGCGCTGGGACGCCGCCGCGCCGGCAAAGACACGCGGCGGCGCGCGCGTGGCGGACGCATCATTGGCGCGGATCGACGCGCACCGGCGCTTCCATGCCGCGCTCGACGCGGTGGGGCCGGGGCTGGCCGACATTTGCTGGCGGGTGATCTGCGCGGGCGAGGGGATCGGTTGCGCCGAAAAGGGGCTGGGCTGGCCGGCGCGGTCGGGGAAATTGGTGCTGGGGCTAGCGCTCGACCGGCTGGCGCGGTTTTACGGGACGGGGTGATCGGCGGTCGCATTCAAGAACGTCAAGACCTTTCGGCCTCCGAACCAGCTTGTTGGCTAGCGTGGCCCTGCTACGCGTGTGATTTGGAGGGCCTGAAATGAAATGGTTGATTGGCATATTGGTCGTCAGCACCGCGATGCTTTTTTTGGCAGGCCTGATGGCGACGGGCAGGCGAAGTGATGCGGGTGGTGGTGGCGGAGTTTCATCGGAACCCATATCGGGCAACCAAGCCTCAATCACCGTCCAAGGCTGGCGGAACGACGAGCTTCGGAAAGTCCTAAACGACTTCTGCCAGAAATATGGTTTGGATGAGGATATGATGAGCGTCGAGACCGACGATAATGGGGTGAGCACCGTTCGCTTTCGCTCCGGGATTCCTGCCGATGCTTTTGTTTTTCTGGTCAACTACATCCACTATCCGAACGATTTCGACTTGGGAGGGCGACATATATCGGCAATCGGAAACTCTGTAATAGAAAAGCAGTTCGGCTCTCCGGGAGCCGAGTTTTCCGGGAAGCGCGTAACATTTTATGTCCCAGCGGACGACAAAGAGTATGATGAAATTTATGCCCGGATTGATGGGGCGCAGTATTTCAGGGTTCCGTTTACAAATTTGTCGTGGATTCCGGTATCTGACCCGCGCATGCCCAAAGAGTTAGTGCATTGAGATCACGGGGAATGGCTGGCCTGGGGCCGATTTCATAATTGCCTATAGATAGCCTCTTTTCCGTATATCAACCTGGAACAGCCATCGTTCGATCTTTCGGGCGACCGGGACGTGCTTAGCCCAACGTCTCGACCTGTTCCGCCAGTTCGAGCCAGCGATCTTCCGCGGCGGCCTTTTCGTCGCGTAGCGTTTCGAGCTTTTCGGTGAGCGCCGTGAAGCGCTTGTGATCGCGGGTGAACAGGCTGCCCTCTGAGAGATCGCTTTCGATCCCGGCCATTTCCTTTTCGATCGCCTCGATCCGCGCGGGCAGCAGGTCGTAGTCGCGCTGGTCCTTGTAGCTGAGTTTTTTGCGCGCCTGCGGCGGCGGCGGCGCCGCCGCCGCGCCGGTGGATGCGGACTTCGCCTTTACCGCGTTCGGCTTGACCCGCTTGGCTTCCCAGTCGGCATAGCCGCCGGCGACGATGTCGACCTTGCCCGTTCCGTCGAGGCCGAGGGTGACGGTGACGGTGCGGTCGAGAAAATCGCGATCGTGGCTGACCAGCAGCACGGTGCCGGCATAGTCGGCGATGACTTCCTGGAGCAGGTCGAGCGTTTCGAGGTCGAGGTCGTTGGTTGGCTCGTCGAGCACGAGCAGGTTCGATTCGCGGGCGAATTCGCGCGCGAGCAAGAGCCGCGAGCGTTCGCCGCCCGACAGTGCGCCGATGCTCGCCTCAACGACGCCGGGGTCGAAGAGAAATTCCTTGAGATAGCCCTGGATATGCTTCTTGACCCCGCGCACCTCGACCCAGTCGCCTCCGTCCGCGAGTATGTCGCGGACGCGCTTTTCGGGCGACATCAGGCTGCGCTGCTGGTCGATGACGATGCCGTCGAGGGTCGGGGCGAGGGTGATCTTGCCGCTGTCGGGCGCGAGTTCGCCGGTGAGCAGCTTGAGCAGGGTCGATTTGCCCGCGCCATTGGCGCCGACGATGCCGATGCGGTCGCCGCGCTGGACGCGGAAATCGAAATTTTTGATGATCGGGCGGTCGCCGAAGCTTTTGCTGACATTTTCGGCGACGATCACCGATTTGGAGCGGACATCATCGTTGGCGAGGCCGAGCCTGGCGACGCCGGGACCGCCGATCATCGCGGCGCGGGTGGCGCGCATTTCCTTGAGCTTCTCAAGCCGGCCCTGGTTGCGCTTGCGGCGCGCAGTGACGCCGCGTTCGAGCCAATGCGCTTCGAGGCGCAGTTTGGAATCGAGGCGCTGTGCGGCACGCGCTTCTTCGGCGGCGACCGAATCGCTCCATTCCTCGAAACCGTCGAAGCCGATTTCCTTGCGCCGGATGCTGCCGCGGTCGAGCCACAGGGTCTGGCGCGTCAGGCGGGTGAGGAAGGTGCGGTCGTGGCTGATCGCGACGAAGGCGCCGGTGTAACGCGCGAGCCAGGATTCGAGCCAGTCGATCGCGGCGAGGTCGAGATGGTTGGTCGGCTCGTCGAGCAACAGCACGTCGGGGTTCTGCGCGAGCGCGCGGGCCAGTGCGGCACGGCGGCGTTCGCCGCCTGAGGCGCTGGCGGCGGTGCGGCTCATGTCGATGCCGAGCTGATCGGCGATCGCGGCGACTTCAAACTCCTCGGGCGCGTTGGGCGCGGCGACGGCGAAATCCATGAGGGTATCGAAAGGTCGGAAATCGGGTTCCTGTTCGAGCATCACGACATGGGTGCCGGGCACGATCACGCGCTTGCCTTTGTCGGCGTCGATCTGTCCGGCGAGCAATTTGAGCAGGGTCGTCTTGCCCGCGCCGTTGCGGCCGATCAGCGCGAGGCGGTCGCGCTCGCCGACATAGATGTCGAGATTCTGAAACAGCCAGCCGCTGCCTTGCACAAGGCCGAGGCCTTCATATGATAAAATCGGGGCTGCCATGATGAACGGCTCGCTACTGAGGTGTTCAGCATCATGCAAGCGCCGTGGAGGCAAAGGCCGGAACGGGTCGCCTCCGTCTGCGTTCGGGGGGCACGACCCGGAACTGGCCGGGGGTCCGGCCGACAGGAGAAGAACATGACGAAGCATATGCTCACCGCTATGGCCAGTGGACTGGCGCTGATGGCGGCAACGCCCGCGCTTGCACAGCAAGGGGGAACGACGGTGACGACAGCGACGACGCAGGGCCCGATCCTGACCTTCAGCGTCAGCGAGGAAGTGCGCTCGCGCCCCGACCAGGCGACCGTCGGCGCCGGGGTGACGACGACCGCGCCGACCGCGGTCGAGGCGATGCGCCAGAATGCCGCCGCGATGGACAAGCTGATCGCCGCAGCGAAAGCGCGCGGGATCAAGGCCGAGGATATCCAGACGAGCGGCATCAACCTGTCGCCGCAATATGACTATAACAATCAGGTGGCGGGCCAGCCGCCGCGCTTCATCGGCTATCAGGTGTCGAACACGGTGCGCGCGACCACGCCGAAGATCGACGACATCGGCCCGCTGCTCGACGCGCTGGTCGCCGCGGGCGGGACGAACATCGACGGTCCCTATTTTTCCATGAAGGACCCCGATGCGCAGCTCGTCGGCGTGCGCGGCACGGCGATCAAGGCGGCCGAGGCGAAGGCGGCAGACTATGCCAAGCTCGCGGGATATCGCGGTGCCGAGCTGGTGTCGATCAGCGAAGGCAGCTTTGGTGGCCCGCAGCCGCCGATGCCGATGGTGCGCCTGCAGGCGATGGACGCCAAGGCGACCCCGGTCGAGCCGGGCCAGGTCGCGAACACGCTGACGCTGAGTTTCCAGTATCGGTTGGTGCGGTAATTCGGGTCGGGAGCTGGCTAGTCCAGCTCCCCCTCCGCCCACGGCCAGGGCCGTTCGCGGAACCATTTTGTGATGATATATTTGCGTCCCTTGCGCACCTTCATCCCGTGGTGGAGCGTGTCGTCGTTCGTCGTGCCGTCGGGGCGGACATTGTTCCAGGCGAGCAGCTTTCCGGCCTCGGGCTGGTGCATCTTGCCGGTCGCGAGGAAACGCGTCGCGCCGCCCGCGGGCGGTTCGTTGAGATAGATCATCAGCGTCCAGCTGCGCTGGCCGGGGATCGCGCAATAGGTTTCCCAATCGGAGCCACGCGGATCGAAAAAATCGGTGTGCGCCTTGAATTCCTGTCCGACGTCATAGCGCTGGCCCTGCAGCGGCTCGCCATAGGGCAGGGGAATGCCGGTGAGCGCGTGGAGCCTGTCATTCACGGTGCGGACGACAGGGTCACGATGGTCGAGGTCGCAGGTCGCGCTGGTGCGGAAGGCTTCGTCGCCGTTGGGATCGGCGATCGTCGAGGGACGCACGTCGCGATCGATGCGCTCGATCAGCGCTGCGCAGGTATCGGCGTCGAGGAAGCGCGAGAGCATATATTGCTGCAGCTTGGGCGTCGGCGCGCGGCGGATGCCAGGCACGGCGGCGAGGCGATCGGCGGTGCGGTCGGCACCCGATGTTGCCATATCGACGATCCTGTCGGTCATGTCGCGCTTTTAGGGGGCATATGTTTCACGAACAATGCTTGACGAACGGGGCCTCCCGCGCCTATCGCCGCGCGCTGTCGAGGCCGCTTTGCGCGCCCTCTTCGCTTATGTGGCGACCATAGCTCAGTTGGTTAGAGCGCCGGTTTGTGGTACCGGAGGTCGCGGGTTCGAGCCCCGTTGGTCGCCCCATTTTCTCAATCATCGCGCACATGCGGGATTTGGGGTGACTCATCGCCGCTATTGGATTATTACGTCTTAACGTAATTTTCTAACGCGAGGAGCCGCGCATGTCTGCTGTCTGGGATTTCGCCGATTTCGACGATCATGAGCATGTCCACATGTTCCGCGATCGCGCCAGCGGGCTGACCGCGGTCATCGCGGTGCATTCGACCCACCTCGGCCCCGGCGCGGGCGGGGTGCGCTATTGGCATTATCCGCAGCGCAAGGCGGCGATCACCGATGCGCTGCGCCTGTCGCGGGGCATGAGCTACAAGAACGCCATGGCGGGCCTGCCGATGGGCGGCGCAAAGGGCGTGATCCTGGCCGACGAGGGCGCCGAGAAGACGCCCGAGATGCTTGCGGCCTTCGGGCGCGCGGTCGATTCGCTGGGCGGTGCCTATGTCACCGCCGAGGATGTCGGCATGTCGGTCGCCGACATCGTCGCGATTTCGCACCAGACCAAGCATGTCAGCGGGCTGCCCGTGGCGAGCGGCGAAGTGGGCGGCGATCCGGGTCCGCAGACCGCGCTGGGGGTCTATCTGGGGATACTCGCCGCGATCAAGAACGGTCTCGGCACCGACAGCGCCAAGGGCGTGCGCGTCGCGATCCAGGGCGTCGGCAGCGTCGGCGGCGGGGTCGCGCGGCGGCTGGCGGCCGATGGCGCGATCCTGACCCTCGCCGACGTCAATCTGGCGCGCGCCAAGGCGCTGGCGGACGAACTGGGTGCCGATCTGGCCGATTCGGCGGCGATCATGGAGATTGAGGCGGATGTGCTGAGCCCCAATGCGCTCGGCGCGATCCTGACCGAAGAGAGCATCGCCAAGCTGCGCGTGCCGATCGTGTCGGGCGGCGCGAACAACCAGCTCGCGACCGCCGCCGATGGCCAGCGCATCCACGACCGCGGCATCACCTATGCCCCCGATTATGTGATCAACGCGGGCGGCATCATCAACGTCGCGCTCGAATATCTGGGGCAGGGCAACGCCGAGGAAGTCGAGAGCCGCATCCGCCAGATCCCCGGCCGGCTGGCCGACATCTGGGCCGAGAGCAAGGCGAGCGGCACCCCGGCGTCGGTCGTCGCCGACCGTATGGCGCAGAAGCTGATCGGGCGGGGTTGATTTCGGGAAATCGGAGCGTCGCGTTGTGACGCTCTGGATTGCCGCGTCGCTTCGCTCCTCGCAATGACGAGATTGTGATGCGCTTCGTCATTGCGAGCGAAGCGAAGCAATCCAGAGCGGCAAAGCGCGAGCGTCGGGGATGGCGGACCGATCAATTTCCGCTAAGCCGGCCCGTAATGAAGCGGCATTTCTACCTCGCCTGCGGCTGGCTGTCGCTCGCGCTCGGCGCGATCGGGGCGTTCCTGCCGCTGTTGCCGACGGTACCGTTCGTGATCCTCGCGGCCTTTTGTTTCGCTCGCTCGTCGCCGCGGCTCGAGGCATGGCTGGTCAATCATCCGCATTTCGGGCACCATATTCTCGCTTGGCGCGAGAAGGGAGCGATCAGCCGCAAGGGCAAGATCGCGGCGACGGCCGCCTTCGCTTTCAGCATCCTGCTCGCTTTGCTCTTTTCGCCCTGGCCGTGGATGATGGTGCCGATCGTCGTGGCGGCGGTGACCGGGAGCTGGATCTGGACGCGGCCCGAGGGGTGAATTTTGACCTGCCTCAATGCGATAGGCGGTGCGGCGCGCCGAAGCGCGGCGCTTGACCTTGTTCGCGGGGCGGGCGAGAGAAGCGCGGCCGGGTCGCGCCGGGCAATTCACTGGACCGATATAACGGCCTAACCTAAAGACGACGCGAACCGATGCACGCCTATGCGAATCCGACCCGTTTCCTGGCAATCGCCAAACCGCTGACGCCGTGGCTGCTCGGCGTCGGGCTGCTGTTGCTGCTCGCGGGCAGCTGGGCGGGGCTCGCCGTGGTGCCGGGCGATTACAAGCAGGGCGAAACCGCGCGGATATTATATGTCCATGTCCCGTCGGCCTGGCTCGGCATGGGCGGCTGGACGAGCCTCGCGATCGCCGGGCTGATCCAGCTCGTCTGGCGCCATCCTCTATCGGGAATCGCGGCGCGCGCGATCGCGGTGCCGGGCATGTTGTTCACGGCGCTGTGTCTCGCCACCGGGTCGATCTGGGGGCGGCCGACATGGGGGACATGGTGGGAATGGGACGGCCGGATGACGTCGATGCTCGTCCTGCTCTTTCTCTATGCCGGCTTCATCGCGCTGACCAATGGCGACGAGGGGCAGAAGCAGGGCGGATCGCTGTCGCGTGGCGCCGCTATCTATGCGCTGGTGGGCGCGATCAACATCCCGATCATCAACCGCAGCGTCGTGTGGTGGAACAGCCTGCATCAGGGGCCGAGCATCACGCTGCGCGGATCGAGCATCGACGGCGCGTTGCTTTGGCCGCTGGGTTTGACCGTATCGGGTTTCTCGCTGCTGTTCGGCGCCATCGTGCTGATGCGGATGCGGCGGATCATCGCCGACAACCGCGTCGCCGCGCGATTGCGGCGGCTCGCCGACGATGAGGGGAATTGACGCGTGACCGGGGTGATCAGTGGAGGCGGCCAATGGGCCTTTGTCGCGGCGGCCTATGGGCTGACCGCCGTGCTGACCGGCATCGTGCTGTGGTCCAGCTGGCGCGCGATGGTGAAAGCCGAGAAGCGGAGCGACGCGCTGCGCGCCAATAATCGGCGCGGCGAGACGCCGCGCGGGGACCCGAAATGAAAGCCAAGCATCAAAGACTGATCCTCGCCGTCGTGGCGCTCGCAGGCGTCACGGGCGCGGGCGTGCTCGGCGCGAGCGCGCTCCGCGACGAGGCCGCCTATTTTCGCACGCCGGAGGAGATCAAGGCCGGCAAGGCGATCATCGGCGAGCCGATGCGGCTTGGCGGCATGGTCGCCAAGGGTAGCATCGAACGGCAGAGCGACGGGGTGACGATCCGCTTCGTCGCGACCGACGGCAAGGCATCGGTGCCGGTGCAGTTCACCGGGATCGTCCCGGACCTATTCGCCGAGGAGAGCGGCATGGTCGCCGACGGCCGGATGCGTGCCGATGGCACATTTGTGGCCGACAAGATCCTGGCCAAGCATGACGAGAAATATATGCCGCCGCAGATGGAAGGCATGGACAAGGCCGTGGCCAAGGCGGCGCCCAAGACATGAGTATTATTTTTACTCGTCATTGCGAGGAGCGAAGCGACGAAGCAATCCAGAGCGGTGCAAGGCCGCCCCCGGATTGCTTCGCTTCGCTCGCAATGACGAGGTTTTTTGGTGGGCCGGAGGGGGCGCTGGATAGATGATCGCCGAACTTGGCCTTGCCCTGTTGTGGATCGCGGCGGCGCTCGCCTGTCTCTCGCTCGTCGCGGGGACGCTGTATCTGCGTGGTGGGCAGAAGGATCTGGCGGCGCTGGTGCGGCCGGCGAGCGTCGCGCAGGGCGTGCTGACCGCTGCGGCCTTCGGCCTGCTGATCGCGCTGTTCGTGCGGTCGGACATGTCGGTCGAGCTGGTCGCGCGCAACAGCAACAGTTTGAAACCGATGCTGTTCAAGGTTGCCGGCGCGTGGGGCAATCACGAAGGGTCGATGCTGCTGTGGCTGACGATCCTGGGGATTTCCGGCGCGCTGGTTGCGATTTTCGAGCGGCGATTGCGCGAGGATACGCTGATCGCGACGCTTGCGGCGCAAGCGGCGCTGAGCCTCGGCTTCTTCGCCTTCCTGATCTTTTCGTCCAACCCGTTCAACCGTTTGCCGGTCGCACCGCCCGACGGACAGGGGCTCAACCCGCTGCTCCAGGACCCCGGCCTCGCCTTTCACCCGCCGACGCTTTACGTCGGATATGTCGGGCTGTCGGTGGCGTTCAGCTTCGCGGTCGGTGCGCTGATTACCCGCGAGATCGGCCCGGCGTTCGCGCGCGCGATGCGGCCGTGGGTACTTGGAAGCTGGATTTTCCTGACGCTGGGCATCACCGCCGGCAGCTATTGGGCCTATTACGAACTCGGCTGGGGCGGCTGGTGGTTTTGGGATCCGGTCGAGAATGTCTCACTGATCCCCTGGCTCGCGGGGGCTGCGCTGCTCCATTCGGTTGCGGTGACCGCAACGCGCAACGCGTTGCGCGCATGGACGGTGATGCTCGCGGTGATCGGCTTTTCGATGTCGATGGTGGGGACCTTCATCGTCCGGTCGGGGCTGCTGACCAGCGTCCACAGTTTCGCGGTCGATCCCGAGCGCGGGACCTTCCTGCTCGCGCTGATGGCGATCTATATCGGCGGCGCGCTGACTTTGTTCGCGCTGCGTGCCGGGACGGTCGCCGAGGGCAAGAAATTCGCGCTGCTGAGCCGCGAGGGATCGCTGGTGATCAACAACCTGCTGCTGACGACGATCCTCGCGCTGGTGTTGCTCGGCACGCTTTATCCGATCGTCGCCGAGGCGATGGGCGAGAAGATTTCGGTCGGGCCGCCCTATTACAACAAGGTCGCGGGGCCGCTGGCGTTGATCCTGTGCCTCGTCATGGTCGCGGGGCCGCTGCTGGCATGGCGCAAGGACGATGGCCGGAAACTGCGGTCGCGGCTGCCGATGGCGGCGTTTGCCGGGGCGCTGGTGCTGGTTCTTCTGGTGATTTTTGGCGGCAAGGTCGGGATTTTGCCGCTGCTCGGCATGTCGGTTGCGGGCGTCGTCGCAGTTGCCAGCCTCGCACCCTTGTGGGGCCGCAATCTTCGCCGCACGCCGCTGCCGACCTGGGGTATGGTGATCGCGCATTTCGGGGTCGCGGTGACGCTCGCCGGGATGGGCGCCGAGAGCGCCTTCATCAAGGAACGGCTGGTCGCTGCGGCGCCGGGCGAGACGGTGCGGGTCGGCGATTTCGACGTATTATTCAAGGGTGTGCAGCCGGTCGCGGGGCCGAATTATACCGCGATCGAAGGCACGCTGATCGCGACGTCGGGAGGCGGGTCGCATGTGCTGAAACCCGAATCGCGGATGTTCCCCGGGCTGATGGGCACCGCGCCGACCGAGACCAATGAAGCCGCGTTGCTGACGCGGCCGGGCGGGCAGCTTTATGTCGTGCTCGGCCAGCCGGTGCCGGGCGCCGATGGCGCCGCCGACCGGTACCAGCTGCGGCTATGGTGGAAACCGCTAGTGTGGTGGATATGGCTGGGCGGCGGGTTGATCGCGCTCGGCGCGGCGCTTTCGATGCTTGGCCGCGCGCAATTGTTGGCGCTGTGGCGGGCGCGGCGCGCGCGCAAGGATGAGGGCCGTTGGAAATGAAGTCGCGCTGGGTCCTGTTCGTGCCGTTGGCGATCATGGGATTGCTGTTCGGTGCCTTTGTCTATCGGCTGACGGTGCCGGGCGAGAAGCTGATCGAGTCGCAGTGGATCAACAAGCCGATGCCGCTGTTCGACCTGCCGCCCGCGACCGCGGGGGTCGAGGGATTGAAGAGCAGCCAACTTGCCGACGGGCGGCCGCGGCTGGTCAATGTCTTTGCCAGCTGGTGCATCCCGTGCCGCGCCGAAGCACCGCAGCTTGAGGCATTGAAGGCCGCGGGGGTCCCGATCGACGGCATCGCGATCCGCGACCGGCCGCAGGATGTCGCGCAGTTCTTGGCTGACGTGGGCAATCCGTTCGACCGCATCGGGTCCGACGTGCAGAGCAGCGTGCAGATCGCGCTGGGATCGTCGGGTGTGCCCGAAACCTTCCTGATCGATGGCAAGGGCATTATTCGCGAACAGATTCAGGGCGTGATCCTCGCCGAACAGGTGCCCGAGATCGTCGCCAAGCTGGAGGCGATGAAGTGAGGCCTCGCCTCGTCCTGCTCGCGCTGCTGCCGCTGGTCGCGGCGCCTGTCGCGGCGCAGGACCGGTTGCCGCCGGCGCCCTATGCCTATCAGCAGCTCGCCGATCCGGCGCAGGAGGCGAAGGCCAAGGCGCTGATGGACACGCTGCGCTGCCTCGTTTGCCAGGGCCAGTCGATCGCCGACAGCGACGCGCCGCTGGCGGGCGACATGCGCAACGAGGTGCGCGGCAAGATCGCCGCGGGCGAAAGCCCCGATGCGATCCGCGACTGGCTGATCGCGCGCTATGGCAATTGGGTGAGTTACGATCCCCCGTTCGACATGGCGACCGCCTTCCTGTGGCTTGGGCCGCTGTTGTTCCTTGCGCTTGGCGGCTGGCTCGCCTTCGGGCGCTTCCGGCGTGGCGATGCCGAGGGGGAGGATGCGGCATGATCTGGCTGTGGATATTGCTCGCCGCGGCGCTGACGATCGGTGCGATGCTGTGGCTGGGCAAGCTGCCACCGGCGGCGCGGCCGCTCGCGGGGGCGGCGGTGATGCTGGGGCTTGCGGGCTATGCGCTGCAGGGCAGTCCGGCACTGCCCGGCAAGCCCGTAGCGGCGGCGGCCGACGACTCCGGTTTCGGTCAGGCGCTGACCGATCCGCGGCAAGGCATGGCCGACCGGTTCGGCCCCGCCGCCCAATGGCTGGGCATGTCCGACGGCTTTGCGCGCACCGGCAGGACCCAGCTTGCGGCGCAGACGCTGGAAAAGGGACTCGAAAAATATCCCGACAATGTCGACCTGTGGGTCGGCCTTGGCAACGCGCTCGTCGCGCATGGCGGCGGGGTGATGTCGCCGGCGTCGGCGCTGGCGTTCGACGAAGCGGCGCGGCGCGACCCAACGCACCCGGCGCCGCCGTTCTTCGCCGGACTCGCGCTGGCACAGGGCGGCGACCTGAAAGGCGCCGAGGCGGTGTGGGGCGAATTGCTGCGGCGCAGCCCCGCCGATGCGCCGTGGCGCCCCGACCTCGAGATGCGGCTAGGGCAGCTTCGCCAGGCGATGGGGCCGCAGCTGCCACCCGAAACACCGGCTGGGGTGCCGGGCGGCGCGGCCCCCGAGACCACCGGGGCGCCGTGACGCGCGCACGGTCCATTTTCTACCACTGGCCTTTTCCCACGGCTGGGCTAAAGGCGCCCGATGACTGCTGAGTCGCACATGGCGGCAGGCGGCGCCGACGGCGCCGCGCCCGACGCCGCCGAAACCGGCCAACCCGGTCACGGCCATCACGGTGACGGCAAGCTGAAGCTTGCGGTCGGCGCCGTCGGCGTCGTGTTCGGCGACATCGGCACCAGCCCGCTCTACGCGTTCCGCGAGACCTTTGCCGGCCATCATTCGATCGATGCCGACCGATTGCACATCTATGGCGTGCTGAGCCTCGTCTTCTGGTCGATGATGCTCGTCGTCACCTTCAAATATGTGCTGACGATCATGAAGGCCGACAACAAGGGCGAGGGGGGCAGCCTGGCGCTGCTTGCGCTGATCAGCCGGTCGTCGGGCGAGAAGCGCTGGACCTGGCCGATTATCCTGCTCGGGGTGTTCGCGACCGCGCTCTTCTATGGCGACAGCATGATCACGCCCGCCATGTCGGTGCTGTCGGCGACCGAGGGGCTGAGCTATATCAACCAAGGCTTCGATCCCTATATCGTGCCGATCGCGCTCGCGATCCTGATCGGGCTGTTCGCGATCCAGTCGCGTGGGACGGCAAAGGTCGGGATGCTGTTCGGGCCGATCATGCTTTGCTATTTCCTGATGCTCGCGACGCTGGGTGTGATGCACATCGTCGACCATCCGTCGATCATCATCGCGACGCTCAACCCGCTGAATGCGCTGAATTTCTTCTATGTCGACGGCTTTACCGCCTTCATCGCGCTCGGCGCGGTGGTGCTTGCGGTGACCGGGGCGGAGGCGCTCTACGCCGACATGGGGCATTTCGGGCGCGGGCCGATCGGACTCAGCTGGCTCGCCTTCGTGCTGCCGGCGCTGATGCTCAACTATATGGGGCAGGGCGCGATGGTGCTCGAGGCCGACGTCGGGCAGCGGCTGGGGCTGATCCAGGATCCCTTCTTCCTGATGATGCCCGAGGCGTGGCAGGTGCCGGTGGTGATCCTGGCGCTGCTCGCGACGATCATCGCCAGCCAGGCGGTGATCTCGGGCGCCTTCTCGCTGACCCAGCAGGCGATCCAGCTCGGCTTCATCCCGCGCCTGCGCGTCGAGCATACCAGTGCGTCGGCGGCGGGGCAGATCTATATCCCGGTCGTGAACTGGTTCCTGATGACGATGGTCATCATCCTCGTCCTCTTCTTCGGATCGTCGAGCAACCTCGCCGCAGCCTATGGCATCGCGGTGACGGGGGCGATGTTCATCGACACCTGTTTGCTGAGCGTCGTGCTGTTCACGCTGTGGAAGTGGCCGGCGTGGAAGGCGCTGCCGGTGCTGGCGGTCTTCTTCATCGTCGACATCGCCTATTTCGGCGCGAATTTGATCAAGGTGCCCGACGGTGGTTGGGTGCCGCTGGCGATCGGGCTGATCATCTTCACGATGCTGACCACCTGGTCGCGCGGGCGCAAGCTGATGCAGCAGGAAATGGCCGACGGCGCGATGCCGATCCCGGTGTTCGTCAAGTCGGCGGCGAACAGCGCGACGCGGGTGCCGGGCACCGCGGTGTTCATGACGTCGAGCGCCGACGGGGTGCCGCACGCGCTGCTCCACAATCTCAAGCACAACAAGGTGCTGCACGAGCGGATCATTCTGCTGACGATCAAGATCGCCGACGTGCCCTTCGTCCCCGAGGCGAAATTCTGCACGCTCGACGATCTGGGGCAGGGATTCCACCGGCTGATTCTGCATTACGGGTTCATGCAGCCGGTCGACGTGCCCGCGGCGCTGCACCGCGTCACCGGGTGCGGCGGCGATTTCAAGATGCTCGAGACGAGCTTTTTCCTGTCGCGCCAGACGCTGATCGCGGCGAGCACGCCGGGCATGCCGATCTGGCGCGAACGGCTGTTTGCGTGGATGCTGCGCAATTCGGAAAGCGCGATGGAATATTTTCGCCTGCCGACCAACCGCGTCGTCGAACTGGGCAGCCAGGTCGCGATCTGACGCGCCTCCGTTTCGGACGTATCGTCGCAATAAGCGTTTGAACAAGGCGAGCAGTCTTGCGATGTTGCCGCGAACCGAGGCCAGCGGGTCAGGACCCCAGAGCGTGATGAGATGATATTGACCCGCCGCGACCCGATGACCCGGCCGGAGGTGCACGCGCCTTTTGCGTTGATCGTCGGGAAAGCGGTGGCGGACGATGCGCTCGAAGGCATGATGCGGCGCATGGGGCTCCGGCCCGACGCTGCGCGGGCGGGCGGATTGCCTTTGCAACTGACGCTGGGAGGGCTGACCGTGACGATCGACCGCGCGGCGCCGGACGACTTCGCGCTGGCGGATCCGGTCGACGTCGCGACGAGCAGCCTGGGGACGCCGCTGCCCGCAGATTGGCGCGATGCCGGGGGGAGCTGGATCGTGCGGTCGGCGCGCCGGGACGGGATCGCGGCGGCGCAGTTCGACACCTTGTTCCAGATGATCGTGCTGCTGATCGACGCCTTCGACGCGGACCACATCTTCTGGTCGCCGGCGCGGTTGTGGACCGACGCAAGGCAGTTTCGCGGCGCGATCGCCGAGATGCAGACGAGCGGCATGCCGCCGGTGCTGCACCTGATCGCCTTTCGCCGCCGCGACGGCGCCGCGGACCCGCATGTCGCGACGCGCGGGCTGGCGGCCTTTGCCGGGCAGGAACTGGACGCGGCGGTTCCGCCGGGGTGGGACATGGCAGCGATGGTCAAGCGGCTGGCGCGCCTGACGCTCGACATCATGCTCCACGGGCCGGTCGTGCAGCCGCAGCAGACGCCGGGGCTTCAGGCCGGGGAGTGGGTCGCGCTGACCCCGCAGGGCGACGCGCGCGACGGGCCGGCGGCGGTGCTGGTCGAGTTCAGTTTCGATCGGTGATGGGCGGGGGCGCTGCGCCCGATCCGCCCCGATGCCGCTGGTCCTGCGCCGCGCCCGCCGAAACGGGATATCAGCGCCACCACCTGATCCCCGTCGTACTATTACAGCGACCGCAGATGGCGGCGATGTTTGCGCAATTGCACAGTGCGGGCTTCGCGCTGCAGCGCTTCGATCGCAACGGGCTGTTGCTGCCGGGCAACGAGCGGCTGGCGCTGGTGTCGGGACACGCACTGCACCGCGGGCCGCACCACGCGTATAGCGACGTCGTTGCGGCACGAGTAGAACAGGTGCGCGCATATCATGCGTTGCAGGCGGCGCGCGATCCGGTCGCGGCAGCGCGCGTCGCGGCGATGCGGTTGCGGTTGTTGCAGGACGTGCTCCGGCGGTCGCTGACCGACCGACACGGCACAACCTTCTGGCTCAACCGTCGCGACCCGATGCGGTTGTTCGCCGACCGACCCTATCTCGACGATGCGATCGACCGGTTGTTTGCCGGGTAGGACGTGGTTGCCGAGGCCGGGCTATGCCTGCTCCCAAACATCCGTAAAGAGGGAGCATGATCAGCTTTTTCACGCACCATAAAAGTGGGTCGAGCGCGCTTGTTTCCTTTTTGGGGCAATTGAGTGACGGTAGCGGGCAGCCATTGTTCCTGTCGCATCTGGGATCCACGCGGCCGCCGACGGGTGACGGCATCTGCTGCTTGTCGAATGCCCAATATGATGTGGTTAAAGGCCATGTTCCGGGTTTTGCGCTGCACCTCGTCAGGAACCCGCTGAACATCGTTCAGTCTGCCTATTATTCACACAGGCACACACATGGCCTGGATGGATGGCCGCAACTGGCCGCGCAGAGGGAGATGCTGAAAAGCGTCGACAAACCGCACGGCATGCTGATGACCGCGACCTTCTGTAACAGTGAGGAATTTTATCCGGAAACGGCCGGACCCTTATATGCGATACGAAACTGGAATTACGACGATCCCGCGATCAAAACCCTGCGCATCGAAGATGGCTTCGACAAATTTACCGACTTTTTGCGCGCGGCGCTGGGGGAAGCATCGGGGCCGCTGAAGTGGCCGGACCAGGCGAACTTCACCTTCGAAAAACTCTCCATCGGCAGGAGCGCCGGCGAAATCGATGACGAATCCCATTATCGTTCGGGCGATGCCGATGCGTGGAAGACCGAACTGTCCGTCGAGGCCGTCCGCTACGTCGTCAGCGAATGCCGGGAGGTGCTCGAGCGCTTCTATCCCGAAAGCCTCAAATGGGCACAGGATCACTTTTAGGCATTGAGGCGCCGGTCTGCCTTTAAAGCCGAACTTTCGCCTCCAACTCGCGGCGCGCACTGAGATATTGGTCTTCGAGCTGGGCGACGAAGTCGGCCACGGGCAGCACGCCGCGTACCGGGCTGATGCCCTGGCCCGAACCCCAGATGTCCTTCCACGCCTTGACCTTGGTGTTGCCGCCCGATCCGAAGTTCATCGTCTTGAGGTCGCCTTCGGGCAAATTGTCGGGGTCCATACCCGAGGCGACGATCGAGCCGCGCAGATAATTGCCGTGCACCCCGGTGAACAGGTTCGAATAGACGATGTCGGCGGCGCGGCCCTCGACGATGCCGTTCTTGTAGCCCGGATCGGCATTGGCTTCGGCGGTCGCGATGAAGGCGCTGCCGATATAGGCGAGGTCGGCGCCGCACGCCTGCGCGGCGAGGATCGAGCGGCCGTGGCCGATCGCGCCCGACAGCGCGACAGGGCCGTCGAACCATTCGCGGATTTCCTGGACCAGCGCGAAGGGCGACTGGACGCCGGCGTGGCCGCCCGCGCCCGCGGCGACGGGGATCAGGCCGTCGGCGCCCTTTTCGACCGCCTTGCGCGCGAAACGGTCGTCGATGACGTCGTGGAGGGTGATGCCGCCCCAACCATGCACCGCCTGATTGAGTTCCTCGCGCGCGCCCAGTGAGGTGATGGTGATCGGCACCTTCCACTTGGCGCAGGTCGCGATGTCGGCTTCGAGCCGGTCGTTCGATTTATGGACGATCTGGTTGACCGCATAGGGCGCCGACAGGCGATCGGGATTGTCGCGGTCCCACGCCGCCAGTTCCTCGGTGATTTGGTGCAGCCATTCGTCGAGCAGCGCCTGCGGCCGGGCGTTGAGCGCCGGGAAACTGCCGACGACCCCCGCCTTGCACTGCGCGATGACGAGTTCGGGCCCCGAGACGATGAACAGGGGCGAACCGATAACGGGCAGGCGCAGGCGGTCGAAGATCGGGGGAAGGGCCATGAATCACGCACTCCGGTTGGTTGCTCTTTGCAACTGACCTTAACGTAAACGGAAAGCGAGGCAAGGGGGAACGATGAGCCGGCCATTGTCAAAAAAGGGAGCTCGTCATTGCGAGCGCAGCGAAGCAATCCAGAGTGGTATACGCTACTCTGGATTGCTTCGCTGCGCTCGCAATGACGATGTGATCAAAGGAACCGTCTGTGCTGGAATCAGAGCGCCGACAGATCGATATCCCCATGCCGGTCGAGCCATTGCGGGGCCTCGGGCATCGGATATTTGAGGCCGGTGGCGCAGTTGAACAGCACAACGCGCTCGTCAGGATCGACGAGGCCGGCCTTGACCGCCTGATGGTAAGCGGTGAGCGTCGCGCCGCCTTCGGGGCAAAGCAGAAGCCCGTCCTGACGCGCGGCGGCATCGACGGCGGCTAGGATCGCGGGGTCGCCGACCGCGAGCGCGGCGCCGCCTGACGCGCGGACGGCGCGGAGGATCAGGAAATCGCCGACCGCGCGCGGCACGCGGATGCCCGCGGCGACGGTCGCGGCATCCTCCCAGCGTTCGGCATGCTCCTCGCCCGCCTCATAGGCGCGGACGATCGGGGCGCAGCCCGAGGCCTGCACCGCGTACATGCGCGGACGCTTCGGGCCGATCCAGCCGAGCGCTTCGAGTTCGTCAAAGGCTTTCCACATACCGATGAGGCCGGTGCCGCCGCCGGTGGGGTAGAAGATCGCGTCGGGCAATTCCCAGCCGAACTGCGCGGCGAGTTCGAGCCCCATCGTCTTTTTGCCCTCGATCCGATAGGGTTCTTTCAGCGTCGAAAAGTCGAACCAGCGCCCCTCGGCAGCACCGCGCGCGACGATCGCGCCGCAATCGTCGATCTGACCGTTGACGCGCCAGACGCGTGCGCCTTGGGCGGCGATCTCGCGGACGTTGATTTCGGGGGTCTCCTCGGGACAGAGGACGATGGTTTCGATCCCGCAGCGCGTCGCATAGGCGGCGAGCGCGGCGCCGGCGTTACCGTTTGTCGGCATCGCGATTTTGGTGACACCGAGTTCGCGCGCCATCGCGACCGCCATCACAAGGCCGCGCGCCTTGAACGATCCGGTCGGCAGGCGGCCCTCGTCCTTGACCAGCACATTGGTCCCGCCCGAGCGCGGGATCGGGATGAGCGGGGTTTCGATTTCGCCGAGCGAAACGATATTTTCGGTGTGACGAACCGGGAGCATTTCGCGCCAGCGCCACATATCGGTCGGGCGTGCCGTCAGCGTGTCGCGGGTCAGCGCGGCGCCGACGGCGTCGAGATCGTAGCGGACGAGCAGCGGCCGGCCCGCGGCGGACAGGCCGTGAAGCTGGTCCGCCGGGTAAATCTCGCCGGTCAGCGAACATTCGAGATGGGTGACGAATGTCGGGCGGTCGGTGTGGATATTCTCGTTCATCGCTTCAGCGCGACCCTATCCCCGGGGTCGGGGCGTCCTTCCAGTCGACGCGGTAGAGGTCGAAGCGGCGGTCGCGCAGGTTCTGCACCGCGCCGCTCTGGCGGCTGGTAAGCAGGTCGGCGAGGCTGAGGTCGGCGATCGCGATGGTCTCGGTGTTCGGCGCGGTGTCGGCGGCGACGCCGTCGCGCGCGAAGGCGAAGTCCGACGGGGTCAGGATCGCGCTTTCGGCATAATGGATGTCCATATTCTCGACGTTCGGCAGATTGCCGACGACCCCCGAGGTGATGACATAGCATTGATTTTCGACCGCCCGCGCGTGGCAGCAATAGCGGACGCGCAGATAGCCGCGGCGCTCGTCGGTGCAGAAGGGGACGAACAGCATCATCGCGCCCTGGTTGACGAGATGGCGCGCGAGTTCGGGGAATTCGCTGTCGTAACAGATCATCACCCCGATCGGCCCGCAATCGGTGTTGATCGCGTCGGCACCGTGGCCGCCTTTGATGTTCCACCACCGGCGCTCGGACGGGGTCGGGTGGAGTTTCTGCTGGGTGTGCACCGACCCGTCGCGCAGGAAGACATAGGCGATGTTGAGGATGTCGCCATTGGCGGCGCGGGTCGGGTGCGATCCGCCGATGATGTTGATATTATAGCTGACCGCGAGCTTTTCCATGAAGGCGACATAGCGTTCGGTATAGTCAGCGATCTTTTCGATCGCCGCTTGCGGTTCGAGCTTCTTCTTTTCGATCGACAGCAATTCCAGCGTGTAAAGTTCGGGAAAGACGACAAAATCGGCCTTGTAGTCGGCGGCGACGTCGACGAAATATTCGACCTGTTCCTCGAACTCCTCGATCTTCGAGATACCGCGCATCTGGAATTGGACGGTCGCGACGCGGACCGAGGCGGGCAGGCGATCGGGGACCGCGCCACGTGCTTTGGGATTCGCGGCGTCCTGTGGCTCGAGCGGGTTTTCCCAATACATCAGCACGGCATGGCCGCCGCTGTCGAGGTCGCGGCGGTCGTAATGATGGAGCACCGAGCGCGGCTCGAACCCTTGCGCGATCTGGAAATTGATCACCGGGTCGCGCAGTTGCTTCTCGATGACGGCATCGAGATAATCCTGCGGGTCGGGATATTTGCGGCGGCGGCGGGCGTAACCCGGCATACGGCCGCCAAAGGCGATGCCCTTCAGCTCGTAGGATTGGCACAGTTCCTGGCGCTTGCGATAGAAGCGCTGGCCGATGCGCAGGCGGCGGTAATCGGGGTCGACGCACACCTCCATGCCATAAAGCACGTCGCCGTCGGGATCGTGGCTGGTGCCGAAACCGCCGCCGCTGATCGCGCCCCAGCGATGATCGGTGAACACCGCCGCCTGCGGCACGATGAGCGTCGCGCAGAGGCCGACGATCGCGCCTTCATATTCGGCGACGAACTGACCTTCGGGGAAATTGTTGATCTGGCCGCGGATCTGCGCCGCCGAATAGCCTTCGCCGCGGCCATAGACCTTGGCGGTCAGGCGTGCGATCGCGGCGGCGTCACGGGGAGCACTGTTGCGAATGACGAGCTTGGCTTTGGTGGAGTCCATGGAGCCTGCATATAGAAGGGGAGGGCAGGCTGTCCAACGGGCGGCGCGGGGATTGGTTCACTACGCCTTAGCCCGATGCGGCAATCTCGATGCGGTTCCGCCCGTTCTGCTTGGCGAGGTAGAGCGCGTCGTCGGCCGCCTTGAGCGCCGCGCGCGCGTCGCCGAAGCCGAAGATGTCGGCGACTCCACCCGAGAAGGTGATCTGACCGAAGGGTTCGTCGGTCTTGCGATTGATCAGGCGCCGCGCCGCGAGATGCTCGCGGGCCTGGTCGAGCCGTTCGGCGGCCGCGGCCGGATTCTTGCCACGGAACAGCATGACGAATTCCTCGCCGCCGTGGCGCGCGACATGGCACTGGTCGTCGCTGATTTGCGACAGCGTGTCGGCAATCGTCTTGAGCACCCGGTCGCCGGCCTCATGGCCGTGGGCGTCGTTGATCGCCTTGAAATTGTCGATGTCGCAAAAGGCGACGCTGAGCGGCTCCATCGCCATCTGCGCTTCGCGATACTGGACTTCGAGCAGTTCCTCGAAGGCGCGGCGGTTGGGCAGGCCGGTGAGATAGTCGATCTCGGCATCGCGCTTGGCGCGTTCGAGGCTGCGGCGGAGCAATTTGGCTTCCTCTTCGCTCTTGCGCATATCGTCCTCGGCCTTGCGGGTGCGTTCGAGCATCGTCTTGGCGAGGTCGGCGAGGTTCGATACGATCTGGCCTGTCTTCTGCAGCTGTTCGAGATCGCTCACATGCTGTTCGAGTTCACTGCCATAATCCACGGCTTGCTTGTGTGCCGTCTTGCTCTGCGCCTGGAAGGCGTCGAGATTGGTTTCCAGCCGCGCCATCAGCCGTTCGAGTTCGGCTTGCGCCGAAGTGTCGGCGACTTCGTCGGTCAGTTCGTCGAGCCATATCTGCGTGAGCCCGCCGTTGCCGGTACGTGCGGTGATCTGGCGGGCGAGGCGCGGGTTCTTGCCCGAAAAGGCACTATGCGCGAGGATCAGGTTTGCCGGGGTGACGTCGAGATCATTGTCGATCAGGAAAGTGCCGATCGCCTCGACAAGGTCGCGCCGCGTGAGGCGGGCAAGGTCGCGTACACCCCCCGGCTCGGCCGCCGGTTGGGATTCGCCGTTCCGGGGGGAGCGAAGCCCGAGCCATCCGAGGAGCCGCCCTACCGGCTCGCCTGAAGAAGGTGCAATTGTGGTCATGCGACGATTAACGGCGGCGCGTGAAGATGATTAAGCGCGGTTCACCATATAACGCTCTTTGGTATAGCGGCATGACGAAAAAAATTCGTGACCTGTCGATTCCGCAACCGCCCGTTCGTCGTCTAGGCAGGAGGCCATGCCGGCCCCGGCGAAAAGGAGACGGAAAATGCGTGTGATGGTGTTCGTGAAAGCGACCGAGGATAGCGAGCGGGGTATCGACCCGACGCCCGAGATGACCGCGATGTTCGAGGCGATGGGCAAGTTCAACGAGGAACTGGTCAACGCCGGCGTAATGGTCGACGGCGACGGGCTGAAGCCTTCGTCGGCGGGCAAGCGGATCGCCTTTGACGGGCCGAACCGCAGCGTGATCGATGGGCCGTTCGCCGAGACGCGCGAACTGGTCGCGGGTTACTGGGTCTGGGAGGTCAAGGACATGGACGAGGCGATCGCCTGGGCCAAGCGCTGTCCGAACCCGATGCCGGGGCCCAGCGAGCTCGAAATCCGGCCCTTCTATGAAATGGAGGATTTCGGCGAGGTGCTGACCCCCGAGATCATCGAACAGGAACAGAAATTGCGCGACCGGATGGCGGGCGAATAACGCGCCCTGCCGCCATGCTTGCCTCCCCGGAACGTCTGGCCGAGAAGGCGGGCATGGCGCAGGACGAAACCCATCGGGCGATCGCGGCGGTGTTCCGTATCGAGCGGGCACGTCTGATCGCGGGGCTGGCGCGGATGACGCGCGACGTCGACCGCGCCGAGGAACTGGCGCAGGACGCGCTGCTGATCGCGCTGACCGAATGGCCGAAATCGGGCGTGCCCGATCGGCCGGGCGCCTGGCTGATGGCGGCGGCGAAGCGGCGCGCGATCGACGCGATGCGCCGCGCTGCGATGCGGGAGCGCAAACATGCCGAAATCGCCCGCGACCTGGACAGGGAAGGCGACATGAGCATCGACGCGGTCGAAGCGGCGATCGACGATCCGCTCGGCGACGAACTGCTCGGGCTGATCTTTGCGGCGTGCCATCCGGTGATCGCGCCCGAAGCGCGGGCGGCGCTGACCTTGCGGTTGGTCGGCGGGCTGACGGTCGGGGAGATCGCGCGCGCCTTCCTGTCGAACGAGGCCACGATCGCGGCGCGGATCACGCGGGCGAAAAAGGCGATCGCCAGGGCCGGGGTGGCGTTCGAAGTGCCGCGCGGTGCCGAACTGGAAGTCCGGCTCGGCTCGGTGCTCGAGGTGATCTATCTGATCTTCAACGAAGGGTATGCCGCGACCGTGGGGGAGGCGCTGGTGCGCCCACCGCTGTGCGCCGAGGCGCAGCGGCTTGGACGGATATTGGCCGGGCTGATGCCGACGGAACCCGAGGTGCTGGCCCTGCTCGCGCTGATGGAAATCCAGGCGTCGCGGTTGGCGGCGCGCTCAGGGCCCGACGGGCTTTTCGTCCCGTTGAACGAGCAGAATCGCGCGCGCTGGGACCAGTTGCTGATCCACCGCGGACTTACGGCGCTGGCGAAGGTCGAGGCGCTCGGCGGCGCCGATGGACCCTATGCGCTGCAGGCGGCGCTGGCGGCCTGTCATGCGCGGGCGCGGCGGGCCGAGGATACCGATTGGGCACGGATCGCGTTGCTCTATGACCGGCTGGGCACGGTGATGCCGTCGCCCGTCGTCGAGCTCAACCGCGCGGTGGCACACAGCATGGCGTTCGGGCCCGAGGCGGGGTTGCGGCTGGTCGACGCGATCGCCGGCACGGCGGCACTGCGCAATTACGCGCCCTTGCCGGCGGCGCGCGGCGATTTCCTGTTTCGCGCGGGGCGGTGGAGCGAGGCGAGGGCGGCGTTCGAAGATGCCGCGGCCCTGTCGGGCAATGCGCGCGAGCGCGAATGGCTGCAGGCACGCGCCGCGGCGTGCGCCGATTAGGCGGCCGCTTCGTCCTTCGCCGCGTCACGGCGGGCGCGGGTCTGTTCGGTCAGGAGGATTTTTTCGGCCATCGAGCGCCACGCGGCCTCGGCGCGCAGATTGCGGTCGCGGACCTGGGTGAGCGAGGTGGCGGCCGCGTCGCTGGCGCATTTGTCGGCCTGGGCCAGATAGAAGTCGCTGGTGGTGGACACGGCCGTTTTCTCCTTGTGCGACGGCCGGGAGGGCCGCCGCCGGGGTGTATGTCGATCAGTCGATCATGTCGGCGATCAGCCGTCGCAACTCGCTGCGCGAGAGCGTCGGCGAGCGACGCGATGCCTGGGCCCGCTGCGGGGCCTTGGGCGAAGAAAGAACCGCGACATGCGGAAAGGCATTGGAATGATTAAACATAGTCTCTCGTAGTTTCTGTTGTCGTTGACGTGATATTCAGGTCATTTTTTGGGGAAATCAGCGGCGTCGTTGTGCGCCGCCGCCGGGACCTCCGGGTCCGCGCTCGCGATAGACGAGGCGCCCCTTGCTGAGGTCATAGGGAGTCATTTCGATCTTCACGGCATCGCCGACGACCGACCGGATGCGAAAGCGTCGCATCCGGCCGGCGGTATAGGCGATGATGCGATGACCATTTTCAAGCATGACGCCGAAACGGGCGTCGGGCAGGATTTCGTCGATCACACCATCGAAGGTGATGATTTCTTCTTTGGCCAAAATCAGGCCGACTGAAGATTCACGGCCGAGGTCTTGCCGCGGTTGTCGGTTTCCAGCTCATAGGTGATGCGCTGGTCCTTGTTCAGGGTCGCGAGACCCGAACGCTCGACGGCGGTGATGTGGACGAACGCGTCGCCCGAACCATCTTCATTCGAGATGAAGCCATAGCCCTTGTCGGTGTTGAAGAATTTGACGGTGCCGGTCGGCATGGGAGTTTCCTTTCACGAAAACATAAATAACCCACCGGCAAATGCACCGGCAGGGCTGGTAGCGAGTGAAGGGAAGTATCCACCCCGAGGGGGCATCTATTTTCCGTCGCAGGCGACGTTAGCGGAGCCGATATGGCAGGCGTGCTGCAAAAAGTCAAGGTTTTGGACCGCGTTCGCTGCCAGCGATCCTTTGTCAGGTCGCAAGGTGGCGGTTGGCGGGCGGTGGTTAAGAGGGGTGCGGTACGTGCAGCGTCTGCGCGCAGGCGATGGCGATCGCCGCGTTTCCGGCTTGCTCCCGTCCGACGACCTATATACCGCGATATATAGATTCGCGGCGCCAACAACCGCCTGCGACCGCATAAAGGGGATATGATGCGCCGGATTCTTCTCAGTGCCGCCTGCCTGATCGCTGTGCCCGCCTGGGCGCAGGACGTCGCGCCGGCTCCATCCAAAAGCGGCGCTGACGACAGCGCCTTCGAGCTGGGGAAAATCGTCGTCACCGGCTATCGCAGCGTCGATGCGGCGATCGAGAGCGACCGCGTCGGGCAGGAGGCGATCTATCGCTTCGACCGCCGCACGCTCGACGATGCCGCGAGCCTGATCCCGGGCGTGGTGGCGAGCAATTCGGGCGGGTCGCGCAACGAGCGGCTGTTGTTCGTGCGCGGGTTCGACCGGTTCCAGGTGCCGCTGTCGATCGACGGCATCCGCGTCTACCTGCCCGCCGACAACCGGCTCGATTATGGGCGCTTCCTGACTCCTGACGTGGCCGAGATCCAGGTCGCGAAAGGCTATGCCTCGGTGCTCGACGGACCGGGCGCGATGGGCGGCGCGGTTAATCTGGTGACGCGCTCGCCGACCAAGGCGCTGGAGATCGAGGGGCGGGCGCAGCTCAATCTCGATTCCGACCTCGATTATGGCGGCTTTACCGGATTCGGGCTTGTCGGCACGCGGCAGGACAAATTTTATGCGCAGGCAAGCTACGCGATCAACATCACCGACCATTGGGATCTGCCGGGCGGTTTCGCGCCGACAGTCAATGAGGATGGCGGCGCGCGCGATTTTTCGAAGGCGCGCGACTGGCGCGTCAATGCCAAAATCGGCTTTGCGCCCAATGACAGCGACGAATATGTGTTGAGTTACACGCGGCAGGAGGGGCGAAAGAATGCGCCGCTGCACATCACCGACACCAGCAATGTGTCGCTGCGCAACTGGAAATGGCCCGAATGGAATGTCGAAAGCGTCTATTTCCTGTCGACCACCGCGCTCGGCGACCGGGCGACGTTGAAGACGCGCGCCTATTACAACCGGCTGGCGAACCTGTTGCAGTCGTTCGACGATCGCACGCAGACGACGCAGATACTGAACCGCGCGTTCGACAGCCCCTATGACGATAACGCCTATGGCGGGTCGGCCGAACTGTCGCTGCGCACCTTTGGCGAGGACGATCGGCTGGCGCTCGCGCTCCACTATCGCCGCGACGAACATAATGAGGCGCAGACGAGCCGGCCGGGATTGCCGACGAGCACCCCCGAGCCCAACCAGCGCAGCATCGAGCGGACGTGGAGCATCGCCGCCGAGAACAGGCTGGCGCTGGCGCCGCGGCTGACCTTTGCCGCCGGCGGCAGTTTCGACTGGCGCGAACTGGCACGCGCCGACGAATTCGGCCTGCCGCCGGGCGCGACCGGGGCGAACCGGCTGTTCGGCTACCCGCTGCGCAACGCCAGCGCTTGGAATGCGCAGGGGCGAATCGACTGGCGCGGCGAGAATGGCACCGAGGTCCATGCCAGCCTGTCGTCGCGGGCGCGCTTCCCGACTTTGTTCGAGCGCTTTTCGAGCCAGTTCGGGACCGCCGTCGCCAATCCCGACCTGAAACCCGAGCGCGCCACCAATGCCGAGATCGGCGCCAGCAGCGCGATGGGCGCGGTGACCGTGTCGGGCGCGATCTTCTATAGCTGGATCGACGATGCCCTGGTGTCGGTGCGGACGCCGCAGAACCTCAACCGGCGCGAGAATATCGGGTCGGCGGATTATTATGGCGCCGAGATCGCGGTCGACCTGCGGCTCGGCGGCACGCTGAGCGCCGGGGTCAATTACAGCTATATTCACCGCAGCTTCGACATCGGGACGCCGCCGCCGGGCGGGCTGATCCGCCCGTTCGAATTGACCGACGTGCCCGCGCACAAGGGCTTTGCCTATGTGGCGTGGAAGCCGGTCGCGGCGCTGGAGGTGGTGCCGAGCCTGGAATATGCGTCGGGGCGGACGACGGTGACCCCGGCGTCGGCGAACGGGCTGGCGCCGGTCTATTACAAGACCGAAGGCTATGTCACGGCGTCGCTGCGCGTCGATTTCGACGTCACCGACCGGATCACGCTCGGTGTCGGCGGGCGCAACCTGTTCGACCGCAACTATGCGCTGACCGACGGCTTTCCCGAACCCGGACGCAGCTTCTTCCTCGGCGTGCGCGCGCGCTATTGAGAGATAGGCTCAGACCAGCGGGTGATTCGGCTCCAGTCCCAGCTGCTGGCGGCCGACCAGTTCGCGGGTGGTGTCCCAGTCCCAGAAGGCGTGCGAGCAGACGGTGTTGAGGTCGCGCCAGAAACGCTGGAGCGGCTGGTCGACATGGAAGCTCGACGCCCCGGCGGCGGCCATGATCGCATTGGCGCTGTCGCGCACATGCTGCGAGACGAAGGCGAGATGGCCCTTGAGCGCGACGCGGTCGTCTAGGGTGAAGGGGCGGCTGTGGAGGATCGACTCGACCTTTTCGATCAGGCCGCGCGCGAGATCATGTGCGATCATGGTGCGCAGTTCGAGATCGCCGAGCGCGACATGCGCGTGCTGCTGGTCCTTGACGACGGAGCCGCTGAAATTGCGCACGCGCTTGGTCACGATGTCGCGGTAGGCGCGCATCATGCCGGCCAGGCCACCCGAGAGGACGCCGACGACGGTGCAATAGGCGAGCGGGAGTTGCGGCATCGAATAGAGCGGATTGGCGTAGAGCGCCGAGCCCGCGGTGGGGCCGGCGCGGAACTCGACGCCATTGGTGACGCGGTGGTCGGGGACGAAGGCATCGTCGATCACGATGTCGTTGCTGCCCGTGCCCGCCATGCCGGTCATGTGCCACACATCGTCGACCCGGACGTCGGCGACGGGCAGAGCGAAGGCGCGCGGCCCTTCGGTGGTCAGCCCGCTGACATAGACCCAGTCGGCGTGCATGACGCCCGAACCCCATGAGGCGCGACCGCTGACGCGCCAGCCGCCCTCGACGCGCACCGCGTTCATCGTCGGCGAATTGGCGCCGGGCATCAGCGTGAAGCCGCGCGTGCCGAAAATCTCCTGTTGCAAGGCCTCGCTGAACTTCGCGGCATAGACATTGTGGTTGATGTAGAAGGAGGCGATCCAGCCGGTCGAAACGCAGGCGGCGCTGATCTCCTCGACCACCCCGAACATCGTTGGCAGGTCGGATTCGGGGGCGCCCCAGCGTGCGGGGACGAGCATCTGGAGGATTTCCGCCTCGACCAGCGCGGCGATGGTTTCGTTGTGCGGCTTGCGTTGCCGCTCGGCGTCCGGCGCGCGGGCGGCAATGGCGGGTGCGAGCGCGCGGGCGCGTTCGCGGAGCTGGTCGCTGGTGGTCGGCATCGAATCTCTCCCTCTATTAATTAGAAGGCTAAGCATTAAATGGCCATCTGTCTAATTAAATTTGAAGTCCGGCGTTTCGATGCTAGGAAGCGGCGATGAACGGGACGGGACAGCAGGGGGTGCGCAAGCGCGGGCGACCGGCGATCGGCGAGATGACGGTCGATGACGCGGCGTGCCTGAACGCCGCGCTGACCGCCTTTGCCGACAGAGGCTATGACGGCACCTCGGTGCGCGAGGTCGCGCGGACGCTGGGGGTCAGCCACGGGCTGCTCAACGCCAAATTCGGATCGAAACGGGCGCTATGGGAGGCGGCGGTGGGTTATGGCATGGATCGGCTCCACACGCATATGTCGACGCTCGCCGACGACCGCGCGGGCGACGACGACATCGTCGGGCGGATGCGGCTCGCGTGCCGCAACTTCGTCGTCGGGCTGGCCGAGGTGCCCGCGATCATCCAGCTGATGAACATCGAGGGGGCAACGCCCGGCGACCGGCTGGCCTTCATTGCCGACCGTTTCTTCCGCAGCAGGACCTGGCCGATCCAGAGCCTGCTTGAGGCGGGCCAGGCGCAGGGCCTGTTCCGGCCGGTCGCGGTCGCGGTGCCCTTCACCCTGCTGGCGCATGGCGCGGGGGCGCTGATTGCCTTGCGCCCGCTGGTCGAGGCGACGGGCGGGGAAGGGACGCCGCCGCCTTTCGACCATGCGATGGAGGCCGCCGAGCTGATCGTGCGCGGCTTGCTGGTCGATGGCGCGTCACGCGGCGCTTGACTTATTCATAACTCATTGGTTATGGAATAGGCCCATAGCCAGTGAGTTATCCGTTTCATGCCCGATCGCCAGAATATTCTGTTCAAGACCCTCGCCGATCCGACCCGGCGCGCGCTGTTCGAGCGGTTGTGCCGCGACGGCGAGCAGACCGTGATGGCGCTGACCGCGCTGGCCGGGGTGTCGCAGCCCGCAGTGTCGAAGCATCTGGCAGTGCTGAAAGCCGCGGGGCTGGTCGTTGATCGGCCCGAGGGGCGGCTGACCCATTATAGCGCGCGGCGCAGCGCGCTGGCCCCGCTGGTCGACTGGACGAGCCGGATGGCGGGTTTCTGGGAGAGCCGGTTCGACAAGCTGGAAGATTTGCTGGCGAGGATGGATCAATGAGCACAAGCGACATTCGCACCGTCCTGGTCGAGCGCGAGATCGCGCATCCGCCTGAAAAATTGTGGCGCGCGCTGACCCGGCCGCATTTGATCGCCGAATGGCTGATGGCCAATGATTTCCTACCCGACGTCGGCCACCGCTTTCAGTTGCGCGGCGAGTGGGGCGGGGTGCTCGATTGCGAGGTGCTCGAGGTCGAGCCGGGCGAGACGCTCTCCTACACTTGGAATCACGCCAGTGCCGATGCAGCGTTCAACCTCGAAAGCGTGGTGACCTTCACGCTGACCCCGGTCGGCAAGGGCACCTTGCTGCGTATGGAGCAGACCGGTTTCCGACCCGAGCAGAAGCAGGCGTTCGGCGGCGCACGCATGGGGTGGCAGCAATTTTTCGGCAAGCTCGAGCAATTGCTCGAACGCCTCGATTGAAGGAGCGGCTCATGAATTTCAGCCAATTTATGCGGCAGGGCCATCGCTGGCTGTCGATCCTGTTCACGCTGACCGTGATAGCCAATTTCGCCGTGATGGCGATGGGAGCGCCGCCGATGTGGCTCGTCTATTTGCCGCTGCCGCCCTTGTTCCTGATGCTGGCAAGCGGGCTGTATCTTTTTGCCTTGCCATATGCCGCACGGGGGCGGGTGAAAGGCTGAGCCATGGCGGGCAAGAAGGAGGTCGTGCTGCTGTCGGGCGGCAATCCGCAGATCGCTAAGGGCGACGGCGATGCGCCGGTGCAGGCCTATATCGCCGCGATGCCGGGGTGGAAAAGCGTGGCGGGGAAGAATCTCGACGCGCTGATCGAACGGACGGTGCCGGGGGTCGAGAAAGCGGTGCGCTGGAACTCGCCCTTTTACGGGGTGCCGGGGCAGGGGTGGTTCCTGTGCTTTCATTGCTTCAACCGCTACATCAAGCTGACCTGGTTTCGCGGCCAGAAACTCGACCCGGTGCCGCCAGTCGGCTCGAAGGACCCCGATGCGCGCTATTTCCATATCCATGAGGATGAGGCGATCGACGAGGCGTTGTTGGTGAGCTGGATCCGCCAGGCGGCGGCGCTACCCGGCTGGATTTCGCATGCGAAGGACAAGGCAGGATGACCCCAGATAAAACCCCGGCGGAGTTGATCGACGCGCGCATCGCCGAACTCGGCGACTGGCGCGGCGAGGTGCTGGCGAAGGTTAGGGCGCTGATCAAGGCGGCAATCCCCGACCTGGTCGAGGAATGGAAATGGCGCGGGGTGCCGACCTGGTATGCGGGCGGCAAGATCGTGTGCACCGGCGAGACATATAAGGACAAGGTCAAGCTGACCTTTGCCAAAGGCGCGGCGCTGAGTGATCCGAAGGGACTGTTCAACGCGAGCCTGGATGGCAACGCTCGCCGCGCGATCGATTTCGGCGCGGGCGATCCGATCGACGAGGCGGGGCTGAAGGCGCTGTTCGCGGCGGCGGCAGCGCTCAACGCGGGCCCGGCGACGCGCTGACCAGCCGGGGTGCCGACCGCGAACGGGTGCTCGGCTAACGCAAGGCGAGGGCGCCGCCGCGGCACGTTTCGGTCCCCGAAAAGCGTTCGCCGCTGGCGGGTTCGAGGACGCTGCCGACGAAATCGATCTGCGTATCGGCAAGGGCGCTTTCATCGGGGGGCCGGCGGGGTTCCGCTTTGAGCAACGCCAGCAGCATCGTCGCGCTTTCGCGTGACTGATTCCAGTCTGGCGTCGGCACGCGATCGATCGGGTCGGCCTTTGCGGCGTCGCGCATCAGTGCGATCAATTTGTGACGGGGGAAATTCGGGCCGAGCGCTCCGGAGAGCGCGGCGCGAAACAGTCGCTGCAAGGCGGTGAATTGTTCGGCCTTGCCGAGAATCCGCGCCGCCACGGGGTTGCCTTGGGCGAAGGCCATGGTGCGGTCGCCGACCCCCTTGGCAATGACGGGAAACTCCCAAGGCACTCCGCCAGCTTCCGGGCAGTCGCCGTCTTCGCACTCGACCTCGTTCTCGAAGGCGACCTGGAGCATGAAACGCAGCACGGGATCGCCGTCGGCTGACGCCTGGGTCGGCGTCAGACCGGCGACGGTCAACGGATAGGTGGCTTCGCGGACGCCGCTCCAAATCGCAAAAGGCTGCGGCGGCTTCGTCGTGAAGCTTTCAGCGACGGAGCCCATATACGCATCGCGTCCGTCGGCGGCCTTCGGTCGACATTGTTTCATCTGGCCCACGAGGTCCATGTCGAAGCGCTGGGGGGCGTGTGCGAACACCGATTGGGCGGCGTCGGATTGCCGCCAACTATCAGGAAAAGCATCGTTTATCGCCGCCGCGAACAACTGCGTTTCGGCCCCCTCGAACATGCCGAGTGCGCCGCGGTCGCCGGCGGCGGCGTTGTAGACGGCCAACTGGGTGTTCACCATATTCGACCAGAGCGACCGTTCGGACCAGTCGCCGGTGGCGGTGTCGACGAAGCGATCGAGTTCGATCATGTGGCAACCGAGTTCGGTATCGACGAGGCTTGGATGCAGGTGAACGCGGAGGATTTTTGGCATCAGCGGCCCCGAGGTCATGGTCACCGTCGTCGGGCGTTCGTCGGCGGCATAGGCGAGCGCCTGCTGGACCGTCTCGCCGTCGAAGCGCCCGACATCGATTGTCCGGTCCGCGAGTTTGAGCGTCAGGGCGAGCGTGGCGCCGTCGACACGCCAGCCGATGTCACGAACGTCGAGGGGCGCGCCGGCGGTCGGATCGGCACCGATCAGGACCCCGCCAACGCGGACTGAACCGCGCAGCCTGGTGAAGCTGCGCGATGCCATGCGCGTGTTGCCGGGGCGGTCGCCTGACGCCGCGCTTCCGCCGCCACCGCCACCGCCACCGCCGCCAAAACCGCCACTGGCAGCCTCGGCGACCGCGGCAGGAAGTTCGGTCGTCGAGCCGTAAATTCGCGCAAGCGCGCGCCCAAGCGGTGATTCGGCATGTGCCTGTGCGCGTCCGGGAAAGAGATCCTCATAGGAACCGGCCGAGCCTTCAATCGCCCGCCGCAGGTCGTCGCCGCCGCTGACGACCGGACGCAGTTGCGACACGGCACGTTCGACACGCGTCGTGGCTTTCGGTGAATTCCTCTTCTCCAGACTGGGGTGAAGATCATCTGCGGTGGCGGCCACGCGTGCCATGTTGAGATCACCATCGACCACCGCGGCGCGCGCGCGCACGGCGTCGGCCTGCGTGAACAGAGCGGGGACGTTTCCACGGGCCTGAACGCGCGCCATCGCATCGGCGTAGCCACGGCCCGATTCGATATCGGCCAGAAACTCGGTCAATTTGACCTGCACCATGCGCGATGCGGGGTCCTGCAAGCCCTTGCGCGCCGCGTCGTCCGCTTGACCCGCGAAGAGCGCACGGTCGGCGGGATCGGGCAGCGCTGCGTCGAGCGAGGATGACAGCGTTTCCTCCAGTACGGTCCCGAACATGTCGCCGAGCGTCGCGGGCTGTCGAAAAGACGCCATTCCGGCCGCAAGCCGCTCGCGAAAGGCGGGCGACGCCCCCGCCTTCGCCCGCATCCACTGCCCGATACGGTCGACGAGCGGGCTGCCCTGCGGCGCGACCGCGTTGCGAGCGACAAAATCGCGAAACTCGCCATATTGTCGGCGCGCGCTTTCGGGCATGGCGTCGGCTTCGGCAAAGCCGACCCCCCGGATCGGGATCGCGCGCTCGGCCGCATTGGACGAGAATTGGCGCAAGATATTGTCGCGGATCGCGACTTCTTCGACCAGCAGGTCCACCCGTCGCGCCGTGGTCGCCGCAAGGTCCGGCTGAGCCCGCGCCACCGACGAACGCCAGTCGGACGAGGCGATAAGGGCGCGGGCGAACTGCTCGGCCGCCAGACGATAATTCGGTACCGGTGAACTGGCGGCCGGCAAGGCATCGGCCGGCTCCTGCACCGCGGCCCTGGCGATCTTTTTGAGGCTATCCTGAGCCGCTTGCTGCGATCGATAGACTTGAATGTCGTTGATCGAACCGAGCGTAGGGACAAGCCCGGCATTGGCGAGCACGGGCGAGCCGACCCCGATGACGAGGAGGCAGGCGGCCGCGATGCCGCCGCGTCTCAGTAACTTGTCCGACGCCGAGAGGCTTTTCTGCATGCCCTTGCTGAAAAGCCCGAGGCGCAACCGGGACCAGAAACCCTCTTTTGCCGGCGCGGGGTCGGCGATCGACACGTCGGACAGGTCGATCCGGCGATCGACATCGAGAAAGGCATATTGTGAAACCAACGCGTCGCGCAATTCGAGGAGTTGCTTCAACTTGGATTGCGCGCCCGCATCCGGGGTGCCGGCGAGGTCGGCGGCGAGCATGTCACAGGTCGCGATATTCTGTGCCAGCTTGTCCATGTCCGCGGTCGGCGGCAGGTCCGCTAGCGTCGCATTTTCCGCCAGCAGAAAGTCGATCTGTCGCCGCCGCTCGGTTTCGAGCGTTTTGGTCAGATCGCCTTTCTTCATCCGCCATGCCCACCAGAATAGTCCCAGCAAGGCGATCCAGAAGATCGCGCCGCCGAGGAAGCTGCGTACCGGTTCGGTGAGAGCGTGGAGCCAGGCGACAAATCCGTAGCTGGCATCGAGCAGTCCGGCGCCGAAAACGGGGGCTATCAACGACAAGATCGTCAAGATCAGGAAGGCAATGCCAAAGACGATCAGCGCAATTTTCAGGAAGTCGGCGAGCGTCTTCGTCGCGGCGATCGTCCCCAATTTGGCGAATTTTCCGATATTCCCGCTGGTCTTCCAGCTCTTTTCCAGGGCGGGTGCGATGATAAAATGCATCATGGAAAAAGATGCGGAGATGATGATTAGAGCAAACCAGAGTTTCATAAGCCCTTCCCCCAGTCAGGCGACTCGTGTTTTCACACTATCCCAATACGAAATATTTCCCGAAAAAACTATGCCGGACATGGATATTTGTTTCGTCAAATTGTGCAGTTTGTCGGTCTGCGGCGATTTTTGTCGTGGTGTCGATCCGGGCGAGGGGGCGACGCCCGCACCGACACGGGCGGACGAAATCGTCATGTCGCGGAGATTACACCGTAACATCCTTGCGGTGACGCCATGGCAGCGCGACAAGTCGTCGGCCAGCGCGGTTCCTCCCGCCGCCTGAACCAGAGAACCAGAGAAAATGCCCCATGCTCCCGATCCGGAAACGACAGCCCACACCCGACCGATGCCGGTCGTTGGTCGATCCGGAGGGGCCACCCGTCGATGAAGCATAGAATGCTTCCCTTTTACGGCGATGGAATAGCATAGATTTTCAAGGGCATCGCCGCGCCTGCGCGCGCCGCGACCGGCCCCCAATGGAGATGCCATAGCCGTTTGATCCTGTCCGCCCGGTGGTGCGTGCGACCCGTCGCGCATGCCGCCCCTTCGATCCCCCCACGAAGGTTTTGCCCCTTTGAAGCTCCCCCAGCAGAATCCGAAAGGCCGCGATGGCGGCTGCGCCTGCCTGCCGCGTCCCGCCGCCCAGGCTCCCGATGCCGCGCCGCCGCCCGTCGAAGCGAGCGCGGCGACCACCTATGTGCTGCGCTATGAGGACCGGTGGTTCGGGATGGAAAAGCGTGTCGCGTTCGAGGCGCCCGATGTGGCGGCGGCGCTGGCGATGATGGAGCATGAGCCGATCGGCGGCTGGGCCGAGCTGTCGAAGGACGGCGAGATCGTCTGCCGCCGTGGCGGCGAGCCGGATGGCGCCGCCGATTATTGGGTCGCGGATTAGGGCGCCCGTCAGAGCGGCTTTCCCATGCGGATCAGCGGCACGGTGACGCCGTCGGGGCCCGGCGCCGCAACATGCTCGATCGGCGTATAGCCGCAGGCGCGGTAGAGCGGTTCGCCCGACAAGGTCGCCATCATTTCGGCGCGGGCAAAGCCGGCGGCGCGGGCGGCGTCTTCGCAGAGCGCCATGACCAGCCGGCCGACGCCGCGCCTTGCGAAATCGGGGTGGGTGTACATGGCGCGGATGCGTGCGGGTCGGTGGCGGGGTCGAGCAGCGCGGGGTCGCGCAGATCCTTGCTGTGGTCGCCGCCATAGAGGGTGGCGCGCCGCGACCAGCCGCCGCAGCCGGCGATCGCGCCGTCGGCATCCTCGATGATGAAATAGCTGCCGTCGGCGATCAACTGGGTGTCGAGGCCCATCACCGCGTTGCTGGCGGCGATCTGGTCGGGGGTGAGGAAGCCCTTTTGCAGTTCGGCGATGGCGAGGGCCATCACGGTGCGCAGCGCGGCGAGGTCGGCAGGGGTGGCCAGACGGCTGGTAAAGGGGCGGTGGGTGAACATGGCGTCGCCATGCCGCGCCCGCCGCGCCCGCGTCAACCGTGCGGTCAGGTGGCGCCCGGTCAGGTGGCGCGCGGCCAGGCGCCGCGCGGTCAGTAGCCGCCGGGGGCGCCGGGGGCGCGGTAGAAGCGGTGGCGCGCGACCTCGCCGTCGATCAGATGTTTCTTGAGCTTGCGCCGCATCTGGTCGGCACCGTCGGGCGAGACGCAGACGAGGCGGGTGCCGCCGTTCGGTAGCGGCTCGATCGCGCTGATCGCGACGCCCGCGGCGCGGCACATGTCGGTGACCCCGGCTTCGTCGAGGGTGACGTTCATGGCGCGGCTCATGCCGCGTTCCCTGGCATCGCGCGGCTCATGCCGCGTCCGCCGGTGCGGTCCAGGCGCGGATGACCCCGGCGACGCGGGCATAGCCTTCGGCGCTGGCGGTGGCGATGGCGAGCGGCCGGCCGCCGAGCGCGTCATGGTCGGTGTTGAGGAAAGCGATGGCGGGATCGCGCCCGCCCATCCGGAGATAGGCGAGCTGGCTGATGTCGCCCTGGCGCCGCGCGTCGGCGGACGGCAGCGGGGTGCCGCGCTTGCGGAAAGGACTGTTGGTGCGGCGCGTGACGGCGGGGGTTGCGGGCGGCTGGTCCATGGGACGGCTCCTGTCGGTAAGCGGGAGCGCAGCGCATGTCTCTCAGTCGCGGCGGCTTACGGGAAGGCGTGCCGCGATGAGGGGGATATGGGGATGCGCGGCGGCGATTGTAAGGCGCGGGGCGGGCGGTGACGGGGTGGGGTGCGGACGCTCCGCCAGAACCCGTTTCCCGGCGAAGGCCGGGGTCCAGGGCGTGACCACGCAACGTAGGTCCTACACCGCTCTGGGCCCCGGCCTTCGCCGGGGAACAGGAACGACGCCCTTTTCCTTTCACGTCACCCCGGGCTTGACCCGGGGGCCCGCTCTGCAACGTTGACCAGCGGGACCCCGGATCAAGTCCGGGGTGACGATGAAGAATAGAGCCGCAAACGCCCGAAAACGGCCCTTCAGGTCTCAACGCTTTCGCGTCTTCGCGTCTTTGCGCGAAACATCCTGTTCGTCCTTCTTTTCCGTGTCGTTCGCCGGAACCGGCAGGCCGAAGAAGGCGCGGCGGGCGGCTTCGCCGGCGGTGCGCAGCGGGGCGGTTTCGGCGGCGCGGGCGGCTTCCATCGCCTCCTCTTCGTCGGGGTCGAGGGTGCGTTCATAGGTCCCGTCGCCGAACTGGCCTTCCTCGATACCCAGAAAATCTTCGGGCGGCGGGAAGTTGGTGCGCCATTCGCCGCGTTCGTCGTCGTGCCAGACGGTCATCTCCGCAGCCTCCTCCTCGGGGGTTTGTTCGACGTCGATGTCGTCGTCGAAATCGTCGGAAAACTGCGCAACTTCATCCGCGATCGCACTGCCGCGCCACAGCGCCGCGAGCGGGTTGGTCCGGTTGTCACGCCCGGCGAGCCAGAGCGCGAGGGCGGCGGCCATGCCCTCCGGCCGGGCGGCGTCGGCGCTGTCAGGGGCGGTTTCGGACGCGTCCCCGGCGGGAGCGGCGGTGCGCGCGGCCTCGGCGGCGTCGAATAGCGTCAGGAAGCCCGTCCAGTCCCCGGCGATGACCTGCGCCAGCATCTCCTCGCCGGCGCGGGCGCGGGTTTCGACCATGCGATCGAGCCGCGCGAGCATCGCGAGGCCGAGGCGCGCGTCGGTGCGGCGGCGCTTGACGAAGCTGCGGTCCTCTTCGCGCATGATGGTGGTCGTCTCCTCATGCCCCCAGATCGCGCGGTCGAGCAGTTCGTCGGCGAGCCGGCCCCGCGCGATCAGCACCGCCGCCGCCCAGCCGAGCCGGAACGCCGCGCCCGCGGGCCGCTGCTTGAGCTGATAGGCGGCGGCGGGCGACATGCCGACGCGCGCCGCCGAGATCGTCACCGAGCCGGTGGTGGCGACATGTTCGAGAAAGTCGCGCTGGAGCCGCGGCGTCCAGTGATAGCTGGCGGGGGCGGGGATGTCGGCGGGGTCATGGGCAAGGTTTTCCATCGAGTCGCTCCTGTGGTTAAGTGAAACTGATAGAATGAACCATATGGGTGTTTTTTAGGAAAGGGGAAATTTGGTTGGTGGTGTCTTTGAACGGTGGAGTTTGGTCGACAATTATGCAAAATTGAATGAATGAGCGTTTCAGAGAACTTCAAGGCCTTTCGAGCTAACTATTTGATACCGATGGATATGGTTAATAGCATATCCTATCGTTATAAGCGCATGACGAAGCAGCTAAATAGGGACTTCTGGTCGACAGATTCGGAAACGTCTCATAGCTTGTACGTAGGGTCATATGGCCGCGATACGGCAGCGAAAGGGGTGAGCGATCTAGACGTGGCTTTCACGTTACCGAACACAACCTATCATAAGTACGATGCATATGAGTCGAACGGGCAATCTGCGCTATTACAGGCCGTTAGAACCTCGATTCAGAAAACATACTCGATAACGAGCATTGGTGGTGATGGGCAGGTGGTGGTTGTCGCCTTTGACGATGGGATAACCTTTGAAATCCTTCCGGTTTTCTTGAATGACGACGGAAAAACCTTCACTTTTCCGGACTCAAATGGGGGAGGGTCTTGGAAGATATGCGACCCTCGCGGAGAAATGACGGCGTTTGCCGCGCGCGATTCCGTAACAGCAAATGGAAATCTCAAAGCGATTTGCCGGATGGCGCGAATTTGGAGGGACCGACACAACGTTCCCATGAGCGGAATGCTGATAGACACTCTGGCTTTTCAATTCATAGCAGGATGGGCCTACAAGGATAAATCATTCTTATACCATGATTTCCTTGTCCGTGATTTTCTGTTCTACCTCTCCCAAATTGACACGGCTCAAACCTATTGGCGTGCGCCAGGTAGCGGCTCTTACGTTTGGAAAAAGGGGAACTTCCAAGCACGAGCGGCGAGCGCATACGATACAGCCGTCAGTGCGATTAAACACGAGACCGACGGCTATCCGATGACTGCCCGAAACAAATGGAGAGAAATCTTTGGTTCAACCTATCCCTAGCGCTGCCTTGGAAGACACCTTGGACAGCCAAATCCGGGAGTGTTTCGCCCGCGTCATATATGCCCATAAAACGCATGAAAAGCAGGGTGATATTTGCGCGTCTACGCTCGCGAGATATAAAATCGCTCAGATCGTTCTAGCAGCAATAACGACATCAGGGGCTCTCGCGACGCTTTTTACGGACGAGTTTTTCCTCAAAGTAATAACCGCGGGTGTCTCTCTGATTTCGCTCTTTGTAACTGGCTACATGAAGGGTTTTGATCCGGGGGCAGCAGCTCAAAAGCACAGGGATACGGCTGCGGATTTGTGGGCAATCCGAGAGTCTTATCTATCATTGCTGACGGATTCGGCCAGTGGAGCGATAACGCCAGACGTGGCCCGCATTCGTCGGGATGAACTTCAAAGCTCACTGGCTGCGATTTACAAATCAGCGCCCGGTACGACGCCGAAGGCATATCTGAAGGCGCAGAACGGTCTGCAGAAGCTTGAGGACTATAGCTTTCAGCCGGGAGAAATTGATAAGTTTTTGCCGCCAGCCCTTAAACTAGGTCAATAGCTTTACGGCCCCTCCACCACTCGCTTCGCGAGCGGTCCCCCTCCCCATCGCTTCGCGACAGGGAGGATTTGTTTGGTCCGGGGTGGCGCGGATTTGGGTTTCTGACTTCCTCCCTGTGCCGTAGGCATGGGGAGGGGGACCGACGCCGCAGGCGTTGGTGGAGGGGCGGCGACGTTGCGCCATTGCCACTCCGTCAGCGCTTCGCGCTGCCACCTCCCCATGGCCTTCGGCCATAGGGAGGATTTGTGGGAGGACGCGTTGCGGCAGACTTCCAAGGCTACCGTCAAGACGGCGCGGGGGTTGCGGCGGGTTATGTCGCCGCCCGAGGTGCTGTTGTGGCAGCACTTGCGGGGGCGGCCGGGCGGGGTGAAGTTTCGGCGGCAGCATCCGGTGGGGGCCTATGTGGCGGATTTTTATGCGCCCGATGCGCGGATGATCGTCGAGGTCGATGGGTTGGCGCATGATTTTCGGGTGGAGCATGACGCGGTGCGCGACGACTGGTTGCGCGGGCAGGGGTTTGTTGTTGTTCGGGTGGCGGCTGCGGATGTGTTGCGCGACGTGGATGGGGTTGTGGCGGGGGTGGTTTCGCTGGTGACGTCGCGTTGAGGCGATGGGTCGGCGCTATCGCCCCGCCACCACCGCTTCGCGGCGGTCCCCCTCCCCATGGCTTCGGCACAGGGAGGATTTTTGAGGACGGCGCCAGATCCTCCCTGTCGCGAAGCGAAGGGGAGCGGGCCACGAAGGGGTAGAGAGGCCGGGTGCTTCGCTCAGCGAATCCGGATCCACTGATCCTCGATACCCACGCGGTTGTACTGGACGTTGGTCAGGTGGGTACTCCGGACCTTGATCGCGCAGATCGCCGCGAATTCGGCGTCGACCGCGGGCTGGTCGAGCAGCGGCGCCTTGCTGCTGGCGAACAGCGCGTCGGTGCCGTTCATGACGATCGTCAGCGAGGCGAGATGGACCTCCAGCCCGGCCTTTTCGGCGCGGTCGATCAGGGCGGCGATCTCCTTTTCCGACGCGCCCGTCACGACGAAATGATAGGCGGCGGTGACACCTTGCGGACCGAAGTCGGCGACGACGGGCGCTTTGCGGCCGGGGCAGGCGTCCACAAATTTGAGCGGCCCGGGGCCGCGTTCGGGTTCCCACGGCTTGGCGCAACCGGTCAGGGCAAGGCCCGCTGCGATCAGGATGACGATGGTGCATTGGCGCATGGCTATTCTCCCCCGGAGACGGAAGATCGCATGGCGTGCTTTTCAATTGCTTAAGGCGCCGGTGCCCCTCCACCACCCTTCGGGCGGCCCCCTCCCCATCGCTTCGCGACAGGGAGGATTGGTGGGTGGCGCGAAATCCTCCCTGTGCCGGAGGCATGGGGAGGGGGACCGCTCGCGGAGCGAGTGGTGGAGGGGCTGACTTCTACGCGCCGTTGGCGGCAGACAGTATCGCCCGCACACTCGCCGTCGCGACGTCGGTGTCGAGCCCGCAGCCGAACAGGCTGCGCCCGTCGGCGGTGCGGCATTCGACATAGGCTGCGGCCTGCACGCCGCTGCCCTGGCCGATCGCGTGTTCGCTGTAGTCGACGATGTCCATGATCGGGCCGCCGCTTTCGCTGAGCGCCGCGATGACGCTCGACATCAGGCCGTTGCCGCGGCCGCTGACGGTGCGCGGGGTGCCTTCGATCGTCAGCTTGCCGGCGAAGATGCGGTCGCTGCCGGCATGGCTTTCGGACCAGTCGACGAGCTGGAAGCGCTTGTTTTCGACCGTCAGATACGCGGTTTCGAAGGCGCCCCAGATGTCCTCCGCGCCGAGTTCGCGGCTCGTCTCGTCGGCGAGCGCCTGGACGATGTGGCTGAAGCTCGCCTGCATCTTCTTGGGCAGTTTCAGCCCCTTGTCCTGTTCGAGCACCCAGGCGACGCCGCCCTTGCCCGACTGGCTGTTGACGCGGATTACCGCTTCATAGCTGCGGCCGAGGTCGGCGGGGTCGATGGGCAGATAGGGGACGTGCCAGCGTTCGTCATTCTGGCGTTCGCGCGCGGCGAAGCCTTTCTTGATCGCGTCCTGATGGCTGCCCGAAAAGGCGGTGTAGACGAGTTCGCCGCCATAGGGGTGGCGCGGGTGGACGGGGAGTTGGTTGCAATATTCGACCGTCGCGATGACCTCGTCGATGTTCGAGAAGTCGAGGCATGGGTCGATGCCCTGCGTGTACATGTTGAGCGCGATGGTAACGAGGCACGAGTTGCCGGTGCGCTCGCCATTGCCGAACAGGCAGCCCTCGACGCGGTCGGCGCCGGCGAGCAGGCCGAGTTCGGCCGCCGCGACGCCGGTGCCGCGGTCGTTGTGGGTGTGCAGGCTGATCAGCGCGCGGTCGCGGTTCGGCAAATTCTTGGCGAAATATTCGATCTGGTCGGCATAGATATTGGGGGTCGCCGCCTCGACCGTCGCGGGCAGGTTGAGGATGATCGGGTTTTCGGCGGTCGGCTGGAGGATATCCATCACCGCGGCGCAGCATTCGAGGCTGAAATCGAGCTCGGCGGTCGAGAAGGTTTCGGGGCTGTACTCGAAGCGCCAGTTGGTCTGCGGCAGGCGCGCGGCATTGTCGCGCAGTTGCTTGGCGCCCTCGATCGCGATTGCCTTGATCTCGGGCATTTCCATGCCGAAGACGATCTGGCGCCAGCCGGGGCTGACCGCATTATAGACATGGACGATCGCGGTTTTCGCGCCCGCGAGGCTGTCGAAGCTGGTGCGGATGAGGTCGGCGCGGCTTTGGGTCAGCACCTGCGGGGTGACGTCGTCGGGGATGCGGCCATTGCGGACGAGGCCGGAGATGAAGTCGAACTCGGTGGCGCCGGCGCTGGGGAAGCCGACCTCGATCTCCTTGAGGCCGACGCGGACGAGCAGGTCGAAGAAGCGCGCCTTCTTTTCGGCATCCATCGGGTCGATCAGCGCCTGATTGCCGTCGCGCATGTCGGTCGACAGCCAGATCGGCGCTTTGGTGGTGACGCGGGTGGGCCATTCGCGGTTCGCCAGGGGAACCTGCGGGAAAGCGGTATATTTGACCGAAGGGTCGCGGAGCATGGTCATGGGTCTGGGTTCTTCTGCGAGAAGGGAGTTGGTGTCGAATTACCCTTGGGCGGTCGCGCGCCACCTTGGGCGCAGCGTCATCGTCACGCCCAAGGGCGTGTAAGTCGCAGAAGAAGGAGGGCGTTGCCGCGCATGGGCGACCCAATGATGCAAAATGTCGCGCTTGGCAAGGGGGAGGGGCGCAAAATGTCGCCGGACCGCGATACGGCGTTCGCGGTCCGGCGCAGGGGGGATGCGGCGGCGGCGGGCGTCAGGCGGCCTCGCTGTCGGCGTCATCCTCTTCCTCGAATTCGAAAATCTCGTCCTCGACCAGATTGTCGATGGCGTGGACGCGGACGCCGACGACCCAATCGTCGAGCGGGCCTTCCCACGCGGCCTCGACCGGGGTGAGGGCGTCGGCCGACGTTTCCGCCGGACGATCGCCGACGAGGTCGAAGTCCTGATAGCCGTCCTCGGGCGGGGTGATATAGACATGCGCGTCGAGCCGGACGGCGGTCCAGCCGGTCGTCGCGGCCAGACCCTCGGCCTCGACGGTGAGCAGCGGATTGTCCTCATCGCCTTCGATGAAGGCGTTCACTTCGACGATTTCGCGTACCAGTTCGCTCATCACATACGCTCCTTGCGGGAATTGGGGGAGGGGCGTGTCTGGCCCCGGCCCGATTCCTACATGGTGCGTGTGACAATATGGGGTGCGGCGGTGCGCTACCCCTTGACCCAGCCGACCGCGGGATCGTCGAAGTCGACGACGTCGCCAAGCTCCCAGACATTGGCATAGCCATAGCCGACGAGGTTGATGAAGGTCTGGATGTTGAGCGCCAGCGGGCGCGCCTTGGTCGGCACCGGGGCGCGGTTGTTCGCGAAATTATTGTTGCAATAGATGAGGATGGGACGGCCCGGGTTGGCGCCGACGACCGCCGCGAGGCTGTCGGCGGTGAAATCGGTGAAGGGCAGGTTGACCGCGCCCGCGATATGGCCGCGCGCGAAGGCATCCTTCGAGCGGGCGTCGAGGAGCAGGACTTCGGGCTTCGCGGCCTCGGCCTTGAATGCGGCGAAGGGGAGCAGGCGTTCGGCGCGCTGTGGCCCGACTTCGGCGGTGAGCGCCTGAAAGCCGGGGTAATCGATCAGCGGATTGGTCTGCGCCAGCGCGGGGGACGCGGCGAGAATGGCGGCGAGCAGCAGGGCCTTGCGCATGATGATCCTCCCTCTTGGTGGCGGGAGGTTAGGGGGTAGGGGATGGATGGGCGATGAACCATGTCCCGTTGTCATTGCGAGCGAAGCGAAGCAATCCAGGGCGGCTTACGCACGCTCTGGATTGCCGCGTCGCTTCGCTCCTCGCAATGACGAGGGTGTTTACTGTTTCTCGAACGCCGCGTGGATTTCGAGGTCGACCGTATCGCTGACCGCCGGGATGCCGAAGGCGATGCCGAAGTCGCTGCGCTTGATCGTCGCCTCGGCGTTGAAGCCGATCGTCGCCTTCTTGTTATACGGGTTGTTGCCGGCGCCGTGGAAATCGACGTCGAGGGTCACGGGTTTGGTGACGCCGTTGAGGGTGAGGTTGCCGGTGACCTTGGCCTCGTCGCCGTCGTCGTCGAGGACGACGCGGGTCGAGACGAATTTGGCGTCGGCGGGGGCGGCACCGAAGAAGTCGGGCTTGCCGCCGTCCTTGCCCGCGCGCAGCAGGTGGCCGGTGAGGCCGGCGCTGGCGGTGGTGACCTTGGCGACGGGGATCGTCACCTCGACCTTCGACGCCGCGGGATTGGCGGGATCGAGCACCAGCGTGCCGGTGACGTCGCCGAAGAGGCCGGTGTATTTGCTGAAGCCGAAATGATCGACTTCCCACACGACCATCGTGTGGCCGGGGTCGGCGGCATAGGTGCCCGCGGTGACGCGCGCCTTGTCAGGCGCGCCCGGCGGGCCGCTCTGCTGCGCGATGACGGGAACCGCGATGATCGCGGCGATGGCGGCGAGGGGGAGGGCGTAGCGCATGAGGAAGCTCCGGGCTGATGGGGGAGGGCGGAGGCTAGAGCGGCGCGGGGGGCGGCGTCAATGGCGCGACCCCAGGCGCGGCGGCGCTTTTTCGCCGCAATGGACGATTTCGCGGTCATCAAGTTGACGGGGGCGGCACGCAAAGATAGCTTAAAGATCAAATAAATAGAAAATCGAGCATTTCCTTCGATTCGCGNAAAAAGGGATTGATCGCTTATGAGGATCTACCGAACAGCATTGGCGATTTATGCCATATTGGTGCCGATTACTGAGGTTAACGCGGCGGAAACTATCACGTATAGTTACGATGCTAAGGGTCGGCTGGTGAAGGTCGTGCGCACCGGCACCGTGAACAATAATGTCACGGTGGAATATACTCATGACAAGGCCGACAACCGCACCCGGCTGAAGACCACCAACTCGCCGAACCCGCCGCCCTAAGGGCGGGTTCGGGCGGCGTTTGGCCGCTCACCAGAAACAGATCGGGGCGCAGGAAACGGGGCGATGGGCATCGCCGCGACAGCGCCCGCTTGTCCCGCGCCGAGGCGCACATCGCAGGGGTTTGTATGAAACAGGGTCGCAACAGGGGAAATATGCGGATCGCCGCGCTGCTGGCGGGAACGATCATCGCGTCGGGGACCGGAACGCAGGCGTTGGCGCAGTCGGGCCCGCCACCGGTCCGTCAGTCCATCGACGAGAATGGCGTCGATCTGATGCGGCGTAGCTTCAACACGTCGGCGACCGACGTCTCGATTGGATCGGGCGACCAAGGCATGGCGTTCGAGCGCGTTTGGCGCGGCTGGGAGTGGCGCAACAATTTCGTCGCGACGATCAACAATACGGGCGGCCTTTTTGTGGTCAGCATCGGCGGGTCATCCGACAGTTTCTCCTATGCCAGTTATCCGACTTTCGTTTCGACCGAAGGCAATGGCGCGACGCTGGTGCTGAGCGGGAGCGACTATGTTTATACGTCGCCGGACGGCACGGTCGCGGTGTTTGCGCCGCACGGCAATCAATATGACACGTTCGGATCGAATGTCGGCTGGATCCGGCACATCACCTTTCCAGGCGGCGACCGCTGGACCTATCACTACAAGGCGGGACAGTGGTGCGGCTTTGGTTCGTGGAACGGGTCGTCGTGCGATACGGCCCTCAATACGAGTCTGCGTGTCCAGTCGGTGACCAATCGCTTCGGCTATCAGATCAAGCTGGAATATGCCGCCAATTCGATGACCGACTGGCCCAGCTATACGCCGTGGAAGACGATCGCCAAGGCGACTGCGATCAACAATGGTGTTGAATATTGCGATCCCGTCGCGGACAGTTGTGCACTGAGCAACCCGTGGCCATATGTAAGCTACGCCAAGTCGGGAACGACTGAAACGGTGACGGATTCGGTCGGAACCGTTCGCACCTATACCTATAGCAGCAGCGGACAGGCCATCCTGGGTATTCGGCGCGCCACGGCGGCGAGCGACAGCGTGACAGTTGGATATACCAGCGGTAAAGTTTCGACGCTGACCAATGAGGGCGTCACCTACAACTACAGCGAATGGGTCAATGGTAACCAGCGTGGAGTCGATGTCTCCGGGCCGGGCGGATATTCAAGGTCGGTTCGTTCTCACGCGACCGAATATGCGCTCTGGGGGATATATGATCCGGGCAATCGCTACACCGGCTATATTCGTGACGCAAAGTGGCGGGTCAACGAGATTTATCATCTCGACGGCGATAGGACGCTCTACACGCTCGACGCCCGCGGCAATGTGACCGAGACACGGCGCGTTGCGAAGACGGGATCGGGACTTGCGGATATCGTTACAACTGCGGGCTTCGACGCTAATTGCGCCAACGCGCTTGTCTGCAACAAGCCGCTATGGACGCGCGACGCCAAGGGCAACCAGACCGATTATACTTATGACCCCAATCACGGCGGCGTGCTGACGGTAACGCTGCCCGCGGCAACGCCGGGCGGGGTACGGCCGCAGACACGCTACACCTATCAGCAGTACCAGGCCTATGCAAAGAACAGCGGGGGTTCGATCGTCGCATCGGGGGCGCCGGTCTATCGCCTGACGGGCGTGTCGACGTGTCAGACGACGGCCAGTTGCGCGGCGACCGCCGACGAGGTCAGGGCTGTGGTCGGTTACGGGCCGCAGGTGGCAGGCACGGCGAACAACTTGCTGCCGGTTTCGGCGACGCAATCCTCGGGCGACGGCGCGCTCAGCACGGCGACGGCGTTCACCTATGACAATATCGGCAACCGGCTGACCGTCGACGGCCCGCTTGCGGGGGCCGACGACACCAGCCGGACGCGCTACGACGCGCGGCGGAGGGTGGTCGGCGTGGTGGGTCCCGATCCCGACGGTGCGGGCGCGCGCAAGCCGCTCGCCCAGCGGGCGACCTATAATCTGGACAATCAGCCGATCAATGTCGAGGTCGGCAATGTGGACAGCCAGTCCGACGTGCATTGGGCGGCGATGACCGTGTCGCAGAATAGGTCGACGACCTATGACGCCAATGCGCGTCCGGCCAAAACTGAACTCAATTCGGGGGCGGCGACGCAAGCGGTGACGCAGGTAAGCTATGATGCCATGGGGCGTGTCGATTGCACCGCAGAGCGCATGAACCCGTCGATATATGCATCATTGCCGATCAGCGCCTGCACGCTTGGAACCGCAGGCAGCTTTGGAGCCGATCGCATAAGCAAGATAAGCTACAATGCGGCCAGCGAGGTCACAAAGGTTCAAGTTGCGGTCGGGACCCCCGAGCAGGCGGACGAAGTGGTTGCCGGATATACGGCGGATGGCAAGCTCGCCTATGTCGTCGATGCCGAAAACAACCGGACCGCCTATGGTTATGACGGGCACAACCGTCAGGTGAAGACCGAATATCCCTCGATCACTAAGGGCGCCAATGCGGTCAACGCAGCGGATTATGAAGAGCTGACCTATGACGCCAACGGCAATGTCGCGACCCGCCGGCTGCGCGACGGGACGAGCATCGGGTATACGGTCGACAATCTGAACCGGGTGACGCTCAGCGACCTGACGGGCACGGTCGACGACACGACCTACAGCTATGACCTGCTCGGCCGGGCGCTCAGCGCGACGCGAAATAGCGAGACTTTGACCTTCGCGCACGACGCGCTGGGACGGCTGACGAGCGAGACGCAGCATCTGGGGACCACGACGCACACCTATGATGCGGCGGGGCGGCGGCTGTCGCTGGCCTATCCGGCCGGCGTTCTGACGGTCAATTACGACTATGATGTCACCGGCAATGTCACCAAGATCCGCGAAAATGGGGCGACGAGCGGGGTCGGGGTGCTGGCGGACTATGCCTATGACAATCTGGGTCGGCGTTCGAGCATCACCTTCGGTAACGGCAGCGTCCAGAGCTTCGCCTATGGCACCGACCAGCGGCTGGCGACGCTGACCAACAACCTCGGCGGTTCGGCGACGACGCACGATCTGGTGCAGAGCTTCGCCTATAACCCTGCCGGGCAGATCGCGAGCGTGGCGCGCGGCAACGACGCCTATGCCTGGCCGGGGCATTATAATGTCGATCGCGCCTATGTCGCCGACGGACTCAACCGGCTGGCGAGCGCGGGCGCGACGTCGTTCGGCTATGATGCGCGCGGCAACCTGACGAGCGATGGGACGAACAGCTTCACCTATAGCCCCGACAACCTGCTGACCGGCGGGCCGGGCGGGTCGCTGTTCCGCTATGACGCGCTGGCGCGGCTCGGCGGGGCGAAGGTCAATATCAGCTCGACGCTGATCCGCTATACCTATGACGGCACGAACCGCATCGCCGAATATCAGGGCGTCGCGTCGGTGCACCGCCGCTATGTCCACGGACCCGGCGTCGACGAGCCGATCGTGTGGTACGAGGGCAGCGCGATCAACAACACGACGCGCCGCTTCCTGATGGCCGACGAGCGCGGCAGCATCGTCAGCGTGACCGACAGCGCGGGCGCGACGATCGCGATCAACAGCTATGACGAATATGGCATCCCGGCATCGGGCAATGCCGGCAAGTTCGGCTACACCGGGCAGATGTGGCTGCCCGAAGCGGGGATGTGGTATTACAAGGCGCGCATGTACTCGCCGACGCTGGGGCGGTTCATGCAGACCGACCCGATCGGGTATGGCGACGGGATGAACTGGTATAACTATGTGCGCAGCGATCCGGTGAACAATAGCGATCCGCTAGGGTTGGCGATCAATCGGTCGGAGGATTGTGCTAGCCGGCCCAATACCTGTCCGCCGGATGACCCGAACAGGAATGAGATTGTGGTTACGGGAACGCGGTCCGTGCCAATGCCCACGCCGCTCGGGACGCTTTCTATCACAAGGGCGATGCAGAGCGGCGGTGCAGGGGAATTCGCCCAAAGTGCCGCTGACTCGGCAATGACGCAGGAAGATTTTTGCGAGACGTTAAGAAGCGAGGCCGCCAATACTAAGGCGGATCTGCCAAAATGGCGACAAGGCTGGCGTTATAACGATATGAGCGCGCTAAAATTCGACCGAAACCGAGATATTTATGCACGAAACGAGGCTAGCTTCGTGTCCACAGTGCTGTTCCTGGGGGGCACCGGCGCGGGCGCGCGCGAGTTGATTACGAAGCGAAGCTTAGGCCCTGTCGGATTTATTCTCGGTCTGGCTGGTGAGGGAGCCAGCAGGGATGCGGGTATGAGAGATGCATGGATCAACGCCACAGACGCGAGGATCAGGCAGCTTAACGCCGAGAAGTCGGGCACCTGTCCCGCCAAAAAGTAGGAGGGTTCTGCCTGTCTCGAGATGTTGGAATTACGCGAATTGCTGTGGGAATTGCGGTGACAGGTGCAATAGGCCCTAAATTCGCGGCGTGATCGCCCGATACAATCGATCGAGCGCGGGCGTTGTGCGAAGCGCGCGACGACGGGGCGGTTGCCATGGCACCGGCGCTGGAGCGGGTTGATGACTTCACGGCCTTTATGGACGAAGCGTTCGACGAGGCTTTCGCCTATGCCGCGCCGCGCAAAGCAGAACGCATCGGTCGCCCGATCGGCTCGGCGCAATGCTTGGATGATATGGAGGCAAGGACCGGCCTTTTGCTCTGAGGCCGCGAAAGCGCGGGCCGAAGTCCGGGGCGAGTGGGGTTTGGGGGCAAAATAGGCTGTCGCCGTAATGGTCTGTCACCGTCGTGGCATGGGACAAGCTCCGGGCTGGTGGAGGAGGGCGGAGGCCAGAGCGGCGCGGGGGGCGGCGTCAATGGCGCGACCCCGGGCGCGGCGGTGCTTTTTCGCCGCGAGGGGAGATTTTACGGGGTCAAGTTGACGGGGACGGCACGCAAAGATAGCTTAAAGATCAAATAAATAGAAAATCGAGCATTTCCTTCGATTCGCGNCAAAGGGGATTGATCGCTTATGGGAGCCTACCGAACAGCGTTGGCGATTGCTGCCATATTGGTACCAATTACTGCGGTTAATGCGGCAGAAACGATCGCATATAGTTACGATGCCAAGGGGCGGCTGGTGAAGGTGGTGCGCACCGGTACCGTGAACAACAATGTCACGGTGGAATACACCCATGACAAGGCCGACAACCGTACCCGATTGAAGACCACCAACTCGCCGAACCCTCCGCCCTAGGGGCTGTCGGGCGCGTCAGCGCCATCGGATCGGGGAAAATCGGGGGCATCGGAATATGACGGCATTTGGGGCGCGGGCAGCTGGCAAGGTACTGGCCACATTATTTTTGTTCGCGTCCGGAGGACTGCTTGCTCCCGCCGCGGCGCAGACGCCGCCGCCCTATGATAGCCGCGACGAGAATGGCGTCGACCGCGTCACCGGGCGCTTTTCGACCACGATGCCCGAGGGTGGCATCGGGGACGTCGCGATGGTGCGCTATTATGGCACGGGCGCCGGGGACAATTGGTCGGGCGAATTGGTGCGGTCGGACTATGGCGGCGGCCAATATGCGACCGTGATCTTCGGCAAGATTTCGGAGCGCTTCACGAAAAGCGGCGGATCGTGGAGCGCCGACAAGGGCAATGGCGCGACCCTGACCGAGAATATCGCCGACACCAAGTTCACCTATCGCGCGCCCGACGGCACGACCATCGTCTATATGACGCCGCAGTCGCTGGCGGGTCCGATATTAGGTGCGGGGGTGGTCAACGTTCCCCAATGTCCGGTCATTTCCGGCGGTGGTGTCGTCCTTTGCGCGGTGCCGACCGACGTCGCGCGACCGGATGGCGGCACCTACAAGCTGACCTGGCAAACGCCCTATGGCTGCGAATATCCGCAAGGACCCGGCGGCCCGCAGGTGCCCGAAGACGATTCGCTGGTGTGTAATGTCGTCTATCGTCTGTCCGACGTCCGCAGCAATTCGAGCTTCGGCATGAAGGTGAAATATCAGTCGGACATCGGACCCAACGCCTATACGGGCGTCACGGCGCCGGGTTGGTACCGGCGAGCGACCCTCAAATTCCTTGATCTCAGCCAGGTTTATTGCGACGCCACAGCGAACAATTGCGACGGCGTCGCGGGCACCTGGCCGACGGTGAGCTACTCGAACCCGTCGACCAGCGTTACCGAAATCACCAACAGTCAGAACGGGACCTGGCGCATCGACACCGCGACGTCGGGCCAGATCAATATCCGTCGTCCGGGCGCGACCAGCGATACGACGGTCGTCAATATCGTGCCATCGACCGGCCGCACGACGTCGCTGACCCGCGACGGTGAGACGGTCACCTATAACTGGACGACATCGGGCGCGAACACGACCTCGACCGCGACGACGGGTGGCGGCGAGACCGACGCGGTCACGTCGAACCCGACGCCGCAGCAGCCGACCGCTGTGGTGGCGGGAACCAGCGCGACGACGACTTACGTCTATGATGCCTTTCAGCGGGTGACGCGCGAGACACGCCCCGAGGGCGATTACACCAACTACACGCGCGACCTGCGTGGCAACATCACCGAGACGCGCCATGTCGCCAAATCGGGCAGCGGACTCGCCGATATCGTCACCACCGCCAATTACGACACGCTCTGTACGATCTCCGCGAAGTGCAACAGTCCGAACTGGACGCAGGATGCGCTGGGGAATCGGACCAACTATAGCTATGACGCGACGCACGGGCAGGTGACGCGTGTCCAACTGCCGTCGCCCGACGCCGATGCGGCGGGGACCGAGACGGGAGTGCGGCCTGAGATCAATTACAGTTACACGGCGCTGACGGCGCAGGTGCGCGACGCCAGCAACACGCTGATTCCGCAAACGACGACGCAGTACAAGGTGACCCAGATCACCGCCTGCGCGACCGCGGCGACCTGCGCAGGAACTGCGAACGAGACCAAGATCGCGATCGAGTACAACAATCCGAACCTGTTGCCGACCAAGGTCACGACCTCGGCGGGCAATGGATCGATCAGTTCGGCGGTCGGCTATGCCTATGACGCGCGCGACAATCTGGTCAGCATCGACGGGCCGCTCGCCGGAACCGACGATACGACCACCTACATCTATGACGCGCAGGATCGTCGGCGCGGGACGATCGGACCCGATCCGGATGGCGCTGGCACGCGCCCGCGCGCTGCGAGCCGCTTGACCTTCGACGTCCAGAGTCGGGTGACCAAGGCCGAAACGGGGACGGTAACCGCCGCGACCGAGCCGGCGTTGAACGCGATGACCGTCTATCAGACGGTCGACATCGTCTATGATACGGCGACCGGCAACAAGATGAAGGAGGTCATGTCAGGCACGGCGGGCGCTGTGAGCGTGGCGCAGTATAGCTATGACAGCGACAATCGCATGCTCTGCACCGCGCTGCGCATGAACCCGGCAACCTGGGCTTCGCTGCCGCCAAGCGCCTGTACTGCCGCGACGACGTCGACAACCTATGGTCCAGACCGGATCAGCCGCAACAGCTATGACAATCAGGGACGCGTGACCAAGGTAGAGAATGCGGTGGGTACGGGAGATGCTGCCGACGAAGTGCGCACCGCCTATACCGCCAACGGGCTGCTCGATTATGTGAAGGACGCGGAGAGCAACCGCACGACCTATATCTATGATGGGCACAACCGGCTGTCGCAGACGCGCTATCCCTCGACCACCAAGGGCGCCGACGCCAGCAATGCGAGCGATTATGAAGGGCTGACCTATGATGCGCGGAGCGGCGTGACGGCGCGGCGCCTGCGCGATGGAACGAGCATCGGCTACGCCTATGACGATCTCGGCCGGCTGACCGCGAAGGATATTCCGGGCGGGACCAATGAAGACATCAGCTATGGTTACGACCTGCTCGGCCGTGCGCTCAGCGCGCAAAAGGGGACTGGCACGCCGCTGACCTTCGTCCATGACGCGCTCGGCCGGGTGACGAGCCAGACGCAGATGCTGGGGACCACCAGCTATACCTATGACGTCGCGGGGCGGCGCCTGACGATGGCCTATCCGGGCGGGGTGCTGACGATCAATTACGACTATGACCTCACCGGCAACGTCACCAAGATCCGCGAAAACGGCGCGACGAGCGGGGTCGGGGTGCTGGCGAGCTATGCCTTCGACAATCTCGGTCGCCGGTCGAGCGTGACCTTTGGCAATGGCAGCGTGCAGGGCTTCACCTATGACGCCGCGTCGCGGCTCGACACGCTGACCAACAATCTGGGCGGAGCGGCGACGATCCACGACCTGACGCAGAGCTTCACCTATAACCCCGCGGGCCAGATCGCGAGCGTGGGCCGGACCAACGATGCCTATGCCTGGCAGGCGCATTACAATGTCGACCGCGCCTATATCGCCGACGGGCTGAACCGGATCATGAGCGTGGGGAGCACGAATTTCGCTTACGACACGCGCGGCAACCTGACCAACGACGGGACCAACGCCTTCACCTATAACGCCGAAAATATGATGACCGACGGGCCGGGCGGCGCGACGTTCAAATATGATGCGCTGGGGCGCTTGCAGGCGAGCTTTGCGACCGGCCAACCGGCGCCGACGCGGTTCGAATATGACGGCATCGACCTGATCGTCGAGTTCACCGCGCCATCGACGGTGAAGACGCGCTACGTCCACGGCCCCGGCATCGACAATCCGATCGTGTGGTACGACGGCAGCGCGATCAACGGCACGACGCGCAAGTTCCTGATGGCCGACGAGCGCGGCAGCGTGGTGAGCATCACCGACTCGGCGGGCGCGACGATCCATATCAACGCCTATGACGAATATGGCATCCCGGCGCCGGGCAATATCGGGCGCTTCGGCTACACCGGCCAGACCTGGCTGCCCGAGCTGGGCATGTGGTATTATAAGGCGCGGATGTACTCGCCGACGCTAGGACGGTTCATGCAGACCGATCCGATCGGGTATGCCGATGGGATGAACTGGTATAATTATGTGGGTAGCGACCCGGTGAATCGGACTGACCCTCTGGGACTTTGCAGTTTCACGCCTTGGGTCCTAGTTCGTTGGGAGGTGCAAGAAGACGGCTCGCTAAGGGCGATCAAGATACTCGCGGCGTGGCTGGTGCAGGACACGCCATGTCAGGGTGCCGAAGGTCTATCCGTAATTAACGAGACAGGCGGCAACGCGAAGGGGCATAGATCACCGGCCAAGGGTGATCGAGCTTCAAAGGAATTCCGGAACGCTCTGTCCCAAGTTAACAAGCAGATCAGGGAGGAATGTCGTGGCGCTTCAAACCCCAGTCCGCAATGCTTCAAGTTAAAAAGCTACAACCTTCTTCTTCATCAGTTTACGTCACGGCTTGCAGAGCTTCCGATAGAACGGATCGTCCCTCCCAGTACTTGGGATATGTATGCTCCTCCTATGTTAGCCGGATTTGGATGTGGACTTACCGCTATGACTGGTGGGGGATTTGCAGGTGTTAAGGAGGCTGCTGGAACTGCATTAGGAATTTACGGTTGTAGCGAGATGTTTAGCCCACCTGAGTGACAGGGTTCGCCTCTATGAAAAATATAAATATTAAATTTTTTTCTATATCTATAGTCCTGTTTTTGATTTCAGTATATCTTTCAGGATATAAGGAATATATATATCTTCCATTGGTATTTTCTTTTTTTTCCGGATATAATTTTTATAGGATTAGCCCTGAAAAAACGTCAAGGCGCCCATAATTGAGATATTGTGGTGACGGTTTTCTTAACTCCCAGGTCATACTAGACCCACCGCATGGCCCGCCTCCCGCGCCTGGTTTTTTGCCCGGCGTCCCGCATCATGTGACACAGCGCGGCAATCGGCGCGAGCGGACCTTCTTTGAAGATGGGAATTACCGGCTTTATCTCGATCTTCTGGCCGAGGCGGCGGCGAAGGCGCGAGCGGCAACTTGGTCCCATTCCTGATGCCGAACCATAGGGACGTCATCGCCGTTCCGGTGGACGCGACGGCCTGTACCGCAGCTTCCGCCATGTCCATCGCCCCTGTGCGGGTTTCATCGACGCGCGGGCGCGCACGACGGGGCCTTCGGCCCGATCGGGCCGCGCGTCATCATCCGCTATGTGATCGGGGCGATCGGGGCTAAGGTTCCGTGGTCATGACAACCCGACGGAAGAAGCCATCCCTATGAGCCCGGCCCCGGACAGCGTCCTTGTCGCCGCGGGCCAGTGGGTGGCCGCCGTCGCGACCGGGCCCGTCGCCACCGGCGTCGCGACGATCGCGATCGCCGCGGTCGGCTTTGCGATGCTCGCGGGGCGGATCGATGTGCGGCGCGGGGCGGTGGTGGTGCTGGGCTGTTTCATCGTCTTTGGTGCGCCGACGATCGCGGGGGCGTTCATGCAATGGGCGGGGGCGGGGGGCGATGCCGGGGCGCAGCTTGCGGCGAGCGTGCCGCCCGCGGCGCCGGTGCCCGCGCCGCCGCCGGCGCAGCCCAACGATCCTTATGCGGGGGCTTCGCTGATCCGATGAGCGGGCGGGGGCGCTTGGTGCGGTCGGGGCTGGCAGCCTTGTGCGCGGTGCTGCTGGCGGGCTGTATCGCACGCTATGATTTCGAGATCGCAAACGAGGGCAGCCGCGATATCCAAAATGCGGTGCTGACCAGTGCCGATAAGACCGTGGCGATCGGGGACATCCCGCGCGGGGCGGAGACGAGCGCCGTCTATAGCCACTTCGGCGAGCACGATACCGATGTGTATCTTGAGTTCGATCGCGGAGGTCGGCGCGAATCCTTCTTTGTCGGCAATTTCACGGCCTATCTTTTCTGGGTCGAGTTCTACGACGCGCCGATCATGGTGCGCGACGGCAACGCCGTTTGGCTCTCGGACGGCAAGGACTGGGTGCTACCGCGCCGCAGGGATCCGCCGAACCCCGACGGGTCGCCGCGCGGCTAGGCTCAGCGCGTCGAGCGGCGCTCGGCGAACCATTGGCGCAGCATCGCGCTGGTGCAGCCGGTGAAGCCGTAGGTGCCGACCACCGAGCAGCTGTTCGGGCGGCTGAGGCGGGCGATGTCGTCATACCCCTCGACCTTCGAGGCCCAGCTGCCGCCGCCGACATTGTCCTCTTCGCGCAGTTCCTCGCGCAATTCCTTGGGCACGCGGTAGCGATCGGCCTCGGGCTCCTGCGCGCAGACGACGATCTCGTCGCCCTGGGCCTCGGGGCATTCGTCCTTGCCATAGGCGATGAGGAAGGAGAATTTTTCGGGCGGCTGCGACGACATGGCGAGGCTTTCGTCCTGCGCTTGCGCGTGCGCGGGTACGGCGAGGGCGAGCGTCATCGGCGCCAGCGCGGCGAGCAGCGGGAGCAGGAGGCGGGCAGGCGTGGTCATTCTGGCGTCATTCCCTCGAACCGTCCCCGTCCTGTGGCGACGATAGGCGCGCGAGATGAACCTAAGCCTAACCCGCGGGCAAGTCACGCCCGCGGGATCGCGGCGATAGCGGTTCGGTTCGGGCCGATGAAGACGGCAGGCGTTGGCGCAAGGCCGCGGCCCCTCCACCACTCGCTTTGCGAGCGGTCCCCCTCCCCATGGCTTCGCCACAGGAAGGATCGCTTTACAAGGTGTCGAGCGAGGCGGCGATGCTGGTCCACACCTGCCCCAGCTCTTCGGGGGTGATGCAATAGGGCGGCATGACGTACACCGTATTGCCGAGCGGGCGGAGGAGGACGCCGTGGTCGCGGTAGAAGGCGATCAGGCGCGGGGCGAGGGCCGAGAGATAGCCGCCGTCGGGTTGGGCGATGTCGAAGGCGGCGATGGTGCCGAGGCGGCGGGGGTTTTCGACGCGCGGGTCGTGCCCGAGCATCGCGAGGTGCGCGGCCTGCGCGTCGGCGAGGGTGTCGATGCGTTGCTGGACGGGCTCGTCGCGCCAGATCGCGAGGTTGGCGTTGGCGGCGGCGCAGGCGATCGGGTTCGCGGTGTAGCTCGACGAATGATAGAAGGTTTTCGCGCGGTCGGTCGACCAATGCGCCTCGAAGATCGGTTCGATGCAGAGGGTGACCGCGAGCGGCAGGCTCCCGCCGGTCAGCCCCTTCGACAGGCAGACGATATCGGGGATGACGCCGGCCTGGTCGCAGGCGAAGCGGGTGCCGGTGCGGCCCCAGCCGGTCATCACCTCGTCGGCGATGAAGAGGATTTTGTGGCGCGCGCAGATCGCGCGCATCTCGGCGAGCACCCACGCGGGGTAGATCAGCATGCCGCCGGCGCCGAGGATGAGCGGTTCGACGATGAAGGCGGCTGGGTGTTGGGCGCAGGCGGCTTCGAGGGCGTCGAGCGTGGCCTGTTCGCGGCCTTCGTGGGGGAAGGGGATGGTGTCGACGTCGAAGAGCAAAGGCTGCCAGGCGCGGTTGTAGACGCCGCGCTCGCCGACCGACATCGTGCCGATCGTGTCGCCATGATAGCTGTGTTCGAGGACGAGGATGCGGCTGCGCGGCTCGCCGATATTGTACCAGTAACCGAGCGCCATCTTGAGCGCGACCTCGACGCTGGTCGAACCCGAGTCCGAGAAGAAGACGCGGGTGAGCGGGGCGGGGGTGATGCGGATCAGCTCGACGGCGAGCGTCTCGGCGGGCTCGTGGGTCCAGCCGGCGAAGATGAGCTGGTCGAGCCTTTCGGACTGGGCGCGGATCGCGGCCATGATGCGCGGATGGGCGTGGCCGTGGGTGGTGACCCACCAGCTGGAGATCGCGTCGATCCAGTATCGGCCGTCGGCATCATAGAGGCGCGCGCCGTCGCCGCGGGCTATCAGCGGGATGGTGTCGCCGAGGCCGTGCTGGGTGAAGGGGTGCCAGACGGGGGATGGGGGTGTGGTCATTCGCGCGCCTTATACTAGTCCGTCATCCCGGCGAAGGCCGGGATCTCACCGGTGCGAAAGGATGCGAGGGCGGGATCCCGGCCTTCGCCGGGATGACGAATATCTATTGAAAGTCCGCGAGATCGAAATTTGCGCTGAACGCCGCCGCCAGCTTCTCGGGCGTCAACGGATCGATGATCGGCAGGCGGCCTAAGCGGCGGAGGCCCGATATCTCGGTGATGATCGCCTCGCTGTCTTCGACCGCGTCGCCGAGGAAGGCGAGGCCGTGGATCGGGACGTCGCGGGCGCGCAACGCCTCGATCGTCAGCAGGCTGTGGTTGATCGTGCCGAGCGCGGTGCGCGCGCAGATAATCACCGGGATCTGCCAGCGCGCGAACATGTCGGCGTAGAGCAAAGTGCGGGTGAGCGGGACGAGGGCGCCGCCGGCGCCTTCGATGATCAGGTCGCCCTCGGGAGGCGTGAGCTGGTCGGGGTCGAGGGTCACGCCGTCGATTGCGGCGGCGCGGTGGGGCGAGGCGGGGGTGACGAGGCGGTAGGCCTCGGGCACCACCGCGACGTTGGCGAGGCGGGCGACGACCTCGCTGTCGGTTTCATCGTCGAGGCCGGCCTGCACGGGTTTCCAATAGGGGGCGCCGGTCGCCCCCGCGAGCGCGGCGGCAAAGACGGTCTTGCCGATGCCGGTGTCGGTGCCGGTGACGAAGAAGCGCGGCATCAGGCGTCGGCCATTGCGGCGGCGAGGGTGTCGGTCATCCGGTCGATGTCGGCCTCGCCGACGTTGAGGGTGATCGCGATGCGCAGGCGGGCGGTGCCGTGCGGGACGGTGGGGGGGCGGATGCCGCGGACGTCGAAGCCGGCTTGCTGCAGCGCGCCGGCGATGCGCATCGTGCGGGCGTTGTCGCCGATGACGACCGGGATGATCTGGCTGCCGCTGGCGGGCAGGCCGAGCGCGGCGAGGCGGGTTTCGGCGTGGGCAACGAGGTCGTGGAGGCGGGCGGCGCGTTCGGGTTCGCCCGCGACGATTTCGAGCGCCTGGCGGACGAGCCAGGCCATCAGCGGCGAGGGGGCGGTCGAGAAGATGAAGGGGCGGCCGCGGTTGACGATGAAATCGCGCACGATCGCGGGACCGCAGAGCAGGGCGCCTTCGCAGCCGAGCGCCTTGCCGCAGGTGTGGAGGGTGACGAGATTGTCGCGCGGCGCCAGCGCGTGGGCGAGGCCGGCGCCGGCGGGGCCGTAGACGCCGGTGGCGTGCGCCTCGTCGACGATCAGCACCGCGTCATGGCGGTCGGCGACCGCGGCGAGGTCGGCCAGCGGGGCGCGGTCGCCGTCCATCGAATAGAGGCTTTCGACCGCGATCCACGGGGTGCCGGTGCCTCCCCTGGCGCGCCAGGCGGCGATCGCGTCGTCGAACGCCTGCGGGTCGTTGTGCGCGGCGGCGACGCGGTCGGCGCGGCCGAGCTTCATGCCGTCGTGGGCGCTGGCGTGGATGAGGTCGTCGTGGACGATCAGGTCGCCGCGCTGCGGCAGCGTCGCGAACAGCGCGGCGTTGGCGGCGAAGCCGGTGGGGAAGAAGAGCGCCGCCTGGCTGCCGTAGTGGCGCGCGGCGTGGGCCTCCAATGCTTCATGCTCTTCGTGGTTGCCGCGCAGCAGGCGCGAGCCGCCCGAGCCGGCCGGCAGGCCGCGCTGGAGGCCCTGCGCGACGGCTTCGTTGAGGACGTAGGAGCCGGCGAGGGCGAGATAATCGTTCGAGGCGAAGTCGATGCCGGCGCGCGGCACGAGGGTGCGGCGGCGGTCGTCGGCTGCGAGTGCGGCGAGGTCGGCGTGGTGGGCGGCGAAGGGGGAGGGTGTCATGATAATCTCTCACACGTCATTGCGAGGAGCGGAGCGACGAAGCAATCTCCAGCTATCGCGCTGCGCAAGGGCGACCGCTGTAGATTGCTTCGCTCCGCTCGCAATGACGGCGTTGATCAATGCGTGGCCGTTTTTGTTGAGCCTTCGCGTAACGCCTGCCGTTCTTCGGCGGTCAGGCGACGCGGCTCCGCAATCGGCTGGAGCGTCTTGGCGTCGAACAGTTCGCAGCGGCGGCGATCGCCCGAGAGCATGTCCTTGATCATCCGCGGGAAGAAGCGGCGCATGAGCTGGCCCATGCTCATCCTGGGCAGCGCGCTGGTGTCGCCGATGCCGTCGTGCGTGAAGAGGTGGCCAAGCGGCGGGCCGACCAGCGCGGCGCGCGTCGCCGGGTCGCAGGCGGCGAGTTGGGTGGTGATGTAGGGGATTTTGCCGTTCGCATAGCTGTTGAACACCGGCATGTTGCAGCAGGTCGCATACCAGCGCAGCGTCGGCTTGTCGGTCAGATGGACGCAGGCGAGCCGGTCGCGGCCCGATGTGAGGCGCATGCGGGCGCAGCGCGACTGGTAGAGCGCGCTGCCGCCATGCGCGTCGAGCACGTGGCTCGCGTGGCCGAGGTGGCGCGTCAGGTCCTGGCAGTCGGTGCAATGGCATATGACATGGTCGCCCTGGCCGGGGCCGACATCGAGGAGGGTGCCGGAAACGGTGCCGCATTGGCAGGCGAAGGCGAGGTCGGAGGACATGCTGCGGTCCTAGCCGTTCGTCTGCGAATGCGGAAGGCCGTGCGATCCTCCCTGTCGCGGAGCGATGGGGAGGTGGCAGCGCGGAGCGCTGACGGAGGGGCGATGACGCCGAGGTCGCNCCACCATTCGCTTCGCGAACGGTCCCCCTCCCCATCGCTTAGCGACAGGGAGGATTTTCCGTCAGTTCTTCGACTTGTCGACGAGCTGGTTCTTGGCGATCCACGGCATCATCGCGCGCAGTTCGCCGCCGACCTGTTCGATCGGATGCGCGGCGGCGGCCTTGCGGCTCGCCTTCAGCTCGGGCTGGCCGGCCTGGTTGTCGAGGACGAAGTCCTTGACGAAGCGGCCCGACTGGATGTCCTGAAGCACGCGCTTCATTTCGGCCTTGGTCTCGGCGGTGATGATGCGCGGGCCGGTCTTGATGTCGCCATATTCGGCGGTGTTCGAGATCGAATAGCGCATGTTCGCGATGCCGCCCTCATAGAGGAGGTCGACGATCAGCTTGGTTTCGTGGAGGCATTCGAAATAGGCCATTTCGGGGGCGTAGCCCGCCTCGACCAAGGTCTCGAAACCCGCCTGGATCAGGTGGGTGATGCCGCCGCACAGCACGGCCTGTTCACCGAAGAGGTCGGTTTCGCACTCTTCCTTGAAGCTGGTTTCGATGATGCCGCTGCGGCCGCCGCCGACCGCCGAGGCGTAGCTGAGCGCGAGCGCCTTGGCGAAGCCGTTACCCGACGAACCCGCGCCCTGCGCTTCCTGTGCGACCGCGATCAGGCAGGGGACGCCGCCGCCCTTTTGATATTCGCTGCGCACGGTGTGGCCGGGACCCTTGGGGGCGACCATGAAGACGTCGATGTCGGGGCGCGCTTCGATCAGGCCGAAGTGGATGTTGAGGCCGTGGGCGAAGGCGAGCGCGGCGCCGGGCTTCATGTTCGGGCCGATGTCGTCGGCGTAGATTTTCGCCTGATGCTCGTCGGGCGCGGCGATCATGATCACGTCGGCCCATTCGGCGGCTTCCTTGTTGGTCAGCACCTTGAAGCCGGCGGCTTCGGCCTTTTTGGCGGTCGCCGAACCGGGACGGAGCGCGATCGCGACCTCCTTGACGCCGCTGTCGCGCATATTCTGCGCATGGGCGTGGCCCTGGCTGCCGTAGCCGACGACGGCGACCTTCTTGTTCTTGATCAGATCCTGGTCGGCGTCGCGATCGTAATAAACCTGCATGTCTTTCTTCCCTATTTCTCTTCCGTCACCCCGGGGCTTGACCCGGGGTCCCGCTTTTCGCAGTTGCTTAGCGGGACCCCGGATCAAGTCCGGGGTGACGATAGTTGAAACCCAATACGTAAACTCTAAACCGCCTCCGCCCCGCGGGCGATGGCGACGACGCCGGTGCGGCCGACTTCGACCAGCCCGCATTCGCGCATCAGCGCGATGAAGCGGTCGACCTTGTCGCTGTTCCCGGTGATTTCGAAGATGAAGCTGGTCAGCGTCGTGTCGACCACCTTGGCGCGAAAGACGTCGGCGAGGCGCAGCGCCTCGATGCGTTTTTCACCGGTGCCGGCGACCTTGACGAGCGCGATCTCGCGTTCGACATGCGCGCCCTGGTCGGCGAGGTCGACGACATTGTGGACGGGGACGAGGCGGTCGAGCTGGGCGATGATCTGGTCGATCACCGCGGGAGGGCCCGAGGTGACGATGGTGATCCGGCTCAAGGCATGGTCGGCGCTGATATCGGCGACCGTCAGGCTTTCGATATTATAGCCGCGCGCCGAGAACAGCCCGGTGATCTTGGCGAGGATGCCCGCCTCGTTGTCGACGGTGACGGCGAGCACGTGGCGCTCGCCCGCTTCGGTTTTGATTTTCATGTCGGTTCTTTCCCCCTCCCGCTTGCGGGAGGGGCTAGGGGAGGGCGTGTCTGAGGGATGGGGCTGGCCAACAGGCCCTCCCCCGACCCCTCCCGCAAGCGGGAGGGGAGAAGATTGTCGCTCTGCTGCATCACACCAGTGCCTTGGCTTCGTCGTCCATCGTGCCGGTGACGTCGCTCGGCTGGAGGAGCATTTCGGTGTGGGCGGCGCCCGACGGGATCATCGGGAAGCAGTTGGCGAGCTTGGCGACGCGGCAGTCGACGATCACCGGTCCCGGGGTGTCGATCATCTTCGCGATGCCGTCCTCGAGGTCGCCGAGCGTGTCGATGCGCAGGCCCGTCCATCCATAGGCTTCGGCGAGCTTCACGAAATCGGGCAGGCTGTCCGAATAGCTGTTCGAATAGCGGCTTTCATAGGTCAGTTCCTGCCACTGGCGGACCATGCCCATATATTCATTGTTGAGGATGAAGATCTTCACCGGCAGCCGGTACTGGCTGACCGTGCTCATCTCCTGGATATTCATCTGGATGCTGGCTTCGCCCGCGACGCAGATGACGAGGCGGTTCGGGTGCGCGATCTGCGCGCCGACCGCGGCGGGGAAACCGTAACCCATCGTACCGAGCCCGCCGCTGGTGAGCCAGCGGTTGGGGGCCGAAAAGCCGAAATGCTGCGCCGCCCACATCTGGTGCTGGCCGACCTCGGTGGTGATGATCGGGTCGCGGCCGCGGGTCGCGTCGAACAGCGCGCGGACCGCGCGCTGCGGCATGATTTCGGCGGCGTCTTCCTTCTTTTCGGGGAAGTCGAGGCAGCGCGTTGCGCGCCAGCCGTCGATGCGGCGCCACCATTCGCCCAGATCGCGCGCCTTGTGGCCCGCGTCCTGCCAGCCCGCGATGATCGCGTCGAGCGCGCGGCCGGCGTCGCCGACGACGGCGAGGTCTACGGCGACGATCTTGTTGATCGAGCTGCGGTCGATGTCGATGTGGATCTTCTTGGCTTCGGGCGCGAAGGCGTCGAGGCGGCCGGTGACGCGGTCGTCGAAGCGCGCGCCGACCGCGATGATCAGGTCGGCGCGGTTCATCGCCATGTTCGATTCATAGGTGCCGTGCATGCCGAGCATGCCGAGCCATTTGGGATCGTCGCACGGGAAGGCGCCGAGGCCCATCAGGGTCGAGGTGACCGGCGCGCCGGTGAGCGCCACCAGCTGGCGCAGCGCCGCGCTGGCATCGGGGCCGGCGTTGATCACGCCGCCGCCGGTGTAGAAGATCGGGCGTTCTGCCGCGGCGATCAGCGCCACAGCCTGGGCAATCGCATCGGCGTCGGGCTCGACCTGCGGGCGATAGCTTTTGTGCGCGATCTTTTCGGGGATCACATAATTGCCGGTGGCGACCTGCACATTCTTGGGGATGTCGATCACGACCGGGCCGGGGCGGCCGTGGGTCGCAATGTAAAACGCCTCATGCAGGATCGGCCCGAGGCGTTCGGGGTCCATCACCAGATAATTATGCTTGGTGCAGTGGCGGGTGATGCCGACGGTGTCGCATTCCTGGAAGGCGTCGGTGCCGATCAGCGCGGTCGACACCTGGCCGGTGAGCACGATCATCGGGATCGAATCCATCAGCGCGTCAGTGATGCCGGTGACGGCGTTGGTCGCGCCGGGTCCCGAGGTGACGAGCACGACGCCGGGCTTGCCGGTCGAGCGCGCATAACCCTCCGCCGCATGGGTCGCCGCCTGTTCGTGGCGGACGAGGATGTGCTTGATCGTGGGGTGCTTGTAGAGCGCGTCATAGATGGGAAGGACCGCGCCGCCCGGATAGCCGAACACTGTATCGACCCCGAGGTCGACCAGCGCCTGAACCACCATGTCGGCACCACTCATTTCCGTCACGACTATACTCCTCGTTTCTCGATCGTTGCGCACAAAGGCGAGGCTTGTGCGCTGCAACAGGTCGGCGGGCAATAGGTATATGATTCTATCCTGTCAACATCATATCACGTAATATTATTGCTATTTTGTTGATGGAATCCTTGTTTAATGATTCTTCATGGCGTGGCCAGTCGGCGGGGGGCTGGTGGCGGAACCACGTAAACTGGCGCTTCGCATATTGACGGGTGGCGGCCTGGGCGAGCGCGAGGGCTTCGGCGCGGTCGATCTCGCCGCGCAGATATCGCGCGATCTGGGGCACGCCGATCGCGCGCATGACGGGGAGATCGGGATCGAGGCGGCGCGCCAGCAAAGCCTCGACCTCGGCGATCGCGCCGCCGTCGAACATCGCGTCGAGCCGGACGTCGCAGCGCGCGCGCAGCCAGTCGCGCGGCGGCAGCAGGAGGAAGGGAGCGAGCGCGATGTCGTCCGCGATGCCGCCCTCCTGCGCCGCCTGCCAGTCGGCGAGGGTGCGGCCGGTCGAGCGGACGACCTCGAGCGCGCGGGCGACGCGGGTGCGATCGGCGGGATTGAGGCGCGCGGCGGCGGCGGGGTCGGCGGCGGCGAGCGCGGCGTGGGCGTCGGCGACGTCCATCGCGCGCACCGCGTCGCGCACCGTGGGGTCGATTTCGGGGACGGGAGCGATGCCGTAGAGCAGGCTGCGCAGATAAAGGCCGGTGCCGCCGACGAGGATGGGAACCATATCCGCGGCTTGGGCGTCCGAGATGGCCGCGCGCGCCTCGCCGGCCCAGCGTGCGGCGTTATGCGCCTCGGCGCCGTCGATATGGCCGAAGAGGCGGTGGGGAATCCCCGCCATCTCTTCGGTCGAGGGACGCGCCGAGAGGATGGCGAGGTCGGCATAGACCTGGCTGGCGTCGGCGTTGATCACCACGCCGTTGCCAAGCGCCTCGGCAAGGGCCACCGCCAAAGCGCTCTTGCCGCTGGCGGTCGGTCCGGCGATAAGCGCGATGGGCGGCCTCGCGGCCGAAGAGAGTGAAGGAGATGCCATGTTCGTAGCGACGCTGATAGCAGCCGGGAAGCTGACCGACGAGGTGGTTCGCGAAGGCATCGACCGGCTCGACGCGACGGGGCACGAGGTCGGCGCGCCGCACTGGCTCGACGTCGGCGACGCCGCCGATATTGTCTTTCAGGGTAGTCTGGTCAGCGCGCGCGCCGAATTGGCGAAGATGGACCATGGCGCGCTCGACGTCGTGGTGCAGCCGCTGGGCGACCGGACCAAAAAATTGATCGTCGCCGACATGGATTCGACGATGATCACCGTCGAATGCATCGACGAACTCGCCGACTATGCCGGGATCAAGGACCAGATCGCGGCGATCACCGCGCGTGCGATGCGCGGCGAACTCGATTTCCGCGCCGCGCTGTTCGAGCGCGTCGGGCTGCTCGGCGGCCTGGCCGAAGGCGTGCTCGCCGAATGCCGGATGGAACGGGTGCGGCTGACCCGCGGCGCCCGGACGCTGATCCAGACGATGAAGGCGCATGGGGCCTATTCGGTGCTGGTGTCGGGGGGCTTCACCGCCTTTGCCGACCCGGTGGGCGAGGCGATCGGCTTCGACAAGGTGGTCGCGAACCATCTGGAGATTTCGGGCGGAAAATTGTCGGGCCGGGTGCTCGAGCCGATCGTCGACAGCGCCGCGAAGCTGGAAACGTTGAAGGCCGAGGCCGCGAAGCACGGCCTGCCGCTCGCCGAGACGCTGGCGGTCGGCGATGGCGCCAACGACATCCCGATGATCACCGCGGCGGGACTGGGCGTAGGCTATTATCCGCACCCGTCGGCGGGCGCGGCGGCGGCGGCGGTGATCCGGCACCATGACCTGACGGCGCTGCTGTGGGCGCAGGGTTATCCGCGGCGGCAGTGGGTGATGGGTTAGGGGCGATCGGCGACGGCCGCTCCCCACCTCCAAATCCGACAGATGACGGCGGGTCTCCGGATCAAGTCCGGGGTGACGGGGATGGGCAAGGGGAGTATCGTGTGGGTCGGAGGATCGCATGGCCCAACACCGCATCTATTCGATCAGCGTCGCGAGCGTGTACCCGCATTATATCGCCAAGGCCGAAAAGAAGGGGCGCACCAAGGCCGAGGTCGACGAGATTTTCCGCTGGTTGACGGGTTATGACCAGAAGGCGCTGGAGGCCGAGCTCGCGGCGGCGACGAGTTTCACGGATTTCTTTGCGCAGGCGCCCAAGCTCAATCCCGCGCGCGAGCTGATCACCGGGGTGATTTGCGGCATCCGCGTCGAGACGATCGAGGAGCCGCTGATGCGCGAGATCCGCTATCTCGACAAGCTGATCGACGAGCTGGCGAAGGGCAAGAAGATCGAGAAGATCCTGCGCGGCTAAAGGATGAAATCGCTGGCGCTCAGCAGGCCGAGATTGACATTGTGCAGGACGATGAAGTCGCCGTTGCCGAGATTGATCGCGCCGTCGCTGCCCACCTGACTGAACCCGGCCTGGACGGCGGCGAAGCTTGTGAAGCCGAAGGCCGCCAGGTTGATCTTGTCGGTACCGCGAAGGAAATCGCCGATCACGTCGCAGCCGGTGCCGCGCTCGAACACAAATGTGTCCGCCCCGGCCTCGCCGAACAGCACGTCATTGCCGCCCTTGCCGTTCAATATGTCGTTGCCCGCACCGCCAAGCAGATAGTTGGCGACCGCATTACCGGTGATGCGATTGTCGAGGGCGTTGCCGACGCCGAATGCGGTTGTGCCGCGCAGTTCGAGATTTTCGACATTGGCGTAAAGATAGGCGCCGGCATTGGGGACGTTGATTTCCGCAATCACCGTGTCGTTGCCGCCGCCGACCGCTTCGAAGGTCAGATCGGCGCCGGTATCGACATAATAGATGTCGTCGCCGGCACCGCCGTCCATCAGGTCATAATCATTGAGCCCGGAATTGCCGAACAGCTGGTCGTTGCCCGCGCCGCCGACCAGGATGTCGGTGTCGAAGGTTGTGCCGCCGTCAAGGATATCGTCGCCATCCTCGCCATAAAGCGCGTCGGCGTCCTCGCCGCCGTAGAGCTTGTCGTTGCCCGTGCCGCCGGCGAGATAGTCGACGCCGATGCCGCCATAAAGGGTATCGTCGCCGGCTTCACCGAACAGGCTGTCGCGCGCATGGTCGGGATGGCCGATGCGCGAACCGCCGCCGTAAATGATGTCGTTGCCGCCGCCGCCGATCAGCAGATTCTCGGAATCATTGCCGGTCAGGATATTGTCGGACGCGTTGCCAACGAGCCAGGAAGTTCCCGCGTCTTCGACGATCACGCCATTTTCGACATTGGCGTACATATAGTGGAAACCGCGGGTGATGACGGTGTCGTTGCCCTCGTCGGGATTCTCGAAATAGACGGTGCGATGGATATTGTCGCTGAATGCCGTGAGATAATAGACATCGTCGCCGGTGCCGCCATAGAAGCGGTCTTGACCAAGGCCGCCCTTGAAGCTGTCGTTGCCGGCGCCGCCGATGAACAGATCGTTATCGTCGTTGCCGAAGAACTGGTCGTTGCCGCCAAAGCCGTAGATGGTCGAATCGCCGGTGTGATTGGAGACGAGGATATTGTCGCCCTCGTCGCCGTTCAGATTACCGCCGCGGGTGTCGAGGATGATCAAGCTCAGCCCGCTGTTGACGCCGAAGGCCGCGATGCGGCCGTCGCCGAGCGGTACCAGCGACGTTTGAGAACCCGGCAACATGATGGTCAGCAGCGAATCCGACAGAGGCGTGCCGTCGGCGTCGAACCAGCGAAAGCCCGCGGCCGGGGTGCCGTCCTGGCTGCCGGCATAGGATATGATGAAACTGTCATCCTCCAGGATCGTGATATTCGGGGCGCTCGCCGAGGAACGTTCGTTGACGACAAATTCGCTGCCGATCGGATTGCCGTCGGGATCGAACAGTTGCGCGTGCGCCGAATAGCCGCCGTTCGCCGCCTGGAACTCCCACACTGCGAGGTAATTGCCGTTCGCAAAGGTTTCGACATGCGCTCTTCCCGACGAGCCGCCGGCGTCGGTGGACACGGCAAATTCGTTGCCGATCCGTTGCCCGGTCAGCGTCATCATCTGACCGCGGATATCGCCGGTTTCGCGGTCCCACCAGGCGATGAACAGATTGTCGCCATTGGTCGCGATCCGCGCGTCGAGCTGATGGCCCGGCGTCGTGGTGTTGATCAGGATAGGGTCGCCCGGAACGCCGTTCGCGCCAACGATGCGGAGCGCGATATTCGCGCCGTCGGCAGGGGGCATCGAGTAGACGATGGCATAGGTGCCGTTGGGCAGCGTTTCGATGGTGGCGGGGCGATTGCTGCCGGTCAGCAGGAAATCGGTCGCGATGCGGATCGCCGGCCCGGTCGGTTCCATCGCGGCATTGTAATGCCGCATGTTGAGCACGTCGCTGTTGTTGACGATCTCGCGCGTGAGTATCGAGAAACCCCCGTCGTCATGGAAGTCGATGTCGAAGAAGCCACCGGGGTCGATCGTGCCGCTGGAAACGGGGCGTCCAAAGAGATCGAATGTCCTGTACTCCATGCCGGAGCTGCCGTTCACGATGACGACGAAATTGCCGTTGGGGAGGCGATAGCTGGCGGGATAACCCGCAGCACTACCGCCGACGCCGGTTTCGAGTTTCCAGATATCCAACGCCATGACGCAGCCCTCTCCTTGATCCTTCCCGCGTCCTAATCGAATAGCGGGAAAGCGCAACGGATGGTCCGCTTGCAAAGACAGCCATTTAGCGGCGAGGGTTCGCCGGTTATTTGCTGTTCATCACGACGCAGGGCTGGCTCGCCGATCCGACGGTGGCGCAGAATTTGTCGGCTTCGGCCTTGGTCGCGAAATTGCCGGCCTGGAGGCGGGTGAGCTTGCCGTTCTTGACGAGATAGGGCTGGCGGTCGGCGAGGCCGGGATATTTGCGTTCGAGCGCGGCCCACAGATTGCGGGCGTTGCCGTCCTGCGAGAAGGCGCCGAGCTGGGCGCGCCAATTGTCCGCGCCGACGGTGTGGACGGCGGCGGCGGGCGGCGCGGGTTGTGGTTTGGGCGAGGCGGCCTTCACCGGAGCGGGCACGGGTTTCGGCGGCGCGGGTTTCGGCGGCGCGGCGGGGGGCAGGTCGCCGCTTTCGGGCGGCGCGGCGTAGCTGGTGCCGGGCGCCGCCTTCGCGTCGGTGGCGGCTGCCGCGGCTGCGGCGGCCTCGGCGGCGGCGCTTGCCGCGGCGTTGGCGGTCGCCGACGGCGGCAGTTCGGCGGTCTTGATCGGTTGCGGCACCGCGGGACGCGGCCCGGGCGGCGGCGGCGCGGGCAGGTGGTCGGGCGCGCGGGGCGGCGGTGGACCGGGGTCGGCCTTGATCACCGGCGGCGGCGCGTAGCTGGTGCCGGGGACCGAAACGGGCAGGCTGGCTGTCTTGACCGGCGAGGGGGCGGGCTTGGGCGGCGGCGGCGCGGCGGCGTTGACCGCGGCGAGGCGTTCGCGCTGTTCGGCCTTTTCCATCTCGGGCAGCATCGCGAGCCCCGCCTGGCGCTGTTCGAGCGGGATCAGGCTGTCGAGTTGGGCGAGGCGCGCCGAGGCGATGCCGAGCCCGGCGTCGCTGGCGCGCTTGGTGAGCGCATAGGCGCGCGGCCAGTCCTGCGCGGCGAGGTCGCCGTTGAAGTGCGCGGTGCCGAGGACATATTGCGCGCGGGGCTCTCCGCGCGCCGCCGAGCGGACGATCATCGGCATCGCCTCTTCGCGGCGGTTGGCGGTGAAGAGGACGAGGCCGAGATTATCCTCGGCCTGAAGATGCCCCTGTTTGGCGGCGCGGCGGTACCAGCTTTCGGCCTGCGCGAGGTCGGCGGGGACTCCGCGGCCGAGCTTGTACGCCTGGCCGAGATTGAATTGCGCATCGGGATCGCCAGCGAGCGCGAGCGGGCGCCAGATCGACACCGCCTGCTGGGCGTTGCCGGCCTCCCATTGATCGACGCCGTCCTTGACGCTGGGCGTCGCGGCGGCGGGCTTGCTCGCCGCGGGTGCCGCGATGGCGGGTGCGGCGGACATCGCCACCGACAGCAACGGAAGCAAGGCGATGGTGCGGAATAGACGCATGACAATCTCCACTGACGTCAGCAGCCCGGACCCGGGCGGCGACAGTCCCCGGCCCGGCGCTAGGGGGTAATGGCTAACACCCCGTTAGCGACGCGTCGACCAGAGTGTTTCTGATCCGATACGGCACAGTTTTATCTTAAGTCGCTGTTTACCATGATGTCCAACGGACCGTTTACCGTCATTTTCACATCGTTAACCCAATCTTAGGCCCCCGCGTGGCATTCCACCGCCAATTCGTGGTCACATTAGGGGGACAGCTGTGCGCGTTTTGGCATTGGCTTCACAAAAGGGCGGGTCGGGTAAGACGACATTGTCGGGGCACCTTGCGGTGCAGGCCCAACTCGCCGGCGCAGGGCCCGTTGTCCTGATCGATATCGATCCGCAGGGCTCGCTCGCCGACTGGTGGAACGAGCGCGAAACCGACCTTCCGGCCTTTGCCCAGACCACGGTCGCACGGCTCGCCTCGGACCTCGAAATCCTGCGCCAGCAGGGCTTCAAGCTCGCGGTCATCGACACCCCGCCGGCGATCACCATGGCGATCCAGAGCGTCATCGGGGTTGCCGAGCTGATCGTCGTCCCGACACGCCCCAGCCCGCACGATTTGCGCGCCGTCGGCGCCACCGTCGACCTGTGCGAACGCGCCGGCAAACCGCTGGTGTTCGTCGTCAACGGCGCGACGCCGAAAGCCAAGATCACCAGCGAGGCCGCGGTCGCGCTGTCGCAGCATGGCACCGTTGCCCCGATCACGCTGCATCACCGCACCGATTATGCCGCGTCGATGATCGACGGCCGCACGGTGATGGAGGTCGACCCCAACGGCCGCTCGGCCGACGAGATCCGCCAGCTGTGGTCCTATATGAACGACCGGCTGGAAAAGAATTTCCGCCGCACCGTGTTCAGCGGTGCGCCGATGCCGTCGCAAGGCGGCTATGGCGCCGTCCGTCCGATGGGCGGTGGTTTCGGCCGCCGCATCGCCGGTCAGTAAGGGGAGATGGAAGCCATGGGCGAACCCAAACCCCTCGCATCGCTGAACGCCGGTCTGCTCGCCCGCAAGGGCGCCGCGCGCCCCGCGATGCGCCGCCAGCCGCTCGGCAGCGGCCCGGTTCCGGTCAACACGGTCGGTTACGACGACCTGGGCTGGAACGACATGGGCTATGACGTCGACCCGGTACAGTCGAGCGAACCGACGCATATGGTCGACCTGAAGCCTTTGCTCAGCGGATCGGTGCCCGAACATAATCTGGAGGCCGAACATGCGGTCGAGGACAGCGCCGGCCACGAGGTCGTCGACTGGCTCGGCGAAAGCGAAGCCGCCGAGGAATTCGTCCCCGCGCCGTTGCCGGTCATTCCCGAAATCGTCCGCCAGCAGGAATCGCTGAGCGACCGCGTCGCCGCGGTGGCGCGCAAGGTCGAAGCGCGGCCCGCCGAGCCGAAGGCGCCGCGTGCGCCGCGGGCGCTGCGCGCGCGCGACAAGGCCGCGTTCACGCTGCGCCTCGACGCCGAGCGCCATCTGCGGCTGCGGCTGGCGAGCGCGGTGACCAACCGCTCTTCGCAGGTGATCCTGACCGATCTGCTCGACGAATTTCTGTCAACGCTGCCCGAGATCGACGCGATGGCGAGCCGCCTGCCGGCCACGCGCCCGTCGCGCCGGACGATGCAGTCCTAAGTGAACAAGGGGGACCTGTCATGAACCGCAATATGCTGATGAAGCTTGCCGTGTCGGGCTTTGTGCTCGGCCTCACGACCACCGGCTGCAGCATGAACAAGATGGCGAATGCGCCGTCGAACGCACTCGGCAAACCCGAAACCGCGGTGAAGTCCGCCGACAAGGCGCGCGACGCGCTTACCGACGGCAAGGTCAGCAAGGCTGTCGCCTACGCCGAAGCCGCGGTCGCGGCGAGCCCGCGCGACGGCGCCTATCGCGCGCTGCTCGGCCAGGCTTACCTCAGCGACGGGCGGTTCGCCTCGGCCTCCGCCGCGCTGACCGAAGCGATGGAATTGGGCACCACCGATGCCAATACGGTGATCGCGCTGACCCTCGCCAACCTCGCGCAGAACAAGACGAGCGAAGCGATGGCGCTGCTCAACGCGCATCGCGATACCTTGCCCGCGCCCGACATGGGGCTGGCGCTGGCGCTCGCGGGCGACAGCGAGTCGGCGATCTATGTGCTGACCGAAGCGGCCCGCGCCGAAGGCGCCACCGCGCGCACACGCCAGAATCTCGCGCTCGCGCTCGCGCTGTCGGGCCGCTGGGCTCAGGCTCGCATCCTGGCGTCGCAGGACCTGTCGCTCGACAAGGTCGAGGGGCGGATGGCCGAATGGTCGAAGCTCGCCAATGACAACAACAGTGCGTTGCGCGTCGCGAGCCTGATCGGCGTGACCGCGCAGACCGATGGCGGGATGCCGGTGCGCCTCGCTCTCAGCAATTTCACTGGCACGCAGATGGCCGCCGCCGACGCGCCGATGATGCTGGCGAGCGCCGACCCGGCGCCGGTCGACAGCTTCGCGCCGCCGCCGCCGGCGGTCGAAGCCGCCGCGATCCGCACCGTCGAACTGCCGATGCCACAGCGCGATGCCAATGGCGTCGTGCCGGTCACCGAACTGCCGGTGCCCGCCGCCGCCCCCGTAATCATGGCCGACGCCGCGCCCTATCGCGCCGCGCCGCGCGTCGCGGGCGAAGCCGCCGCCGCGCGTCCGTTCCACGAAGAGGCGCGCGCGCTGGCGACCAAATTCCTGCCGCAGCTCGCCTTCGACGCCAAAAAGCCGTCGGGCTGGGCGGTGCAGCTGGGCGCTTATGACAGCCTGGGCATCGCCAAGGAAAAATGGGGTTCGCTGAAATCGCGCAACGCGATGCTGGCGAATTTCCCGGCGTCGAGTCACGCCGCGACCGTGAAGGGCCGCACCTTCTATCGCCTGACCGTCAACGGCATCAAGACGCGCGCCGACGCCGACAGGCTGTGCGGCCAGTTGCGTGCGGACGGCCAGAAATGTTTCATCCGCCAGATGGGCGGCAGCGAGAGCATCCAGTGGGCCGCGCGCGGCACCCCGGTGCGGCTGGCGTCGCGCTGATATAGCGCTTTCCGGTTTTGGGAGAGACGAGGGGGCGTGGCCGCGAGGCTGCGCCCCTCTTCGTTTTGGTGATCCTCCCCATCGCTACGCGGCAGGGAGGATTTGGATTACCCGTCCTTCGCCGCCGGCAGCCGCGCGAGGGTGGCGACGAGCTGGGCCTGGCTGGTCGCGCCGGTCTTGCGGAACACGCCTTTGAGCAGGAAGCGCGCGGCGTTGACGCTGATCGCGCGCCGCGCGGCATAGTCCTGCACCGACTGGCCGGCAACGAGCGCGACCGCGAGGCGCGCTTCGGACGGGGTGAGGCCGAACCATTGCGCGACGCGGTCGACCTCGACCACCGGGGTTTCCCCCGGCGCGCTGCCCAACGTGACGATCAGCGACGCGCCGAGCACGACGCCGCCGATCTGCGGCGCCGATTGCCGGGTGATGCGCGCGACGAGCACGGGGCATTCGCGGTCGTCCTTGCCGAGCGCCTGAAAGGCGAGTCCGGCCGGATTGGAGCTGCGCAAGAGGTCGTGCAGCCGTTTCTGGCTGGCGGGATGGGCGAAGGCGAAGCGGTCGCCCGCGATGTGGATGAAGCCCGCCTTTTCATATTGCCCGGCGCGGCTGTTGGCGGCGAGGATGTTGAGCTGGTCGTCGAGGCTGAAGATCGCGAAGGGCGCGGCGTCGGCGGCGGCGCGTGCGGCGCCGGCGGCGAGTTCGAGCGTGGCGAGCCGGTCGCTGATCCGCATCGCGCGCTGGATGTGCGGGGCGAGCGTGCGCAGGCCGCGCTTCAGCCGGTCGACGTCGCGGTCGCCGGGGCCGGGGAGCAAGAGCCCCAGACGCTCGCCGCCCCGACGGTCGAGCAGCACCGCGATCAGCCGGTCGATCCCCCAGGGGGCCAGGAAATTGCGCGAAAATTCGGTCTCGGCAAACTCTTCGCGGGTCATGATGTCGTTGCTGTCGATCACGCTGCCATTGCCGTAGCGCATCATCTTGTGCGACCATTCATGGCGCCCGGCATAGACCGCGGCATAGATCTCCTGCACCCCGGCGGCGAGGCCGGTCGCCGCGACGAAACGCGCGCCGGGCGGATTGCTGCTTTCCCACAGGATGAAGGCGGCGTCCCAGCTCAGCGGGCAGAGCGCGTTGCTGATGTTGGCGAGGGTTTCGTTCCAGCGTTCGGGGTGCAGCACCGAATCGTAAATCTCGCCGATCAGCCCGTTGAGGACCTCCCATTCGGCCGACGCATTATGGCCGGACGGCGCAATCTGGACCTGATCGTTCGGCATCGGCTTCCCCAAAAGACGACAGCGGTGGGCGGGACGGTCGGATGGGGAAGAATGTCCCCATTTATCAGCGGATAATCATATCCTGCAAAAAAGTTTCGATCCTACCCATATGGGTAGCGCGAGCGGGGGTCAAATGGGTCATTCCATGGGGGCGACCCAAGCACAGGATGGCCGGAAACGGCCATCCTGTTTTTCTTGAAGCCCGTCGGTTTCCCGGCGGGCTTCTTTTTGTGATGTGTTGGGGGCGTGCGAAATCCTCCCTGTCGCGTAGCGATAGGGAGGGGGACCGTTCGCGAAGCGAATGGTGGAGGGGCGGCAACGGTTGCGCCCTGGCCCCTCCGTCAGCGCTTCGCGCTGCCACCTCCCCATGGCTGCGCCACAGGGAGGATTGTCGTTGGTCAGCGGATGCGCTGGCCGCCCTTCCACATCATCGTCGCGCGGCCCTGGACCGGCATGCCGTCGAAGGGGGTGTTGCCGGCCCATGCCGCCATTTTTTTCGCATCGACCTGCCAGGGCGTGCCGGCGTCGATGAGGATGAGGTCGGCGTCCTTGCCTGTCGCGAGTGTCCCGGCATCGACGCCGAGCAGGCAGGCGGGGGTGGCCGCGAGCAGTTCGAACAGGCGGCCGGGCGAGACATGGCCGTCGCGGACCAGATTCAGGCCGAGCGCGAGCAGCGTTTCGGCGCCCGCCATGCCGGGCTGGGCCTCGGCGAAGGGGAGGCGCTTGTCCTCGGGGCCGCGCGGGTCGTGGCCCGAGGCGAGGACGTCGATCGTGCCGTCGGCGATCGCGGCGAGGCACGCGTGACGATCATCCTCCGACCGCAGCGGCGGCGACAGGCGCGCGAAGGTGCGGAAATCGCCGATCGCGGTGTCGGAGAGCAGCAGGTGCGCCGGGGTGATGCCGCAGGTGACGGGGAGGCCCTTCGCCTTGGCTTCGCGAACAAGCGCGAGGCCGCGCGCGGTGGTGACCTGGCGAAAATGGACGGGGGCGCCGGTTTCCTCGACGAGCGCGAGGTCGCGGGCGATCGCGATCGCCTCGGCGATGGCGGGGGCGGAGGCGAGGCCGAGGCGGGTCGCCATCTCGCCATCGGTCGCGACCGCGCCGGCGGTGAGGCCCTCGTCCTCGGCGTGGATGATCGTGACGAGGCCGAGCGCGGCGGCATAGCTCAGCACGCGGCGCATGACGCCGCTGTCGGCGATACGCGCGCGGCCGGTGGCGATGGCGCGCGCGCCGGCCTGTTTCATCAGGCCGATTTCGGCGAGTTCGGTGCCCGCGAGGCCCTTGGTCGCGGCGGCGATCGGATGGACCCAGAGGTCGGGTTTGCCGCCCTTGGCGGCGCGCTCGACGAGGCCGGCGCCGTCGAGCGGGCCGCTGTCGGGCATCAGCGCGGCGCGGGTGATGCCGCCGAAATGGAAGGCGGGCTTGTCGGTCGCGAAGACGCCGAGGTCGATGATCCCGGGGGCGAGCCACTGGCCCCTGGCATCGACGGTCTCGGTGCCATCGGGAACTTCGGTGGGGTCGATCGCGGCGATGCGGCCGCCGACCGCGAGCAGGCTGCCCGGGCGCGGGGTGTCGCCGTCGACCAGCAGCGCGTTGACGATGTGAAGCGGGGTCACGCCCATCCTTCCACTCCCCGCTTGCGGCGCGTGAGGATGTCGAGGCACGCCATGCGCACCGCGACCCCCATTTCGACCTGTTCGGTGATCGTCGAGCGGACCGGATCGTCGGCGACGCTGCTGTCGATCTCGACCCCGCGGTTCATCGGGCCGGGGTGCATGACGATCGCATCGGGTTTGGCCTTTTCGAGGCGTTTGGGGGTGAGGCCGTAGAGCGCGTGATATTCGCGTGGCGACGGCAAATAGGCGCCGTCCATGCGCTCGTTCTGGAGGCGGAGCATCATCACGACATCGGCGTCCTTGATGCCTTCGTCCATGTCGGTGAAGCTGGTGACATGCATGCGGTCGATCGCGGGCGGGGTCAGCGTCGGCGGCGCGACGATGCGCACCTCGTTGCCGAGCAGGGTGAGCGCGAGGATGTTCGAGCGCGCGACGCGGCTGTGGAGGACGTCGCCGCAGATCGCGATCGTCAGCCCCTCGACCTTGCCCTTGCGGCGGCGGATGGTGAGCGCGTCGAGCAGCGCTTGGGTCGGATGTTCGTGGCGTCCGTCGCCGGCGTTGAGGACGGGGCAGTCGACCTTGTCGGCGATCAGCTGGACCGCGCCCGAACTGCCGTGACGGATCACCATCGCGTCGGCGCGCATCGCGTTCAATGTCATCGCGGTGTCGATCAGCGTCTCGCCCTTTTTCACGCTCGACTGCGCGGCGTGCATGTTGACGACGTCGGCGCCGAGGCGTTTGCCGGCGATTTCGAACGACAGCAACGTGCGCGTCGAGTTTTCGAAAAAGGCGTTGATGATCGTGAGGCCGGCGAGCCGGTCGTCATGCTTCGCGGCGCCGCTGCGATTGAGTTCGACCCACTCTTCGGCGGCGTCGAGGACATAGCTGATCTCCCACGGGGTCAGCTGGGCGATGCCGATCAGGTGGCGATGGCGAAAGGCATCGCCACCGGGCGGATAGTCGCTGGCGGGTCGGGTGGTGGAGGTTGTCATTAAAGCCGAGCGTTTAAGAGGCGGCGCGCCAATAGGCAAGTGCTGTGGCGGCCCATGGCTGCAAGAATCCGGTCGCCCAAAGCAGGAGCAGCGCGATGTCGAGCCAGAGCCAGATCAGCATCCAGGTTGCGAAGGGCTGTTTGCGCGTCTTGTGGCGCACGAGGCGTGCGGCAAGGACGGTGCCGAACGCCCCGCCAAGGAAGGCCCAGAGGAGGAGCGTCGCTTCGGGAATGCGCCGGTCGCCGGCCTCTGCCTTCTGCTTGTCGAGCACCATCAGGACAAAGGCGATAAGGTTGGCCGCGATCAGCCAGTAGACGATATATTGGGTCATCCGCGCGTGAGCGCGTCGATTGCGCCCTGCAGGATGAAGGCGGCGGCGGCGCTGTCGACGCGTTCGGCGCGTTTGGCGCGGCTGACGTCGGCGGCGATCATCGCGCGTTCGACCGCGGCGGTCGACCAGCGTTCGTCCCAGAGCAGGATCGGCAGGGCGAGGGGGAGGAGGTTGCGCGCGAAGGCGCGGGTCGACTGGGTGCGCGGGCTGTCGCTGCCGTCCATGTTGAGCGGCAGGCCGACGACGAGGCCGACGACCGATTGCGTAGTGACGAAGGCCCGGATCGTCGCGAGGTCGGCGGTGAATTTCTTGCGGATGATCGTCTTGTCGGGGGTCGCGAAGGACCAGCCGGCGTCGCAGACGGCGACGCCGATGGTCTTGGTGCCGACGTCGAGGCCCATGAGGCGGCCGCCGTTCGGCAGCGTGGCGGCGAAATCGGGGGCGGCGGTGGTGATCATCGCGCCCCCTTTACCCGTTCGTGTCGAGCGAAGTCGAGACACGCNNNGGATCAGGGGCGGGCGCCTTGGGTCAGGACCTGGCTTTCTCTTCGGCCACAGCTGTTTTGGGCGTCGCAGCAGCAGGTACCGCTACCGGCTCGGCCGCCGGCGGCACCGGCGAGGGTTTGCCTTCATAGGTCGCCAGCCGCCGCAGCACATCGGCGCGGACGTTCGCCCAGAACAGGGTGATGTCGAAGACGTGGTAGTTGTTGCCCGGCAGCACGTAGCTCGGCGCATAATCTTTGGCGATATCGGCATTGCCGACCATCAGCAGGCCGCGCGTGTCGTCGCATCGGGCGCCGATCTTGCCCGCGATCAGCGAGCCGCCCTTGAACCCGTCGATCGGCTTGAGCGTGCCGATGTTGGCGCTGCGCTTCGCTGCGGTGTCGGGGATGCCGGTGATCGGGTTGGTGCACAGCATGCGCGTGTCGCGGCGCGGGCGGCCGTCGAAGCCGACGGTGCCGTCATAGGCGCCCAGCACCATCGACGGATCGGCGGGTTCGGCGAAGCTCGCCCAGCTGAGGATACAGCCCTTTTGCTCGGGGGTCTCGCAGGCGGGCAGGCCGAGGCCGGCGAGGTCGGTGTCGACGCTGACCGGCCAGCCGATGATGTAGGCGGCGACGATGCGCTTGGCGAGCGGGGTGCCCGCGATGCGGTTCTTGAGCAGGATGGTGAGGTGGAGCGCGCCCTGGCTGTGGCCCGCGAGGATGATCGGCTTGTTCTTGGGAATGCCCTCAAGGAAGGCGTCGAACGCCTGTTCGACATCGCGATACGCCGCGTCGATCGCCTTGCCCGCGGTGACGCGGTCCTCGGCGAGGAAGGCGCCGAGCGTCGCCTGCCGATAACGCGGCGCCCAGACTTCGCCGGCATCGCCGAACGCGCTCGCCATGCCCTGCATGAACAAAGTCGCGCGGTAATTGGCGTCGCGGTCGTCGAGCGGGGCGTTCCAGCTCGACCGGCTGTAATAGCTGGTCGGGTGGACAAAGAAGATCGCGGCGTCGCCCTTTGGCGGGGCGGTGTCCGCCGACGCGGTTTCGGCCGGTGTGGCCGCGGTGGCGGCCCTGGCGGGCGGGATCAGCTTGTCGGTCGCCGCCTTGGCGCTGTCGGGGGCGCGGGCTTCGCCGCCCTCGGCGGGCGGGCGCCAGTCCGACGGGTCGTTTTCGAGACCGGGGCGCGAGAACCACATTTTCGGATCATCATAGGCATTGGGTGCCGCCGCGGTCTGTTCGACGAATTCGGCGCTGGGCACCAGCGCGGTGCGCGCGAACCAGCCCGGCGCGAATTGATAGGCAAGACCGACGCCGAGGATGAGGAAGATGACGACGGCGATGAGGTAGAGGAACTTGCGGGCCATTTGGGCTCCATTGGGGACGGGGAGAGATGGGGTTCGGCGCCTCTTTACCCGTTCGGATCGCTTGAAGTCGAGATGCCCATCGGCGACGCGTGCCTGCGGGGTGCCTCGACTTCGCTCGACACGAACGGAAACAACAGTCCGGTCGTCCGGCGCCATCGCGTGCTATCTGGCTTGCGCGCGCGGCTTAAACAAGCCCAGATGTGGGGAATGACCGACATCCCCGCAAGCGCGCCCGCGCCCGATTCGCCGCATCCGTCGCACCGCCTGGACGACAGCGACGCGCCCTGGCCGCAGCGGCCGTGGATCATGGCGGCGATTTGCGCGGTCGCGGGGCTGGCCTTTCACCTGACGATCGACTGGCGGTACGAACCCAACCTCGATCGGGGGCGCAACGCGTTCGCGGCGTTCCTCACGGTTTCGACGCTGGTCTTCGTGCTCGGGGTCGAACTGCGTCGCTGGCACTGGGCGCTGGGCTTTTCGTTGTTGTGGGGCGCGGTGATCGCGCTGATCGTGTGGACGTCGATCGGCTATAATGTGAACGCGTCGGTGTTCGAATGGCCCTTCTGGTCGGGGCTGCTGGCGGTGCTGATTGCGACGCCGTTGTTCCAGACGCGGCGCGACGTCGCGCCCGACTGGCGGTTCTGGAAATTGTGGGAGATGCCTTACGAGCGGCTGCACAGCCATGCATGGACCGACGCGGTGATCGGCGCCGCGGCGCTGGCGTTCACCGGGCTGACCTTCCTGCTGGTGCTGCTGATCGGGCAGATGTTCCAGCTGATCGGGATCGACCTGGTCATGACTCTGTTCGAAAAGGGCTGGTTCCCGTGGATGCTGGCGGGGGCGGCGTTCGGCGGCGCGGTGGGTTTGCTGCGCGAGCGCGACAAATTGGTGTCGACGCTCCAGCGGCTGGTGATGATCGTGCTGGCGGTGCTCGCGCCGGTGCTGGCGGCGGCGCTGCTACTGTTCCTGCTGTCGCTGCTCGGCACCGGGCTGACCAAGCTGTGGGATTCGGGGTTCTCGACCGCGGCGCTGATGATGGCGGTGGCGGCGTTCGCTGTGCTGCTCGCCAATGCGGTGATCGGCAATGGCACCGACGACCGCGCGAACAATAGCCTGTTGCGCGTGGCGGCGGCGGTGCTGGTCGTCGCGGTGCTGCCGCTCACGGTGATCGCTTATTATTCGATGCATTTGCGGGTGATCCAGTACGGCTGGACCCCCGAGCGGATCTGGGGCGTCGTGGCGGCGATGATCGCGCTGGCCTATGGCGTCGCGGGATTGTGGTCGGTGGCGAAGGGGCGCCGGGGCTTTGATGACGTGCTGCGGCCGTTGCAGCAGAAGCTGGCGATCGGGCTGACGTTGCTGGCGCTGTTCCTCGCGCTGCCGATCGTCGATTTCGGCGCGATTTCGACGCGCGACCAAGTGGCGCGGCTGAAATCGGGCGCGGTGGCGTCGGAAAAATTCGACTGGGCGGCGCTGGCGTTCGATTTCGGACCCGATGGGCGCGCGGCGCTGAAGGATCTGGCGAAGTCGGTCGACAAGACGCGCGCCGGCCTTGCCGAATGGGCGCTGAAGGCGAAGGACCGCTGGGAATTGAACGGATCGGGTAGTGCGATCGACGAAAGCGACATGGTCTATGGCGCGAAGCCGATCGAGCAGAAGATCCGGATTTTCCCCGCGGGCCGTAGCTTGCCGGCGGAGGCCTATGCCGCGCTGGCGGCGCAGGGCCAGTGCAAGACCGCGCCGTGCATCGCCTATGTGCTGGGCGACAGCCGCATCGCGGTGGTCAGCCGCGGAGGCAATGTCGGACTGTTGAAGCGCGACGCGAAGACGCAGCAATGGTCCGAGGATTATGACGCGTTCCGGTCGGGGGACATGACGCGGGGGTTGACGATCGACGAGCTGGAGAAGGCGGTCGTCGAGGTGCGACCGGTGACGCGGCAGCAGGTCTTTGTCGACGGCAAGCCGGTCGGCGAGGATTTCGAGTGATCTGATCCTCCCTGTCGCGCAGCGATGGGGAGGTGGCAGCGCGAAACGCTGACGGAGGTGCTTTAGCGCCACCGTCGCTGCCCCTCCACCACGCCCTGCGGGCGCGGTCCCGCTGGCGCTGCGCGCCGTCTTCGACTCCCCCATGGCTTCGCCACAGGGAGGATCATGGTTGAAGCGCGCCGGACAGGATGCTAGCGGCGCAGCTTCTCCCGCAAAGGCAAGATGAATGGCAATCGATCAGGCAACGGTAAGGAAAATCGCGTCGCTGGCGCGCATCGCGATCAGCGATGCGGAAGCCGCCGCGATGGAAGGCGAATTGAACGGCATCCTCGGCTGGGTCGAGCAACTCGGCGAGGTCGATGTGACCGGGGTCGAGCCGATGACCGCGGTGATCCCGAACACGCTGCGGCTGCGCGACGATGTGATCGACGCCGACCCGCTGACCGGCGGCAACCGCCGCGACGATGTGCTGGCGAACGCGCCGGCGGCGATGCACGGCTTCTTTGGCGTGCCCAAGGTGATCGAATGATGGTCCATCATTCGATCATCCCGGACAGCGGCGTAGCCGCGACCGATCCGAGATCCAGAAACGAAAAATTGAGCGCTTTGACGCTCTGGGCCCCGGCTTTCGCCGGGGAACGGTGAAAAGACATGACTGATCTTACGAATTTAACGGTGGCCCAGATCCGCGACGGGCACCGCGCGGGCGATTTCAGCGCCGTCGAAGTGGCCGAGGCGTTCAGCGCCAATGTCGCGGGCGCGAAAGCGCTCAATGCGTTTATCGTCGAGACGCCCGAACATGCGCTCGCCGCCGCGAAGCAGGCCGATGCCGACCGTACGGCGGGGACGCTGAAGCCCTTGTCGGGGGTGCCGATCGGGATGAAGGATTTGTTCTGCACCGACGGCGTGCAGACGACCGCGGCGAGCCATATGCTCGAAGGCTTTGTGCCGCGTTATGAGTCGACGGTGTCGGCGAAATTGTGGGACGCGGGCGCGGGCATGCTCGGCAAGCTCAATCTCGACCAGTTCGCGATGGGGTCGTCGAACGAGACGAGCTATTTCGGCAATGTGATCAGCCCGTGGAAGCGCAAGGACGGCGGCAATGCGGCGCTCGCGCCGGGCGGGTCGTCGGGCGGCAGCTCGACCGCGATCGCGGCGCGGCTGTGCCCCGCGGCGACGGGGACCGACACCGGCGGATCGATCCGCCAGCCCGCGGCCTTTACCGGCATTTCGGGGATCAAGCCGACCTATGGCCGCTGCTCGCGCTGGGGCATCGTCGCGTTCGCGAGTTCGCTCGACCAGGCGGGGCCGATGGCGCGCGACGTGCGCGACTGCGCGATCATGCTCGAGAATATGGCGGGTTTCGATCCGAAGGATTCGACGAGCCTGAACCTGCCGGTGCCCAATTGGGAAGCGGCTTTGTCGGGCGATCTCAAGGGCAAGAAGGTCGGTATTCCCAAGGAATATCGGCTGGAGGGTATCGATCCCGACATCGACGCGATGTGGGATGCCGGGATCGCGATGCTGAAGGATGCGGGGGCCGAGGTCGTCGAGATCAGCCTGCCGCACACGAAGTACGCGCTGCCCGCCTATTATATCATCGCGCCCGCCGAGGCGTCGTCGAATCTCGCGCGCTATGACGGCGTGCGTTATGGTTTGCGTGACCTGCCCGATGGGGCGGGGTTGCAGGACATGTACGCCGCGACGCGCGCCGACGGCTTCGGGTCCGAGGTCAAGCGCCGCATCATGATCGGCACCTATGTGCTGTCGGCGGGCTTCTACGACGCGTACTACACGCAGGCGCAGAAGGTGCGGACGCTGATCGCGCGCGATTTCGAGGCGGCGTTCGGGGCGTGCGACGTGATCCTCGCGCCGACCGCGCCGTCGGCGGCGTTCGGGCTGGGCGAAAAGATGGCCGATCCGCTGGCGATGTACCTCAACGACGTGTTCGCGGTGCCCGCGAGCCTCGCGGGGCTGCCCGCGATGTCGGTGCCCGCGGCGCTGAACCGCGAAGGGCTGCCGTTGGGGCTGCAGATCATCGGCAAGGCGTTCGACGAGCAGGGCGTGCTGAACGCCGGGCTGGCGATCGAAGAACGTGCCGGGTTCACGGCGCGGGCGGAGAAGTGGTGGTGAGCGCATTAGGAGAAATCGTCGAAGCGGCTATTCAGGCCATTGGCGAACTCCTATCGGGACCTGGAAAGAAGGATTCTCAGCTAACCGACCAGGATTGTGCCCGGCACAAGCGGAAGGTTTGGCGCGAGATTATCCGTTCAAATCGAAGAGACGAGAGATGAGCGATTATCGCATCAAGGGTGAAACCGGCGAGTGGGAGGTCGTGATCGGCCTTGAGGTCCACGCCCAGATCACCACCAACGCCAAGCTGTTCTCGGGCGCCGCGACGGCGTTCGGGGCCGAGCCGAATACGCAGGTGAGCCTCGTGGACGCGGCCATGCCGGGGATGCTGCCGGTGCCGAACCGTGAGTGCATCCGCCAGGCGGTGCGCACCGGTATGGCGATCGAGGCGCAGATCAACAAATATTCGCGGTTCGACCGCAAGAATTATTTCTATGCCGATCTGCCGCAGGGTTACCAGATTTCGCAGCTTTATCATCCGATTGTCGGCGAAGGTTCGCTGACGATCGAGGCTGATGAAAAGGCCGGACTGCCCGAGGCCAAGGTGATCGGGGTCGAGCGTATCCATGTCGAGCAGGATGCCGGCAAGCTGATGCACGACCAGCATCCGACGATGTCCTATGTCGACCTCAACCGCTCGGGCGTCGCGCTGATGGAGATCGTCTCGCGCCCCGACATGCGCTCGCCCGCCGAGGCCGGCGCCTATGTGCGCAAGCTGCGCTCGATCCTGCGCTATGTCGGCTCGTGCGACGGCAATATGGAAGAAGGCTCGATGCGCGCCGACGTCAACGTCAGCGTGCGCAAGCCCGGCGACGAATTCGGCACGCGCACCGAGACCAAGAACGTCAATTCGGTGCGCTTCGTGATGGCGGTGATCGAGGGCGAGGCGAAGCGCCAGGTCGCGCTGATCGAAAGCGGCGGCACGGTGGTGCAGGAAACGCGGCTCTACGATCCCGACCGCAACGAGACGCGCTCGATGCGGTCGAAGGAAGATGCGCATGATTACCGCTACTTCCCCGATCCCGACCTGTTGCCGCTGATCCTCGACGATGATTTCCTGACCGAGTGCCGCGACAGCCTGCCCGAACTGCCCGACGCCAAGCGCGCGCGCTATCTGGCGGCCGGGATTTCGCCGTATAATGCCGATGTGCTGACCGCCGAGGTCGAGAGCGCGCTGTGGTTCGATACGCTGCTGGCGACGGGCGCGAAGCCGGCCCCGGCGGCGAACTGGGTGACGAGCGAATTGTTCGGGGCGCTCAACCGGCTCGGCAAGAGCTTCGAGGATTGCCCGGTCGGCCCGGCGCAGGCGGGCGAATTGCTCGGCCTGGTCGCCGACGGCACGATTTCGGGGACGATCGCCAAGACGGTGTTCGAGAAGATGCTCGAAAGCGGCGACGGCGCGGGCGCGATCGTCGAGCGCGACGGGCTGAAGCAGACGAGCGACACCGGCGCGATCGAGGCCGAGATCGCCAAAATCCTGGCCGCCAACGCCGACAAGGTCGAGCAGTATAAGGGCGGCAAGGACGCGCTGTTCGGTTTCTTCGTCGGGCAGACGATGAAGGCGATGCAGGGCAAGGCGAACCCGCAGGTGGTCAACGAGCTGCTGAAGAAGGCGCTCGGCTGACGCGAGGGTCCAGGGTTCGTTGCAAAGTGGCCGCAAAGGCCCTTGTCTCCCCGCAAAAACTGTCATAGCAAGCCGTTATTGGGGAAAAACGGGGGTTTTCAGTGGGTCGCAAAGCGGGTGCGGCAGCGTTGCTGCTGCTTTTATCGTCATGTCCGGCGTGGTCGGGGGTGGCCCTGGCCGCCGCGCCTGAGTCCGAGGCCGAGCAAGCGGATGCGGGCGACGATCGCGCGAAATTCTTTCTGTTTCACAAGGCCGGGGTTTCCATCGATCAGGCGCGCGGCGACCTGATCTATTGCATCGGTCAGGCGCGACCGATCCTGTCGTTCCGTGACCGTTACGGCGGCAGCGGCGGGCTGTTGGGCGCGATGATCAATGGCCGGATGGCGGAGATCGACCGGTTCCGGATGCGCAATGCCGCCATGCGTAAATGCATGGGGATGATGAATTACGATCGTTACGCCATGCCGCAGGAACAGTGGAAAACGCTCGTCAACGAGGGCGATATCGTCCTCGACAATGATGGGCTGGTGAGCGCCGAAGTCGTCGAGCGCATGGCCGCCTATGCCAGCGGGCCGGTGCCCGCGACGGAGAAACTGTCGCGATGATCAGGAAAAGTGCAATCGGCCTCGCCGTCGCCGCGATGCTATTTGGTCCGCTGGTGACGACGGCCTCCGCCGCCGAGAAGCCGGCGAAGGTTCCGAAGATCAAGCTGGAGCCGCTGAAGCCCGGAAAGATCAAGCTCGATCCGCGATTGGGCTATATCCTCGTTCGCATGGGTCCAAGCAACGCCAGCGAAAAGCCCACTCCCGTCGCGTTCGTCCGGATCAACGCCGCCACCGGCAAGCCGTTCGAACCGGGCGACGAAGAAGCCGCCGTGCCCAATTTCGACCGGACGGTGCTGGTTGTCGTGAACGCCGGACGCAGTTTCGGGGAAGTCGATGGCCAGTCGGTTTATTTGCTGTCGGCCTATCCCGGTCAGTGGATCATTTCGAACGTCGGCGAAACCTGCCTGTCACTCGGCACCTATCAATTCGAGGTCAAGCAGGGCGAAGTCGCCGATATCGGGAGCCTGTGGACGGCTCGCGAAGATGGAAAGTCCGCCGTTCCGCAACTTGCCGGCGTCACATTGTCGCAGGATCTCGTCGAATTCGGGACGATGATGAATATCGTCATGTCGACCGCGCTGTTCGCCGCGCCTGCTGAGAGCACGCCGGCGCTTCCCGCCGAACTCGCCGGCTTCCCGGTATCCAAGGCGGCGCTCTCACCCGATTTCCGCATGGAAAACCGATGCCAAGGCTTGATCAATCGTGCGGCAAGCCTGCCCCCGATGGAAAGCGCGCCGCCGATGACGCAAGCCGAAGCCCTGGCCGCCATCGACAAGATGAACCCGCCCGACCGGGTGGAAGCGGCGCGCAAACGCGCCGCGCAAAAGGCTGCGTCGGCAGCGGCGGCCAAATAGCCAAGGCCATTTGCAGTTGGTCGATGAGGCCGGGAAGGCACTCAGCGGACCGGTGGGGGTCGATGATCGGTGCGCATGTGGGGGTGAAATGCGGAATTTCCATCTATCGGTCGCGATCGCGGCGATCTGTCTGGCGATAACGCCATCGGTGGGTTACGCGCAGGCGATCAAGCCGCCGCCCCCGATGCGGGCCTTCTCCGCCGAGGAAGTCGCGGCGGTCGCCATGCCGGATACTGCGTTCGCGGCAACGCCCGACGATATCAAGACATATGACAAATATTTCTATTTCCATCGCGACGGCACGGATTTCGATACTGCCTTCAACGATCTGAGCGAATGCGATGCGCTGGCCAGCGGGCTCAGCTACTATGCGAGGCAGGATCCGCTCATGGCGAATTACTATGTCACCCAATATGGACTTGCCGGTGCTTTGGGCGCCGTGATCGCCTCGCCAATCGACGACGCGATCCTTGGGTCGACCGAACGTCGCAAGATTCGGCGGCTCAATATGCGCAATTGCATGGGATATAAGGGATATGACCGTTACGGCCTGGAAAGGGAGCGCTGGCAAGCCTTTCATTTCGAGGAAGGCTTCAATCGCGTCGATGACGACAAGCGTACCGCCTATCTGATGAAACAGGCGCGGGTGGCGTCCGGTCCCAAGCCGACGGCGGAGGTTCTGATACGATGATCCGTATGGTGACGCCCGCGCTGGCGTTTGTGGCGGTCGCCGTCTCGTCGATCGCCTGCGCGAAGCCGGCCGGCTATGCCGACACGATCCAGGAGCGGGACCTGTTGTCGGGCAAGGAAAAGATCGAGCCGGAGAGCGGTTATGTCTATATTCGCAGTCCGATTCCGCAAGGCGGCGTGCTGCTGCTTTTGCCCGATGAAGCGGCGATCGCCCGATACGAAGCGGAATGGGCGGCGGCGCTGGCTGTTGTTCAGCAGAAATATCCCGCCAAGCTGGAGGATTGGGAGTTTCGCACCCGCCTCGCCCACGGCAAGGGGCAAAAGTTGCCGGAAAAGCCGATCGAGCCGACGCCGGAGAATTTCTCGATCGGACCCATCGAAGAACGCAATCCGGTTTTCTATGGTCTGCATATCTCCGCCTCGACCGAAAGCCCGCAGAGCTACAGCTATTTGTTGCGCGTGGAGCCGGGGCGCTATGCCTATTATGGCCCGGTTTCCAAGGGACGGGACGGCTTGAGCGGAACCTGTTATTGCATGGGTACGGTCTCGTTCGAGGTGAAGGCGGGAAGGATCACCGACACCGGGAAATTTTTTCCCAGTGGGATGCTCGCCTTTGGCCTGCCCGTTTCCCTGCAATCCTATCCCAACGAACAGGCGGACTTCCGCGCCCATGGGAAGCTCGACAATTTTTTCGGCCTTGCCATCGGCCGCATGCCACGGGTCGCCGGCATCCTCGCCTATGACCGCGACAGGGTTATCGACCTGAAGGCGCAGGCCGAGGCTGCCGCGGTCGCGACGCCGGATGCCGGAACGGCCGAAACGGCACCCGTCGCGGCGGCGGGTATCGAAGGCTAAGCGGCCAAGGGGGCTTGGACCCTAGAAACGCCGCTGGCCCGCGCCCCAGTCGCCGCTGTCGCACTGGCCCGAAAAATTGGTGATCGCGTTGATCGTGATCCGGCCCGAGCGGCGGTCGACGGTCAGCTTCGGCTTGTTGAGCCCGTTGATGCGATAGCTGGCGGTGATGCGGTCGGGGGTGACGACGAGGTTGTCGAGGTCCCACCAGCCATGATCGTCGCCGCTGTGGATCGGCGCGACGAGCTTCGGGCCGAGGTGGATACGCCCCTGATCGCCGTAGAGTTCTATCTGGACGTCGCTGGTGAAGCCCTGCGCGCTATTGCCGACCTGGTTGCTCCATTCCCACTTATGGTCCCACGGGTTCCACTTGTAGGTCGGTTTGACATCGACGGTGGGCCGGGTGCCGGCGCCGTAACAGACGAGGACGAGCGAGCCGGGGTCGCGATAGCCGCTTTCGGCGGGGCGTTCATAGCTGTGCGGTTGCGGCGCATAGGCATCGCGCGGCGGGCCATTGTCGCAATTTTCGGGGGGTACCGCGATCAGCGCGCCATAGCGGCCGTCGACGGTCGATACCGACAGGCAGCGGCCGGTGCGCTGGTTCCACCAGAAGGTGTAGCGCTGCTCGCCGACGGTGGTCGAATGGCGCGATTCATAACCGCGTGCGAGCAACTGGGTTTCGCCGCCCGCGGCGCGCGCGCCGACGAGGTCGGCGACATCGGACGCCGGCTGGGCCGAGGCGGCGATGGGCAGGGCGACGGAGGCGAGAAGCAGGATGGCGAGAGGCGAGCGCATGGCGTGTCTCCTGTTGCGAGGCATGATCAAGCTTATCAGAAAAGCGTCTCGCCCCAAAATGTTACCGCGCGGCGACGCGGGTCGAACGCTATCATTTTGGCGTCATTTTTCCGCCCGCCACACGCTGCGGCCTTCCTTGATGGTTTCCAGGACCTTGATGGCCTTGATGCCGTCCACCGGCGTGGTCAGTGGGTTGCGATCGAGGACGACGAAGTCGGCGAGCAGGCCGGCTTTGATGCGGCCCTTGCGCTTCTCCTCGAAGACCTGCCAGGCGGGAGCGGTGGTGAGCGCTTGCAGCGCTTCATAGGCGCCCAGCCGCTCGTCGGGGCCGCTGACGACGCCGGTCGGTGAGACGCGCGCCATCGAGGTCCAGAGCATGAAGCGCGTGTCGAGCGGGGTGACGCTGTAGTCGCTGTGGTTCGATGGCGTCAGGCCCGCCGCACGCGCCGAGCGGAAGGGGCTGATGAAATCGACGACCTCTTTCGGGAAATTGGTGCGGTGGACATCGGCCCAATACCAGGCGTGGTTCGAGAAATAGGCGGGACCGACGCCGATGCGCTTGTAGGCGGCGAGCTGGTCGGGACGCTGGAACTGCGAATGGATGACGATCGGGCGGCGATCGTCGGCGGCCTTGATGCCGAGCGCGTCGAAGCAGCGGATCGCCATGTCGATCGCCGCGTCGCCATTGGCATGGGCGAAGATCTGCCAGCCGCGATCGTGGACCTTGCGCGCCTGGGTGCAGAATTCCTCATCGGAAAGGACGGGCTGGCCGTGCCAGGGGTGCGAGCCGTCGGGGCTGCCGCGCTGATAGTCGCGGGTGAAATAGCCGGTGCGCGCCTGGACCGATCCGTCGAGGACGAATTTGATCCCCTGCAGCTTCACATGGTCCTGATAGACGCCGAATTTGACCGCCGGATCGGCGAGCAGCGCATCGAGGCCGGTGGAGAAGGGCAGGAGGGCAAGGTCGATTTTCAGCCGCTCGCGCGCGGCGGGGCTGGTCAGGAAGGCGATGTCGGGGGGCTGGGTCGCGCCGTCCTGCGCATGGGTATAGCCTTCGGCGAAATAGGCATTTTGCGCAGCGTCGAGCGCCGCGAGCTTCTGTTCCGCCGTCGGCTGCGGCATTTTGGCGAACAGCAGATACATCGCCTTTTCGAGGAGAACGCCGTTGAGCTTGCCCGCGTCGTCGCGGAGCATGATGCCGCCTGCCGGGACGGGCGTGGTTTCATCGATGCCCGCCGCCTTGAGCGCGGCGCTGTTCGCGACCGCGCCATGAAGCGAGACATGGAGCACGACGATCGGCCGGTCGGCGGCGACCGCGTCGAGTTCGGCGCAGGTAATGTGGCGCTTTTCGGCGAGGGTTTCATGATCATATTGCCAGACGACGATCCATCGGTCGGCGGGAAACGATTTCGCATAGTCGCGTATCGCGGCCTGCAATGCGGGAATGTCGGTGACGCCTGCGTGCGCCTTGTCGCGCAGGTCGAGCCCGCCCGCGCTCATCGTCGCCGCCGTGAAATGCGAATGGGCGTCGATGAAGCCGGGGAGCATGGTCGCGCCGTTGAGGTCATGGACCGCGGGAGCAGGCCCGGCGACCTGGCGCGCTTCCGCTTCCGACCCGGCAAAGGCGATCTTGCCGTCTTTGGTCACGACGGCCTCCACTGTCTGCGGTGTATCGCCGTCCATCGTCACGATCGGGCCGCCACGGTAAATCGTGGCGTCCTGCGCAATGGCGGGTGCCGCCAGCGCCGCGAGCATCAGGGCAAATGCCCCGGTCGATATTTTCATCATCGTCTCTCCCCGCCCGCATCGTGGCGGCGGGAGAGGGGGTGGGTCAAGTGGTTCGCTTGCTAATTTTCTCTCCGCCCGATCGCTGTGCAACAGGCGGGGGTGGCCTCTATATCTGCTGCGGCGGCACTTCGCTGGGGCCGCGCCCCGGCTGGTCGATATCGCCGCCACCGGGGCTCCCGGGAATTTCGAGCGGCTGGCCGGCGGGGTCCTCCTGCGGGGTCGGCTGGACCGGATGTTCGGGCGGCGCCATCGGTTCGATCGTGTCGGGCTTGGGCTTCGGCAGCGGGTCGGCCGCATGGACGTGCAGGCTGGCGCTATAGCTTGTCATCATTCGTCTCCTTAGCCGACCAACGTCCGGCACGCCCCGACGTTCCGGCTGCGTTGCGGGCCTTGCCCTCATCCGTCCGTCTGCTATAGCGCCGCGCGGCCCGCACGGGCGTGCGCGGCTTTTTCGCGCGTATTCGTGCATCCGGCCGAAGCTTCTCAAGCGGGCGTGGCGGAATTGGTAGACGCGCTGGTTTTAGGTACCAGTATCGCAAGATGTGGGGGTTCGAGTCCCTTCGCCCGCACCATCTTCGCGAGCAGAGGCACGGAAATGGGGAACGCCGTCGTCGAGACGGGGTTCGGATAGAGATTTTGAGCAAGGATAAGACCAAGGCAATGAAGACCGTCGAAACGCTGAACGAAGGCCTGAAGCGCGAATATCGCGTGACCATCACCGCCAAGGATATCGATGCCCGCGTCGATGACGAAGTGAAGAGCATTGCCCCGACGGTGCGCATGCCCGGCTTTCGCCCCGGCAAGGTGCCGGCGAACCTGATCCGCAAGATGCACGGCGCCGCACTGTCGGCCGACGCGCTGAACAAGGCGATCGAAGCCGGCGTTCGCGACCTGATGACCAGCGAAAAGCTGCGCCCCGCGCTGCAGCCCGCGGTCACGCTCGACGAGGGGTATGAGACCGGCAAGGACGCCGAGATCACCGTCGCGCTCGAAGTGCTGCCGGTCATCGAGACCCCGTCGATCGACGGGCTGAAGCTCGAGCGCCTGACGGTGCCCGCCGATGATGCCGCGGTCATGGCCAAGATCGAGGAATTCGCCACCCAGATGAAGCGCTTCGAAGAGGCGCCGAAGACCAAGAAGGCCGCAACCGGCGACCAGGTCATCATCGACTTCGCAGGGTCGGTCGACGGCGTCGCCTTCGACGGCGGCACCGGCGAGGACATGGCGGTCGAAATCGGTTCGGGCCAGCTCATCCCCGGTTTCGAAGACCAGCTGGTCGGCGTGAAGGTCGGCGACGACAAGATCGTCAAGGTGACCTTCCCCGCCGATTATCCGGTCGCGGACCTCAAGGACGCCAACGCCGAATTCGCCGTCACGGTGAAGGAAGTGAAGGTTCCCGCCGCGTCGAAGATCGACGACGAGTTCGCCAAATCGCTGGGTCTCGAGAGCCTCGACAAGCTCAAGGAGATCATGAAGGACCAGGTCGAGCAGGAACTGAACGGCCTGACCCGCACCCATATGAAGCGCAAGCTGCTCGACCAGCTCGCCGCGAGCCATGACTTCGAAGTGCCGCCGACGATGGTCGAGGCCGAATTCGGCCAGATCTGGCAGCAGCTCGAGCATGAAGCGAGCCACGAGGAAGACGTCGAGGCGGCGAAGGCCGAGCTCGAAAAGGACAAGGACGAATATCGTTCGATCGCCGTCCGCCGCGTCCGCCTCGGCCTGCTCCTCTCGGAAATCGGCCAGGCCCATGGCGTCCAGGTCAGCCAGCAGGAAATGCAGCGCCTGGTCAGCCAGGCGGCCCAGCAATATCGCCCTGAAGACCGCCAGCGCTTCCTGGAATATGTCCAGCAGGACGCGCTCGCCGCGGCCCAGCTCCGCGCGCCGCTCTATGAGGACAAGGTCGTCGACTTCCTGTTCGAAAAGGCCGAGATCAGCGATCGCGAAGTGACCCGCGAAGAAATCGAAGCGGCGATCGAAGCCGACGACGATGGTGGCCACGTTCACGGCCCGGGCTGCGGTCACGATCATGACCACGACGCCAAGCCCGCCAAGAAGGCGGCGGCGAAAAAGCCCGCCGCCAAGAAGGACGCGGTGACCGAAGAAGCCGCTGCCGAGGCGCCGGCGAAGAAGGCTCCGGCGAAGAAGGCCGCTGCTCCGAAGGCCGAAGCCGAGGAAAAGCCGGCTGCCAAGAAGCCGGCCGCGAAGAAGGCTCCGGCGAAGAAATAAGACGGTCTGGCCGTCGCTGAAAAAGGCCGGTAGGACAGGGTCCTGCCGGCCTTTTTCGTGTCCGGAATGCGGGGGATGCGAGATGGGGATCGAGCGATCAGGGCTTTCGCGCCGCGCGATGATCGCACAGGGGGCCGCTTTGCTGGCGCTTCTGCCCGCCTGTACGCGCGCCGCCGAACCCGCGCCCGCGCCGCGCTGGCAGCCCGAGGAGGCGAAGGCGATCGAAGCGATACCCTATGAACGGATCGAGGTGCCCGGGGCGCAGGCGATGGCGCGCTGGGACGCGCTGCGCACGGCGCGGCCCGACGTCTGGCCAGTAATCGTCGGCGGGGACGAGGATCTGGCCCGCATCGCGGACCAGATGGCGATGACCGACCTGCCACCGGCCGCGACCACGCTGGCGGCGGCGGCGAAGCTCGCGCATCCCAAGAGTTTGTGGGACCTGCGAGACAAGGAGAAGGCCGACTGGCACGGCTATCTGAAGGCGCATCCCGAACTCGGCCCCGAAGATGAGGACTATGTCGCCGACCTGGGCGACTGGCCTGCGGTGCCGCCGCAGGAAACGGGGCTCACCGTTGCCGAGGACATATTGACCCGGCGCCCTTATCCGCACGCGCATATCCTGCTCCTGCCCACCGTGCAGTCCTTCGAAGTGCCCGCCTATCTGAAATGGGGTGGATGGAACGCTTGCCCGCCGCCCGAAATCCATGTCGCGGCGATGCGGCGCTGGGGCGAGGATTATGGCGCCGAGATCGTCGGGATCACCGGCGACGTCATCAATATGCGGGTGAAGCGCCGCCCCGCGACCCGCGAAGAAGCGATTTCACTGGCGCGCGAACAATATGCCTATTGCGCCGACATCGTCGATCAGGGTGTCGAGGACATTGCGACGCTCGCGGCGGGATTGATGGCGTCGGACTGGTGGTATTTCTGGTGGGATTGATCGCCCGCTGTCAGAGTTGACGCGTCCAATATTGCAATTCGTGCCGCTCTTCCCCGCCTCGGACGGTCTTCCAGTCGAACCACGCCGTGACGCCCGCCAGCGGCGCATAGCCGCGGCCGTGCCAGAAGGGGTCGAGCGGGCGGTGATCGGCAGGGCGGGCAGGGTGATCCGCGGCGCGGATGACGCTGCAGAAGGCGGCGGCGGTGGCGCCGCACGTGCGGGCCTGCGCCTCGCGGTGGTCGAAGAAGGCGTGACCGATGCCACGGCCGCGATATTCGCCGCGCAGCACCGATTCGCCGAAATAGAAGGTGCGGGCGATGTCGAAGCCGGCGGCGGCGAGCGGCGCGCGCCAGGCTTTGTCCTGCGTCGCCAGCGGGGCCGCGGTGGCGGCGCCGACGATTTCGCTGCCGTCGCGAGCGACGACGATCACGGCGCCCGCGGCGGCCGCGAAATCGGCGAGATAGGCGGCTTCATAGGCGGGGTCGCCATCGTAGAGATAGGGGAAGTCGCGGAACACCGTGATGCGCAGACGCGCGAGCGCGGGCAGCACGTCGGCGAGGGCGCCGCCCGTGACCGGCGCGACGGTGACCGTCATGCGCCGACCTGTTTCAGCCAGTCGGAGAGATTATAATAGGTGGTGATGCGGTCGATCCGCCCCTCGGCGTTCACCGACAGGAAGGCGCCGGCGGACAGGCGGTAGGTCTGGCCCGTCGCTTCGGGCAGGCCGTCGTCGGTGCCGAGATAAGTCCCATTGACGATGAACTCGGCTGCGGCGCGCTCGCCCTCGGCAAAGATCAGCATGTCGGTGAGCCGTTCGCGGTAGCAGCGTGTCATATGCGCGTTGAAGTCGGCGAACAGCGCCTTGCCATGGCGCGGTTCGCCCTGGTTGACGTGATGGCGCACATCGTCGGCGACGAGCGCCAGCATCGCGTCGGTGTCGCCTGCGTTGAACGCGGCATAATAAGCGGTGACGATGTCGCGGGTCGTGGTCATGGCTATTCGGTCCCAATTTCAAGCTCGTCATTGCGAGCGAAGCGAAGCAATCCAGGGCGGTGCCAGGCAACGCTGGATTGCGGCGTCCCCCGGATCAAGTCCGGGGTCCTCGCAATGACGAAGTTTGTGATATTTCGGCGCTAAATCACCGCCATATTATAGCAATGCCAGCTGAAGATCGCCGCGGCGCCGCGGTGAGGGCGCCAGGCTTCGGCGATCTCGCGGATCGCCTTTTCGCTCGGGCGGGTTTCGTGCTGCATGATGCGACCCACCGCTTCCTGCACCGCGAGGTCGCCGGCGGGCCAGATGTCGGGGCGTCCTTCGGCGAAGAGCAGGTAGATTTCGGCCGACCAGCGCCCGATGCCCTTGACCTTGGTGAGCAAGGCGATCGCCTCCTCGTCGTCGGCGGGGAGCGCGTCGAATTGCAACTCGCCGTCGCGGATCAGTTGCGCGAGGCTTTTCGCATAGCCCTGTTTCTGTCCCGACAGGCCGCAGGCGCGCAGCGCGTCATATTCGGCGGCCGCCATCACCTCGACCGGGCAACCCTCGCCGAACGCCGCCTCGAGCTTGTTCCAGATCGAGTTCGCGGCGGCGACGCTGACCTGCTGGCCGACGATCGTGCGCAGCAGGGTGGTGTAGCCGGGGGTGCGGATGCGCGGCTCGGGATAGCCGGCATGGCCGAGCGCGCGCGCGAATCCCGGCTCGATCCCGGCGAGCGCGTCGATTCCGGCGTTTAGCTGCTGCTGGGTCAGGCCCATGCCGATATTCTCCTTTTGTTCCGAGTTGTCTAACTAGCAGCGCTTGATTTGCCGCGCAACGCGCGACATAGCGCACTCGAATCGAACGATATGGGGATGCACATGGCCAAGCTGATTGTCGTGACGCGCGACGGGACCGAACATGAGATCGAGGGCGACACCGGCCTGACCGTGATGGAAAATATCCGCGACGCGGGGTTCGACGAACTGCTCGCGCTGTGCGGCGGTTGCTGTTCGTGCGCGACCTGCCACGTCCATGTCGAGACGGCGGTCGGCGAGATGCCCGCGATGAGCGAGGACGAGAACGACCTGCTCGATTCGACCACCGACCGTGACGATAGCTCGCGCCTGTCGTGCCAGCTGCCCTTTACCGAGGCGATGGACGGGCTGAAGGTGCGAATCGCGGCGGAAGACTGACCTTCAATCATACCGCTCGTCATTGCGAGCGAAGCGAAGCAATCCAGGGCGGTTACCGCCTGCTCTGAATTGCCGCGTCGCTTCGCTCCTCGCAATGACGGGGTTTACCGGTGCTACGCTCCCGCCGTCGCGACCGCGTAGAGCGCGACCGCCGCGGCGTTCGAGATGTTCAGGCTTTCCATGCGCGGCGAGATCGGCAGTTTTGCCAGCACGTCGCAATGTTCCATGACATTGTGGCGCATGCCGTCGCCTTCGGAACCGAGGACGAGCGCGACCTTGCTGCCGTCCAAGACCGACCCCAGCGTCGTGTCGGTGTCGCCCATCAGCCCGATGCGCCAATATTGCGCTTCGGCGATCTCCTCCAGCGCGCGCGACAGGTTGACGACGCGAATCCACGGCACGATTTCGAGCGCGCCCGACGCCGAGCGCGCGATGACGCCGCTTTCGGGCGGGCTGTGGCGGTCCTGCGTGACGATCGCTGCGGCATCGAAGGCGGCGGCCGAACGCAGCACCGCGCCGATATTATGCGGGTCAGTGACCTGGTCGAGGACGATGATCGGACGGCGGCTGTCCGAATCGATCTCTTCCTGCAGCAGGTCGCCAAGATAAATGCTCTCGAGCGGGTCGACCTCGATCACCAGCCCCTGGTGCGGCGCATCGCGCGCGACGAGGCGCGCGAGGTCGGTGACCTCGGCATAGCTGATCGGAATCACCGGCGGCAGGTCGAGCTGCCCCAGCGCTTCGCGGGTGCCCCAGATGCGCTTGACGGTGCGTTCGGGGTTGGCGAGCGCGGCGAGGACGGCGTGGCGGCCCCAGAAACGGATGGGCTGGCCGCGCGTGCTCGGACCCTGCGTACGGCGATGACGGGAAAATTGTCTCATGGCCGCGCCTTTCCCATGACTGCCATTGACAGGCAAGCCTCGTTTCGCCATTGGGCCACTTCCCAAAGCGGACCCCATGGACAGGTGGCCGAGTGGTTAAAGGCAGCAGACTGTAAATCTGCCCGGGTTTCCGTACGCTGGTTCGAATCCAGCCCTGTCCACCACCCTCCCATCCGAGGGTGTCCGCTGAACCCCCTAGAAATCCCGGAAAACCTAGCGTATCATCCACGCATCGTCCGCATGCGTCCGGGGCAATTTGCCTGCAGCCGGAGCGTAGTGTGGGGGAAGTGTGGGGGAAGATTGTCTTTCCCCCACACTCGTGTTCCCCAGAATGTGGGGAGAAAGTGTGGGGGAAGATTCCCATGGGCAAACTCACGGCGGTTGCAGTCAAGGCCGCTCTTGCGAATCCGGGCACCTATCAGGATGGTGACGGCTTGTTTTTGAAGGTCGATAGGCGTGGAGGGGCATCTTGGACCCTTCGTCTGCAGCGTGACGGTAAGCGTCAAGACATCGGACTGGGCAGCGCGAAGATGTTCACTTTGGCGCAGGTCCGCGAGAAGGCCGGCGAGCTTCGCAAGGCGGTCAAGGTCGACCGGCGCGACATATTGGCTGAGCGGAAGGACGAGGCGTCTGCCAAGGTGACGTTTCGCGAAGCGGCGAGGCAATATCACGCCGAGAACGAGGCGGGATGGAAGAGCGAGATCTACGCCCGCCAATGGCTTTCCAGCCTTGAGAATTACGCCTTCCCGAAACTGGGCGACGAGCAGACCGGTGCGATTGTCGCGGCTGACATCATAAACGTGCTCACGCCGATCTGGCAGGAGATACCCGAGACCGCCCGTCAGGTGCGCAACCGGATCTGCACCGTGCTGGATTATGCGCATGCAAAGGGCTGGCGTTCACGAGAGGCTCCCTCAGGTAATAGCAGCCTGAAAGCGGGGCGTGGCTTGCCGCGGCAACTCAAGAAAACCGAGAATCGCAAGGCTATGCCATATGCGGCTTTGCCCGGTTTCATCACTGCACTGCAGCGCAAGCCATCCTACAGCAGGCTTGCGCTGGAACTACTCATCCTGACCGGTGCGCGCAGTCAGGAGGTGCGTCTGGCGACCTGGGACGAACTCGACATCGAAGCGCGGCTATGGACTGTGCCCGCCGATCATATGAAGCGTGGCAAGTCGCATATCGTGCCGCTGTCCGATGCCGCGCTGGAAGTGATTGCAAAAGCGCATGCTTTCAGGCTCCCGGACACAGACGTGATTTTCCCCGGTGCGAGTGGGAAGAATATGTCCGATATGACGCTGCTCAAAGTCCTTCGTGACATGGCTGAGCCTTTTCATGTCCACGGCTTCCGGTCGACATTCACCGATTGGGCGGCGAACGAGGGTTTCCCCGATGCCGTTGTGGAAGCGGCGCTTGCGCACAAGACGCCGGATGCAGTGCAGGCCGCTTACCGTCGGACGACCTACCTCGGGACCGCGGAAAAGCCTGGCGAGCGTGTCAGGCTCATGGGTGCGTGGGGCAGTTATTGCCTCGGCTGCAAAGTTGTTGAGGACGACGGGGAACAGACAGGAGGCGGAGACGCGGAGTAGACGAGCCGTTTTCCCTATCAAGCATCGAAACGTGGTTATCATCGCGGGCCACAAAGCAGTTCGCATCCTTGTTGTGAACGGTAGCTCACTTCCCTGCCTCCCCCCAACCGCGCGGGTGAGAGCAAGAGGGAAGGGGCGCTTCGCGACGGTTCGAAGGCCGAGAGAGAGTCTCTTGGTCGGCGGTCGCGGAGATAAGTCATGGCTTCCAAGCAAAAAATCACGCTCGATCAACCGCAGGCCATCCCGCTTGACCGGTTGAGGCTTTCGGACGCAAATGTTCGGCGGATCAAGCCCGGCCAGTCAGTTGCCGAACTGGCCGACAGCATCGCACGGCGCGGGTTGCTGCATAACCTGAATGTCCGCCCGATCCTCGATAGCGAAGGCAACCCTACCGGTGACTTTGAGGTGCCGGCGGGCGGGCGACGCTACCGCGCTCTCCAACTGCTGGTGAAGCAGAAGCGGCTCCCCAACGACGTCATAGGCGGGCACTACTGGTGCGAGGAAATCGAACGGCCGGCTAAGTTTGCCCGATCGATAAGGTCATCAAAAAAACGGAAAAAAGGTCTGGGCAGCGAGTACGAAAAATCAGCCTGCGAGACCGGGCCCTGGCTCTGGCCCGGAAGAATGTTATAGTGAGAACTAAGGAGTTCGAGGAAATAGGCGTTCCCCGCCATTACCCGCGGATGATGTGCAAGGAGGGGTTGCTCGTCCAAGTAGGCCACGGCGTCTACCGAGCAGCGAGCTCGAACGGGGGCAGCTCACCATTAGTCACCATAACGGAAGCGTAGAAGCGCAGATATGGTACTCGGCGCGAACGAGATTGTGATAGGCGAGTGATCGGAGATCGAGATAGTCGACCTGCCGGGTAACCAGAAGGATCGTTCAGGTCACCTGCTGGCGCATCGTGTCTTGGCTTTCATAAGCAAATACTTGCACCCCGGACCACCCTGTATATCGCAATACGTCCGAAAGGTTCGATCAGGCGGTGTTCCCGGAGCTTGAAGCCATCGCGGCGCTCGCACGCGCGTACGCCCATGGCCTTATCTGAAAACATCGGCAGCAAAGTAGCGATCGTAGCGAATGTGCTTTGTCTCAACCTGCAGAAAGTCCATGCTCTCGATAGGCATGACCGCGGGCCCGAAACAGGAGTGCTGCAGAAAATAAGAGAGATACGCTCGCAACGACCAATGCAAGTTCGAGCGGCCCAGCGACTTGGTGGCTGCGGAAGAAGTCGCTCAAGAGACCAATCGCAAAGGGTCCGCCGCCTTGCCCGAATATCACGGCCACCAGCAGCATGACCGCAGCCGCGAAAGCGCGAGACTGCGGGCCGCACCGTTCCTGGAAGAGGGCAATGGTGGGGGCATAGGTCGCGCCGGCCGCTAGGCCGAACAGGGTAAAGAAAGCGAGTGACAGGATGCGGCCGTCGACCAGAAAGGCTGCTACGGCGAAGATTCCGGACGCTAGAGCCAAAGCCCCGCAGAGGCCGAGGGCGGCCGCGATACTGCGCTGCATAATCCGTCCGACGACAACTCCCCCCACCAGGATGCCCAAGAATGCGCCGCCCGATGAACTGATCGAATAGGTAGAACCAACCTCGCGCAAGGTCATTCCGTGCACGCGCATGTAGAAAGTCGGTGCCCATTGCGCGAAGCCCGCATAGGCAAAGGCGGCAAGAGCGTACGAGATGGTGAGTGCGCGGCGCAGCGGATCGTCGCAGATCTCACGAGCGACCTGCGTCGGGGAGGGCGGCGGCTCTTCGCTCTTGCTTGCTGCCCTGGCAGGTTCCCGGACGGTCAAGGCGAAGAGAAGGGCAAGGATCAGCCCTGGCACCGCCATGATCGCCATAGTGTCGCGCCATCCATATTCCGAACCGAGCCAGCCACCCGCGGCGACCCCGGTTCCTATCCCCACCGTGGTGCCCCCGGAAAACAAGGCAAAGGCCGCAGTCCGCGTCCGGCCCGAAAAGGCTCCATGGATGAGCGCAAGCGACGCTGGACCGGCGCCTGACTCTCCGATGCCGAGTCCCAGGCGCACCGCGAACAACTGCCAGAAGGACCGGACATGAGCGGTGGCGAAGCACATGAGACTCCAGCAGGCAACGGCCGCGACTAGAACGCGGCCGTGACCGAAGCGGTCGGCCAGCCGCGCCAGAATGAGGCCGGTCACGCCATATGTCAGCGCGAAGGCGAGACCGGTGATCGCGCCAATTTGCGTGTCGGACAAATCGAGGTCATGCTGGATCGCCGGGGCCAGGACCGAGACCAGCGTGCGGTCCGCATAATTGATGATGTTAATTGCGACCAGAAGCGCGAGAACCCAGCCGTTACCCAGCGGGCTCAGCCGTCCGGACGCGGCTCTGGCAAGTGCGGATGTCGTCAAGCGACATCAACCGGGCAGCACGGCGCGCGCGTCGAAGGGAGGCGGCACCGACAGGCGGCGCGGCAGGCGCAGGCATGTGCGGGCGCCGCCCCGCGGAACCGGATGCGATCAGCCATGGTTGAACCAGATGGTCTGCCGGCGCTGGTAAGCCTCCAAACCCGCAAGTCCGCCCTCGACACCCAAACCCGACATTCGCGCTGGCTCGCCTGAATATGCGTGACCCGGGCCGAAGCTTGCGACCGCTTCGGCATTCACGACGGTAATGGCTGTGCGCATTGCGTGGGCCAGCCGAAAGCTTCGTGCCATGTCGGCGCTCCAGATATAGGCGGCAAGGCCATAATCGCTGTCATTCGCAAGCCGGATGGCCTCGTCCTCATTGGCGAACGTCAGCACCGCCACGACGGGTCCGAAGATTTCCTCGCGGACCACCGGGTTGTCGGGCGCGAGATTGTGAAGGATGGTCGGTTCGATGTAGTAGCCCCCGCTCTCGCCGAGCAGCTTGCGGCCGCCATAGGCAAGCCGGTCCGGCACGGCCGTGGCATTCTCGATATAGCTCGCGACCTTGTCGAACTGCGCCTTGGAGACAAGGGGGCCGTAGCTCGTGTCGGCCGACTGGGGGTCGCCCGGTTGGATGCCCGCGAGCAGAGGCCGAACGCGATCGATCAGCGCATCCTTCATTGTGTTCTGCACTAGGATACGCGATCCGAAACTGCACACCTGCCCCTGGTTGAACAGGATCGAGCGTGCGATCTGAGCGGCCACGGCGTCGATGTCGATGCCGTCATCGAAGACGATTTGCGGCGATTTCCCGCCGCACTCGGCGCCAACCACCTTCATGTTCGAGGCCCCGGCATATTGCATGATCCGCTTGCCGACCGCCGTCGATCCGGTGAAAGTGACCATGTCGACATCCATATGTTCCGCGAGCGCGCGGCCGACGATGTCGCCGCGGCCCGGGACGACGTTCAGCACACCTGGCGGCAGTCCGGCATCGAGCGCGAGCCGCGCAAGCAGAAGAGCCGACTGCGACGACAGTTCGGACGGCTTCAGAACCACGCTGTTGCCCGCCGCGAGCGCAGGCCCGAGTTTGATCACGCAATTATAAGTCGGGAAATTCCATGGCACGATTGCTGCCACGACGCCGCGCGGGCCGCGAGGCTGGATGACCGTCGAGAGGCTATCGCTGCTGAGAACATCGCCGAGGATCTTGTCGAGGGCTTCTGCATTGAAATTCATGAGCGCTGCAGCGCTCGCGGCGCTGAAGCCGGCCTGTGCGACCGGCTTTCCCATCTCGAGTGCGTCGAGAGCGTCGAGACGCGCCGCATGTTCGGCGATAAGATCTGCCCAGCGGGAGAGCACGGCCTTCTTCTCGTGCGGTGCCGCGCGGCGCCAGCTACCCTTTTCGAAGCTGCGGCGGGCCGCGGCGACGGCGGCATCGACGTCAGCTGCCGCGCCGCAGCCGATCTCGAGCAGGGCGTCGCCATTGGACGGATCATGCGTCACGAAATGGTCTGCCGAGCCCGAGGCGAGGGGCAGCCCATCCACGAACGGCATTACCGGCGGGAGATCCTTAGCGGTGAGCCGGTTCGGCGTAACCGTCGGTGCCTGATTCATATATTCCTTCTTCCCTGGAAGCGCTTTAGCTCCGTCGTCGATATGACGACGGGGCGGAAAATTCGGCCCATCACCGCCCTTTGAAGTTGCCGCGCGCTCATTTCACGCCGCGAACATGTCGGTGGCTCGCACGAGCTCGTTTGTAATTCCGGGCTCTGAAAATACATGCCCGGCCCCCTCGACGATCCTCAGCGTCGATTGAGGCCAGCTCTGGTGCAGTTTCCATGCATTCCCGGGCGCGCAGCAAATATCGTAGCGACCATGCACGATAACGCCTGGAATGCCGGCCAGCCGGCTCGCCTCGCGCAGCAGCTGCTCCGGCTCGAACCAGCAATCGTTCGCAAAAAAATGCGTCTCGATCCGCGCGACTGCGATCGCGTTTCGCGCTTCCGCAGACTGGCGTTCGCGCTCGGTGTCGGGAAGCAGCGAGACGGTTGCCGCTTCCCACCGGCTCCAGGCGCGGGCAACCTCGAGCGGCACGCTGTCGACCGGGCCGCTCAGGCGTCGATAATAAGCCGCGATGAGATCCTCCTCGCCAGGGGTATCGACCGCGCGCCGGAACTTCGCCCATTCCTCGGGAAAAATCTCCGAGGCGCCGAAACGATAGAACCAGTCGATGCTGGCCCGGTCGCCAAGAAATATGCCGCGCAGAACAAGCGCGCTCACATGTTCCGGGTAACGTTCCGCATAGGCAATCGCCAGCGTCGAGCCCCAGGATCCGCCGAATACGAGCCACTGTTCTATGCCGAGATGCGCGCGAAGTCTCTCGATGTCCGTGACGAGATGCCAGGTGCTGTTGTTCTCGATCGATGCGTGCGGGACGGAGCGGCCGCATCCGCGTTGGTCGAAAAGCAGCACATCATATCGGGCCGGATCGAACAGGCGGCGATGCGCAGGCGCGATGCCGGCCCCAGGGCCGCCGTGCAGAAAGACCGCCGGTTTGGCGCCCGGCGTGCCGCAGCGCTCATAATAGAGGCTATGGCCGTCGCCGACATCGAAATGCCCGCTTTCATAGGGCTCGACCTCGGGATAGAGCCTCCGCAGCACGTCACTGCTCATGCTGCGCTCCGGGCGGGGTGACCAGCTTCGACAGTCTCATCACCGAGGAGTTGTCGTGCCAATTTCGTCCCGATCATCATGCAGGCAGCGTTGGTGTTGCCGCTGATCAGGTCCGGAAAAATCGAGGCATCGGCGACCCAGATATTCGCTGCGCCTTTGAGCTTCAGGTCCGGCGCGACCACCGCCCCGGGATCGCTCCCCATCCGGCAGGTTCCCGAGATGTGATAGGCGATCTCGCAATTGTTGCGGATGTGCTCGTGTAGCGCAGCGTCGCTTTCTATCTGGAGGCCCGGGGCCACTTCGCGCGCGACGAGCGACGCCATCGGCTCCGCTGCCATGATTTTGCGGGCAATCCGGATGCCGGCCGCGAGTGCATTCACGTCGCGTTGGCCGCCGCCCAGGAGGTTCGGGCGGATAAGCGGTGCCACGTCGGGATCCTTGGACGCCAGCCGGAGTTCGCCACGTCCCGCCGGATGACTGAGGTTGGCATATATCGTGAGTGACGGCGTCTTCAGAAGCGGCGCCTGGTTCTTGACGGGATCGAGAATTCCGATCGGCAGGAAGTGGAACTGGATGTCGGGCGCTGTGACCCCGCCTCCGCTCTTCGTGAAGCCGGTCGCCTCGAAGACGCTCGCCAGCATCCCCTCCCGGTGCAGGGCGAAGTCGAGCAGCTCGCGAAGATATTGCCCGACACCTCGCGGCGTGCGCGAAGGAACCCGTGTTTCATAAACGAGCCGGACGAGTGGGTGCTCGATGAGATTCTTGCCGACCTCCGGTGACGCGATGGTTGTGTCGATTCCGAGTGCCGCAAGTTCCCCCGGGTCGCCGACCCCGGAGCGCAGCAAAAGCGTCGGCGTGCCGACAGCGCCGGCGCTCAGGATGAACCTGTCGGCGCTCACGAGCGTGTCGACACCGCCCTTTGAGCAGACAAGATGGGTCGCGCGCCCGTCCTTGAAGAGAAGCTGCTTCGCGTCGCAATTGTCCCACAGAGTGAAGTTGCCCCGCTTGCGAATATCTTTGAGGAACGCGTCTGCAGCGCTGTGCCTCAGGCCTTTGCGCTGCGAGAGCTGCGCCAGCCCGAACCCTTCCTGCGTCTCGCCGTTATAATCTTCGTTAAGGGGATAGCCCGCGCCGGCTGCTGCCTCGAGAAATGCGCGCGTCAACCGGTGCGGCCGAGCTACGGTGCGGACATTCAGCGGGCCGGAGTGCCCGCGGGCGGTGCCGGGCCGATCGCTCGTCTCCATCGCGCGGAAGTGCGGGGCCACATCTTCCCAACCCCATCCCGGATTCTGCATCTCCGCCCAGCGATCATAGTCACTGGCCGCCCCGCGGACGAACATCATCCCGTTGATGCCGCTGCTGCCTCCGACAATGCGCCCGCGGGCCCAGCCTTCGCGCCGCCCGGCACGGCTAGCGTCGGGCTCCGAGGTGAAGCCCCAATCGAACCGCGCGCCCGCTTTTTTTACGAAAGCAGGGACCTTCGTCTCGAGCGTGCGGACGTCGGGCCCGGCCTCGAGAAGAAGGATGTTGCAGGACGAGCCCGACGCGAGGCCGCGTGCGACCGCGCAGCCCGCCGATCCGCCGCCGATCACCACATAGTCGAAATGTTGGGTGGCGGTCATCGAACTTCCCTCGCTGCCGACGAATGGACATGTACGAAACGCATATCGCCCGTGCCGCCACACAAGAAGGTAAAGCGGGATGCGTGCCGAGCGCCGCCCGAATCCCGAACGTAGGTCGTGCCCGACGCGAGACACAGGTCGGCGGCCAGATGCCGGTAATGATCAACCTCGAACGCGATCTCGCCAATACCCGCGTCATACATCGCCGTAATCGCCGCCAGATATGTTTCGCGGTCGACCGTTTCTTCGCCGACAACAGCCCGGAAGTCGTCGCTGTAATAGCGCGCCATGTCCGTCCGCTTCCGGTCGAAATCTTCGCCGAAGCGGCGAAGCAGTTCGTCGACGCGGTCGATCCGGGCTGGCAGCTGTGTTTCGCGAGGCATCATGCTCCGGCCCTGTTCGCCATGTCCTCGAAACGACGGGCGATGCCAGCGAGCCACGACGCTTCGGCGGCATCCAGCATGCCTTCGTAACCGGCAACGAGACCATTATGATAGTCGGAGAGCCATCGAGCCTCGTGGGGATCGAGCAAGTTGGCGTCGATCAGCTGCGGATCGATTGGTAACATCGAAAGCGTCTCGAATTCGAGAAATCCCTCATGCGCCGATGGGACCGCGAGGATGTGGCTCTCGATGCGGACACCGAAATCCCCCTTAAGATAATAGCCTGGTTCGTTCGACAGGATCTGTCCTGAGAGAATGGGGGCGACCGAATAATGGTCGATCTCGCGGCGGATGTGGGGAACCTCGTGGATATTGAGGAAGTTGCCGACGCCATGCCCGGTTCCGTGGCCATAATCCAAGCCGTGCTGCCACAGATATTGGCGGGCAAAGCTGTCAAGCTGGGTCGAGGCAATTCCCTCGGGGAAGCGGGCGCGGCTGAGCGCCATCCATCCTTTGACCGCGAGAGTATGGGCAAGAACATGGCGGCTTTCGGGCGTGCCAATGGCGAAGCAAACCGTATTGTCCGTGGAGCAACCCAGATATTGTCCGCCAGAGTCCATCCAGAAGATCGGATGATCATTGAGGACCCGGTTCGTCTCCTTCGTCGGGACGTAGTGAGGAAGCGCCGAATTGGGACCGCTCGCGCTGAGATTGCTCATCGAAGGGCCAAGATAGCGCTCATTCTCCGCACGCAGTTCGGTAAGTCGCTGTGCAGCCTCGAGCTCGGTCACTATGCCTTTGGCCGTGGCCGTCGGCAGCCATGCGAGGAAGCGGACGACAGCGGCACCGTCGATCCGGTGTCCCTCACGCGCGGCGGTGATCTCGTTGGGATGCTTGATACCTCGGTAGCGCACGACGGACGCATCGTCCTCGATTGCGCCCGCTTCGCGGATAATCTTTGCATGATGGTAGTTGGTGCGCCTGAGGTTCGCCGCAACCGTCTTGCCTGCTGCAAGCGATGCGAGCGTGGCGTCAAACCGGCCAGGCTCGCATATCAATACAACGCCTTCGAGCGCGTCGAGCAGTTCGGGAGCGAGGCGGTCGCGATCAACGAACCAGCACACTTCGCCCTCGGCGGGGAGCAGGACGCGTGACAGCGGGGCGGGCACACGGAAACTGGAGATCGGGTTGCTGAAATCTCCCCGGTCCAGCGTGTCTATGCTGTCGGTCGATCGGATGTTGAGAAGCCATGCGACATCCTCCGGATCCGCGACGATGAACAGATCGCGGCCGCGTTCGATCAGCTGCTGCCGCAGCAACGTGAACTTCTCCTCACGCGCCAAGCCTGCATATTGAACGTCATAGTCGAAAACCGACGACCGGCTCGGGGTGGGCCGACTCGTGGTCCAGATCGCATCGACGAGGTTGGAGGGTGTGGCTGCAATCTTGAATCCGGCCGCTTCAGCGCCCTCCATAAGCTGCTGAAGTTCGGCGACGCTGTGCAGCCGCGTATCGACCATCAGCGTGTCGCCAGGCTGCAGCGTCCTGCGCAGCCATTCGAGTCGGGCCGGGTTGCCGAAGCCGCAGACGTCGAAGCGCGCCGTGTCCACCTGGCGCGCCGCCTGCTCCGTGTATCGGCCGTCCACGAAAATCGCCGCCCGGTCGCGCGCGACGATGACCGAAGCTATCGATCCGGAGAAGCCGGTGATCCATGGCAGTCGCCGGTCGGCAGGTTGCGTATACTCGCTAAGATATTCGTCTGACGAGGGGATCAGCAGCGCGGCGCAATCTGCGGCGGCGAGTCTTTGCTGCAAAATGTCGAGATTGGACATCGTCGCTCCTTGATATTCGTCCCTGGGATACGGCCGGAGCAGCTTGGCGCCTCTCCGGCCGAGATGCTCAGAAGCTCTGGTCGATCGAAACGCCGACCGTGAAGGGCTGGACGGGGGCAAAGAGCGGGCGCGACCGGTCGGTCAGGAAGGCCAGGCCGGCGTAGGACCGGTCGTTCAGCAAATTTTTCACATAGACCCGCACCGCGGTCTTCCCGAATTCCACGCCGCCATAAATGTCGACGACGTTCTGCGCGCCCATACGGTACGGGCTTCCGGTCCCGGCGAGCTGCGCATTGACCGCGTCCTTGTACCGATAGGCAATGCCCCCGATCAGTTTCGCATCGTCACCAATCTCACGTTGATAGTCCGCCATGATGGCGCCGGCCCAGGGAGCCGAGTTGGGAAGCCTGTCCCCGTCCTTGCCGCCGACCCCGGGTGCGTCCGCTGTGAGTTTGGCATCGGTATATGTGATGAAGCCGCTGAGCTTCAGCCCGTTCGTAAAGGCATAGGCTGCATTGAGCTCTACACCTTGGCTGCGGGCGGTATCGCCGTTGCCGGGATAGCTGAAGCCTTGCGCATTCGTTACGCGTAGCTGGATATCGGTCCAGTCGATGTAGAAGGCCGAAAGTTCAAACTGGAGGCGGCGATCCAGAAACATTCCCTTGATGCCGAGCTCGTAATTGGTGAGCCGGTCCGGATCATAGGTGGGGGGCACGCCGAGTAGCGGATTGCCGCAGGTGTCGCAGCCGCCGCCGGGTCGGTAGCCGGTGGCGATGCGACCATAGATCATAGCGTCGGGCTGGAAATGATAGCGCGCATTGACCATCCAGGTCGTGACGCCATCCCAGGGACGCGACTGGCACGCGAACACGCCGCCGTTGCCATAGATACCGGTAAAGCCGGAGTCGCAGCCCTTTGTGCGGTTCTCGCCATAGCGGATGCCGCCGCTGACATCGAAAGCATCACTGAAGCGATAGGTCGCGTTGGTAAAGGCGCCCCATTCGGTGTATTTGTTGCGAGAACCCGGCGTCGTTCCGAGCAGCAGGATATTATTCGGAGCGGCGAGGGGAACGCCATAGTCCGAAAAGGCTCGGAAATCATTGTACTCGCTCGGGCTCTCACGCGTGAAGAATCCCCCGACCATCCACGAGAAATTCCGCGTATCGTCCGAGGCAAGCCGCGTCTCCTGGGTGAGCTTTCTCAAGCGATTGGTGAAGCGGTAGGGGATGAGCGCAGTCGGAACACTCGGCACATAGGCGATCCCCGAGAGGTCGAGAACCTGATCATATTTCATGCGCGCATAGCTCGTCGAACTCGTGAGCGTCGCGAAATCAAGATCCCAGTTGACCCGCAGCGCGTAGCTTACGGCATCCTGGCCGTAGGTCTCGGCGAACTTCGTCGAGCGTATATAGCGTCCGAACGCAGGGCGGCCGGTCTGCCCGTCGAGGGTGATCGAATTATTGTCGTCCGAACGAATGCGCTGGAGAAGAACCGAGGCTTCGATATCGAGCGTGTCGGTGGGCACGAAGAGCAGGCTGGCACGGCCTCCCTTGGTCCGTGTCGAGTTTGAGTTGTTCCGGTCGATGCCGATATTGTCGACATAGCCGGCCGTCTCGCGATTGTAGGCACTCAGCCGAAGACCGAGACGATCCTGGACAAGCGGCACGTTGACCGCGGCGCGCACACCCCAGTCGAGCCCTCCCGATGATGCGACATGCGTGAGGTCGCCGCCCGCGCGGACCTCGACCTCGTTGAGATCGGGGCGCTTGAGGCTGTATTTGAGAATCCCGCCCATGGCATTCGCACCGTAGAGCGTGCCTTGCGGCCCCCGCAGAACCTCCACCTTGTCGACGTCATAGGGCATGAGATCGAGCGTGTAAGCGCCGCCTCGCGCCCCGCCGAAGCCGCCTGCGGACGCGCCTGTCGGTTGATCGTCGATATAGGTGACGACGAGCGGCGCGTTGAAGCTGTTGCTTGAACTCGTCGAGAGCCCACGGATCGTCACCGTATTGACGCCTGGCGCGCCGCCGTTGGTGATCGCGACCCCCGGAACATAAGCGGCGATATCCGCGAGCGATGACGCACCCCGGTTGGCGAGATCTTCGGACTGGATCACCGACATGGCGAGGGGCACCTCGGTCAGCTTCTCCGAGCGCTTCTGGGCCGTAACCACGATATCCCCAGGCAGCGAGGCTCCGGACTGATATTCGGGTTCGTTTCCTGTTTCGGCAACGGTGTCCGGTTGTGCAAGGGCGGCCGCCGGCAACAGCGCCGCAGCGAGCGCAAATGTCGACATCTTGAGGCGTGCGCGAAACTCCCGAATTCCGTTTGCCGCGCCGGCGTCCGTGCAGCCTGTCCGCAAAATCGCGTTATGCTCGAGTCCCATGTTCAACCCCTTCACCCATATGGTCCATTGCTTCATTTCGAAGCCCACAGGTATCGCGATTGCGGGAAATCTCTTGGCATGACGTTCGCCAGATTGGGCCGCCCGTACTTTTAACGGGCATTCCTCCTGTGCCGCTTTCATTCTGACACCGCCCGGTGCTAGGCTGGCGGCGACGGTTTCCTGTCGAACCCGCCTGGCTTTTTGGTGCACGGCTTATGGAACTAACCGATTATCAGACGTTGATTGACCCGTCGAAGACCTACGGCGGTGTTCATTCCAGCGCGGACATCTACACCGATGGTAACGGTGTACACTATCGTTCCGACCCACTCGACAGCGATCCGGCCGGCCGATTTTTCCATGAAGCGGTCCGCATTTCGGACCACGCGTTTCTGCTGCTGACCGAACTCGCACCCTCCGAAGCGAAGACCTATTCGCAGATCGTCGAGGGCGCTGACTGGCTGCATATCCAGTTTCGTTTTCTTGGCACGGGACGCGAGGAAATCGCGGAAAGATACAGTGTCGAGACGCCAGAGCGCTCCTGCCTCGTTTCGCGTTATCCCGAAGGATCGATCGTCAATCGCGAAATCGAGAAGGCCACAACATGGAAATACGCTTGTCTCTATCTGCGTCCCGAAACCTTTACGGATATCCTCGACGTTGACGCGAGCGAACTGCCTGAAGCCGCCAATTGGCTCGCCGATAGCGCTGCCTCTGACTTCCGCTGTGACCAACTGCCCTTGACGTCGCTCATGACGGCGCCGCTCGGCGACATTTTCTCGTGCGATTTTCGCGGGCCGATTCGCCGCGCTTATATGCGAGCCAAATATCTCGAGATATTGGCGACGCTCGTCCATACGCTCGACCGCACGGGTAACCGGCAAGCGGACGAGCAGGTCAAACTAAGCTCGTCGGACCTCATCAAGCTCGCGGCCGCTCGGGACATCATGAACGAGGATTTGGAGAATCCGATTTCGCTCGCGGCCCTTGCTCGCCGCGTCGGGCTAAATCGCACCAAACTGGCAACCGGCTTTAAATCGAGGTTCGGCAGTAGCGTACATGCACATTGGCGCGATATTCGTCTCGCGCGGGCGAGAGAGATGCTGCAGTCAGGGGAGATGAGCGTTACCGAGGCGGCGCTAAGCGTCGGCTATGCAGATATTTCCGCCTTCACGCGTGCCTTCACGAACAAGTTCGGAAGCCGGCCCAAGACCTTCAAACCTGGCGCGGCGTAGATAACATTTCTAACCTGTGCGAGCCTTGGCTCGCCGTGCGGTGCAATCAATCTGCGCTCGGCAGGTCCATTCGCCTGGCCATCGGGACGTTCGTTTCCGGGTAGCTCTCGCTGCGGCCTTCTTCCCGCTCTGATCTTCCATCCTTGCATCCTCGCGTATGATCGAGCGCCATCGTCGCGGCTCATCTCGTCATGTCATCGCCCGCTGATGGTCGACGGAGTTACCGGTCGCGCTTTGAGTCCATGCCAGGTTGGAAGACTAACGTTCAAGGCGGATTTGATATTTATATTTGCATAATTGACTCTTTTATCAAATAGCGCGATCAGCGAAGGCGAATGGAGAGCTTTCATGAGTCTGGCTATTAACGACAACGCTCGGGTCGCCATTGTAGGAGCAGGCGCCGCAGGCCTGATGGCGGGTGTCCTGCTGCGTCTCCGAGGCGTCGAATTCGACATGTTCGATGACGGCGACGGGCCCTGTCGGCTTCCTCAGGCGCATGTGGTCAACACGCGAACAAGCGAGATCCTGCGCGAAGTGGGCGTTTTCGAGGAAATGCGCAGCCTCGCTACCCCGATCGAGAAAACCAAATCGATCGAGTGGGCCGAGTCGCTCGCCGGCCGCCGGTTCGGGAAGCTGGATCTCGTGAAAGATGAAGAGGCCCTGCAGGCACGGATAGCGGCGAGCGCTGTGCATCCCCTCAACCTGGGCCAGAACAGGTTTGAAGAGGTCGTCGTCCGCCGCCTCGAGGCCTTGGGCGGCCGTGTGAGTTATGGGCATTCGATCGTTCGCGCGGCCATCGAGGAGGGCGGAGCTGTCCTGTCGATCAGCAATACTGATGGAATGGTTTCGGAGCGGCGATACGACTATGTGCTGGCATGCGATGGCGCCAGGAGCATCGTGAGATCATCGCTTGGAATAGATATGATCGGGCCGCCATCCCTGGCCCGCTACGCCTCCGCCTATTTTACGGCAGACCTGTCGGACTTGGAGCCGCGAGTGGGCGGGCAGGTGACGTTCATAGGCGGCGCCGATGTGCGCGGCGTCATCATCGGCTTCGACATTCAGACGACATGGGCCTTGATGTGCGTCATTCCTCCGGACCTGACAGCTGACGATTTCGGTCCCGACGTCATGCTGGAGCTGATCCATCGGGCCATCGGTGATCGGACGGTTGCGGTGCAGCTCGATGGCGTCGGATCCTGGAACATGAGCGCGCAGATTGCCGAAACATTCCGGTCCGGCCCGTTTTTTCTGGTCGGGGACGCAGCGCATCGCTTTCCGCCAACGGGCGGTCTCGGTTTGAACACCGGCGTGCAGGATGCGCATAATCTTGCCTGGAAGCTGGCCCTTGTTCTGGAAGGCCGGGCGCACCCCGCCATCCTGGACAGCTATGCGAACGAGCGCATGCCCGTGGCGAAGGCCAATTGCGATCATAGCGTCACCAACGCGATGAGAATGGCCGAGGTCGATGCGATCCTGGGCGTCCCGTTTCTCGCGCCGGTCGAACCGACTGTGGTGCAGCGGCCCGAGGGCTCCTTGCCGCACCTTGGCATCGACGGAGACGACGACGCAGCGGACGACAAGCGCGCGGTGCTGGCCGATACGATCGAACAGCAACGGCCTCACTTCGATTCCTTGATGCACGAGCTCGGATATATCTACGACGCGTCCGAAATCTACGCCGTGGGCGCTCACGACTTCCGCCCAAGCGTGACGGTCGGCGGGCGATTGCCGCATGCATTGATCGAGGTAGATGGGTCGTCCGTCGGCGTGCACGACCTTTTTGCGAGCCGCGACGCCTTCCTGCTGGCCGGCAAGGATGTGGATCTCGTGAAGCTCCCGCCTCTCCCAGGCGTCGGCGTCCATCGGTTTGCCGCTGAGAACGGGATCGTGGCCCCTGAAGGCCTCGTGCTCGTCCGGCCGGACGGCCATGTTTCCTGGGTTGGAGACCAGCAGAGGATCGAGGCGCTGCCATCGGCGTTGGCGCGCCTGTTCCATACCGATATTCGGAACGCAGCATAGTAGGCCGAAGGATCATCAGATGACGAAATCAGTCGCCCCCAAAGCTCGCCGGCCGCGCCGGAACCCCGCGGGTTCCTCGACAAATGCGCGCGATGACGTGCTCGAGGCGGCGTTGAAGCTGTTCGCAAGAGACACGTTCGAGGGGGCGTCGCTTCAGGAGATCGCGAACGGCGCGGACATCGGTCAGCCGCTGGTCCATTATCATTTCGGATCGAAAGACAATCTCTGGCGCGCGGCGGTCGAATATGCGCTGACGGACTATAAGAAATTCTTCGGCTTCCTGAGCAGGACGACGATCGATCTCGAGCCTACCGACGCGCTGCGGGTCTTTTTCCGAGGCTTTTTGCAGTTTTCGGCGGAGCGGCCCGAGCATGTCATGATCATTCTCAACGAGCTGCGGGCGCCCGGCGAACGTTTTGACTGGCTCGTCACGACATTTGTCAAACCCTTCCACGGCCACCTCGACGATCTCCTGTCACGAGCTGCAGAAGAAGGTCGGATCGTCGCAATACCTCCGGCGCATCTAACGCCGACGATCATCTTCGCCTTTTCTCATTTCTACGCGCTTCGGCCGCTTATCCAGACGCTCTACGACATTGATCCGCGGGACGAAGCGGTGGCGAACAGGCACGCTGATTACATGATCAACCTGCTCTTCAATGGATTGAACGGCGCGCTCATCCCGAAGTCCCAGATGCCCGATCCCGGGTGAGCCCGCGGGTGAGAGTGTGGAATCCGAGCGCCGCCGCAAGGCCCGCTTCAACATGGATCGGTCGATGAAAACTCTTGCTATGGTTGCCGCGGGCCTGCTCGCGATGAATCCGCTGCCCGCATTCGCAAAGGGGCAACCCAATTTCGTGATCATCGTCGCCGACGATCTCGGTTTCTCCGACATCGGCGCTTTTGGGGGCGAGATCCGCACCCCCAACCTCGATGCGCTGGCGAAGGCCGGATCGCTCCTTACAAATTTTCACGCCGCCCCGACCTGCTCGCCAACGCGTGCGATGCTCCTGTCGGGCACCGATAATCACACCGCAGGGGTCGGCGCGATGGCGGAAAGCCGCCTTGAGGCGGGCGGAGACAAGGGGACGGTGCAATGGGGATATGAGGGCGTAATCACCCGGCGCGTCGCGACGCTGGCCGAGCGTCTTCGGGAAGGGGGATATCACACAATCCTCAGCGGCAAATGGCATCTGGGATTGGCGCCCGAGCAGAACCCTGCGACCCGGGGCTTCATGACCTCTTTCGCGCTGCTTCAGGGCGCCAGCAACCATTTTGGCGGACCGATGGGCCCTGCCGACAATCCGAACATGCGGGCGACCTTCACGCACGACGGGAATGAGGTGAGCGTACCTGCGGATTTTTATTCCTCGGATTATTTCACGACCCAGCTGCTTCGCCAGATTGACGCACGGCCGAAGACCAAGCCCTTCTTCGCTTATCTCGCCTTTACCGCGCCCCATTCCCCGCTTCAGGCCCCGAAGGAGGATATCGCGCGATACGCTGGCCGGTACGACGCCGGATGGGCCGTGCTGCGCGAGGAGCGCCTCCGCCGCATGCGGCGGCTCGGTATCATCGAAGCCGGCGTCATCCCGGCGCCCATCGAAGGATATGCCGAAGCCTGGAACAGGCTCACGCCCGTGCAAAAGCGGGTCGAAGCGCGGAAGATGGAGATCTTCGCGGCGATGGTCGACCGGATGGACCGGAACGTCGGCCGCCTCGTCGATCATCTGAAGCGAAACGGGGAATTCGAGAACAGCATTTTCGTCTTTGTTTCGGATAATGGTCCGGCTGCAGAAGGGGCCGAGCATTATGGCCGACTGCCCGGGATGGCTGCCGTTATCGCTGCGAGCGACACGCGCTACGACGCAATGGGAAGCAAGTCGTCGATGGTGTTTCTAGGGCCCTACTGGGCGCAGGCGGCATCGGCCCCCTATCGGCTTTTCAAGGGGGTAACGAGCGAAGGCGGAACACGCGTCCCGGCCTTCATCACCATTCCGGGACGCCGACCGATAAAGGCTCATGGCGCGGCTTTCGCCAGCATCATGGATATCGCGCCGACGCTGCTCGATGCCGCCTCGCTTCCCGTCAAACCAGTTGTCGAGGGACGGGAGGTCGCCGCTGTCAGAGGGCGATCCATTCTTCCTTATCTGACGGACATGAGCCGGTCTGTTCATCCGGACGACGAGGCGATCACGATCGAATTGCACGGGCATCGGGCTGTCCGGCAGGGGCCGTGGAAGCTTCTCCTCTTAAACCGTCCCTTCGGCGATGGCGCCTGGGCCCTCTATAATCTGGCAAGCGACCCCGCCGAGCAGCATGACCTGTCCGCGCAATTGCCCGATCGGAGACGCTCGATGATCGAGGCGTGGAACAAATTTGCGGCGGAGACGAGGGTCGCCGATTGAAAGGATCAGCCCTGGTTCCGGACAGAGCGGTCAGGGCTGGCCGCCTCGAAGTCGTGGATATGGGCACCTTGCTTCGCGGCGGTCCGCAGCTGATCGAGCCGGGTAATCATCATGCTGTTCCCCGCTGACGTGATCCATCCCCTGTCCTGAAAGCTCTTCAATATGCGGTTGGCGGTCTGGCGCGCGATGCCGACCATCGCCGCGAGCTCGGATTGGGAAATTCGGGTCGGAAGCAGGATGCCGCGCTCGGTCGGGACGCCAAAACCGTCGGCCATCTCGACCAGCCTCTGGGCCAGCCGATATTCCCCCTCGTCGAGCAGCGCGCCGGCGTAATAGTCGCTGAGGAGCCGCATATGCCGCGACAGCAGACGCAGAAGCGCATCGTTGATTTGCGGATGGTCCGTGCGGAGCCGGTCGATTGTGGCACGATCGAACACCTGAAGCTCGACGGTATCGAACGCTTCGGCGGTCTGCGGGCGGGGCTCGCCGTCGACCACGCTGCTTGTCCCAAAGCAGTCGCCGGGGCTGAAGAACAGGTAGAGGAGGTCCCGTCCGTCGGCATTCATCACCGACAGGCGGATCGAGCCCGAGACAAGACGAAACATCTCGTCGCCCTCGCCGCCCTGCTCATAGATGATGCCGCCTGCGGCAACCTTCCGCGTTCGAGCCGACGCGAGAAGCGCGGCGCTCGTCTTTTCGGGAAGCCACTGGAACAGGTCGAAAAGCGACATCGTCAAAGCATCGTGGAGGGTGGTGTCCGGGTCAAGCCGGATATGCGGCGCTGTCGCCCACATGACAGCGCGCTGCTCAGAACGGGCTAAACTCGCGCTCGAGAGGAGAGTTTCATGATCGGTACCGCAATATCTCTGGACGATAAATGGACGGTCACACGGGGCCGCATCCTGATCAACGGCACGCAGGCCCTGGTTCGGGTGCTACTCGACCAGGCGCAGCTAGACCAGCGCGCCGGAATGACCACTGCGGGTTACATCAGCGGGTATCGCGGCTCGCCGCTCGGCAATGTCGACACCACACTCTGGTCGGTGTCGCAGCGGCTCGAGGCTGCGAACGTCAAATTCCATCCCGGCGTCAATGAAGACCTGGCCGCAACCGCGGTCGCCGGCACGCAGCAATTGGATCAATTTCCCGAGCCGCGCTACGAAGGCGTGTTTGCCGCCTGGTACGGCAAGGGGCCGGGCGTCGACCGCGCCGGCGATGCCTTCAAACATGGTCACTACGCCGGAGCGAGCGCCAAGGGCGGCGTCGTGCTTTTCTATGGCGACGATCATGCCGGCAAGTCATCGACGGTCTCGCACCAGAGCGAGCAGGCTGTCGCAGCCAATGCGATCCCGTCCTTCTATCCTGCCGATCCGGGCGAAATTCTGCATTATGGCCTGATGGCGCTGGCCTTGTCTCGCCATTCGGGGCTGTGGGCTGCCGTCAAATGCGTCACCGAAGTCGTCGAACAAACGGCGTCGGTCGATGTCGACCTCGACGCCTTTGCGCCCGCCCTACCAGCCGTCAGCGACGTGCCGCCGGAAGGGCTCCACGCTGCGGTGCGGCCCTACAATCCGCTGCGGGCGGAGCAGATCGTTACCGATCACCGCCTGCCGCTTGTCATTCCCTTCGTCCGGGCGAATGGCATCGACCGGGTCGTCTTTCGCGCCGCCTCGCCGCGGCTTGCAATCGTCAGTGCAGGCAAAAGTTACGGCGATGCTCGCCAGGCGCTTTCGCTGCTGGGCCTCGACGAACGAGGCGCGGCGGAGCTGGGCATCTCGCTCTACAAGGCGGGCTGTATCTGGCCGCTCGACACCGAAAGCGTCGCGGACTTTGCGCGCGATCATGACGTCCTGCTGGTGATCGAGGAAAAGAAGAGCTTCATGGAAGCACAGATCGCCTCGGCCCTCGTTCGCGATCGTCATTCACCGATCCTCGTCGGCAAGCTCGACGAAGATGGCGCCGTCCTCCTTTCGTCCGTCCTGCCGCTCGAACCCGCCGATCTGGCTCGCGTCATTTCGGATCGCTTGTCGCGGCTCGGACTTGCGGCACCGCTGATGCCGGCACCAGCGACCGCGGACTTGCAGAATGGGCCCGGCGGGGAACTGCGGCGAAGCCCGTTTTTCTGCTCGGGCTGCCCGCATAACCGGTCGACCAAGATTCCCGAAGGCAGCGTGTCGCTGACGGGCATCGGATGCCACACGATGGCGAACTTCGTCGCGCCTTCAAAAGCGATGCTTCCGATGCAGATGGGCGCGGAGGGCACGAACTGGATGGGCATCGCGCCCTTCACGGGCACCCGGCATGTTTTTCAGAATATGGGCGATGGGACCTATTATCACTCCGGACTGCTGGCCATCCGCGCCGCGATCGCATCGGGCGTGAATATCACCTACAAGATCCTTTATAATGACGCGGTCGCGATGACGGGCGGACAACCGGTGGACGGGCCTCTGTCGGTCGCGGACATTGCCCAGCAGGTGCGTCATGAGGGAGCAAAGCGGATCGTCGTGCTCAGCGACAATCCCGATCACCATAAACGCAACGGGATCTTTCCTGACGATGTGACGATCGGGCATCGCGACGATCTCGACACCGTCCAGAAGCAACTGCGCGAAACGCCCGGCTGTACGGTGCTGATCTACGAACAGACCTGCGCGGCCGAGAAGCGGCGGCGGCGCAAGCGCGGATCATTCCCGGACCCCGCCAAGCGGATGTATATCGCTGAGGATGTATGTGAGGGATGCGGGGACTGCTCGGTCCAGTCGACATGCGTCAGCATCATGCCGAAGGATACGGCTCTCGGACGCAAGCGCGAGATCGATCAGTCGAGCTGCAACAAGGATTACAGCTGTGCCGATGGCTTCTGCCCATCCTTCATCACGGTCCGCGGTGCAGAGCCCCGCAAGACCAGGGGCATCAACATCGACGAGGCGCTGTTTGCCGATCTCCCGGACCCGGCACGCGCTGCAGGGGATTGCAACCTGATGGTCGCAGGCATCGGGGGGACCGGCGTGATCACGGTGGGCGCCCTGATCGGCATGGCGGCACATCTTGATGGCCGCGCCGCGTCGCTGTTCGATATGACCGGACTGGCCCAGAAGAACGGCGCGGTCTTCAGCCACATCCGCATCGCGTCCAACCCGTCGGGCATCCACACGCAGCGCCTGGGCCATGGAGAGGCAGACCTGTTGCTCGCCTTCGACATGGTCGCGGCCCTTTCTCCCGAGGCCGCCTCGACGCTTTCGCGCACGCGGACCCATGCGCTCGCAAATCACGCCGTCGCCCCGACGGTCGCGTTCCAGTTCGACCGCGAGGCCTTGCCCGAGCGGGAAGGTCTCGAGGCGAGGCTTGAAACCAGGGTGAGCAAGGATCGGCTGGTTTTTATCGACGTATCGGCCTTGGCGCTCGGCTTGCTCGGCGACACCATCGCCGCCAATCTGATGATGGTGGGAATGGCCGCTCAGCTGGGGCGTTTGCCGGTCAGCATCGCGGCGCTGGAACGGGCGATCGAACTGAACGGCGTGGCGGTCCAGTTGAACCTGAAAGCCTTCCGCCTTGGCCGGCTCTACATCGCCGACCGCGACAAGATATGGGCCATGCTCCCTGGCACCGATGGGCGACCTCGGATGCCGGCCACCCTTGAGGAGGTGGTGGAGCACCGGGCGGCCTATCTGACGCAATATCAGGATGCGGCCTTGTCCGATCAATTTCGTGCCAAGGTCAAAGCCGTCGAAGAGGCAGAGCGAAAGGCCGACCGCGCCTCGACGGCATTGGCGCTCGTCTTTGCCCGGAACTACGCCAGGCTTCTAGCCGTCAAGGATGAATATGAGGTGGCACGGATGCTCAGCAATCCCGCTTTGCACGCCCGTCTCGCGGACACGTTCGAAGATGGCGCCAGGCTCAGCTTCAATATGGCGCCGCCAATCCTTCCCGGACGGGCGCCAAATGGCCGGCCCCGCAAGCGGGAGTTTCCCGTGAAGCCGACCTTGCCGCTCCTCAGAGGTCTCGCCGCAATGAAATGGCTTCGCCGATCGAAACTCGATCCGCTGCGATTGTTCGAGGAGCGGCGAAACGAGCGCCGTATGATCCGTGATTATGAGATGCTCGTCGATCGGTTGCTGCCGCAGCTTACGGCCGGCAATCTCCAGTCTGCCGCCGCATTGCTCGACAGGATTTCGTCGGTTCGCGGCTATGGTCCGGTGAAGGAAGCGGCGAGGCAAATTTACGTGCGCGAGGTCGAAGACGCGGAGCGGCAGTTCGGGCAAGCCGCCAACGCCGGTCGCTAGCGCTGCTGGATTTGATCCGCGAAGCCGCGCCTTATGATGCCCCGAAGCCAAACTATATCCGCATCCTCCTCGCGATGCCGGTTCCAGAACGACCATATTTCGAGCTCGGGGATATCGATCGGGCAAGGGAGAATCACCAGATCGGACCGCCTCGTCGCGAGGTCGGCGACACTTTGCGGAACCAGAACGATGAGGTCGGACGCGGCCGCAACGAGCGGCAGCACGGTGATGTCGGAGCTCAGTAGCCGGTCGAACTGATTGAGGCGCTGCGCTTCCATATAGCCATGCTCGACGCTTCCGGGCGTGTCGAGGTTCAGAAAGAAGCTCGCATGCGGCATCGTCAGATAGGCTTCGCGGGTCAGACCCTGGTTTAGAACCGGGTGCCTGTCGTTCACGAGGCACACGAACCGCTCCGTATAAAGATGCTCGCCGCCGCACTCCTGGGCGGGATCATCAAGACTGAGGCCAAGCGATGCGAGGACCTGGGGAGGCCCGATCAGGACGTCGATCCTGTCCGTCCTGAGATCGTGCGGCGTCAAGGCCGAGCCCCCGATGAATTGCACGCTAATGTGAGGAGCCTCGTCTGCTAGCAGTTTGGCGAGCGGCGGCATCAGGATCGCCGATATGTTGCTCGCCGCCACGATCCGAAAACTGCGAGGCGAATGCTCCGGGGCAAACACATCGGTTTCGATGACACGCGAGAGTGCGGTCAATGTTTCACCCAGCGGATCGAGCAGAGCGGTTGCGCGCGGCGTGAGGCGGAGCGAGCGGCCATCCCTGATGACGAGGCGGTCGTCGAAATGCTGCCGGAGCCGCCGCAAATTGTTGCTCACCGCAGCTTGCGTGAGGTGCAGTTCTTCGGCTGCCCGGGTAACGCTGCGATACCGCAGGACGGCGTAGAGCGTCTTGAGCAAATTCAGGTTCAGAGTCTGCAGATTGCGGGGAAGCGATGACATTCCGGTACCCTATCAGCGCTTACATATATCACATATAAAAATGTAATCCTTCACAAATGAAAATTTTTTATATCCCGCACTATTCGCCACTCCTGCACCCAGCATTCAAGGCCCGCCAAAGGGCTGTCAGCGATGACGCCGTCGGCTTCATCATGAACGCATGGGAGAATATATGTCTGCAGCCCCACCCCCGGTGGCAAAGAAGGGCGACGGCATCTCGCCAGCCAAGCTGGCGCATATCGTGCTCCGCACGACAGATATTGACCGGATGGCGGCGTGGTACTGCGATGTGCTGCAAGCGCAAATTGTGCTCGCGACCGATTTCATCGCGTTTCTGACCTATGATGACGAACATCACCGCATTGCCATAGCTCAGCTGCCCGACCTCGTGGAGCGGCCGGCCATGGCGGTCGGTCTGGAGCATATCGCCTTCACCTATGCGTCGCCCGACCATCTGTTTTCGACCTATGAGCGGCTCAAAGGCGACGGCTTGCGCCCATATTGGACGATCAACCACGGGCCGACGCTTTCCTTCTATTACCGCGATCCCGATCTCAACCAGATCGAATTGCAGATCGACCTCCAGGATGATGCCGAAGCCGTGAACCGGTGGTTCGCACAAAGCGATTTCAGCGTTAACCCGATCGGTGTCCGCGTCGATCCGGACGATATGATCGCACGCTATCGCGCCGGCGAGGATCCCGGCGCACTTTTTGCCCGGCCAGTCATCTCGCCAGACCAGATCCCCGCGCAATTTCCGCCAGCGCCAGATGAAGCGCGCGGCGAGGGGCGGGACATCTCGTCAAAGTCCGGGAGTTCATGATGCTGCGCCTCTACCATTCCCCGATGGCCTGCTCCCTCGCGGCGCGGCTCGCGCTGGCGGCATCGGAGCTCGACCATGAAATCCGGTTTGTTCGGATCGCGGCCGGCGAGAACAGGTCCGACGAATATCTGGCGATAAATCCCATGGGCCAAGTACCCGCGCTTGTCACCCCCGATGGCACCCTCACCGAGGTGATCGCGATCCTCGGGTACATCGCGGACATGGCGCCCGAGAAGCGCTTGCTGCCTGAAGCAGGGACATATGAGCGAGCGCTTGCCTGTTCGCGCCTCTCCTATCTGTCCGCGACGGTCCACGCCGCCTACCGTCCGGTGGTCAGGCCCCGACCCGGTTGCGACAATGATGCGGCGCTGGAGGCGGCTCGCGATCATCTCAACGCCACGCTGACGCATCTCGACCGGATGATGGCGGGGCGCCCGTTCGTCCTCGATGACTTCAGCCTCTGCGACCTGCTTCTGCTCGTCCTGCTTGGCTGGCGACGCGCGCCGGCCTTGCATGGCCATTTGATCGAGCTCCCGGAACTCGACCGTTTTCAGTCCCGGATGCTCGCGGAAGGGAACCGCGCCGAGGTGATTTCAGAAGAAATGGCGATGCTATTCGGCGCGTCCGGGGCGGGAACCGAACCGGAAGGCATCTCACCCGGCGGCGAAAAATGACGAAATAAGAACAAATAAGGGGAGTTGGTATGAGGCTGGTGCGATACCGCCATGATGGCAAGCCGTGGCTGGGTAGCCTGGTGCGGGACTATATCGTGCCGCTGAACGCCATCGCCAATTACTTCCCGACGATGCTGAGCCTTATCGAAGGTGGACCTGTCGCGCTGGAAATGGCGCATGAGCTGACCGCGAAGGGCGCTGATGCCGTCGCATATGATACGGCATCGCTGCTTTGCCCGGTCGAACGCCCCGGGAAATTTCTCGCGATCGGCATGAACTATCAGAAGCATATCGCGGAAGCGGAAAAACTGGGGGTGCCCCCGCCGGTCAATCAAGCCTGGTTCAACAAACAGAGCTCGTGCGTGGCCGCCCCCTATGCGGCGATCGATCCCGGCCCTTCGGTCGCGCTGGACTATGAAGTCGAGCTCGCCGTCGTCATCGGTCGTCCCGGCAGATCGATCGCGAAAGAACAGGCCGCAAACCATGTCTTCGGTTACACGGTCACCAATGATGTTTCGGCCAGGGACTGGCAGGCCCATTCGCCGACCGTTACAGTATCGAAGTCCTTCGATACATTTGGACCGCTCGGTCCATGCATCGTCACGCGCGACGAAATTCCCGACCCTCATAATCTGAGACTTAAATCCGTCGTCAACGGCGAGGTGCGCCAGGACGGAAATACTGGCGATATGCTGTATTCGATCTGGGATCAGATTGCCTATCTTTCGGCCGGAATGACCCTCGAGACCGGAGACGTACTGGCTACGGGTACGCCTTCCGGTGTCGGCATCGGCCAAAATCCGCCAGTTTTTCTGAAATCGGGCGACCGGGTGCGATGCGAGATCGAAAAGATCGGCTTCATCGAAAACGTCATAAAATAAGCAGAACGGGAGGGAGGATATGCGTAAATATCTCTATATGATTTCACTGGGGGTGGCGACCTCCGTCGGTTGGCCTGCGACCGCGAACGCTCATATGGACCATTCGTCGGCAGACGCCGAACCTTCGGACGCGGCCGGTGCGACCCGGCAGGCCGAAGGCGACGGTGCCGGGTTGAACGATATCGTGGTGACTGCGCAGCGCCGCGCCGAAAATCTCCAGAAGTCGTCGCTTTCGATCAGCGTCATCTCGGGCGAACAGATCGGACGTCAGGGGATCGTGAGCACGGAGGACATCGCCAAGCTGACCCCCGGTGTCCAGATTGGAACCGCCGGTCCCATTCCGCAGGTCTATATCCGGGGAGTGGGCGATCCTGGCCAGACCGCCGTTTCGAATCCCGCCGTGGCGCTGAACATCGGAGGCGTCTATTATGCGAGGCCGCAGGCGGCAGGCACGTCCTTCTACGACCTCGAGCGTATCGAGGTTCTGAAGGGACCGCAGGGCACCCTTTATGGCCGGAACGCCAGTGGGGGTGCGATCAATATTCTGCCGGTGAAGCCCGAGCTGGGTCATTTCGGCGGGGTGGTGAACTTCGACGTCGGTCGGTTCAACATGCTCTCCTCCGACGGGGCGGTGAACATTCCGCTCGGGGATCGGGCTGCGGTGCGTGGCTCTTATCTGCTGCGCACGCGCGACGGCTATCTGTCGGACGGAAGCAGCGACGATGTTCGCGAGGCGGTTCGACTGCAGTTGTTCGCCGAACCGTCCGAAGCGGTATCTATCCTGTTGCTGGGGGCCTATGCGCATCAGGGCGGGGTAGGCAATGGCTTCGCCCTCTATGATCCGAAGGGCAATCCGCTGGCAAGTCCGCCGCGACCGGCAACCGCGCGCTTCGATCCATGGACCAGCACGACCGATCCGCGCGGCGCTGCGATCGCCGCCTCCCGGTTCCCGCCGCCCGTGTTGCTCCCTGGCGACCCGGCCAATCTCTATCAGGATAATGATTATTGGAATCTTCAGGGCGAACTTAACGCCGATATCGGCTTCGCGACGCTGACTTTCATTCCCTCGTATCAATATAGCAAGATCGACTATGCGATCTACTCGCCGATCCCGGCTCAAACGCGTTCGGACGATGGAGCGGGGCCTCCTGAAACGTCGCGCGCCTATTCGGGCGAAGTGCGGCTTGCGAACGAGAGCGATCGCCTGAAATGGGTGCTCGGCGCCTATTATTATGATGAAAAGCAGAAGCAGAGATTCTCGGTCAATAACGGGCTGATCCAGAACGCGTCGCTCGACACGGAAATCGTCTCCAAAAGCTATGCGCTCTTCGGGCAGGCCACCTTTTCCGTGAGCGACAGCCTGCGACTGATCGGCGGGCTTCGCTACAGCGAAGACAAGCGGGATATCGACGGGATCCGCACATCCAACGCACCTGTCCCCGGGACCAACCCGTTGCTTATTCGCGGATCCTCCAGATCCGACAGCCTGAACTACAAGGCGGGCTTCGAATTCGACTTTGCCTCCGACAGCATGATCTACGGGAACTACAGCACCGGCTACAAGGCTGGCGGTGTCTCAGCCGCGGTGGCTCCCGCTTACGAGCCGGAACGCGTAAAGAGCGTGACATTTGGTATGCGCAATCGGTTCTTCGATAACAATGTCCAGCTGAACGTCGAAGCCTTCTACCTCGATTATACCAATCAGCACGTCCAGGTCGTGGGTCCCGACGACCTGGGCATCATTTCCGGCCTTATTCGCAATGCCGGCGAGGCCAAGTCCTACGGCGTGGAAGCGGATCTGGTAATTCGCATCACGCCGAACGATCAATTCTCGGCCAACCTTGTCTACAATGACGCGGAATATGGTGAGTTCACATACCGGACCCCGTTTGCGGTGCTACCTGCAGGACAGACGGGCTGCGCCGTTTCCGCTACCGGCGTCGTCGGCCCCGCGGGTCCTGTCGCGCAGGTCGATTGCTCGGGCAAGCGGCTCCAGAGAGCGCCGAAGTGGACCGGCAATCTGGCCTACAACCATGTCTTCGATCTCGGGGGAGAGGGTTCGCTCACCCTCGGTGGAGACATGCAGTTCGCGTCGGGCCGCGAAGCCACGATCGACTTCATCCCCAACACGAAGATCCCAGCCTATCAGGTGTACAATGCATCCTTGACCTACGCACCCGATACGCGGCTGTCGGTGACCGCCTATGTGCGCAATATCACGAACGAGGCGGTGTATCTCGGCGGGGTCCAGAGCACGTTCGCCCCTTCCTTCGTAGGGATGTCGATCGCCGCGCCGCGCACATACGGCCTGAGATTGTCGTATCGCTATTGAATCCGGCAAGCCGGCCTGTCTCGGTCCAGGGGCAGGCCGGCTCGGCTGATCCGCCACGGGAACGAGGAACATGATGGTCCAGGAAGGTGAACTGCTGTGGCAGCCCAGTCCTGATTTTGCGGCGCGTTCCAACATCCGGCAATTTCAGAACTGGGTTGAAAAGCGCTTCGACCGCAGCTTTGGCGATTATGCCGATCTGTGGCGCTGGTCGGTCGAGCATTGCGAAGATTTCTGGAGTGCGATCTGGGACTATTTCGATGTGAGCTCGGACACGCCGTACCGCAGCGTGCTGGAAGGCGACGGCAGGTTCGACGTTCGCTGGTTCGCCGGGTCCCGGGTCAATTATGCGGAGCATCTGCTTCGGCATGAAGCATCGGCCCCCGATGGCATCGCGCTTCATCACTCGGCCGAAACGCGCGACCCGGACGTTCTGACATGGTCAGCCCTCGGCCAACGGGTGCGCGCTCTGGCTCAGTCGATGCGCGATCTGGATATCGGTCCCGGCGACCGCGTCGTGTCCTATATGCCCAATGTTTGGGAAACGGTCGCAGCCATGCTCGCGTCCATTTCCATAGGCGCGATATGGTCGGCGGCCGCGCCCGAATTCGGCGCGAAAACAATCCTGGACCGCTTTCTTCAGATCGCGCCGAAGGCCATTTTCGTTGCCGACGGCTACAGCTTCGCGGGGCGTGTTTTTGATCGAAGCGATGAAGCACGCGAGATCATTGCCGGGCTTCCTAGCCTGGACGTCGTTATTTGCCTCGACTTCATGGGGTTGCCGAAGCCGGCTTTCGGAATAGCGACGCATGATTTTGCCGCGCTTCTCGATCGGCCGGTCATCCAGCCTGACGATTTTCGCTATCAGCGCGTCGAGCACGATCACCCGCTCTGGATCCTGTTTTCTTCTGGCACCACCGGGCTGCCCAAGGCGATCGTCCACAGCCATGTCGGCATGATCGTCGAGCATCTGAAGATCATCTCCCTTCACTGCGATCTCGGCCCCGGAAAGACCATGTTCTTCTATTCCACGACCGGGTGGATGATGTGGAACATCGTGGTCGCCTCGCTGATCAGTGGGGGTGCCGCAGTGCTTTATGACGGGAGCCCGACACACGGAGGTGCGGACAGGCTCTGGCGTATGGCCGCCGAGACGCGCACCACCTGCTTCGGAGCCAGCCCGACACTGGTTCAGATCATGGAAAAGGAAAAGATCCGGCCGATCGAGGCCTACGATTTCTCCGCGCTGGAGACTGTTCTGGTGGGCGGCGCTCCTTCGACGCCCGCCACGTTCGCGTGGTTTTATCAAAATGTGAAGAAAGACCTCTGGGTGACTTCCCAATCGGGCGGGACCGAATTTTGCAGCGGTCTGGCGGTTGGCGTCCCGACTTTGCCCGTGCGCGCTGGCGAGATTCAGGCTCGGGCACTGGGTGTCGACCTCGATATTTGGGGTGAGGGCGGCAATAGCCTCATCGACGAGGTGGGTGAACTTGTCGTGCTGAGACCGATGCCGTCGATGCCGCTCCATTTGTGGGGCGACGACGATGGTGTTCGATATCGCGAAAGTTACTTCTCGACCTTCCCCGGGGTCTGGCGGCACGGCGATTACGCAACGATCACGGGCGAGGGCGGACTTTATATTTATGGTCGGTCCGACGCGACCCTCAATCGATATGGCGTGCGTATCGGGACGGCCGAAATCTATAATGTGCTCGATAAGATAGCGGGGGTCGAAGACAGCCTGATTGTCTGCTGTGAGCTTCCGGACGGCGGGTTCTACATGCCGCTCTTCATCCAGCTGAGCGAGAGACATGCGCCAGAAGCCGCGATCGAGACCGTGATCGCGCGGGTACTTCGCGACGAAGCGTCGCCGCGGCATGTGCCCGACGAACTGCACGTCGTGCCCCAAATTCCATACACGCTGACCGGGAAAAAGATGGAAGTCCCGGTTCGCAAACTCCTTATGGGCGCCGACGTGAGCGTCGTAGCGAGTCGGGACGCGATGCGAAATCCGGACGCGATGGACTGGTTCGCCGATTTTTCTTCGGACTCCCGGATCGTTGAACTGACGGGTCGAGGCGGGAGGCCAGGTCATCGGTCCTGACAGAGGCGGCTCTAGATGGTTCTCGCCGGACATGTCGCACGGCTTGATTGGTGATCCGGATCGCGGCCGTTCGCTCACATGGGTCAGGTCTAACTTTGGGATTGCGCCATACGCGCTGATGGAAGCCAGTCGGGACGTTCCGTTACGACCGGGTGCGTGGCAGGTAATACCCAAGGGCGCGATCCGCCCATATGGCGCCGTCTGATACCATGTTGGCGTGTTCTGCGAGTGCGGACCATGGGCTCGCAAGACTATCATCCTGTTGCAATGCAAGAGGCCTCCCCCGCCGGATAGAATTTTCCCTGCGGTTCTCCGCTTCTGCAGCGCTCGATTACCTGCCCGAGTCCCGGTGTTGATCGCGGGAAGGGCGTCCTGACAGGAGAGAAGCATGCAAGATGTGTCTGACGCGGACCATGGCACCGAGCCCCGCAAACCCATTCATCCCGAGATCACGCGTCGGGGAATGCTCACCGCCGGTGCCGCTCTTGTCGCTGTCACATATGCCGACGCGCACTTGAGCCCGACTCTTGCAGCATCGCGGAACGGAAAGGACCATCCCATGAACAAGCCTATCAATTCAGCCGATTACATCCCGGTGAGCGCCCCGACGCAGTTCATGTCGGTTAGCCCGATCCTGTTTTCTGTGCCGGGACGCCAAGCGGACCTCGAGCTCAAGGTCTCCGTCCCGATCGGCGGCACCGATCTACCGATCCTTCTCCTGTCGCACGGGCACGGACAATCGACCTATCTGTCCTCGCTGCGCGGCTATAACCCTCTCGCGGAATTTTACGCTGCGCACGGTTTCGTGGTCATCCAGCCGACCCATCAGGACTCGAAGGCGCTTGGCCTCGATCCGAACGGGCCGGAAGGACCCTTGTTCTGGCTATCGCGTGCGCAGGACATGCGCTTCATACTCGATCATCTGGCCGAAATTGAAGCTGCCGTTCCCGGCCTGTCCGGCCGGACGGACCGGAGCCGCGTCGTCGCCGTCGGACATTCCATGGGCGGCCATACAGTCGGCATGCTCGCTGGCATGCGGGTGATCGATCCGGTCGACGGCAAAGAGTGGAACCTGAGCGATCGGCGCGTGAAAGCGGGCGTCTTGCTCGCCCCTCCTGGCAATGGCGCTGACCTCGCGGCCTTCGCATCGGAACATTATAAGGTGCTGCGAAACACAAGTTATACCGCGATGACGGCTCCCGCGCTCGTTGTTGCCGGCGATCTGGATCAAAATGATAATTTCGCGTTGCGCAAGGATTGGCGCGCCGACGCCTATACGTTCAGTCCGGGACCGAAAGCCCTCCTGACGATGTTCGGAGCGAAGCACGCGCTGGGCGGCGTATCCGGCTATGACGTCGCTGAATCCCAGGATCAGGATTCCGAACGGCTCGGTGTCGTTCAACGGATGAGCTGGGCATATCTTCGCTCCGCCCTTTATCCTGGCGATGAGGCGTGGCGCAAAGCGTGCGCAGCGCTCGCCAGGTCAGCCGATCCGCAGGGCAGAATCGATGTTAAATAGGCATCCGACGATGAGGATGTACTAAAATATCCGAGGCTGCACGGTGCCCACGATCTGGCCCGACGAAGTACTGCCGCTTACCAGGCCGGAGCAACGGCTTCCCTGGAACTGCGCCGGGAGCTACGGTTTCCATTCCGGTGCATTATGCGGCCGTAGCGAGCCGGAGACATACCCGCGTACCGGGCAAAGGCTACGCTGAAAGTACTGGACGAGCTGTAACCAACGCGTTCAGCGACTTGATCCAAGCCTAGCTCCTGTTCGCGAAGGAGACGTCCGGCCAAAGCCATGCGCCACGCCAAGAGATATGCCATCGGCCGTATGCCAACTGTTCGGGTGAAACGGGCAAAGAAGGCAGAGCGCGACAACAACGCTTCGGAAGCCATTCCGGCAACCGTCCAAGGATATTCCGGTCGCGCATGGACGGCGCGCAGCGCGGCGGCGAGGCGAACATCGGCAATACCGCGAGCCAAGCCCGGCGGCGCATTCCCTATCTCACTGCCGCATCGCAATGCCTCAATCAGCAGTAACTCGAGCAGCCGTTCGAGAACAAGGTCGCGTGCCGGGCGATGCGCAAGCGTCTCGTCGCCGACAAATTGCGTCAGCGTCGCGAGCCGCGGCTCTCCACGCGCGAGGACCACGTGAGGGAGCAGCGGAACGAGCAGAGCCACATCCGGCGAATCGAACGAACAATGCCCAAGCCGGATGCGGAGGTTTGGCGGCTCGTCTTCCGGGCCGACACGAAAGCAGCCGTCGCCTGTCGCGATCGGTTCTTTCGATGTCTCTTCCTCCGGCAAGTCCAAGCTTTCCTTGATCAAGTCGTGCATTGCCGGAACCAGCAGGAAGTCTCCCGCCTGCAAGAGCAAGGGCGGTTGTCCGTCGACCGTCACGCGGCAATTGCCGTCCAGCACCGCGCAGTAAAAAGGATCGCCCATCCCCTTGCGGCGGAACCTCCAGGAGCCCGCGCACTCGATAAGCTTGGAGAAGCGGGCCCTTGGCTGGAGGAGCGTTACGACTTCGGCGAGAGGATCGGCGGTCATTCAGGACTATTTCAAAAGAAATCGATACGCTGCGCCATATCACGTCCTGCATGGCTCAGCTAGATTGCTGAAAACATCAACACGCGGAGGTTGTAATGCCGGCGATCCTCATCACGGGCTGCTCTTCTGGCTTTGGGCTGGAAACCGCCCGGCTGTTTCTCGATCATGGCTGGGATGTGGCGGCCACCATGCGAACACCCGACCCCAAGATAATTCCGGCGTCCGGGCGCCTCCGCATCCTGCAACTCGACGTCAGCGATCGGGCCAGTGTTGCGCGTTGCGTCGCCGAGGCTGGTCCGATCGACGTCCTCGTCAACAACGCCGGTTTCGGTGTGCCGTCGCCGGTCGAGCTGACCGAACCCGACATGGCGCGCGCCATGTTCGAGACCAATACGCTGGGGACGCTGGCAATGGTCCAGGCGGTACTACCGGCGTTTCGTGAGCGCCGATCGGGTGTCATCATCAATGTCTCATCGTCGACCACGCTCAAGTCGCAGTCAATGGTCGGAATATACAGGGCCAGCAAGGCGGCGGTGAACGCCCTAACAGAGACGCTGGCCTTGGAAGTAGGGGAATTTGGGGTGCGCACCCATCTGATCATACCGGGGAGCGCACCCGAGACGCGGTTCGGCGACAACGGCATGCCGCATCTGCGGGGCCGCGACAACGCCGATTATATGCCGATGGTCGAGCGGATCGTTGCGCACATGCGCAACCAGTCAGGACCTGTCACTCACCCGTCGGACGTCGCTGCGGCGATCTGGCGATGTGCCACGGATCCAGCATCCCCGTTCCGCCTCGCTGCAGGCCGCGATGCAGAAATTTTGATGGCGGAGGCAGATTGAATTGCCTGCCTCACTCGCTCGCCATTCGCATTCCAGACGCCATTTGGGTTCTCCACCGCAACCTCGACGAGCCTTGCCTGGTTGAGGAGACAGTCTTCATACGCGGGCGCCCGTCCGGCAGTCGCCGGGCGAGCGCCCGTTTGCTCGATGCCTTATGGCGACCGCCTATGACCTCCATTGTTCGGACGGAAGCTGTCAGCCGGCTGCGCGCTCGACCGGCGACCGCCGCCGGCGATGGGCGTCCAGAACGGCGGGCGGATCATAGGCCGCCTCGAGCCGTCCGACATCGGTTCCGGGCGGGCAAATCTCGTCGATGCGGTCGAGGGTCTCGTCGGAGAGGCCGACGTTCGTCCCGGCCAGCAAGTCGTCGAGATGCTCTGCTTTGCGCGGCCCGATAAGAGCGGACGTAACTCCGGGGTGCGCGAGCACGAATGCCATCGCCATATGGGTCAGCGACATTTCCGCTTCCTCGGCCACGGGGATGAGCCGCTCGACCGCATCGAGCCTACGCTCGTCCGACATCTGCGTAGGGAAGCGGCGAACGCGGCCGCTGTCGGGCTGTTCCTGCCCCTTCCGATAGCGCCCGGTCAGCATGCCCATGGCGAGCGGGCTCCAGACCATCGTTCCCAGTCCATATTTCTCACAGATCGGCAGCACCTCGCGTTCGATCGAGCGATTGAGGATGGAATAGGGAGGTTGCTCCGTGCGGAACCGCGCGAGATTGCGCCGCTCGGCCACCCATTGGGCCTCGACGATTTCCGAAACCGGGAATGTCGAGGCGCCGATCGCCCGGATCTTGCCGGCGCGCATCAGGTCGGTGAGCGTCGACAGGGTCTCCTCGATATCGGTGTCCGGCGCCGGACGATGGATCTGGTAGAGATCGATATAGTCGGTCTGCAGCCGGCGCAGGGAATCGTCGATCGCCTGGACCAGCCACCGCCGCGAGTTGCCCTGCTGATTGGGATCGTCGCCCATCGGCATATGGGCCTTGGTGGCAAGGACGATATTGGATCGCCGACCCTTGAGTGCCTGGCCGACGATCTCTTCGGATTCGCCTCGACTGTAGCCGTCGGCCGTGTCGACGAAGTTGATCCCGCTATCCAGCGCCTTGTGAATGATGCGGACGCAATCATTCTGGTCGGGGTTTCCCGCCGCGCCGAACATCATTGCCCCGAGACAATAGGGCGATACCTTGATTCCGGTTCTTCCAAGCGTTCGATATTTCATGACTGCGCTCCTTCGTTTCGAGGAGAAATTAGGCCGGGACGATCTCACCGGCAGTGGCGGATTGCGCCACTTCAATTGCAGTTGCTGCCAAATGGCCCGGACAAGTTGTGCGATGCAAACTATCGCCGCTCGCAAAAAGTACCGCCCGAATGAGCTCGGAAGCGAGCGGAGGATCCTAGATGGCGTCTCGGCGCCTGTTTTTCGCATCGCGAAATGCGCCGTCGTCGCTTTTGGCGTTTCTGTACAATTCGGCCAAGGCGCCGTCACATAAGGGGCGCTCGCGACCCAGAAGAGCTCGCCTTTCTTGCAAAGGCCAGACCTTCATTCTGCGCCCGCCCGTCTTCCCGTCGGGCGGGCGTTTTTTCCCGGCAATGAAGCGTGACGGTGAGCATCTGCGGCCCCCTAGATGCGCCCGCCTGCCAATGTCGTCGCTCGCCCGCTAGCATCGCTCGCGCGCGCCCGGGGCCAGGCCTCTGACGAAATCGGCGAGGGCGATGCCGATCGCGTCGGGACTGGTTTCCTGGATGAAGTGCGTCCCCGCGATCGTCACTTCGGTCTGATTGCGCCAGGTCCTGGCAAAGTCATGGAGACGACCGATCAGAAGGAAGCCTGGATCGGCCTTGACCATCAGCTTGGGGATGTCGTTCTCCGCCATCCATTGCGCATAGTCGGCGACGATCGCAGCCGTATCCCCGGGCACGCCGTTGACGGGGAGGTCGGACGATATCATCGGGCGCCGGTCTTCTCCGGCTATCAGAAACGGTTTGCGGTAATAGGCCTGCTCCGTCTCGGAGAATTCGCGCGTCCCTAGGAGGAAACCGTCCAGGAAATCCAGGGTCTGAAGCGATGCCTCCTGCCCTTCGAGCGTCGAGAAAACGTCCAGGAGCGGTTGCCGGGCCGCTTCCGGGAAGTCGGTGATGAGGAGCGGCGACACGACCGATTCCATATAAGCGATCCCCCGAACGCGGTCGGCATTTCGCTTCGCCCAGGCGAACCCGAGCATCGAGCCCATGTCGTGCAGCACCAGGATCACCTCATGTCCCACATCGAGCGCATCGAGCAGTCGGTTGAAATATCTGCGTTGCTCGGTGAAGCCGTAGCGATGCCGCCCGGCTTCGACCGGAAGTTTATCGGAATCGCCCATACCCATGAGGTCTGGCGCGATCAGGCGGCCAAGACCCGCCAGATGCGGCAGGATGTTGCGCCACAGGTAGGATGAGGTCGGGTTGCCGTGCTGGAAAAGGATCGCCGGCCCGTCTCCCTCATCGATGTACGCCATGCGGTGTCCGCCGACGTCCATGAACTTTTTCTGCGCAAACGGCTGCTCGCGCTCCTTCGCTTTTTCACGCGTCATCGCTGTTCTCCATCAGACGCTCCGCCCCGTTCGTGCTAAATCTTGTCCCCTGTGCCGCATGCCGGCTGTGGACGCTTCCGGTCCATCGTCGCAGCGGGGCGCGGGTGTGCGGAGGTGCGTTGACGACCCCCGCACACCCGNNGCGCGGGCCGCCATTGTTGCCCTGGCCCACCAGGCCAGCTCGTCCAGCGCCGCGCCGGACGACTGCAGCAGGTTTGCCTCGATGGTCTCGATCGGCTGATTGCCGAAAAAGGGATGGATTGCGATGAAGTCGCCGCCGCCGATGTGGACGGCGGACTTGGTTGACACCATCTGAAGCTCGACGCCGATCCCGCGCAGATGCTCGATAGCCCGGGCTGCGCCAGTGCCGCCGTATCCGATGGCCGTGAACGGCTTTCGGTTCCATTCCACATAGGCCTGATCGAGCGCGTTCTTCAGCACAGCCGTAATCGAGTGATTATATTCGGCGACGACGAAGATGTAGCCGTCGAAGCCGCCGATCGTCTGCTGCCAGCGGATGGCCTCGGGGTTCTGGCTCGGCGCCCACAGATTGGAGGCCGCCTCGTCGAAGAAGGGCAGGGGGTGGTCCCGCAGATCCACCAGCTCGACGTCGATGTCATCGCGCGCCCGGGCCTGCTTCAGCATCCACTGGGCAGGCGTGTCGGCGAACCGGCTCGGGCGGGTCGAACCGATGATGAGGGCGATGCGTGGCTTGACTGTCATGGTAACCTCATGTTGTTTAGTAACTTGGAGTAACCTAATTACGCACGGCATCCGCGCCCACAAGGAGGCACTTTGGCGACACCAGATAACCGGATGGAAACCGCCTCGGCTTGCGAAGGGCAGGTCACGGCGTGCGAGCATATCAGCCGGACGCTTACGCGCATCAGCGACAAATGGTCGATGCTGGTCGTCCAGGTGCTCGGCCGCGGCCCGTGCCGGTTCAATGCGCTGCGACGCGAGATCGGAGAGATCAGCCAGAAGGTGCTCGCCTCGACACTGCGAAATCTCGAAGAGCATGGGTTCGTATCTCGCACGGTGACGCCGGTGACGCCCCCTCAGGTCGAATATTCGCTGACGCCGCTGGGACGGGAGTTTCTCGAACCTGTGCGCAACTTTGCCGAGTGGGTCATCGCCAATGCGCCGCGTATGGACGCCGCACGCGCCGCCTATGCAGATCGTCGGGAACGCCAGTAGATTGTGAGCCTATTGCCGGCAACTTCCCGCGTGTCGAGGGAGCCTGGAAGGGGCAGGCGACGATCTGGGGCAGAAACACTCGACCTCTCCGCGACCGAGACCAACATTGTCACGCGCTACGACAAGACGGGCAGCTGACTCGGCGGGAAGCCGGCGGTCGTCACGAGGTGCGTCGGACCGGATCGATCACCTATGTCGGCGCACATCGCGACATGCCCCGAGATGACGCGCTGGCGAACGGCTTGCTCAAGGAAGCGGACGTGGGGCCGATTGTCGCCGGCATGATTTACGATGCGGAGATCGCAGAACCTAATGGGACGGAAAAGCGCGTACGGATCGTGATCAACCACGCAAAAGGCATCCGGACGCTCTCCTTGCCCCGGCCGATGAAGGATATTGTCGGCGACGTGCCTGCGAAAGCTATGTTGATCATGGCGCCCCATGGCGTGCTGGTTCTGATTCTGATCGATCCGGCCCAACTCGGAGACTAGAGGAGACATCGCTACGCCGCTCGGCTTCAGGGGCTCGGCTTCAGGGGCTTGCCTAGACCGGGCGAGCCTCCTCGTATCGCAGCGCGCGCCATTCGCCCGGCGACATGTCCTGCCACTCTCGAAACGCGCGATAGAAAGACGTTGCGTCCTGGAAGCCCAGCATCAGCGTCACCTCTTCGACCGAAATCGCCGGATCGGCCAGCAGCTGCAGGCTGAGCTCTTCGCGCGCCTTGGCGAGGAGGGCGCGGAAGGTCGTGGCTTCTGCGGTCAGCGTCCGCTGCAAGCTGCGTTCCGAGGTGCCGAGCGCCCTGGCAACGAAGGCGATGTCGGGCCTGCCGCTGGCCATGGTTCGTTTGAGCACGGCCATGACCCGCTCGCTTATCGTGCTTCCCGTCATAAGTTCGTCGAAAGCAGCGCTGAGACCGGGAGTCACCATCGCGAGAAATTCGGGAGCGTGCCCCGGAAAGGGGGTGGCGAGGTCGGCATTGTGGAAAGAAATGGCGTTATGGCTCGCGCCGAAGTTGATTCGGCAGCCATAATGCTCTTCGAGCTCGGGGGCGGCCGGTCCGGCGCGCTGATAGTGCACCGAGGCCGGGGTGATCCGTTGACCGGTGCCAATCCGGCCGATTTCGAGAAGGAACAGGAAGCTGAGGTCGATCGACGCAGCGGGTTCGGTCTCGACAGCAAAGGGCCACGTCTTGGTCATTGTGGAGACATCGCCGTCGACGGTGAGCTCGTATATCTCTGACGTGCCCATGCGTTTGAACCGCTCGATACGGTGAATCGCGTCGCGCAGATTGAGGGCGTAAAGCGCTGCGATGAACGCCGGTTGATGGCCGGCTTCCCCGGAGGCTTTCAGGATTTCGAGAGCGGGCACCGCCCCGGACGACAGGGCCTCGACGGACTTCCAGACTGCAAACATCTGTGCCGTCGTAAGAATGTTCGTCGGATCCAGGTGAAAGGTCGCGGGCAGCCCTGCAGCGCGCAGCACCTTGGGAGGCTCGAGTCCTGCTCCGCGCAGGGCCCGCCACAAGCTCGGCGGAAAGCGGCAGCGGTCAAATTGGGGATCGATCATTCGAATGGCCTTGTCTTCGGTCGTGAAATCCGATGCCGGCCAGGCCCGTGGACCTGGCCGGCATCGATGTTGGTCAGCGGCATTCCACCTCGGCATGGGCGGCAGCATGCTCGGCAAGGGCGCTGCACGCCGCGGTCCACGCCTGATCGTCCGCATAGAGCGCCGAGCGGAGATACGCCCAGGTCATGCGCAGGACAATCTCCATGCGCTCGGCGTCTTCATCGTCGGTCTCGCGAGCATCGTAGCCGGCAATGCCCCCCAATCCGTGGCCACCGCCCTTGATCGTGAGCAGGCACTCGGCGCCCGGGCTGTCACGGTAGGCGTCGGCATGCCAGGCCGGCCCGCTGACCGTGAGATGAGGCGACGCATCGTCTTCGCCGACCACCACGAGGGTGGGGGTGGTGAGGTGCGAGAAGTCGGGATTGAAGAAGGAATAGCGGTCCGCAGCCATCTCGCTGAGATTGTCCCCCCCGTTGCCGGGAGCAGCCAGCATGATGCCCGCCTTGATCCGGCGATCGATCACGTCGACATCCTGGGCGTCGGGATCCTTGGGGTCAGTGAGATGGGCGCCGAGCAGCAGGCCCGCGGTCTGACCGCCGAGCGAGTGGCCTACGACCGCAATCCGGTCCCTGTCGATCCGCCCTGCGATGGGCGGCATGGCAGCTTCGATGGCGTCCAGCTGGTCGATGATCGTCGACATGTCCTCGACCCGCGAGCGCCAGAACAAGGGGCCGCCGGCGGCATCGGCGGGCAGGCCGGCGACCTTCGAATTGAGGTGGGTCGGCTGGATCACGATGAAGCCGCGGCCAGCGTAGAATTCGACCAGCGGGCCATAGCCATCCTTGGAGGGAATATAGAGCGACGGTCCATGGCCGTGCGAAAGCAGGACGACCGGCAGCTTTTCGCCGCCGATCGGTGCGGTGACGCGCAGTTCGAGCGGCAGGGGGCGACGCGGGTCGGTGAGGGTGATGACACTGTAGGATACGGTCGGCTGCGGCTCGTTCACAGGGATCGCGGTCGCATCTTTGATGAGGTTGTTCATTTTTCATCTCCATTCAGCGGGCCGGGGTCGGTCCGATGAAGGTGTTTTAGCCCGAGCAAAGAAACAGCGCAGTGGCGGTTGGCGCCATGCTTGTGACAGAATGCGCCAAGGGCGCCCAGTCTTGGACGATGTCCGTACATTTGGGGCAGTCGCCGAAGCGGGCTTCTCTTGCAGCCTGTAGTACGCTGGCAAAGGATTGGAAATAGGACATAAGTTATGATAGCATAGTGATGCGAAGGCGAGCTTGCCGCGGCAACGATTCTGAACGCAAGACGCCGGTGTCGAAAACAGGCGTATTGCGGCTTCGGATCGCGGGCTATAAGCACCGCTATCATTTTCCCAGGGCAAGAAGTTCGTAGCCTCGGAAAGGCATGAAGGACAAAGTGATGCGCTTCAATGGCGATGCCGGAACATCGGTTTCTGGACCGCACCGGTTCCAGGCGACCCGTGCTGCCCTCGACCCCCTGTTCAGAGGCGACGTCGACTATCTGGTTCGAACGATCCGGATCCGCGAGGTTCGCGCGATCGAGATGATGCTCAGCGAACTCGATCTCGCCGTAAGCGCCTGGTACCCGCTGGCGGTCCTGCGCGCGCAGGACGGAATGTCGCAGCGCGAGCTCGGGCTTCGGCTGGACCTCAAGGACGCCGCGATCGGCAAGGCTATCGACGTCATGGAAAAAGCGGGCGTACTGGAACGGCGTGCCGACAGTCAGGACCGGCGCAAAGCTCTCGTCTATCTTACGACGTCGGGGAAGGCGCTGGCGAAGAAAGTCGCGGCGCGGCGGCAGAAATTTCTGACGGCCCTTGTCGAGGGCTTTTCCGAACAGGAAGTGGAGCAGTTCACCGGGCTGCTCGAGCGCTGCTACGTCAATATCGACCGTTTCGTCGAAGAGCAGGCCGCATAGGGCTGCTCACAGTCCACTCGGTTTCGGTGGATTCCTGAAATAGCTCTGCGCAGGACCATGCCTGACCATTTCATTCGGCGATTTTCGTCTCCGCTGCAAACCTGTGCCACGCCTCGATCATCGAGCGCCTCCGTTCAGGAAAATCCGCGGACAGGTCATTCTCTTCGGCGGGGTCGTTGTTCAAATTATAGAGGGCCCATGTCCCGTCGCCCGCGGGTCGGTTCAGCAGGAGCAGCTTCCACGGCTCCTGCCGCACAGCGCGATGCCCATGCAATTCGATCGTGATCGCCTCGTCAGCCGGATGAATATATCGGCTCAAGTTCGCTAGGTAAGGCAGCATGGATCGCCCTCGGACAGGGGCCACGTCCCGTCCCTCGACGATCGGCTCGATGGGAAGCGAAGCGGCCTCCAGAAGCGTCGGTGCGATATCCATGATACTCGCGAACGCCGAGCGTCGAGCGCCCTTCTGGGGAGCGCCGGCGAAGGTCACGAAGGCGGGTACACGCGTTCCGCCCTCGGTCGTCACTCCCTTGAAGAGCCGATACGGCGCCGACGCCGCTTGCGCCCAATACCGGCCAAGGAACAACATCGACGACTTGCTCCCCATCGCCGCGTAACGCGTGTCGCTTGCAGCGAGGAAGGCGGCCATCCCGGGCAGTCGGGCAAAACGATCCGCCCCTTCTCCCGCCGGGCCGTTGTCCGAAACAAAGACGAATATGGTCCTTTCGAATTCGCCGCTATGCTTCAAATGATTGACGAGGCGGCCGACATTCCGGTCCATCCGGTCGACCATCGCCGCAAAGATTTCCATCTTCCGGGCTTCAACGCGCTTCTGCTCGGGCGTGAGCCGGTCCCAGGCCTCGGCATATCCCTCGATGCGCGCCGGCGTAACTCCCGCTTCGACGATTCCGAGCTGCCGCATCCGCTCAAGGCGCTCCTGCCTCAACACGGCCCAACCGTCATCGTACCGGCCGGAGTAACGCGCGATATCGACCTCCGGCGCCTGAAGCGGCCAGTGGGGCGCGGTGAAGGCCAGATACGCAAAGAACGGCTTTCTTCTTGGCCTTGCGTCAAGCTGGCGAAGCAACTGGGTGGTAAAATAGTCCGTGGAATAGAAATCAGCGGGGACAGCCACTTCCTCGCCGTCCAGGGTGAAGGTCGCCCGCAGGTTCGGATTGTCTGCTGGTCCCATCGGACCGCCGAAATGGTTGCTGGCGCCCTGAAGCAGCGCGAAGGAGGTTATGAAACCACGGGCCGCCGGGTTCTGCTCGGGCGCCAATCCCAAATGCCATTTTCCGCTGAAGATCGTATGATATCCGCCTTCACGAAGACGTTCCGCCAGCGTCGCAACGCGCCGGGTAATGACGCCTTCATATCCCCATTGTGGCGTGCCATTTTCGGCGCCGGCCTCCAGGCGGCTTTCCACCATCGCTCCGACCCCGGCCGTGTGATTGTCGGTGCCCGATAGCAGCATCGCACGCGTTGGCGAACATGCCGGGGCGGCGTGAAAATTGGTCAAAAGCGATCCGGCGCTCGCCAACGCATCCAGATTGGGCGTTCGGATCTCGCTCCCGAAGGCGCCGATGTCGGAGAAGCCCAGGTCGTCCGCCACGATGATTACCAAATTGGGTTTCGCCTTGGCAGATGCAGGCAGCGGATTGAGCGCGAGAAGGCTCGCGGCGACCATAGCGAGAGTTTTCATCGGCTCATCCGTGTTGAACAGGGTCGTTGGGCGCGATCGGGTTCAATGTTCTCGTCCCCAGCCTCGGCCAGGTTTGCGGCCTTCGCTTTCAACCGAGCGCTCCGAGGATGGTCTTTGCGGTGCCGGCGGCGAACCTCGCCGCCGGCACCGCTGATCCGGTCAGAAGAATGTCGTCAGATTCTTGAAGAGCAATTTGCTCTGATCGAGGAAGATCGACCGTTTCGCGATCTGGAATGTTGCGCCCGCCGGGCGCAGCACGTCGATCCGCTTGCCGACGAAAAGGCGAACCTCGCCCTCGCGCCGGTTTACATAGACGATGAACCGGCTGCTCACAGTCAGCTCGGTTTCGCTCGCTTCCTGAATGCGCGTGTTCGTCGTGATATGGCTCGTGCGGGAAAACGGCTCTTCGGCCCAGTGATCGCCGCCCTTCAACTGCATCACGCGCTGAAGAAGGGTTTTCTTGTCTTCATCGAACCAGGCCGCGTCCTGCTGTTCGCGGCTATATTCCGCTCCCAGATTATTATGCTCGACGTTGCGCGCCAGCGGCATCCAGTAGCGCGCATCTTCCGTGAAGAGCTCAAGCCATTCGTCGAAGCGCCTCTCGTCAAGAAGCTCGCACTCGTAGGAGAGGAAATCCTCGACGCGCTCCTTGAGGGTGGGCACTGCGACAGCATCCTCCCCGCCGAGGTTGGCCGTGTCGATCGTGCTTGCGCTGCTCACTGGCCTGCCTCCTGCTCGCCCGCTTGGGCGTCCATCTTCTGCGCCCAATGGCCGTAGAACACGCGCTGGGCATGTTCCGACACGCCCTCGTCGACATAGGCGCCCTCGCCGAGCCACGGCTCGGGCCACGCCCATTGCGCCTGGCCCATGTGCAGGGTGTAGTTCATCGGAAGCCGGTTGCCCGCCGCCGTCTCGGCCCCGACCTGCGCCGACGCCCAATTCTCGATATCGTCCTGCTCGACCATGCCCGACGGGCCGCCGTAGCGCAGCAGATAATGGCGCAGCGTGTCCTTGACCTTCTGCGGCGCATTCTTGGGCACGAAATACCATTTCCACACTTCGGTGCGGTTGGGCGCGCGCGGCACCCACATCGTGATCTGCCAGCGCCCTGCGGAGTTATAGGCGATGTTGGGGAATATGATTCCGCCGCGATTGAGGAGACGCGCCTTCTCGCCGAGCCGCTCCTGACGCGCGTAATGCGCCGCGCGGAAGTAATCGTCGACTTCCGGGACGATCGCCCACTGCGGATGATATTCGCGCTGCTCATCGTCGTAGAGATTGACGCGGGCGGCATGGCCACCGGCCGGATAGGCGACGTTCAACGTTCTGAACTTGTGCTTGTCGGCCGCCCAGACGTGACGTCCGCGCAGACCTGACAGCGCGAGGCCGACGCGCTGCACCGAATTGTGGCTGACGTCGTGATAAAGATCGCCGGCGTTGTTTTCGGCGCCAAACTTCCAGTTGCTGTGAATTTCGAACTTCAGGATGCCGTCGATGACCTCCAGCCCGTCATCCTCGCCGTCGGGGCCCTGCATGAAGTCGCGCAGCATCAACGCCATGTCGCCGAGCGTCTCCTCGAAAGGCGGCACATTTTCATCGAACGTGGCCCAGATCGACCCGTAGTACAGCGTGACTCGAGCCTGGATCAGGCCCCATTTCTTGCGGTCGAGCTGACCGCCATAGCCTTCGCTCGACAGCGGAAGCCCGGTGAGATCGCCGGTGTTGGCGAACGTCCACCCATGATAGGGGCAGGTGAAGCGCTTGGCGTTGCCCTTGTCGTACCGACACACCGGCATCCCCCGATGCGTGCACATGTTGAGCATGACCCGCACTTCGCCTTCCGAGTCGCGGGTAACGACGACCGCGTCGCGGCCGGCCTGCGAGGTGAAGAAATCACCCTTGTTCGGAATCTGGCTTTCGTGCCCGACAAACAGCCAGGACTTGCCGAACACCTGCTTGATTTCCTGATCGAAAATATCCTGATCAGCGAAGATCCGCCGGTCGATCAGCCCCGCCTCGGCGTCCACGAGCCGACCGTCAATTGTATCGCTGTCCATCTGTTATCCCTCTCACCATCCAGGCTGGCCAAGGTCAAATGCCGGCCTATTGCACCTACGCCATAAGTTATGCTAGCAAAGCAAAATGCTGTCAAGCTAGATCGCGGCGGTGAACGCCCGGCAGCGATTTGCAGCTGCCATCGGATGACGATCGGGGAGAGTGGAATGTCGATTATAATGGGCGCTGGCCTCAGCTATTCGCCGTTGATGTACCGGCCGCGGTCATGCTGGTCGGCCGTATCGGACCATCTGGTGGGGGAGGCGGTCCAGCCGGCTGCCCGCGCCGACGAGACGGGCGAGCGACTCGCGGACTATGAGACGCGGATCGCTGCCGGCTTTGACAAACTTGCCAGTCTGATCGTCGAGGCGAAACTCGACGCGTTGGTCCTTCTCCATGCCGATCGCGGCGATGTCTTCGATCTGTCGAACACGCCGCAGCTGCACTTTCAGGTCGGCGGCGAAATCTGGGGCGACCCCGCCTTGTCTCCGCTCGGCGAGCCATCGTCGCCCGCGCATTTCCCGTGCGACGAGGCTCTTGGCGAATTTCTCTCCGAGGAACTGGTCCGGCGCGGGTTCGACATCTCCGAAGGCCGGGCCCAGTTTCGCCCTTTGGGAGACAAGGGGCGCGGTGCATCCCCGGCATTGACCGAAGCGGCCGCCCGCCTGTCCGGCGGCCTTCCCATCATTCCCCTTCACGTCAATTGCCATGTCGAGCCGGTCCTTCCCGGACGGCGTCTTCACAGCTTCGGCCGGGCGCTCGCGCAGTCGGCGGCACTGACCGGCAGGCGGCTGGGACTGCTTGTCAGCGGCGGCCTGTCGGGCAATCCGGGCGGCGCGATGGCGGGCTGGATCGACGACATCCTCGATCGCTGGGTTCTCACCCGCCTCGAGCGCGGTCAGTCGCGCGATGTCGCGCAGATCTGGGACGTCCGGTCGCGAACCCTGCAAGGCAATTCGGCGGAGATGCGGCTCTGGACCGTAGCGGGCGCCGCACTGGAGGAGGCCGGCTGCCAGGCCCGCACCCTCGACTATATGCCCGTCCATCATGGTGCGACGGGCGTGGGATTCATGGCTTGGGAGACGACATCATGCCGATAACGATTGGAATGGCCTCATCCCATTTTCCGAGTTTGTTTCAGGACAGCTATGCCGGATGGCAGCGGTACTGGAAGCTGATCAGCGGCGACGTTCCGCAGCCGCCCGAGGCCGAACAGCAGGACGCGCTGTGCGTCGCCGACTGGGTAGCCCGGCGCGACCGCGCATTCGGCAGGCTGGCCGATGGACTGGCGGCCGCCAAGCCCGCCGCGCTCATCGTTGTCGCGGGCGATCAGGACGAATGGTTTTCCGCAGCCAATCTCCCGAATGTGATGATCTATTCGGGAGAGGACGATATCGAAGGCTTCCACAATTATGGCGACTTCGATTCCGATCCGCCGCAGCGCTTCTGGGAAAATCCGGATCGCTTCGGCGTCAGGGTTCGCTCGGCCTCGAAGCTCGCCCAGCATCTTCAAACCGAGCTGGTGCGGCGCGATTTCGATATTGCGATCAGCCGCAAGATCAGTCCGCAGGGCCGGCCCGAGCGTAAGGCGCCGCACGCGCTGACGCGGCCGCTTCCTCTGATCATGCCGGCGCTCGATATCCCGGTGATCCCGGTGATCGTGAAAACGATCGAGCGATCGAAGGCGGTGCTCAACGGCGAGCGGTGCCTGGCCCTTGGCCGCGCGATCGCGGACATCTGCCGCGAGCAGGCCGAGCCGATCGCCATCTACGGCAGCGGCGGCATGTCCCACGATCCGTCGGGCCCGCTGTCGGGCTGGGTCGACGAGCCGCTCGACCATTGGGTGCTCGACTGCCTCGCAAAAGGCGATTTCGACGCGTTGAAGGCGCTCTTCTCCTTCCAGTCCGCCGCGACAGATTCGGGAACCGGCGAACTCAGGACCTGGCTCGTGGCCGCGGGCGCGATGCAGGCAGCGCAGGAGCGGTATCACTGTGAGATCATCGATTATTTCCCGGCCCATATTGCCACCGCGGGCTGCGGCTGGGTGATGTGGAACGGGGCCGGACAGCCGCCGGAGACGGCGCTTTGAAGCTCGCGTCCGGCGAAAAATGATATTCCACCATAACTTATTATTGCATGATAAAGATGAGCCGCTAAGGTGGCGGCGATAACAGATCGATTCGAGCCTGCACACGGGCCGGGAGAGGGAGACAGCATATGTCGAAGAACCGTTTTTACCTGAATGCGTCCGCTTGCGCGGTATTTGCCGCGGCCGCCTTGGCATCGCCGTCCGCCGCTCTTGCGCAAGAGGCCGGGCAAGCCGACCAGGCCCATCAGGCCGACGCCGGCCCCAGCGAGGGCGATATTATCGTTACCGCGCAGCGGCGCGAGCAAAGCCTCCAGGACGTGCCGATTTCGATCGCGGTTGCGACCGGCGACACGCTGCGTGAATCGCAGATTTCCGATCTCGGCGATCTGGGCAACCGCGTCTCCGGGGTGAAGATCAACTCGGCGGGCGCCTCCGATTCGCTCAATATCCGCGGTATCGGTTCGGGCTTCAACATGGGCTTCGAGCAGGCGGTCGGCATCTTCATCGACGGCGTCTATGTGGCGCGCTCGCAGGTCATCCGCGGCGGGTTCCTCGACCTCGAGCGGATCGAGGTGCTCAAGGGTCCCCAGTCGACCTATTTCGGCAGCAACACGATCGCCGGTGCGCTCAGCATCGTGACCAAGAAGCCGAGCCAGAATTTCGACGGCTATGTGTCGGCGCTCTATTCGCCGTCCGATGACGAATATGACGTACAGGCCGCGGTGGGCGGCCCGCTCGCCGAGGGTCTGTCGATGCGCGGCGCGTTCCGCCTGTTCGGAATGGGCGGTTACATCAAGAACACCCGCCTCGACAACAAGGGCCCGAACAACTCGGACATGCAGGCGCGCCTCGCCCTGCGCTACGAGACCCCCGGCGACGTCGATGTGAACCTGCGCGTCGACTATGCTAAATATGACGACAAGCACACCGAGTTGCAGGAAATCACGAACTGCCCGCCGGCCCCCGGCTATGGGACCGGCCCGAATTTCGATCAGCCGGCCGGCACCTGCGCCGGGATTCTCGTGCCCGGGGATCAGGACGGCAAGCTCAACTATGTCACCGCGTCGGGAGATGCATTCTTCCAGCTGGAATCGGTGAACGGCGCGTTCGACGTTTCCGTGCCGATCGGGGGCAACACGCTGACCTCGACGACCGGCTATTATTATCATGATCTGTTCCGGACCACGGTGAGCGGCGCCTCGTTCGCGCTGCCGGCCTTCAACCTGCCTGCGGGCTTGCCGCTGTCGCAGCCCGAAAAGTTCCGGTCCTTCAGCCAGGAACTGCGCTTCGAGTCCGACAAGGGCGGCTTCCTCGAATATATGCTGGGGCTCTATTACGACAATTCGAACATGAAGGGGGCCATCAACACCGGCTTCTACTTCTCCAATTTCGGCGCGCTGGCCAACACCAGGGCGGGCGCCACGGGCGCTGCCGTCATCCCCGCCAACACGCCCGTTGCGCAGGAGGTCTATGGCGACCAGGACCAGTCGAACCGGTCGGTCTTCGCCGCCGCGACGGTCAATTTGTCGGAGGCGTTCCGCGTGAACCTCGGCGCGCGCTACAGCTCGATCCGCAAGAGCGCGCACCGGACCACCCGCGCCGGCCGCGGCGATGCGATCGGACAGGTCATCACCGAATTCACCCCGGAGCAGTTCAACACCTGGTCGACGACGGTCGGACGGGTCGGGGGCGACTATCGCAACACAAAGCGGACCGACGAGAAGTTCATGCCGTCGGTGAACGTCCAGTATGACGTGAACCGCGATGTCATGCTCTATGCCTCCTTCGCGACCGGGTTCAAGGCGGGCGGCTGGTCGATCGGCCAGAATCTCGACGAGTTCGGCCCGGAAAACGTGAAGTCGTACGAAGCCGGCCTCAAGGCATCGTGGTTCGACCGCCGGCTGACCACCAACATCACCTTCTTCAACAGCGATTATGACGATCTCCAGGAATCGACGACGATCATCGATGCGAACGGCATCAACCAGTCGGTGATCGCGAACGTCGGCAAGGCGCGTTCGCGGGGGATCGATCTGGAAGTTGGGGTCCGGCCGTTCGACGGCTTTAACCTGTCGGCCAATATCGGCTATCTCGATGCCAAATATCTGGACTATAAAAACGGGCCTTGCCCGATCCTGCCGACCGATCCGGCCCTCATCGCACAGATCGCGCCGGTTTGTCCGGTGCCCAATCTGGGCGGAACCAGGAAGGCCTATGCGCCCAAATGGAGCGGTAGCGTCAACGCAAACTACTCTGCCGACCTGTCGTCCGATCTCAAGCTCAAGCTGGGGAGCTGGATGTATTTCTCGTCGCGCTTCTTCCAGCAGGCCAACGGCGATTACCTGACCTCGCAGTCGGGCTATGCCAAGCTTGACCTCCGGGCGTCCATCGGTGCGATCGACGATCAGTGGGAGCTTGCGATCATCGCGAAGAATGTCACAGACAAGGCAACGGGCAATTATCGCGGCGTGATGACGGGATCGAATGCGGTCGCGGTCCGGACGGACCGGTCGCGCTCGATCGCATTCCAGATCTCGACCCGTTTCTGACATCCGCCAGCCGGAAGACGGTTCGTCTTCCGGCGCCAAGGCGGCCAAGGGAGTTCGATATATGACTGGCATATCCAATGCCTCCGGGTCTGTTTTCGACTATTCTCGCGAGATTCGGGAAGGCGGTCTGAAAGCCAGGCAGGTGCTGGTGCTCCTCATCCTCGGGCTCCTCGTCCTGTTCGACGGAATGGACAATCAGCTGCTCGGGCTCATCGCGCATGACATGAGCGAGGATCTTGGGCTGCCGATCTCCGCCTTCGGCCTCATATTCTCGTCGGCCCTCGTTGGAGGTATCGCGGGTGCGCTTCTCCTGAGCACCGCGGCCGATCAATCGCTGGGGCGCAAGCGCGTCATCATCATCGGCATGGGCCTGGCGGGATTCGGAACATTCATGACGGCGCACGCCGAGACGCTCATCGAGCTTATCGGCGTGCGTTTCGTTACCGGCATCGGCCTTGGGGCCGCCTTGCCCATCCTGATCTCGCTGGCGTCGGAATTCTCGCCCCAGCGCTATTCCCGCCTCGTGGTCTCGCTCATGATCGCATTCGTTCCGCTGGGATCGCTGCTGGGCAGCGTGATGGCGCGGGGGATCCTGCCCTATTCGGGATGGCATGGCCTTCTCTATGTGGCAGGGTGCGGAACGATCGCGCTGACGTTACTCGCCGCTTTCGTGGTTCCGGAGTCGGTCGCCTTTCTCGTGAACCGCAAGCGGAACCAGCCCGCCGCAGTCAAATCGATCCAGAAACTATTCGGGGTGAATGGTGTCGGCTCGGTGGTCGTCGATCAGGAACGAGATGCGCACGCGATCAGCAAGAAGCTCCCGGTCGCCATGCTGTTCGACAAGAAGTTGCGCGCCTTGACGATTCTCGTCTGGATCGCCTTTTTCATGGATCAGGCGATCTTGTACTTCGTGATGAACTGGACACCATCGCTGCTGCTCAAGGCAGGAATGTCCTCGAGCGCGGGAACCGACGCCGCCGCCATGTTCGGGATCGGGGGAGCTCTCGGGACGATCGCGCAGGGGTGGCTGACGACGCGGTTCGGCATCTACAAGGTGATGATCGTCGAGATTTGCATCTACGTCGCCGCGATGGTCGCTCTGCCAAGCGTTCTCGATCGTCCTGAAATGGCTTCGGCGATGGTGTTCGCCATTGCCGCCACGATCTGCGCCTATCACGCGGGCCTGATCAACCTCACTCTGGAATCCTTCCCGGAATCGATCCGGAGCACCGCCTTCGGCTGGGCCTTTGGCATGGGGCGGATGGGCGCGGCCGGGGCTCCGGCCATCGCCGGTGTTTTCCTCGGCTGGGGCTGGAGTCCGGCGCTCATCTTCCTCTGGGCGGCCATGCTCGGTGTCGCGACCGGCCTCGCGCTCCTGGGCATGCGCAAGATATTGTCGCGTCGCAGCGCGCAGCAGGCTGCAGGCCAAGATGCTGCGGTAGGGATGGCATGAGCCGGCGTCCGCGCTCTGACTGCCGCTCCGCGCGCGACGTCGCAAATCCGCGATGGAGCCCCGCCGCGGCGGCGCCCGGTCCGCGTTGACGCGACTAAATAGGACGTATACATCTTAAATTCTCCGTAGAGTGAGGAAAACGACCGTGACATCTACAATTCTGGAACCAGCGAAGGTCGAGGCGGCGACGCCATTGCGGACGCTGCGCAATTTTATCGGCGGTCAGTTCGTAGAGGGCGGGAAGCCGTTCGAGGTCCGCAATCCGGCAACGGGCGCCGTCCACGCCATCGCCTATGAAGCCGATGCGGCGATGATCGATGCTGCTGTCGAAGCCGGGCGCCGCAGCGTGGAAGGCGAATGGGGGCAGATGACGCTCGCCCGGCGGCGCGACTTGCTCGCGCGGGTAGCGGCGCGGATCGAAGAGCGGTTCGATGAATTTCTCGAGGCCGAGATCGCCGACACCGGCAAGCCGCGATCGATGGCGGCGCATCTCGACATTCCCCGCGGCGCAGCCAATTTTCGGGTCTTCGCCGATTTCATCGCCAGCCGTCCCGACGAGGCGTTCGAGATGGACACGCCCGATGGCGGGCGGGCGATAAATTATTCGGTCCGTAAGCCGCTCGGCGTCGTCGGCGTGATCAGCCCTTGGAACCTGCCTTTGCTGTTGATGACCTGGAAGGTTGCGCCGGCCATGGCCTGCGGCAACGCGGTGGTCGTCAAGCCCTCCGAGGAAACGCCCTCTACCACGACGCTGCTCGCCGAGGTGATGAACGAGGTCGGCATCCCGGCCGGCGTCTTCAACGTCGTGCATGGTTTCGGCCCTGGATCCGCTGGCGAAATGGTGACCGCACATCCGGGAATTCGCGCGATCACCTTCACCGGGGAGACGCGCACCGGGGCTGCCATCATGCGCTCGGCGGCCGCCACCACCAAGGCCTTGTCCTTTGAGCTCGGCGGAAAGAATCCGGCGATCGTCTTTGCCGATGCCGATTTCGATGCGGCAGTTGCCGGCCTTTCGCGCGCCGCGTTTCTGAACACGGGCCAAGTGTGCCTTGCGCCCGAGCGCATGTATGTCGAGCGCCCGATTTTCGACCGCTTTGTCGCGGCGATGAAGGAAAAGGCCGAGGCCTTGCGCCCGGGCCTGCCGCACGCGGAGGGCACCGATCTCGGTCCCCTGATCTCGGCAGAACATCGTGCCAAGGTTCTCGACTATTATGCTCTCGCGATCGAGGAAGGCGCCACCCTCGTCACGGGCGGCGGCGTTCCGGACCTCGAAGGCGCAGCGGCTGACGGCTATTTCGTCGAGCCGACGATCTGGACGGGACTGACGCAGCACGCGCGCGTCACGCGCGAGGAAATTTTCGGCCCCTGTTGCCACATCGCGCCCTTCGACAGCGAAGAGGAGGTCATCGCCCTTGCGAACGATACCGACTATGGCCTCGCCTCGTCGGTGTGGACGCGCGATCTGTCGCGCGCGCACCGGGTCGGACGCGCGATGGATGTCGGGATCAGTTGGGTGAACAGCTGGTTTCTGCGCGACCTCCGCACGGCGTTCGGCGGCGCCAAGCAATCGGGCTTCGGCCGCGAAGGCGGCGACCATTCGATCAGCTTCTACTCCGAAATCACCAACATCTGCATAAAGGTCTGACACCATGCCGCTTGCCCAGATTTCCATTCTCGAAGGCCGCAGCCCCGAAATGATCGCCGAGATGGCGGAAGCCGTCACCGCCGCGATCTCTGGCGCCCTGGAGGCGCCCCGCGACCGCATTCGCGTGGTGGTGACCGAGATCCCTGCTGAAAAATGGTTCGTCGCCGGACAGTCGATGGCAGCGCGAGCGAAGGGCTGACGCTCGTTTCGCCCGCAGTTTGAAAGAGAGAGCTCATGGCCGACCTGCATGATATCCGCTATGTTCGCATCGGAACCGACCGCCTCGACGAGAATGTCGATTTTGCCGTCCGGATTCTGGGTCTCGAGCTCGTGCACCGCGATTCCGACGCCGCCTATCTTCGGGGCGACGATCGCGATCACAATATCTGCTATGTGAAGGGCGCGGCCGTGGGCCACACCGTCGGCTTCGAAATGGCGACCTCGGACCAGCTTGACCGTGCGGCCGCGGAACTGGAGGCCGCCGGCGTCGCGGTTCGCCGCGGTAATACGGAGGAGTGCGAGCGCCGCCGGGTGCGTGATCTCATCCGCTTCACCGATCCGACGGGCAACGCCATCGAACTGGTTGCCCGGCCGGCCGCGAGCGGCCGCCGATATTTTGCCCCGCGCGACGCCGGCATCACCTCGTTCAGCCACGTCGGCCTGCGCACGACCGATGCGCGCACCGACGAAGCCTTCTGGACCGGACAGCTCGGCGCCAAAGTGAGCGACTGGATCGAGGATGCCGCGCTCCTGCGCATCGATGGCGTCCATCACAAGGTCGCGCTCTTCAACTCGGCTTATGCCGGGGTCCATCACATCAACTTCCAGGTCGAGGATGTCGATGACATCATGCGGTCCTGGTACTTCCTGCAGGAGCAGGGGGTGCGGATCGCTTTCGGCCCCGGACGCCATGCCACCTCGGGCGCGCGTTTTCTCTATTTCTACGGCCCCGACGGCATGATCTACGAATATAGCTGCGGCGTGCGCGTGTTTTCGGAGGACGAGGACCGGCGCCATGTGCCGCGGCAATTCCGGCGCGAGCCGAGCAGCTATTGCACATGGGGATCCAAGCCCGACATCGCCGAATTCCGCTCGGAGGAAGAAGGCAGCATCGCCCATGCGGGATGACGCCCATCACATCCTGCGGCTCGCGGCGCGGGCCATGGGGCGGCACGGGCTGGCGCATGCCTACGGGCATGTCAGCCAGCGTGTCGATGCGGGCCACTTTCTCGTGACGCCGCCCCGACCGCTTCCGACGGTCTCGGTCGAGGATGAAGGCACGCTGGTCCCGCTCGACGGGCCGCTGCCCGACGGGGTTCTGGGCGAAGTGCGGCTTCACCGCGAAATCTACCGGAAGCGTGAGGATGTCGGAGGAATCTGCCGCGTCCAGCCGCCGGCGGTCATGGCGCTGTCTGCCCTCGGCATGACCCCGCGCGCCTTGCACGGATTCGGTACCTATTTTGCGCCGATGCCGCCGCTCTGGCCAGAAACCGCGCTCGTCCGCGAGGACGCCGTCGCCGTGCAGGTGGCCGACATGCTCGGCGAGGCGACCGCGATCGTGCTGCGGGGGAACGGTGCCGTCGTCACCGGCCGGACGCTGGAGACCGCCGCCGCCAATACATTTTTTCTCGAAGATGCCGCCCGGATCGAACTGGCGCTTCTTCCGGCCCGCGCCGCCGGTCTCGGCGCACTGGAATATAGCGCCGAGGAGGCGGCCGCGCGCGCGACCGCGGCCGGCGGCATCTACGAACGCATGTGGGACTATCTCTGTTTTGGAGATGTGGAATGGAAGGAAGCGGCATGATCAGTCAAGCAGCGGATACGTCGGCGATGCAGAGCCATGCCGACGCGCTGGCGGGAGCCTATGGCGGGGGCGCGATAGCGCCTATCCGGAACGCGCTGAAGGACGCGGGCACGATCGAGGATGCCTATGCGATCCAGGCCCTCAACACCGATCGGTGGCTGAACGACGGCCGGCATATCGTGGGCGCCAAGATCGGTCTGACGGCCCGGGCGGTACAGGCCCAGCTTGGCGTCGACCAGCCCGATTTCGGAATTCTCTTCGCGGACATGGCGGTCGAAGACGGCGCCGTGATCGCTCCCGGACGTCTCCTGCAGCCGAAGGTGGAAGCCGAAGTCGCATTCGTCATGCGGCGATCGCCCGACATCAATCGGCTGACCACCGCGGAACTTCTGTCGTCGATCGATTATGCGCTTCCGGCACTGGAAATCGTCGACAGCCGCATTACCGGCTGGGATATCGGCATCGTCGATACGATCGCCGACAATGCCTCGTCGGGTCTGTTCGTCCTCGGGACGACGCCAGTGCAGGTCGCGGATCTCGATCTGCGGCTGTGCGGAATGGTCCTCGAAAAGAACGGCGAGCCGGTCAGCTTCGGAGCCGGTGCCGCCTGTCTCGGCCATCCGCTGCACGCCCTCGGTTGGCTGGCGCGAACGCTGGCGAAGGTCGGCCGCCCCCTCGAAGCAGGAAGCATCGTGCTCTCAGGCGCACTCGGCCCGATGGTCGACGCCCGGCCGGGCGATGTCTTCGAGACGCGTATCGAGGGGGTCGGTTCGGTGCGCGCCGCCTTCGGTCAGTGAAATTTCAGAGGGGTTAGCAACATGGACAGAGTGAAAGCCGTAATCATAGGGTCGGGCAACATCGGCACCGACCTGATGATCAAGATGATCAAATATCCGCAGAACATGGAGCTGGTGGCCGTGGTCGGCATCGATCCGGCGTCCGAGGGCCTGGCGATGGCGCGCGAGCGCGGCATCACCACCACCCATGAAGGGCTGGAGGGGCTGCAGAAGCTCGACGTCTATCCCGAGATCGGCATCGCCTTCGATGCGACGAGTGCTTACTCGCACAAGGTGCACGATGCGGCCCTGCGGGCCGATGGCAAGCAGGTCGTCGATCTCACGCCGGCCGCCATCGGTCCTTTCACCATTCCGCCGGTCAACATGCATGCGAATCTCGATCAGCCCAACGTCAACATGGTCACATGCGGCGGGCAGGCGACGATCCCGATGGTCGCGGCGGTCAGCCAGGTCGCCACCGTCCATTATGCCGAGATCGTGGCATCGGTTTCTTCGCGATCGGCGGGCCCTGGCACCCGGGCGAATATCGACGAATTCACCCGGACCACCGCGAGCGCCATCGAGCAGGTGGGAGGCGCGGCGAAGGGCAAGGCGATCATCATCCTCAATCCCGCTGAGCCGCCGATGATCATGCGCGACACGGTTTTCACCCTGTCGGAAGGCGCCGATGAAGATACCATTCGCGCCTCGGTCGAAGCGATGGTGGCAAAGGTGCAAGCCTATGTTCCCGGCTACCGGCTGAAGCAGGCGGTGCAGTTCGAACATTTCGGCGACAACAACCGCCTGACGATTCCCGGTTATGGTGAATTTACCGGGATCAAGACCTCGATCTTCCTCGAGGTCGAAGGCGCAGGCGATTATCTGCCGAGCTACTCCGGCAATCTCGACATCATGACCGCCGCCGCAAAGGCCACCGGCGAACTGCTGGCCGAAAAGATCATGTCCAGAAAGGCCGCAGCATGACCTTCGATGCAACCAGGGACAAACTCTATCTCCAGGACGTCACCTTGCGCGACGGCATGCACGCGATACGTCACATGTATGGTATCGATCATGTCCGCTCGATCGCGAAAGCGCTGGATGATGCCGGGGTCGATGCGATCGAGGTCGCGCATGGCGACGGCCTCAATGGCGCAAGCTTCAACTATGGCTTCGGCGCGCATACCGACTGGGAATGGCTGGAGGCTGTCGCCGACGTCCTGACCCGCTCGGTTCTGACCACGCTCATCCTGCCCGGCGTCGGAACGGTCGACGAGCTGAAGCGCGCCTATGATATCGGGGTGCGGTCGGTGCGCGTTGCGACGCATTGCACCGAGGCCGATGTCTCGAAGCAGCATATCGGCATCGCCCGCGATCTCGGCATGGACGTCTCCGGCTTCCTGATGATGAGCCACATGATCGAGCCGGACGCGCTCGCCCAGCAGGCGCTGCTGATGGAAAGCTATGGCGCGCAGTGCCTCTATGTCACCGACAGCGGCGGCGCTCTCGACATGGACGGGGTGCGCGCGCGCTTCCAGGCCTATGACCGCGTCCTCAAGCCCGAAACCGAACGGGGCATGCACGCGCACCACAATCTCTCGCTCGGCGTCGCCAATTCGATCGTCGCGGCGCAGGAGGGCGCGGTCCGCATCGACGCCAGCCTCGCGGGCATGGGCGCGGGTGCCGGTAATGCGCCGCTCGAGGTGTTCATCGCCGCAGTCGACCGCAAGGGGTGGAACCATGGCTGCGACGTCATGGCGCTGATGGACGCTGCCGAGGATCTGGTGCGTCCGTTGCAGGACCGTCCGGTTCGTGTCGACAGGGAGACGCTCGCGCTCGGTTATGCCGGGGTATATTCGAGCTTCCTGCGCCATGCCGAAAAGGCCGCAGCCGATTATGGCCTCGATACGCGCGAGATTCTCGTCGAACTTGGCAGCCGCAAGATGGTGGGCGGCCAGGAGGATATGATCGTCGATGTCGCGCTCGACATGATTAAGCAGAAGGAGGCGGCATGATGACGCTGATTGAAACGCTGGCCGAACGTCTCGACACGGCAGCCCGGACGGCGACGGCAACACCCCAGCTTACCGAGCCGCTCGGCGTCGAGGATGCCTATGCCGTCCAGGCACGATCGATGGCGCTGCGCTACGCGCGCGGCGAGCGACGGGTCGGGATCAAGATGGGCATGACGAGCCGCGCCAAGATGGCGCAGATGGGCATCGAGGACATGTTGTGGGGACGCCTGACCGACGCCATGTTGGTCGAGGATGGTGGCACCATCGACTTCCCGGCCTTCGTTCACCCGCGCGTCGAACCCGAAATCGCTTTTCTGCTGGGCGCTCCTCTTGGCGAAAATGTCACGGCGATGGCGGCGCGCGCCGCGCTCGTCGGGGTCGCACCGGCCCTCGAGATCATCGACAGCCGGTACGAGAATTTCAAATTTTCGCTGACCGATGTGATCGCCGACAACAGTTCGTCCTCGGCATTCGTCACCGGCGCCTGGGCGGATCCGGGCACCGATCTCTCCAATCTCGGCCTGATCCTCGGATTCGACGGCCAGGTGCGGCAGGTCGGCTCCACGGCCTCGATCCTGGGGGATCCGATCCGCTCGCTGGTCGCAGCAGCGCGCCTCGCGGCGCGCGCAGGCGAGCCGCTCCAGGCCGGCGATGTGGTCATGGCGGGCGGGGCAACAGCCGCGGAGCCGCTCGTCCCTGGCCAGCATGTCCGGCTGGAAGTGCAGAACCTCGGCCGGGTCGAATTTCGCGTGTCGTCCGGTTGACGCGCCGGCCGCACCGCTGTCAGATGTCGGCCGATCACAGCAGGGATGCATCATCGATGGGCGACGAGAGGGAGGAGAGGGAAAGGCTGCTGGCCGGCTTGCGCCTGCTCGACACGCCCGGCCATCTCCTCCGTCGCAACCATCAGCGGTCCTACGAGATTTTCTCAGCGCTCGTCGGCGACGAGATCACGCGGCAGCAGATGGCGCTGCTCATCGTGCTTTACCAGAACCCGGGAGCCGCACAGAGCCGGCTCGTTGCGCTTACGGGGTTCGACAAGGCGACGATCGCCGAGATGATCGGACGAATGATATCCCGAGGCTGGGTCCTGCGATCGCGCGACGTGCACGATGGCCGGGCCTGGACGATGCATATAACTCCGGCCGGCAAGGAGTTGCTGCTGGACCATATTCCGCTCGTCGCCGCCGCGCAGGACGAGATTCTCGCGCCGCTGCCCGAAGACATGCGTCCGGTCTTTCTTCGCTGTCTGCGCCTGCTGCTCGGGCTCGGACCGGTGGGACAGGATCCGGCCTGATCAAAGCGGAAGCTCGGTCAAAATCCACTTATGGCGCGGCAATTGACATGGCATAATATATTATGCCACGATAGCATATAGCCGACTGTTATCGGTCAGCAACAATATCGAATCCGCTTCAGGCGTATCGTTGGGAGAGCATCATGCCGATTGTCAGCACCACCGCGGGAAAGGTGCGGGGCGTTCGCCTCGAGAATGGCTTGCTGGCATTTCGCGGTATTCCTTATGCGGCGCCGCCGGTCGGACCGCTGCGCTGGCGGCCCCCTGCGCCCGTCGCGCCATGGGCCGACGTCAAAGAGGCGCAGGACTTCGGGGCCGACGCGGTGCAGGTGTCCGGCGTGAGGCAGTCCCGCGCGCCTGAGATGTCGGAAGATTGCCTGTACCTTAATGTCTGGGCCCCCGAAGAAGCGCGTGCGGGCGGCTGGCCGGTGATCGTCTGGTGCGGCGGCGGCGGCTTCACGACCGGCGGCGGCGCCTTCGTGACGGAAGATCTTGCCAGGCTCGCCGCGCGCGGTGCCATCCTCGTCTCCTATAATTACCGGCTCGGCATCTTCGGCTTTCTCGCGCATCGCGCGCTGAGCGCCGAATCTCCCGACGGGAGCTCAGGCAACTACGGCCTGATGGACCATGTCGCGGCCCTCGAGTGGGTGCGCGCCAATATCGCGGCCTTTGGAGGCGACCCCGGCCGGATCACCTATATGGCGGAATCGTCGGGCGCCGCGGCGGGACTGCTGATGCTCGCCATGGAACGTGAGCAGCCGCTGTTCGATCGTGCGGTCCTGCTATCGCCGGGGTCGATCTCTCCGCTGCTGTCGCTCGAAGAGGCCGAAGCATCGAGCGCGGCGCTCGACATGACGGCCGAGCAGATGCGCAGCCTCACCGCCGAACAATTGCTCGATCAGGCGAAATCGCTCGCGGCCGCCCCTTCCAATCTTTCGGTGGCCCGGCCGATGCGACCGATCGTCGACGGCCATCTGGTGACAAGCGACAGCGCTTACGCCGAAGGCCGCTTTGCCGCGGTCCCGGTCATCATCGGGACCAACGAGGACGAAGGCCGCTTCTTCACTCGCCGGATGGCGATTTCGTCGCTGGCGGATCATCTGGACTATCTCTCGGACAGTTTCGGCGCCCACGCCGAACGGGCGCAACTGCTCTATCCTGCAGAAACCGAGGCGGAGGTGGCCGGTGCCGTTGCCGCCGCCTATGGCGACATATCGATCAATTTTCCGGTCGAGCGGCTCGCGCGCGCATTTGCCGGTCGCCAGCCGCGAACCTTTCGGTTGGTCTACACCTACCGCCATGGCGACACCCAGCAGCCGCCGACCCATTCGGAGGAATCCGAGACCTTCCTCGACACGCGGCCCCATGTCACTCCTGCCGATGCGGCGATGGCGGACCTGGTCGGCCGCTATCTCATCGCCTTTGCGGAGAATGGCGAACCGTCCGCCGAAGGCCTCCCAGACTGGCCAGCCTATGACGCTGACGCGGCTCCCTTTCAGCGGCTCGATCTGCCGCTGTCGCAAGGCACGCGGTGGCGTTCGGAGCATATGACCTTCCTGTCGGAGGTCTTCGATTAATTTCAGCAGCGCGCGGTCGGCAACAAAGCACTGCCGGCCAACCGGAGAGGATATAAGCATGGCGACGAATGTCGGAGCGGAGACGCTTCTAATCGATGGTGAGTGGCAGCGTGCGCATTCGGGCGCGCATCTTCCGAGCATCGATCCCGCGACTGGCGAGACGCTGGGTGAGGTCGCGGCGGCCGATGCCCGCGATGTCGATGCAGCGGTGCGCTCCGCGCGGGCGGCCTTCGACGGGCGGCGCTGGCGCTCCATTCCGTATCCACAGCGCGCCAAGATCATGTTCGACATCGCCGCTCGCATCGAGGCGGCAGCAGACGAGCTCGCCGTGGCCGAAGTTCGCGAAAACGGGATGCCGATCGCCATGGCCCGCATGACCGTTGCCAATGGCGCGCAAGCCTTTCGGTACTTTGGCGGCTGGATCGGCAAGATCCATGGTCAGACCGGCGAAATTGGCGCGGGCGACGCGTTCCACGGCTTCACGCTCAAGGAACCGGTCGGCGTCGCGGCGCTGATCGTGCCGTGGAACGGTCCGTTCATGCTGGCCTGCCACAAGCTGGCGCCGGCGCTTGCGGCGGGCTGCACCGTCATTCTGAAGCCCGCCGAGGATACCTCGCTGAACACGCTGCGGCTTGCCCGTATCGCCGAGGCGGCAGGAGTTCCGGCGGGGGTGATCAATGTCATCACGGGCCTCGGCTCGGTGGCCGGTCAGGCGCTGGCCGAGCATCCCGACGTCGACAAGATCAGCTTCACCGGGTCGACCGCCACCGGGCGCAAGCTCATCGAGGCGTCGGCGGGCAATTTCAAGCGTCTATCGCTCGAACTTGGCGGGAAGTCACCGGTCATCGTGCTCGACGACGCCGACATCGAAATGGCGGCGCCCGCGATTGTCGGCGGCATCATGAGCAATTCCGGCCAGGCCTGTCATTCGGGGTCGCGGCTTTACGCGCAGCGCGGCATCTATGACCGGCTGATGGCGGCCGTCGCGGGCATCGCGTCGAACCTGGTCGTCGGCAACGGTCTCGATGAAGCGACACAGATGGGGCCCGTGATCTCGCAAACCCAGTTCGACCGCGTCATGGCCTATATCGACAGCGGCGTAGCCGAAGGGGCGGAGGTCGCGACCGGCGGCAAACGGCGCGGCGACACCGGCTTCTTCATCGAGCCGACGATCCTGTCGCACGCCCCTGCCGATGCCCGGGTCGTGCGCGAGGAAATTTTCGGACCGGTGCTGTCGGCGATGCCTTTCGACGATCTCGACTGGGCGATCGAGCAGGCCAACGCGTCGCGCTACGGCCTCGCCGGTGCCGTTTACACGACGTCGCTAGCGAAGGCGCACAGCGTCGCGCGCGCGATCCGTGCGGGAACGATATGGATCAACACCCACCGCCCCACCGAGTTCTGGACGCCTTTCGGGGGCTACAAGGAATCGGGCTGGGGCCGCGAGGGCGGCGCGCAGGGGCTCGATGCCTATATGGAAACCAAGTCGGTTATCGCCCGGCTCTATTGACCGCTTGCGGGAGGATCGTCGATGCTCGAGGCTTCACAGCATAGGATCGTCTCCAGCGACGGCGTGGAGATCGCCTATCTTTCGTTCGGCGAGGGGCGGCCGCTTGTGATCTCGCACGGCGCGTTCACGGTCGCCGACGAATGGTTTGCAACCGCCCGGGCTCTTGCCCGCACGCGCCGCGTCGTCATCATCGAACGGCGGGGCAGGGGACGAAGCGGCGATGCCTCGGCGCATAGCCTTGATGTCGAGATCGACGATCTGGCGAAGGTCGTGTCCGCGCTCGGCGGCGAGGTCGACCTCTTCGGCCATTCCTACGGCGGGGCGTTGATCCTCGGATATGCGCTGCGCACCGGATTCGGCGGCAGCCTCGTGCTCTACGAGCCGACCACTGCGGTTGCGGCGCCGGTCGGCGGCGAGAAGCTGCGATCGGTGGAGGCGCTGTTCGAGCAAGGGAACACGGCCGATGCGCTCGCCTTGCTCTACACCGATGTCCTGCGGATGCCGGCCGATGCGGTGGAGGCGACGCGCGGCACCCCGACCTGGGACCATCATCACGCGCATCTGCGGACGTTCCTGCGCGAATGCGAGGCACTCGACGGCTTCGCGCCGACGGTCGAGGACTGTGCCGGACTCAAGGCGCGAGCCGCTCTCTTGCTCGGCTCCAAGGCCGACCAGTGGACGCGCAACAACGCGGCCGGCTTCGTTCAGCGCATTGCCGGTCTGACCTTGCTGCCGGTGCGCGGGCAAAGCCATTTCGCGCATCTGACCGACCCTGTCATGCTCGCGACGCTGATCGCTGAATCTCTCGACGGATTGAACTAGCCCGTCTTTGCTTTGCGCGGCGCGGCGGTTCCTCCTGTGCCGGGTCAAGCCCGCGCCGGGAGGCGACCGCGGCGCGCTATAGCATAGTGGATCGCGTCACGCCTTTCCGCGCCGATCGGGCCGCTCTCTTCAGGCTAGCGGTGCGCCGCTCAGCTTGCCACCATGAGCAGGTCAGCGGCCTTTTCGCCGATCATGATCGCAACCGCATTGGTGTGACCGCCGATCAGCTCGGGCATGACCGACGCGTCGGCGACGCGCAGGCCTTCGACGCCATGCACGCGCAGCGCGGCATCGACGACCGGGCCGATCGCACAGGTGCCGGCAGGATGATGCGCCGTGGCGACCGTCTTGCGGGCATAGGCCTCCAGCGCCGCGGACTCGGAAACACCCGGACCGGGAAACAATTCTTCACCGACGAACGCGCTGGCCGGTCCGGTGCTGAGCAGGTCGCGGGTCCAGGCGACACTGTATTTCAGCCGCTCCCGATCCTGCGGGTCGGCCAGCAGATTATATTGGATGTGCGGCGCGGCAAGCGGATCGGACGAGGCCAATGTGACGAAGCCGCGGCTCGCGGGCCGCAGCACGACGTTGATCGAGGTCAGCACATCGGGCGCCGGCCGGCGCCACCCGGGGAACCACACATGCGCCGACATGCCCGAGGGAACAAAGATATTCTCGAGGTCGGGGCGCTCAAGATCGGGCCGCGACCGATGATAGGCGATCGAGGTCAGCGGAACCGTTGCGGCGGGACCGCGCCCGGTGAGCAGCCAGGTCAGCCCCGCCATGGCAATGCGGTCGGCCCGCAGGCGCCGGCCAAAGGCGAAGGGCTTTTTCGCCGCGAACATCATCGGGGTCACGACATGGTCCTGAAGATTTCGCCCGACCCCTGCGAGGTCTGCCTGCACCGTGATACCGTGGCGGCGGAGTTCTTCGGCCGGGCCGATGCCCGAGAGCATCAGCAGGTGCGGCGATGCAAAGGCGCCGCCGCACAGGACCACTTCGCGTGCTGCCAGGACGGTCTGCCGGCGACCCGCGCGGATATATTCGACCCCCACGGCGCGGCCGCCTTCGATCAGGACACGCGTCGCTTGCGCCCCGGTCCGGATAGAAAGATTGGAGCGGCCCTTGGCTTGTCCCAGAAAGGCGCGCGAGGCACTTGCGCGCCGGCCGCGATCGACGGTGAGGTCGGGCAGGGCGAACCCATCGGGGCCGTCGGCCTCGAAGTCGTCGACCACCCGGTGACCCTTGCTGCGTGCCGTGTCGTGCAGCGCGGCGGTCAGCGGATCGGAAAAATCGGCGCGAGCGACGCCGAGCGGCCCCGACCCCCCATGCCGGTCCGTCTCGCCCCGCCAGTTCCGTTCCGATTTGCGAAAATAAGGAAGGACGTCGTCGAAGCTCCAGCCCGACGCGCCCATCTGGGCCCATTGATCATAGTCAGCCGGGTGGCCGCGCGAATACATGAGTCCGTTGACCGACGAACACCCGCCCAGCACGCGCCCGCGCGGTGCCGGAACGACGCGGTCGTCGGCAAAGGGTTCGGGCGCCGATTCATAACCCCAGTCGAAAAGCCCCTTGGTGCGCAGCAATCGATAGGCGAGCGGCATCGCGATATACAGGCTGCGCTCGGGACCGCCTGCCTCGAGGAGGAGAACCGAGCGATCGGGATCTTCGCTGAGCCGGCTGGCAACGACGCTTCCGGCCGAGCCGCCGCCGATGATCACATAGTCGTAAACGTCTTTGCCTGACTGGTTCATGGCCGTTCTTTCAGGTTATGCCGAGGTGGCGCTTGGGAGAGAGTGCCTTCCAGGGCCACATTTTTTGGTTTCCGGTAAAGCGTTTAGGTTTCGGTTTTGGCGTATGTTCATGCTCTTGGGGAGAGCCTCGATCGCGACTGTTTTCCGTAGACAGGGCATCAGAACTGCAGGCTGACCTTGGCTCCGAACCGCCGCTTCTCGGGGAGGCCGAGGAAGATCGTGTTCTGGGTCGGCGTGATCACGGGCGTCGGAAGGGGGGGCGTCGCGGAATAGAGCGTGTCGGGCGCGCGCAACGCTTCGGAAAAGCTGTCGTCGTTGAACAGATTCTTGACGTAGAGCTCGAAACTGAATGCGTCTCCGACGTCGAACGTGGCGCGTGCGTTGACGAGGTGGCGTCCGCGGACATAGGCCGAATTGCCATTGTCCGTGAACCATTTGCTGCGATAGAGCCAGTCGAGCCGCAGGCTGCTCTTGGTACCGAACGGGCCGTCGAACGTCAGCACCGGCGACAGGCTGAAGCGCCATTTCGACACATGGTCCAGCATGTTGCCCGACACGTCGGTCGTGCCCAGGATGAAGGCGCCGTCGGGGAACACCGACCGCTTGATCTTGTTGTCGTTATAGTCGGCCGATCCGGAGATCGTCAGATTCTCGCTGATGAAGAGGTCGCCGTTGAACTCGGCCCCCCACAGATTTACCTTGCCGACATTGTTGACGAGATTGATCGGCGTTGCCGGCGGGCCGGGAAGGAAAACGGGCGTCGTGACCTGCGCGCTGCTCAGCTGCAGATAATAGAGAGCCAGCGTCGTGCGCAGCTTGCGGTCGAACCAGCTGCCCTTGTGGCCGACCTCGTAATTGTCGAGCTGCTCCTCAGCGTAAAAGGTGTTGAAGCCCGCGGGAACCTGCGCCGAGAGTGCGGGCGCGAGCGTCGGGAGCACCGCGTTGAAGCCGCCCGGCTTGTAGCCTCGCGAGAAGGTGGCGTAGATCATATGATCGGGCGCGATCTTGTAATCGACGGTGAGCCGCGGCGAGAAGCTCTTGAACGTGTTTCCAAGAAGCGGTCCGGCAAGCGGAAACACCGCTTGCTGCGAAATCTTGTCCCACTGATAGCGCGCCTCGGCACTGACCGTTACCGTGTCGGACAGGTCGATATAAAGGCCGCCGAAGACCGCCGGGGTGCTGACGCCTGAATCGGTGCCTCCGTCGAACGTCGAGGGCAGCGGGCCGACATTGGTGATCAGATAGCCGACCGTTGCCGGACCATAGACCTTGAAATAGCTCGCGCCGAATGTGGCCCGAACGCGCTTGTTCTGCGGGGTCGACACCCGAACTTCGCCGAACAGGTCGTTCGTCTCGCGCTTGGCCAGTCCAGCGAGCTGGATGAATTGCGGTTGCAGGGGAGCGAGGGCAGGGTCGATGAACGGATTGGGAAGCGCCGACGTATCGCGGCCGATGAGCGCCCGGATGTTGGTCAGCGCGGTGTTCGTGTAAGACCCGACGGCAGAGAACTGCCAGCCGCCGTCCGTCTCGACGTCGATCCGCCCGTTGACATGGTGAATGTCGCGTTTCAGCCCGAAATGGCCAAGCGAGGGGCCAAGGCCGAAGCCGTCGAGATCCAGCAGGCTGTTATCGACAAACGCCCCCCGGATCAGGTCGTTGACAACGATATTGTCGCCGATCGACGCGGGATCGATGTCGGAGAGGTCGGGCAGCCGGCCGCAGAAATAGGGGCTGGTGCCGCCCAGGTTGCAGTCGAGGAGCGGCGTGGTGCCAAAAGTCATCAGCTTCGCGGTCGCGGGGTGGCTGTCGTTGTCGCGGCTGAAGGAATAGAAAAGCGAGACGTCGACATTATGCGCCGGCTTGGCTGCCACGGCGAGCGACAGATTGTCCGTCTGCTGCTGCCCCAGCGGCAGCCCATTGACCGCGGATCGATATTGGCCCCCGAATTCATAATGCCGAACGCTGAGCCGTGCCGTCAGAGCGTCGCGGATCAGCGGGCCTTCGACGGTTCCGCGCAGTTCATAGAGATTGTCGGTCCCCGCTTCGGCGCTGACGCGCGCGGCAAATTCGTTCGATGGCTTCTTCGTCACGAAATTGATCGCGCCTGAAAAGGTAGACCGGCCGAAATAGACGCTCTGCGGCCCGGTAAGGACTTCGAAGCGTTCGAGGTCGGTGATGTCGGGGGAATTGTTGCCGGTGTAGGGCGCCCCGTTGATGAAAATGGTCCCGAAGCTGGTCGACAGGCCGCGAAACACGAGGCGGGTGGCGGATCGGTCGGGAAGGCCGCCGGCGCCTTGGCCCTGCGAGGTCAGCCCGGGCGTATAATCGGCGATCTCTGCGATGCTCTTGACGCCGGTCGCCTCGATCTCGCCCGCCGATACGGCCGAGACGGCGACGGGGACATCCAGAAGATTTTCTGCGCGCTTGCGGGCAGTGACGATGATTTCTTCGAGGCCGTTGGCCGCACCATCGGTTGCTTCGGCTGCCGCAACGTCCTGCGCGCTGGCCGCAGCGGGCGCGGCAAGCGCTAATGCCGAGCAGGCCAGCCTGTAGACCAGTCTATCGCGCCTCGGGGCCGCTGACATGGCGGTCCGCATGGCAGTGGTCATTTCGGCACGGCGAAAAGTAAAGGCAGACATCCTGTTTCCCCTCCCAGTGATGGGCTGCTTTCGAGCCTCTTGCAGCAGGATGATAATCCCCCGCCATAACAGTTGCAATAATAACTTATGATACCATAAGATATGGCGTTTCGGCTGTTGACGCGGGGCAAGTGATTGACAATCCCGCCCCTCATCGTCGCCGGGCTGGCGGAGAGGCCGTGGCGCGGCGAAGCGGGTGCGCCGTACTGCTGCGAATCGGACGTCTGCGTCATCCCGCGTGAGACGTCAGGATGGACCGCTGCCGCGCCTCGGGATCGAAGCCTGGCAGCCGGCATATCCAGTCTCTTCAATCCTCCGGTGCGATTTCAACGACGAGGCCATCCAGCTCGGCGGACAGGGTCAGTTGGCAGGAGAGCCGCGATACGGCTTGTCGATGATCGCTGCCGTCGAGCAGGTCGACCTCGTCGCCACTGGGCGGCGGCAGCATGCTGGCGTGCGGTGACTGTACGTAAACATGGCAGGTCGCGCAGGAACAACATCCCCCGCACAGCGCGACCAACTCGTCGAGACCGCTTTCGCGGATCGCTTCCATCAGCGAAATGCCAGGCTCGCCGTCGATCGAGCGGTCGTCGCCGTTTCGGTCGCGGACTAGAATACGGATCATGGCTTGTCTCCATGCACTGTTTGCCCGTGCGTCGCATCGCGATGCGCTCGCTCCGTATCCTGGGCGCCTTTTCGCTCGAACATCGCGGTCAAAATGATCCCGTCAGACGGCTTTGCCGCTATCGGGACGTAACCCCAGCTTGGCGGAATTGCCGGATGTGTGGACGATGAGCGCGCGTTCGAGCAGGTTTGGAGCTGGCCCGCTGCGGGTCCGGCGACCGGACCCGCAAGCCCGAGCAGGAACGCGGCCGTCGCGCCGCCGTCCTCGAGTTCGTCCACATAGGATGCCATGTACCAGCTGTTGCGCAGGTCGCTCATTTTCCACTCCCTTTCACCTGCGCTGGCTCCACATCGCCAAGTCGGCGAGGTGGCGCTCTCGAAGACCTGGTCGGCCCACGGCAGATAAAGCCTTTATCTCATAAGTTATGCTAGCATAGCATTAAATGCTATTTCGATGCGGGTCAAGATGCCTCGCACGCCGGCACGCGCACAAGGCGTACGGGGGCGCACGGCGCTGCGCGATCTGCGAAAGGACAGCAGCCACGACGCAAACAAGTTTCGGCTTGCGCGGGCTTCCCGGGACGTGTCGGAAAGCATGTCGCCGCTCCGGCCCGGGCACCATATATATGAACATTGCCCATATAATTTGGGTGCCTTCTCATTCGAGCTTTGCTAGACTTTTCCGGTATGAAGGAAAGCACATCGAAGGCTCCAAAAAGCCGTAAGCCGCGGGGCGACGGGCATGAACGCATTCCGGAAATACTTGCGGCTGCGCAGCGAGTGTTTAGCCGCGAAGGGTTTGCCAAAACGACGATGCGGCGCGTTGCGAGCGAGGCCGGCGTGTCGCCGGCCGGGCTGTATCTCTATTTCAGCAGCAAGGAAGCCATTCTCGTCGCAATTCGCGACCAGACGTTCGCGGACCTGCATAAATATACCCGCGATGCGGTAATCGATGTCGTCGACGCGGAACAGCGTCTGCGGAAGCATCTGACCGCTTATCTGCGGTACGCGACAACCAATCCCGACAGCTACCGCCTGACGATGCGATCCCAACTGATCCGAACCCCCCGCGCTGGTCGACCGGCATCCGCGCGAGAAGCCATCGGCCGTGAGGCGTTCAACGATCTGCTCGATGACATCGCCGACCTGATCCATCCCGATGAATCGCATGATGAAAATATCACGCACGAACTGGCTGAGACGACTTGGGCGATCATCCATGGCTTGAGCAGCCTGGCGATCGACGTGCCCGATTTCCCGACGTCGGGTATCGACAATTGTCTCAACCAGGCGCTCAACATGATTATCGCGGGAATTCGCTCTCACGAGCCCGGCCGGTCAGGTATAAGGACCTAGGCCCGGGCGCACGTCGCGAGCCGGACGAACTCGTTCAGTCGAGGGGTCTGCTCCCCGTTCGGTCACGCAACACGGGTCGCTCCGGCAGACGTGGGATGCCATCGGACCGGATTTTTTCCGGATCGATTTCTGACACCGCCATCGCGCTGAGATCGTCGTCGTTCCGCGGTAGCGACCCGATGCGTTCGTCTTAGTCGGTTACGGCGGTGGCCTCGATTTCGATCAGATAATCGGGGATATAGAGCATGTCGACGCCGATTACCGAGGTCGGTGGCTGCCCGATGCCCAGCGGCCCCACCACGCGGCCGATGCCCTCGCCGAAGGCCTGCATCTTGTCCGGCGTCCAGCCGGCCACATAGATATTCAGTCGCACCACATCGGCAAAGGTGGCGTTTGCCGACTGGAGGGCGCGATGAACATTATGGAATGCCTGCTCGACCTGAGCGGCGAGGTCGTCCTTGCCGACAAGCTGGCCCTGTTCGTCGATCGATACCTGGCCAGCGACATGAACCTGGCGCGTGCCGGTCGATACGGCCACATGATGGTGCGTGTCATTCCGGACGAGTCCGGTCGGATGGATGTAGGTGACTGGCATGCTATTCTCCAAGAAAATGGAGCATCGAGCGCAAGGCGCTCGATGCTCGCTCGTTTAAAAACTGGCGCGGACACGCACGCCGAAGGTGCGTGGATTGCCCTGGTACAGATCCTGAAACCCGAAGCCCGCGAGATTTTGACCATTTACGAAATAGCGCTTCTGGGTGAGGTTCCGGCCCCAGAAGCTGATCGAGTAGGGCCCGTTTTCGACAGTGACGCTGGCATCGACAAGCGCGTAGGCGTCCTGGCTTTGTACTAGCTGGTTCTGCGGATTGAAGAATATTCTGCTGGTCGCATTCACTGTCGGCGAGAAGCTCGCCTGCCAGTTTCCGGAGCGCAGGAACGTCCAGTCGAACCCGACGCTGCCGGTAAATTCCGGCGAGAAGGGCAACTGATTCCCCGCTAGATCAACCCCGTCGAGCAGGAGGCTGTCGAACTTGCCGTCGAGATAGCCGCCGCTCGCGCGCAAGGTGAAGGACGGTGAAAGCCGCGAAGTGATCTCGGCCTCGATGCCGGTCAGCGACGACTTTCCTGCGTTGAACAGGAAGATGACGCCGGCGCCCCGTATTTCCGTGAGCTGCTGGTTGCTATAGTCGTAGCGGAACGCCGAAGCGGCCACCGTGGTGCTGCCGCCGAACACGCGGCCCTTGACGCCGATTTCGTAGGCGTTCAGCCGCTCCGGAGCGATGTAGGTGACCTGGTCGGGACTGATATAGGCAGCGCCGTTGAACGACCCCGCGCGATAGCCTCGGCTATAGCTCGCATATAGGATGCTGCTGTCGGGCAGTTCATATTCGATCGCCGCGCGGCCCGTAAGAGCCGAGTTCGATCCTCGGGTTTCATACGGCGCGGTGGGCGTGCCGATCGTCTGAAACAGGGGAACGAAGTCGTAATCGGCGAAGAAGGCGGTCCCGCGATAGCGGCCGGTGTCTTCGGTATAGCGCAATCCGAGGGTCAGCGTCAGCGGCTCGGACAAGCTGATGTCGGCTTGGCCGAAGACCGCCTTCGAGCGCCGGATCTGCGTGTAGTTCTGAAGAACGGTGACGCCACCGGTCTGGAAGGTCGGATCGGGCGGCGCGCCGAGCGACCGCAGAAAGCCCAGGGCTTCGTACCGGTTCGCGACCCGGATGCGATCCCAGCCGTAATAGCCGCCCGCCTGGAATTGCACGGCTTCGCTATCGTAGGAAAGCCGTATTTCCTGACTGAACGCGTGCGCGATCGAGTCGAAATAGGTGTTGAGCAGATTGATCGGCGACCCGTCGACATCCTGTCCGAGGTTGAGTTCTGCCCTGTCATAATAGCTCAGGCTCTGGACGCTGAGCGAATCCGTGAGTTCATAGTTGACGGTCAGCTGTGCCCCGCGCGCCGTAATTCGGTTGCGGCGGGGTGTGTCGAGCTCGATATCGTTCCAATCGAGATTGGAACGGTTGTAACCGGTGATCGGATTCACGCCGTCGGGCCCGACGCCGATCGCGTAGGACGCTGGCTGCCAGTTCTTCGAACGTTGTGCGAAAAGCCGGAGGTTGATGTCCAGCTTCTCGCTCGGCTTGAGGCGAATGGCGGCTCTGCCGCTCAGAACATTGGCGTTGAGAATATCGGGCTGGCCAGGAAGAAGGTTTTCGTAATAGGCGTCGCGTCGCACGGCGTCGCCCGAGATCCGGATGCCGAGTACCCCCTCGACCGGAGTAACTTCGAGAGCGCCCTGCGCGCGCCGTTCGTCGTAGTTTCCATAGCCGATTTCGGCATATCCCTGGGTATCGGTCAGCCGCGGCCGCCGCGTGATGATATTGACGGCGCCCCCCGTCGTATTTCGACCATAGAGCGTGCCTTGGGGCCCGCGAAGGACCTCGACCCGCTCAAGATCGTAAAATTGCCCGCCCTGCGCGCCGCGCGACACCACATAGGCATCGTCGACATAGAAGCCGATCGGCGACAATTGGTTGTCGTTATACTCGTTGCCGAGCCCGATGCCGCGCAATGTGAAATTGGGTTGGTTGCCGCCGGTCTGATCGTTCACCTGTAGGTTCGGAACGACCGAGCTCAAGGCGGTTGGGGTGATGATGCGGCGATTGACGAGATCGTCCCCCGATATGGCACTTACGGCCAAGGGCACAGCCAGCAACGATTCCGATCGCCGCTGCGCGGTGACGACAATATCACCTTCCGGCTCGCTGGCGTTCGCTCGATCCTCTTCGGGGGCCGTCTGCGCCATTGCGGGTCCGCTCCAAAGACACAGTGACAATGCAAGACAGCTTGTCGTGATTCCATAGCGTTTCATTTTCTTCTCCCTCTCCTCAGCCTCAGCACTATGAACAATGTTCATTCACTCGATACAGTTTTCGTGGTGGGTGACTGCGGCCAGCACTTGATCATCTTCCCCGTTTCAGGATTTTATGTGCCAGCCACGTGGCTCTTCACCGCCCGAAAGCCAGCGGCAGTCCAGGGCGGGACCAGCGCGCCTTGCGTAACGTTCCCGAGCCCGAGCAGGTCAGCCACACATCCTGCATATCGGGGCCGCCGAAGCACAGATTGGTGACGAGCATATCGGGCAAGGCGACATGCTCGGTGTCGCCGCTCGGCGAGAATATCGTGATGCCGCCATTGACCAATGTTCCGACGCAAACATGGCCGTCCGCCTCGACCGCGAGACTGTCGAGCAGCTGGAAGCCCGGCAAAGTCGCGACGATGTTTCCCGGATGGAAGGGGGGTGGTTCGGCGACCCGACCCGGACCCGCAACCTCGAACGAAAGGAGGCGTCCAGTCCAGGTGTCGGCGACGTAAAGCGTCAGGCCGTCAGGCGAGAGGCCGACGCCGTTGGGCGACATCAGCCCGTCTCTCACGCGTATCGCATCGCAGCCGCCCGCCCTGGACGGCATGTAGCACAGGGCGCCGAAACGCATGCCATGCTCGGTCCGGCTGCCATGATCGGTGAACCAGAAGCCGCCGCTCTTGTCGAAGACAAGATCGTTGGGAGCAATCAGCGGTTGGCCGCCAGCGGACTCGACGACGACGGTCAATTCGCCGGAGTCCAGGTCGAGCCGCTGAACCCATCCGTGCGTGTGGTCCGCGCTCGGCCCCTGCGGAATTTTAAGCCCATCGACGAGAGCAAAGGCCATGCCGCCATTGTTGCAGATGTATAGCGCGCCATCGGGACCGATCGCGGCGCCGTTGGGGCCGCCGCCCACCTCCTTGACGATCGAGCGCCGGCCATCGGGCGACACGCGTGAAACCGTCCCGTGCTCGATCTCCATCAGGAGGACCGAGCCATCGGCCAGCGCGACGGGACCTTCCGGAAAGCCGAGCCCGTCGCAGATGATTTCAGGGGTTGGTGGCTGATGCTGCATGTGCGGCTCGCTGTTCACGTCATGGCTAGACCGCCGGCCACATCGATGACCTGTCCGGTGATGAAGGAAGCGTCGGGAGAGGTCAGGAAACAGCATGCGGCGGCTACCTCCTCCGGCTCGCCGAGGCGGCGAAGCGGGGTCATGTCGATGACGTTCTGGTTTACCGAGTCATCGACCGACGCAATCATCGGCGTCCTGATGCGCCCTGGCGCAAGGCCATTGGCCGTGATGTTATAAGGACCGAGCTCGCCTGCCAGATGGCGGGTAAAGCTCAGCAGGGCGCCCTTGGTCGTCGGGTAATGGATCCCCACGAAGGGCGCGTAGATCTTCGCCGACACCGACGACATGGTGATCATGCGGCCGAATTGGCGGGCGATCATTCCCGGTGACAGAGCGCGGGCAAAGTTGAAGCAGCCGTCGAGATTGACGCTGTTCACCAGCCGCCACTCTTCGGGAGTCATCTCGTCAATCCGCGCACCCCGTCCATCATGCTTGGGCGAGATGCCGGCATTCATGACCAGCGTGTCGACCGGCCCGAGCGCATCCTCCACCTCGGCAACGGTGCGCGACACCTCGGCATAAGATCCCACGTCGGCCTCGGCATAAGCGACATTGTCGCCATGCCTTGCCCAGCGCGACCGCGCGTCCGCAAGCGCGGCTGAGCTCGCGTCGACAATGCCGACACGGGCGCCTTCCGAAAGATAACGTTCCGCGATAGCGCTGCCGATTCCGCCGGCACCGCCCGTGACGATGACGACACGGTCCTGATGGCGGCCCGGCTGGCTCACAGCGTCGCCCCGATCATCTCGTTGAGCATGCTATGGGGAGGCAGAGCCTTTGGATCGACGATCACTTCGACGACCGTCGGAAGGTCCGCCTTCAACGCCGCCTCAAGCGCCGGCCTGATCTGGTTTACATGTTCGACCCGGATTCCCACCGCGCCAGCCGTCGAGGCCATGGCCGCGTGATCGACGGGAGCAAATTCGATCGCGGACGTCGCGCGGCCGAACTGGGCCTCCTCTCCCAATCGCTGATAGGCAAGCTCGCCATTGTTGAGGACGATGGTGACGACGGGAATCCGTTCGCGCACAGCGGTTTCAACTTCTGACCAGACGTGCGCAAACCCGCCGTCACCGACGATCGCGATCACTTTGGCATCGGGCCGCGCGAGCTTCGCGCCGAGCGCGTAAGGCATGCCCCATCCGAGCCCGGCGATGCCGCGCGGGGTGAGGAAACGCTGACCGCCCGCACGTGCGGTCAGAAATGCCGTGACCCAAAGCGTCGCAAGACTCGCGTCGGCAACGACGATATCGTCGGGGCCGATGAGCGGATCGAGATCGGCCATCAATTTCAGCGGCGAGATCGGCTCGGCATTCCGAGCATACAGTTTTGCGAGGTCCGTACCGCGCTTTTCTCGCCCCTCGCGAATGCGCGCTTCGATCGCGGGGCGTGCGGCCCTTCTCGCGCTCAAATCGATCTTGAGAACGGCTTCCGTCAAATCGTCGAGCGCGGCGCGGGCATCGCCGAGGAGCCGCACCGATTCATAGTTTCGACCGATTTCGACCGGGTCGATATCGACATGGATATATTGCGCGTCAGAAGAGGTCAGCTGCCAGCTGTCGGTGCCATTTTCATTGGTCCGGTTGCCGACGAAGAGGATGACGTCGGCATCCGTCACCAGATCCCGTGTGTAAAATGCCGGCCCGGTCCGTCCGGTCACATTGGCAGCAACCCCGATGGAAAGCGGCGATGTCTCGTCAATGGCGCCCTTGCCCATATTGGTGGTCGCGACGGGAATATGGGCCGCGTCGGACAGGCGCGAGAGGGCAGTCGCCGCGCCCGATACGTGAACACCGCCTCCGGCCATGATCAACGGCGCGCGCGCCGAGCCGAGAAGCCGGGCGGCAGCCTCGACCGCCTGCGCGTCGGGTCGTGGACGATCGAGCGGGAAAGAGCCAAGGCTCCGCGACCGGACGAGCTTCGCCGGCTGGACGGGCATATTGAGGACATTTTTTGGCAAGAGAAGGACAACCGGCCCCGGTCTCCCACCATTGGCGTGCATCATCGCAAGGTCGATATAATCATCGACACGTGCGGGATCATCAATCGTGCGGGTCCACTTCGAAACGCCGCTGAAGAGCGCCAGATGATCGAAGTCCTGAAATGCATTACGGTCACGCACGTCGGTCGGAACATCCTGCACGAGGACGAGCATCGGGATCGAGGCCTTGATAGCCTCCGCCATCGGCGCGACGGCAAGCGTCGCAGCCGGACCATTCTGAACCGCGATCACCCCGATCTTGTTTGTGATGCGCGCATAGCCTTCGGCCATCACGCCGCCTGCGTTCTCGGTGCGAAAGAGAATCTGTCTGACCCCCGCGTCTTCGGCCGCGAGCATCAAGGCGCTCGGATTGCTCTGCCCGAAAATGATCTCGACCTCGTGGCGGATCAGGGCTTTGGCAATGGCTTGGGCTACTGTGTCGCTCATTTATAACCTTTCTTCGCCGGCGATCCGACAGTTCGGTTCGCCCCGGCTTTAAGCCCCAGGAAGTCGATGATTTTGGGGTTGACGAGTTCGCGCGCTTCGAGAGCGGGGCTGTGGCCGACGCCTTTCAGCCGCCACAGCTGACAGTCCGGAATGCCCTCGAAGAGCTCGTCCGACCAGGCCGGCGGGCGAACCAGATCTTCCGTGCCCGAAATAACAAGCGTTGCCGCCTTGATGTCGGGCAGGAGGCTGACGGCACTCTCGCGCTCGACAACGCCGGTCGCCGCATGAACGAAATTGGGGCCGATACCGCCAAGGTGGCGGCGGACGTCATCTAGCATGGCCGCCTTGGCCGGATTATCCAGCGTCGTTTTCGCAAAGAGGACGCCTAGGACAAATTCCACGAGCTCCGGCCCGAAACCGTTCCTGGCCACCTCGGCAGTCGACGCGGCGAAGGCTTCACGCTGCTCGGCGGGTTCGGCGCGCGCCGATGCGCCGAGCAGCACCATGCGATCGACCCGGTGCGGATGGCGGGCGGCAATTCGCACTGCCACGTCCGCACCCATAGATTGGGCGACGAGCGAGAAACTCTCGACGCCGGCGGCATCAAGCGTTTTGAGCACGTCGTCGACGCAGTTCTCGATCGAAACGGTCTCGTTTGCCTCGCCTAGCCGCTCGGCCTGGCCTGGAAAGGTCGGCGTGATGACGTTGGCATCCGCTCCGATATCCGCCCGCAAGTCGTCGAACATGACAGGCGACAGAAACAGCGAATGAAGACAAACGACCGTGGGCAGACTGTTGTCCGATGTTTCAGGCATTGAGCTTTACCTCCCCTTTCACAATCTCGTCATGGGCCGCTCGCGGCTCCACCCGCCATGTCATGCCGATGCCGCCAAGGGCCGCGGTGCATCGTTGCAGGAGCTCGCTTCCAATCGGATCGGGCCAGACAAGTAAGACTTCGCGCGCGGCCGGGTCGCCGCATTCGATGGATATCGGCGGGCAATCCGCGAGCGCCTCCTGCGCTGCGGATATTGCAGCGAGCTGGCGAAGGCGGCTGCGATTGAGTTTGCCGACATTGGTCGTCGGAAGAGCCGGCAGAATTTCGACATGGCGCGGACGCGCGGGCGGCTCGAGTATGTTTGCGCGGAGATACTCGTCGAAATGCGGACGATCGAAACCATCCTCGATGACGACATAAAGCACAGGCACTTCGCCGGCATAGGCATCGGGCCTTCCAACGGCGGCGGCCTGCCGGATGTGCGGATAGCGCGCTGCGATGTCCTCGATCGACAAGGGGTCGATGTTGTGACCGCTGCGCACGATGACGTCTTTGATCCGTCCGCGTAGCAGCAGCTGCCCGCCTTCGTCCCACATACCCAGATCGCCGGTTTTGACATGGCGTCCGCCGGGATTTTCGGAGATACCGGCATCGACCAGATAGCCCGAGAAAGCACTCGGTCCGCGCAATGCAACTTCGCCAAGCGGTTCGACAAGTGCGATTTCGAGTTTGGGCGGCAGGAAGCCGACGCCGGCTCGGTCCAGGCGACCGTCAAGTGGCTGGCCGGAGCAGAAGCCCGCAAATTCGGTCATGCCATAGACTTCGCAAAAAGAGATGCCGGTCCCGTCGACCAGCCGCGTGCGAATGACCTCGGGCATGGTGCTCGCGCCTGTGACCATCGCCCGGAACGGCTCTGTCATCTTCGGCAGCGGATGCTCGGCGACAGCCGACCAACTGGTAGGCACGAGGCCGGCGACCGTGACCTTCATCTCGCGGATGACGGTCCAGAGGTTCGCGACGAGCTCCGGATCGCGTGCGCCCAGGAGGCCGCAGGTAAGATTGGCGGCGCCCGAAAGAAGAGCGCTCGTGGCCAGAGCGAGCGCGCCGCCAACGTGGAAATAGGGAAGCAGGTTCAGTGCGCGGTCCGTCGCCTTCCATTCCAGGACCTGTCCGGCGAAAGTCGGCCCAGCGACCAGCGCGCGCCGGCTCAGCCGCGCAAGTTTCGGCGAGCCACTTGTGCCGCCGGTATGAAAAAGGGCGCCGATTGCTTCAGGGTCGCGCGCCCGTTCGGGAACCTCTCCGCAGCTCTGCAGGTCGCTCCAGCTCAAATGCTGGATATCGGCCTCGGGGATCTGGATCGGAGCTTCGACCGTACTGACGACGGCGCGAACCCGCGGGGCTGATGCGATTGCTTCGGCAACACGTGCGCCAAGCCCGTTTGCCCCCGGCTCGCCCACAATGATGCACATCGTGACGCCGCCAAGCTGGAACTGCCGGGCCAGCGCTTCGCCCGACAGCAGCGAATTGACTGGAAACGCCGTCGCGATATCGCTGGCGGCGTAAAATGCTGCAAGATATTCGGGAAGCGACGCGCCGATGATCGCGACGGTATCATCCGATTGTATGCCGTAGTACGCCATTCCGGCTGCCAGGCGGTCGATCGTCCGTACTAGCTCGGCATAGGTCAGCGATCGACAGGCATCGGATCCAGCGCTGGCCCGATGAACGATGGCGAGAGCATCGGGCGCACGCTCCGCCACGTCGCGCAGAAGATGGCGAATGCCTATTCCCGTGGACCAAATTCCGTCAGACATTTGATTCAGCCTCTCCGTGCCGGCGTTCGCTCTCGTGGCTTGCGGTCTTACGCGGCCAGCTTCAGGCTGTTTTTGGCGCTGCGATATTCTTCGCTCATCCGCTCGACCAACCGTGCGACCGGCAACACCTCTTTGACCGCGCCAATTCCCTGGCCGCAGCCCCAGATGTCCTTCCAGACCTTGGCATCGCTCTCGCCACCCGATTTGAAGCTCATCTTGGAGGGATCGGATTGCGGAAGATTTTCGGGATCCATCCCGGCCGCAACGACGGAAGGCCGCAGATAATTTCCGTGAACGCCGGTGAAGAGATTTGAATAGATGATGTCATCCGAGCTGCATTGGGCGATCATCTCCTTGTAGCGCTGATCGGCGTTGGCTTCGGTTGTCGCGATGAAAGCAGATCCGACATAGGCCAGATCGGCGCCGCATGCCTGCGCGGCCAGAATCGCGCCGCCATTCGCGATGGCGCCGGAGAGCGCAATGGGCCCGTCAAACCAGTCTCGCAGCTCCTGCACCAGCGCAAAAGGCGAGAGTGTGCCAGCATGTCCGCCGGCACCGGCCGCCACCGCAATGAGGCCATCGGCACCCTTTTCGATCGCCTTGCTGGCGAAGCGATTGTTGATGACGTCATGGAGCACGATGCCGCCCCAATCATGGACAGCCGCGTTCAGCCCCGCGTCCGCGCCGAGGGACGTGATGACGAGCGGCACCCGGTGCTTGGCACAAAGCTCCATATCCTGGTCGAGACGGTTATTGGTTCTGTGCACGATCTGGTTGACCGCGAACGGCGCAGAAAGACGGTCCGGATTATCCCGGTCCCAGGCCGCCAGTTCTTCCTTTATCTGATGCAGCCACTCGTCGAGCAGCGACAGCGGTCGCGCATTCAACGAGGGAAAGGAGCCCACGACCCCGGCCTTGCACTGGGCGATTACCAGCTCCGGATTCGAAATGATAAAAAGAGGCGAGGCGATAAGCGGCAGCCTCAGGCGGTCTCTCAAAATTTCCGGCAACGCCATGTAATCCCGTCCTCTTCCTGTCATTTTTGCTCTGCGTGCTGCGAGCTTGGTCTTCCCCGATTCCTTAACTGGACAATGTTCACATAGTTTGCGAATAGAATGCCGTCAAATTTTTTTGCGAGAGGGCGATCGATGACCGAGAGTGGTTCCTGGCTGGCCTGGGGCGGCGAGGCCGATGCATTTCCGGAGGCGATGCAGGATGATTTGCGCCCCTTGGGCGACATGATCGACAGACTCGTGTCGGGCTGGGGAGATGCCATCACCCTGGGAACCGTCGACCGCCCAGCGTTGGTTGCGCGCTTACGCGAGATGGCATCGCTGGACCTGCTGGGGGTCGAAGTGTCCGAAGACCGAGGCGGCTTCGGTTTGTCGACGGTGGAGAATTGCCGGATCATGGAGGCCCTCGGCCCGACCGGTTCGCTCTCGGTCGCCTATGTGGCGCATGCGAGCCTAGCGTCCATTCCGCTGGCGCGTTACGCCGATGCAAGCCTGGCAGCCGCTTATCTTCCCCGGCTTGTCTCCGGCGAGCTGATCGGCGCATATTGTCTGACCGAACCTGGCAGTGGCTCTGACGCGCAGGGCGCGCGGACGAAGGCGCGTGCAGTTGATGGCGGGTGGCGTCTGTCCGGGACCAAGTCCTGGATATCGAATGGCGGCGTGGCCGATGTCTTCGTCGTGTTCGGACATTTCCAGCAAGGAGACGCATTCCATTTCAGCGCGTGCGTGGTCGAAAGGGGTTGGACCGGCGTGTCGATCGGGTCCGAGGAGAAGAAGCTCGGCATGCACGGCTCTTCCACCACGACCGTGACGTTCGACGACGTGTTCGTTCCCGAAAGCAATCTGATCGGTGCACCCGGGGACGGGACGCGGATTGCCTTCGGCACGCTCAACTCCGGGCGGCTGAAGGTGGGCGCAATCAGCGTCGGGGCTTGCCGCGATTTGATCGGGACCTCGTGGCGCTATGCCGAAGACAGGGTCGCCTTCGGCAAGCCGATTTCGCAGCTGCCGGCAGTGCGAGAGAAGCTCGCCATAATGACGGCGCGGACCTACGCGCTGGAGGCCGCGGTCTATCGCACGGCGCACCTGATCGACGCGGAGAAGAAAAGCGGTGCCGATCCGCATTCGGCATTCGCCCTCTTCCAGGCCGAGGCCGCCTTGATCAAGGTCATGGGTTCGGAAACCCTCGCCTTTTGTGCGGACGAGGCGATTCAAATTCACGGCGGCAACGGATACTCCGAGGAATATGGTGTCGCGCGCGCCTACAGGGATGCTCGGGTGCAGAGAATTTACGAAGGCACGAACGAGATCAACCGCGGTCTTGCGACAAAGACATTTCGTTCGAGATGGAGCAGGCGAGATCCGCACCAGCAAGCCGGCCCTGATGGCTCGGTCATTCTGCGGCTCGCCGAGCATGTCCTCGAGGGCGTTTCTTCCGGGCACGAAGACGAAGCGCTGCTAGCGCAGCCCTTGGCGGACATATTTCTGGCGGCGCTCGAGGCCGACAGCGCTGAACGGCGGGCGACCTTTGCAGGAGGTCCGATGGCCGAGGCGCTCGCAAGTCTCGCGTCTACGGAAGCGGAACGGCACGCTCTGGACGCAGCTTTTCGCCTCCCGGTCGATGTCCGTGCCCGGGTCAAGACCGCCATCGACGAACTCTATGGCCGCGTGCTGAGCAGCGACCGTAATCGCGCTATTTCCAAGAGCGCAAAATTCATCGCTGCGTTCGCGGGCCGGTAGTCCTGCCCGATCATTGGAGGTCTCTCGCTCGCCGGAGGCCGGCGTCAGCCGCTGTCGGCGATGCATAAACAATGTTTACTTAGCCGTCCGGGAACGGTAGATGGTGGCCCGAAATCGGAGTCGGCATCGCGTACGGACCGGCGCGACAAATCGGGAGCGGAGATGGCAGCGATGTATAAACTACTGATCGACGGGAAACTGGTCGATGGGGCGCGGTCGATCGGCGTAGTGGATCCTGCCACGGCAGAAACCTTCGCCGAATGCGCGTGCGCCGACGAAGCGCAGCTGAATCTGGCCATTGACGCCGCCAGCCGTGCCTTCCCGCAATGGGCCGCATTGCCCCAGGACGAGCGCGGCCGTTATCTCCTGGCTTTTGCAGATGCCCTTGAGGCCCGGCATGGCGAACTGATCGACCTGCTGACGCGCGAGCAGGGCAAGCCGACGCGCGAAGCCACGCACGAGGTCTTCGGAGCGATCTACGTGCTCAGGTTTTTCGCGGGCCAGTCTCTGCCGGGGGGCAAGATCCGCGACACCGACGATGGCGCGATTTTCAGGCAGTATGTGCCGCTTGGCGTCGTCGCGGCCATCACGCCGTGGAATTTTCCGTTGCTGCTGATGCTCGGCAAAGTTGCTCCCGCGCTTACGGTGGGCAACACGATGGTGGCGAAGCCTGCTGCAACCACGCCGCTGACCGCTTGCCTGCTCGGGAGCATAGCGGCCGATATCCTCCCGCCCGGTGTGCTCAACATCATCGTCGACGACAACGACCTTGGCGCGGCTCTGACCGCCCATGCCGACATTGCCAAAATCAGTTTCACGGGCTCCACCGCAACGGGCAAGCGGGTGATGTCGAGTGCGTCGAACGCCTTGAAACGCATCACTCTCGAGCTGGGGGGCAATGACCCTGCTATCCTTCTGCACGATGTAGACGTCGAGATTGCGGCGCCCCACATCTTCGCCGCGGCGATGATGAATGCGGGCCAGGTCTGCTTCGCTGCCAAGCGGATCTATGCCCCGGCGGCTCTTGTCGACCGGCTCTGCGCCGAACTCGCCCGGTTGACGAAGGAGGCGAAAGTCGGTGCGGGCGCCGATCCCGAGACCGTGATCGGCCCGCTGCAAAACGCCGTCCAGTTCGAAAAGGTAAGGCGCTTTCTGGCGGATGCGAAAGCAGCCGGAACACTCGTTGCTGAAGGGCAGCCGAGCAACCAGGCCGGCTTTTTTGTCGCGCCGGCCATCGTGCGCGACCTGAGCGATGATGCCGAGCTTGTTCGGGAAGAGCAGTTCGGCCCGATCCTGCCGATATTGTCGTACAACAGCATCGATGAGGTCATCGCGCGGGCCAACAACAGCCCCTATGGCCTGGGCGCGACGATCTGGGCCAGCGATACCGAAAAGGCGATTGCAGTCGCCGAACGGATCAACTCCGGTACGGTATGGATAAACAAGCATTTCGACCTACCGTTCGATATCCCGTTTGGCGGCGCCAAGCAGTCCGGGGTGGGATATGAGCTGGGAGAGCGGGGCTTGACCGAATACACCCAGGTCAAGGTCATCAACATGACGCACTTCCCGCGGTCGGCAGACGTCGCGGCCGGCCCGCTGTCCTAGTTCGTCCCTGCCTGCTCGGTCGCGGAATGGCCGTCTTCGGGGCGGCAAAGTTTGAAGGAGTGCTTCGCTATGACCTTACCTGGCCCGCTCGCTGAGCGCCTCGCCTCTATGGGGCCGATGATGCAGATATTTGTCGATACGCTCAGCGGCGCTTCGACAGAAATGAGCCTCGATGAGCTGCGCGCCATCCATCGTAGCGGGCTCGGCGCAATGCCGGTCGCCGAGGGTGTGACCTTCGGGCAGGTGGACATGGCTGGCGTGCCGGGCCTGCATGTCATCCCGCCGAACCCGATCGAGGGCCGCGCGCTTTTATATTTTCATGGCGGCGCTTACATCGTCGGCGATCCTGAAGGATATAAAGGCTTCGTATCCTTTATCGCGACGGTCACGAATATGGCCGTCTTCGTGCCGCATTACCGCCTGGCGCCCGAACATCCCTTTCCCCAGCCAATCGACGATTGCGTTACCGCCTATCGCTGGCTGCTCGAACGCGGGGTCGCCTCCGACCAGATCATCTTCATGGGTGACTCCGCGGGCGGTGCGCTGACGGTGTCCGTCATGTCGATTGCCAAATCGATGGGTCTCCCTCTGCCATTGGCGGGAGTTGCACTATCGCCTTGGGCAAATCTCACGCACAGCGGCTCCTCGATGCAGACCCGCGCGGATCGGGACCTGATTCATGCCGGCGTGCCCGACGCGCTTCAAACCATGGCGCGGGTGTTTCTTGCCGGGGCGCCGGCCGAACATCCGAACGCTTCACCCGTCTTTGGAGATCTGTCGGGCCTTCCGCCCATCATGATCCAGGTCGGCGAAGCCGAGCAGCTTTTGTCAGATGGCTTCCAGCTGTCCGAGCGTCTTGCCGAGCATGGCGTTCGTGTCACGCTCGAAGTGTGGCCCGAGATGTTCCATGGCTGGCAAATGTATCATGGCGAACTGGAAGACGCTGCCGCAGCAATGCGAACCGTCGTCTCGTTTATAAATGCGTCCTTCGGAGGATAGACGCCGCCGTTCCTGCACCTCCTGAATGTAATTTCTGTTGGGGCAGGCGGTAACCGGAATTCATGTCGCCGACCATTCAAGTCCCCGGGGTGTGCGATACAAGTGCAAATGTCGATATTGGAACGGGGCCTGAGCGGCGGGAGAAATGATATGCGCATGCTAGCGCTAGAAGTTAGCCGGTCCGCGCTGGACGAGGCCGTGATTGTTTCCGAGGAAGCGCCCGATCTGGCACCGGGTCAGGTCCTGATGGCGGTCGAGCAGTTGGCGCTTACCGCCAATACGATCACCTATGCCGATGTCGGAGAAACGTTCGGCTACTGGGACTTCTTTCCAGCGACTTTGGGCACACGCGGCCGCATCCCGGCTTGGGGCTTCATGCGCGTCGCGGCCTCGACGCTGCCCGATCTTCCGGTGGGACGGCGCTTCTACGGCTATGTGCCGATCGCAACGCATTTTGTCGCCGAGCCGAAGCAAATCGGCACCGAGGGATTTGTCGACGCCAGTCCCCACCGAACGCACTTCTCGCTGTTCTACAACTACTACAGCCAATGCCGCATGAGCGCCGGCGGCGACAACCAGGAGCCGCTGCAGGCGCTGCTGCAACCGCTGTTCATGACCGGCTTTCTGCTCGAGGATTATATCGACGAGAAGGAAGCTTGGGGGGGCAGCCAGCTCATCCTCTCAAGTGCATCTTCCAAGACTGCGCTGGCGGTAGCGCTGCGAGCCAAGGCGCGCGCATCGCTCAAGGTCGTGGGGCTCACTTCGCCTGCCAACCTGGCCTTTGCCGCTTCTTCGGGTGCCTACGACCAGCTTTTGACTTATGGGCAAGCAGGCGCCCTCGATCTCGAGCCGGCGGTGCTGGTCGATATGGCCGGCGATCCCGCCCTGGTGGCGAGGATCCATCGGCATCTCAACACGAAGTTGAAACAGAGCATCGCGGTCGGCGGCACGCATCGGGCCGGGGGTTCCAGTTCGGGCGCGGGGTTCGAGGGAGTCCAACCCAGTTTCTTCTTCGCCCCGGCCCAGAGCGAAAAGCGGAGCGCGGACTGGGGGCCGGGGGAAGTGGAACGGCGATTTGCCGCAGCATGGGCCGAGGATGTCGCCATGGCCGAAAAATGGCTTCGTGTTGTCCGCCACGACGGGCCGGACGCGGTGCTTGCGATCTATCGCCACATGTTGACCGGCAAGGCGGACCCTGCGGACGGCCATATTCTGAGCCTGGCTGCGAGCTCGGTCTCCTGAGCCCGGCCCATGAGTGACGCGGCAAGTCTTGCGACTATCATGGAGGTCAACGCGGCGTCGGGCTTCAACGGCTTCGCGGGGTTTGAGGTGCTTCATGCGGCAGATGGCCGTGCGGAGATCGGGGTGAAGGCCAGACCCGAACTTCTGCAATATGCAGGCCTGTTGCACGCCGGCGCGCTGGGCGCCTTGATCGACGTGTCATGCGGGTTTGCCGCGGCTACGCTCGCCGGCAGGATTGTCGTCGTGCAATATTCGGTGCGCTGTTACCGGCCGGCGAGCGGAGAGAGGTTCATCGCACGGGCCCATGTCGTAAAGGCTGGACGGCGACAGCTTTTCGTCGAGGCCGAGATCTTCGCGCTGAATGAAGGCGGCGAAGTCCTGGTCGCCGGGGGCGACGCGGTCCTGATGCCGCACTAGGCCGCCGAAATATGCTGGCCCAGCCGCGGGAAATTGACAGCGACCCTGCCACCTGTCGGCGTCTCTCTTGACACCGAAATCCTCGACGACGTCAGGCGCAGCAAGGCGCCTTCGACCGGATCGTCGAGCGATGTATCGGCCGTGCGGATGCGCACCTTTTGGCCGGCGGAAAATTCATTGCCAGGCGCAACATCTTCAGTGAGATCGGGAACGGCCGCATCGGCGATCGCCAAAGCCTCGTCCGCGCTGGCCTCCTCCGGATGCCCATGCCCGACTGCCGCAATGCGCCCGTACCAACGGGTCAGATACGGCAGCGCTTTTATCGCCCCGGCCGTGGAGGAATTCGGCACCCGCCCGAGGATAAACCAGAGATTGATGTAGAGCGCGAGGTCTCCATGGCCTGCAGCATCGCCGCCGATAAACTCGCGGCCATCGGACAGCAGCTGATCGATCCAGGTTGCGGTCGCCATCACCTGCGACGATTGATGCGGTACTGTGCTCCTGAACTGCGGAATATCGAGGCCGAAGCGCGCTTTTCGATCATCGATGAACGCCTCCGGCAAAGCGTTCGCGGGGAGATTGCCGAAAGTAACTCCGATATGCGCAATGAACTGCGCCGCGCCAGCCCAGCTTGCGATCATGCGATGCGCGCTGCCGAGGGGCAGGGGATAGAAGCTTGGCTGCGGCTCGAGCCGTTCAAGCGCATCGAGGATTGCCGCCGTGTCGCAATAGATGTCGGCTCCGATCTGGAGCACCGGCGTTCGAGCATAGCCGCCGGTCAGCGCGACGAGATCGGCCTTGGGCAGCACGTTCGGGATCAGCACCGATCGATATCGCATATCCTTGAAGCCGAGCGCTATGCGGCCAAGCTCGGCAAAGGGCGACGGCAGCGTATGGTGCAGCACGACCGTCACGCTATCGATCCGGCAATCACGCCCGCCCGCCGAGTTCGGCCGGGTGGGGCGTGATGAGATATTTTTCACCGGTGCGCCTCGCGACATACGCCGCAACCACGTCCGGATCGAGCGCTTGCTCGAGGGTAATCTCATGGCTGTAGCCGCTGGCGAAGGTCGTGGTCAGTTCGGATGCGACCCGAGCACGCATCTTCGCGACCAGGTCGCCAGTGGCGCTGGCGAGGAAATGAGTAAGCAACCAGCCGGCAACCGACCAGCGAAAGCCGTAATCGTGCGTCAGCTGGATGGGGGAGGTGTCCAGCCTGCCATAGATGTAGAGCTGCTTCAGCGTTTCCGATCCGTAGCGGCTGTATTCGGCCATCTTGCGCGAGGCATTCAATTCCATTGCGGAAAGAACCCGCCCCCCCAGCGACCCGCCGGCGATGGCGTCGAATATGATCGTCGAACCGGTCTCTGCGATCGCATCCGCAAGCTGGTCGCCGAAATCGGGATCGCTCGAATTGAGGGCGTATGTCGCGCCTTCGCGGCGCAGCAGGTCCGCCTGTTCCTTGCTTCGCACGATATTTACCAGGGGAATGCCGTCGGCAACGCACAAACGGTTCAGCATCAGGCCAAGGTTCGACGCCGCCGCTGTATGAACGATGGCACGATGACCTTCGCGCCGCGCGGTTTCGAGAAAGCCCATTGCCGTCATCGGATTCACGAAACTTGAGGCACCGTCCCGCACGTCCACATCATCCGGCAACGCCAGGCACGCCCCGGCGGGCAAGCAGCGATACCCGGCGTACATCGCACCCCCGACGACGGCGACCTTCTTCCCGAGAAGCGCCTGCGCCTCGGGGGCGCTGCCCGCCTCTATAACCCTGCCGCTTGCTTCATTGCCGACCGGCAGCGCATCGCCGATCCGCCCCTCCAGTGACGGAAGAGCTTCCGCCGCGACCTTCGCTCTGAGAGCCGGGAGGTCGCCTCGCACAAAGGCTTCGGCTTTGCCGGGGTCCGCGCTCTCGAACATCAGAAGCGTATCGGACGGATTGACCGGCGCGGCGAGTATCTTGACCAGCACCTCCGTGTCTGCGGGCGTCGGCATCGGCAGGCGGTCGAGAAATATCTCGAAATCCCCACTCGCCTGCAAAACCGAAAACATCGCCAGGTTCGAACCGGGGCTGACGGGCGCCATTTTCTCACTCCCCCAAAACATGATGAGATGCTTATATGAACATTATTTACTTATGCCAAGTGGGCTGATAGATCGGCCCTCGAAATCGCCCGAGGCAGGCGCGAAACAGGTGCGGACGTCCGGCGAGTGCCTGCGTGCACACTGGCTGGCGGAGGGCCCAGGGAGGGAGAGTGTCAATGGCGGTCCTGAGCCCGACGACGATCGACTTGCGCGGCTATGCGGCGGCGATTGGCCTTGAGTTGAGCGAGACGGAGATCGAAGAACTACGCGGTCTCATCGAGCCGACTATGGATCTGTACCGGGCACTCGACACATTCGATGACGAAATCCTGTCGCCGCAATATCCGCGGGGGCCGGCGAGCGTTCCGCCCGCCGAGCAGAATCCGCACAACGGCTGGTCCTTTCGGATCCGCGCCGAAGGCGCCGGCAGCGGCCTGCTGGGCGGACGCAGTGTCGCCTTGAAAGACAATATCTGCTTTGTTGGCGCGCCGGTGCTGAACGGGGCCGCGGCGGCGCTTGAATATCTACCGGAGAGTGACGCAACCGTGGCGACGCGTGTGCTCGCGCATGGCGCGACCATCACCGGCAAGGCGGTTTGCGAGTATATGTGTGCGTCCGGTGGCAGCCACACCAGCGCGTCCGGACCCGTGCGCAACCCGCACGATCCGGCCCATATGGCGGGCGGATCCTCTTCGGGCTGCGCGGTTCTCGTCGCAAGCGGCGCCGTCGACATGGCAATCGGTACCGACCAAGGCGGCTCTATCCGTGTTCCTGCAAGCTTTTGCGGGATTGTCGGTATGAAGCCCACGCACGGGCTTGTGCCCTATACCGGGATCATCGGCATCGACCCGACGCTGGACCATGCGGGTCCCATGACCCGATCGGTGACCGACAACGCCTTGTTGCTGCAAGCCCTCGCGGGCCCCGACGGGCTCGATCCGCGGCAGAATGCGCCTCGCACCGGCGATTATCTGTCCGACATCGAAGTGGGTGTCGCGGGACTGCGGATCGGGATCGTCCAGGAAGGCTTCGGCCTCACGATTTCCGACCCCGTTGTCGATGAGTCCGTACGCGCTGCTGCGGCGATCCTCGGCAAGCTTGGCGCCGCGGTTGAGGATGTTTCGATCCCGATACACGCGGCCGGAGCGCTTGTCTGGGTGCCCATTACCGCCGAAGGCGCGATCAGGACGCTTTTCCAGACCCACGGACTGAGTACCTTGCAGCGGGGCTTCTATCCGGTCGATCTGCTCGACCATCTCGCACGGTGGCGCGAGTCCGCGAACGACTGGCCCGTGAATGTGACGGCGGTCGCGCTCACGGCTTTGCACATGAACGAGAAATATAACGGTCGCTATTACGCCAGGGCGCAGAATCTGTTGCGCAAGGTCGCGGCCGCCTATGACGAGATGTTGTCGGTCTATGACGTGCTGGTGATGCCCACCACACCGATGACGGCACCGCCTTTGCCGCCGGCAGATGCGGACGCGGCTACCACTGTCAGACTGGCAAGCGAGCCGCTGACCAATACGGGCGTTTTCGATGCAACCGGACATCCTGCCCTGAGCGTGCCGTGCGGCTTTAGCGGCGCGCTCCCCATCGGTTTAATGATGATCGGGCGCCATTATGACGAGCCGACCTTGTACAGGGCAGCGCGGGCGCTCGAAAAGCAGCTGGCGCCCGATATGCGTCCTGCCTCACGGCAGTGAAAAACGGGGGGCTGCACAAAAGGCCAGACCCCGCGCCTCCGACCGCCCGGCAGCCTTCGCCGTCCCTTCGACATGGCCGCGGCCAACTGACGCGGCTGACGCGCGGCCGCTCTTGTCTCCTGGCAAGCCGATATCGTCGGCTGCTGCGGCCGAGGAGATGCCGGATCAGACCGGCAGTGCGGTGGTATATTTGGTCGTCGCCAAAGCGAAATGCGAGGACCCTCCGGCGACCGAGGGGTGCGCTAGTACCGTGTCCATCAGAAATTGGTTATAATCGGCCACATCCGCGACGACGACGCGAAGCAGATAGTCCCACTCGCCCGACATCGAGAAACATTCGACGATCTCTGGGCAGGATTGCACAAAGGCCTCAAAGCTCTGGCGGTCCTCGAGGCTGTGGCTCCTTACCCTGATGTTGCAAAGCACATTGACCCCGCGCCCGATGCTGGCGGGGTCGACCAGCCGGACATGTCCGGTCAGGACGCCCGCCTCCTCCAGCGCGCGCACGCGGCGCCAGCACGAGGCGCTCGAGGCCCCGACGCGCTCGCCAAGATCGGCATGGGTGAGCGACGCATCGCGCTGCAACGCTGCAAGGATTCTGCGGTCCACCGCGTCCAAGATATAATCCCGTGTCAAATTTATCGTGATCGTTGAAATTCTGTATCGTATATCGCTCTAATCGCCGCAATTTTGAAAAGCAATTGCCGAGGCACTCGGGCATTATGCCGGCCATGGCACAGCATAGTCTCATACGCCCCGAAGGCGCCGCATCCGATTGGACCATTCCGCAGAATTGGGCTGCCTACACGGCGGAAGACCATGCAACCTGGGACATACTCTTCGAGCGTCAGGCCGCGCTGCTGCCGGGCCGCGTGACCCCAGAGTTCATCGCTGGCCTCGATGTGCTCAGATTGTCCAAGCCCGGTATTCCCGATTTCGAAGAGTTGTCGGAGCGGCTGATGAAAGCCACGGGATGGCAGGTCGTGGCGGTTCCCGGCCTCGTGCCCGACGATATCTTTTTCGATCATCTTGCCAATCGGCGCTTTGTGTCCGGTAATTTCATCCGCCGCCGCGACCAGCTCGACTATCTTCAGGAACCCGATGTGTTCCATGACGTCTTCGGTCATGTGCCGCTGCTCGCGCATCCCGTGTTCGCAGACTATATGCAGGCCTATGGCGAAGGCGGGCAGCGCGCCGCACAGGCGGGCGTCATCGAAAAGCTTGCACGTCTCTACTGGTACACGGTCGAATTCGGACTGGTCCGTTCCGGCGACGAGCTGAAACTCTACGGGGCAGGTATCGTCTCCTCCTATACCGAGTCCCTCTTCGCGCTCGACGACCCGTCGCCGAACCGCATCGGCTTTGACCTGCGACGCCTGATGCGCACCAAGTACCGGATCGACGACTTTCAGCAGAATTATTTCGTGATCGACAGCTTCGAGGACCTGCTCGACCAGACGCTCAACACCGACTTCGGTCCGCTTTACGCCGAGCTAGAAGGGCAGGCGGATATCGAGATCGAAACGATCCTGCCCGGCGATCATGTCTTCACGCGCGGGACCCAGGCCTATGCAAGGGCGAAGGCAGCATGAGCGGCGCATCGCTTCTTACTGCCCTCGAACGCCAGCCAGCCGATGCGCTGCTCGCTGTGATAGGTTTGCATCGGGCCGATCCGCGGCCCGACAAGATCGACGTCGGGGTGGGTGTGTATCGCGACGCGTCGGGGGCGACCCCCGTCATGCGCGCGGTCAAACGGGCCGAGGCGCGCCTGCTCGCCGAGCAGCAGAGCAAATCCTATCTCGGTGCCGAGGGGGACCAGCGCTACACCGATCTCCTCGCCGAGATCGCGCTCGGTCCCGACCTTGCCGCCAGCGACCGCATCACCGGTGTGCAAACGCCGGGAGGGACGGGGGCGCTTCGGCTCGGGGCCGAGTTGCTCGCGCGCGCCCGGGCAGGGGCTGTCTGGGTCGGAACCCCGACCTGGCCCAATCACGAGCCGATCTTCCGCGAAGCCGGACTGACCGTGCGCCGCCACGCCTATTTCGACGCGTCGGCCGCCGGGATCGACGAGGCGGCGTTCTTCGGGAGCCTCGCGGCAGCCGCTCCGGGCGATGTCGTCCTGCTCCATGGATGCTGTCACAATCCGACGGGCACCGCCTTGTCGCCGGCGCAATGGCGGCGCCTTGCCGATATGGCGGTCGCGCGAGGCCTCACGCCCTTCGTCGATCTTGCCTATCAGGGGCTCGGCCAAGGTCTTGATGCCGACGCCGCGGGCGTCCGCCGGCTCCTCTCCGCCGTTCCCGAAGCGCTTGTCGCCTACAGCTGCGACAAGAATTTCGCGCTCTACCGCGACCGGGTCGGCGCGCTGTGGGTTCAGTCCGCCATGCCCCAAACGGCGGTGCCGGTGCGCGAGACGATGCTCGTGCTGGCGCGCAGCCTGTGGTCGATGCCGCCCGATCACGGCGCGGCGATCGTCCGCACCATTCTCGAAGATCCCGAACTGGCCGCCGAGTGGCGCGCCGAACTTGAAGAAATGTGCGCCCGGATCAACGGTCTCCGATCGCTCCTGGCCGCGGTCCATCCGGCGCTCGCGCCGATCGCGCGGCAACAGGGACTGTTCGCGCTCCTGCCGATAGACGGTGCAGCGGTCGAGGAATTGCGCGCGGAGCATGCGATCTACATGCCCGCGTCGGGCCGCATCAATATCGCGGGTCTCAATGCGGACAATGTTGGGCGCTTCGCGGCGGCGATCGCCTCCTGTCTGGGCGACACCGCCGCGGCCGTGACGCCGGGCGGAACATTGCTGCCCGCGTGATCCGGCCGATAGAGGACATATATGCGCGTGATTATCGCGGGCGCCGATGGAGCGCTCGGACAGGCTGTGCTCGACCGCTATCGCGGGGCGGGTGACCAAGTGGCGGCGCTCAGCCGCAGACCGGTGGAGGGCCGCGCAGACGAGGCGTTGATCCCTGCCGGTGATCTTGCCGACGAGAGACAGGCGGACGCGGCCGTCGGGCGTGCGGTGAGCCTCCTCGGCGGCGTCGATGCCTATGTCCATCTCATCGGGGCTTTCGCTTGGGAGCGGGTCGAAGATGGCACGGTTGCAAGCTGGCGGACGATGTTCGAGGCGAATGTCGGAACGGCCGTGTCCTGCGTCCGGGCGCTTCTGCCGCACATGGCGCGGGGGTCGATCGTGTTCATCGGCGCTCAGGCGGCGCAGCGTGCGGCCGCGGGCTTCGGCGCCTACGCGGCTTCGAAGTCCGGCGTCGCGCGCTTGACCGAGGCGCTTGCGGAAGAGACAGGCGCCGGGATTCGGGTCAATGCCGTGCTGCCGCTTATCATCGATACGCCGCGCAACCGTGCCGACATGCCCGACGCCGATCCGTCTCGTTGGACCTCGCCGGCCGCCATCGCCGATGCAATCCATTTTCTGACCACCGATGCCGCGCGCGCGATCAACGGCGCGCTGGTACCGGTGACCCATCCCGCCTGAAGGATATTTTATGTCACCGCTTTCGACGATCGAGCGCGAAACCGCGCTGCGCACCTTGTCCGGCTGGAGCTATGATCCACCGCGCCGTGCCTTCTACCGCCGTTTCTCCTTCCCGGATTTTGGAGCAGCTTTCGGTGCCATGACCCAGATCGCGATTCAGGCGGAGAAGGCGGACCATCATCCCGAGTGGACGAATGTCTATGATCGTCTGGAAATCTGGCTCACCACCCACGACGCGGGGGGCGTGACCCGCCGCGATGTCGATCTGGCGCGGCTCATCGACCGCATCACCTGAACGGCGGGCGTCGCGAGACCGGGGCCGCGCCCGGCGCTCGCTGTCAGGCGACAGTCTGATCGATGGCGCCGAAGATCGACTGGCCACGATCGTCCTCCATCCAGATCCGCACCGCGTCGCCCTGCACCAGGAAAGGCGTTTTCGGAGCGCCGTCGACAATCGTCTCGACGGTGCGGATTTCGGCGATGCAGCTGTAACCGAGCCCGCCGTCACGCACCGGGCGTCCAGGCCCGCCGTCGGCGTCGCGGTTGGACACTGTGCCCGATCCGATGACCGATCCCGCGCCGAGGCTGCGGGTCTTGGCAAGATGCGCGATCAGCGTGCCGAAATCGAACGTCATGTCGACATCAGCGCGCGCGCGCCCGAAGGGTTCGCCGTTGAGGTCGACGCTCAGCGTGCCGTGCAGCTTGCCGTCGCGCCACCGGTCGCCCAGCTCCTCGGGGGTGACGAGCACCGGGGATAGCGCCGAGGCGGGCTTCGACTGGACGAAACCAAATCCTTTCGCCAATTCGGCCGGGATCAGGTTGCGGAGCGACACGTCGTTGACGAGGCCGACCAGCCTGATCGCCGCGAGCGCATCCTCGCGGCTGGCGCCCTGCGGCACGTCGCCGGTCACGACGATGATCTCGGCTTCCATGTCGCATCCCCAGGACGGATCGGCGAGCGGAATGCTGTCATGCGGCGCGAGGAACCTGTCCGACCCGCCCTGATACATCAGCGGGTCGGTCCAGAAGCTCTGGGGCATTTCCGCGCCGCGCGCCTTACGGACCAGCTCGACATGGTTCACATAGGCCGAACCGTCGGCCCACTGGAAGGAGCGGGGCAGGGGGGCGTCGGCCTCGCCCGCGTCGAAACGGTGGCGTTCCGCTGTGCTATTGTCGAGGCCTTCGGCCAGTGCTTCAAGATCGCTCCGAACCGCCTCCCAGTCGTCCAGCGCCGCCTGCATAATCGGCGCGATATGCGACGCGTCGGCGTAAAAGCGGAGGTCACGCGATACGACGACGAGGCGGCCATCACGGCCGGACCTGAGTGAGGCGAGTTTCATATAATCGGATACCTTCCGGACGGAGAATGTTGAAGATAGCTAGCTCTGAAACCGAGTTTTCCGGACCTGCTCGAGATTGAGCTCCGCCGGTCGATTCCAATCCCTCCCCAAAGATACTAGTTTCATTTGAAACTAAATAGGCCGGCGTTTCATGTCAAATGAAAGCGGCCGTTCGCGGTCCTTAAAATGGGGGTCGCACTCAGGGATTTGGGGCAGCTGATCAAGAATTTGCGGTAGCTCACCTGCCGCCGCTGGCCGACCACCGAGCGGTGATGGATGAGATGAAACTGCCGCACCCCATCTCTCATACTCGTTCGTTGCGCCGCGCCGCCACGCCTCCTTTGTGCAGCGCTACTTTCAAATCACCTCCAAAGTGCGACGCTACCGCCGTCTGCGTTCACTGGCGAACAGTGTCGTATTCTCGTAAACGGCCGCAAAGCGCCCGATGTCGGACATAGCGGCGATGGCCGACCAGTGCTCGAAAGCGGACGTTGGATTCCTGCTATCTGGTAGAGCCTGGCAGACGAAGTCGGCTTTTTAGACCTCGCTGCAAAAAAGCAGCAGGACCGCAACCGGCCATAAGCGACGATTTCCCGAAAAAGAACGCCCGCCCGATCAAAATCGGACGGGCGTAAGATGAAGAGCCGTGTTTCCTGAAAGGAGAGCCCTCCTGGGTCGCGCGGCGCAATTAGCCTCGCTGGTAGACCTGATATTGTACCGCGACGCCAAAAAGAGCAGCGCTGACACCTCAGGGCTTGGCCGCAACCGGAAGGCGGAATGGTGCGCCGAGCCTGTTGAAGGCGTTCATCGCCGCAATCGCGATCGTCAGGTCCACGAGGTCTTTCGGTTCGAAGGCTTCGGCGGCCGCTGCATAGGCCTCGTCGGAAGCATGGGTCTCGCTGACGCGCGTGACTTCCTCTGCCCAAGCCAGTGCTGCGCGATACTGGTCGGGGAAGAGATGCGGGACTTCATGCCACACCGGAAGGAGCGCGACCTTGTCGATCGACATGGTCTTGAGCAGGTCCCGGGTATGCAGATCGATGCAGTGCGCGCATCCGTTGATCTGGGAGACCCGGAGGAAGATGAGGTGGATCAGTTCCTCAGGGAGGGCTGTGCTGTTGGTGACATAATGGTGCACACCGTACAGCGCCTTCGCTCCGGCGGGAGCAACTTCGGACCAATTCAACCGGTTCATCTGATCTTCCTTTCTTCCTAAGCCAAAATCGGCGTCACCATGTCTGACGAGCGGGATCCCTCCGCTGTGACATCCCACGCAAATAAAAATGCCGGTTCGACCGGATGTTGGCGAAAGGGATCGGAAGAAAGGTCCGAGATTGATCTAGCGCAGTGTACCGATCAGGTCGCGCCAGGAAACGAGGGGCCACGGCATTGTCGTACCGCTACAGAATGTCCGCTTATCCGGAATCGGAGTTGAAAGCCGCCTGACCCCAATTGATGACGTGGACGGCTCTCCAACTCCCCGCGGTATGATCCGCAGGATGAGCTGGAAGGAGAGCTACGATGGAGAAGATTGCAACAGTCGGGTTGGATATCGCGAAGTCGGTGTTTCAGGTCAACGGTGTTGATGCCGCAGGCGAGGTTCTGGTGCGCAAGCGCCTGAGCCGGGCGCGGGTAATTCCGTTCTTCGCGAAGCTACCGCGATGTCTGGTCGGCATCGAGGCCTGCAGTACATCGCATCATTGGGCCCGGGAGTTGATCGCGCTGGAGCATGATGTTCGGTTGATGCCGGCGCAATATGTGAAGCCCTATGTGAAGCGCGGCAAGAATGACGCTGCCGATGCCGAGGCGATCTGCGAGGCGGTGATGCGGCCGACGATGCGGTTCGTGACGGTGAAGACTCCGGAGCAGCAGAGCGTGATGATGCTTCACCGGGTCCGACTGATGCTCAACCGCCAGCGCACTCAGCTGTCGAACGCGACGCGGGCCCATATGTCGGAGTTTGGGATCGTGGCGCCGGTGGGGCGCATTGGGCTCGAGCGCCTGCTGGCGATAGTCGCCGACAAAGATGACGAGAGGATTCCACCCGATGCCCGGCTCTGCCTGGAGACGCTCGGGGCGCAGCTCGCCATCGTGAAGGAACAGATCCTCGAGAACGACCGGCGCATCCGTGCGAGTGCGCGCGACACAGAAGTCGGGCGGCGGTTGATGGAGATTCCCGGCATCGGCCCGCTGCTTGCCAGCGCCTTTGTTGCCAGCGTCGCCGATCCGCGTCTGTTCAAGACAGGCCGCGACCTCGCCGCGTGGATAGGCTTGGTCCCGCGGCAGAACTCCAGCGGAGGGAAGGAGCGGCTCGGCGGCATATCGCGTGCGGGCAACCAGTATCTGCGTCAGATGCTCGTCGTCGGTTCGATGGCCGTCATCCGCCATGCCGAGCGGCACGGTACCAAACGGCCGTGGCTCATCGAACTGATGAAGCGTCGCGCGAAGAAAGTTGCAGCTGTGGCGCTAGCTAACAAAACCGCCCGCATGGTCTGGGCGCTGATGACGAGCGGAGAGCACTACCGCGAACCGCAGGTCGCGCACGCATAGGAGATCAGGCGCCGATCATGGCGTCGCCGAGGTTGGGAAGGGCAGACAGGAGCTGATGCACAAAGCCGGTTGAAACCGCCGGATCAGGAAAACCCATTTTGGCCGGTGCACCTCGAGTGCGTCCAATTGGTCGGGACCCGATCCGCGCGAAAGGCATCATGGCCAGCGGCGCATGACAAGGCCGCATCACAGGCCGGACACATGGCTGCACCAACCGGCAAACTGCATCGTTCTAGAAACCGCTTGCCAACGGAGGGCCGTCCACACACGGCCAAACCTCACGCGCCACGTGCAAACAGAATTTCGGCTTGCCGCCTCAGGTAAAGCTGCGCAATATCTTGGCAATCCATGGGGGTCGCAAAATCTTGCCCATTGGAGAGCTTCCATGAAAATTCCCAGTTTCATTGCGTGCGGCCTTCTGCCCCATATTGCTTTGCCCTCCGCGGAGGTACGCCCATGACCACCAGTCGTCGAAAATTTCTGGGTGCAACAACGGCTATTCTAGGGGCCTCGGTGGCAAGCCGGTCAGCATCGGCTGAACTGGCCACGGCGCCACTGCGCAAGATCGCGACCGAGGAAGCATTTGCCACGCCCGAGCTCGCAAAGGCATGGCTGGAGATTGCCCGGTCAGAGCCCAACTCCAGCCTGAATATTCCCACCGGTATCCTCTCGATTTTCGACAATCCGCGTCCCGGATCGAACCAGGACCGGTTTCGCCGCCAGCTGCTCGATGTGGACGCCGAGCGCATCCGCGACATGGACGAGGCCGGCGTCGACATGCAGCTTCTATCGGTGACGATACCAGGCGTGCAGATCTTCGAGCCAGGCCGGGCGAGCGAGCTTGCAGCGACAATCAATGACTATCTCGCCGCCGCCATCGCGCGGCACCCGACCCGCTTTGCCGGCCTTGCCTGCTTTGCACCGCACGATCCGGTTAGAGCGACGCGGGAAATGGAGCGCGCAGTGAATGCGCTGGGCCTGAAGGGCTTTATCGTCAATTCACACACCCACGATCTTTATCTGGACGATCCGCGCTTTGCCCCGATCCTTGAGGCGGCGCAGGCGCTCGATCGTCCGATCTATCTTCACCCACGCGCACCCTCGAACGGCATGGCCGCCCCGTTTCGGGACTACAGCATGGGGGGATCGATCTGGGGCTTCGGTGTCGAAGCGGGGACGCATGCGGTACGGATGATCCTCGGCGGGGTCTTCGATCGTTATCCGCGGCTGCGCATCGTCCTTGGGCATATGGGGGAAGCACTGCCGTTCTGGATGTGGCGCCTCGACCATATGGCGGCGCGCCGCGCCAAGGATGGCCGGATGAAGCCCCTGTCGCTGGCACCCAGCGATTATTTCCGGCGCAACTTCGCAGTGACGACGAGCGGCTTCGAGTCTCCTGATGTGCTGGATCTCGTCATCAAGGTTGCCGGCATCGAGAATATCATGTGGGCGATCGACTATCCCTATGAAAGTTCGCGCGATGCGGTGACCTTCATCGAAGGCGCCGACCTGACAGCCGATCAGCGCGCCAGCATTTTTCACCGTAATGCGGAGCGGCATTTTCGCCTGTCTTGAGAGGCTTCTCCGCGAGCCTTGATTTGGCAGGAACGGCTCGCCAATGTCTGCGGATATTCGGGATAGATTCTCACAATGCAAACGAGGGGGCTTGGATGCATCGGTTTTTTTGGGGGATGTTGCTGTCGATCGCCGTCATGACCCCTGCCAGCGCGGAATATGGCTGGTGCACGATACAGAAGGACGGGTCTTACGACACATATCTTTCAGCGGTCGTCGACATCGGCGACGGATCGAATGTCCATCAGGAAGTGCTGACGCGCCAGTTTGGCCGCGCCTTTCAGGGCTATGTTGCACAGTTCGAGACAATCGTTCGCGAGCCCGACTGCCATTCCTCCAAACGGTTGAGCGATGCCGAAGAAGGCAACAGGCGCTATTCGATGAGCGTCGGACAAGTCATTCGGACCAACTGGCGGGGAGCATGGCCCGCGCCTGGCGCATCTTCTGGTCCAGCCGCAGCTTCGGGTAGCCAACTTACCGTCTCCTCACCGCCAGCACCCGCGGCTCCGGAGTGGAGCGAGGCGCAGCAGCAACAACAGCGTCAGGCGGCCGCGGAGCTAGCCCGCAACATCGCCGCCAGCGCCAAGGCGAGGGCGGAATCGGAGGCGGCGCTCACGGCGTTTCTAGACGCCATGCGCAAGCGGGGGCGCGCGCAATGAAACATCATCTGAAGCTCTTCGTACTGGCAATCGCGATCGCAATGATCGGCGGTCCCGCGATGGCGCAGATCGAAAGCGCACAGCCTTTGCCGGTTGGCCAGCCGCTCACGCTTGCGGCTGGTGAGCGCAATGCAGTGCGCTATTTCTATTTCGCCGGCGTGCCCGGGGAAACGCGAAGCATCGACGTCAGTCTCGCCGGGAAAGTCATCATCGAAGTCTATGACGCCGCTGGAACGCTTTTGATGGTGCGGAGCGCGAGCGCTGGACGGTCATTCGACTTCATACCCTCCTACGCCGAAACCTATGTCATCGCCGTCATCCGACCGGGCGCGCCGATTGAAGCGGTGCTGCGGACGTCCGTCGTGGCGCCGACCCTTCAGCAATCGATCATGGCCATAGGCGTGGGCTATGAGTTCGCAACCGAGCATGGTGTCTCCCGATCGTGCTGGAGCGAGCAAGGCGCCGAGGTCACACACACAGGCACGCTTCGTAAGGGCGACGGTTTCACGATGCGTATCAGGCTCGGCGCGGATCGATTGTCGCAAACCAATGAGACGCTTGTCGGCGCCATCGCTTCGCGCAGCACGGTCCGTAGATGGCTGGAGGGTGCCAACCGCGTCAGCGAAGTCGACACGAACGGCTCGGTCAGCGTTTCCAAACAGATAAACGATCCAGCCAGCTTCCGCTGGCTGCCCGGCGTCGCACGCAAGTGGTATCGCTACACTTGTCCAAGCTAGAGGGAGGCGGATACTCGCGACGCTGCAGGCGGCTTTTGGACGATCCACTTCGTCACCGAGAACCCCTTCGATAATTTCCGCTATCTTAAATCCACGGCTAGAAGCCGCCAATCCTTGGTCGACCAATCTTACTCAGCAAGATGTACTGGAAGCCGACCGGTGATCCTGTACCGGCCGTACTCTGCGGCAGGTGTGAAATCGACGTGACAGCAATTGCTCGGCGCGGCAAAGTGCAAGCCTGATTTCCCTCGCTCGGAGGCTCAATTGGCGACCGTTGCACATCCGCGGCCCGGCTACGGGCGAGACGACCGGTTCTTCCTCTCCATGGCGCTCGTCATGGCAGCCATCATAGTCGCGGGATTTTCCATGCAGCTGGCGATGGGGCGCTCAAGCTTCTCGGCTCCGCCGCTCGTTCATTTTCATGCCGTCATATTCTTCGGCTGGGTCGTGATTTATGTAACGCAGAGCGCGCTCGTGACGCGCGGATCGATGCTGCTTCACCGTCGGTTAGGCTGGCTCGCCGCAGCCTGGGCCACGACGATGGTCGGCGTCGGTATCTTCACCACCATAACCATGGCGCGTCAGGGGACCGTCCCCTTCTTTTTTAAGCCGGCCTATTTTCTCGTCATGAATTCGATTACGATGCTCTGCTTCGGCGGGCTTGTCGCAACTGCAATCACGTTGCGCAAGCAGACCGAGTGGCACCGGCGCCTTCTGTTTTGCGCCATGGCCTTTCTTACCGGACCAGCGTTTGGCCGCCTGTTGCCGATGCCGCTCCTCATCCCGTTTGCCGAATGGGCCGTGTTTGCGGCCCTGATGGTCCTGCCGTTCGCCGGCATGGTCGCCGATCTCCGACGCCGGGGATCGGTGCACGCCGCTTGGTGGTGGGGTGTCGCCGCTATGACAGCATCGCAGCTGGCGATGACGTTGATCGCGCACAGTCCGCTCGGCCTCGCCATTTATGACGAAGTGACGCGCGGGTCTCCAGGAGCTGCGGCGCCGCCGTATGAATTCGCGCCTCCGCCCGAAAACCCTTTGATTACGGGGCGCGGGTAGCCGGTTAAGCCTGCCAAGCGTCGCGCGGTTTCTTATTTGTCTGGCGGTGCGCGAGCAAATGGACCTAGCGCAACTCTGGAAGCTGGACGGCGGCCGGGACCAGCGACCGCCGCCCTACTTGATGCCGCATGTGTGTGGGGCACATGGGGGTGCGGCACGGGGAGATTGTGGTGCGAGATGGTTAAACAAACCTTAATTTTCAGGCAAATTGAGACGAGGTGAATGCGGTGGAGGGTCTCACCGCGACTGTTCCTGTCGAGCCAAGCGTTCAGCCGAAATGGTCGCGTGCCCGGGATCGGTCGGTTGACGTGATCGCGGAACGGCGATCGCCGATGTCCGCTCCTCGATTTTCGGCTTCAAAAGCCGCCGGTCCCATGGCGTCCATTTCGGCAAAGTTTTGTCGAAGCTTAAAGACACCGCCCGCCGCGCTACGAATATGGTGAAATTTCCCACGGCCGCTATATCGGCGCTCCAGCTCGGGATCGTCCCTGCTGACCAATGGAGATACCTATGAACCATGCCGAATTGTCGGATAATGTTGCAGCATCGCTTGGCCTGAGCAAGGCCGATGCCAAGAAGGCGGTGGACGCTGTTTTTGCGGCGATTACCGATGCCGCCGTCAAGGGGGACGAAGTTTCGGTCAACGGATTTGGAAAGTTCAAGGTCAAGGCAACGCCCGCGCGCGAAGGCCGCAACCCTTCAACCGGCGAAACGATCCAGATCAAGGCGGCGAAAAAGCTGACCTTCGGTCCGGCCAAGGCTGTCAAGGATCGCCTGAACGGATAAATTGAAATGACGTCCCGTCGGCCTTCGCCGACGGGGCCCATCTCTCAATCGAGACCGACCGGCGAGCGGAGTTCGAGGTCGGCCTCTTCGTCGTCAGCCTTTTCTGCCGCATCCGTTTGCTCGGGAGGCACCCCTATCTCGCTTGCCTCGGAAACATTCTCCTGCGCTTCGATCTTTTCGCCGCATCCCGCGATCGATACGAGCACCGGCGCCAGCAACAGAAATCTTGTTTGCATCGCCACCTCCGCGTCTGCGGCGCGATCGTCGGCATATGCCGGAACCGCCGCACGGTGGGAGAATCCGCGGAGGGCTTTTTGGTTCCCGCGTCAGAGTCCCCAGCCTAACGTGGCTTTGCCTCGTTCGCCAACCGATGACTGGCCGAAATATCACATCGGCAACAAGGGGGATCGGAACGCCTGGCTTTGGCGGGGTCTGCTTTGTCAGATTATACCATTGAAGCCGCCTGTCACCGGTCGGCCATCAGATGAAGGATGTTTTGCCGCTCGGCGGTTTAGCCACCCGGCTGCGCCGTTCCTGCGACCATCGGCGAGGGACGCCTGTCCGATCGGAACTGGAAGACGAAAAAGGGCAGAATGCAGACCCCGCGCTGGTCGCCGGCGCCCTTGGTGCGGTCGAGCCGTCAAAGATCGGGCGGCGCGCTGGCGGGCGAGGAAATTCTCGTGGCCGTTAGCCGCCGTGTAGCCGAGGGGTTCAGGCGGATGAAATCGTCGCGGCACGGGTGGCGCGGTTGCAGGCGCGCAGCCCGGCATAGGAGGTCCGCTCGGTAAAGCACTGCTCGAGCGACTTGGTGCCAGCCGTGACTTTCGCTATGCAAGCCGCCCGAAAGGCGCCGATCGATCCGCGAAACCAGGCGTCGAAAATTCTCCCGCGCTGTTCGCGGCTACCGGCCTCTTCGACATCGTGAAGGGCGAGGGCGGGCGCAGCTTCGTTGCCGACAAGGGCAATAAGGATCGCAGCCGCGCGCCTCGGTCCCAGCTGAAATCGGAGCATAGCAGTTGAATGTTATGGCGTTGGCACTGGGGCCGTCTATGCTCCCGCCATGCCGATAGATCTTTCTGTCCGCCACCGTCAGCCGAGCGCCCAACCCCTGGTAAATGCCTCTACAGCGTACTCAATGTCGGCGGCAACCTGCGCTTCGCGATCCGGTATCGGCAAATTCATGATTGCGAACTGATAGGTTCCCGCCTGGCAGAGCGCTGCGAATTGCTGCGCCGCAACCGCAGGATCGCCTTGGCGGAGCCGACCTTGGTGCATCGCGCGCGCGAAATAGTCTGCAAGGCGCGCCTTTCCGCGGCGTGGCCCACGCTCATAGAAGAGCTCCGCGAGATGCGGAAAACGGCGTGCTTCGCCGATGACGAGCCGGTGAAGATTGAGAATGGGTTCCGACAAAAGCGTTGCCATTAAGACCGCGCCAAATCGGGCGAGGAACGGGCGGAGCTCCTCGTCATCGGGAAGATCGACGGATAGCGCTTCGCCACGCGTTTCGATAATGTCGTCGATGACGGCCGCAAAAAGCGCCTCCTTAGAGGGGAAATAGCTCCAGAGTGTCGTTTTGGAGCCGCCGACCTTGCTGGCAATCGACGTCATCGTCGTGCTGCCATAGCCGTTGGCGAAAAAAGCCTCGGTCGCTGCAATGATGATCTGTCGCCGACGCTTCGCTCCGTGGGCGCCGTCGCCGTCCTGAAACGCTCTTGTTATCAATCGATCACCGACCATGGGACTGGTTCCATTCTTCTCCCTGACCATGCAATGAGACGGCCAAGTGCGGACCTGCCAGACCATAAGGCGCAGTGTCATTTCTACAAGCTCGCGTCAGGCTCCATGAACCTTGCTCAATCGCACCCTCGAGGGCGCGAATGGCCAAACTCTTCCGTTGCGGCCATTCGCGTCGCAGGATCCATGCTCTTTGCCCGGCGGCCAAATGGTTCGGCCCGCCTCGGCGGAGAATCCGGTCGATCGACTTACGACGGGCGGCAATCGGCGGATCTGCGAGATGATCGACGATATGTGCCGCTTGCGCATGGCCTCCGCTGGGCCGGAAGCAGGGTCAAGGGCATTTGTTCCAGCCGGGGCCGTGCACCGCGCGGCCCGGCGTCGCACCGCTATGCTCGCCGTCCTTCAGGACCGCGACGCCGTTCACATAGACGTCGCGCATCCCGACGGAATATTGATGCGGATCCTCGAACGTCGAGCGATCGACAACCTTGGCCGGGTCGAAGACAACGACATCGGCATAATAGCCGGGCTTCAGCGCGCCGCGCTGGGCGATGCCGAGGTTGGTCGCTGGCAGGGTGGTGAGACGGTAGACCGCTTCCTCGAGCGGGATGAGCTTCTCGTCGCGCACATAACGGCCGAGCAGCCGCGCGAAATTGCCATAGGTGCGCGGATGGGCTCCCGATTTCAGAAACACGCCTTCGGGGGATTGCGACGGGGCGTCCGACCCGAAGCTCATCCACGGCAATTTCACCTGCTGCCTCAGATTATCCTCCGACATCAGGAAATAGACGGTGCTGACCCGCGACCCGTCCTCGATCACGAGATCCATCGCGGTTTCCTCGGGCGACTTGCCGCGCATGGCCGCAACCTCGGCGAGCGTCTTGCCGGTCAGCGGCTTGAGCTTCTCGCTCTTGAAGGCGCTGAGGATCATCTTGTCGGCGCCCGCGCCGAGATAGAGATTTTCCCAGTCGCTGCCGGGCTTGCGCATTTCCGCCGCGACACGTGCGCGCATCGCCGGGTCCTTCAGCCGCTCGATCCACGCTTCGAGCCCGCCCGATTGGACCCAGGTCGGCATCGAGGCGTCGAGTCCGGTCGAGCCGGCTGTATAGAGGTACATATCGGTTGTGATGCGGAGCCCTTCGGCGCGCGCCGCCTCGATCTTTTTCACGACCGCGTCGAGCTTCCCCCAATTGCCTCGGCCGGCCATCTTGAGGTGGTAGATTTCGGCGGGCGCGCCCGAGCGCCGCGCGATCTCGATGAGTTCGTCGACCGCTTCCTCGAGACGGTCGCCTTCCGAACGCATATGGCTGATATACATGCCGCCGCATTTGCCTGCCTCGCGCGTCAGGGCAACAAGCTCATCGGTTTCGGCGTAGGAGCCCGGCGCATAGATGAGCGAGCTGCCGACGCCCAGCGCGCCCTCGTTCATTGCCTGCCGGACGAGCGCTTTCATGCGCTCGAGCTGTTCGGGGTTCGGATCGACATCTTCTTCGCCAAGCTCGTGGATCCGCACCGTGGCCGCGCCAACGAAACTGGCGACATTGGTGGATGTCCCCCGCTTTTCGAGATAGAAAAGATAGTCGCCGAGGCTGGTCCACTCGATCGGATAGCGGATGTCGCTCTGGCGGTCGGCCTCATGGCGCTTCATGTCAGCGTTCCACGGACCCATCGACGAGCCTTCGCCCATCACCTCGAGCGTTACACCCTGCCTTATGTCGCTCTCGCTGCGCGGATCAGCAATGAGCGACTCGGTCGCCCAGCTCAGCATGTTGATGAATCCCGGTGCGACCGCCATGCCGCGTGCCTGCACGACGGTCTTCGCCTTGCCTTCGACCGTCCCGACGGCGACGATGCGATCCCCGGTGATAGCGACATCGCCTTTGCGAGGCCGGGCTCCCGAACCGTCGTAGATCGTCCCGCCGCGGATGATCAGGTCATATTGCGGCCCGCTGTTCTTCGCGGCGACAGGCGCCGAAAGCAGCATCGAGCTGCACAGAAGCATCAGGGAAGGGGCGAAAGTGCGGTGCAATGCCATAGGTCTCTCCACGGATAAAAGGCAGGATTGGGCAGCTCGTCAAATTGGGCATCATGTCATCATCGGTGCGGGGGCTGGCCCGCACCGATGATGACATCCCGCGTCGGCGCCGGGTCCCTTCATCTCCCGATTGCGGAAAGCGCGAAATCCAGCGCTCCGCCTCCGACGCTCTGACTAAATCGGGTGAGCCGATGACAACAGGCGCGTGCGATCGAGGTCGCGCGTGCGGGTACCGGATCATCATGGTGGACGACGGGACTCCTCCACCAGACGCTGCTTTCCACATTGACAAGTTTCCAATCGGGGCCATTATATCAAATATTGAATAAAAATATTCTATTTTTGACAAAAATTGTTTGTCGTTGATAATGCATCGCGAAGGTCGCCGCAAGGGGCAGTGGACGCGCCGGAAAGAGGGGGAGATTATGCGTCTGATCCGCAAGACCCTGATCATGCTTGCCGCGCTCGCCGCGGCACCTCTCGCCGCGCAAGGCCCGGTCCCGAGCCCGGCCCCGGCGGGGGCGGCGGGCGAGCGCGCGTCGGCTGCGGTGATGCCCGTGCGGGCGGCGCCCCTCGATCGCGCTGATCTCGAGGCTTTTATGGACGGCTTCCTCCCTTATGCGCTCGAGCAGGCCCGGATCCCCGGCGCGGTCGTTGTGGTGGTCCACAAGGGCAGGGTACTTCTTGAAAAGGGCTATGGATTTTCCGACGTTGCCCGCCGGAGGCCGGTGCGGCCCGACAGCACGCTGTTCCGTCCAGGATCGGTGTCGAAGCTGTTCACCTGGACCGCGGTGATGCAGCAGGTCGAGGCAGGCCGGATCGACCTCGACCAGGACGTGAACCGCTACCTCGATTTCAGGATTCCGCCCTTCGAGGGCAAGCCGGTCACGATGCGCCAGATCATGACCCACACCGCGGGATTCGAGGAAGCGCTGCGCTATCTGGTCAGCAACGATCCCGCGGCAGCCATGCCGCTGCGCAAGCTGATGCCGCTGGCGCTCCCCGAACGCGTCTCCGCGCCGGGAACCACGCCGGCCTATTCGAACTATGCGACAGCGCTCGCGGGCTACATCGTCGAGCGCACCAGTGGCGAGGATTTCGCCGCTTATGTCGACAAGCATATCTTCAAGCCGCTCGGCATGGCCCATTCGACCTTCGTGCAGCCGCTTCCGGAGAAGCTCGTGCCGCTGATGTCGGGGGGCTATCCGGATATCACGCAAAGGGTGCGGCCGTTCGAAATCGTGATCCCCGCGCCGGCGGGCGCCCTTTCGTCGACTGGCGCCGACATGGGTAAGTTCATGATCGCCCATCTGGACGGCGGTGCCGGGCTGCTCCGGCCCGACACCGCGCGCCGCATGCATGACTATCGCGCGCCCGGCGTGGGCCCGCTCAACCGCATGGCGCTCGGCTTCTACGAGCAGCAGGTCAATGGTCACCGCGCGATTGCCCATGGCGGCGACACTGCGTGGTTCCATTCCTATCTCTGGCTGTTCCCCGATGCCGATGTCGGCGTCTTCCTGTCGATGAACAGTCCCGGGGTGGACGGCGCCGCAGGCCCGATCCGCAACGCGCTGTTCCACAAATTCGCGGACCGCTATCTGCCGGGGCCAGCGCCGACAACGCGGGTCTCGCCGCACACCGCCAAGGCGCATGCCGAGATGATGACCGGCCACTATATCGCGAGCCGCGGGTCGTTCACGAATTTCATGAGCCTGCTCGGGCTTCTCGGCCAGACGCGCATCGGCCTGACCGACGACGGCAAATTGAGCGTTCCTGCGCTCGACCGCCTCAGCGCGGGCGCGAGAGACTGGGTCGAAGTCGAACCCTTTGTGTGGCGCGACGCGGGCACCGGCGAGCGTCTGGCCGCCGAGGTCGAGGCTGGCAAGGTCCGGCGCTGGAGCCTCGACGCCGCATCGCCGTTCCTGGTGTTCGAGCCCGCGCCGACGGGAATGAATGCGGCGTGGGTGCTGCCGGCCCTGATCGCCGCGCTCGGCATCGCGGCGCTCGCCGCCCTTGCATGGCCGACCCGCGGGCTGGTCCGCCGCAGCTTCGGGGCCGCTTTCCCTCTCGAGGGCAGGGCGCGGCTCGCCTACCGGCTGTCACGCGCCTCTGCCTGGCTCGTGCTCGCCTCGGCCGCCGGCTGGCTTGCCCTGATCGCCGCCTTCTCGGACGACGTCGGCAGCATCGGCGGACCGCTCGACTGGCTCATCCAGCTCTTGCGTGTGCTGACGCCGGTCGCCGCCTTCGGGCTGCTCGCCTCGGCGACATGGCATCTCGAGCACAGCGTCCGGGCCAAACGCAAGTGGACGATGATCTTCAGCGCCTTTCTCCTCCTGCTCGCCGGGGTGGTGATCGCCCGGGTGACTCTTGTCTATCATCTCTACGGCCTTGGAATGGATTATTGATGTCGGCCCTGACCACGAAAAATCTGGCGCTTCACCTCAAGGTCGAACGCTTTCCCTATCTTCAACCCTTTCAGATCTCGGGGCATGTTTTCACCGAAACCGCGGTGCTCGTCGCAAAATTGTCCGACGGCGAGCATGTCGGATGCGGCGAGGGCGCCGGGGTCTATTTTCTCGGGGACGATATCGGCCACATGATTGCGCAGGCCTCGAGCGTGCGCGAAGCGATCGAGGCGGGGGCGTCGCGCGAGCAGCTCCAGGCCTTGCTGCCGCCGGGCGGCGCGCGCAATGCGCTCGATTGTGCGTTCTGGGATCTGGAAGCGAAGCAGAAGGGACGGCGGGTCTGGGAACTTGCAGGGCTCGACCAGCCGAAGGCGCTGCGCTCGACGCTGACGCTCGGCGCCAGCAGCGCGGAGAAAATGGCGAAAGCGGCTCTGGCGATCGATCCCCAGGCACCGGTGAAGGTGAAGCTGACGGGCGACCTCGCAGAAGATATCGCGCGGATCGTTGCGATCCGGACGGTGCGGCCCGATGCCTGGATCGGCGTCGATGCGAACCAGGGCTATAATGCCGGGACGCTCGCGCAATTGCTCCCGGTGCTTGTTCAGGCAGGCGTGGCCCAGCTGGAACAGCCGCTGCCGCGTGGACGCGAGGCCGATCTCGACGGGATCAAACGCCCGCTGCCCTTCGTGGCGGACGAAAGCGCGGTCTCGCTCAAGGACACGGCCTCGCTGGTCGGACGCTTCGACGCCGTGAATATCAAGCTCGACAAGTGCGGCGGGCTGACCGAGGGGCTCGCAATCGCGCGCGAGGCCCGCAAGCTCGGACTGGATGTGATGGTCGGAAATATGATGGGGACGAGCCTTTCGATGGCGCCCTCTTATCTGGTGGGGCAGCTTTGCGACATCGTCGACCTCGACGGACCGACCTTCCTGCTGCGCGATCGGAGCCCGGGGGTCGAATATCGCGAGGGCATGATCCACTGCCCGGACGAAATTTGGGGGTAATGAAAAAAATCTTCCACATATTCGTTGCAAGTTTCAAAATTAGAAAATAATAATGGCTGAAGTTGAAAACCGGGGTGAGAGGATCCGCGGGCGGGCGTGAACGCGCAAGGATCCCGCCAACGTCGGCACGGCGACCGTGCCTGCGTCCTTCGGCACCCCATGAGATCGGGCCATTGACAGCCGGCAGGAGACGAATGATCATGACAACCCTGTTGCGACAGCGCGCAGACGCCGAAGGGGATGGTGTATCCACCCTGCCGCAGCCTTACCTGCTCTTTCTCGGCGATACGGTCGAGGCCGGCTTTGCCAAGACCGCCTTCGGTCTCGCGGACTGGGCGGGCGACCGCTGTGTCGGCGAGCTGGCGATCGCTGGCTGCACCGTCACCACCGGCCTGCCGCCGATGTCGCCCGCCGAGGCCGCGGCGGCCGGGGCAAGGGCGCTCGTGATCGGGGTTGCCAATCAGGGCGGCATCATCGGCGACGCTTGGGTCGCGGCGTTGGTCGAGGCGATGGAAGCGGGGCTCGACATCGTCAGCGGGCTGCACACGAAGCTGACGAGCGTTCCCGAGCTCGTCGAGACAGCGCAGCGCACCGGGCGGCGGCTGATCGACATCCGCACCCCGCCGCCGTCGATCCCGATCGGCACCGGGCGCAAACGCAGCGGCAAGCGGCTCTTGACGGTCGGCACCGACTGCGCGCTGGGCAAGAAATATACCGCGCTCGCGCTGCATCGCGCCTTCGTGGCGCGCGGTATCGATGCGGACTTTCGCGCGACGGGCCAGACGGGCATCATGATCGCGGGCGGCGGCATGCCGATGGATGCGGTTGTTTCGGATTTCGAGGCGGGGGCAGCCGAAATGCTGAGCCCCGACGCCGCGCCGGGTCACTGGGATCTGATCGAAGGGCAGGGGTCGATCTTCAACCCGGCCTATGCCGCGGTCTCGCTCGGTCTGCTCCACGGCAGCCAGCCCGATGTCTTTGTCGTCTGCCATGATCCGACCCGCAAGACGATCCTCGGCATGGAGAGCTTTGCTTTGCCGACGCTCGAGGAGGTCATCGATCTGACGATCCGCCTCGGCAGCCGCACCAATCCGGCGATCCGTTGCGGCGGCATCAGCCTCAACACATCGAGCTACGACGCCGACGGCGCCGAGGCTCTGATGGCCGCCGAGCGCCAGCGACTGGGGCTTCCGGTGACCGATCCGATCCGCGGCGGCGCGTCGTTCGACGCGCTCGTCGAGAATATTCTCGCATGAGGGTGGGCGAGACGGGTGGCAGGGCGAGCTGGTTCCAGCGCTTCCTGCTGCCCGGTTTTGCCTTGAAGGCCGTCATCATCGGCGGCGGTTATGCCACCGGGCGCGAACTCGCAGAATATTTCGTGCCCTCGGGGCCATGGGGCGGGCTCGCGGCGATGCTGCTTGCGACCGTCATCTGGAGCGTCGTTGCGGCGCTGACCTTCGCGCTCGCGCGTGGTCTTGGCGCTTACGACTATCGGGCTTTCTTCAAGGGTCTGCTCGGCCCGGGATGGATCGTCTTTGAAGCTGCGTACATCATCTGCGTTGTCCTGATGCTCGCCGTATTCGGCGCCGCGGCGGGCGCGATCGGCGCGGCAACCTTCGACTGGCCAGAGTGGGCGGGATCGGCTCTGCTCGCGGTGTCGATTGTCGCAGTGACCGCGTGGGGCACGGGCGCGGTCGAGCAGATGTTCAAATATGTCTCCATCCTGCTCTACACCGTCTACGGCCTGTTACTGGTCCTCGCGCTGGCAAACTTCGGGGGGCTGATCGGGCAGGGGTTCGCCAACGCGCCGCCGCCGTCGGGCAACTGGATGGCGGGCGGGCTCACCTATGCCAGCTACAATATCGTCGGTGCGGTGGTGATCCTGCCGGTGCTGCGCCACCTGACAAGCCAGCGCGATGCGGTGGTAGCGGGACTGATCGCAGGCCCGCTGTCGATGCTGCCGGCGATCCTCTTCTTCGTCGCGATGATGGCCTTCTATCCCGCGATCGGGGCAGAGACCCTGCCATCGGACTTTCTGCTCCGACAGCTGGCCATGCCGTGGTTTCATATTCTGTTTCAGGTGATGATCTTCGCAGCCTTGCTCGAAAGCGGCGCAGGCGCCATCCATGCGATCAACGAGCGTGTCTCGGGCGCTGTCGAGAGCCGCGGTCGCGCGCCGCTCTCCACGGGCAGGCGCGCGGTGATCGGCGCGGTGATCCTGACCGGCTGCATGTTCGTCGCGGGCGAGATCGGGCTCGTCGACCTGATCGCCAGCGGATACCGTTTCCTCGCCTGGCTGTTCCTCGCGGTCTTCGTCGTGCCGCTCGTCACTGTCGGCAGCTGGCGCCTGTTGCGGGGGCAGGCGGCGGCGCCCGCGGGGCGTTCGGAGTGATGCCGCTCCCGCGTGGGCATGGCGCAGCGACGGAAATCTGGCGGATGCCGGACACGTAAGAGGAACAACGGCGCCTGCTGTTGCCGTCGCGATTCCCCTTGCGACCTGAGAACCGGGAAGGACAAGAATTGAAACGAAGCTCGCTCCTGCTGACCGCGATCGCGCTGTCCGGCTGTTCGACTGGTAGCAGCGGCCCGCGGGCGCTCGAGGCCCCCCTGCACAGCCGGATGCTCGTGCTCGACACGCATCTGGACACGCCGTCGCACTTCGCCCGGCAGGGCTGGAGCTTCGCCGACCGGCACGCGCTCGCGGACGATATGGCACAACTCGACATCCCGCGAATGAAGGACGGCAATCTCGATGGGGGCTTCTTCGCGATCTATACCGACCAGGGCCCGCTGACGCCGAAAGGTTATGCCGATGCGCTGGCCTTCGCGCGGACACGCTCGGATCTGATCGACCGGACCATCGCGGCATATTCGAGTGCGATCGCCCCGGCGTTCACCGCGGCCGATGCGCTGCGGCTGAACAGGGAAGGCAAACTCATTGCCTTCAAGTCGATGGAGAACAGCTATCCGCTCGGCGACGATCTGTCGCTGCTGCAGGAGTTTTATACCAAGGGCGTTCGCCTTGCAGGACCGGTGCATTCGAAGGACAACCAGTTCGCCGACAGCGCGACCGGTGAGGGGCGCTGGAAGGGGCTGAGCCCGCTCGGCAAGCAATGGGTGGCCGAGATGAACCGTCTCGGCATGGTGATTGACGCGAGCCACGCATCCGATGCGGCGTTCGACCAGATCCTGACGCTGTCCAAATATCCGATCCTGCTGTCGCACTCGAGCCTGCGCTCGGCTTACGATCATCCCCGCAATCTCGACGAGGGACGACTGAAAGCCTTGGCCGCGAAAGGCGGTGCGATGTGCATCTCGACGGTCTTCCTGTCGGAGATGAACTTGTCGCCCGCGCGCGCCGAGCTGTTCGGCAAATACGAGCATATCGGCAGCATGACGCCCGCCGAGCAGGCCGACCTCACCAAGCGCTGGCGCGAGCTCGACAAGACCGAGACGCTCTGGGCGGCCGATTTCGAAGCCTATATGAAGATGGTGCTGCGCGCGATCGAGGTCGGCGGCGTCGACCATATCTGCTTCGGTGCGGACTGGGACGGCGGCGGCGGTCTGCCGGGCATCGAGGATATTTCGGCGCTGCCGAAGGTTACCGAACGGCTGAAGGCCACGGGCTATTCGGACGTCGATATCGAGAAGATGTGGAGCGGCAACGTCCTGCGGGTGCTGACGGCGCAGGGGAAATCCGGCTGATGGCTCCAAAGGGGCAAATGAACCGAGCGTGCCAGACCGGCGAACGGCGGGCACGAAATGATCCGCGCCCTCCCCGGTTCCGGCTGCGTTCCGCAAAGCCAAGTTTCCAGAGGATATCCCTCTGTGGCCATACCGCCCGCGGCGATCTGTGCGGAAAGACGGACCTTACCGGCGGGTATCGGGATTGGTCCTGATGGTGCAGCGAAACTCCGGTTCGCGCGCGGCGTGCGATGCCGGCCCGGTCGGGCGTGCTTTGCTACCCGGACCCCAAATCGATGATCGAAAAAAGTTGGGCCAATATTGAAAATATCCGTGCATATTTTCAAAAAGTGAAATATATATGGCAGTCTCGGAACAATCAGGCCGCAGGCGCGCCGGGAATAAGGGGATGAACGATGACTTTCGTGCACAAGATCAATATTTTGACTGGTGTTGCCGTCTGTGCGTTGACCACGCCGGCATTTGCGCAGAGCGCGCCCAGCAAGGAACCGGTCGATCGAGCCGTGCCGGCGCAAGCGGATGACGACGATAATCTGATCACCGTGACGGGGACCCGCATCAACGGCAATTTCGAAGCGCCGACACCGGTCCAGTCGATCGGGACGGAGCTGGTGGAGCAGCGCGGATCCACGAACATCGCTAATGTCATTAACGAGATCCCGGCTTTCACGGGTACGCTCACACCCGCATCCAGCAACCTCAATACCCGCCAGAACGGTGTCAACGTCGTCGATCTGCGGGGTCTGGGGACCAATCGCAATCTTGTCCTTCTGAATGGCCGGCGCGCGACGCCCTTCGACGAATTCGAAAATGTCGATCTGAACGCCGTACCGTCGCTGGCAATCCAGCGCGTCGAGGTGGTCACGGGCGGGGCCTCGGCCGCCTACGGGTCAGACGCCATTTCAGGGGTCATCAACCTGATTCTCGACGAAAAACTGGACGGTGTGAAACTCAACGCCCAATATGGGATATCGGACCGCGGCGACGCCGAAAACCTGCGCTTGTCCTTTGCGGGGGGTGGCGATTTCGCAGACGGGCGGGGGCATTTCCTGATCGCAGCGGACTTCGACGATAACAACGGAATTCCGAACGGCCGCGCACGGGGGTGGCAGCGGCGCAGTCCGGCCATCGTGACAAATCCGCTCGATACCGGCGCCAGCGACGGCATTCCGGCCTATGTGTTTCGCGACAACGCCGTGCTCTACGTAGGCAGTCCCAACGGCGTGACGATCGCTCTCGGACTGCCGACCGACAATCTGGAATTTTTCCCGGGGGGCATCGCACGCCCGCGCGTCCTCGGCGATATCGGTGGGTCGCTCATGATCGGAGGCAGCGGCGCCCGCCTCGGTGATCTCACCGCCCTCTCGGTGCCGGCGCAGCGGTTCAACGTCCTTGGCGCGGTCAACTATGATGTCAGCGACGGCGTGAGCCTTTTTGCGGAGGCGAGCTTCGCGCGATCGAAGTCGCGCGGCGCGGTGGTAAGCGCCTTCTCGTTCGGTGACGTGGTCATCACCCCCGACAACCCCTATCTGCCGGCCGATGTGGCGGCACTTGGCGCCCCGGTTGTGCTGTTCCGCACCTTCGAGGAGTTCGATCCGATCACCAGCGCCTCGCTCACCGAAAGCTACCGCTTCGTCGGCGGGCTGAGGGGCAATTTCGCGTCCAACTGGCAATGGGAAATCTCGGGCCAATATGGCCGCACCGATTTCAGCAACAAGCAGTTCAACAATCTTCTGGTGGGCAATCTCGTCCGGGCAGCGGACGCCGTCCGGGTCGGCAACAATATCACCTGCCGTGTCAACGCGAACGCGGACCTGACCGACGACGATCCGGCCTGCGTCCCGATCAATCTCTTCGGCAAGGGCTCGCCGAGCCAGGGGGCTATCGATTATATCACCGGGACCGGCATTTCGGACACGCGTATCGAACAGTCGGTGTTCGCAGGCGAGATTGGCGGCGAATTGTTCCAGGGCTGGGCCGGACCCGTGCTGGCGACCGTCGGTGCCGAGCATCGCACGCAGAAGCTTCATCGCACCGTCAATGCGCCCAATGCGAACGAGGAATTCCTGATCGTCAACGCGCAGCCGCTCGACGGCAAATATAATGTGACCGAGGCCTTTGCGGAAATCGCCGTGCCGCTGCTCGACGGTCCGCAGAAGCTCGATTTCAACGGCGCCGCGCGCTACACGCATTATTCCACGATGGGCAATGTCGTCACCTGGAAAGCCGGCATGACCTTCGAGCCGGTGGACTTCCTCCGCTTGCGCGGCACGATCTCGCGCGACATTCGAGCACCGAGCATCGGCGAATCCTTCGTTGAATCGGTGCTTCTGTTCGGCAACCTGTCCAATCCCTTCGTCGCGGGCGGCGGCACGTCGCTCGTCGCGACGCCGCTTTCGGGCAACCCCGATCTCAAGGAGGAGCGCGCGATCACCAAGACCGCCGGTGCGGTCTTCACGTTCGGCAGGTTCCGCGCCTCGATCGACTGGTGGAACATCAATCTCAAGGGCGCGATCGGATCGCTCAATGCGCAGGATATCGTCAATCGGTGTTTTGCTGGCGAACAGGATCTCTGCTCGCTGATTACCTTCGGGCCCGGCCAGTCCTTGCAGGAGGTCAGGCAACAGAATTTGAACCTCGGTTCTTACAAGCTGCAGGGCATCGACTTCGAAGCGCGCCATTCGATCGACCTCGGCAACGGCAAGCTCAGCCTGGGCGCCGTCGCAAGCTACCTTATCCACAAGAAGATTGCTCCTTCGGGCGGCGCACCTCTGGATGTCGCCGGCGAGGTCGGGGGACGCAACACGGGCGGCTTGCCCGATTTCAAGGCCAACCTCTCCGTCGGCTTCGAAACAGGCTCGTGGGGCGCGTTCGTGCAGGCGCGCTACATCGACGGAGGCGTCTACGACGTCACCTTCGATGGCGAGGATCTGTCGCCGAAGGACAACAAGGTCGGTTCGGTGACCTATGTCGACCTTTCGATCAAATATAAGCTCGACAGCGTCGGCACCGGCGCGGAGATCTACGCGGGCGTGGACAATCTCTTCGACCGCGACCCGCCCGTGGTCCCGGCGGACTTCATCGTGAACTCCGCCACCAATCCGGCGATCTATGACGTGGTCGGACGCAAATTCTATGTCGGCGTGCGCGCCAGTTTCTGATCGGAGCGCATGGCATGGACGCGGGAAAGGCGGGGCCGGGGCCTCATCCTGCGTCCGTGCCGTTGCAATTTGCCGCACACCCGCTTCCTTGTATCGCGGACGCGCAGTTTTCGATGGCAATGACGAACCCGCTTTGGCAAGCGGCTGCGAGAGCGACCGTCCGCATGTCAGGTCTTACCCGGCCCCCTATCTCCGCATGGTCAGCGGCAGCAATCGATCGTCAGGAATGTAATGAACCTTGTCCAACCGGAGCGGCAGGTGACCCTTTCCGCGAGAAATGCGATCATCCTCATGCTCGGGATGATCATCACGGCCGTTATCGCTCTCGGGTCACACGATCTCGCCATCGCGCATCTTGGCATTCCGTACCCGCACGATGACGATGTGCCCGAATGGGCCAGATATATCGGGCAAATCGTGCGGCTTGCCGCGATGGTCTATATATGCCGGCTCGCAAGCTGGTATCTCGATCGGCGAAATATCCTCCAGGCCGCGGCGATTTTCGGTCTGCTGATCGTTCTCCTGCAGGAATCGCTGCGCGCCATCGTGGTCGATAACATCGTCTCGGACGGTTGGATCGACCTGCGCTGGCTCGGGCTGCTGATGGCACGCCTGCCGAGCGTGCTGCTGTCGTTCTACAGCGGAGCCATTGCCGTCGTGATCGCCCGCAAGATCGGTTCGGGCAGGCCCTTCGCTCTCGCATCAGCCGTCGCGATCGCGAGCGCTGCCGGATATTTCGCGTTGCAGCCGGCTCTTGCGCATCTTGCGGAGGCGGTCCCCGCCGCGCTGCACCTCGCCGAGGCGCCCGAAGTCCACAAGATGCCCTACGACCTCTATATATATGCCTATATTTACGGCATGTTCATCGAGCCGACGATCGCCGCCTTTGCCTTGATCTATCTGATGTGGCCGGCGCTGAGCGGCTCGAAGCTGCGCCGCGTCGGCCTGTTCGTCCTGCTGCTGCTGCTGGTCCGGGGGCGCGTCGTGGCGACCGGTCTCTACAGCTTCTGGATCAAGGACAGTCTGCCAATGGCGTTCGCTGCCGAAGGCCAGTTTTTCGTCGAAACCTTGCTGCTTGCCGCATTGACCGGTCTCACCTGGTCGCTTGTGACGCCGAATGTCAGCGAGGGGAGAAGCGACGCGACCTGAGTCCTTGCGGAAGCGCATGCACAGTCGCTGGGCCTCCTGGGTGAGGCCCCAAGTTGTCCCCGAGGTCATGGAGCGCCGGCCGAAAGGGGCCAGCCGTCGTCAGGCCATGCGGCTGTGGGGGCGTGCGGCGGCTCGGGCTGGCGCGGGGACGTAGGAGGCCGCGCGGCGGCACGAGCTGGCGCTCAGGATGCCGCGGGTCGCGGGGCTGGCGCTCGTGCGCGGCGCGATCGGTTCGGTTACGGGCCCGATCCGGTGCCGGACCTCGAACGGGCCTGCGCCCATATATCCGCGATGGCGGCCAGAACCGTCTCCGGCTGATCCATGTAAATATAGTGCGACGCCCCGGCGACGGTGCGGTTGACGCCCCTTGTGGACAGGTGCGCGATGTCGTCGTGCATTCTCGCCCACTCCGCCTGCATCCTGGGAACATCTTCGGCGGCCTTGCCCGTTACGGGAAGCGGCGGCGGAGAGCCGGCGGTGAGCACGACAAGAGGAAGGTCGCCCAGCGCTCGCCAGGACGCTTTCAGCTGCGCCGAGTCCCGCCCGGACATCATCGCGTCGAGCATGGAGAGGAAATTACGTTTGCCCGCCGTTTGACGATCGATGCGCGCCAGGCGATCTTGCAAGGCCTGCGGATACTCCGGCGTCGGCGGCGCAAGGCAGTCGGGGTCGGCAATGTCCGGCGCACGACCCGCGTCGCTCACACATTTTTCGAGCTGCGCAAGCTGACCCTTCTGCAGGGGATCGAGAATCGCATAAAATGCGGGCGCTGCCTCTCGGATGCGATCATTCTGGTCGGGGCTCGACGGGTCGATCAGAACGATCCCGGCGACCTCGGCCGGATGGCGGAAGGCGAACATCAAGGTCTCGAAACTGCCAATCGAATGCCCGACGAGAATATAGGGCGGCTTGATCCCCGCACCGGACAGAAGACGCTCAAGATCGTGGGTGCGATGCTCGACATCCTGAACGTCGCTGCTGGGATCGCTGAAACCCGAGCCCGCGCGGTCCCAGGCGCAAACACGGCCATGCGCCGACAGGCTCGACTGGATGGACCGCCACGCGAGCGACTGGTCGCCGGCACCCGCGGTCAGGATCACGGCCGGTCCGCCCTTGCCGGTGCATCTTATATTGAGGGCCCGCTGCGCATCGACCTTCACCAGGGTCCCGGGCTGAGCATAGGCGTCGAGCGGAAGAGACGGCGTGACGATCGGGGTACTCGAACAGGCGGCCAGCAAAAGCGGCGCGGGGGCGAAGAGGAGTCCGACGCTCTTTCCCAGTCTCCGGGTCGGATAGCGCCGGCGCTGCGAGCCGTTCGAAATCGCCGCGCCCCGCCCGATCCCTCGTTGCCTCTCCATAACTCTTCTCCAGAAAATGAAACGCGCTTCTAGCCATTGGTCATATCGCGCCCATTGGAGCGGCCTGGTCGGCAGACCCCGCCGGGTCCGATGGCGGAGCGGCGCCGAGACGATGGTGCGGCATTCGCTCCTCGCGATGCGATACAGATAAGGCCATCTTTCAAAGATTGAAATAGCCAATATGATTCGACAGGGCGTCGCGGCCGCAGCGCCTGCCCAAAATTATCGCTGCAGAATATATCGTTATATCAATGTAATAGAACCACACTTTGCGCTGTTTCATTCTGGGCGCTGGTGAGGTCGAGCCGAAGCCCCTGCATCCGCCGCGAAAAAACATTTCCAGACGGAGAAATTGATCTTGCAAAGATTGAAAATCGTGCCAGACCTTGCGACGGGAGGCTTTGGGCAAGGTGGACCACGCGCGATCAGGCTTTCGATCGGTTTCGTCCTACGCATCCGGGCGGCTGCTCGGCGACCGAGCGGTCGGTCGGCTTTGCGCCCACCCTGCACTTGCCCGATTTTGTGCGACCCTTGATTTCGGGACAGTCGCGCGCGGCCATAAAATATAATTCGGAGGACGATATGCAGTTCAATCATTTGGGGGCCCGGCGTCAGGCAGGGATGCAAGCGATCTCGATGAACCGGCTTTTGATGGGCGTTTCGCTGGCCGCTGTTGGCCTTGCTGCATCGCCTGCCTCGGCGCAGAGCGCTGGCGGCGAGGAGGGCGCAGTCAACGAGATCATCGTGACCGCGCAAAAGCGCGAGCAGCGCCTCCAGGACGTCCCGATCAGCATCACCGCGATCGACGAAGATGCGCTCGCCAAGCGCGGCTACCAGCAAATGGGGGATTATCTTCTCGCCCAGCCCAGCGTCGTCATCCAGGACCGCGGTCCCGCGCGAAACCAGATCGTCATTCGCGGCGTGTCGACGCTGGTCGGATATGAGAACCCGACCGTGGCATTCTACCTCGGAGAAACGCCGCTCACGACCGGGATCGGCATCTATTCGCTCGGCTTTCCCGACTTCAAATCGTTCGACGTCAACCGGGTTGAGGTCCTGCGCGGCCCCCAGGGAACGCTCTACGGTGCCGGCTCGATGGGCGGCACCGTGAAAGTGGTACCGAACGAACCCGAGTTCGGCCGCGTCGGCGGCCAGGTGGAAGCCTCGGTTTCGATCACGCGCCGCGGCGATGTCGGCGGCAATATCGGAGCCGCTTTCAACCTGCCGATTGGCGAAAATGCCGCGTTGCGCGTCGTGGGATATCAATATGAGAGTCCCGGCTATATCGACAATGCGTTCAACGGGTCGCCCGACCCGGCGCTTCCGGTTGCGGAACTTGGCGGCGCATCCTGGACCGATTTCGGGGTATCGGCCTTCGGCGTCCCCGCGCGCTACGAACGCAATGTCAATTCAGCGAGAACGAGGGGCGCGCGGGCGTATCTCAGCGTGAGGCCGACGGACCGCTTCAAGATCACGCTGGGCGGCGTCTACCAGAAGTCGGTGGCCAATGGCCTGACCGACAATCTTCCCTCGCTCGGCGCGTTCAAACAGTCCCGGATGTTCGGCGAAGGGCTGGAGGATGACCTGAAGCTCGCCAGCCTCACCGCGACATACGAGCTAGGTGGGGCGCAAATCACCTCGGCAACCGCCTATCTCGATCGCGAGCAGACGCAGGACCGCGACGTCTCCGTTTTCTTCCTGAATGCGCCGCTGCGGCTGATCCAGAGCAATCACAACAAGAATTTCACGCAGGAACTGCGGATCGCCTCGTCGGGCGACGGCCCGTTCACCTGGCTGCTGGGAGGATTCTATTCGAAGACGACCGCGCGCGCGGTGGGCAATATGCAGTGGCTCGGTACGCCCCAGTCGGTGTTCGAATTCACCAGTCTTCTGACGGCCCTGGGGGCCTTGAACGGCCCGGTCACGATCGATCAGCCGCTGTTCCGGCGCAACGACCGCAACAAGGGAGAGCAAATCGCAGGATTCGGCGAAATCGGATATGCGATCACGGACACGGTCACCGCATCGGCGGGCCTGCGGGTCGCAAATTACAAGCTCGCCACGCTGGGCTTTGGCGACGGCGCCTTTTCTGGCGGCACCTCGATTTCCGATCTGCGTGCCGAAGAAACGGTCAAGACGCCCAAATTCCAACTGGAATTCAAGCCCGACCAGAATCAGCTCTATTATGTGAAGGCCGCCAAGGGCTTCCGTCTGGGATCCCCGAACCTGCCCGTGTCATCGACATGCGATGCCGATCTCGCGAACCTCGGATTGTCGGGCGTACCGCCGATCATGAAGTCGGATACGCTGTGGAGCTATGAAGCGGGCGTCAAGCAAACGCTCGGCGGCGGACGTGCCACGGTGAATGCTTCGGCTTTCTACATCGACTGGAAAGATATCCAGACCAGCTTCCTCCTTCCCAACTGCGGATTCTCCTTCGGAGCCAATGCGGGCAATGCGACCAGCAAGGGCGTCGAACTGGAGATCAACTGGCGCCCCGCCGAAGGGCTTACCCTGAATGGCGGGGCCTCCTTCACCGATGCCCGGCTATCCAATGATTCTCCGGCCGGGACGGGCATCGGCGGAAAGAAGAATGATCGGCTGCCGGGGATCCCGCGCTGGGCGGTTCAGGGCGGTATTCAATATGATTATCCGCTGCTCGGGGCCGAAGCCTTCAGCAGGATCGATGTCCGGTACATCTCCGATTATCTGAACCGCTTCCCGGGCGACCTCAGTTCCGCCGCCCAGCCCGCCGGCGACTTTGCGGTCGTGGACATGCGCCTCGGTGTCGCGATCGACAAGCGATTCAGCGCCGAAATCTACGGCGCCAATATTTTCGATAACAAGCAGTTCATCGTCGTCGACACCGAATTGCCCGATCAACGCCAGGTTCTGGGGCGGCCTCGCACCGTCGGCGTGACACTGCGCTATCAATATTGAGGGGCGGGGGAGGGGGCCGCGCTGGCGCGGCTCCCTTCGACGCGATCGGTGTCCCGGCGCTCTGGCTGCGGACGAACCGCAGTTTCAGCGCGCCGATTTGCCACGCCATGGTGGAACTGCGGCCTTCTGTGTCGCTAGGTCCATGATAATTCGGCCGCCGCCGGCCTTTGCCGGGGATCGAAAGTGCGGGCCCGTCTTCAGGTGGTGATTTCGGGCTCGCGACTGCAGATCGAAAGAATGCGGCAGGGCTTCGAGGCGGCGACATAGGCATGCCCCATCGCGCTGTCGAAATAGATGGAATCGCCTTCCTCGAGGAGGACCGGCGCGTAGGTCTCGGTGTGAAACTCGACCGACCCCGCGAGGACATAGGCATATTCCTCGCCTTCATGCCGGGTGAATTCGCCGAACTCGTCGAGTGAATCGGCCTTCACGTCGATGACGATGGGAATGATCTGCTTGTTGAGCAGATCGGTCGCCGGATACAGATAACCATAATCATTGGTCTCGATCGCGCTTCCTTCGCCGCGCCTCGTAATGCTGCGGCGACCATGCATGACACGCGTCTTGGGCTCGTCCAGCGGCTGAACGTCATCGACGGAGCCGAAAAAATGGCTGATATCGACCTTGAGACCTTCGCTGAGGCGCGTCAGCTTGTCATAGCTGAGGGCCAGCTTGTCATTCTCCACCTTGGAGAGAGTCGAAATCGGCAGGCCTGTCAGCGCATGAACCTGGCTCAGTGTCAGCCCCCGCTGGCGACGGATCGCTTTCAATATGGAGCCGGGCTGCGCAGTGAATTTTCCGGATGTGGCCGTCTTTTTCATTTTTCGCAAATAGCTTGTCGCCTTTGCTTTGCCAAGATCATGAGGCGAGGTTTTTGCCGGGTGGCGGCATTCAGCAGATCTCGGGATGGCGACAATCCGTGGCGGACAGCAGCTGCACAATAAGCCGTGATCGGTGCTTGCCCACGTCTGGCCGGAGATCGCGTGCTCAAACTCCTGGGCGCGTCCTTGTCGCTTCTGGTCGCCGGCGGTCGCTCCGCTCTTCCAGGAATCGACCCGCGCGGACGTTCCCAAGCAGGCTGTCTGATATTCGCTACGGCACGAGCCATGGCACTCTGTCATTACCAAGCCGCCTTCGAAATCACCGGCAATCCTGGTTCCAAAGCAAGGCGATGTGGTGACGCTGTACGGGCGGCAATCCTCTGCGGCGATTGAGAATGCTAGGCAGGCCGTTCCCGTTGCGATGATGATCTTGGCAAGAGACTTGGCTTCGCTCGGTGAGAGCCAGGATGGCGCCGCATCGACAGTCATTGCCCCATCGATCTTGCAAATCCACGTTATCGCGCCGCAAGAAAGTCGTCCCGCGCTCGGCCGGCTCTGCGACGAGCTGGCGTTTAACGCCCGATAGCCGATCCTTCTTGTGCCGTTTTGCCCGGCATGTCAGGGACGGCGCGAAAAGCGGGCGTGCCGTAACGGGAGGCGGACTGAATGAAGTTCGACGTGGTGATCGTAGGCGCAGGCCATGGCGGCGCGCAGGTGGCGATCATGCTGCGCACGCAGAAGTTCGAAGGCAGCATCGCGATCATCGGCGACGAGCCCGAGCTGCCCTATGAACGTCCGCCGCTGTCGAAGGAATATTTCGCGGGCGAGAAGGAATTCGAACGCATCCAGCTGCGGCCCGCGAAATATTGGGACGAGCGCGAGGTCACGATGCTGCTCGGCAAGCGCGTCGTGTCGGTCGATCCGGCCGGCCATACCGTGGCCACCGACGGCGGCGAGACGATCGGCTATGGCAAGCTCGTCTGGGCGACCGGCGGAGTCCCGCGCATGCTGCCGATCCCAGGCGGCGACCTGCCCGGCGTGCAGGGCGTGCGGACGCGCGCCGACGCCGATGCGATGAAGGCGGCGTCGGAGACCGCGCGCCAGATCGTCGTGATCGGCGGCGGCTATATCGGGCTCGAAGCCGCGGCGGTGCTGCGCAAGGCGGGCAAGAAGGTGGTGCTGCTCGAAGCGCTCGACCGTGTGCTCGCCCGTGTCGCAGGGGTCGAGCTGTCGCGCTTTTACGAGAAGGAGCATCGCGATCACGGCGTCGACCTGCGTCTCGGCGTCTGTGTCGATGCGCTCGAAGGCGATACGCATGTCACCGGCGTCCGGCTCGCCGACGGCGAGGTCATCCCGGCCGATCTGGTGATCGTCGGCATCGGCATCGTGCCCGCGACGCAGCCGCTGATCGCGGCGGGGGCCGAGGGCGGCAACGGCGTGCTCGTTGACCGGCATTGCAAGACGAGCCTGCCCGACATCTATGCGATCGGCGATTGCGCGGCGCACGAGAACGGCTTTGCCGAAGGTGCGGTGATCCGGCTGGAGTCGGTCCAGAATGCCAATGACCAGGCGAATGTCGTCGCGAAGGGCATCGTCGACGACGAAGCGCCCTATCATGCGATCCCGTGGTTCTGGTCGAACCAATATGACCTAAAGCTGCAGACTGCGGGCCTGTCGACCGGGCACGACCAGGCGGTGCTGCGCGGCGATGTGGCCAATCGCAGCTTCTCGATCGTCTATCTGAAAGCGGGCAAGGTGATCGCGCTCGACTGCGTCAACGCGACGAAGGATTATGTGCAGGGCCGCATGATCGTCACCGCAGGGGTTGTGGCAACGCCGGAGCAACTTGCCGACACCGAAATGCCGCTCAAGGAATTGCTATCCTCCGGGCGGCGAGACGATAGGTAATCGTCCAAAGCGAGCTACACCCCGGTCATCATGCTGACTCAGATGCCAAACGTTATGTGGTCCTCGGCATCGATGGACCAGACAGGATTGTGGGCAATTTCCCAGTCATGGCCGTCCGGGCCTGCCACATAGCCGCGATAACCGCCGTGCGGCGGAGCATCGCCGCGCCGGAGTATCACGCCGCCGACGTTCGCCAACTTTACAAGCGCGGCATCGACATCTTCGCGCGAGCCGACATTATGCGCCGGTGCGAACCCGCCCGGGCCGGCGAGCAGCGTGCGGCGGCCTTCCTCCCCCAGCTCCGGCAGCTGCGAGGGGCTGGCAGACGTTGGCGCCTTGCTGCCTGCGGCCGGGCGGGGCCCGGCGGAGAGGGAGAGCGGATGCGCGCCGGGCGGCGAGTCTAGGGCCGGGAGAGTGTCTCGCGGCGGCTCGCCACGGAGACGGCAGATGGCCAGAACGCAACCGAAAATCACCCTCAGCCCCTCGCGGGACCTTCCTTTCGACCAGCTGAGGCTGTCGCAATCCAATGTTCGCCGGATCAAGTCCGGCGAATCCATCCCGGAGCTTGCCGAAGACATTGCCCGCCTGGGTCTGCTCCAGAGCCTCAACGTCCGGCCCATTCTCGACGCGGACGGCAAGGAGACGGACCTGTTCGAAATTCCGGCCGGTGGCCGGCGCTTCCGCGCGCTCGAACGGCTTGTGAAGCAGAAGCGACTCGCAAAGGACGCGCTGATCCCGTGCATCGTCCAGCCGGCCGATCGCGCCATTCTTGCCGAAGACGACAGCTTTGCCGAGAATGCGCGGCGTGAAGCCCTCCATCCGCTCGATCAGTTTCGCGCGATGCAGGCGATGGCCGACAAGGGGGAAGATATCGAGACGATCGCGGCAAATTGCTTCGTGACGCCGGCGGTCGTTCGGCAACGTCTGAAACTCGCCTCCGTCTCGCCGACGTTGCACCAGGTCTATGCCGATGACGGCATGAGCCTCGAGCAATTGATGGCTTTCACCGTCACCGACGATCATGCCCGCCAGGAGCAGGTCTTCGAAATGCTGCGCACAGGCTACAATATGTCGCCGGCTTTCATTCGCCAGAAGCTGACCGAAAACAGCGTTCGCGCCGTCGACAAGCGCGTCCGCTTCGTGACGGTCGATGCCTATGTGGCTGCCGGCGGCGGCGTGGTGCGGGATCTTTTCGAACGTGACGACGGCGGCTGGCTCACCGATCCGCCTTTGCTCGACCGGCTTGTTGACGAAAAGCTTGCGGCCGAGGCCGAGCGTATCGGCGGCGAAGGCTGGAAATGGGTCGAAGCGGCGATCGATATTCCATGGAGCGCGGGCCGCGACCTGCGTCGGATCCCCGGCGAGGATGTGCCGATCAGTGCCGAGGAGCAGGAGCGCCTGACGAGGCTCGAAGCCGACGCCGAGGAGCTCAGCTCCGAGTGGAGCGATGCCGACAATGTCCCCGACGAGATCCATGCCAGCCTCGAGGCGATCGATGCCGAGATCGGCGCGATCAGCGATCGCCCGCAGATTTTCAATCCCGCGGAGATCGCGATCGCAGGCGCGTTCGTCTCGATCGAGCATGACGGGTCGCTGCGTGTCGAGCGCGGCTTCGTGCGCCCCGACGACGAACCGAAGCGGAAGGCGAGGATGATTGCCGCGTGGACGCCAACGCCGCCCCGAATGCCGGCGACGCCGGGAATGCGGCGCCCGTGGGTGGCGGCGCGGCCGGGCAGGGCAGCGAGGATCCTGACGACGAGGAGGAAGATGCAGGGCTCAAGCCGATGTCCGACCGCCTCGTGTCGGACCTGACCGCGTGGCGTACCCTCGCGCTGCAGGACGCCGTCGCGCGCTGTCCGTCGACCGCCTTCGCCGCGGTGCTGCACGCCTTCGTGATTTCCTGCTTCTTCGGATACAGCCGCGAAGGCTGCGTGCAGGTGCATGTGAACGGCGTCGCCTTCTCGAACGCGCCGACCGGCCTTCGCGACTGTCCGCCCGGACGCGCGATCGCCGAGCGTCACGAGACGTGGCGGGCGCGGATGCCTAAGACCGACCGCGATGCCTGGAGCTGGCTCCTGACGCTGGACGACGACGAGCAGGCAAACCTGTTCGCGCACTGCGCGTCGCTCGGGGTCAATGCGCAGGCCGAAATCGTACCGAAGTACGACAATGGGCGCATTTCGTCGCATAGTGTCGAGCGGCGCATCGCGCACAGCCACATCCTCGCCCGCGCCGTGGGTCTCGATCTCGTCGAGGCGGGTTGGCGGCCGACCGCGGAGGGCTATTTCAAGAGCGTACCGAAGCCGCGCCTGCTCGCCGATGTCGCCGAGGCGCGCGGCGAACAGTTCGCCGGGATGATCGACCATCTCAAGAAGGCCGACATGGCGCGCGAAGCCGAACGCCTTCTCGAAGAGACGCGCTGGCTCCCCGTGCCCCTTCGCACGCCGGAGGAGGCGGGCGATGCTCCGAACATGGTTGGCTGCGAGGATGGCGCGGACGTGCTGCCGCCCGGTCTGGCAGACGATGGCGAAGACGCGGCTCAAAAGGATGGAGGTATCGACGCCATCGCAGCCGAATGACGCCGGGCCGCGACCAGCGGCCAAAGCCCATAGCACCCCTCGAAAGCCCGGCCATCGCGCCGGGCTTTCCCTTTTTCAGGAGACCCGACATGTCACCGATGGATATCTATTGCCATGCGCCGCTCGGCGCGAAGATCCGCTTTTCGAACGGCGAGAGGCGGCCGCCCGATCGCTTCACGCGCAAGGTCAAGGCGTGGGAAAATGACAATGGCAGCGGGACGCTTGTCGAATTCAGCCCCGGCCGCGATGGCGGGGCCTGTTCGCTGCCGGCGACCTTTGCGCTGCATCTTGCCACCTACAGCAGCGGCGGCGTGCCCATCATTGTGGTACGCCGCCTCTACTCGGTGGCAAGCCGGCTCGATTTCGAAATTGTCGAACGGCCGCGACCCGGCATGGCGCGGGTGCTGACCGCGATCGGCGAAGGCGACGAACTGCGTCACTTCGGGGCCGATGTAGCGGCAGCCGAGGCGTGGCTTGCCGAGCATCGCTATCATGATGCACGCATCGAGCGCGTCGACGATCCCGATGTCGCCAACCGTCCGCTGTTTCGGGGGAGGGCGGCATGACCGTTATCGTCGCCGAATATGGCACCACCGCCGACGGGCTCTGGGCGGCCCGGATCGACGATCTGGCGCTGATCGCGATCCCGATCCGCGACGGATATCGCCTAGCGACCGCCTCGGCCCGATCGAAGCCCATATCGGAATGGTCGGCAGCCGACGGTTTCGGCTTCGACGGCCAGGTGGCGGACGAAGCGGGCTTTCGCGCGCACGTCGAGGACTGTGCGCTCCATGTCCGGCAGCGCGCGCTGCTGGCAAGGGGCCGGGTCGGGATCGCGAGGGATACGCCGTGGGGGCCTTCGCAGACTGCGACGCGCTATGCCGAGGGGATCATCTGCTTCGACACAGCGAGCCACGGCGGCTTCTTCCTCGACGAGGAGCGCAATGCCGCGATGCACCCGGCACTTCGGCTGCCCGACGGCTGGTACGAGGAAGACTGCGACTGGGCGCTGGCGGCGACCGGCTATCCCGACCTTTTTACCGACAGGGAGAGGAGGTCGGCAGACAGGACGCTTCGCGATTGGCACCCGGGCGCGTGGGAGGGATTTCACGGTCGCCTGCTCGGTCGCTGCGAATCCTTCGCGCGCGATCGCGAGGGGTTCGAACGCGATCACGCGGCCGACTGGATCGTGATCTCGGCGACCCGGTCGCCAGACCACCCCGGTTATATCGTCGGCATCGCTTCGCTCGGCGGGCACCGCGGTGCCGTCGCCACAGGCCGCTTCCTCATCCCGCAAAGCGAGTATGAGAGCGGTCGGCACGGGTTCGTGATCGATCCGGCGCGCCATTTGCCTGCCGATTGAGAGGGAGAGTCGGGGCCGGAAGGGGGAGCCGCCGGTCCGAGAGAGAGCGCCGGAGGCTCGCTCCCTCCCGCTCTCTCGAGGAACCCGACATGTCATCTCATTTCTCCAGCGCGGCGCACCGCGCCTCGATGCGCGCGCCCGAACCTGCCGCCGCCGCCGCGCAACGCCTCCTCGCGGCTGCCGAGGCGATCTTGCCACTGCTCGAGGCGGGACAGCCGTTCGGTACCGGTCAGCTCCGTACTGCGATGATTTCGGCCTTCGGCGCGAGCGACGCCGAGGGCGGCTGGGACTGGAAGGCCGCCTATGACGCGTGCGAGGGAGCCCAGATCCTGCTGCTGCGGGCCTATGGCCGCGCGCTCATGACGCGGGCCGGCGCAACCCGGCACTGTCTCGCGACATGGGAGCGCATTGCGCGGCGCATTCCGACGCACACGCGCCGGTCGGAGACCGGCCAGTCGCTTCAGCAATTCTCGACGCCGCTGCCGCTTGCCTATGTCGCGGCGCACGCCGCGTCGATCGTCGCAGGCGATCTTGTTCTCGAGCCGTCCGCGGGGACGGGCATGCTGGCCATTCATGCCGAGCTGGCGGGCGCCTCGCTGGCGCTCAACGAGCTCGACGCGGGGCGCGCCGAGTTCCTCGGCCTTCTGTTTCCGGGTATCGGCGTCACGCGCCACGACGCGGCCTCGCTCGACGACCGGCTCGACCAGGCGGTCCAGCCCGACATCATCCTCATGAACCCGCCCTTTTCGGCCATCGCGGGTGTCGACCGCCCGATGCGCGATACCGCGCTCCGCCATATCGCCTCGGCTCTCGCGCGGCTTCGTGACGGGGGGCGGCTGGTCGCCATCGTTGGCGCCAATTGCTCGCCCGAGGCGCCCGCCTGGCGCGAGAGTTTTGTGCGCCTGCAGCAGCAGGGCACGCTTCGCTTCTCGGCCGCCATTGCCGGAAAGCTCTTTGCAAAACATGGCACCACCACCGCGACCCGGCTGCTTGTGTTCGACAAGCTTCCCGCTGCCGACCCGGCGACGATCGTGCCCGGCCACGGCGAAGCGCCGGACCTCGCGACCCTCCTCGCGTGGGTCGAACGCGCGGTTCCGCCGCGCCCGGGCCCCGCGGGTCCGCCGGCGGCCGCCCTTGCACCGTCGCAGCCTGCGTTACCGGATTTCGCGCGGGCCTCGGCGCCCGCTGCAAAGGCGCCACCCGCCGAACAGCCGGTGCTCGAGAGTGCGCCCGAGCTCGCCTATGAGACGCGAGCCTGGCGGGCTCCCGAAGGTCGCCTCGGCGACACAATCTACGAGCCCTATGCCCTGCAATCGCTCCATATCGAGGGCGCGTGTCCGCATCCCACCGCGTTGGTGCAGTCCGCCGCTATGGCGTCGGTCGCGCCCCCGCAGCCTTCCTATCGGCCGCATCTTCCCGCGCGGCTCGTGACGGGCGGGATCCTGTCCGATGCGCAGCTTGAATCGGTGATTTACGCCGGCGAGGCCCACAGCGGCCATCTGTCGGGCGCATGGGACGTCGACGCGACATGGGATCTCGTAACCGCGGTCGGCGAGGACAGGGAAGCCGCCGTTCGCTTTCGGCGCGGCTGGTTCCTCGGCGACGGCACCGGTGCCGGCAAGGGCCGCCAGGTCGCGGGCATCATCCTCGACAATTGGCTGAAGGGCCGGCGCCGCGCCGTGTGGCTCTCCGTTTCGGACCGTCTGCTCGAAGATGCGCAGCGCGACTGGTCGGCGCTCGGGCAGGAGCGCCTTCTCGTGACCCCGCTGTCGCGCTTTCGGCAGGGCCTGCCGATCAGGCTCGCCGAGGGTATCCTGTTCACCACCTATGCGACGCTGCGCAGCCAGGCCCGCGCAGGCAAGGCGAGCCGGGTCGAGCAGATCGTCGAATGGCTCGGCCGCGACTTCGATGGCGTCATCATCTTCGACGAGGCGCATGCGATGGCGAATGCCGCGGGCGGCAAGGGATCGCGCGGCGAGCAGAAGCCGTCGCAGCAGGGCCGAGCCGGGCTCCGGCTGCAGCATGCGCTGCCCGATGCCCGTATCGTCTATGTCTCGGCGACCGGCGCCACTACCGTGCAGAACCTTGCCTATGCGCAGCGGCTCGGCCTGTGGAGTGGAAGCGATTTCCCGTTCGCGACGCGGAGCGAGTTTGTCGCGGCGATCGAGGACGGCGGCGTGGCGGCGATGGAAGTGCTCGCACGCGACCTGAAGGCGCTGGGTCTCTACGCGGCGCGATCGCTCTCGTTCGACGGCGTCGAATATGAGCTGCTCGAACATGCGCTGACCGAGGAACAGCGTCGCATCTACGACAGCTACGCCGGCGCCTTCCAAATCATCCACAACAATCTCGACGCCGCGATGGAAGCGGCCGGTGTGACGAGCAGCCTGCACGGAACGCTCAATGCGCAGGCGAAGTCGGCGGCGCGTTCCGCTTTCGAGAGCACCAAGCAGCGCTTCTTCAATCATCTCATCACCGCGATGCAAACGCCGAGCACGATCGCGAGCATCGCGCGCGATATTGAGGCGGGGCATGCCGCCGTGGTCCAGATCGTGTCCACCGGCGAAGCGCTGCAGGAGCGCCGTCTGGCCGAAATCCCCACCGAGGAATGGGGTGATGTATCGGTCGACATCACCCCGCGCGAATATGTCCTCGACTATCTCGCGCACAGCTTCCCGGTCCAGCTTTACGAGCCCTGCACGGACAGCGAAGGCAATCTGTCGTCGCGGCCCGTCTTCGACGGCGAGGGCAACCCGGTCGTCAACCGCGAGGCGGCGCGTCATCGGGACGCAATGATCGAGAAGCTTGCGTCGCTGCCTCCCGTGCCGGGGGCGCTCGACCAGATCGTCCAATATTTCGGTCCCGATGCGGTGGCCGAGGTTACCGGGCGCTCGCGCCGCATCGTTCCGGTCAGGGCCGGCGACGGCTCAGCGCGGTTTGCGGTCCAGAACCGTCCCGGGAGCGCCAATCTCGGCGAGACCCATGCGTTCATGAACGACGAGAAGCGCATCCTGATCTTCTCGGAGGCCGGCGGAACGGGCCGCTCCTATCACGCCGATCTCGGGGCGAAGAACCAGCGCCGCCGCATCCACTATCTGCTCGAGCCCGGCTGGAAGGCCGACACCGCGATCCAGGGCTTCGGCCGCACCAACCGCACGAACCAGAAACAGCCGCCGCTCTTCCGGCCCGTCTCGACCGACGTGAAGGCCCAGAAGCGTTTCATCTCGACGATCGCGCGGCGGCTCGACACTTTGGGCGCGATCACGCGCGGCCAGCGGCAAACCGGCGGTCAGAACATGTTCCGGCCCGAGGACAATCTGGAGTCCGTCTATGCCCGCGACGCGCTCCGCCAGCTTTACCAGCTGCTTGCCGACGGTAAGGTCGCTGGCTGCTCGCTGCCGGCCTTCGAGGCGGCGACGGGTCTTTCGCTGCTCGACGAGGGCGGCCTCAGGGAGGAATTGCCGCCGATCACGACTTTCCTCAATCGCATGCTCGCGCTGACCATCGATCTCCAGAACATCCTGTTCGAGACCTTCGAAGGCCTGCTCGCGAACCGCATCGAGGGTGCGCTCGCGTCCGGCACCTACGAGATGGGTCTCGAGACCCTGCGCGCCGAGAGCTTCACGGTGACGGCGCGCCAGACGATCTACACGCATCCGGGGACTGGCGCGGCGACCGAGTTGCTGACCGTCGAACGCAAGGACCCTGTCGTGCCGCTCCCGGTCGCGGAGGCGAGGGATCTCGCTGCAGGTTGGGACGGCACCCTTGTCGTGAACGCGCGTTCGGGGCGCGCCGCCGTGACGCTGCGCGCGCGAAGCCTCATCGACGATGACGGCGGCGTCCATCGCCGGATCGCGCTTCAGCGCCCCCTCGAGAAGATGCACATGCTGGCGGAGGATTATGAGCATTCGCACTGGCACTCCGTCGATGCCGAGGCTTTCGGCGCGGCGTGGGCCGCGGAGCTTGGCGAACTCCCCGCCTATGAGATGTCGACCCTCCATATCGTGGCGGGGCTGCTGTTGCCGATCTGGAAGCGACTGCCGAAAGAGTCGACGCGCGTCTACCGGCTCCAGACCGACGCCGGGGAACGGGTCATCGGGCGCAAAGTGTCGCCGGGTTGGGCTGCCAGCGTCACCGGCGACGCGCCGGCGAAGCTCGCTGTGCCCGAGGCATGGCGGATGCTGCAGGCGGGCGAGGTGACGCTGTCGCTCGCCGACGGCCAGACGCTGCGACGGGTTCGCGCGATGAACGACTGGCGGATCGAACTTGCGGGCTTCAACGATCTCGGCGTCGAGCGGCTGAAGGCGATGGGCTTGATTTCGGAAATCGTCTCGTGGCAATTGAAGCTCTACGTGCCGGCAGGGGCTGCTGGTGCCGATGTGTTCGCTGCGCTCGTCGATCGGTTTCCGATTGTCCGAGTTCAGGATCGCAAGGCCGCCTGAAGGAGCCCCGCATGTCCAGTCAAGCTTCCGATATTGCGCGCCGCCTCGGAGAAAATGCCGAGGCGGTGTGCCGCCATTATCTCTCCAACGGCCGGCGCGAAGGCCATTACTGGATGGTCGGGGACGTCCGGAACACTCCGGGGCGCAGCCTCTATGTCCGGCTCTCGGCAACCGGGGAGGGCGGTGCCGCAGGAAAATGGACGGATGCGGCGAGCGGGGATCATGGCGATCTCCTCGATGTGATTGCGGCAAGCTGCGGTCATCTGGCCTTCCGGGAGACGCTTGAGGAGGCGCGGCGCTTTCTCAGCCTGCCTCTACAGCCCGATCGTCTCCGAAATCCGGCAGCGACCAAGGCGCCGCGCGGATCGCCTGAATCGGCGCGCAGATTATGGGCGGCGACGAAGCCGCTCCGCGGCAGTCTTGGCGAGGCCTATCTTGCGGGACGCTCGATCCGCACGCTCTACCGGAGCGATCCGCTGCGTTTTCATCCGCACTGCTTCTATCGCGCGTCGAGCGACGACGCACCGGAGGAGCGGACCGCGTGGCCGGCGCTGATCGCGGCGGCAACCGATCTTGCAGGCGCGGTCACCGGGGTTCATCGGACCTGGCTCGATCCGGCTACGAAAGGCAAGGCGCCCATCGCCTGTCCGCGGCGGGCTCTCGGCCATCTGCTCGGACATGGCGTCCGTTTCGGAGCCGCCGGCCCGGTCATGGTCGCAGGCGAGGGCCTCGAAACCATGCTGTCGCTGCGCCAGATCATGCCGAGGCTTCCGATGATCGCAGGCCTTTCGGGCGCGCATGTCGCCGCGATGGTCTTTCCGGACGAGCTCAAGCGGCTCTATGTCGCGCGCGACAACGATTCCGCCGGTGCGGCCGCGCTGGCGGCGCTTCGCGAGCGGGCGTCGGAGCGCGGCATCGAGGTACGGGCGCTCGAACCCCGGCGCGACGATTTCAATGGCGATCTGCGGACGCTCGGACAGGCCGCGATGACGGCGTCGCTGCGCCGCCAGCTCGACGCTGCGGACCGGCTGGCGCATCTCTGACCTGCCTCGATCCCGGCGAGCGTGTCGTTGCAACCGACCTGGTGCGCCGCCTCCTGATCCGGCACGCAGGCCGGCATCGGGGTCGCCGGAAGGGGCCGGTGGAGCGATGGCGCCGCGGTCGGCCGGGCTGCCTGGCGCGCGCCCGGCCTTCGCGAGAGGGCGACTGCGGCAGGCGGGGCAGGGCGGCAATGGCAGGCGGGCGGCTATTTTCCGCCGGGGCCTTAGGGCCCCTTTGCATCGCGAAGCAAAATAGCCGCCCGCCTGCCATCCTCCGCTGCGCTCCGGTCGCGGCGCGCCGCGATGCAGCCCCGTCCCGCATGCCGCTTCCCGTCGCCACGAAGGCCGCGCGAGGCGCAGCCGAGACTGTCGGAGACCGAAGATGCCCAGTGACGCAACCCCATTCAACCGTTCCGCCGAGCCGGGCTCGACGGCCTATCTGCTCCAGGAAATGCAGCTGTTCGGATATCGGCCGCTCGAGGATGAACCCGATCCGCGCCCGCTTCCCGACGCACGCCTCGCTGCCGGTGCGATCGCCGACATGTTCGACGCGCTCGCGGGCTGCCTCGCCGAAACCCGTATCGAGCCCGATCTCGACGATCTTGCCTGGAACCTCGTCAATCTCTTCCACCGCGCCGGCGAGCGGGTGGAGCGCGCGCTCGACGACAATGAGCAGGTCCAGCGCCGGCTTCAGCGCGAGCAGGACGGCAGCGAAATCCGCTCGGTCGAACTCGAACGCGCGACGCGCGAGGGCCTCTCGCTGATCGAGCGCCGCGATGCGATGGAGTTTTTCCGCGAGGCCGCCGCCGAGCAGTTCCGGCTGCTGTTCCGCAAGGCCTGGGCGCCGCGTACGGGCTCGCGCGCGCAGCACCGGACATTGACCGCAGCGCTGATCGACAGCCGCGATTTTCTCGATGCGCGACTGCGCGAAAAAGCGGCGGCCCTGCTCCCCGAAGGCACGCGAATTGCCTTTACCGGCGGCAGCGACTGCAGCGATCACGGCGCGATCTGGGAGGCGCTCGACAAGGCGAAGGGCCGCCATGCCGACATGATCCTCCTGCACGGCGCGACGCCCACGGGCGCGGAGCGCATAGCCGCATGCTGGGCCGACAGCCGCGGCGTTGCCCAGGTCGCCTTCCGTCCCGACTGGAACCGTCACGGAAAGGCGGCTCCCTTCAAGCGCAACGACCGGATGATCGAGGCGCTGCCGGTCGGCCTCATCGTCTTTCCGGGAACGGGTATTCAGGATAATCTCGCCGACAAGGCGAAGAAGGCCGGGGTTCCGCTGTGGGATTTCAGGGCGCGCCCATAGCACGCCCGCGACGCAGGCTGCGATGTTAAGGCGCCCATAGGTTGGGGGAGGGATGGAATGACAGCGCCCGATGATATCGCGGCAGTCCGCGGAGTGCTGGAACCCGGCTCGCCGGCGCTGGCGGCCTTCGACTATCTGCTCGCGCATGCGTCCGCTGCCGCCTTCGAGATAGCGGACTCCTCGCACGGCACGATCCGCTCGGTCGCATTTCGCGCCCCCAGTGACAGTCGGCCCCATTTCTCGGCCATTGCAAACCCCAGGCACATCACCTTCTACCTCTTGTCGGGGCTCCCGTCGGCGCACCCCGCGCTCTTCGCTGCGGCAAGCGCCACCTTCGGCAGCGTCACCGACAACAGGAAGGGCGAGTACCGCGTGCGACGTCACGCCCCGCAGGAGATCGATACGCTGCTCGACTTCCTGCGCACACAAGCGGTGTGGCCTTCGCGGCCGCACGATCGCCGTTTTGTTCGCAGAACCTTCGAGCCCGTTTCCGCGGCGCATATTCGGCGGGCGGCGCAGCAGCTGGTCGCCGGTTACGCAGAGCATGGCTTCGGACCTTCGACTCAATATGATCTTCTGTTCGAGGGGCACCGCCTGCCGCCGAAAGCCGTTTTCGGCATCGCGGCGACCGAAGCGCTGGGATTTCCGGTCCGACCCGTGAATTTCACCGCAGGCGACGGCGAGTCATGCTTTCGTATCCTGCGTGAGAATGGCTTTCCGATCGTATCGAAGGGGGAGGCCCTCGACAGCGAGCCGGCGATCGCTGACGATGAGGAGCGGGCGTGGAGCGAAGGCGCACAAAGGCTGGTGACGCATCTTCGCCGCGAGCGCGCGACGGGACTCGCGGCCGAAAAGCGCGATGCGTTTCGCGCCCGGCACGGCCGTCTCTACTGCGAACGCTGCGAGATGGATCCGGTCCGAACCTATGGGAAGGCGGGTGAGGCCTGCATCGAGGTCCACCATCGCGAAACGCATGTCGCCGATATGGAGGCAGGGCATCGGACCCGCCTCGAAGATCTGATGTGCCTCTGCGCCAATTGCCATCGCGTGGCCCACCGCGAACTCGCGGGAAAACAGATTGGTCCAGGTTGAATGTAACGTGGGATTTTATGACGCGCCTGTTCGGAAAGTGCGATACAGGATCTTCCAAAGCAACTGTCTTGTGGGGGGATAGGATTATGAGAGCTTTACTTGCGGCGGGCGCTGCCGCCATGACGATCACGAGCTCGGTTTCAGCCGCAACCGCGCCGCCCGCCAAACCGACCACCATCGTCGTTGCTGCGCCCGGCTGCCTGATCACCGGCAAGACGCAAGCGAGCGGTCAAAATTTTCTCGGTGCGGTTCTCGCGATCATCGGGCCGATCCTGGTCGAGCTCGCAATCGATGCCGTCACCGCGGATTTGAAGAAGATCCGCACGGTCAAATCGGAAGGATCGCTCGATTTCGATCTCTGGTCTCGGAGCAAGGACAAGAAGGGGCTGCTGCTGAACCTGCCGGCCTGCTTCACGGTCATCACCGGGGATTTCACGGGAGCCGAAAGCCAGATCCTTGCCGATCTGGTCGTCACCACCACCATCGATGCAAAGGCGAGCGAGGCGACGCTGATTCAGCGCCTGAAGGAAAACGAGATCGTCGCCACGAACCTCTACTCGGTGTTCGAGGCGAAGCTCGTCACGTCGGGCGACAGCACGGCCTTCAAATATGAGCCGGTCTATTTTCGCAGCGTCGAACTGATGCCGGGCAATCAGGCCAAGAAGCAGGGACTGGTCTATATTATAGCGCTCCGCGGCCCGGGGGCTTCGCCCTGGGGTTCCGCCTACGCCCTGGCGCCGATCTCGCTCGGCGAAGTCGAAGCCGGAACCGAACTCCATGCCAGCGACCCGAAGCAGGCCGAAAAGCTACGGAAACTGGGAACCGGATATATGGCAATGCCGGGGATGAGCGAAACCGCTTATGCGGCCTTCTACCAGGACTGGAAGGACGGCAACATCAAGACCTTCATGCCTGCCAATCTTCAGGCGGAAGTCGTGCAGACGAAAAAGCCGTCGGACGCGGCCCTGTTCCTGGCGAGCGTCCTTGAAAAGGCCAAGCCGAAGATAACCGAAAAGGTCGGCGCCGCGCTCAATCCCGACGCAGCCTTTACCGCCACGCAGGCCAAGCAGGAGGCCGAGATCGCTTATGCAGAGGCGGAGAAGGCGCTCGCGGATCTCGAAAAGGCGGCTGTCAGGGACGAAGCCGCGATCAATATCGCCAAGCTGAAACGGCAGAAGGCGAAGGACAAATACGACAATCTGCCATGATGCGGCGAACAGCCCTTCGTTTCGCAATGGCCGCGGCCGCAGGCGCGTGGCCGCTGTCCCCGCTATCGGCGGCGCAGTCCGGGCAGGTCCCGCCTGACGAGGGAATATTTCTCGAGGTCCCGCCGCCCGAGAGCGCCTATTCGCAGGCGCTCGAGGAGCTTCTCGTCCCGAGGTCGGCGCCCGAATCGCAGCGCATGCGGATCAAGTCCGTCATCAGCCTCACCGGGCTCTTCGACACGTCGCAGGGGCCTATCTCGGTCTGCTTTTTCGATGGCACCGACGCACTCGCGCGGCGGGTCGCCAAAGCCGCCCGCGCCTGGGAATTGCCGGCCACTTCGGTCAAGTTCGATTTTGGCGATGCGGCCTCTCCGCGGCGCTGCGCGGCGGGGTCGAGCGCGGCGGTCCGGATCAGCTTCAACGGGATTGGCACCTGGTCCGTTATCGGGCTCAAGGGTCGTTTCGCGTCCGATGCAACGATGAGCTTCGACCAGCGCCGAGACTGGCTGACTTTGAACCAGCGCGACTTCAACCGCATCGTGCAGCATGAATTCGGGCATGCGCTCGGGCTCTATCACGAGCACCAGCATCCAGCCGTGCGATGCTCGGACGAGATCGACTGGACCAAGGCGATGGCGCTCTATCAGGGTGCGAACTATAATCTGAGTGAAGATGTCATTCGGCGGAATTTCGAGGTCCTGTTGACCGCGTACGAGGCAAGCGAGTTCGATGAGAAGTCGATCATGCTCTACGATATCCCGAGCAGTATCTTTCGGAGCGAGCTCTTCGCCGCTGGCGGCAAGCCCGCCTGCTATATCGAAAACCGCGTCTACGAGATATCTGAGGGCGACGTCGCAATGGTCCGCGAATTTTTTTCGGCGGATCTTGAACGCGTTCGCGCCATGCGCCTCGCCGCGTTCGAGAAATACCGTTCGTTGGTCGCATCCACCGAAGGGGGTGACAAGGCCTTGGGACTCGCCTCCGCCTTTTACCCGTTCAACGATGTCAGCGACGCGAAGCCCTATGTTTCCTATGGGCAGAACCTGATGCAGATCCAGCTGCGGAAGTAGATTTCTGCTGGATAGCGGCTAGCGATGGCTGCGCCCGCGCGCCCGATGCCGGGACGGTGACCCCCGGAACCCTTGGAAGGCTGCGGACGCAATTTGCCTCAATCTGGTTCTATCGCTCGAATATATTTGAAAAATATGGACTTGGCCCGCACTTTCAGAAGCTCCCAAGATCGCTTTGACCAGCGGCGATCGGCTGTCGCGGGTTGGCCAGCCTTGTAAGAGGGCAAGACCGCCTGCACTGACGAGGGGCTCGCGGATCGGACGGGTCGGAAACGCCGGTCTGCGCGCCATGGGTCGCAATGCCGTTAATCGACGCCGCGCATGCCTTTGCGCTAGACGTCGGCCAAGTGAAGGATAAGGCAGGTCTCGCGGACCTGCTCTCCGAAGCCTGCCGCCAGATGGGCTGCTCCTGGTTCGCCCTCAGCCATCATGTCGACTTTCTCGCGGCGCCCGAGCGCGGGATCCGTGTCCATAATTATCCCGCGGAATGGGCTCAGTGGTTCGACGAGCGCAAACTCGGCCTCACCGACCCGGTCCACCGCGAAAGCCAGCGCCGCATGGCGGGTTTCCTCTGGCACCATATGAAGGCCGAGCGAGCCGAGGACGAGGCCATTCTATCGGAGGCTCGCCGACACGGCATCGGCGATGGACTCACCGTCCCCGCCCATCTTCCGGGTCATGCCCATGGCTCCGTTTCGTTCGCATGGAAGCCGGGCGGTGTCGCGAGCGCCGACGCGCTGCAATTCGCGCGGATGATCGGCGGGACCGCCTTCGACGCAGCGCGTTTGCTCGCCCATCCTGATCTCGCGCACATTGGACCGCGGCTTACCCGCCGGCAGCGCGAGGTGCTGATCTGGTCGGCAAAAGGCGAGTCCATCCGGAGGATCGGGTTGCGGCTAGGCCTCAGTCCCGACACGGTCCGCGAGCATCTGCGCAATGCGCGCCAACGCTATGATGCCAACGGTGGGATCACGCTCACGGTGCGTGCGCTTTACGATGGCGACATCAGTTTCGAGGACATCGCCAAGCGGTGAGAAAAACCGCGGACACCCCCCTATCATGCTATGGTGCGGGTCCAAAAAGCGGTTCAATTGGAACGCCTCTTTTCATCAGGAGGCTTGTCCATGCTGTTAATCGTCGATCATCAAAACCGGACCCGCGAGCATCAGGTCCTGCGATCCATGTTCGCGGCGCGCAAACGCGTCTTCATCGATCTGCTGAAATGGGACATACCCGCTCTCGCCGATCGGTACGAACTCGACCAGTTCGACAATGAGGACGCGATGTATCTCATCGTCGCGACCGAGGCGGGCGATCATCTCGCGTCGGCGCGGCTCCTTTTGACGACGCGGCCGGCACTCCTCGACACCCTGTTTTCCGGTCTCGTGGCCGGCGAGGTCCCCCAAGGCCCCGATGTACTCGAAATTACGCGCTTCTGCCTCTCCCCGGGCATCGGCGCCCGCCAGCGCCGGATCGCCCGCGATGCGCTGCTCGTCGGGCTCGCAGAGTTCGCGCTGGCTAACGGCATCCGGACCTACACCGGGGTCGCCGAACTCCCATGGTTTCGCCAGATCCAGATGTTCGGCTGGGATTGCCGGGCGCTCGGCGAACCCGCGCTGCACCGTGGGCAGGCGCTCGCGGCTCTGCGCATCGATATTGACGGCACCACGATTGCGAAGCTCGCGGCGGCCGGCATCACAAGCAATGCCGCCGCGGCCGATGCCGCGCGCGCCGCGTGAGGAGGGTGCAATGATGATCAACCACGCTGCGCTCGACGCCCCCGCCCATCGCTCGGCCGCTGCCGACGCCCTCATGGATCGGGGATATGCCATTTTGCGAAAAGCGGTTCCCGCTTCGCTGATCGCCTCGATTGCAGAAGACCTCGGACCCCGATACGAGGCGACGCCCTTCAGTGAGGGCGGTTTTTACGGCGAGCGGACGAAGCGTTTCGGCCGCCTGCTGATCCGCTCGCCACATGTGGCAGAGTTGGTCATGAATCGCGCCGTCCTCGGGCTTGCAGAGGTGGCGCTTGGCAATTGGTGCGAGCGCATCCAGCTCAACCTCACCCAGGCCATCGAATTGCATCCGGGTGCGCTGGCCCAGTACCCGCATCGCGATCAGATCTGGAATCCAGTCGATTGAGGGGACAAGCAATGCTTTCGAACACTGCGATATTTTCTTCCTTTCCCGCGAAGCATTTATGCCTATCGCGGCACCGCCGGCAGGGAGGGGCTCCCGCCGGCGACAGGGGCCGAAATCTCTCCTCTCCGACTCCTGTGGCCAGGCACGCGACCCGTCTGGCCTCACTCGGCGGCATCCTTGCGCCCGGATCATTCTCGGCGTGCAAGGGTGTCGCCACCTTGTTAGGGTGACGGGCCATGCGCAGCAGCCTCGACCATCTTCCCCCGCAGAAACAGCGCGAACTCGAACGGGTCGTCCAGATCGTTTTCGAGGAATTCGAGGATGCGCTGGCGCTCGCCACGCAGGACTGGAAGCGCAAGGGACGCATCTCCAAGGTCATTCTCTACGGCAGCTACGCGCGCGGCGGCTGGGTCGACGAGCCGCATACCGCGAAGGGCTATCAGTCGGACTTTGATCTCCTGATCATCGTCAACGACGACCGGCTGACCGACCGCGTCGACTATTGGTCGAAGCTCGACGACCGGCTGATCCGCGAACTGTCGGTAACCAGGACCCTTCGCACGCCGGTGAACTTCATCGTCCACAGCGTGAGCGAGGTGAATGCCGGCCTGTCGCAGGGGCGCTATTTCTTCATGGATGTCGCGGCGGACGGAATTGCAATCTATCAGGCAGTCGATGATGAGCTGCCCGAGCCTCAGCCGAAGACGCCCCACGCGGCGCTGGAGATGGCGCGGGAATATTTCGATGAGTGGTTCCCGAGCGCTGGCGAATTCTTTGATGGCTCTTCGGACGCAAAGGCGCGTGGCAATCTAAAGAAGGCGGCTTTCGACCTACATCAGTCCACGGAGCGCTACTATCACAGCGCCCTTCTGGTCTGCACCTTCTACACTCCGCACGTTCACAATCTCGCTTTCCTGCGTACGCAGGCCGAGCGGATCGATCCGCGGCTGGCCGACGCTTGGCCGCGCGAGACCAAGGCCGATCGCGCGCGCTTCGAGAAGCTGAAGGAGGCTTACATCAAGGCCCGATACTCGAAACATTATCGCATTACCGAGGAAGAGCTCGAATGGCTCGGCGCGCGCGTCGAGCATCTTGCGGCCATCGTCGAGACTATCTGTTCGGAGCGTATTGCGCAGCTTGAGATGACCGCCCGGCAGGCGGGGTAGGCTGGACGCCGGTCGGCAGCATTATTCCTATAGGCCTCTCGTACTGCTGTCAGTCCTTGCCGCGGAAGCGACGGAAACGATCTTTTCCGTCCAGCGTCTGGACTGCGGCGGCGGCGGTCTCACACTCGGCGTTTCTTTGAGATCCGCGCTCGCATCTAGCTATGACGGACTTCGCTTCGGCTGGATGCGAAGACCGTCGGCAAAGCGCCTGATGCCGGTCGTTCCGACTTCTAATTGCACGCGCCCGAAAGCGGTCATCCGATATGGGGCAAGCGGGAGTCTGTTCGCGCCACAGTTTGCTGCGCCCCTGCTAATCCGTGTCTGTTGTACGCGTACATTGCCGACGGTTCGATTGCCTCGGAGTTGCTGTTGGAGCAGGCTGACGCGGACGGGAGCGCTCTTTAACTTGGTGTAGCACTTGCACGACCTTCCGTCCGTGTCTTGGCGTCGGTCACTAGCCGCCATGCAACGGTACGGTGCATTTCTTCCCCGCCGCGCGCTGCGCGGCTCCTCGCGCAGCAAGAAATACACCTTCCCTCTTGCTCCGCTTCGCTCCGCCCCTTCGGGTGCATGGCGCCGCTCCGACGCCTGCAAGACGGCCGGAAGGTCGTACTGTGCGGTCAATCCCGCAAAGGAGCGCATCCATGAACCTCATTCCGCCCAACATCCGCGAGCAACTGCTCGCCAACGGCCGCCAAGCGCGACGCAGCATCGACCATGACCTCTTTCCGCTAGTCAAGCTGTTCACCCCCGATGCCAGCGCGACATGGCTGCTCACTGAGCTCGATCCAGACGATCCCGACATCGCATTCGGACTCTGCGATCTCGGATTGGGCTGTCCCGAATATGGCACGGTGTCGATCGCCGAACTGGCGAAGCTGCGCGGTCCCCTCGGTTTAACGGTCGAGCGCGATATCCATTTCGTGGCCGCGAAGTCGCTGGCAGAGTATGCAGCCGAGGCGATTGACGCAGGGTTCATTCGGGCCTGATCGCCCGTCATGACCGCCAGATGCTATGCTGCATCTCGCGGGCTTGGCAGCGATACCGCGCCGCGTTGATTTACGGCCGCTGCAATCCAAATTAGAAGCTGAATGGGGCTTTCTGGCGAAGCGAGGCATTCGGCACGGTGCTAGCATCCACCGGAATCGAATAAGGGGGATAATCCATTGCGAATCTTTGCTGGGGGATCTTGGGCGACGCCATCGGGCGGGATTGCAGATATCCGTTTGTCCGGCGAGCGCGTGCGTCTCGGTCGCGTCTCCGCCATGGCACGCCGCCTATTCCCGGCGCATTGATCGAAGCACAGCCACTCGGCAACTTTGGGCCGCGCCGAAAAAAACTCCAGGACGTGTCCTTAAGGGACGAACGAGCGGCCTAAGTGGGGCGGGGGAGGGAGAGATCGGGACTGAGAGGGCAGTCGGCCCGCATAAAAAAGAGGACAGCCATGTCGAACCAAACCATGTTGCTTGCGTTGCACCAGCGTTTGATCGCCGGGGACAATCGCGCCAACTCGAAAATTGTCGAGGCGGTGATCAATCCGCTCGTTGCGATCGTCGTGAAGGACGTTGCCGGGCTTCACGACCGGCAGGATGCGGAACAGATGTGCTTCGACGCGCTGTTCGACTATTTTCTCGATCCCGCGAAATATAACCCGGCGCAGGCTGGCCTCGTTACCTATCTCGCGGCGGTCGCGAAGGGCAAGGCGCGCACTCTGCGGCGCAGCCAGTCGCGTCGCGTCGGCCATGAAAACGCATTCGCGAGCGCTGCCGAAGAAACGGAGGAGCCCCCCGGGGATGCGGACGAGGCCGCAGTCCTCGACCGGTTGGACTGGGAAGCATTTGGCGGCGCGCTGATCAAGGATCCGGGCGATGAGGTGATCATCGCTCTGATCAAGCAGAGCGCGCATTCGCCTGCCGCTGTCGCGCAGGGCCTCGGGCTCGCGATTGACGCGGTGGGCCTGGCGGAAGCTGCGAGGCGCATCGAACGCATCAGGGGACGAGCGCGCCGTTTGGCGGAACGGAGCGAGGCTTGAAAAGATGGAGGTGAGCATGGAGCAGGACAGCATGGAAACCGAGCGCCTCGGTCGCGCAATGGCCGCACGGGCTCGCACGCGGCCCGAGTTCATCGGCTATGCGATGGAATTGTGGGAGGCCGCCAACGCGGGATGTTCGATCGCTGACGTGTTGCGGTGCGGCGAGGAGCAGCTCTGGCGGCTGGCCGTAACGCCGCGTCCGACTGGCATCGGGCTTACCGAGGCTAGCTTTTCGCTCGCCGCGGACCTGGATGTCAATCCGGCCGCGCTGGTTAATATCTTGCGTTTCGCCGAAAGTGCGCAGGCCTTTGCTGGCGCGAACGATGATGGCGAAATGCTGATGGCAGCGCTCGATCGCGATGCGGATGAAGAGGATCGCGAGCGGTGATATTCGACGCTGCCGATGTCGCAGCGCGCATGACGGCCGGATCCGACCGCGTCGGGTCCGGCTTTCCGCGCGATCTGACGGAGAGCGCACCCTTCACACTGCCGGTGTCGATCATCGTCCGCCCGGGACTAACGACTGCGACGGTGGCAGACACCATCGCCAAGTCGACCGGTCGTTCGCCGAAAGCCATCAAGGATCGGCCTTTGCGCGGCTGCCTTGTCGCGCATCGCGGCAATGGCATGATCTTCCTCGATGCGGACGGCGTGGCGGACATGCGTTTCGCCTTCGCTCACGAACTGGCGCATTTCGTCGGCCACTATCTTGCGCGCCGCGAGGTCGCGATTGCACGAATGGGTGAGGATATCGTCGAGGTGCTCGACGGGGCTCGCCCGCCGAGTGCACAGGAACGCCTGTCCGGCATTTTGAATGGCTGCAGTCTCGGCGCGTTCGCCGACGTGATGGAACGCGACGAGGGGGTGCCTTTGACAGCCGCCGCCGAGCAGATGGAATATGAGGCCGACGAGGCTGCCTTTCTCGCGCTTGCCCCTGTTGGCGCGGTGCTGCGCCGGCTGGGTCCTGAGCGTGCATCGGTCGAGAGGTCGGCGGTAGAAGGGTGTCTCGTTGAGCAGTTCGGCCTGTCGCCTGCAGAAGCGGATCGTCACGCCCCCCGTATCGTGAACGCGGCGCGCAGGCATCGCCCGTCGTTGATTGAACAACTGCGCGTTGCGGCGTCCAGAAAGACGGCTCGAACGGACTAGGCGAAGAAAGGAGCGCGTGTATGGCAAGGGCTGATACCGAAGACAACGGGTCGAAGTCTGCAGCGCGCGGGGCGGGTTCGGCCGCCGGAAAAAGCTATGAGGAAGCGACCGGCGAGCGGATCGAGGACACTCTCGATATCGAAAATTGGGATCCGGCGCACCGGATGGCCGAGCAGTTCGACCGGCTTCAGCGCGAAATCGTCGACGCGCAGGTCCGTGAGATGGAAAGCCGGCGCGAAATCCGGGAGCATGCCTTTCCCCTGATTGCGGAGCGCGATGGCGCTCCTCGCGACGCCGGCGTCCATGAAGTTGAACTCGCCGACCTGCGCGAAGTGCAGCGGCGCCTTCTTTTCAGTGGCCATGTCCAAGCGGTCGACGGCGCGTCGGTCATCCACCAGACGCTTCCGATCACGATCCTCCAAACCGCCATCGCGCTCGCTTCCTATCATGGCGAAAATGGAGCCTGGGCCCACCGCATTTTCCAGAAGGACCTGAAGCTCTCGGGCCCGACGCCGCTCGACCGGACGCTTGAGCTGCTTGCCCATCGCAAAGGTGCGGGCGACGATGAAGAAATGGGGGTATCCGATATGTTGCGCCGCGGGCTGATGGCCCATGGCGAACTTGCGGTGATGGCCCGCAAGGCCGATGCCCCATGGCGCATGGGGCACGGGCATCCGCTGCCGAAGGAGCTCCTGACGGGGGCGGGGATGCCCGAACTTATCGAATTGTCGGTTCCGCTTCTTCGCGAGTTGCTGCTCGACCATCGGCGCTTCGTTTATGTTCCGCGCGGCGTGAAAGATCGGCTGATCCAGTCGATCGGTGATGCCCTGATGCCGCTCGAATATGCCATCATCGAAGATCTCGACGGATATATGCACCGCGTCATCACCGAGGGCCATTATGGTACCGGCCGTTATCAGCGCGCCCGAAGCATGCTCGAGAGCTTTCAGGCCGACGCGAGCGGAAAGCTAGTGATCGGCGCGTTTCGCGTTTCTCCCTATGCGCAAAGCCAGATCTTCTATGCGCACGCCGACCATGCGAGCGAAGCGGCAATCGTCGCCATGGCGGACGCGGTTCTGGTCGAGGCGCGGGGCTTTCCGATGCTGCTCGATCTTGCTGGCGGGATCTGCCGCGAACTCTTCCCCGCTGATGCCATTTTTCAGTCCGCCGCTGCGGCCGCCTCGCGAAATCGCGGCTGAGCCCGTAGCAACCAGAAGGAGCGATTATCATGGCGACCGCCAAACGTGACAAGGCTAAGCAACCGGCCGATGCCGCCGGGCGTCAGGAGACCACCCGCGCTGCCGTACGCAGTCTGATCGACACGTCCGAGCGGGCGGGGGGCGCCAAGGCCCTGCCGACGGTCTATGAAGGATCCTTTGGTCGGACCCTCTATGACACGCCTGGTTCTTCGGATGGCAGCGTGACCGTGGTGATGCCCGCCGACACGATCCAGGATGTTACCTCGCAGGCCCTCATTCGCGTGCAGAGCCATCCGGATGGTCGGCGCTATGTCGGCACCGTCTCTGCTGGTCCCTTCTACGATCCCGACGGCATCAGCGCCGAATCCACCACCATGGTTATCGCCGCGGTGCATGGCTCGATCGGCATGCCCGGGCATCATGGACGCTTGCAGCTGCACCTCCTCGGTGAGGAGCGCAACGGGCGTCTCGGTCCTGCCAATCGCCGGCCAATGCCGAATTCGCCGGTGTTCCTCGTCGATGACCAGGAAATGGCTTCGATCCTCGGCCTCGAAGGCGATTTCCCGATCGGGCGCGTGATGGGGCATGAAAGTGTTGAGGTCCCGATCCCGGTCCACAAGAAGTCGGTCCTTTACCGGCACACCGGCGTCCTCGGAACGACGGGTGGTGGCAAGTCGACGACGATTACAAATTACGCGGCCGGTATCGCCCGCGAAGGGGGCGCCGTCGTTCTACTCGACACCGAGGGCGAATACACGACGATGCACGAAGTGACGGGGGACGCCGACATGCTCGAAATGGCCAAGGCCCAGGCATTGGAAATCCGGCCCGTCGACAACACGCATGTTCTGACGCTCGTCGGCCGCGAGCCGAGCAATCCCGACCATCCCTCGCAAGGGGAATTCACGCTGGATTTCAGCATCATTTCGCCTTGGACCGCGATTGAGATCCTCGGTCTCAACGATGCCCAGCAGGGTCGTTTCCTTGCGGCCTATGACATCGGACGGAATCTTTTGCGCGATCTCGACATCTTCCCGCAGAAAAAGGACGAAGTAGCGCTCCAGGCGGCAATCGACTGGGACGAAATGGAGTCGGGTTATCCCCATCTCACGCTCGCGCTCTTGATCGATATAGTCTCCGCCTGCATCGCGCACCTGAAGGGAAGTGAACACCCGTATTTTACGAGCGATGTGATCAAATCCAGCGGGACCGCTCAGGCTAAGCTTAAGGCGCTCGTCGCCGCTACCGAACTCGAGAAGGTGCCGTCGAGCTGGATGAAGGTCTCAAGCCTTCTCTGGCGGATGCATCGACTCAAGATTTTTGATCGCGCCGACGCCGATCGCCTCGATGTCGAAGCCATGCTCACATCCGGACGGATCACGATCATTGACCTATCGGATCTGGACAGCCCGGTGCTGCGCAATCTGGCGATCGCGCAGGTCCTGAGGCAGCTTCAGACCGCGCAGGAGGAGGCCTATGAGGTAGCGAGCGCCGCCAACTCAACGCCCACGCCGGTCAACCTCATCATCGAGGAAGCGCATGAGTTTCTCTCGACTGCACGGATCCGGCAGATGCCAACTCTGTACGAGCAGGTGGCGAGGATCGCGAAGCGTGGTCGCAAGCGCTGGCTCGGGCTGACCTTCGTCACCCAGTTGCCGCAAAATCTTCCCGACGAGGTGATGGCCCTGATCAACAACTGGGTTCTCCACAAGATCCAGGATGAGAGCGTCGTCGGACGGCTGCGCCGCACCATTCCCGCGATCGACCAGAGCATGTGGCGCTCGCTGGCATCTTTGCAGCCGGGTCAGGCAGTCGTCAGCCTTGCCCACATGCGGCGCCCGATCATGACGCAGATCTACCCGTCCACTGCGAAGCTGCGCATGGAGAACTGACAGTGGCATTCTCGTCCGCTTCGTCATCACAACGTGTTGCTTATATGCTCGCGGTGATCCGCATGCTTCACGATGCTGACAGGGCCGCGAAGCCGGACGAAGTCTATGCGTGGATTGACGCGGAGGGCTTGCGGTCGACACGCCCACCTCCCGCGGGCAAAGATGCGGAGATGCACTATCGGCGGGATGTGCGTTTCGCGCGTCAGGAACTCGCCGACGCATCCATCCTGCTGCCTTCGCCCGGGTTGTGGGAACTTGCCGATCCCGGTGACGCGCTGTCGCTGACGGAGGCGAAGGCCGTCGAAGTTATTCGTGAGAACCGGCGCAGGCGGGATGCGAGGCGAAAAGAGCGCAAAGAGGGGAGGGGCGTCTCCGATGGCGGCACCGGGGTTACCGCTGCTTTCGCAATTTCAGGGCCCAGTCACGGCCCGCCGCCTGTGCCGGGCACTTTTTCCTTGGTGCGCGGGGATGGCCCGGCATTCACCTATGCGTTTCGCTTCGGCCGAACGAGCGTCTGGAAGATCGGCTACACGTCCGATCTGGCTGCCCGTCTAGCGGAGGTGAATAGGCACCTTCCGGTGGAAACGGATTGTGCGACCTGGACTGTCGCACGGAGCCATAGCTGGCCTGGCAGACATCCGGCCTTTGCGATGGAGCAGGACATATTCGAGCGTCTGGCCTCATCCCGCACCCACTTCGAGCGCGTGCGATGCTCCGCCCGGGCTCTCGATGCTGCTTGGGAGGCGGCCTGCGGAGCAGTCGAGGAAGGACGTGCACGCTACTGCCAGCCGATATCGGCGAGCGTGCCGCCTTAAGCCTAGATGGTCGCGACCGTCACTCGCGGGCGAAGGTAAGAATAGTCTCGGTGCGCATGCGCTTGCCGAGTGGCGCACTGGTCATAGGCAAGTACCGGCTGTGGACGGGCAGCGGACGCTCGGTCTCGCTGATTCTCGTCAGGCCAGCGAAGGTCGCTGCTGTGGCGACGGCTTCGGAATTACGGATGAAGACATCGCGAAGACAGGAGTTGCCCATCACGAATGTAGCGCTTGCGCCATTTTTCAGAACCCGGGCGATCTCGCTCACCATGTGCCAAATATCCTGAATATACCGGTGGATCATCGAGCCATATTTGCGCGGCAATTCGTCGATCCGTCCCATTGCCGCGCGCATCGCGTCAAAAACCTCGGCCTCGTCGATCCGGTCGGGCGCGCGCTCCGCCCCAATGCTCGTCGAGCGGATCGTCCTGAGGTCTCCGAGCTTGTGTCCAAGCCAGACAAGCGAGAGCCTGTGACCGCGCATATAGTCGATGGCGTTGAGGTAGGGGGGCGAGGTCAGGACGGCGTCGACGCTCGCGTCGGCGAGGCCGTCGAGCTTGCGCGCGTCGCCAAGCTCGATCGTTGCGCCGGATGACGGTGGCGCATCCTTCAGTCTCTTCCGAACCGCGCGGATTGATCGTGCGAACATGGGATGGACGTCGAAATCATTGGAGACACCAACTCGATGCGGTCGGCTGTGCGACACATCACGGGCAAGCGATGCGCCCTTGTCCTTGGTGATGATCAGGCGACTGAGCGCGATCCGCAGTAAGTCTACCGCCACACGCTCCTGCGGATCGGAAACCGAATGCTGAAACTCGTCGAGAACGAACGCGATCTGCCTCAGGTCACTTTTCTGCGGTTCAGCGAACCAGAAATCTACGAACGCGTTTGTCTCGGGATCCTCATCCATCCATTTCAGCGCGATGTCAGCGGCATCGACTTCCGCGATACGTTTGCGAACCCGCTCCGCGACATCGTCGACCAGACGATCATCAACAGCCGTCGTCCAGACGCTTGTCATGAGCACCGCAAGCGGGTCCATGTCGAAGCCCACTGCCTGATGGCCGAGGGCCGTCGCCTGCCGAAGCACGGTCCCCGAACCCGCCATGGGGTCAAGCACGAGGCTCGCGTCGTCCAACTCGATGAGCTTTTCGAGCGCCAGCTCCGGCGCCATCCGGGCCGGGAAAGGGTGGATGGATCGGATCATGCTTTTCCCCGTTTCTTTGGGGCTGTGCGTAACGTGCACACTGGGCCGGGTAAAGGCCGCGTTTCGAGTTGCGGCCGGTTTGGATCTATTTGCAGGACCCGGCGTGCTTTTGTGTCAAGGCGCATCAGCGACTGGGCGTCGGAGGTCGGGCTCTTTTCAGCCCGGCTCTTCCCCGTCCGACAGGAAATCCAGTTCTTCGAAATAGCGGACCGGATGATGCGCGGTGATCTCGGCGATCGCCCCGCGGAGCGCCGCGTTGAGCGTCAGCATCGCGCGTTGCAAGTGGCCGAGGTCGATATGCATCGCCGACGGCACAGGAGGGACGGTTTGTTTTGACACCGGATCGAAATTCTCACCGTAGCGAAAGGCGGTCGAATTGGGATCGATCGCGGCCATTTCCTGAAGACGGGCGGCAATCCAAGCCGGAAGGGGCCGGCCCCATCGTTCGAGGGCCGCGACATCGAGCAATTTCGCGAGCGCTGCCAGATCATGGGTTCTCGGTGCGCTTCCGAGCAATGCCTTGAGCAGCAGTTCGAGCGAGTGCCGGTACAGAAACAGTGCCGGGTTCACCAGCTTATAGTCCTCCCAGTCGCCGCGCTGGATGGATCGGACGAGCATGTGTGCTGCGTCGAAATATTGCTGCGCCATTTCGGCGAGTGTCGGCACGAACTCGTCACCGAGCATGAACCCGAGCGGCCCGCTCCAGGCGTCCTCGCGCTCGATATGCGGGCCCGGCTCCTCGAAGAGGGGGCGCGTCATGGCTTCGCGGGTGAAAATGCGTTCGCTTTGCTGCATGTCGGCCGGCGGCGTCCCGATCATAATTCTCGCCTTGCGGAGTGAACGGAGAGCCAGACTGGGCGCGGAACTCCGGCACTCGGTTCAGCGGAATGATTTGTTTGACGGAGACTTGTTATTTGAACGGAGAAGCGCGGGCCTGTCCACCGCTAAAGGTCTCGACGTGGATATTGTCCTGCTTGCAGGGGCCAGCGGCATATGCATGGTAGCAGCCGGGGGGCGGATATTGCCCAGTTTCGGCTCGAAAGGAGCTGGCATGTCGAAAGATGGGTTTAATATCGAGCGGTTCATGTCGAAGTCCGGCTCGGCGGACCAGTATGAGCGCCAGCTGCGGCGACTGACCAGCGGCGGGAAATCGGTGGCTTCGATCGAACGGGCGGTGCGCGGCGCAATTGAATCGCTTGAGAAGAAGGGCCGCTCGTTCGTCATTTATGGGGAGCCACAGAGTGGCAAGACCGAGATGATGATCTGCCTGACCGCGAAGCTCCTAGATACCGGTCGCGACATGATCGTCCATCTTCTGAACGATAGCGTCGATCTCCTCGGACAGAATCTCGGCCGCTTCAAATCGTCGGGCCTCGCGCCAGCCGCGCGAAATTTCAGCGAGGTACTCGACCCGGGTGTCCGTCTTCGTGGCCAAAAGAATGTGATTTTCTGCAAGAAGAACGGTAGCGACCTGCGCAAGCTGCTCGAGAAGATCAAGGGTTGGCAAGGCGTCGTCGTGATCGACGACGAGGCCGATTACGCCTCGCCCAATGCCAAGGTCAATTCGGGAGATAAGACCCGCATCAACGCTCTAATCTCGGACCTGATTGGCGCTGACGGCACCTATATTGGTGTCACCGCGACGCCGGCTCGGCTCGACCTCAATAATACCTTCGACAATGACAGCAGCCTTTGGGTCGATTTCCCGCCACATGCTAATTACACCGGGCAGGATATCTTCTTTCCGCTGGATGGACCGCCGGACTTTATCCGGACACTTCTTCCCGACGCGGGTGACGATCCAAAATATGCGCGGCAGGCGCTGTTCGGCTTTCTCGTGAACGCGGCCTATCTCAACCTCTATCACCACCCGAATGTCGAACGGAACTACTCGTTTCTGGTACATACCAGCGGCAAGAAGGTCGATCACAAGAGCGACTGGACGGTGATGAACGACACGCTCAACGCTATCCTGAAGAAGGATCAGAAAAAATTCCCAGCCTATGTCGAGTATATTTGGCGGCTTGCCAAGGTCCGCTTCCTCGACGCGGACCCGACGCGCATCACCGACTTCATCCTCGACAATATCTCGCGCCACTCGATCATCATTCTCAACAGTGAACGCGACTGGAAGGATAACTCGCAGGCGGCGACGAGCCCCTCGAGCCTGTTTACGATCATTATCGGCGGGAACATCGTGTCGCGCGGCGTTACGCTCGACAATCTCCTGTCGATGTATTTCACGCGCGATGTGAAACACAAGATCCAGCAGGATACTTATATCCAGCGCGCGCGCATGTTCGGAAGCCGGGGAGATTACCTTCCCTTTTTCGAACTCACCATTCCCCAGTCGCTCTATGTCGACTGGCACCGTTGCTTCGTCTTTCATCGACTTGCGCTGTCGGCGATCAAGGAAGGGCTGGGGTCCCTCGTCTGGCTGAGCGATCAGCGCATTGCGGCGGTTGCCAGTTCGAGCATTGACAAGTCGACCGTCGATCTCGATCGGGGCGAAATGCTGTTTAGTCTGTTCGATTTCAGTGACGAGGTCGAAGAGATACTGGACGGCGGCCTCGACACTTTCGAGAAGCTCGAGCGGCTGTCGGATGTGCTTGGACCGGCGCTCCCGGACTATGTCCTGAAATATATCCGCCGAACGTCGCAGGGCCGGTCCGGAGCGATCGGCATCCATCCCGCCTTTGACATCTCCGGATATGCGGACGGACCGGACATCGACAAATCCGTTATCACGCGCCGCCGCGGCTTCTTCGGCAAATCGCAGGCCCAGCGTTTTCCTGCTGCGGCTCACCATCTGCTTGTGCTGCGCAACGGCGAAGGCAAGGCGCGTTTGCTCTACAAGTTTGCCGGCTCGATCCAGTTCATCAAGAACACCGCCAATGATAGCTGACTACAAGCTCTTCCATGGCGCCGTTCTCGCCGAGGTCGTTCATGAGCTGTCCCGCCCCGTTGCGATCGACGAGTTGAGGGAAGACGGGCGGCTGTCGTCCTATGTGCTGAACGACAGGGTCGGACTCTACATCAAGCATTCGAGCCAGCGCCTCCGCCCCTGGTCGTTCACGTTTACACCCGCCAATCTTGAAGAGCTCCGGGAGCTTCGTTCGAGATGCGAGCCGGTGTTCGTCGCTTTCGTTGGCCAGATGATGGGGATCGTTTGCCTGTCCTGGGTGGAAATGATGACGATCCTTGACGAGGGCGATTCCGGCCAGGCTTGGGTGCGCATCGACCGTCCGCGCGGCAAACAGTTTTCGGTTTATGGGGCCAAGGGCGCGTTGAGGACGAAAACGCCCTACGGAGTTGATTGCCTGGTGGCCGAACTCGGCGAGGATTCGACGCAAGCGAGCGACCAAGAGTTGAAGCCGCAGAGCAGCGAGGCGGGACCCTTCTCGCTGGGCTGGTTCAGGCGGAGAAATGAGTGACCGCAACGTGCAGTTGCGAGGAAAATCCACGGTGGGCGATTTGGCAGAAAAGGCACCTCCGGGAGAGGCTGACACGACCGTGCCGGCCGGCGTTCTGCGCGAGATGTGCGAACCGCCGGAGCACGCAGATTCCGTTCTATTCTATGCCTTTACGCTGACGGCCGACCATGACGGCAGGATATTGTTCGATTTCCAGTCCATTTGGGCCGGGTATGCCGACGCGGACCGAAAGATCGAATTGCGAGAGGCACGAGTCGTAGATCTGCGGATGGGCGAGGTTTGGCGCTCCCTTGGACAGCCGTTCGTATTCGTCAAACAAGCCGGACATCTTGCGGTCTATCTAAGAACCGGTGGGCACGCGTTGGTACTTTCCTCAATCGCCGAAGCCATTGTGCCGGATATGCTGAAGCCCGATGCGACGTGCCAGCTTGGCGAGGCGGGGTTTATGGCGAAGACATTGGTGAATGATGCCGCCTTTAAGAGAGCTCCAACTCCCAAGCTTCGGATGGAGGTTCTAAGACGGGATCGGCGGCGATGCAGGATTTGCGGCCGGAATCCGGATGACGATACCGATATTGTGCTCAATGTTCATCATATCAGGCCATGGGCGATGCGCGGGCTTGCCGCACACTTCGATCGCCTTGTCGACGAGAGCGGCGGCGAGCGTTTGGGTGCCCCGATCCGTCGTCACCGGATAGTCCGGACATTGAACGGCGAAGCGCTTGAGGTTCAACAAGGTCTTCGCGCGCGAGCCACCGGGCGGCACTTGATTCATGAGACGATATTCGAGGATCAGCCCTTCGAGTTCGGCATTGCTCTCGATTGAATTCAGAAGATCGCACGCGGTCGTAATCGAGCCGGCGCCGAGATTGGGAGTTCTGTCAGTCATGCCGCCGTTTCGCATAATCGTGGACGCCGCGCGAGACCGTTCAGCGACCTTGCGCTTTGCTTGGCCGCGACGCCACGCGCTCGGCTCGCGCGGGCCCTAGCTCTGGGCATCGGTACGGCCGGCACCGCCATCCCTGTCCGCGAAACGGATGCGGAGAATGGGCAGGTCGGCCAAGTCCATGTCGCGCTGCCAGGTCGAGATGATCGTTCCCTTCCAGGGATTCGCTGGGTCGCTTTCGAAGCTGGCGGTGACCGCGAGGCCATTCTCGAAACGGCGATATTGGAGGCGCTCGAGCAGTTCGGCGGGGAGGAGATAGGCTTCCCCGAAGCCAGTTGCGGCTTCGAAAACGGGCGTGCCGTTCATCGAAAAAGCGGGGCCGCTCTCGCTGCCGCTTCCTTCGGTGATGACGAGATCGTCGGGCTTGCGCACCTCTTCGAAGTGCGGCCAGCGCCAGCCGCGCACCCAGTCGGGAGAAGCGGTCGTGGCAAGCACGAGCAGCGGGCGGTTGCCGGCCTCGCTGATCGCGCGGCTGCCGTCGCGCACGGCGTGCCAGAAGGTCTCGGGCGTCCGGCCGTCGCGCGCTTCGAACGACGCCTTGCCGAGAATATCGGCCCAGATGCCCGCCGCGATCTGCGTGGCCACGACGTCGCTCCACCAGCCCTCTTCATCGGCGATCGGATAGCCCATGGGCGGATCGACGAAATTTCCTTTGCCGAGGCCGCTTGCGCGCAGGCTCCGTTCGGGCAGCTCGCTCTGGGTCGCCTCGATCGCGCGGAACTGGCTGAGCGGAAAGCGGACGGGCGCGAAGGCTTGCCTGTCGGCCGCCCGGGCGAAATCCATCATGCGCCGCGGGTCGATCACGGCCGCGGCGATGGTCCGGATGCGATGCGCCCGAAGCGCCTCCAGGCTGGTCTCGATCAGCGCCCTCGTCTCGGCGAGCCGTTGCAAGAAGGGCGCGGCGTCGGCTCCGCCTATCCTTGCCAGCAGGTCCATATGCTGGTCGGCGTCGACAATTTGCGCTGCCGCAAGCAGCGCCTCCAGATAGCTCTCGCGATCGCGCAGCGCATCATCGTTCGGATCGGCGAGCATCGCTTCGAGGTCGCGGGCGACCCCGCCGCGGGATTGCGCCGCCATCAGCGTGACGACATGGGCTTCGGCGAGATCGCCGAACGACAGCCCGCCGCTCGAGCTATAGAGGCGCCACGAAACGGTCGGCGGCTCGCCGAACCGGCTGAATTCGTCGAAGAGATGTTCGAACATGCCAGCATAGCTCTGTCCGTCAACCGGATCACCGCCGCTGCGGATCCGCAGCAGCGAGACGAGAATGTCGGCGTCGGTGAACGGCTCGTCGCCGTGGTGGCCGATATCGCCGCGATCATGCGGCTCATTGCGAAGCAGCATCCGCGCAGCACGGGTCGCGGATTCGGCGGCCCCGGCGTTGAGGGCCCAGTGGATCGAGGCGCTGGCGAGAGCCACGAGGTGGTCGCGCCACGCATTCTGCATGATCGCGCCGAACACGATCGCGGGGGATGGCGGGGGATCCGCCGGGAAGAGGGGAGGCATGGCGATTTCGGCCCACGGCTGCCGGGTCGAGGGCAGGGTGAGCATCGCGCTCTGGTAGCGCCAATGGTTGCCCGCAATATCCCAGGCCCGTTCGGCCTGGACCCGCCAGTGCAGCAGCAGGTCGCACGTCCAGCTCGTCGCCGACAGATCGCCCAGCCAGATCGCGCGCCCCGCGAGCGAGGCCGTCTCGCGCAGATGCTCCGCCACATTGCCCGCGATCCGCTGGAAATCCCGCCAGCTTCGCTCGCCGCGGCTGCGCCAGTCCGGGCCGATCGCGATGGCGTGGAAGAGCCGTTCCCACCCGGAGGCCATCTCGCGCCAGGCGCGCGCATAATTTTCTTCCTGCCGCGACAGGATGAAATCGCGCGAGATGCCGGCCTCGTCGGGGCGACTGCCGCGATGTTCGGCGACCGCCCATTCGGTCAGGCGGTACCCGAGATAGCCAGCCATCATGATGAGCGGACGAAGTGCATCGGGCGGCGCGACACGCGCGGCGCGGCCGTAGATCCGGGCAGGGGCATAGGCCATTGTCCCGACAAAGGCTGGCTCGTCCGACAGGCGCTCGACCGTCCGGGAAATCAAGTCTCGATAGGCCTGCGCCCAGGAAGGGCCGAGCGTCTCCATATGGCCGAACATGCCATGACCCGATCCCCGGACGGCATAATTGAAGTCGGCGTCCGGACGCTGCGCGAGCTCGTAGAGGAAGACGTGAAAGTCCATGATCTCCCTGAGCTGCGCGGTAAACTCATTATGCTGGCGGCCGTCGACGAGCGCGATCAGGTCGGCGATCATCTCCTGGAGAAGGCCGGCCGATTCGCCGATCTCGCCGCCGTTCGCCCTCGCATCGCGGTAGATAAAGGCAGCTCTTACGCCGATGCGCTCGAGAGCGCCGAGCGGATGGGTCGCCCGCGCCAATATCTGCACGCTGTCATACTCCTGCCCAGGATGCGGCGTGAGGACGAGATCGTGCCGGGCGTCGCGTGCGAGCGGCTCGACGTCGCGGAGCCAGGCCCGGACCACAGGCGTCAGCAGGAAAGGCTTGATGTCGACCAGCCGCTTGGCCGATCGGAATGACCGCCTAACCTCGGCTGTGCCCCAGTCGGCATAAGGGGTGTACCAGGTGCGCGCGCCCTGTTTCTCGTCATGACTGTCCAGCGGCAGTCCGCGCGGCAGATAGCCATGCGGAACCGCGCTTTCCCAGCGCTCCTGCATCAGGATGCTGCCTAGCTCGCGCGGCCAGACCACATTGGCGACATAAGCTCGCATCAGCGGCGTGCGGCGCCCCGGATGCAGGAAAGCGATCGTGCGCAGGATGAAATACGCAAGCGCGCCCGCGTTGACGATGAACCAGACGAGATTGACCAGCGTTGCCGCGGCCGCATCCTGCTGCGGGGTCAAGGATGCGAACACGAGCTGGATCGCGACGGCGACGCAGAGGAGGAGCGAACTGAGGCCGACGAACACCGCTGCCGATGCGTCGATATAGATCGTCAGGCGTGACGCGAAGGACGCCCGGCCCTGATTGAGGAGGCCGACGAACGCGATCACGAGCGGGAAGACCAGTCCGACCAGGGCCGCCTGAACACCGAGAATCCCGACATTGACCGTCCAGAAGTCCCGGATGCTTTCGGCCGCATCCCCGGGAAGGTTGATTGCGGGCAGCCAGTCGCCGCGGCCAAGCGCGACAGCCGAGGCGTAGGCCAGAAAAATCGCGACGAGCGCGAGGCGCGCGTGCCGGGTCGACCATAGCGCGGCGCGCTTGAGCAAGGGGTATCGATAGGCTCGCGCGGCAGGATTGGTGTGCATGTGCTCGCCGACGAGGCCTCGCACGATCTCTGCCAGGCCCGGCATTTGCCACCCCCAGAGCATCGGCAGGACAAGCCGTGCCTGCCTGCCTGCCGCCCGCCACCTCGGGGCGATCGCCTTCCATTGCATCATTCATCTCCCCTCGCGCGGCATCGGCCCTACCCAATCCCTCGATCACCGGCCAGCACCACCGCGGCGCTGCCCGACAAAAATGAGCCAAAGCGGAATGATCGGGGTACCGCTCGCTCGATGACAGGACGCTCGAGGCGATGCCGTACCGGAATGCCGAGCGTGCTGCTTCCTACCTTGTCACCGATTTCCCGGTCGCCGAGCCGATGCGTCTTGCCGGCGTCGCCGGCAAGACGGCCGCGTATCGAGCGCGACATCTGTCGAGCGCGCTCTGGCCTCGCAGGCTCGGCCAAAGGGTCGCGCGTATTTGGGCCGCGCCAGCGCACTTCGGCAGGGGGTCCTTGCGGGGCGGCGGCTAGCACCTGCTGCGGGTACGCGTCGCTTCGCGCCGTCCGGCCATCGCCGGGCGATGACCGGCCCGCGGCAGGCGCACCGCACGCCGCCCCGCTGCGGGCTCGCCAAGAGCGCGTCTTTCCTCGGCCCTTCGGGCGGTGCGCCGCGCGCGGCGCGATTGCCGGAAGGAGGGCGAAGTAACATGTGCCGCGCTCGGGCATCATCTGGAGAGGAGCGGCGAGAAAGCGGCGCGGCGGCCCGCCGTCCGGCGGCGTCCGGGTGATGGCAGATGGCGAACGGATGGGCGCGCGATGGCGCCGTGCAAGATCAGATCGGCGATACGGTGTCAAACGCGGTCAAGCTTGCCCGGCTGCGCCTGTCCGTGGGCGGGGGCGCGGAATTTTGCGGCGATTGCGGCGACCGCATTCCGGAGGCGCGGCGCAAGGCGCTGCCCGCGAGCCGGACGTGCATCGGTTTGCCAGTCGTCGCTCGAAGCGACCCGGCGTCATGCGGGAATCAAACGTCGCGGAAGCAAGGATAGCCAGCTCCGCTGAGAAGCGGATCCACGGACGGAGGTTCAGTGTCCGCCGATTATGATCATGGCCGCCGCGACGGACTGCGCCTCGCGCTCGCGATCCTCGCCGCCGAGGAAGCCCGATCGGCGCCGCTGCTTGGGGATAGCCTCGCATGGCGCACGACCAAGGGTCGCGAAGTCCGCCGCAAGTCGTTTCAGGTCGCGCAAAAGCGGATCCAGACCGTCCTCGGCAAATTTGCCGCCGACGACCGCGAAACGGTTTTGAAAGGTGCACGGGCGACGCGGAGATCATGGGTCTGCCGCTGCCATGTACGACGATCTCGTGATGCCGCGGCTCGGTTTTCCTGGTCTCCGCTGGTGACCCCGCGGCACACGAAGTCAGCTCATTCCGCACCCGCGGCCTGCTTCGGTTCGAGTATAAGCGTCCGACCTTCGACCCGCCAAGGCACACAGAGCTCGCCGTAGCGTCAGGGCAAGCCCGTGTCGCGCAATTGCATCCATTATGATTCCATCTCCGTGCCATCCGCCGCTTGACTGCACATTGGCAGTCGTCGAGATGCCGGAGGAATCGACGCAACCCAGGTTAACTTGCTGCAACCGCGGCAAGAGAGGTCGGTTTCAGCAGCATGCTACCACCAACCGACGACAGTTCCCATCCTCTGGCTCAACGCTTCCAGAACTTCATCCGTTCGCCGGATTTTCCGTGCGTCGGAGCGAAGTCGGCGCTGGCGCGAAGCCAGATCCGTTTCGTGGTCGGCCGCGACATGCGCTCGGCATGGGACGATTTGCGCATCTACCCCAATCTCCTCGATCTCGCCTGGAGTTATGCGCGTTCGCCGAGCCTCTTCCATTCGCTCGTGGTGATCTTCGAGGAGGATGGTGGGCTCGACGAGCAAGCGTTCGAGACATGCCTGTGGGAGCGTATCGACTCGCTGAGCCGGAAGGACGACTGGGCGGGCCAGCCGCCAGATCCGCGCGTCAGCCACAGTCCCGATGACCCGCATTTCTCGCTGAGCTTCGGCGGTGAGGCCTTTTTCGTCGTCGGCCTCCACCCCCGAGCCAGCCGTCCCGCGCGCCGCTTCGAACGCCCCGCACTGGTGTTCAACCTCCACGACCAGTTCGAGAAACTGCGCGAGGCCGAGGTCTATGAGACGATGCGCGGGAAGATCATCGCACGCGACATCGCCTTGGCCGGAAGCGCGAACCCCATGCTTGCCCGTCACGGCGATGTGTCGGAGGCACGGCAATATTCGGGGCGGGCTGTCGGACCGGATTGGCGGTGTCCCTTCTCCGGACGTAACGCGGCGCCTTGAGCGCCTCTGCGCAGCCTATTTTCGCGGGCGGCGCGGCGCCAGCTCGAAACTCTCCCCATCGCGCAGCGCGTGAAGCGTTGCGCCGTGAAGCGACACGATGCCGCCGGACGACGCGCCCGCCGCGGCGGAATGGCTCGCCCGCGACGCGTCGACGATCGTGACGCCGCCGCTTCCGATCACCCGCGCGGTGCCGGCTTCGATCCGGAGCGCGGTGTCCTCGTCGATCCCGATTCCGAGACAGTCGGGACGACGGCTGATCGCGCCGAGAAGCCGCCCGATGCGCCCGCGCTCCGCGAAATGCTGGTCGATGATGCAGTCGGGGATGAGGCCAAGCCCCTTCGCCAGTTCGATGTCGTCGATGCGCGGCGTCTCTTCACCGCTTCCGCCGACGAGCATCGTCTCTCCCTGCACCGAGGCTCCCGCCGACGTTCCCGCGATAAGTCCCCCGCGATCGTGCAGCGCGTGAATGGCCGCCTCAATCGGCGTATCTCCGGTCAGGCTCATGAGGCGCGACTGGTCGCCGCCGGTGAAGAAGATACCGTCGGCTTGGTCGATCATCCGTACACGCGCCGGATCCCGGGCTTGATCTCGATCATCGAGGTAAAGCTCGACGAGCCGGCCGATCCCAAGCGGCGCAAAGCCCTCGCAATAGGCCTCGAAATATCCGTCGCGCTTCGCGCTGGCGATGGTGGCGATGACGAGCGTGCCTTGGCCCAGTTCTGCGGCGATAGCGCCGAGTATCTTGCGGCTGCCGTCCTTGTCTTCATGGCCGCCGATCACGAAAAGAGGGCCGCGACTATTGGGCATGATGATCCTTCCAGACGATGGCGGAAACCGGAGCCATTCCCTCGCGCGCATAGGCGGCGGCGAAATGCGGACTGTTGTGCGCGATGCCGATCGCGCCGTCCCGGTCGAGAAGGATGACGCCCGCCTCGGCTCGGAGGCGCGCCATCGGTTCGAAAATCGTTGTAACCGCCGCGCTGGCGCTCATTGTCTCGAGCGCGCGCATCACGCGCGCGGCAAGCAGCGTCCGTGCGATCGCCTCACCGTCGCCCGAAAGCGACACCGCGCCCATGCCATCCTCGGCATAGAAGCCGCAGCCGGGAAGGGGTGCGTCGCCGACGCGCCCGGCGAGCGTGCCCGCCAGTCCGCCGGTCGATGTAGCCGCGGCAACATGTCCCGCCCGGTCGCGCGCAACGCAGCCAACCGTATCATGGTCGCTCTCGCCCGCTGTCGCCGGGCGCATGGCTTCCATGGATTCTGCGATACCACTCGCTCGTGCGAACGCCTCGGCGCCGGCACCGACGAGGAGCACGGGCGGCTCGCGAAGCATGGCATGCGCCGCTTCGACGGGATTGTAGAGGAACCGCACGCAAGCAACCGCGCCGACGTCGAGGGTGGCGCCATCCATGATACCCGCGTCCATCTCGACCTCGCCGTCGGCATTCGCCACCGATCCCCGGCCGGCGTTGAACAGCGGATCATCCTCGAGCAGGCAGACCGCGGTCTTGACCGCCTCGAGCGCGCTGCCGCCACGCTCCAATATCATCCTGCCGGCTTCCAAGGCTGCCGCGCACCCCTCGCGGCGCGGCGCCTCCAGTGCAGGAGGGATCCGGCACGCTCCGCCGTGGACCGCGATCGCCCAACGTCCGTCAGCCATGCGCCGCCTCCAGCAATCGGGCGTCCTCAGGACCGGCGCCCGCCGCCCAAGCTTCGACGATCCTCCATATTCCGTCGACGTCGGTGGGCGTGAGCACCACGATATCGCCGGGGCGCGCGGCCGCAAGACAAGCCGAGGCAGCGTCATACTCACCATCGTGCATGCCGATCGCGGCCGCATCGAGTCCTGCTGCGAGGGCGCCCTTGCGCATCAAGGCATTGGCTTCGCCGGGTGGGCGTCCCCTGAGGTCAACATTCTCGCGCAGCATCAGGACGTCGAACATCCCGCCCGAGAGAGCGCCGATATCGACGAGATCGCAATCGCGCCGGTCCCCCGGAATGCCGATCATTCCGATCACACGGGTGTCGCTGTCGCCGCGCATCGAGCCGAGCAACTCGGCGAGCGCGGTAAGCGCGGCGCGGTTGTGGGCGTAATCGACGACGATCCGCACGCCATGCGCCTCGGTAAGGCTGAGACGCCCCGGCGAATCCTCGAAGCTCGGGCGAAAGGAGGCGAGGCCGGCAGCGATCGTGCCCGGAGCAACTCCATAGGCTGCCGCCATCGCGGCGGCCGCGGCGGCATTCTCGACGTTGAACCGGGCGGCGCCGTCCAGTGTCGCCGGTATATTCGCGATGGGAATGATCGGCATGGATTCGCTGCCCCGATGCAGCATGAGCGTTCGGCGCTCGCAGCTTACCGCCAGTCCGCCACTCTCGAGATGCGCTTGGATCGGTGCCAACGCATCCGCTAACGCTCCGCCGGTGAACCAGACGATCCGTCCGCGGGCGCGGCGTGCCATCCGCACGGTGAGCGGGTCGGCGCCGTTGAGAACGCAGGCGCCGCTCCTCTTGACGTTGCGGGCAACGATCGCTTTGACGCGCCCCAGGTCGGCGAGCGTCTCGACGCCCTTGAGGCCGAGATGGTCGGGCGTGACGTTGAGGACTGCCCCCACGTCGCACGCGTCGAAGGCGAGCCCCTCGCGCAACATCCCGCCGCGCGCGGTCTCGAGAACCGCCGCTTCGACGCGGGGGTGGCGCAGCAGCATGCGCGCGCTCTTGGGACCGCTCGCGTCGCCCCCGGCGCTGCGCGTCTCGCCGACATAGACGCCCGAGGTACAGGTGAAGCCGGTCGTGAGGCCATGGTGTTCGAGGATCCGCGCGAGCATGCGCACCGTCGTCGTCTTGCCGTTCGTTCCGGTCACCGCAAAAACGGGGATGCGGCTCTTTTGGCCCGTCGGAAAGAGCGAGGCAATGATCGGCCGCGCAACGTCGCGCGGCGTCCCTTCCGATGGAGCAAGATGCATGCGAAGCCCGGGCGCGGCATTGACTTCGACGATGCCGCCCCCCGACGCACGGACGCTTTGGGCGATATCGGGGACGATCATGTCGATGCCGGCGACGTCGAGGCCGAGCGCGGCGGCGGCGTCGATCGCGATCGCCGCATTTTCGGGATGAATGACATCGGTGCGGTCGATCGCGCTCCCGCCGGTCGAGAGGTTGGCGGCGCCGCGGAGCGTCACGATCTCGCCTGCCTTGGGCACGCTCGCGAGAGTGAACTTCGTCTCGGCAAGAAAGGCCTCGAGCGCGGCGTCGATGCGGATCCGGGTGAGAACGGCCTCATGCCCGACACCGCGGCGTGGATCGTTGTTAACCGCCTCGATCAGATCCGCGATGCTGTTCCTGCCATCGCCGGTCACATGCGCGGCGACACGCTCGGCGACCGCGACCACGGATGTGCCGACGACGAGAATGCGGTGATCGGCTCCGACGAGCTGCTGCTCGACGATGACGCGCGGTGCGATGGCTTGCGCTCGCTCGAAGGCGTCGCGGAGAGCTTCATGGTCCGCGACGCTCGTGGTGACGCCGCGGCCCTGATTGCCGTCGAGAGGTTTGACGACGACGGGCCAGCCGAGCTTTAAAGCAGCGCGTTCCGCCTCGGACACCGTGCGCACGAGGTGGCCGGACGGCACCGGGATGCCGATGCCGGCGAGCATCTCCTTGGCGGCTTGCTTGTTCGCGGCGAGTTCGGCGCCGATCAGCGATGTCGCGCCGGTCACGCTCGCCCGAATGCGGCGCTGGCGGTGGCCGGTGCCGAGCTGGATAAGGCTTGCCTTGTCGAGCCGCAAGACGGGGATATGCCGGCGCCGCGCTTCGGCGACAAGCGCCGCGGTGCTGGGGCCGAGCCCGTTCTTGCGGACGATCGCTCGAAGCGCGCCCACCCTCGTGTCTGTATCGGTCGCCCTGCCGTCCAATTCCGGGGCGATACGATCGAGCCCTTCGGCACCCTGCATCGCAGTCGGAAGCAGCGCGTTCACGAGTTCTATGGCTGCCCGCCCGGCGGCAAGGCCGCTCGGCGCATCGGCGTAGCAGTAGAGAATATCATATTGGCCCGGCTTGCCGCGCACCCTGCGCGTCTTGCCCCTCGTGACCGCGGCCCCGGCGCTGGTCTGCAGCTCGATCGCCACATGTTCGATGATATGGCCGAGCCGGGTTCCGTCGGCGAGCCGGCGGAAAAAGCCGCCAGGCGCGCCATAGCTGCAGCCATGGTCCGCGAGGCCGGGAAGCAGCGATCGCAGGGCGTCGCCGAAACCCGGCAGGCGGTCGCTCGGATAATCGTCGAGCATCCCGAGATCGACGCGGATCCGGATCATCGGACGCCGGCTGTAGAGGTTGGGGCCGCGATAGACCGAGCGATCGAGCACGCGCAGCTGGGCGAAGCTCAATGCGCCGGCCTTGCAGGGGGCAGCGACCGGTTCCCGCGGTCGAGGGGCGCGGTTCGAGCCGGGGCGCGCGAAAAGATGGGGCCGGAAGGGGAGAGGGGAAAGGGCGGCATGCTTGTCCTTGGGTTGGGTCCTGCAGCTGCCAACGCGAGCGGCTGGGCGCGGTTGCCGGGGTTAACCTGGATCATGGCGATTGTTCCCGGCGGGTCGGCAACTGCACGCGCGGAGGCGCGTTGGGAAAGCAGGCGATGACGCATCTCCTGCCAGAGCGGGGCGCGCCCTTCGGGCTCGACTGTTCTCCTCTGAAACCCGTCTCGAGGGGAAGAAGGGCAAGGCCGATGCGCGCGACTGTTCTTCATTCGGGGGGGACCGGACAGAAGGCACAACGATGAAATTCGACAGCGAGACCAGCTTCCTTACCGCATTCGACAATGAAGAGAGCCGCCACGGAGGGCCCATTGCCGGTATCGCCGCGCGCGCCCGTCGCCTCGCGCTCATCGGTTGTTTCCGGCCGCGCCAGTGTGGGATCGCGACCTTCACCGCCGACATTTACGACCATCTGAAGGTCGCGCGCCCGGATATGGCGATCGATGTCTATGCGATGGCAGCCAGGCCGGGCGATGCGAGCGATTCAGCGGCCGCCCGCGGAATCGACGAGCGCGATGCCGACGGCTATCGCGCCGCAGCGGAGGCGATCAACGCGAGCGGTGCCGACGCCATATGGCTCCAGCATGAATTCGGGATTTTCGGGGGTCCCGCGGGCGACATGATACTGGGGCTCGTCGACCGCGTTGCGGCGCCGCTAATCGTCACCTTCCATACCATCCTCGCCGAGCCGAGCGCCGACCAGCGGCGCGTGATGGAGCATCTCGTCGCGAAGGCGGCGAAGCTCGTCGTGATGAGCGCCTTCGGCCGCGAGACGCTGATCCGCGTTTATGGCGCGAAGGCCGAGCGCATCGAGCTCATCGAGCATGGCACCCCCGACCGGGCCTTCGAGGCATGTTCGCCGCTTCGCGAGCGGCTCGGCCTTGCGGGCCGTCCGGTCGTCTCGACCTTCGGCCTCCTCGGCCCGGGCAAGGGGCTCGAAGCGGCCATCCGCGCGCTGCCGGCGATCGCCGCCCAATATCCCGACATTCTCTATCGGATCGTCGGCGCCACCCATCCCAATCTCGTCGCTGCCGAGGGCGAAGCCTATCGGCAGAGCCTTGCCGATCTCGCCGAGGAGCTCGGCGTCGCGGACAATATCGCTTGGGAAAACCGCTTTCTCGACCTGCCCGAACTCCTGGAACAGATCGAACTTTGCGACATCTATCTCGCGCCTTATCCCAATCTCGCGCAGATCACCTCGGGTACGCTCGCCTATGCGGTGGCGCTCGGCCGCGCGGTCGTATCGACGCCGTTCGTGCATGCGCGCGAACTTCTCGCCGACGACGTGGGCATCCTGCTCGGCGGCGCTGACAGCGACGCGATCGCCGAGGCGGTGCTGCTGTTGCTCGCGCACCCAGGCGAACGGCGCGCGCTCCAAGAGCGCGCCTATGCGCGCGGCCGGTCTACCGCCTGGCCGGTCATCGCGGCGCGCTTTGCATCGCTGATCGAGACCGTCGCGGCCGTGCCGGCGCGGCGCGAACCCCGACGGATGTTCCCCTCCTTCGCCGCGATCCGCGCGCTCTCGGACGATGTCGGCATATTGCAGCACGGGACGGGGCTCATTCCCGACCGGAATCACGGCTATTGCATCGACGATAATGCGCGCGCGCTGATGCTCGTTAATACGAGCCCGTCGCTCGGCGAGGAGGAATATGGCCTGCTCTTCGCGCGCTACGCCGCCTTCCTTCACCATGGTTGGAACCCCGATCGCGGGCGCTTCCGCAACTTCATGGCCTATGACCGGCGCTGGCTCGAGGACGAAGGGTCCGAAGACAGCAACGGGCGAACGCTCTGGGCGCTCGGCCATGGCGCAGCGCACGCGCGCACGCCGGAGCTTCGCGCCTGGTGCGCGGGACTATTTGCGCGAACCGCCCCGTTGGCGGCGGGCCTCAAGAGCCCGCGCGCGATTGCATTCGCACTTCTCGGAGCCGACGAACTGCTGGCGCGGGAACCGGACAATGCCGAGGCAGGCGCGATCGTCGAGCGCGGTGGCGCCTTTTTGCACGCGCTCTGGCGAAGCGCGCGGCGGAGCGGCTGGGAGTGGTTCGAACCCGCTCTCGCCTATGACAATGCGCGGCTAGCCGAGGCGCTGCTGCGCGCCGGGCGGCGGATGGACTCCGTTCCGATGGAAGAGGCCGGCATCGGGGCGCTCGACTGGCTCTGCGACATCCAGACGAGCAGCGAGGGTCATTTCCGCCCGATGGGCTGCGAAGGCTTCGGCGCCGAGGGCGAGCTTTTTCCGTTCGACCAACAGCCGCTCGAAGCCTGGGCGACGGTCGATGCCGCTGCCGCCGCCTACCGATTGACGGGCAAGCTGCGCTGGCATGACCGCGCCGAGCGGGCCTATGGCTGGTTTCTCGGCGCGAACGACCGCGGCGCGGTGATCGCGAGCTCGGCTACGGGGCGCTGCTGCGACGGGCTGACCCGTCACGGGGTCAATTCGAATGTCGGGGCCGAGTCCGCGCTGGCTTTTCACCTTGCGCACCGCGCGATGGCCGATACATTCTGGACGCGGGGGATAGCGAAGGACACCACCGCCAGCGATGTTGATCTGCAATCCGAACCACACGCCGCTGCACATTCTTCATGAGAAGCTTGCGGCCGACCCTGCGCGGGTCGTGCTCAGGCCCTTCCACCTCGCCTGGCAGTCCAATGTGTCCGAGCCGTCGCGGGCGGCGCAGCTCGCCGCCGACATATTGGCGATGGACGAGGAGGAGGCCGAGGCACAGCTCGGCCTCGTGTGGAAGGATTTTTCCGAGCGTCACTGGCAGATCGGCCGGATCTTCGACGAACGCTTCGCCGAGGTCGCGGAAGATCTGGAGCTCGATCCCGCCGTCGTCTCGCCGGTCAAGCGGCGGCTGATCGGCGCCTATTTCTGCCACGAATATAGCTATGCTGCTGCGGCGCTCATGAACCCGAGCGTCGTCCCGCATCCCGACCAGAGCGGGCTTGCCGCCGACCAGCAACGCTTTCTCATGTCGATGCGCGCGGTCGGCGAGGGCCATATCAGCTCGGTCGCCTTCCGCGAGGGGATCATCGGCGAGGGCGGCGACTTCACGCTTTGGCCCCAATCGGGACCCGCGATGGCGGCGGTTGCCGACGACCGCCACCAGCTTGGCGATGACGGCAAGGTGAATGTCCACCGCCAGCCCGACAGTGCGATCTCGAACAGCGTTCTTTTTCCGATGACCGAGGCGCAGCGCGGCGGCATCGAGGATCTGCGTCTGGTGCCCTTCGTGCACGACGATGGCCGCACCGAATATATCGGCACTTATACCGCTTATTCGGGGCAGGCGATCCGCTCGGAACTCCTGCGCACGACCGATTTCTCGGGCTTCTCGCTCGAGCCTCTGTCGGGCCGCGCCGCGCGCCACAAGGGCATGGCGCTGTTTCCGCGCAAGGTCGGCGGCCGCTATCTCATGATCGCGCGGCAGGACGGCAAGAACATCACCATCATCGCGTCGGACAGTCTCACCGACTGGGACGACGAGGGACAAATCCTCATGCGTCCCGCCTACGCGTGGGAGCTCATCCAGATGGGCAATTGCGGCAGCCCGATCGAATGCGACGAGGGCTGGATCCTTCTCACGCACGGCGTCGGTGCGATGCGCAAATACAGCCTTGGCGCGGCCTTGCTAGACCGCGACGATCCTACCAAACTCATCGCGCGCACCGAGTGCCCGATCCTATCGGCCGCCGAGAGCGACCGCGAGGGCTATGTGCCGAATGTGGTCTATACCTGCGGCGCGATGCGCGTCGGCGGCGATCTCTTCATACCTTACGGGATTTCGGACAGCGCGATCGGCTTTGCGACGACACCCATCGAGCGGCTGCTCGCGAGCATGCGTTAGAGGCCAGGCGCCTTATTTGAAGGGCGCGGGACGCTCGATCTTCCGCCTGGCGTCGACCGACGCGACGAGCACGGCGCAACACAGGCAGCCATCCTCGTCGGTCACCTCGATCCGGAGCGTATCGACATCGTTGATGAGTTCGGGATTGTCGCCGAGGAGGTGCCCCGCATAGCGGGCCGCCTCGACCCTTGCTGCGGCGGTGTCGGGCAGATCGACGCCCTCGTCGTCGAGCTCGCGCTGGCCGCTGCTGCTATGGAAATAATAACGGGGCATCCAACTTCTCCCACCTTCGGCAACTCACAAGTCTGCCTAGGGTTTCGATCCGGCCACCGCCCCTTCGTCACTGCACCACGACACATGCCGATCGGGCGGGCCTCATGCCCGCCTATGGCGCTCAGGCGGCGGCAAATCCAGCCTTGTTCATCACCGCGGTCACATGTTTGTTGCCGTCGGCGCCGAGCGCCGCCCTGAGGCGGGGGAAGAGGCGCTGCTCCTCCTCCTCGACATGCGCTTCGATCTCGGAGCGAAATTCGCGGACCTTGGCGATCCAGGCGGGGTCGGCGGCGTCCATTTCCGAGAGGTCGAAAAGATATTGCTTCACATAGCCATGGTCGTGAACGAGCTTGTCGGCGTCCTCGATCTGGCCATGGTCGCGCATAGCCGGATAGACGACATTCTCCTCTTCGAACGCATGTTTCGCGAGCGCGTGCTGGAGCTGGACGAGCAGCGTCTTGCGCTTTTTGACGTCGCTCTCGTCGGTTGCTTCGAGCGCGTCGAAGAGTTTCATCGTCAACCGATGTTCGGCCTTCAGGCCCTCGTCCCATTGTCCCTTGAGCGCGGTGAGGCTCTGCACCGCGGCCTTGCGGCCGAGATTGGCGACGAGGCCGACGGCAAATCCCGCTGCGGCCGCACCAAAGAGGAGGGCCGCGTTGCCCTGCGGCCGGCGTGCACTGAAAATATTGAGGGACATGGGAAGGCTCCTTAGAAAGGTCAGGGATGGTCGAGGCGGGTCTCGACGCGGATGAGCGATACCGCGGTGCGTCGCGGCTGAACGATCATGAAGTGGGCCGCGACCGCGATGTCCTCGGCGCGAAGCATCTGATGCTTGCCGATCAGTTCCTTCTGCTTCTCGGGCGGGAATTCAGGATATTGGAAGTCGGCACCGGTAAACCCGGGCTCGATCAGTCCGACCTTGATATCCTGCTCCGCCATCTCCTTGCGGAACGACTGGACGAAGCCCTGTATGCCGCTTTTCGCCGCGACGTAGATCGAGCTGCCCGGACCGCGCGATACCGCTGTCATCGATCCGATCACGATGATGTCGCTGCCCGCCGACATGCAGCGCGCCGCTTCCTGGGCGCAGACGAGATAGGCGGTGAAGTCGGTCTCGAGCTGGTAGCGCGCCTCACTCTCGCCCGCGTCGGCAAGCGCCGCCGCCGGGACGGCGGCGTTGATCACCGCGATGTCGATTTCGCCGAGAAAGTCTCGCGCTGCCGCAAAAAACCGGTCGACATCTTCCGCCACCGAAAGATCCACATTGATCCCGTCGCCTTCGCCCACTTCGCGGACGCGCTGCAGCGCATCGTCCAGATGTTCGGGGGTACGGCCGCAGATGAACACTTTGACGCCGTAACTTGCCAGGAGGACCGCGATCGCGCGGCCGATCCCGGTCGTGCCCCCGGTTATGATCGCCCGCCGGCCCTTGATGTCGGGAGCCTCGGTGTGCGCGTCGGCTTCATCGATCATGGCTTTTCCTCGAAGGTCGCGGAGACGGGATCGGCTCTCGTTCGCGCTGTCGGCGCGGCGACGACCCAATAGGGATTGTCATCGTCGGCCTTGAGCAGGCTGCAGAGCGGCGCGCCGTCGACGAACAGCCGTGCGGAGCGGCCTGCCGCTTCGCCGGCGGCGATATCGAGCGCGCTTGCGGGGCTCGCCGCCTCGAAGAGGAGGCGCTTCTCGAGGCCGATATGATCTTCGTCATAGTGCAGCATGAGCGTCGGCTTGCGTGCGGGCGCCGGGCCGTCCGATGTTCCTGCCGCGACTTGGCCGGTGACGGGAGCGTTCATCGTCAGCCCCTCAGTAAGCTGGCGGATCGCTGCTCGGGAAGGATTCGTCGGCGGCCTGGTCGACGCGGTCCCACTCACGCCTTACCTCGTCGCGCATGCCGTCCGGTCCCGCCGAGCGGGTCTGATCGAAATTTTCGGGATGCGTCTCGCCGTCGGCGAAGGCCGCCGAATGGCCGTCGTCCTTCGCATCGGCCGGCGCCTGCTTGCGCGTGAACCATAACAGCGCCCCGAGGACGCCGATACCGAGAATTTTTCCGAACCCCGACGAACGGCGGGGCGCCGTCATTGCGTGTGCCATGTCTGTCTCCAGCTTGAGAGAAAATCCAGGAGGCTGAAAGGGCAACGGGGGGGCGGCCTCAAAGTTGCCGCGGCGCCGCTCCGATTAACAAATGTTGCGCTGTTTGTACCGGGCGCGCGTGGCGGACGCCTCACTTCCAGCTGAGAAGGAGGCTGCCATTCGCCGGAACGAGGAAATCGAGGCGGTCGCCGCTTTTCCCGTCGGGCCGGATCGCATCGCCGTCCGCTGCGGCGACGCGTATCGCGGGAAGCTCGCCCCGGCTCTTCCGGACGAAGCTGAGCCGGGCCGTGCAGCCTTCGCCGCCGTCAAGGCGAAGCGAGAGCCGCGTTGGCGCCATGCGCTCGAGGGCACGGACGAAATGATCGCAATAAAGGTCGAACGGCGCGCCGTCGACGCGGTGAAAGGCGCGGGTCGCGAAGATGAACGCGGCCCCGGCGCCGTAGATTTCCTGCCCCACCTGCCCGGCGGGTTGACCGTCGGCATAAAGATCCTCGACGGGGAAGGAGAGGGCGGGATCGATGCGTCCGTTACCGGGGCGCTGTTCGTCTGAGACGGCCTCGGCGGGCAGCGCGTCGGGATAATAATACCAGGCCCGATCGAGCGCATAGCGGCAATATTCCGAAATCAGCATGCGGGCCGCAGGCTCGAGGTCGGGTCCGCTGTCGGCAAGATAATGTTCGAAAGCGGCGAAGCTGTCGAAACATTCGTAGATCGCCATATAGGGTGCGTCCTGCAGACAGGTTGCGCCCAGAAAGTTGCGGTGATGGACGGCGAGGCCGATCTCGCTTTCCCAGATCTCGGTGTGATGAAAGAAACTGGCGAGATAGACATAGCTCTGCTCGCGGTAGACGTCGCGGCCGGTGACCCGCCACAGGCGCATGCAGGCGGCGGCGCCCCAGGCGGTGAGGTTGGCTTGATAATTGATGTCGAAACCCAGACCGACCGCGGTGTCGATCGCGGCGCATGCCTCGTCGAGATACAGCTTCTCGTCGGTGAGCTCGAAAGCCTCGAGCATCACCCAGGCATAGATGCCGCCGACATCGGTCTGGCCGCGCCCGTCGGCTCCGGCGGTTTCGGTGATGACCGAGAAGTCGGCGATCTTGTACTGGATCGGCCATTTGTAAGCGAAATGCCGCGGTGCGCGGATCGCATAAGGAAGCGATTTCACAAACAGCCGCCGCGCCTTCGCGTCGCCATCGAGAGCGAGTTTTCCGAGGTTCAGCAGCGGGTGGTAGAGATACCAGCTGTCGACGGCGTCGGCATCCTTGTCGTCACCGACATTGGGCAGATAGCGGCGCAGCGTCTCGAGCTTCGGATCGTAAAATTTGCCGAGGCCGGCCTTGAACTCTTCCTCGAGGGGATGAACCTCGCCGCGCCATTTCCCCCAGTCGTGCAGCGCCTGCACGATCGACATCTGGACCATGGCGTCCGGATATTCGGCATCCGTATAAGGGTGCACGTACCGATGACCATAATGGCGCACGGTCGCCTCCGGCGCGGCGTCGAGGTGCCGCGCCGTCCGCGCGGCCCTCTGCCGCCAGTCGCGATATTCGGTCGGCGGCAGGGACAACGAGCGATAGACGGCGCCCAGCATCTGGAGAAATCGCCGCGCGCTGTCGCGCTCGTCTGCCGGAGAGCCGTCGCGGACGACGAGCCTCGCATCGCTCAGCGTATAAGTGATCCCGGGCGCCAGCGGCGCGGCTTCGTCGGCCGTGTGGAGCGTCTGGCCGGGAAGGCGGAAGCCCAGCCCCGGCCAGATGCCTCCCACCGCGGCATCCGGATTGGTGCCAGTCGCCTGGAAATAGGGATTGAGCGCCGTGAAATCCTGGAAATAGAAAAAGGTACCGAAGGCGGGGTCGGTTAGTTCGCCGTAGAGGAGCCCGGCGTTGAGACCGCGTTGCACCGCCTCGACGGTGCCGCGGGTCCCCATCGGATCGTCCTGGGCGTCGAACGGAAAGAGATCGCGCGCTCCGGGCGGAAGGAGCAGCGGCGCCGAGGGGCGGAGTGTCGAGACAAGGCGGAGGCAGGGGAGCGGCCCGGGTCGCGCCTCGAGCGCGACCTCATGCGCGCCGATCGCACTTTCGACATGCACGCGGGCGAGCTCGCCGCCCGCGCGCTTGACGCGGCGGACCTTCGCCGCGCCGGGCCACGAGGCCGCGCGCAGGGCGACGCCGCCGCTGTCGGCGCGCCGGACGAACAGCCAGAGCGCTTCGCCGCCCGCAGCAAGTTCGACGGAGAGGTCGTCGATCCTCTGCGAGACGATCGGAGTAGCGGCCGCGAGCTCACCGCGAACGCGAACGAGATCGGGCGTCAGCGGCGTGTCGCGCCGCGTCTCCACGCGCTGGTCAGTCACCGAAACAGGCCTTGGGGACATGGGTGATCCGACAGGCAAGATCGGCTTCCCCCGACGCGACGACATATTGATCGCCGCCGTCGGCGATGCCCGTCGTGAAGACGACATCGCGTATATAGAGCTTGTCTTCGAGCGGACGCGTAAGCTCGGGGTTCGCCTCGAGGAGCGGCCGGTGATCGGTGCGGAGGACGACCGAGGGATCGTCGAGATCGAGGAGCGACCAGTAGGTGCGGTAAATGCCGACGATTTCTTTCGGCTCGACCCCATGCCAGAGCGTGAGCCATCCCGCGTCAGTACGGATCGGCGGGGTGCCGCCGCCGATGCGCGCGGTCGCCACCGTGTCGGCATGCGGACGGATGCCGGGGGCCTCATGAGGCTTCCAGTGCAGCGCATCGGGTGAGGTCGCGAGGTTGATTGAGGGCCCCGCCCGCCACTTCGATCCCGGCGGGTAGGCGAAATAGAGATCGCCGAGCGGCCGCGTCTGCGCCCAGTAGCGGCCGTCGATCAGGCCCTCGAAGATCAGCATGTCCTTGTTCTGATGATCGAGAACGATCCCCTCGAAGACCCAGTCGAGGCCGTTCGCCGAACTGTAGAGCGTCGTCGAGTGGCGCTCGGGGCTCACCGAACAGGTGGTCATCAGCCAGCGCCTTCCGACCCGGCTGATACGCGCGTCCTCGACGCCATAGCATTGGAAATCCGCGCCCGGATCGACCGCCTTGTCGTAATGGACGGCAACGATCTCGAGCCCGTCGGGCGAGAGCTCGACGGGAAGCAGCCACGAAAGCGAGGTTAGTGCCATGACCCGCCAGCTACCGCCGCGCACCATGAACTTTCTGGGATCCGACGTATCGCAAAGCTCGAGCGGCCAGCTATCGACCTTGTAGCGCCCAGCCTCCCACCGGATCGAATGGACATGACCATCCTCGATCGGGGCCCGGAGCGCCTCGGCGACGCGCACCATCATCAGGAGATTGCCCGAGGCGAGGCGTAGCAGGCCCGGGTTGAAAGCCCCGAGCACATAGGTCTCGCGGCCGAGCTGACCCGCGAGCGGCGAGCGCGACAGATCGACATCGTCGGGGCCGAAGACCAGCCGATCGGTCGCGAATTGCATGAGTACCGCTCCTTCGCTGCGGTCGGTCAGCGTGCCGGCTTGGAAGCCGGTTTCGCTGCCGGAGCGGATACCGCCTTGCGCGATGCCGATGTCCCGGCCGCCTCCTTCGTTCCGCCTTTTGCGTCGAGGTCGACGCCGGCTTCACGCGGCCAGTGCCGAAGCGCCACGCAGGCATCCAGGAAGGCGGTGACATCGCCAGGTTTGGCCAGCGCGATGCAGGCCTCGTCGAGCTTGTCGGCGAGGCCGGCGGCCGCGAAGAGCGGCGCCGCTTCGGCGCTATGGCCGATAAATTTGCAATGCGCGAAGGCGTCGCTGACGAAGTCCTTGGCCGCCGCATCGCCTGCGAGCAGCGCCGCCCCGTCGTCGCTCGGGAGAAGCGCGACCGCGTCGAACAGCACCGACGGCCCGCCGTCGATCTTGTGCCGGCCCGCGACGCTCGTGCCGTCCGAGAGCGTGATCCCGCCGATCTTCGGTGCAACGAGTTCCCAGACAGCGCCGGCGGCGTCGACCGCCTTGGTCAGCGCCTTGAAGACCCGCGCATTCGCGCCGTCGGTCGCGAGGATTCCGAGCTTGCGTCCGGCGAAGCTCGCCGGGCCGTTGAGCAGGATACTGAGCGGCCGGGAAGGGGGAAGGTCGGCGAGCGGCTTTGTTGCGGCATTGGCGGGCGCCGGAAGGGGCAGCCCCAGGCCATCGGCCACCGTAGCTGCGAGGCCGCGGTCGATATGGAGGAGATGCGATACGGTGCGGGCGCGAATGTCGGGGCGTTCGACCTTCGACAGCTCGAAGACAAGCGCGTCGCCGATATGCTTCTGCTCGATCGGGGTCTGGCTCACGAAGAATTGCCGCGCCTGGCTATAGTGGTCGGCGAAGCTCTCGGGGCGGATGCGGCGCTTGGCGCCTTCGGCCTCTTCGGCGAAGCTCGCAAAGCCGCGCGCGGGATCCTCGCGCGGGCCGCCGTCCGTCGGTCCCCAACTGTTCGGCTCGTAATTGGCGCGGCCGACGGGGTTTCGCATCGCCATATGACCGTCCTGCTGGAAATGCGCCATCGGGCATTTCGGCGCATTGATCGGGATATGGGTGAAGTTCGGGCCTCCGAGCCTTTTGATCTGCGTGTCGAGATAGGAGAAATTGCGGCCCTGCAGCAGCGGATCGTTCGAGAAGTCGATGCCGGGGACGATGTTCTGGGTGCAGAAGGCGACCTGCTCGGTCTCGGCGAAGAAATTGTCGACGACGCGGTCGAGAACGAGGCGGCCGACGGTGCGGATCGGCACCTGCTCCTCGGGGATGAGTTTGGTCGCATCGAGGACGTCGAATTCGAACTTGTCCGCAAAGGCGTCGTCGAACAGCTGAACGCCGAGTTCCCATTCGGGAAAGTCGCCGCTGTTGATTGCATCCCAGAGGTCGCGGCGGTGGAAATCGGGGTCGGCGCCGTTGATCTTGACCGCCTCGTTCCACACCACAGACTGGAGCCCCTGCTTGGGCTTCCAGTGGAATTTGACGAAGGTCGACTTGCCGTTGGCGTCGACGAGGCGGAAGGTGTGGACGCCGAAGCCTTCCATCGTGCGGAAGGAGCGGGGGATTGCGCGGTCCGACATCACCCACATGATCATGTGGAAGCTCTCGGGCATCAGGCTCACGAAATCCCAGAAATTGTCGTGGGCCGATTGCGCCTGCGGGAAGGCTCGGTCGGGCTCGGGCTTCACCGAATGGACGAGGTCGGGGAATTTCATCGCATCCTGGATGAAGAAGACCGGGATATTGTTGCCGACGAGATCCCAATTGCCTTCCTTGGTGTAGAGCTTCACCGCGAAACCGCGCACGTCGCGTGCGAGGTCGAACGAGCCTTTCGAACCCGCGACGGTCGAGAAGCGCACGAAGGCGGGCGTGCGCTCGCCGACGCGCTGGAAGATGTCGGCGCGGCTGACGTCGGCGAGGCTGTCGGTGAGCTCGAAATAGCCGTGCGCGCCATAGCCGCGTGCATGAACGACGCGCTCGGGGATACGCTCATGGTCGAAATGGAAGATTTTCTCGCGGAAATGAAAATCCTCGAGCAGCGTCGGGCCGCGCGCGCCCTGCTTGAGGCTGTTCTGGTCGTCGGCGACCGGCACGCCATGCTGGGTGGTGAGCGGCGCATGGCCGGCGCCCGCCTGATGCGTCTCGCCGCCGGTGCCACGATCCTCGCCGTAGCTCTGCATGATCGGCGCATCGGCCGGAAAGAGCGGTGCCTTGCGCGGGGACTCTCCGCCTATGTCCTTTCCTGCAATCGCAGCGGCGCTCTGCCCACGGCGCGGCTTCGGCTTCGCGGCGTCCGCGCGGGTGGAAGAGGGGGCGGTGGGGGATTTGGCCATGTCGGATCTCGCTTTGTCTGAAGGGGCGCAGCAGTTGGGCGGAACGCGGTCCGCGGGCGTGCAAGCACGCCCTCCGGACCCGGCGATGGAACGAGTTTGCGCTTTGAAAGTTGCTGCACCGGACATGCGATTAACCTCGATCATGACGATTCCGCTTCCCTTGTTGGCGGTTGCCGGGCTTTCGGATGATCGCAGTTGAGCAGGCCCGCTCACGCATTTCGGACGAAACAGGGAACGTCAGTGATGTTAACCGATCGCTTCTTGAGAGACCGTCGCGGGGTAAGCCTCGAGGCCGGCGAGCGCGCGCGCCTCGAAGCCGCCATCAGCACCACTTCGACCGTCGAGGCCCGCAAGATCATCGCGCGCGCCGGCGAATGGCTCGACCAGAGCACGCTCCTCGTCGAGGGCATCATGTCGCGCTATCTCGACGACCGGGACGGTCTTCGCCAACTTGTCGCGATCCACCTGCCGGGCGACTTTGTCGACCTCCACGCCTACCCGCTGAAACACCTCGACCATGATGTTGGTACGATGACCCCGGCGACGGTCGCGATCGTCCCGCATGTCGAGCTCGACGCGATCACCGAGGAAATGCCCGAGCTGACGCGCAAGCTCTGGTTCGCGACCTTGCTCGATGCCGCAATCCACCGTGCATGGCTCTTCCGGCTCGGCCGCCTCGATGCCATCGGCCGCGTCGCGCATTTCTTCTGCGAGACCAATGTGCGTCTCCAGTCGGCGGGGCTGAGCGACGGGCGTCAGTTCACGCTCGGACTGACGCAGGCCGATGTCGCCGAGATCTGCGGCCTGACGACCGTGCATGTGAACCGGGTCGTACGCCATCTTCGCGAGGAAGGGCTTTGTACGTTCCGCAACGGCAAGGTCGAGATTCTCGATGCCGCGAAGCTGGCGCGGCGCGGCCAGTTCGATCCCGCCTATCTCTATATCGACGATCCCGCATCTCCGCCGCTCCCAGACCAGAGGCCCCGCCGATGACCGATGATTTGTCTTCCCCCCAGCCGCCCGAGACGGAAGCGGGGATCGCCACCGCCGAAGATGGCGTTGTCCTGCTCGATGGCCCCGACGGTGTTGCGGTGACGATGACCCCGGCGGCGGCGCGCAGTACCGGCGAAAGCCTTATCGAGGCGGCGAGGCGCGCGGAAGAACAGCTCGCCGCCAGGCGGTCCTGAAGGATCGCCTGATCGCGCCCGTACGGGGGCGACGGGGCCGTCGCCCATCTGGCGCCAAGGAGCCGACGCACAGCGCGCGGCGCCGATAAACGCATTGATCGATGTTGTATCGCTGCCGTCCGGGGGAACGCGGTGATACGGCGGCGGGTTCTGCCCGGGAGCGGCGCCAGCGGGTGCCGCCCACCGAGGAGAAGCCGCACGTGGAAGAGGCCGCCGGACTGATTGCGCCTGCCGCGACGATGATCGCGGCGATGATGACGGCAGCCAATCTCGGCGCGCGCGTGACCGGCTCGGGCTTCGTCGTGTTCACTTTGGGCTCGCTCGCCTGGTCGGTCGTCGGGTTCACATCGGGCCAGACCAATCTTCTTGCGACGAACCTGTTCCTGACGCTGGTCAATCTCGTCGGAATATGGCGCTGGCTCGGCCGCCAGCGCGGCTATGAGGATGGCGCGCGGCGTGCCGCGAAGCGAAGCCGGATCGCGGCCTCGCCCTCGCTCTTCGCCGCGAGTGCGCTAGGCGGTCTTCCGGTGAGCGATATCCGCGGCGAAGTTGTCGGCCAGGCGGTCGATGCGATGATCGAATGCGAAAGCGGATGCCTCTCTTATGTCGTCGTCGCCAGCGGCGGGCTCGGCGGCATCGACGAGACGCTCCGCGCAGTGCCGGCGACGATGCTCGACTGTCATGCCGACGGGCTCGTGCTGCTGATGAGCGCTGCGGAATATGAGATGCGCGAGACGCTCGACGGCGCCGCCTGGCCTGCGCGGCCCCCACGCGGACAGGTGGCCGTGGGAGCGTCGCTCGCCCCCGCAGTGGCGGCGGCGGGCGAGGCGCCGCGGGGCGCCGGAAAGGAAGGGGCCCATGACGCGGCTCAAGGATAATGGTCTCACCATCGTGCTTCTGCTGCTGTTCGCAGCGTCGATCGTCGGCCACTGGGTAACGGGGTGGCACGTCGCGCTCGCGGACGCTGCGCGGCACCATCAGCCCGGTCTCTCGCTCTGGGCCTATGGCGGCAGTCCGCAATTCCTGTCCTCGGTGTTCGAAAACTGGGAGAGCGAGTTTCTCCAGATGTCGGCCTATGTCGTGCTGACGGCGATGCTCGTTCAGCGTGGCTCGTCGGAATCGCGGGGTCCCGACGCGCCGCTGCGCGACGCCGATCTTGCCGCGCAGGCGCGCAAGCCCGGTGCCCCTGCGGTGCTGCGCAAGGGTCGTCTCGCGCGCGCTCTCTATGCTCGGTCGCTGGGGCTGGTGCTCGCGATGCTGTTTCTTGCCTCCTTCATCCTCCACTGGACGCAGAGCGCGCGCGCGGCCGCCGAGGACGCGCGCGAGCATGGCGAAATCGCCCTTTCCACCTTCGCCTATCTCGGCGACCCCGGCCTCTGGTTCGAATCCTTCCAGAATTGGCAGAGCGAATTTCTGTCGACCGCCGTTCTGGTGCTCTTGTCGATCTTCCTTCGTCAGAAAGAGTCGCCCGAATCGAAGCCTGTCGCCGCTCCGCACGCGGAGACGGGATCGTGACCGCGAATGGCCGAGCGAACCGGCGTGCGTGTTACGGCCCCGCTGCCCCGGTGCCTGTCTCGCTGGGCGCTCGGAGCGCCGATTTAATCCTCGAACCGCGGAACGATCGCAGCGGACGGGCGTCAGTCGTTCATCGCCCCGAAGTCGGGGCCGCTTCCCCCGACCGGCGCCGGCCCCGCCGACGCTCCCCAGATGACGCCCGGCCTCTGCCCGGGCGGGAGATGATCCATGTCCAGATCCAAGAATGACCTTCCCGATCCGCTGATTCTCGCCGCCGCTGGCGCGGGCATCGCCGTGCTCGCAACCGGCGCGGCGCTCTGGCAGCGCCGTCGGTACCGCGAGAACCGAGGGCAGGAAGAAACAATCGCGACCGACGCGCCGCATTGGACACTCGACAAAACCTCCTCCCGCGCGATGTTCGGCAAGTCGGTGCTGATCAATCGCCCCCGTGCCGAGCTCTATGCGGCATGGACGCCCGAACGCTTTCCCGAATTCATGGAGAATGTGGTCGCGGTCGACGACGTCGGCGACGATGTCTCGCAGTGGACGATCAAGGCGCCCGCCGGGCGCGAGGTGACACTGGTCAACCGCATCACCGAGCGCGTCGAGGACACATCGATCTACTGGCAAAGTACGCCGGCCTCCGACATCGCGAACAGCGGCGAGGTGCGCTTCACCGACGCGCCGGCGGGGCGAGGCACCTATGTCAGCCTGATCCTCGCCTATGACCCGCCCGCCGGGAAGGTCGGGCGCCTCGCCGCCAAGCTCCTTCAGCGCGAGCCCGAAGTGCAGGCGCGGCGCGACCTTCACCGTTTCAAGCAGCTTATGGAAACGGGCGAAGTGACGACCAATGCTTCGCCCTCCGCGCGAGGCGCCGAGAGCCCTGCCGAGCCGCACATCTGAACGCCGAACCGCAGCACAATCACATCAAGGAGAAGGCCATGCGCGCCGTTACCTGGCAGGGACGCCACAAGATCAGTGTCGAAACCGTTCCCGATCCCGAAATCGTCAACCCGCGCGATGCGATCATTCGCGTGACCTCGACCGCGATCTGCGGCTCGGACCTTCATCTTTACGACGGCTATATTCCGGGCATGCGCGCGGGAGATATCGTCGGCCACGAATTCATGGGCGAAGTCATCGAGACCGGCGCCGCCTCGACGCTGAAGCGCGGCCAGCGCGTCGTCATTCCCTTCACGATCAGCTGCGGCCAATGCTTCTTCTGCGAGAAGCAGCAATATAGCGCCTGCGACAACAGCAATCCGTCCGAGACGCGCGATGCATCCGAGCTGATGATGGGTCATGCGATGGGCGGGGCGTTCGGCTATGCGCACCTTACCGGCGGATATGCCGGCGGACAGGCCGAATATGTCCGCATTCCCTATTCGGATGTCGGGCCGGTGGTCATTCCCGACGACCTTCCCGACGACGACGTGCTCTTCCTCTCGGACATCCTCCCGACCGGCTGGCAGGCGGCGGTCAACGCCGATATCGAGCCCGGCGACACCGTTGCCGTCTGGGGCTGCGGCCCCGTCGGCCTGTTCACGATACAGTCGGCGCTGCTCTTGGGCGCCGGGCGCGTGATTGCGATCGATCATTTTCCGACGCGGCTCGCGCTCGCGCGCAAATATGGTGCCGAGATCCTCGATTATACACAGGTCGACGTTCGCGAGGCGCTCGATGAAATGACCGGCGGCGTCGGGCCGGACGCCTGCATCGACTGCGTCGGAATGGAGAGCCACGGGTTTACGGCCGACAACATTCTCGACCAGGTCAAGGTCAAGATGCTGTCGTCCACGGAACGTATCCACGCCTTGCGCCAGGCGATCCTTGCGTGCCGCAAGGGCGGCCGCCTGTCGATCCCCGGGGTTTACGGCGGTTTTGCCGACAAATTCCCGCTCGGTCAGCTCATGGAGAAGGGCCTCACCGTCAAGAGCGGACAGACGCATGTCCAGCGCTATTCGGGCGATCTGCTGGAGATGATCCAGGCCGGCAAGTTCGATACCGTCTCGCTCATCTCGCATCACGCATCGCTCGAGGACGCCGCCGACATGTACCGGCACTGGCACGACGAGCAGGACCTCTACACGAAGATCGTGCTCAAGCCCGGCCTCGCAAAAGGGGCCGTCTCGGCCCGGCAGGAGATTGAACATGCCTGATCGCAAACTCGCTATCGTCACCGGCGCCTCAAGCGGTATCGGCCGCGAGATCGCCATACTCGCGGCGAAAGATGGTTACGATCTCATTGTCGCGGCCGACGAGCCGCTCGTCGACGCTGCCGCGGGTCTCCTTGCCAAGGGCGTCGAGGTCGAGGCGGTCGAAGCCGACCTCGCGACCGCTGCCGGGGTGGAACGTCTTCTCGCCGCTGCGGGCGGCAGGCCGATCGACATTCTCGTCGCGAACGCAGGTCACGGCCTCGGTCGCGGTTTTCTAGACCAGCCCGTCGACGCGTGGCGTCACGTCATCGACACCAATATCACCGGCACGCTGCTGCTGCTCCAGCCGGTCCTGAAGGCGATGGTCGCGCGCGGCGAAGGCAAGGTACTGATCACCGGCTCGATCGCCGGTCATCTCGCCGGCTCTTTTCAGGCGGTGTATAACGGCACCAAGGCCTTCGTCGACAGTTTCGCCGCGGCGATCGGCAACGAATTGAAGGACAGCGGCGTCACCATCACCTGTCTCAAACCCGGCGCGACCGAGACGCGCTTTTTCGAGCGGGCCGGCATGCTCGACACGAAGGTCGGGCAATCAGAAAAGGACGATCCCGCCGATGTGGCGAAAACCGGATGGGATGCGCTCCTCGCAGGAGAGCATGCGGTCGTTCACGGGCTCAAGAACAAGGCGCAGGTCCTCGCATCGGGCGTCCTCAGCGAAGCGGCGACAGCCGAGATGCACCGGAAGCTGGCCGAGCCGGGGTCGGGGAAGCAAGGCTGATCTGGCCGACCCGGCATCATTTGGTGAAGAGGAGACGATCATGAACAATCGCAATGACAGCAGGGATGGGGGCTCCGCCGGCGACGGGTCGTTGCCGCAAGAGCCCGTGGAACGCCGCGAGAATGTCGGGACGACGACGCCCGAGCGCTATCCCGCCGGCGAGCGCGAGGCCGGCGACGTATCGGGGGCCGCCAACCGCGGCCATCGGCGCAGCACCGGCAGCGGCCCGGTCAGCGGAAGCGGCGCGGGTGCCGGCGGCAAAGGCAATGCGGAGGATTATGACAGCGATCCGCAAGGCGGCGGCGGGCGCGCTGCCGAACCCGATACGCCCCCGCCCGGCAAGGGAGCGGACGCGCCGGTTGGCGGGAGCCGTTAGGCCCTCGCGGCGGTCGGGCGGCGCGGCGCAATCGCTCTGGCAGCGCCATACCCGGCCGTTCACTCGATCCGGTAGTCGATCGGCTTGAAGCTGCCGCCGCAGCTGTCGTAGGCCGAGCAGGCGGTGAGCCCGACGATCAGGTCGTCGAGCGCGCGAAGCCGTATGAAGTCACCGGCCTTCGTCGTCGGCGGAAGGACGCGGATCTTGCCGTCGCTGCCGACCGGCACATTCATGAACAGGTTGAACGCGACGGGAATGGCGTCGGCAGCAATCCCATATGGCTCGAGCGCTTCGGCCAGATTGCCGAAGCAGCCGCGATGAACGGGCTTGTCGGCGTAGAAATGGCGAAAGGTAGCCTCGCTGCACGGCGTCAGCAGAAAATCATGCACCCCGCAGCTATCCTCGACGATCTCGAGCAGCGCGTTTGACCGGTTCGACCACAAGCGGTTGCCGGTCGTCAGCCGGATCGTCTCTTCATAGTCGAACGTCCGCCCGTTCGAGATCGCTTCGCGGGGATCCGCCGCACGAAACGCAAGAAGGTCGCCGACCTGGCCGCCCTCGGGGTCGGTCACGCAGAGAATCTTGTCCTTGGGAAGCGTGAAGGCGACGCCGCTGCGGGGCGCGATCCGGTCGGTCATGAATGCTCCCGAACTGAGAAGGTGCGGCGGGAATGAACTAAGATGTCATGAAGCGGTTGCCGGGAGGAGGACGAAATGCGGCGAGCGAAAGCCGCCGCGCTAATCGCGCGGCGGCTTTGAAACGCCGGTTCCGAGTCTCTGTCAGGGGGCCAGCTTGCCGAGTTCGGCCCGATGCGCTTCCACCACCGGCACAATCTCTGCTGCCGCCTGCTTGAGTGCGACCGCCTCGCCCGAGGCAGCATAGCCTTGGTGCAGCGCCAGTGCCGCACCATGCGCGGTCTTCTGGTGGGCGAGATAGATTTTGTCGATGCCCGCGGCATCGGCGGCCTTGATGTCCGCCAGCATCTTCTCCTGGTCGGGAGCAAGTGTCGGTGCCGGCGCCTGGACCCCGGCGCTCGCGGCGGCCGCCTTCACTTTCGCGGTCGATTTTCCGTGATTGTCGATCATCATCTCGGCGAAGGCCCTGACCTTTGCATCTTTCGATTTGGCGAGCAGGGCTTTCGAAGATTCGATCTCCCAGAGGTCGCCGGCCCCCGCCTGCGCGACATAATCGGCCGTGCTGACTGCTTGCGCCGGCGTTGCGGCCGCCGGACCGGGCTCGGGTGCCACGACGGCAGTGTCAGCAGACGCGGCGGCTTGCTCCTCGTCGCGCGTATCGGGTCCGCCGCATCCCGCGACGATCGCGGCGATCGCCGCGGCTCCAATCCATGTCTTCATCTCGTCTCTCCTCAAATGATCTTCTGCGCTTCGGCCTCGCGGCTTTTCCGCATGCAAGACCGGGCCGCGGCGCGCGCGGCCCGGTCTTTCACCCGGAAAGCGGGGGCGAAGGTCAGCTGCGCTGTTTGCCCTGGTCCTTGCTGCCCGACTGCTTGTCGTCTCCCGACTGGCTCTTGCCGCCGTCCTGCTGCTGCTGGCTGCCCTTTCCGGACGAGCTGCCCTGCTGCTTGCCGTCTTTCTTCTCATTCTGTGCCATGACGCATCCTTTCCATGCGGCCCGAGGCGGGCCAATACGGAAACCCCGCACTTGTCCGGCTTGTTGCGTGAAAGAGGAGCTGGGTTGATCGAAGTTATACGCTTTTGGCGTGCCGCAACGGTCCGGGGCGCCCTGCGTGTTTCGGCCGCCTCTCGCGACGGCGCGGCCGCGCGGCAGCGGGGCGGGGCGGGCAGGCGCGTTCGGGGCTTCGCCGGCCTCCTCATGCGTGCGGGAGGGCGGCGGCGCGGCGCCGGTGCGGCCAAAAAAGGGCCGGCGCGCGGCGCGTCTCGCGGTCGCCTGACGCACCTTCAACCGAGGCAGGCGACGATCGCCTCGATCACCGCGATCGTCTCCCTGGGGTCGCGCACGCGCACCGTGTCGAGTCCTAGCAGCTTCGCCGGATAGTCGTTGCCGCCCGGAAAGATCGCGTCGCCGACGAAGATCATGTCGCCGAGCGCGATTCCGCTCTCGGCGCTCAGCTTCTTGAGCCCATAGCCCTTGTCGACGCCCTCGCGCGTGACGTCGATCGAGGTCGCGCCGCCCATGTTGATCGACAGGCCCGGGAGCCGCTCGCCGAGATCCGCCTGGATGATCCGCCGCTTCGCGAAATCGGGATCCCAGACCTCCTTGGCGGCGATCGGCGCCTGCTGGCCGAGCGCCGAGAAGGTGATCTGGCTGCCGCGGTCCTCGATGCGATCGCCCCAGACTTCCTCGGGAACGAACCCCGTCGCCTCGAGCGACGCGTCGAAGGCGGCGAGGATGCGCGCCTTTTCCTCGTCGCTGAACAGCTCGGCATAAAGCGGCGTCCAGCCGCCGCCGCGGTGGACGAAAAGCTTCGTGCCCGTCGTCGGCATCAGCCAGAGCCGGCCCCGATCGGCGTCTGCCGGAAGTCGGCTCGCGACCTGCTTGTCGAACTGCGGCCAGTCGCCGCCCGAAATCACCGCGACCTCGGCGACGCCCAGGAGCTTCGCGATCGCCGTGCCCATCTCGGGGGCGAGCGGCTGCTTGCTTTCCGCCAGGGTTCCATCGAGATCGAAGGCGACGAGTTTCTTCATGATTGTCTCCTCTGTTCGCTGTCGCCGGCGCGCAGCCGGCAAAGCCTCACAATCGCCCGACGCCGGACTAGGTTCCTGACGGATTCTCCCCGGTCCTCGCTCGAGCGGGCAGCCGCGCCGGCAAGGCAGGCAGCGCTCGTCGACGTGGCGGAGCCGCGGCGGCGGCTTCGGGCCGCTTGCCGGGCGCCCCGCCCGGCCAAGGCAACGAGTTCGGCTTTGGAGGCGTTAGCGTCTCGATGACGAGGAAGACCATTCGATGACCCCGCGCTGGCCTTCGGTGCTCTGGGTGGTTCGCCACGGCCAGAGCGCGGGCAATGTCGCGCGCGATGCCGCCGACGCGGCGGGTGACCTGCGCATCGCGCTCGACCACCGCGATGTTGACGTGCCCCTCTCGGCGCTGGGCGAGCAACAGGCACAGGCGCTCGGCGCCTGGTTCGCCGCGGGCGAGGAAAACGGCCGCCCCGAGATCATGCTCGCCTCGCCCTATGTGCGGGCCGTGCAGACCGCCGAAATCTTCCGCAGCGCGGGAGGCTGCGCGGCCGAGGAGAAAATCTGCATCGACGAGCGGCTGCGCGAGAAGGAGTTCGGCATCCTCGACGGCCTCACGCGCCGCGGCATCGAGGCGGCGCATCCCGATCAGGCCGAATTCCGGCTGGCGCTCGGCAAATTCTATCACCGCCCGCCGGGCGGCGAAAGCTGGTGCGACGTGATCCTGCGCCTCCGCTCGCTCCTCGACACGGTCTCGCTCCATTATGGCGGGCGGCGCGTGATGATCGTCGCGCACCAGGTGGTCGTCCTTTGCCTGCGCACCATCATCGAAAATCTGGGAGAGGCCGAGATATTGGCAATCGACAGCGAGGGCGACGTCGCCAATTGCGCGATCACCGAATATCGCTTCGACGCTGACGTGGGCCGCGACGGCAACCTCGTCCTGTCGCGCTACAATGTGACTGCGCCAATGGAGGACGAAGTCCCGGTCACCCGCGAACCCGATGCGATGGTGGCCGCGCGTGGCTGAGGCAACCCCGCTCGACACCGCCTGGCTCAAGGCGCATCCGCTTCCCGATCATCATGACAATGTCGACAAGAACGGACGCGGCCGGGTGCTCGTGATCGGCGGTTGCCGCCGGGTGCCAGGCGGCATGCTGCTCACCGCCGAGGCGGCGTTCCGCGCCGGGGCGGGCAAGGTGACGATCGCGACGATCGCCTCGGCGGCGATCCCGATCGGCATCGCCTTTCCGGCCTGCGCCGTCGTCGCGCTCCCCGAAACCGAAGCGGGCGAGATTGCGCCTGAGGCGGCCGAACTGCTGCTCGCCGAGGTGGCGCTGCACGACGCCATCGTCTTCGGGCCCGCGATGATCGACGCCGACATCGTCCGGACCCTGCTCGAAGCCCTGCTGCCGGCGCTGCCCGAGGACATCTTCCTCCTCCTCGACGCCGTCGCGCTGCGCGCAGCGGCCGCACATTCGGATGCGATCCGGGCGCGCGCCGCGCACACAATCCTCACCCCGCACGAAGGCGAACTTGCCGCGATGCTCGATGTAGCGAAAGAGGAGGTCGCGAGCGACCCGCTCGCGTCGCTCGGCAAGGCCGCCGACCGCTTCGGCGCGGCGGTGATGGTCAAGGGCGCGACGAGCCATCTCATCGCCGAGGGGAGCTGCCTGGCTTATGCGGGCGGCGGGCTCGGGCTAGCGGTCAGCGGCTCGGGCGACGTGCTGGCCGGCCTCATCGCCGGTCTCGGCGCGCAAGGCCTCTCGCCCCTGCAGGCGTCCGCCTGGGGCATCTGGCTGCACGGCGAAGCGGGGCGGCGGCTCGGCGAAACCATGGGGCCGCTCGGCTATCTTGCGCGCGAGCTGCTGCCGCTCGTCCCGGGGCTGATGCGCGGTGTCTGAGCTCGATCTCCTCGACCCCGATCTCCTGCTGCCGATCGCGGGCGCGGTCATCGCCGGCGCGATTATCGGCGGCGAGCGCGAATATCGCGCGAGCCCGGCGGGTCTGCGCACCCATATCCTCGTCGCGCTGTCCTGCTGTCTCCTCATGCTGTCGGCCGTTCACCAGATGGAATGGCTCACCGACACGCCGACCGAGGTCGTGCGCATCGATCCCGTGCGCATGGCGCATGGCGTGCTCACCGGGATCGGCTTCCTGTGCGGGGGCGTGATCTTTCGCGAGGGGCTCAATGTCCGCGGGCTCACCACCGCTGCATCGCTCTGGATGACCGCGACACTCGGCATCCTGTTCGGGGTCGGCTTCTACGAACTCGCCATCTTCGGCGGCGTCGCGACCTTCCTCGTGCTCGCTGCCGTCACCTGGACCGAGCGCCACGCGCCGCAGCGGCGCATCGCGCATATCACGCTCGACTATCGGGCGGGAACGAGCATCGCCTCGGCCGAGGTCATCGCCCTGCTCGGCGAACATGGCCTCAAGGCGATCACCGTCGAACAGCGCCGCGCCGGCGGCGCGCCCGGTTTTACCGCCATCGCCGCAGGCTATGGCGAGGAATGTGCCGATGCGCTGGCGGCGGCGCTCAGCGAGGACGATCGCATCGCCGCCTTCGACATCAGGCCGCAGCAGGGATGAAGGGTGGGGCCGGAACGGGCGCGGGCATGCCCGCTGGCCGCGACCCTTCGGGCGAGCCCGCTTATGATGCGCTCGTCATCGGCGCGGGACCCGCAGGGCTCACCGCCGCTCTCTATCTTGCGCGCTATCGCCGCCGCACCCTCGTGCTCCACGACGGACGCTCGCGCGCGCTTGGCGCGCCGATGGCCTGGAACGTGCCCGGATTTCCCGACGGAATATCGGGAGCCGATCTCGTCGCGCGGCTCACCGATCAGGCAGAGAGATACGGTGCCGAAATCGAATTGGCGCGCGTCGACTGTCTGTCCGCAGGCGCCGGCGGTGCCCCCTTCGCGGCGCGGCTCGAGGACGGCCGCCGCCTGTCGGCGCGCGGGCTCATTCTCGCGACCGGCGTCATCACCAACGAGGCGGTGCTCGCTAGCGGCGACCATGACGCCGCCGTCCGGAGCGGCGCGCTGCGCTACTGCCCGATCTGCGACGGATTTGAGCATCGCGGGCGCAAGATCGCCGTACTCGGGTCGGACCTTCACGGTGCCGCAGAGGCGATGTTCCTGAGGCAATATACCGACGATGTGACCCTCATCCCCAAGTGGCAGGTCGAGCTCACGCCCGCGCAGCGTGCCGAACTTCTGGCAAGCGACGTGCGGATCGAGGAGCGGCAGCTGCTTCGCCTCGCGCACCGGGACAGACGTATCGCGGTTCAGCTGGAGGGTGCGGAGGACGCGCTTTTCTTCGACACCCTCTATCCGGCGCTCGGGTCCGAACCGCGCAGCGAATTGCTGGCGGGGCTCGGTCTCCAAGGCGACGCCAATCGCTGCCTGCCCGCCGATGCCTTTGCCGAGCCCTTGATGCCCGGCGTCTACGGCGCCGGCGATGTTCTCGCCGGGCTCGACCAGATCAGCACCGCGACGGGCCATGGCGCGGCGGCTGCGACGCGGCTTCACAACTGGCTGCGCCGTGTCGAAGGGCATGTAATGGCGGACCAGCACTGAAGGGCACGGGGCAGGCTATCGCTTCGACGGATGCACGAAAGCTGCTCGGCCGGGCGCGTTCGGCCCACATGGTTGTTGGGCAAAACCTGCCTCGATGGATCTGGCGACGCGACGGGCGGATGGGGCGCTACCCGCCGCAGCGCGTGCAGGATTGATCTCGATCATCACGATTTTCGCGCCTTGGGCCCTGAAATCTGCTATGCAGAAGTGGCTGAGTCCCACCCTCATCGGCGTCTCTTGCGGCTGCCTGATTTTGCAGTCCGCCCTTTGCCTGAGGCGTTCCGATCGGTGCTGAGAGCAGGGTCGCGCTTGCTCCGGAACAGGAATGGAGCATGTCATGCGCCTTTTTCATCTTCTTTTTCATGGCGAGGATGCGCGCGAGCCGCGCCGCGTCGAATTTCGCGCCCCCGACGCTTATCAGGCGTTTCAGTACGCGCTCAACGATCGCGGCAGTGCCGAGGTCGAACTATGGGACGGCGAGCAGCTTCTCGTTCGCATGAGCAAGACCGAAGCCAATCTCTGGAAGCTGCACGGCCTCCCCCCATCCCAAGGCACCGCGGGGCCCTCTGCTCAGTCAGGGGCGGCCGCCGCCTGACCCGCGCTGCGGAGGTGACGGGCGCGCGATGGACGCGTGACAGGTGGATCACGCCCGCTTGCCCGCCTCAGGCGGGCCGGCCGTCTTGCCCGGCGCAGAGGCCGAGGCACGCATCGACGAGCGCGCTCATCAGCACGGGTTTCGAGAAGAAGAAGCTGCCCTCGACCTGTCGATCGGCAAGCGGCACATTGGCCGAGGCATAGACGACGCCGCCGCCCGGATAAGCGTCGCGATAGGCTTCCGCGAGGCTCCATCCGTCGAGAGCGCCGGCAAGCCGGATATCGGTCACAAGGATATGCGGTCGCTCCTCGCCGATCAGGAGCAGTGCGTCCTCGGCGGTTTCGACCTCGCGAACCGCGAACCCGGCTGCCTCGAGCGCCTCGACGATGTCGATGCGGACGAGCCATTCGTCTTCGGCGACGATGGCCGTGCAGAGAGGGGCGGGGGACGGGTTTGGCACGCTGATGACTTTCGCCCTGAAACATGGATCGAAGTTGAGAGGTCGCTCGGCGTCACGGCTGGGCGCATGGCAGTCTCGGCGGAACGCATCAACCACTCAAGGGTTTCTTTGCCATAGCGAATTCCCGTTTCGGGAACGCAGGGGCCATCGGAGGGGCAGGGACCATGACATATGCGTGAGACGCTGGTCGAGGACGAAGCGGCGCAAGGGGGCTTAGCCGTTCGCGAAAGTGCCGCGCACCTCGCGGCGCTCGTCGAGGGCTCGGACGATGCGATCATCAGTAAAACGCTCGATGGAACCATCACCAGCTGGAATCCCGCGGCCGAACGCATGTTCGGTTATCGTGCCGACGAGATCGTCGGCCGCTCGATCCTCACCCTCATCCCCGAGGAACGCCGCAGCGAAGAAACCGCGATCATCGAGCGTGTGCGCGCCGGCGAGCGCGTTCCGCCTTTCGAGACGGTCCGTCGGCGCAAGGACGGCAGCCTCGTCGACCTCTCGATCACCGTGTCGCCGGTGCGCCGCGCCGACGGCACGATCATCGGCGCTTCGAAGATCGCGCGCGACATCTCGGAACGAAAGGCGGTCGAGGCGCAGCTCGCCCGCCAGGCCGAGCGGCTGACCCACCTCAATCGCGCCGCCCTCCTCGTATCGCAGGATCTCGACCTCGAACGGATCGTCCAGGCGGTGACCGATATCGCGACGGAGCTCAGCGGTGCGCGCTTCGGCGCCTTCTTTTACAATGTGCTGGGCGACGAGGGCGAAAGTTACCTGCTCTTCTCGCTATCCGGCGCGCCGCGCGAGGCGTTCGAGCGCTTCGGCATGCCGCGCAATACCGCCGTCTTCGACCCGACGTTCCGCGGAGCGGGGACGATCCGGTCGGACGATATCCGCAAGGATCCGCGCTACGGCCTGAGCGCGCCGCACCACGGCATGCCGGAGGGGCATCTGCCCGTCGTGAGCTATCTCGCGGTTCCCGTCATCTCGCGCTCGGGCGCGGTGCTCGGCGGTCTTTTCTTTGGCCATGACGAGCCCGCCATGTTCAATGCCGAGGTCGAGGAGCTTGTCGAGGCCGTGGCTGCGCAGGCGGCGGTGGCGATGGACAACGCCCATCTTCACGAGGCGGCGCGCGTCGAGATCGCGGCGCGCGTGAAGGCCGAAGAGGAGCTCCAGCTCACTCTCGCCGAAATGCGCCACCGGGTGAAGAACACGCTCGCGATGGTCCAGGCGATCGCCGCACAGACGTTTCGCGAGACGCCGGCCGCCGAGCGCCAGTCGTTCGAGGCGCGCGTCCGCGCCCTCTCCGACGCGCACGACCTCCTCACCGAGCGCCACTGGGGCACCGTATCGGCCGGCGAAATGATCGAGCGCGCGCTCCACGCCTTCGACAAGATGAAGCCGGGCCGCATCAGCCTCGCGGGGCCGGACGCCGAGGTGCCGGCGTCGAGGGCGCTGCTCGCGGCGATGGCGCTGCACGAACTCGGGACCAATGCGGTCAAATATGGGGCGCTGTCGGGGGATGCCGGCACGGTCGCGGTCGAGTGGGACATGGTGAAGGAGAGCGGCCGGGATCGGCTCCGCCTGCATTGGAGCGAGCAGGGCGGTCCCCCCGTCGCGCCTCCCGCGCGCACGGGTTTCGGCACGCGGATGCTCGAACGGGCGCTCCGCGGGCAGGGCGGCAGCGCCGCGATCGAATTCCGGCCCGAGGGTGTTTGCTGCACTCTGGAGCTTCCCGCATGACCAGCATCTTGGGCGCGGCGGGATCGCGCGAGGTTCGCGCGGTTCGTGGGTCGAGGATCGAAGGTGCGGGCCGAAGGTCGATGGTCGAAGGGAGCGGGTCGCAGGTGAGCGTCACAAACCTTGCTCATGGCTGGCGAGTCTGGCGCGGCTCGGCTAAGGCGTAGCCATGGCGGGAATCGGATCACGCATCGACGAGTCGGGGATGCTGCTGCGCGTGGCAGGCGGCTTCGCGCTGCGCCGCGACCTTGGCGGCCGCTGGCGGCTCGACCTGCGCCGCACCCCCGTCGACCATGTCGAGAAGCGCGTGCGCATCACGGGCACGCTCGTCGGCGACGATCTTGTCGAGGTCGACGGCGTCGCCCCGGAAGGCGCCGTAGCGCCCGGTGGTGATCTACCGGACAGCGGCTCGCCGATCCAAGCATAGTCGCGCCGCTTCCGGCCGAAGCTGCCTGGGGGCGGGATTGCAAAGCCGGATGTCCGGCGGAGTCCGCATGCCTCTCAATTTTGACCGGCCCAAGTAGCGGAACAAAGTTGTGCGACGCCGGTTAGAGCTGCATGACCCAGACCATTGCTACCCCCACACCCGCCGCCGATCCGGCGCGTATCGTCGTCCTTCTCTGTGCGCTGGCGCAGATCGGAGCTGCCCTATTGCCCGCGATGGGGATCGGCACGCCGGTCGGCGAGCGTTCGGACGCCGTGCAGACGCTGATAACGCCCGCGGGCTGGGCCTTCTCGATCTGGGGCGCGCTTTATCTGGGATCGCTGGTTTTCTCGCTCCTCCAGTTTACGTCGGCCGGGCGCGATAGCACCTTGTTCGCCGCGCTGCGCTGGCCGGCAGCCGGTGCTTTTATCGGCAACGCGCTCTGGGCCACTTGGGTGCAGCTCGGCGACATCGACGCAGTATCGACTCTCATCATCTTCGGCTCGCTTGTCTCGATCCTCACTGCTTACCGGCGGATCGCCTCCTGGACGGCGCCCTTTTCGGCGGCCGAGCGCTGGGGCGCCATCCTGCCGCTGTCGGCGCTCGCTTCCTGGTTGACCGCAGCCTCGATCGTCAATGTCGCGGCCACGTTGCGCTATTATGGCGTCAACGCTGCGCCCGATGTCGCGCCGCTCATCTCCGCCGCGATTATCGTCGTCGGCGGTCTGATCGCGGCCACGGCCCTTGCGCGGGGCAAGGGCAATCCGCCTTTCGCGCTCGTCTTCCTCTGGGCGCTGGCAGCGATCTTTGCAGCCGGCGGGCAGGAGGCGGCTGCCGTCGCGGTGGCGGCAGCCATCGCGGCGATCTTGGTGCTGATCGGAATTTCGCTGGGCTGGCGCGACGGCGGCGCGCACCATTGGTCCGGTTCGAGATCGTAAATCTGTCTCGGGGACGCTCAAGCGTCTTCGCCGCAGTCGGTTTGCTTTCGAACTTTTCCGAGGTTGAGCGCGCGATCGGCACCTTCTTACGGCCAGGCGCACCCGGTGTCGCCGCGTCCCCGGGGCCAGCCGCGATCCCGACCCGCGCTTGAGGCGTCTGCCGGGGCGCGGCCCCGGCGCAACGGGCTTTGCCCGTCCTCCACTGCCGTTGCGGCCCTCTGGGTGCGCCGGCGCCTGGCGGCGCCCCGGCTCCCTTTCTGCGCCGCGGGACGGGCTCGCGGGCAAGGGCAGGAGACACTTCATGGGAGCCATCGCTTTCGTCAGCGGCACAATCGAGAAGGGCTTTGTCGGCGAGCTTCGCACCCTCACGATCCGGGTGCCGATCGAAATTCGCTTGAATCGCGGCAAGGGGAGCGAGGTGCAGCCTGACTACCGCGTCTATTCGGACGACGTCGAGATCGGCGCGGGATGGGTGCGCCTCGCGGCAGTGTCCGAGCGCCGCTATGTGTCGCTGGCGCTCGAAGCCCCCGAGTTCGGACAGCGGCGCCTTTATGCCAATCTTGCCCGCGCGGCGGGGCAGGACAATCCCGACGCTTACGCGCTGCTTTGGAACCCTGCCGACTGATGGCGTGCAAAAGACGCGCGGCTTATCCTCGCACTGGCTGCAATAGCTGGTGCGCAGGAGGCGCCGCCTTGATAGGGTGACGACGATGAAAAGCGGTATCGACCATCTTCCCCCGCACAAGCAGCGCGAACTGGAGCGCGTCGTCGAGATTATCTTCGAAGAATTCGAAGATGCGCTGGCGCTCGCGACGCAGGGCTGGAAGAAGAAGGGCCGCATCTCGAAGATCATTCTCTACGGCAGCTATGCGCGGGGAGGGTGGGTCGACGAGCCGCACACCGCCAAGGGCTATCAGTCCGACTATGACCTGCTGATCATCGTCAACGACAAGCGGCTGACCGATCGCGCCGACTATTGGTCGAAGCTCGACGACCGACTCATTCGCGAACTGTCGGTAACGAAGACGCTGCGGACGCCGGTGAACTTCATCGTGCACAGTCTCGATGAGGTAAATAGCGGGCTGTCGCAGGGCCGCTATTTCTTCATGGACGTCGCGCGCGACGGGATTGCGTTGTACGAAGCCGAGGACAGTGAGCTTGCCGAGCCGCAGCCGAAGACGCCGCATGCGGCGCTGGAGATGGCGCGGGAGTATTTTGACGAGTGGTGGTCATCAGCCGCCAAGCGGCAGGAAATTGCCAAGTTCGACATAGAGCGCGGCTATCTAAAGGACGCCGCGTTCGATTTGCATCAGACCGTGGAACGCTACTACCATTGCGCGTTGCTCGTATGCACCTTTTACACGCCTCACGTCCACAATCTGGCGTTTCTTCGCACTCAGGCTGAGCGGATCGATCCACGCCTAATTGAGGCATGGCCTCGCGAGACGAAGGCTGACCGGTCTCGCTTTGAGAAGCTGAAGGAAGCGTACATCAAGGCGCGCTACTCGAAGCATTACAGCATCACGAACGAGGAACTGGCTTGGCTGGGTGAGCGGGTCGCCGATCTGGCGGACATCGTTGAACTGGTGTGCCGCGAGCGCATATCGCTTTTGGAAACGACGGCGCGCGACGCTGGCTGAACCTCTAAAAGCAAAGGGCCCTGCCGTGGCAGAGCCCTCTCTTCTTTCGGCGTGGAGGGGTCTCCCACCGAAAGATGCCCCTTTTGCCTCCGGGGTCGCACGGAAGCATTAGACCGGCGACAATAAGGCTCTGCTCATTCGTGGCAATAAACACAGGTTAAGTCGGCGAACTTAGTTTTAGATCGCCGTGCTGACGCGATACGGTCCTTTGCGAAGGGGGAGGGGCTCACCCTTCCAGCTAAGCTGCACCAGATTCTTGGCGAGCATGCCGTCGATTGCGGCATGGACCGTTGGCATGGTGCTGCGCCAGTTCGGCCCGTCGGTTATCGCGCGGGCGACCTCACTCGGACATACCGAACCCCCGGGGAACCGCGCGGCCAGAAGCGCGAGAACGGCCTCACATACTTTATCGTCCACGCTCGCCTCCACCGCGCGACGAGCGTCCTTTGGTCATAGGGTCCGGTTTCGGTGGCGGCTTCCATCCAGGAGGCGGCGTCATGCGTTGCTGGCTCGTGCCGAGTCCCATCGCGCCAGGCCGCTGCCGCTCGATACCGGACAGGTCCGCTTGCTCTGCCTTGTCGGGGGCCGCGCCGCCGCGCAAAAGATTGATCTGGTCGCGGCAGCGGCGTGCCTCTTCGAAGTCGAGGTCGGCCACGGCGGCTTGCATTCTCTTTTGAAGTGCTTCGATTGTGTTGGCCATTTTCACATTACGCATGACACGAGGATTGGCCGCATCCTGTTGGCAGTGTCTGCATCTCGCCGGATAAGTTGCATACGAAACGATGTGTTGCGCTGCGGCATCAGTGGGAAAGAATCGCCGAACCGGTGCGGCAATTTCTATGGCCTCTTCCTTGCGTTGAAGTATGTGCCACCCGCGACCCGATGAAGGGGCTCCTTCATCACAAAAACTTGGCGGCCTTTCCGGCCGCCTTTTTTTGTGGGCTAATTGCAATTCCGGCGACCGGCGGCTCAGCGCCTGATGTCGGACATAGCGGCGACCGCCGACCAGTGCTCGAAAGCGGACGTTGGATTCCTGCTATCTGGTAGAGCCTGGCGGACGAGGGTCGGCTTTTCAGACCTCGCCGCAAAAAAAGCAGCCGGACCGCAACCGGCCATGCCCGGACTGCGATCGGATCAACCTGTCGTGGCAATAATCAGGCTAGCATTGTCCGTTCCATCACGGCTTATGGCCCGATCGATCAGAAGACTCGCAAGGTCCTGTAAGGACAAGGCGCGAGGAACCCTTGTGTCCATCGTTCGGGACAGGCCGTCCGAGCACAACAGGATCAGGTCGCCGTCGCGAAGCGCTGCCTGGACCCGGTCGATCACAATATGGTCGTCGACGCCAAGCGCACGCGTGATGACGTTTGCCTTGGGGTGCCGTATCGCTTCTTCCTCCGAAATTGCTCCCGCGTCGACCAATTCTTGGACGAGGCTGTGATCGTGGGTCAGAAGTGTCAGCACGCCGTCCCGAATTCGATACGCCCGGCTGTCGCCAGCCCAAAAGATTTCGGCCATATGGCCTTGAATACTGGCCGCGACGATCGTTGTCCCGCTACGTCTCTCGCCAGTGTGACCCCGGTTGTACAACGCAGCATTCGCGCCTTTCAGCGCCTCGACGATAGTGTCGGCGGTTGGATGATCGAGCGCGTCGAGCGCGTCTATTGCAAGCTGCGCAGCGACGTCGCCTGAACGATGGCCGCCCATTCCGTCGGCTACGGCCCACAAATTACGCTCCGGCCGGTCGAGAATGCGGTCTTCGTTGACCTTTCGAACAAGTCCGACATGCGTGCGGCTCGACGATCGCGCCCGATCGTTCCCGCATTCGTGCTGCTGCGACGCCTTTGCGCGCAATATGCGTGACAGCATCATATGCGCCGATCCTCGGTCATGCTGTCAGCGCCATCATAGGCTTGGACGAACGCCCGATCGAGCGCTCCCGATGTGCGGCCTTCCACTTCCTGGACCAGTTCGGCATGGCGGCGGGCCAGCTCGTCTAGCCGCGCGGCAGCCTTGTTCTGGAACAGGCCGGCCTGCTGCGTTTCGATGCGTGCCGGATCGAACCGGTCGATCGCTTCGCGAAGGCTTCCGCGCAGGCCTGCAAAGGTGGCGGCCAGGTGTCGCTTGATGTCGCGAAAGGAGGACTGGAGCGCTTCGGGACCGGACAGAAAGCCATGTGTTCCGCCGAGGATGAGGTCTATGGCGAGGCGCTGCGTCGGAGCCCATTTGAACGGATTGTTCTCCGCGCTTCCGATCGTCGTACGCGTCATCTGATAGTGGCTGCGTGCCTGGTCGCGCTCGCTCATGAGATCGCCCACCCCGAGCACCATCTGGCGATAGACGCCGCCGACCCGGCGCATGATCTCGGCGGGATCCTCCGTAGCAAGGAGCGAGGCGTCGAGGCCGGCGCCTTCGCAAAAGGCATCGAGCAGCGACCCGCTGGTGACAAGAACGGGAGGCCGGCCCTCAGTTTCGGGCCGATCTTCCCAATCGACCGGAACGCCGATCGAATCGCCGAGCGGCGGCATCAGAACCATCGTCCGCGTTTCCTGACCCGCGATCTCGGCCTGCGGTGCACGGCAGGCGACGATACGGAAGTCTCCGAGGCGGATCGCAAAAGGCAGGATGACCGGGACGTCGTCATCCTGAGGCAGCCGCTGCCCGGTGGAGGCGTTATACACTCCGTTACTGCCCAGCGATCTCAGTATGAGTTCGTCACCCTCGGCCCTGAATTCGCAGTGCGTTCGCGAAATCGCGCTTTCGGGATCGACGATCGTCCAGTCGGCGTCGCGGTCGCGGCCGACGCGGAGAGTCCCTTGGCGCAGGAGCCGGGCGTCGACTGGGTGAAGGTCGTCCTTCTTGTCGAAAAGCTGCAGCATGAACATGCCAGTCTCCTCAAGCGACCTGGCGGATGGACGCAGCGGCATCCTCGGGCCCGGAGATCCGCGTCGCGATCATCGAGGCTTCGAGATCCTGGGGCCGCTCGGCAAACTGGGCTTCCGCCGCCGCCGCCGCCTTGTTGAACGCGTCGAACGCAGCTCCGAATTCGTCGCCCCGCCGATGCGAGATGCGCAGGGCGAACCGTGCCGACGCGGCCTCGTCGAGGGCGCCGCGCAGCCGCGCAAGCGGCCGTGTGACGGCGGCGCCGCTGAAATATCCCGCGGCGGCGACCGTCAGCAAAACCGTCAGCGAAAGCGCAGCAAGCAGGAAGCGGGTGTTTGCCTTCGCCGCGGCAAGCGCGTCGGTGCGGATGACGATGTCGACCTGGCCATAGTTGCCGCCCGCATAACGGATGGGCCGGACGAAACGCATGCCGTCTCCGAGCTGTGCGCCGCGGTAGCTGACGGCGGTGTCGGCTCGGGTTTCGATTACGCGGCCGCCGGAGGCCGCCGCATAGCGCTTCCCCAGTTGCGCGGCATCGCTCGACGCGCGCACGACGCCTCGTGCATCAACGACCGCAATGCTGCGGATCTCGCGGTCTTCGCTCGCGCTCTCGACGAACGCCTGAACCGCGCTCCAGTCCTGCTGATCGGGCGGCATTGCGGCATTATCGACCGCGGTTACACCTGCGTTGCTGGCAACAAATGCCGCAATCGTCTGTCCCGATGCGACGGCCATCTCTTCGAAAGCCCGGCCTTCGCGCGAGAGGATCATCGATCCGCACAGCGCCAGCACGGCAAGGGTTGCCGATACAAGCAACATGGGTAGCTTGAGCCGCAGTGAGAGTCCGCGACGCGTGACGGTCGTGTCTTCACGCGCGGCCATTTCGCGCTGCAGGGCATTCCGCACCGCCTCGCCGTCGGCAAAGCGCTGCTCGGCCTTCTTCGCAAGCAACTTGTCGATCACGAAGCGCAGGCCCGGCGGGCAATCTGCAGCTGACTTCTCTATAGGTTCGACGCGCTCCTGCGCGATCTGGATCGCGAGGGTGGCAAGGCCGATCCCGGGAAAGGCCACTTTTCCGGTCACCATCTCGTAAAGGACGATGCCGAGCGAGAAGAGGTCCGAGCGATGATCGACCGGAAGGCTGAGCGCCTGCTCCGGGCTCATGTAGCGCGGCGTCCCCACCATCTGGCCGAACTGCGTTCGTTCGAGCTCGCCGCCATCACCGCCGCAGGCAGGATCGTCGATCCGCGCCACCCCGAAGTCGACGAGCTTCGCGGTGCGGCCGTCGCTCGAGAGCAGGATGTTGGACGGCTTCACGTCGCGGTGAACGACTCCCGCGCGATGCGCATAGGCAAGCGCGCCCGCTAGCTGCTGTCCAAGCTGCAGGACGCGCTCATAGGGCATACGGCCATGCGTCTGAAGCACGGTGTCGAGCGGCTGGCCTTCGACGAGCTCCATCGCGATAAAGGCGCCGCCGCCATCCTCCCCGACCTCGTAGATCGTCGCGATATTGGGGTGGCTGAGCGCGCCTGCGGCCCGCGCTTCCCTCAGAAAGCGGAGGTTGAGCGCCTCATTTCGTGCATATTCGGGTTTCAGAACCTTGATGGCGACTTCGCGTCCGATCCCGGGATCGATGGCGCGGTACACATCCGCCATGGCACCCTCGCCGAGGCGCGCTATAATCTGATAGCGTCCGACGCTCTTCAAAGTGGACCGGTCTTGCTCGATCTTGGGCACGGGCAGGTGGACGGTCATTTCCGGGCCCTCACGGTAGCGGCGATGCGCTCGGCGCGCGCGAGATCGGCCCTGATGGCGCTATTGCCTGGGTCGAGGCTCGAGGCCTGACGAAGAAGCTGAACGGCTTTTGCCGCCTGGCCCCGGTTGAGCTCGGCGAGCCCCCGCGTCCTGAGCTGCCTTGCGCCCGCGGGATTTGAGGGCGCGGCCGCTGCTGCAGGGGCAGCGGGTCGTTCGGGAGCGGCCCGCGCCGGCTTAGGACTTGCCTGCGGCGCGGTCTTTGGTGTCGGGCGGGGCGCCGCCTGCGGCGGACTTCCCGGAATACGAAGCGTCTGGCCGGCCGCGATGCGTGTCGGGACGTCGATGCCGTTGTACCGTGCGAGCTGATAGGTCAGCAGGCGGTTCCCGAGGTGGCGCTCGGCGATCGCCGCCAAGGTGTCGCCGGGCTTTACTGTATAGGGAAAGGACTTCGGCCCGAGCAGGTCGACCGGATCGCGCGTCACTGAATCCCTGAGCATGGCGAGCGACGGGTTGTGGGGATCGCGCTTGAGCGCGCTTTTGATGAGCTTGCGCGCGGCGCCGGTGTCGCCACGGTCCAGCAAACCGGTGATGGTCTCGATCGACTGGGCGCTATCGACCGGCGCCGACGGCGCGGCCGGTCGGGGTGCCGCGGCGCATCCCGAGAGGAGGATCAAGGCGGCAAGCAACGGCGCCGAAAGGGCTCGGCGAAGGTCGATCCTGATAGGATGGAGGGTCACGCGGTCAGCCTTTCGGGTTGACGCCCTGCAGGGGCGATACGGAGCATGGCGGCGAGACGGGAGGTGTCGCGCACGAAATTCAGGAAATCGGCGGCCGGCAACGGCCTGGAGAAGTAGAAGCCCTGGAAGTGGCGGCACCCTTCGCCGAGGAGCCAATGATATTCCTCGGCCGTCTCGACGCCTTCGGCGAGCACCTTGATGCCGAGGCCCTGACCGAGGGTCAGGATACTCCGGCAGATCGCCTGACTGTCCGGCCTGTTCTGCACCTCGGTGACGAACTCGCGATCGATCTTGATCTTGTCGAAACCGAGCTGGCGAAGCGTGCTGAAACTCGAATAGCCTGTGCCGAAATCGTCGATCGAAATCCTGACGCCGAGGGCGCGGATTTCTTCGAACATCTTTGCGACACGCGCATCGTTGGCACTGGCGACCGACTCCGTCAGTTCGATCTCGAGCGCGCCCGGCTCGAGACCATGATTGTGGAACATGCGTGTGAGGAATTCGGTGAACCTTGCGCTATGAAGCTGGTTGGCCGAAATGTTCACGGCAACCCGGAGCGGGCCCGGTCCAATCCCGGCCCATTGGCTTGCTTCGCGGGCTGCGCCGTTCAGGACCCAGAGACCGACATCATCCGCCAGTCCCGCGGCCTCGACGACGGGTATGAACACTGATGGAGACACGGTGCCGCGTTCCGGGTGGTTCCATCGGATCAGTGCCTCGGCCCCCGTGACGCACTGCCAGGTGGCGTCGATCAACGGCTGGAACAGAAGCTCGAACTCGCCCCGGCCTACAGCGCCGCGCAAATCCTGTTCGATGCCGTACCGAAATTCCTCCTGCGCGATGGCCGCGGGCGTCAGACCGAAATTCCCGGCACCGCCATCGCGCAGGATCGCGAACGAGGCGAGGGTCTGCGTAAGAAGCGTGTGCGGAGAGTCGCATTTCTCGAGCGCAGCGCAGCGCGCGGAAATTATCGGAACGATGTCCTGCGTGCCCGCCGTTATGACGCTGCCCAGCGCATAGACGAGCGCATCAATCTCGCCGCGTGCGGCATCGTCCGCTATATCCTGACCATACCAGATCGCGAACTGCGCACGATCGACATGGGCAACGAAGCGGCCCGGCGGGAGCATTCGCACGATCCTTCGCACGGTCGCTGTCAGCACATATTCCGCAAGATCGGGATTGAAACCCGCCAAACGGTCGAAGTCGGCGATTTCAATAGCGCCGATCATGCCGGCGCGCTCGCTGGTCATTAGTTCGAGGAGCGGCTCGCGGGTGGGGAGGCCAGAGATCGAATGGCGTTCACTGAGTCGCCTTTTCATTGTGGCAAGCGCCAGCTCAACACTCGCCGCATTTTCGGCGAGCCGGTCTGATATCTCCTCTTTCCGGCCGGCCGCCGACATGGCTTCGAAGCGCCGTGACAGGAGCCAAAGGCGTTGATCGTGTCGCCAGGCACTACCGAGCCAGCCCAGAGCGACGGCGCTCGCAATGATTGCCACGGGCAACAGGCCCGCCGCCTGCCAGTGGAGCAAGCAGGCTAGCGACACGAATAGCATTGCTATAGCTGTACGCCGCGCCAGCGTAGCAAAAGGAACTCTCTCCGCGACCATCCGGCCGTCGTATTTTCCAAGAGATACTAAGTTCTTAAGCAAAGCGTCGGGCTTGTCCCGCAGCGAGACACTTAGTTGTGAAGGGCGCCCATGCAAGTGGTGCATGAAATCCGACGCTTTTGAGAGACTTTTTATGCGCGCGGAAGCGTCGAAGAGTACGTCCCTATGTGCCCGTGAAGGGTCTAAGACTTAACTTGGGTTATGACGATTTTCTGGAGGGTCGAGGGCCATTCAGACGCAAGGGTCTCGAAAGAAAGGTCTCACAGGTCCGGGGGCTATCTTGTGAATGTCGGCTATCTTGCATTAATGATTACATGCGGTCAGTCCGCAATCGGCCAAGCCGCGCCGCGAGATACACAGTTCGTTCGATGACGGCGAAGGGCCGTCGCGCTCATCCTCCGCTGATAGGCTCATCTCTCGGGTTCGTGCGCCGATCAGCACTCGGGACATGTTTCCTCGCTCACGAACTGTGAGAAAGACGAGGTAGGGAAGCAGGAAACCCGCGCCTCCGAAAAAGGCGATGAGCGCGAGGAGCAGGGCGATCGCACTGAATCCATTCCGCCAAGCCGTCCAAAGCGCAGAGAGGACGAGAAAGCAGAGAAAATCGAGGTTGAACTGCCCGGGCCATCCCAGCTTCGCCACGTCTCCGAAAAAGATCGGTAACAATCCAAGGCCGTGGCGGGAAATGACTACAGCGGTGTAGTCGGCCAGCGCCAGCCAAAGGATGATCAAAAAAGCACGAAACGACCCCGTCGACGACAATCTGCCACGAGAATGCTGCGGCTGCAATCGCGGCTTTGAGTCCGCGACTGGATCATGCCAAATTTCTACTTTCATGCGACGATGGCTTACGCGCCGCTGCGCAACGCAGGTCTTGCCATCGGCAAGATGGATTTCATGCCGCACATGGCCCGTCACCAAGTCGCGCCCGAATACGACCGTCGAGCAGGCTCCGGCCTGTGACCGCGGGCTACCCCGTTATAGCGGCGATTGCCCGTTCGAGCTCGGCAATCCTGAAAGGTTTGCGAAGAACTGGCCGGCCATCAAATTCAGCCGCCATGATCGTCGCATCTCCGCTCGTCGCTATGAAAGCCTTCCCGGCATCGCTCAACGCGGCAGCGACCGCCTCGCTCGTTTTGCCATCGGCAAGGTGAACATCCAATATTGCGAGGTCGAAATCTCGCTTCGCGACGAGATCCAGCGCCTCCGCGACGGTCGCTGCGGCCGCCACGATCTCGTGTCCAAGCACGTCGAGATACCCCTCGAGCATCATCGCCACCAGCGGATCGTCTTCAACAAGAAGCACCCTTATCATCATCCGTCCCTCATAGATCCGAAATCTGTAGCGCCAGTGTCTTCGATCACACGTCCCGTGCCCCTACCTTTCGTCGCGCTCAAAGTTCCACGCCAAGATGCTGGGCCACGGAGAATATGTCCTTGTCCCCGCGTCCGCACATGTTGACGATGATGATACTATCTTTCGGCATCGCCGGCGCGATCCTGACAACCGCGGCGACGGCGTGACTGGGCTCAAGCGCGGGGATGATACCCTCTGTTCTGCATAGAAGCTGGAAGGCCTCGAGCGCTTCGGCGTCGGTCGCGGAGCTATAGTCCACCCGTCCGATTTCCTTGAGCCATGCATGCTCGGGGCCGATGCCGGGATAATCGAGACCTGCGCTGATCGAATGGCCTTCGACGATCTGCCCGTCGTCATCCTGCAGCAGATAGGTCTTGTTGCCGTGAAGAATGCCGGGACGCCCGCCGGCCAGTGACGCGGCGTGCGCCTCGTCGAGGCCATGCCCGGCCGCCTCGACGCCGAGCATCTTCACCATCGGGTCGTCGAGGAACGGGTGAAAGAGACCGATCGCATTCGATCCGCCGCCGATCGCGGCGACCAGGAGATCGGGCAGGCGGCCGGTACGGGCCAGCATCTGCGCCCGCGCTTCCCTGCCGATCACGCTCTGGAAATCGCGCACAAGCTCCGGATAGGGGTGGGGACCGGCTGCGGTGCCGATGATGTAGAAGGTGTCCTCGACATGGGCGACCCAGTCGCGCAGCGCCTCGTTCATCGCGTCCTTCAGCGTCGCGGCGCCGGCCGTGACCGGCACGACCTCGGCGCCCAGCAGTTTCATGCGGAAGACATTGGGCGCCTGGCGCGCGATATCGGCGGCGCCCATATAAACGACGCAGGGCAGGCCAAAGCGCGCGCAGACGGTTGCAGTAGCCACCCCGTGCTGGCCCGCGCCCGTTTCCGCGATGATGCGGGTCTTGCCCATCCGGATTGCCAGCAGGATCTGACCGACGCAATTGTTGATCTTGTGGGCGCCGGTGTGATTGAGTTCGTCGCGCTTGAACCAGATCTGCGCGCCGCCGAGCGCGGATGTCAAGCGCGGCGCGAAGTAGAGCGGACTGGGGCGGCCGACATAATGTTCGAGCAGGTCGTCGAACTCGGCCTGGAAAGCCGGGTCGCGCTTTGCGGCTCGATATTCGCGCTCCAGATCGAGGATGAGGGGCATGAGCGTTTCGGGGACGAAGCGGCCCCCGAATTTCCCGAAATGCCCCCCGTCGTCCGGCTGCCTGCGCAAGCTGTTCGGAAGATGGCCAGGATCGTCGGAGGGTTGCGACCCCTGAGTCATGTCGGCGCAACCCCGGCAGGAAACCGGCGTGAGGCGGCGGCGCACAGGATTTCGGCGCGCGCCTCACGCAGGCAGGTAAAGCCCGCAAGACCGGTCCGGATCATCGACCGGCGCATCAATGGCCCATCAGCGCGAGCACTTCCTTGCGGCTCCGCTGGTCGTCGAGGAAGCAGCCGAGGAGCCGGCTCGTGACCATGCCGACGCCCGGCGTGCGCACGCCGCGCCCGGTCATGCAGCCATGCTGGGCGTCGATCACCACGGCGACGCCGTGCGGACGGAGATTGTCCCAGATGCATCGGGCGACCTCGGCGGTCAGCCGCTCCTGCACCTGCAGCCGGCGCGCATAGCCGTTCAGCACGCGCGCGAGCTTGGAGATGCCGACGACGCGGTCGCGGGGTAGGTAGGCGATCGACGCCTTTCCGGTGATCGGCGCCATATGATGCTCGCAATGCGACTGGAACGGGATGTCGCGCAGCAAGACGATCTCGTCATAGCCGCCGACCTCTTCGAAGGTGCGCGAGAGATGCACCGCCGGATCCTCGTCATACCCCTGGCAGTAATCCTTCCAGGCACGCGCGATGCGCTTCGGTGTGTCGAGCAGGCCTTCGCGATGAGGATCCTCGCCGACCCAGCGCAGCAGCGTCTCCACCGACGCGAGAACCTCGGGGGGTATCGCGCCGTCAACGGTGGGACTGGAAGGGGGCACGTGAAGCATGGTCCTGGCCTCCTGACGGCGAAGGGTTGGCGGTCCGGGAGGGGAGGAGAGGGAGGTGGACCGCCGGATCGGCGCATGCCCGAGCGCAGCATGGCGTCGCAACATGTCCCTTGGGGCAGATCGTCGGTTGGAAGCGCGTTGGGTGCACGGACCTCGGGTGAGCCCCGGAATGCAGAAATGCCCTTCGCTCGCTTGACGAGGCTTGGCGCGGTGCGCGGTGGTTGGGTGAATAGGGCGGGTACGGAAATGCGGGGGCGGCGGTGGCCCCGCCGCCCCCGGCCTGTCAGAAGGCCATCGCCGGCATCGGCGCGGCCTTCTCCTCCTTCGGCAGTTCGGCGACGAGCGCCTCGGTGGTTATCGGCAGCGACGCGACCGACGCGGCATCCTGCAGCGCGGTGCGAACGACCTTGGCGGGATCGATCACGCCGGCCTTGACGAGGTCCTGATACTCGCATCCAGTCTGCCCCTTGGTGCAGCTTGGCGGCGCGGGAAAAGTCGGAGACATGCGGTCAACATCGCGCGGCACGGTCGCCGCAAGGCGTCCTGTCCGCGGAGATTGCAATGAATGACGAAGGGCCTCTGCTAACGTTCAGAATCGGCGACCGTTACGAAGAAGCGGATCCCGCCCGATTGCCAACGGGTCACCCCGCCGTGCCGGTCGACCGCATCGGCGTGCTTCTCGTAAACCTCGGCACGCCCGACGCGCCGACGAGCGGTGCGGTGCGGCGCTATCTCGCGGAATTTCTCTCCGACCGGCGCGTGGTCGAACTGCCCTCGCTGATCTGGCAGCCGATCCTCCGCGGGATCGTCCTTGCCGTTCGGCCGCGGAAATCCGCGCGTGCCTACCGCGAAATCTGGACGTCAGAGGGCTCGCCGCTCGCGGCGATCACCCGCCGCCAGGCAAGGGCGCTTCAGGCTTCGCTGGGACGTGGTGCGGTGGTCGCGCATGCGATGCGCTATGGCAGCGGCTCGATCTCGGACGGCATCGACGCGCTTCTTGCGGCAGGATGTCGCCGCATTCTCGTTGCGCCTCTTTATCCTCAATATTGCGCCGCGACGACCGCAAGCGTTGGTGATGCGGTCGAGGCGCATATGGCGCGCCTACGCTGGCAGCCGGCGCTGCGCATCCTTCCACCCTATTATGATGACTATCGGCATGTCGAGGCGCTGGCGTCGTCGCTCGGACGTGCGATCGGTGGCCTCGCCTTTGTACCCGACACGATCGTCGCGAGCTTCCACGGCATGCCCGAGCGCACCCTGCATCTTGGCGATCCCTATCACTGCATGTGCCTCAAGACCGCGCGTCGGTTGGGCGAGGTCTTGGGGAAGAGTGTCGTTCCGAGCTTTCAGTCGCGCTTCGGCAAGGCCAAGTGGCTGACACCGGCAACCGATATGATGCTCGAAACGCTCGGGCGAGAAGGCCGGTCGGTGGTCGTGATCGCGCCGGGGTTCGCTGCGGATTGCCTCGAAACCCTCGAGGAAATCGCTATCCGCGGGCGCGAGCAGTTTCTTGCCGCCGGCGGACGCCATTTCGCTTATGTGCCCTGTCTCAACGACAGCGATGCCGGGATGGATATGCTCACCGCCCTGATAAGAAGCGAACTTTCGGGCTGGCTTTGAGGGCTTTTGATTGTCGGGGCCGAGCTGCGCCAACAAGCGTCGCGCGGCCCCGATAATGTATCAGGCGGGAAGCAGCACGGTGTCGATGACGTGGATCACGCCGTTCGACTGAAGAACGTCGGCGGGGCCGATCTTCGCCGTGCCGCCCTTGGCGTCGCTCACATACCAGCTGCCATCCTTCTCCCAGACGGTGAGCTTGGCGCCCTGCACCGTGGTGAGCATGGCCTTGCCGCCATTGGCTTTGGCCTGCGCGGCAATATCGGTCGCGGTCAGGCGGCCCGGCACGACATGGTACGTCAGGATGCCCGTCAGCATCGCCTTGTTCTCCGGCTTGAGCAGCGTGTCGACGGTGCCGGCGGGGAGCTTGGCAAAGGCAGCGTTGGTGGGCGCAAAGACCGTGAAGGGGCCCGCTCCCGAAAGGGTCTCGGCGAGGCCAGCGGCTTTGACCGCCGCGACGAGTGTCGTGTGATCCTTCGAATTGGCGGCATTTTCGACGATGGTCTTGGTCTCATACATCGCAGCGCCGCCGACCATCGGGTTCTTGGCGGCCGCGATGCCGCCGGCGAGCGCAAGCGCTGCTGCGGCGAGCGAAAGAGAGATACGGGAAATAGCCATTGGTCATTCCTTTTCGAATGTTCGTCCCGGGGGGATAGGACAGCTATGGAATTAGGCGCGCCGCTCCGCCGCGGCGACCTGTCCTTTGGGGCGGGTTATCCGGCCCGCTCGCGGTGGCTCATCGCCGCTAACGATAACGGCAGTTCCTCCTCCCATCGGCTGCAGGCAAATTGGCGGCAGGCTGGACCATCGACGCAGCCGGGCGAGAAGGGGGCTTCCATGCCGTTTGAGGGATCGTTCGCAGACCGGCTGGCGCTTCGCGACCTGCTCGACACCTATGCCGATGCGGTCAACCGTGCCGACAGCGAGGCTTGGGCCGCGACGTGGGACGAAGGCGGCCGATGGTCGCTTCCCGGGTTCGGAATATTCGAGGGCAAGGCGAAGATCGTCGACACCTGGCGCGCGGCGATGCGCGCCTTTCCCGACATCGTCTTTCGCGCCTGGCCCGGATCGATCGAGATCCATGGTGAGACCGCGGCCATGCGGTCCTACACCGAGGAAATCTTCCTGCGCGACGGCGCCCTTCACCGGACCCTTGGCATCTATGACGACGTCTGCCGCCAAATTGATGGTCGGTGGCTGTTTACAGAGCGGCGGTTTCGACCGTTGCCTCAGCTTTCAGCAAGCGAGGTGCAGGCATGAAGATCCTGATCCAGGCGGTCATCGATATCGATCCCGAGACGCGCGGAGAGGCGCTGGCGGGTGCGCGCGGCTGGATCGAAGGCGCGCTCGCCCAGCCGGGCTGTCTCGCTTACGCCTGGACCCTCGATCCGCATGTGGCGACGCGCATCCACGTGTTCGAGGAATGGGACGGCGAAGCTGCGCTCGCAGCGCATCTCGCCGGGCCGCAATACAGGGGAATGCTGGGGCATATCGGCGCATTTGGCGTGCGCGCGTCGTCGAGCCGCAAATTCGCGGTGTCGCGCGAAGGCCCTGTTTACAACAGCCACGGCGTGGCAAGCGCCGCCTTCGACTAGCTTGGTGGGCCTGCTCGCTAGCTGCGCAGGGCTTCCCAGGCAGCGAGGGCCCGCGCCCTCGCCGCCTCATGACCGATCAGCGGCGCGGGATAGGCGGGCACCCGCGCATCCTGACCATGGGCGGCGGTGATCTCGGCGTCCGACAGATGCGAAAGCTCCGGAACATAAGTGCGGACATAATCGCCCATCGCGAACCGCTCGCTCTGGAGCAGCGGCGACATGATGCGCGAGAAGACCGGCGCGTCGACGCCGGTGCCCGCGACATATTGCCAGTTCATTGCATTCGACCCGAGATCGGCGTCGAGCAGCGTATCCCAGAACCAGCGCTCACCGCGGCGCCAGTCGATCAGCAGATGTTTGACGAGGAAGGAGGCGGCGACCATCCGAACGCGGTTGTGCATCCAGCCCGTGTGCCAGAGCTCGCGCATGCCCGCGTCGACCACCGGGTAGCCGGTCCTTCCCCGGGTCCAGGCGGTGAAGTCCCGGTCGGCTTCGGGGCCGCTCCGCCAGCCGAAATCATCGAAGGTGGGGCGCCCGTTCCGATCGCCATAATCGGGCATCTGGTCGACGAGATTGATGCCATGTTCGCGCCAGCCAAGCTCCGACCGAAAGGTCTCGGCGCCCGCATCGTCGCGCTCGCCGAGCGCATGCCAGATCGACCGGGGGCTGATCTCGCCGAAATGAAGATGCGGCGACAGCCGCGATGTCGCGGGGAGCGAAGGAAAGTCGCGGCGGGCCTTGTAGTCGCCGGCAAGCGGCAGCCAGTCGCGCAGCGCGCGCCAGGCACCTTTCTCGCCCGGGTGCCAGTCGTCAAATCCCGAGGCCCAGTCGGGGCTGGTCGGGGTCAGACCCCAATCGGCGAGATTGTCCGACGTCGGCCAGACGTCGGGAGCCGGAATATGGTCGGGCGCCGCATAGGGAAGGGCGGGCGGCATGCGTCCCAGGAGCGCGCGATACCATGGCGTGAAGACGCGGTAGCGCGCGCCTTGCGCATTGATGATACTCTCGGGCGGCGCAAGATAATTGCCGTCATGGAGCCGCAGCGCAAGCCTGGCGTCCAGCGCGTTTTCGTAGCGCCGCCGCCAGGGCTCGTAGCAGCGGGTCGCGTGAACCCTTGTGCTCCCGGCATCCGCCGCGACGCGTTCGACTATTTCGGCGGCAGGGCCGCGGCGCAGGACGAGCCGGCTGCCGCGTTTGCGAAGGCTCGCATCGAGCGCGGCGAGGCTGTGATGGAGCCACCAGCGCTGCGCGCCGCCGATCGCGCGCGTTTCGGGGCTCTCGTCGTCCAATATGTAGAGCGGAATGACCGGACCTTCGGCGATCGCCGCGAGAAGCGCCGGATGGTCGGTGGTGCGGAGGTCCTGACGGAGCCACAAGATGGCGGGCGGCATGGCGGCGTTTACCTTTTTGGTGGGCTATGGTGCGGGCGAGCGCGGGGTTCCTCATCTGGCAGGCTCCGACCTCCGCAAAAGATGACCTTTCGGGAAGTTCAAGCCATGCAGAACCGCATTGGCGGGCGTGTATATGCGGGGATTGGGCGGTGCGACGTGGCGTCGCACCGCCCGGCGTTGAGCAATCACCGCCCCCCGCCGCGGCCAGGCGTGGGTCGCAAGGCGCTGGCCGCCGGCAGAATCGGAACGTCCGTGCGATCAGCTGGACGAGGCATCTCCTGCCGCTTCATTGGGCCCGGAGACTATCCGGTCGCGAGCGCACGGATCGCGGGCTGCCGCAGTTCTGATGCCGAAGTCGCCGAGAATGAGGCTCGCCGTCGCCTTCGCGCTTGCGACGACCCCCGGAATACCAGCGCCGGGATGCGTGCCCGCGCCGGTAAAATAGAGGTTCTCGATGCGCGCGTCGCGGTTGTGCCCACGAAAATAGGCGCTCTGCAGCAGTGTTGGCGTCAGGCTGAAGGCGCTCCCGAGATGCGCGGCGAGATCCCGCTCGAAGTTCGGCGGCGCATATTGGATTTGCGTGACGATCCGCTCGCCAAGGTCCGGGATCAGGCGCCGTTCGATCTCGGCGATGATGCGCTTCGCCAATTTCGGCCCTTCGACCTCCCAGTCGAGCGGGGCGTGGCCGCGATGGGGAACCGGAGCGAGCGCGTAGAAGCTGCTGTGACCCGCGGGGGCCACGCCCGGATCGCTTGCGCTCGGGTGATGAAGGTAAAGCGAGAAATCCTCGGCGAGCGTCCCGTTCCGGTAGATGTCGTCGAGAAGCCCGCGGTAGCGTGGACCGAACAATATCATATGGTGGGGTATCTCGGGAAAGGCGCCGCGAACCCCCAGATGGAGGACGAAGAGGCTCGGCGACCAGCTCTTGCGCGCAAGGCGCTTCGCCTCGCGCTTGCCGCGCGGATGCGCGAGCAGGTCGCGGTAGCTGTGCATGAGATCGGCGTTCGAGGCGACAAGATCGGCGCGTGCGGTAAACCCGCTCCGCGTTACGATGCCCGTCACCCGGTCGCCCTCGGTTTCGATGCGGGCAACCGGATCGCCGAGCCTCAGCGTACCGCCGAGACGCGCGAACAGCGCGGCCATGCCGGCGACTAGCCGGTTGGTGCCGCCGCGCGCATACCAGATGCCGCCATCCTGCTCGAGCTTGTGGATGAGCGCATAGATGCTGCTCGTCGCCATCGGGTTGCCTCCGACGAGCAGGGTATGGAAGGAGAGCGCCTCGCGCAGCTTCTCGCTCCGAACATAGCTCGCGACGGTTTTATAGACCGAGCGCCAGGCACGGTGCCGCAAAAGAGCGGGCGCCGCCTTCAGCATCGAGCGGAAATCGAGGAAGGGCACGGCGCCGAGCTTCACATAGCCTTCCTCGTAAACCGACGCGGAATAGCTGAGAAAGCGCTCATATCCCGCCACGTCGGCGGGATCGAGCGCGGCGATCTGACGGGCGAGCGCCTCCTTGTCATTGCCATAATCGAAGGTCGATCCGTCGGGCCAGCTCAGCCGGTAAAAGGGCGACACCGGGACGAGGTCGACATCGCGCTCGAGCCGCTGGCCGCTGAGCTCCCAGAGCTCGGCGAGGCAGGCCGGGTCGGTGATCACCGTCGGCCCGGCATCGAAGGTGAAACCATCCTTCTCAAAGACATAGGCGCGGCCGCCCGGCCGGTCGCGCGCTTCGACGAGCAGCGTATCGAGGCCCGCCGACTGGAGACGGATGGCCAGCGCAAGGCCGCCGATGCCGGCTCCGATCACGATCGCGCGCGTCATCGCGGCGCCTCTGCCGCAATCGCCGCGCCGAGTACATGGCCCGACAGCCACGCATATTCGGCAAAGCCGTGATAGAGCCAGTCTCCGCAAGCGCCGAGGCCTATGGCAGGGTTCCAGAGCAGCTTCAGATCCTGTCCCGAGGGCTGCGAGAATAGCCAGCGATGGGCGGCGATATGGCTCGGGGCGGGCAGGTCGCGGCCCGCGACCTTTCCCAGCTCGGCGAGAAGCGCTGGCGCCACGCTCGCGCTGTCGGAGGCGAGGTGCGTCTGCGACCAGGTCCAGTCGGCTTGCACGACCCACCGCTCGCCCGGCGCGCGGCCGGGCTTCGCGCTGTCGCGCGCAGCGGTCACGATGGCACCCGAGCCGCGGAGGAAATCGGGGAGCTCCTCGATCCGCTCCTCAAAGGCGAACATCGCGGTCCAGCATGGGTTATAGCGCGCCGCCATTGCGGCGCGCGCCATCTCGAAATCATGCAGCGACAGAAGCGGAGCCGCCTGTTCGGCCGGAATGGCGATTACTGCCGCATCATATTTGCCGAGCCGTTTTGCCTCGCTGTGTAGCGTCCAGCCGGCACGCGATTTGGTCAGGGCCGTGACCGGTCGCGACAGGCGGACATCGAGATCGCTCGCGAGCGATTTCAGCGGCGCGGTCATTGTCGGCGTGCCGACCCAGCTGTCCGCGCCCGCGGCCGGCCAACGCGCCGCGAGGCCTGCCTTCTCCCAAGCAGCGAGCAGCCTGGTAAAGCCTTCCGAGCGCGCCGTGAAATGCGTGGCGCCATGATCGAATGCGACCCCCGGAGTGCCCGTATCCGCGCGGCGGGTCGCGAGGCGGCCGCCGAGGCCGCGGGATTTGTCAAAGAGTGTCGCCTCAATCCCGGCGTCGTGCAGCCGCCGTGCACAGGCGAGCCCCGCAATGCCGGCTCCGATGATCGCGACCCGCATCAGACCATGGCCTCGCGGTCACCAAGGGGGCTCGCACAATGTCCTACGCCCGCCCGTAGGCATGACTGTGCCGTCAATCTGCTGGGCGTCATACGTAATTTTTCCGGTTCGTCGCAATTGTCATCGACGCAGGCTTGCATGAGCGAGGGGAAGTGTCGCAACATGTCCCTTGGGGCACCCAGGGGAGAGCAGGCAGATACTATGTCATTGAAGACAATGATCGCGGCCAGCCCGATCGCCGCGGTGATCAGCGACCCGCGTCTGCCTGACAATCCGATCGTCGAGTGCAACGCTGCCTTCTCGGCGCTCACCGGCTATGGGTCGGACGAAATTCTTGGACGCAATTGCCGCTTTCTCGCCGGGCAGGGCACCGAGCCCGAACTGACCGAGACCTTGCGCGCCGCCATCCGGGAGCAGAGGCCGGCGCTCGTCGAGATCCTCAACTACCGGAAAGACGGAACGCCCTTCCGCAATGCCGTGCTGGTCGCGCCAATCTTTGGCCCCGGCGGCACTCTCGAATATTTTCTCGGGTCGCAAATCGAGGTCGACGAGGCCGGCGAAGCCGTTGGGGGACGGAGTGCGCGGGCGCGTGCCCAGATAGAGGCACTTTCGCCGCGGCAGCGCGAGGTGCTGAAGCTGATGGCGAGCGGACAGCTCAACAAGCAGATCGCCTTCACGCTTTCCCTGTCGGAGCGGACGATCAAGATGCACCGCGCCGCGCTGCTGCGCGCGCTTGGCGTCGAAACGACGGCCGATGCGATCCGGCTCGCGGTCGAGGCCAGCTTCTAGGCACCGCTCCGACTTCCCTTTGAGGCATATTGGGTATCGAGCCGCCGCCGATTAGAGCCTCTGGAAGCCGGACCGGCTTTGTGGCCGTGAGGAGAGGCATTTGAACGGCAAGCGCGCCTTGGTGATCGGAAGCGGCGGCGGCATCGGCGCCGCGCTTGTCGATCAACTGGCATCGTCTGGTCAATTCGACCGCATCTATGCCGGGAGCAGGCGGCCCCATGCGGCGCGCCAATCCAATGTGACTCAGCTGGCAATCGACATATTGGACGAGGACACGCTGGCCGAGGCAGGTCGACAGATTGCCCAGGAGGGCGCTCTCGACCTGTTGATCGTGGCGACGGGGATCCTGCACCGCGGGACGGACATCCGCCCCGAAAAGAGTCTTCGGCAGCTCAATGTCTCGGCGATGGCAGAGGTCTTTGCGATCAACAGCATCGGGCCCGCACTCGTTGCAAAGCATTTTCTTCCCCTGCTTGCCCGGAGGCGACGGGCGGTCGCCATATTTCTTTCTGCTCGCGTTGGTTCGATTGCGGATAACAGACTTGGCGGATGGCACAGCTACCGCGCTTCCAAGGCGGCGCTCAATGCTCTGGTGCGATGCTTCGCGATAGAGCTCGGCCGCAGCAATCCGGAAGCGATAGTCGCGGCACTGCACCCCGGAACAGTCGACACGCCGCTCTCGGAGCCGTTTCAGGCGCGAGTAGCGGAATCATCGCTCTTTAGTGCGAATAATAGCGCGATGCACATTCTAGGCGTCATCGATCAGCTATCGTCAACGGATAGCGGCGGGTTCTACGGCTGGGATAGAAGGCCTATCCCGTATTGACGAGCCAGCAGGCGCTTCAAGAGGCTCCGCCTCTTTGCCTGTCCGCTTTAGCGAATATTGTGCCAGAAGCAGACCGACGGCAAGCGGCCAAGCGGCGCCGCAAGAAACGCAGTTCGTTCGATGACGGCGAAATGCCGTCGCGCTATATCTGGAAAATCGGAGGCGGCGAGCAGCGAAGCTTATAGCGCACCGTTACACAGCGGCATCAAAACAGGGTTGCGACTGGGCGAGCAACACTTGTGCATGCCAATTCAAACCATGATTTCGCGTATCCGGTGCGCGAGCGCGTCCATCGCAAAAGGCTTGGTAATGAGCGCCATGTTAGGCGCGAGCCTCCCGCTTCCGATGACAGCATTCTCCGCATAGCCCGTGATGAAAAGAATTTTCAGGCTAGGGCAAAGGCTGAGAGCGGCATCGGCTATCTGCCGTCCGTTCATGCCGCCGGGAAGACCGACGTCGGTGATCAGGAGATCGATGGCCTCCTTCTCCCGCAGAATCCGCATCGCGCTCGGCCCGTCGAACGCCTCGAGAACCTGATAGCCCAATTCCTCGGCCACTTCGGCGACGAGCATGCGGATCGTCGGCTCGTCGTCGACGACCAGCACATTGCCGCGTGCCGGCCCGGCGCCATCGATCGACGTTGGCGCGGGCGGATCGGGATCGACCGTGTCGGGCTCCTCAGCGCTCATGTAGCGCGGAAGATAGATGCACATGGTCGTTCCCATCCCGACCTCGCTGTAGATACGAACCTGTCCCCCCGATTGACGCGCAAACCCGTAAATCATCGACAGGCCGAGGCCTGTTCCTTCGCCAAGCGGCTTGGTCGTAAAGAAGGGATCGAAAGCGCGCGCGGCGACCTCGTCGGTCATGCCCGTCCCGGTGTCGGTCACGCAGAGGGACACATATTGGCCGGGTTCGAGATCGCGCTCCCTTGCGCCGCGTCCGTCGAGCCATTTGTTGGCTGTCTCGATCGTGATCCGTCCGCCCTCGGGCATCGCGTCGCGCGCGTTGATGCACAGGTTGAGAATAGCGTTCTCGAGCTGATTGGTGTCCACCAGCGTCGACCACAATCCCGCCTTGCCCACCGTCTCCACCGTGATCGAGGGGCCAACCGTTCGGCGCACCAATTCCTCGATGTCGAAGATCAACCGGTTCACGTCGCACGGCTTGGGATCGAGCGTCTGACGGCGCGAGAAGGCGAGAAGGCGGTGCGTGAGCGCAGCGGCGCGCCGGACCGCGCCCTGCGCGGCGACCGAATATTTGTCGATTTCGGCGACGCGCCCCTGAGCGATGCGGATCTGCATCATTTCGAGCGACCCCGAAATGCCGGTCAGCAGATTATTGAAGTCATGCGCGATGCCGCCTGTGAGTTGGCCGACAGCTTCCATCTTCTGCGATTGCCTGAGCGCCTCTTCGGCACGATCGCGCTCGGCGGCAGTCTCTCTGACCTCTTCAACCAGCCGCATGCGCTCCTGTTGAAGCTGGCGCTCCACCGCTTTGCGCGCCGATACATCGAGCATTGCGCCCACCATCCGGATCGGCGCGCCATCCTCACCGCGAATGACATAGCCCCTGTCGAGAATGTCGGCGTAGCTGCCGTCCGCACGGCGAAAGCGATACTCGTCAGTCCAATCGCTCGCGCCTCCGTCGATCACATGATGGATACTCGCATCGATCCGCGCGCGGTCTTCAGCGTGGATCTGCGCAAGCCACCATTCGCCGGTCGGCACAACGTCGTCGGGCCTGTGACCGTAAGCGCTTTCGAGAGCGGCATTCCACGTCACATGATTGGTGCGAAAATCCCAGTCCCAGATCGCATCGTTCGTGGCGCGTCCCGCGAGACGAAGGCGCTCCTCGACCTCGCGCAGCTTGGCGCTGGCCTCGCGGTCGCGCGTAACATCTTGCACGGTGCCGATGAGCCGAACAGGCTCTCGGCCGTCGAAAAATGCGAGGCCTTGCGCACGAATGTGACGAAGAACCCCGTCTTCGATGCCGACCGTGCGATACTCGACATCGAACCGGTGACTTCCATCGGGATCGAGAGCCGCAGCGACGGCGCGGTTTGCGCGCTCGCGATCATCGGGGTGAAGGCCGGCGAGAAATGCGCTTTCGTAGCTGACCGGAACTCCCGGTGACATCCCGAAGAGTGCACGGCACCGGTCATCCCAGGATAGACTCATCCCGCGCGGGCGATAATCATAACGACCAAGCTCGGCGGCGCGTGTCGCGAGCTCGAGTTCTTCGCGACTGGCCTTGAGCGCCGCGTCGCTGCGCGCACGATCGACCGCCTCGCGAATGCGAAGCGCGACATCCTCGACGAGCGCGATTTCGCCCGTCGTCCATGCGTGCGGCGCGTCCTTTTCGACGTAAAGCACCGATTCCAGCACGCCTTCACGTGTCATGGGACAGAGAATCTGTGCCGCAATGTCGTGCCGCGAATGGTCATCGGATTTGTGTCCTGTCGTGACTACGGTGTCACCTTGGGCGAGCTCGCCGTTCGTCGCCCCCTGCAATCGTGAAACCTCGCCGCTGCGCGACGCGCCGTCTTTCGTCCATTCAGACGCGATTCTCATGCCGGCCTCGCCGGCGTTCGAAGCGAATCCGCACCGTGCCGCGCCGAATTGGGTGCCGAGCCGCGTGGCGGCTGCCGCGAGGATCGCCACGGGGTCCGCGAGATCGCGCAGTTCCGTAAGCAGGGCGAGTTGAAAAGCCTGACGCTCAAGCAATTCCTCGCGACTTAGCTGATCGGATCGTGGCATGCGTCTCCCGTTCGCATGGGACGATCCGCCACCGTGGCCGACCCTTGACAATTTCCCCGCGGATGAACGTTATAGGGACGATTTCGTTCCGGTAAGAGCCACGCCACTTTGCAACAAAATCCGCACGGGGGCGTATGGGGTATCACGATGAGCCGCCCGCTAAGCGGGCGAAATGGAGGCTGTTGACCGCGTGACAGATCATGAGGAGCTCGACGCCGGAGCGAGCGGGACCGAACCTTCGGCTGGGGCCACTCTTGGCGATCATCGACGCGAAACCACGCTGACCCATTCTGGCCTCGACGAGCGAAGCAATATCTTCTTCGCCGCAATCGAGATGACCAGGATGCCGATGATCCTGACCGATCCGAACATTGCCGATAATCCGATCGTCTTCGCGAACAAGGCCTTCCTCGATCTGACCGGCTATGAAGAGACCGAGGTTCTCGGGCGGAACTGCCGTTTCCTGCAAGGGCCGCAAACCGATCGCGAGCTTGTCGCGGACCTCCGGTCTGCAGTCGCGAACCGCCAGTCGATCGCCCTCGAGATATTGAACTACAAGCGCGATGGGACGCCGTTCTGGAATGCGGTCTTTATCGGACCGGTTTATGACACTGGCGGCAAGCTTCTGCATTTCTTCGCAAGCCAGCTCGATGTGACGCGGCGGCGAGAGAGCGAACAGGCGTCGCAGCAGGCCCAAAAGATGGAGGCAATCGGTCAGCTCACCGCCGGGCTCGCGCATGATTTCAACAATCTGCTTCAGGTCGTGAACGGCAACCTCGAATTGCTCGGGAGCCGTATCGAGGATGCAAAGCAGCGAGGCTATCTGGCACGCGCGCGGGGCGCAGCGGAGCGTGGCGCCAAGCTCACGGGCCAGCTCCTCGCGTTTGCGCGCAAGACGAGGCTGACGCCCAGGGCTGTCGATGTGAACGATTGCATCAATGGCTTCGCCGACATGCTTGAGGCTTCGCTCGGCGGCCGCATCGAACTGCACCTGTCGCTCCGGCGCGGCCTTCCAAAGGCGGTCGTCGATCCCGAGCAGCTCGAAATGGCGATCCTCAATATTGCGCTAAACGCGCGCGACGCGATGCCGGGAGGCGGCGTCCTGACGATTGCAACGGCGAAGGTCCATCTAAACGGCGATGCACCGGCCCGGGGACTTTCTCCGGGTGACTATATCTCGGTCGAGCTAGTCGACGAGGGCGAAGGCATGGCGCAGCATGTGATCGCGCGGGCGGTGGAGCCGTTTTTCACGACCAAGGCTACCGGAAAGGGGACAGGGCTGGGCCTTGCGATGGCGAGCGGCTTCGTCCTGCAATCGCGGGGGCGGCTCGAAATCGAGAGCGAGGTCGGCAAGGGCACCACCGTACGCATTCTTTTCCCCGTCTCGACATCTGACGATGCCGAATTGCCGGTTGCGGGTCCGAAACAGTCTGTCGAACGCGGCGAGGCCCATATTCTCCTGGTCGAAGACGATGCCGAAGTCCGCGCGCTGGCGCGCGAAAATCTCGAGGATGCTGGTTATCGCGTAACGGTCGCCGAGAATGGTGACGCGGGTCTCGTGGCGCTTGAGCATCTGCTTGCCACAGACATGGTGGATCTTGTGTTCACCGACCTGGTGATGCCCGGAAACCTGGATGGCATTGCGCTCGCGGAAGCAGTCCGGCGGCTCGCGCCTCAAGTGCCGGTGTTGATGACCACGGGCTATAACGAGGACTTAGTCGTCGAAGGACCACTTCGCAGCGAGCGTGACGTGCTGGGCAAACCCTATCGCCGGGCCGACCTGCTCGATCGCATCGCACAGGCGCTGGCGCACAGGGATGAAAATTCTGCTCGGCGACGCCCGTCTGACTTCGGTGCTGCCGAGGAATGATCGTTTCAATCGCCCGGTGGGTAAACGGCCTGTTGCACTTCAGAAACCAAGCCCCCGGTCTCGGTCAATGCCTCAACGGCTGACGTTGCGACCTCGCACCCAAGCGCACTTGCAGTGTCGCACCTGTAAATTGTCCACACCGCCGGACCGTCGCTGACCATTCTCGCCAACGAAGCCGGAGCTGCAATCTGCCGCAACGGACCTAATGGCAGCTCCTTGCATTCTGATGCCATCAGCAGACTGTCTCCGGTCGGCCACAACGAACGATTTGCCGAAAAAGAACACCCGCCCGATCGAAATCGGACGGGCGTAAGATAAAGAGCTGAGTTTCCTGAAAGGAAGAGCTCTCTTGGGTCGCATGGCGCGCCTAGCTTCGCTGGTAGACCTGATATTGTACCGCGACGCCAAAAAGGGAGCAGCTCTCGCGCCTCAGGGCTTGACCGCAACCGGAAGACGGAATGGTGCGCCAAGCCTGTTGAAGGCGTTCATCGCCGCGATCGCGATCGTCAGGTCCACGAGGTCTTTCGGCTCGAATGCCTCGGCTGCTGCTGAATAGGCCTCGTCGGAAGCGTGGGTCTCGCTGACACGCGTGACTTCCTCCGCCCAGGCCAAAGCCGCGCGATATTGGTCTGGGAACAGATGCGGGACTTCATGCCACACCGGAAGCAGCGCGATCTTGTCGATCGGCATGGTCTTGAGAAGGTCCCGGGTATGCAGATCGATGCAGTGAGCGCATCCGTTGATCTGCGAGACGCGGAGGAAGACGAGGTGAATCAGTTCTTCAGGCAGGGCCGTGCTGGTGGTGACATAATGGTGCACACCGTAGAGCGCCTTCGCTCCAGCGGGAGCCACTTCGGACCAATTCAACCGGTTCATCTGATCTTCCTTTCTTCCTGAGCCAAAATCGGCGTCACCATGCCTGACGAGCGGGATTCTTCCGCTGTGACATCCCGCGCAAAAAATGCCGGTGGACCGAATGCTGTCGAATGGGATCGGAAGAAAGGTCCGAGATTGATCTAGCGCAGTGTACCGATCAGGCCGCGCCAAGAAACGATGGGCCACGGCACTGTCGTACTGCGACGGAATGTCCGCATATCTGGAATTGGAGTTGAAAGCCGCCCGACCCAATCGGCCATTCCAATCGCCAACCGGCAAGCGCCAAAAAAGACGCCCGCGCGGCCGAAACCGTGCGGGCGTCAGATGAAGATCTCGGTTTCCTGAAAGGACGAGGTCTCCTGGGTCGCACGGCGCAGATAATGTCGAGGGCCGGGTAATTATTGTACCGCTGCGCCAAAAGAGCTGCCCTGGCGCGCATTGGACGACGACCACCGGTTGCTTCAGATAGGAACCGTTCGGTAGGCAATCGGCCGCTCATGCGGTTTGTTCAGCCGGTGTTCGGCTGCGCGCCGCTACGTCCGGTGCCTGATTGAAGGAGACGGGTCATGAAAGAATATATCGCCGCTGCGGTCCTCGCTGCGCTCGCCGTTCCCGCCGGCCCGGCGCTGGCGGATCCGCCGCCCTGGGCGCCGGCGCACGGCAAGCGCGCCAAGGATCGTGGCCTCTATGACGGATATGGGCGCTATTACGAGCCTCGCCGCATTTCGCACAATGATCGCATTTGGCGGAGCAAGGATGGCCGCTACCACTGCCGCCGCGAGAATGGCACGACCGGATTGATCATTGGCGCCGCCGTCGGTGCGCTCGTCGGGCGCGAACTCGATGGCGGGCGTGACCGCACGGTCGGCACGATCATCGGCGCGGCCGGCGGCGGGCTGCTCGGGCGGGCTATCGATCGCGGTGAACTGAAATGCCGCTGATGTGAAAGGACGGCGCGAGAGGGACCAGTCTGCTCGCGCCGTCCCCTTGGACACCGCACGCAGTGGGGGTGCGGGCGGTGACGAAGAATCTATCCGACAGTCTGATCCCGCGGGCGAGGTGCCTTCGTCACGCGCAGACCGGCTATGCCCGCGCGGTCGATAGTGCGGCGCCACGATTCCAGCTCTTCGCCGCTGAGGCGGTATCTTGCGCAGGCGTCGGCCAGCCCGATCAGTCCGCCATCGATCGCGGCAAGCAACTCCGCCTTGCGGCGCGCGACCCAATAGCCTGCCGTCGATGAAGGCAGATCGTCGATTGTCAGCGGCCCGACCGGCCCGGCGACCGATGTCGGCCTCGTCGTAAATTCGAGCACTGCGAACTCTCCATTCGCTCGGCTGCTGCCGTATGAGTGCCCCCCCGCGGCAAAAATGCGGTTTCGAGGTTAACAAAAGGTTGCGGAGAGGCACGAGATGCGCCCAACCGTTCGTCGCTCATGGGAGGCGACGGGCCAAATTGTGTGTCGAAGGAAGCACTGCGACCCTCTCAATGATCGCGGCTATTGCCAGGCTGGGCGGAATGCTGCAGCCTCAATTCTCAAAACGGGGGAAAACAGATGCGAACTGCGAATATGATGGTGGCGTTGGCGCTGATGGCAGTACCGGCGCAGGCTCAGACGGTGCCTGACTTGCCGGCAAATCCGGTCAAGGCGATCGATGGCGAATGGTATGGCGTCGACCACAAGATCAAGCTGTCCGTGGCAAATGGCGTTGTGACTATCGTGGAGAACGACACCGTTGATCCTTACCTCAAGAAGATCGCGGCACCTGCTGGAACCGTCATCGCTCGCATCACGGACGTGGAATCGACCGGACCCAAGTCGGCTCGGTTCGTCGGGCAATGCCTCGAGTTGATCGACACCTCGCGGTCGGACACCATAGCTTGTCCCACGCACGCTTTCGTGCAGTCGGCAGCCTATGACGGCAAGCCTGGATTGACGATCAATTTCTGGACCGCCGCTTTCCTTCGCAAAGGCAATATTCCCGAATATCAATGGCAATATCGCAAGTGAGCGATGAAAGAAGCGAAGGCTAGTCGCTGCGCGGCAAACGACAGCGCTCACGTCAAATCCGGCCTGATTTTTGCATGTGAGTTCTCGCCGCAAAACAGGCGAACCAGCTTGCTCCAATGAAAGGTTTCCGATCTTTTTGTTCTGTCGGCCGCGATGCGAGAAGCGGGCGCGGGTGAGGGAACCAGGGCAGTACGATCATGGGGGATCGGTGATGAGAATGGATGCGCCGCAGCCGGGCGGGAAAAAGGCTCACCTTGTGAGGCATCAGGCGAAGCGAGGCGCGACCCATTGCCGGCATGTCATCGCCGGGTTCCTCCTCGCGGTCGTCGGCCCTTCCGTGGAAGTCGGTGCTTCCGTGCCTCCAGCCGTTGACGGCAGCCAGGCCGACAGGGATGCCGCCGCCGCTCGGATCGCAGCGCAAGCGATCGACGCGGGTCACCCCGCCGAAGCGGCGGGCATCCTCGAAACGCTGGTGGCCCCGCGCCATCATATGCTCGCGATCCTGCCTGAGTGGCATCGCGATCTGGCACGCGCTTACGTCGCGCTCGGCTTGCCCGATGGTGCCGAGGGGCAGTATCGGCTAGCATTGGCGGGGGCTTCTGATGACGAAGCCAGGGCGCTCGGCAAAGAGCTTGAAGCGCTTCTTGCGAAAGCTGGGGTTGCCGTTGCCGTGCCGGACACACTGGGTCCGAACGGCGCCAAATATTTCGATCTCCATTGGGTCGACCGCGGCAACGCGACGCTCGATTTCGCGGCCGCCTTCACGCTGCCGCAGGACGATGCCGACGGCGCGGCGTTTACGACGGCGACCTACCGCGCCGACTGCCTTACGCTCAAGTCGCAGCTGCTCGAGGGCGCCGCCTTCTCGAGTTCAGGCGCGAAGCTGCGGTCGTTCGGCGAGGGTGAGGCCGCGAAGCCGGCTAACGACCTTGCAGACCATAGTCTGAGAATGATCTGCCGTCGCGATCCAGCCCGGCAGGTGAAGCATGTGGCCGCAATCGACGGCCGCACGCTGCTCGCGCGCTACCGCGCGCAACGCGCGCAGCGGACCGCTTGGGCGCCATCCGGCAGCGAGAGCGGCGCCCACGAGGCCGTCTGCCGCGCGCATGTGGAAATGTTCGTCGGCCAGCTCGCCGCCGAGGGACAGGTATCGGGGCCGAGCTGGCAGGTGCGCGACTGGTGGAACATCCGGACGGAGGATTTCTCCGAGGAACGCCGCGCCGCGGCCACGTCGGCGGTCACGGCGCTCGCTCGCGCCGATCCGGGCGCCGCACGCGCTTTCCAGCAGGCCTGCGTGCAAGAAGCGCTGACCGGCGGAGCCGTACCCGGAATGTAGCCGTCTGCCGCTGCCTAGCTTGCACATATCGGTTGCGGGTGTTCGAAAAACTGCTTTGGCGCCCGAGGCGGCGATCGCGAGGCCGGTAAGGCGCAGCGATCTTGCTTGCGTCCTCCGCGCGCCGCGGTAGGTCGGTCAGGGGTCGCGCTAGGGCAGGGGGCGTGCAATTGATCCGGTGCAAATCATGGTTGCTCTTCGCGGCGCTTGCCTTGGCCGCGCCCGAGGTTTCCGCCAAGCTGTCCGTCGACCCCGTTCCCGCGAGTGCCGAGCTGAACGATGCGCTCGCCGCCAAACGCTATGACGAGGCGATGACTTTGGCACGCCGCGAGCATGAAGCTTGCGTCGCGGGCAAGGGGTCCGATCCTTGCGTCGGACTGCTCGCCTTGCAAAGCGATGCGCTGACCGCCTGGGCGGTGGATCATGGTGATTTCGATCGCGACGAAAAGCGCGAAGGCATGGCCCTTCGCACCGCGCGCCTCCTCCACGCCCAGGTGAACAGGCTAAAGGGCTTCGATGGGCCGATCTTCGCGTCGGCGTTCGGCAACCTCGGCGAGATGCTGTCGCTCTACGGCCGGCCGGTAGAAGGCGAGCAGTATTTGCGGGACGGGCTGCGATACAACATCGTGCGGGCGATGGAGTTCCAGGGAACCGAGCGACTCTCCGATGCGGCGCTCCGCACGTCGCTCCTGCGGTTGACCCGCAACCTTGCGCTGCAGGGCCGCAATGAGGAGGCGCGCGGTTATCTCGCTGCCGCCGACAGCCTGCTCTCGACGTTGGCCATGATGGGCTCCCCCGAAGCTAAACGCGCGCTCCCCGATTTTCTGGCGGTTGCGGCGCTGGTGCCGGGCGAAGCGGCCGGTGGCGCTGCGGATTATATCGAGGCGGCGGCCGGGTATGAATGGGAACGCGAGCACAAAGGTGAGGGATGGGACCCCGATGACTGGGCGGCAGTCCGGGGTCGCCTCGCCCGCGACGAGATCGCTTTTCTCGCGCGGAGCGGGAACATGGCAAAGGCGGTGGCGCGCTTCGATGCCGAGCCGGACCTGCTCCGCGGCGGGCGAGGCGCGTCGCGTCTCGAATTTCTGACCCGGCTCGGCGCTGCGCTCGTCGCTGAGGGGCGCGCTAACGAAGGCGACCCGATTCTCGCCGAGGCAATGCCGGTCGTCGATACGACCTGGGACAGGAGCGACGACCGGCGCATCGATGCGCATGCGGCGCGCGGCGCTGCCATCCTCGCACTCGATCCGGCGCAGCGCGCCGATGCCGCGGCCGAATATCGGCAGGCCGTCTCAGGCGCGGTGGCGCGGGTCGAGGCGGCCGACACAACCGAGGGGCTTGTGCGCGCCGTCCGGCGCTACCGTCCCGTCTTTGAGGGACTGCTCGGCGCCCTTCTTCCCGAAGCGGCGAGCTCGCTCACGCGCGGAGAAGCGTTCGAGGCGGCCCAATGGTCGTCGATCGGCGAGACCGCGGCGACACTCGCCAAGGTTTCGGCACGCACATCGCGCAGCGACGGCCCGGTCGCGGAAAGGGAGCGGTTCCGCGAGGAGGTGCGCGCGAGCGTTGCGTCGCTCAACCGCGAGATCGCGCAATGGCTATCGGTTCCCGGCAGCCCCGATACCGATCGCGAGTTGCTCGGAAGATTCTATTTGCGCGACGTTGATGCCGTGATGGACGAGATGTCGACCGAGGAGATCGCCGCGATCGACCCCGCCTATGATCAGCTCGTCAAGCCTCGGCCGATCGCCGCCGAACGGGTGCAGGCGCTGCTCGACAAGGACGAGGCCGTTCTCTTCTTCCTTTCTGACGAGCGGGGCACGTCGGTCTTTGTTCTGACGCTCTCGGGATTTACATGGCATCGTTCGACCCTGACCCGCGATGCCTTGGCGAAGAGTGTTGAGCGGCTGCGCGGTCAGATCAAGCGCGACCTTCGCGAGCGCTGGGCCGGGAGCGTCGACAATTTCGACGAGCAGCTTGCGCGCAATCTGTATCAGGAGCTCATTGCGCCCATCGAAACGTCCCTCGGCGGCGCAACACGTCTGATGACCGTGACGCCAGGTCCGCTGAGCAGCCTGCCGTTGACCTTGCTCGTCATAGCCGGCGCCGACACGCAGAAGCCGCAATTTCTGATCGATCGTTACGAGATTTCGACGCTGCCGTCGGTTTCAAGCCTTTACTCGTTGCGTTGCCTGCTTCGGCCTGCGGGTGATCGCCCGGCCGGTTGCGGCCCTGGACCCGGACGCAATCGTCCGCCATCGCAGACGATCCTGTTCGCTGCGGGCGATCCGGCGCTCAAGGGTCATCCGGGCGACGACCGCGGTATCGTGGAATATTCGGAACTGTTCCAGCGTGGCATAGCGGACCCGGCCCGGATCATGGCGATGCCTTCGCTTCCAGGTACGCGCCGCGAGATCGAGGGCGTGCGATCGATATTCGATCCCGGACAGACCATTGCTCTTATGGGCTCCGCGGCGACCGAGGGATCGGTCAAGTCGAATCCCGGTCTGGCCGATGCACGCTATGTCCTTTTTTCGACGCACGGTCTGCTGGCGAGCGAGACGGGGCTCGATGGCGAGCCGGGTCTCGTCTTCACGCCGCCATTAGCGGGGGCGCAGTCCGACAGGGACGATGGTCTTCTCACCGCCTCGGAAGCCGCGCAACTGAAGCTCGCAGCGGATATCGTCGTACTGTCGGCGTGCAACACGGCAAGTTCGAACGGCAGCGCCGAAGCGGACGGGCTGTCGGGCTTGGCGCAGTCTTTCTTTTATGCTGGCGCGGGTTCGCTTCTGGTGTCGCACTGGCCGCTCGACGATGAGGCCGGGGCCGAAATCGTCACGCATCTCTTTGCAGGCATCGAAAAGCATCCCGGCGCTCCGGGGGCTGCGTTCCGGCAGGCGATACTGGCGCTTCGCGCAAAAGACGATACCTCGTCTCCGGCGGTTTGGGCGCCGCTCGTGTTTGTCGGGACCACCGACCGGGGCGTGCGGTAGCGGGAGTTCGGGTGCTCGCAGTGCGTTATGAGTTCAGGTCGCCCTCCAAACGTCCGCTGAGAGCAAATTTGGTCTTGAATCCGCCAGTCTGCTACCGGCCAGGTCAAGCGTCGGCGCTGGCTCGCAGCGAACAGGTGGCTGAATGGGATGGCAAGCGGATGCAACAGTCGGCTGCTCAAGAGCGAGTTAGTCTCGTTCCAGAAAAATAGCCTCCGGTATCTCTTGGGCCGGCCACAGAGCGCCATAACTAATCATATTCATCAGAGCGATCTGGTCTTGGTCGAAATGGAACGAGTAATAAGCGTGGACCGTGACGAACGGATTGCACTCATTCTCGGGTGTGGCTTCAATCCCTCGTGCGCGCGCGATCACCAGATCGCCCACTGGCGTGGCTTCCAGCAGTTGGAACGGTTGCGGAGCGGGCCACCGAAAACTGGCCCGTCGCATGCTCTCGGTCGAGCGCTCGATTTCTTCGAACGACCCCGCTTGACCGATCTTCTCAAAAAACCTTTCGACGAGTCTCAAACGTTTTTCTTGCGCCTGCCTATCAAATACAGGGTCTGGGCGAGGCGATGATATCTGACAGGACATTGCCGTTCCCGGCATAAACGTGGCGCACGCCACCGCTGTGATTGCCTTCCGCCTCCCGATCATCGGTCGCTCCCCAAACATATAGTGGAGGATACATACAAAGCCGGTGTCCGCAATCGGTCGCTTCCGGTCGTGGCTATCCGGCGCGCCGCGGATGTCCGCCTCTCTCGGTCTCCCGCCAAAACCGGACCGTTCTTAAATGGCCACAAGCGGTTAACGCGCTAAAGAGCGCTTGCTGATTGTCTTGTCGCATGTGCGGGCCAAGGCAGCAGGATAACGAGGTCGGACGGCTCGCGCGATCGAACTGCTCAGCCAGGATAAGGCGATTCCGTCAATAGTCGGGCAAGATGCGTGGCATTAGCGGCGACCATTTTGGCGGTCTCGGTCACTTTGCTGGGGCGATGCTGAAGGTCCTTGAAATCGACCGAACCCATCGCCTCACCGACCCAGTAGCAGGCGGCCACGGCGGGAATCGTCCATCCCACATCGTTCAGCGCCTGAAAGATTTGCGACGAAGCATTATGCGCGCCGTCTTCGTTGCCGACGATCGCTGCAACAGCCACTTTTGAAAAGCTTGGCATCCGCCCCTTGTCGTCGGTCTCCGACAGGAAGGCATCCATTCGTTCCATCACAAGCTTGGCGACGCTTGATGCTTGACCCATCCAGATCGGTGTGCCGAAGATGAGAATATCGGAGGCGAGGATCGCCTCGCGAATTTTCGGCCATTCGTCGCCAGCACCCTCGTTCGAGGTGACACCCCATTTGATACTGTGCGCGGCGATACGGATGGGCTTGCCGACACGGACGCCTTCCGCCTCGAAATATTCGGTAAGCACCGCAAGCATGGCATCGGTCGAACTCTTGCGGCCACGCGCCGACAGCGAGCAATTGATCGCGGTAGCGGTAATCGGGGCCATATCGTCTCCTTTACCCCGCCGGGGTGAAGCGCGCGCCGGTCGCGGTTGGTTCCGATGTCATACTGGCGGCGTACTCGAAAGACCGTCCGCTCTCGACGCGCCTTGGGCGAGTTCCGACAGGGAATTCATGTTGAAAATATCGGTGCCGCCGAGCGCGAGCAGCAAGAAGGGGCCGCCAAAGCGGCCCCTTCCTGTCGGCTTGCCGGGTCAGTCGAGCTTGGGACTGACGACGCCCGAGCTGTAGCGCAGATTGTTCTGCACATGTTTGACGCCTGTGACGTCGTCGGCGACATCTTCGGCGCGGCGCTTCGACCGGCGATCCTCGACCGTGCCGGAGAGCGTGACTTCGCCATCTGCGACGCTGACCTCGATCTCGGAGGCGTCGATCCAGACATCCTCGGTAAGACGGTCGTTCACGTCCTCGCGGATGCGCTCGTCGGAGCGGATATAGCTTTTGGGACCGCGGCCGCGATGATCGAGTTCCCGGCGACGGCGCGCGTCGCGATCGCCGAACCAAGAAAGCACTTCGTCGCCGGCGCGGTCGAGGAAGCCGCGTTCGTCCGGGTCATAATCGGGGCTGCGCGTCCGCGGATATTTGCCGTAAGGCGAATAGCCCTCGACCGGGAGATAGCCGAACTCGCTCGGCCAGTAGTTACCGCCGCGCGAACGATCCTCGCCTCGGGCTTCGCCGGCAGCATCGTAATAGGCGTCGCGGCGGGGCGTGCTGTCGTAACGGGGCCAATCGGAGCGCTCAGCGCGGCGGACCGGCCGGCGATAGTCGCCCGCGCGCTCATCCTCCCAATTATCGCGGCGATATTCCTGCTCGCGATAGGCGCGGCGCGGGCGGCGCTGCTCGCGCTCGTCTTCCTCGATCGCCACATAAGCGCGCGACGCATCCTCTGCGCGGCCGCGGTTGTAGCGACCCGGCGATGCGCCGGTGTCGGGGCTGCTGTTGTCGCTATAATCCCAGAGCGGGGTGCGGTCGTCGAACCTGTCCATGATCCATCTCCATTTGTTGAGGGTGGCGGGCAGGTTGCCGGGAAGGGAGGCAACCCCCCGTCCCGCCGAACCGACGCATGGAGTGGGGGCAAGTTCCCGAACTGGGCGCAATATGTCGCGCTGCGACGTCAACGCATCGACGAATGTGACCCGATCTCTCCAATGGGCGGCTGGCGTCGCCGGCCTGCCGAATTCTCATGTAGAATCAAATCTGGAAAGGATCATACCCAGTGGGCCGCGCGTGCTTTGCGTCCGGCGAACTGGCTGCTGGGGAACCGGATCTCTCCAGCGCATCTTTCCAAAGCCTTCCCAGCTCAACGTCGATCCAGTCGGCTGCAAACGGATCCAGGCCAGAGCCGGGATAAAGGCAAAACTCGCCGAAAAGCGGTTGGCAGTCGATTTCGTAAAAATCGACCCGAACGAAGGCTAGGTTCCCGGCAAGCGTCTCTGCAGCTTGCAGCATCGCCCCGAGGGAGGAGGGTCTGGAAGGTCGATCGGCGGCAGGCACGAGCTGCCGCCAGTTGCGGTCATGCAATATCCAGCGGTGACGGACACCGCGCCCCAAATGTACTTGGACGTGCGTCGCGACACCGCCAAAGACGTAGATCTTGTAGTCGATGGGGAGAGGACGTGCGCCGCCGAGCAACGGCTCGGCGAAAACGCCACGCGGCACTTTGCGATATGCCCATTCGTCGAGCCAGCGGCCGTACTCCCGGCGCTGCCACCGGCGCGCGGCTCGCTGGACCTGCTTCCAGCGTTCGCAATCCGGAAACGTCTCCAGGATTTGATATTGGTTACACCCATGACGCGCCTTGACGATTGATGGGAGGGCGAACGGAATGAAGCGCGGCAGCATCTGGCCCTGCCAGAGCGTCGGTACGATCCAGTTTGCACCGAGTTGCTCCGAGGCCAAGCGTTTTGCCTCAAGTTTATCCAGCAGCGTCGTTTGCAACGGTGACCGATCATTCAAGTTGCGGAGCTGGACGAGCTCGGTGAAGCGCGTCGGATTGAGCAGGTCGGGCAGGCGTCGATGACGCAAGGCGTAGAGAAGGGCAATCCGGTGCGCGGCTATCGAGGAGCCGACATTGCCCACTTTCGCCGGGTCTTCCGAGGCGCGCGAGAGTTTCATGCCATGTCGGTCTCACGGCTGAGCGACGTGTGGCCGCTATCGCGGAAGCTCGGCCGATCGAGGTTTATATCGCGGCAAAGCTGCATACGGATACGAACGACCCGGCACAGAAAACGCTCCCGGCAATATCATCGACCAACCTCCGATCACCTAGGCAGCGCTCAGGCGCTCGGGTGCGACCAACCGGTGAGGAACGCGTGATCGCGCGCGCCGCTGCGGATCGCGTGCAGCATCGTACGTCTCAACCTAGGATCTTCATGAACGGGCAAAGGTAGATTGCTACCGGTCAGCCTATTCGAGCGAAGTGGGGGAAGTTGGGAGGGGAAGACCCCGGCGTGACTATACCCAAACAGAAAAAATGCTGATCGGGTATCCGATGATTTGATTGCAGCATCCGCTTGCCTCAAACATTAGGCGCGTAGCACACTCCGACGGCCAAACTGAGCGATATGTCGTTGAGCCGGATATGCGCACCGATATTCTGACAACGTAGGGGAGCGGCGCGGACGACGATTGGATGCGTACGCCGACGGCAATTCGACTGAGACGTGGGATCGAACAGCCGCGGCGATACGCGAAGCGATGCACATGGCGGCGGCAGACCGAACGATCACCGTCGAAGCCCGTGCGCCGTTGAAATGCAGTTGGCGAAGAAAGGTTGCAAAGATGGGGCGGAAGGTCGCCGCCATTCTGGAATACTGTCGAAGCCGTCCTCGACGCGATCGCGGCCCCAGCATCGGTGCGGCCATTGTCGATAGAGGAGGACGAAGAGCAGCGCGCGCGGGCAAGGTCGGGAACGACGATAGCCGCGGCGCATTGGTCGTTAGACAGCAAAGGAGCTTTCCGATGACCAAGGACAATATACTCGCCGGCTGCAGGATCCTGATCATGGCGACAGATGGCTTCGAACAATCCGAGCTTGAAGTGCCACTTCAGCGTCTGGAGGACGCCGGCGCGGAGGTCGAAATCGCATCGATCGACGATGATGATATCACCGGCTGGGACGAAGACGATTGGGGCGACGAGGTCGAAGTCGATCTCAAGATCGCCGACGTCGACACCGACCGTTATGACGCGCTCGTTCTGCCGGGCGGCCAGATGAATCCCGACTTGCTGCGGGTTGAGGACGAGGCGATCTCGATCATTCGGGCCTTCGCAGGTGCTGGCAAGCCGGTTGCCGCGATTTGCCATGCGCCGTGGCTTCTTGTGGAAGCCGGGCTCGCATCGGGCAAGCGAATGACGAGCTACAAGTCGATCCGCACCGATGTTGCCAATGCCGGCGCGCAGGTGGTCGAAGCGAGCGTCGTGGTCGACGGCAATATCATCACCAGTCGCTGTCCCGACGACCTGCCCGACTTTTGCGATGCGATCGTCGCAGCGGTGGCCGACCGCAGGGCGCGGGCGTAGCTGTGCCGAGCTCAATACGGGACTGTTGAGTTGTGAAAAGGCGATCGCGTGCGGGCACGGCGATTCTTGCGGTAAGCTGTTGAAAGCGGCGGGAACTCGCTGCTTTATGGCGCCTCGTTTCCAAGCCTACCGCCCAGGCAAATTGGAAAGGATGACCCACATGGGACAGAACAACCAGCAGGGCGGCCAAGCCGATCGCAACCCGAACGAGAACCCCGGCCAGCAGGAACAGTAGGATCAGCAGCGTCGCCAGCCCGGTCAGGACGATGAGCAGAAGTAGGTAAACCAGGCCGGCCGCGACGACGAGAATCGTCAGAACCGCTGACGTCGGAAAGAAGAGTGACGCCGAGGCACCCTCTCGGGGCAGGGCCGCACTTCGATGCGGCCCGGCCTTTTCTATTCCCCGGTTGCGCCCATTCCAGGTGCAACCTTCCTAGCACTTTGGCATTCTCCCTTTATCGATCGCGGACAGCGGAATGGGAAGGAGAGGCCCGTGCGAACGATTGAGATATGGCCCGACGAAATCGAGGGCGGCGACACCGAGCGAGAGGGTGTCTTATACGCGACTATGCGCTTCATCGACAGGGAAGCCGAAACAGCCGTCGTGATCTATCTGCAACCCGAGATCGAGCGAGGCATGATCGCCGATCTTTACGGCTGGGCGCAAAGCCGCGGCATGACCGGTCGAACGAACTGAATTGGAAGCATGGGTTGGCTAGCGGTCGCCCGCCTGGATCGGAGCGCCCCTTGGCGGCCACCTTCTCAATGCGGTGACGTGGTTCGATGCAAGTCAGTCAGCACGGCGTTCCAGAATGCGATCTCTGCGTCATTGCCCCGGTCGCGCGACCATAGCACCTGCCTGGAGACGATGAAGTCGGCCTGTTTGCCATGCCGCAGCTTGATCTCCGACACACAATTTCGAATGTTATGACCTCCGAACGGCATTGCCGATCTCCTTGATGCCCCGCACAGAAACATGGCAGGTGAGGGCGGCGGTTTCCCGCCGCCCTCGATATGTCAGAAGTCCATCGCCGGCATCGGCGCGGCCTTCTCCTCCTTCGGCAGCTCGGCGACGAGCGCCTCGGTGGTGATCAGCAGCGACGCGACCGACGCGGCATCCTGCAGCGCGGTGCGTACGACCTTGGCGGGGTCGATCACGCCTGCCTTGACGAGGTCCTGATACTCGCCAGTGGCGGCGTTGAAGCCCCAGCTATACTCCTCGCTTTCGAGGAGCTTGCCGACGATCCAAGCGCCGTCCTCGCCGGCATTGTCGGCGATCTGGCGCGCCGGGGCGCGGAGCGCGCGGCGGACGATGTCGATGCCCGACTGCTGGTCGTCGTTCGCGGCCTTGAGGCCTTCGAGCGCCTTCAGCGACCGGAGCAGCGCGATGCCGCCGCCCGGAAGAATGCCTTCTTCCACGGCCGCGCGGGTTGCGTGGAGTGCGTCGTCGACGCGGTCCTTCTTCTCCTTGACCTCGACCTCGGTCGCGCCGCCGACACGGATCACCGCGACACCGCCCGCGAGCTTGGCAAGCCGCTCCTGAAGCTTCTCGCGGTCGTAATCGCTTGTCGTGGTTTCGATCTGCTGGCGGATCTGCGCGACGCGGCCATCGATGTCCGCCTTCGAGCCGACGCCGTCGATGATCGTCGTATTATCCTTGTCGATGACGACCTTCTTCGCGCGCCCGAGCATGTTGATCGTGACGCTCTCGAGCTTGATGCCGAGTTCCTCGCTGACGACATTGCCGCCGGTGAGCACCGCGATATCCTCGAGCATCGCCTTGCGGCGGTCGCCGAAGCCGGGTGCCTTGACGGCAGCGACCTTGAGCCCGCCGCGCAGGCGGTTGACGACGAGCGTCGCGAGCGCGTCGCCCTCTACATCCTCGGCGATGATGAGCAGCGGCCGACCCGACTGCACGACGCTCTCGAGGAGCGGCAGCATCGCCTGCAGGTTCGAGAGCTTCTTCTCGTGGATCAGAATGTACGGATCGTCGAGTTCGACCTTCAGCTTCTCGGCGTTGGTGATGAAATAGGGGCTGAGATAGCCGCGGTCGAACTGCATGCCCTCGACCGTCTCGAGTTCGGTCGCAAGGCTTTTGGCCTCCTCGACGGTGATCACACCCTCATTACCCACCTTCTCCATCGCTTCCGCGAGGATGCGGCCGACCTCTTCGTCGCCGTTCGCCGAGATCGTCGCGACCTGCGCGATCTCGCTGTTCGCCTCGACCGACTTGGCGTGAGCCTTGAGATCCTCGACGACCTTGGTCACGGCGAGATCGATGCCGCGCTTGACGTCCATCGGGTTCATCCCCGCGGCGACCGCCTTCGAGCCTTCGCGGACGATTGCCTGCGCGAGCACGGTCGCGGTGGTGGTGCCGTCGCCAGCCTTGTCGTTCTGCTTGCTTGCGACCTCCCGCAGCATCTGCGCGCCCATATTCTCGAACTTGTCGGCAAGCTCGATTTCCTTGGCGACGGTGACGCCGTCCTTGGTGATGCGCGGTGCGCCGAAGCTCTTGTCGATCACGACGTTGCGGCCCTTGGGGCCCAGCGTGACCTTCACTGCATTCGCAAGCGTATCCACGCCGCGCAGCATGCGATCACGCGCGTCCGACGCAAATTTCACTTCCTTGGCAGCCATTTTTACCTCCTTCTTGCTGTCCTTTCAGTGGGTGATGAATGGGCGTTACGCCGCCTGCTTGAGCGCCTCGGCCTGCTCGATGACCCCGAGAATGTCGCTCTCCTTCATGATGAGCAGTTCCTCGCCGTCGATGCGGACCTCGGTGCCCGACCATTTGCCGAACAGGATCCGGTCGCCGGCCTTGACGTCGAGCGCGGTGACCGTGCCGTCCTCGGCGCGGGCGCCCGGGCCGACGGCGACGACTTCGCCCTCCTGCGGCTTTTCCTTGGCGGTGTCGGGGATGATGATGCCGCCCGAGGTCTTCTCCTCGGCTTCGATGCGGCGGACGACCACACGGTCGTGCAAGGGACGGAAATGCATGCATAACCTCCATGTTGCATAACGATATGACAAGCCGGCGCGCCTGTCCGGGACGCGCGGCGCGGATGAGCTAGGAAGCGATTTTTTTCGCTTCAAGAGGTCCGGCAAAAATTTTTTCGCGTTTGGTGGGGTGACAAGCAAATGCCCGTAATCAACGGGCTGAGACCTCTTGACTCGACTCGCTTCCTTTCCAAAATCTTTGGTCGCGGCAGCCTGCCGCACGACAGGAAAGGAAAGGCTACAAGGAAGGAGGCACGAACATGTCCGAGCCATTTTCCCGTTTTCTTCATCCCTTCGACGTGGCGCGTCACCCGAGCCTCGAGCCCGAGGTCAAGCGCGCCCTCCTCGCATCCTGGGCATCGGATCGCTCGGCGGTCCGCAACAAGCCCGCGCTTCGCAAACCCCCGGGGGCGAGGCGAGCGGTGCCAGTCGACGATGTGCTCGCGGCTCTTCGGTCGCTCGATGGCGGCGAGACGCGCGCGCCGTGACCGACCGCGCGCTGATCGCACAGTTGGACGGCTACGGGCTGACGACCGCCGAGATCCATTATTACCGGCCCGATCATCCCTCGCTGCTCCAGCTCTTCGTCTGGCAGGATTATGATCTGCCGCCGGATTTCCCGGTGCTGTTCGACTTTCTTGCCAGGTGGCGGCGGCAGATCGAAGCCGCACTCCACTCGGTGCGGATCGCGCACGATATGCTGATCGGACCCGCCGAGTGGAGTGCGGCAGATATCATTCGCTCGCTCGATTGAGATCGGGGCGGCGGCCGCCACCGTCCGGCGTTTAAATGCAATTTGATATGGAAGGGCGGGGCCAACGCTGAACGGCGGCCCCGCCCGTTGTTACGCTTTTTCGAGCGTCTTTTCGTTCGACGATCCGATCCGGCGCGGCTCGGTGTCGCCGCCGCCGATCTCGATCTTGCGCGGCTTCATCGCCTCGGGGACGACGCGGCTGAGCTCGATCGAGAGCAGCCCGTCGGCGAAGCTCGCGCCGCCGACCTCGATATAGTCGGCGAGCTGGAAGCGGCGCTCGAACGCGCGGCGCGCGATGCCGCGGTGGAGATAGACGAGCTTGGCGTCTTCCTCGGCGGGCTTGCCCGTGACGCTCAGTTGGTTCTGCTGCGCGACGATCTCGATCTCGTCGGGCTTGAAGCCCGGGACCGCCAGCGTGACGCGGAAGCGGTCATCGGCATCGCGCACGATGTCGAAGGCGGGAAAGCCATCGGACGTTTCGCCGCGCTGCCCCTTCTCGAGCAGGTCGAAGAGATGATCGAAGCCCACCGTCGAGCGGCGGTAGGGGGTGAAGTCAAAGTCGGTTCTCATTTCCAAATCCTCCTGATTGAAGCAATTCGGGCATGAGATGCGCCGGGACTCAGAGCCGGCGCTCTCTATGTCCTCAGGACCCGGAAAATCCGGCATCCGGGAAAAAATTAGGAAGCCATTTTTTCGATTTCAAGAGGTCGCGCGCGCGAAGATTCTGGATGCGCCATGTTCCGAAAATCCGCAGCGCCAAAGTGCGGAGCCGCAACGCGCGCGGCTCCGCGATCGGGTCAGGCGACGCGACTGTCGCCGGTATCGCGGCTCCATGCCGCGATCTGGTCCTTGATCGCCAGCTTCAGCTTCTTGAGCCGCGCAATCAGGACTTCGTCGGGCTGGCGGCGCTGCGCCTCCCGATCGATTTCGGCGTCGAGGCGGGCATGCTCGCGCCGCAGATAATCGATATGTTTGCTGGACATCTTCTTCTCCATGCCAAGTTGAGGATGTTGCAGCCCGAGCGGCTGCGGCGTGGATGTAGGAAAGCTATGGTCAGGATTTCAAGGGGTTGAAGTGTCCGCCTGTGGGAGACTGTCGGAAGCTGTGAAGAGCATCGCGCGGCGCCCCGCGGGAAGGCACGACAGGCGGCATTGGGAAGCAAAGATGTAGAGGCGGTCGGCGCGCTACAGCTAAATCGTCACAACATGGGTTAGTCGCTGCAACCCGGCCCGGCGACCATTGTTTCGGTAGCATGCCGATTCGCGAGGAACAGGTTTACCCGCACTTACGGCGCGTCGCCGGCGCCATTTGCGCTGTTCGCCTTCCTGGCCGCGCCTGGGAATATGCGCTGCGCCGGAGCCAGCCGGCATATGCTTCAGAATGGGAGTGATGGATGTGACCATGAAAGCACAGAAGCTTGAGACGATCAGGGTCGAGAAACCCTGGGGCGTCGATCGGCTTCCTCCGCCCTTCGATGCACGGACTGGTGGCCGCGTCGGCGAAATCTGGTTTCGTCCGCCCAAATCCAATCCGCTGCTCGTGAAATATATCTTCACGAGCGAGCGCTTGTCGATCCAGGTCCATCCCGACGACCGGCAGGCGCAGGCGCGCGGACTTCCCGCAGGCAAGGAGGAATGCTGGTACATTCTCGACGCTGAGCCGGATGCGGTGCTCGGAATTGGCACGCTTCGCGCGCTCGGCGAGCGCGAACTCGCCGATACCGCCCGCTCGGGTGCTATCGAGGCGCTCATGGAGTGGCATCCGGTGCGCGCGAACATGTTCTTTCATGTTCCGCCCGGAACCGTCCATGCGATCGGCGCCGGGGTTACACTCGTCGAAATCCAGCAGAATGTCGATGTCACCTATCGTCTCTACGATTACGGCCGCCCGCGCGAGCTGCACCTCGCCGATGGGACGGCGGTCGCGAAGGCCGCGCCAATGTCACGCGATCTCTGCCGCCAAGTCGATATCGCAGAGAGCGCGTTGTTGCTCGACAGCCGTCATCTCGTGGTCGCGCACCTGAACGCCAACGACCTTTCGCCGCTTGCCGATGCGAGGGATGGCGCGATGATCGTCCCCCTCGGCGGCACGGTCGCAACTGACGGCGTGACCGCGCAGGCGGGCGAGTGCCTGTGGGCCGAGGACGTCACTACCATCGAGGCCGGAGCCGGCGCGCGTTTTCTGGCGGGTTGGCACAAGCCTTGACGCCTTGCGCAACCTTGGCGCGTCACCGATGGAGGGCGATCCGCCTGCGCCAACTGGCCTGGCACCGTCCTGCCGCCCGAGACGCCTAGCGAGGCGCGTCGGCTGCCGCGCGTGTTACAAGGTTGATCGGCTATCCGCCCGAGGCCTTTTCTACGGCGCTTCCCATCTCCTCTCCGAGGCGCACCGGCCGTTCGGGAAACCAGTCGGGGTTGAACGCGATCGCTTGCTTCTCGAACAGCATCACGATCGTGGAGCCGAGGAGAAAGCGACCCATCTCGTCGCCCTTGCGCAGCGAGACTTCATCGGGGGCGTAGGACCATGACGATATCTTGCCCGATCGCTTTGCATTCACCACGCCATGCCATGACGTTGCGATGCTGCCGACGATGGTCGCACCTACGAGTATCATCGCAAAATGGCCGTGAGTGGCGGACGCGAACAGGCATATGACCCGCTCGTTGCGCGCGAAAAGGCCGGGCACCCCGCGCGCGGTCGTCGGGTTGACGGAAAAGAGCGAGCCCGGGACGTGGATCATGCGTCTGAGCTCCCCGTCGCACGGCATGTGCAGCCGGTGATAATCCTTGGGCGAAAGATAGAGGTTGGCGAAACTGCCGTCGCGAAACGTCGCGGCGAGGGCAGCGTCGCCGCCCAGTATCGCGGTGGTGGTGAAACGGTGGCCCTTGGCCTGGACGATGTGATGATCGTCGATGGCGCCGAACTGGCTGATGGCACCGTCGACCGGACAGATGAAATCGGCCTCCGCCCGCGGGCGAGCGCCGGCTTTCAGCGGACGCGTGAAGAAGTCGTTGAAGTTTGCATAGCTGCGGATGTCGGGGTTTTCCGCTTCGCTCATGTCGACGCCATATTTGGCGACGAACCATTGGATCAGTCGCGGGGTCAGCCGGCCCGACGACGCGGCAACACGGCCGGCGAATTCGGTCAGCCGCCGCTTCGGCATCGCATGCTGGGCAAGAATTGTCAGGCGCTCGAACATGATATCATCCGTTGGTCGATCCTTCGGAGGGAAAGCCGATCGCCTGGGGAGAGACGACGGCGCCCGCCTCGTTGTTCCGGCGGTGATGCTTTATCCCGATGTCGTGGGGCAAGGGAAGGCGCATGGCCGGTAGCGGAAGATAATCGGGTAGGGGGCGCGCTCAGTCTCGCCGGGCCTTTGGCGCCCCTCCCGCCGAACGGACGAAGCGGTAACTCTTCTGCTCATAGTTCCGCGCGCGCAGGAAGTTGTGGGCGTTGTTGATCATGATGTCGCTCATGATCTCGATCGTGCCGCATCCGCCCTTGGCGAGAGCCGTTTCGGCGGCGGTCAGGAGCGCCGTCCCGATGCCGCGGCGGCGACGCTCGCCGTCGACCAGCAGCAGGGTGACGCGGCCGACGAGGCCGTGCTGCAAGGTCGGAACGACGCCCCAGGCGCAGCATCCGACCAGCCCGCCGGCATCGGCGACGAGAAGCCCGGCCTTCGCTTTGCCGATCGCCTCGATATTCGCATCGATCGATATGCGCTTGGGCGGCTCGGCAAGCTGCGCGAGCAGACGGGCGAGAGCTTTTCGGTCCTTGCCCGTCGCGGGCCGCAGGCTGAGCTCGGGCTCCGGCAGGGCTTCGGGTTTGACGATCCTCAGCACCGGCTTGGCTTTCGGCGGCGGCGGCGGATCCTGCCGCCTTCGTGCAGGCTCGGGTGACGGTGGCGGACGCGTTATTCTGCGTCGGCGGATAGGCGAATGCTCCTCGATGGGTTCGGCAGCTTTGGGTGCCTTCTTGGCACGCTTCGCCGCGGGTTCGCGTTCGGCCGAGAGTTTCCAGCTGTCGGCCGCGCCGCCGCGAAGATAGTGCGCGATGTCGGCGGCGCTTGCCGTGAGCCCTTGTTCGCCGATCCCGAGGAGCGGCTTGCCAGCCGCATCGGTGAGGCCGAACTTCCCATAGTCGCCGGCGCCAGGCGTTCGCTTTCGCGACCGGACGAGTTTCATCCCGCGGTGTTCGGCGATTGCGCGAAGCTCGTCGGCTGTCGGCTCCTTCGCCATCGATCAGGGCCGGAAAGGACGGGCGGGGCGGGTCTGCGGGGACAGGGCTCTCGCCCGGACCGCCGGCGCGCGCTCGCCTGCGCCCTGGCGGGAACCGGTGCGGCTGCGGCGCGCTCTGCCCATATGCGTGCGCGCCGCTTCACCCGCTCGACCATGATCGACCATGTCGCCTATGACGAGGCGGCGTCGGTGCTTTCCATCAGCTTCCGGGGCACCGGCAGATATCTTTATCATGGCGTCCCGCGCGCGATCTACGACGGGCTCTGCGCTGCGGATTCGCTCGGCGCCTATTTCAACGCGCATATCAAGGATCATTTCCGGTGCGAGCGCAACCCGGCGCGCCGGCGGTTCGGTCCCGGTGCCTGAGCGCCCGACTGCGAATGCGGGCATTGTGAAGGTGCAGCTCATGCGCGCTTGCGCGCGGCGGTCTTGGTCGGCGCCTTTTTCGTCGGCGTCTTTTTGGCCGGCGCCTTCTTGGCGCTGGCGGCCTTGGCCTTCCCGCCGCCGTCGCCGATCGATTTCTTGAGCGCCGCCATCAGGTCGACGACGTTCGATCCGCTCGGCGCCTTCTCGTCCTTCCCGTCGTCGAGATTGAGCGTCTTGCCCTTCTTCTTGCGCTCGATAAGCTCCTTCAGCGCCTCGACATAGCGATCGTGAAAGTCGCTCGCGTCGAACTTGCCCGTCTTCTTGTCGATCAGCGTCGTCGCGAGGTCGAGCAGGTCTTCGTCGGGATCGCTGTCCGCGATGTCGCGGAAATAGCTCGCCGCCTTGTTGACCTCGTCGGCATAGCGCAGCGTCTCCATGACGAGACCCCGGCCGCACGCCTTGATGCTCACGACATATTCACGGCCGCGCATCGCGAGCTGGCCAAGACCAACCTTCCCGGTGCGGCGCAGCGCCTCGCGCAGCACGATGAACGCTTCCTCGGCAAGGTCGTCGGCGGGGACGACATAATAGGGCTTCTCGAAATAGATCTCGTCGATATCCTCGGCCTCGACGAACTGGGTGAGCTCGAGCGTCTTCTTGCTCTCGAGCTTGACCCCCTCGATCTCCTCGTCGTCGAGCAGCACATATTGGTCCTTCGCATATTGGAAGCCCTTGACGATCTCGTCGACGTCGACCGGGCCGACGCCGGGCACGACCTTTTCATATTTGATGCGCTTGCCCGTGGGCTCGTGGATCTGGTTGAACGCGATCGTCGCCCCGCTCTTCGTCGCCGAATAGATCTCGACCGGGATCGAAACGAGCGCCAGGCGGATCTGGCCTTTCCAATATGGGCGCGCAGCCATCGTCACTCACTCCTTTGCCAATGCTCCTTCAATGCGCGCGGTCGCCGAGCGTTCCGCGCCGGGGATGGGAAGGTAAGCCCGATCGCCGCAACGGGATCGAAAGCGGGAGCTGGAAATGGCCGGACAGTCGCGAACGCGCGCGCCTGCCGTTTTCGCGGCCCGCAACTTGCCGATCCGAGCTTGTCAGACGGTCCAGCGCGCGGGCGCGAGCGCGATGGCGATCGGAGGATGCACCCGCTGCCATTTCGTTGCGGCGAGCACGTCGTTGCTCTCCTTCGCCTCGCGGCCCGGCCCAAGCGACCAGGTGATATGATAATGGCTGCCGTCGCCGCGATCGGTGGTGCCGCCGATGCGCACGACGAGCGCCTGGACGCCCGCGCCGTCGTCGACTTCGCCGACGATCTCGCCCGCGTGCGCGGCGGGTAGGGGCGTGTCCTCGGCGGTCCCGAAGCGGAGCGTCACATGGTCGGCAACCAGCTCGGCATAGCGCGGTTCGAACCGTTCAATCAGCTGGTCGCGCTCGGCTGGTGGCACCTTCCAGCCGGCGATGGTGCGCGTCATGACGCCTTGCGCTTTCGCTTTGTGGAGCCCGCGCCAAGTTCGATCCAGGCGGGCGCATGGTCGCTCGTCTTGTCGAGCGCCCGCGGGCGGGTGTCGACGCCGGCTGCCTCGAGCCGCTTCGCCGCGGGCTTGTTCAGTAGCAGATGGTCGATGCGGATGCCGGCATTGCGTTCGAACGAGCGCCGCCAATAAGCCCAGAAGCTGTAGATGCGCTCCTCGGGATGCAGGTGACGGATCGCATCGGTCCAGCCCTGGTCGAGGATGCGCCGGTAGGCGGCTTTGGCTTCGGGCGCGAAGAGCGCGTCCTTCTTCCAGTTCGCGGGCTTGTACACATCGAGGTCGGTGGGAATGACGTTGAAGTCGCCGCAGATGACGACGGGGGCATCGAGGTCGAAGAGCGTTGTCAGATGCGCGTCGAGCCGCGCCATCCACTGCATCTTGTAATCGAACTTCGGACCCGGCCAGGGGTTGCCGTTGGGAAGATAGAGGCCGGCGACGAGGATGCCGCCGACCGCGGCCTCGATATAGCGGCTCTGCTCGTCGCCGGGATCGCCGGGGAGCCCGCGGCGCGTTTCGTGGATTTCGCCGACGCGGCTCAGCATCGCGACGCCGTTCCAGCGGCTCTGGCCGTGCCAGATCACGTCATAGCCCGCGTCGCGGATCGCCTTCTCGGGGAATTTCTCCTGAGGGGCTTTCAATTCCTGCAGGCAAACGATGTCGGGCTCGGCCTGCGCGAGCCAGCCGAGCAGAATGTCGAGGCGGCCGCCGATGCCGTTCACATTATAGGTGGCGATCTTCACAGGTCGGGCAGCGTCTGGTCGGCGCGGCCCCAGCCTTGCAGCGCCTTGAGGCCGGCGCGCTTCAGCAGCGCCTTCGCGTCGGTGATGCGGAAATGCGACGGCTTGTCGATCGTCTCCATTTCCTTCCAGCTGATGGGCGCGGCGACCGGCGCGCCTTCGCGGGCCCGCGCCGAATAGGGCATCACCGCAGTCGCGCCGCGCTGGTTGCGGAGATAATCGACGAAGATCCGGCCCTTGCGCTGCGCCTTGGGGAGGGCGGCGGTGAAGCGGTCGGAATCCATCTGGGCGACGGCGCGGGCGAGCCGGTGCGCGAAGTCCTTGACCTCGGGCCATTCGGCGCGCGGCACGAGCGGGGCGATCACATGGACGCCCTTGCCGCCGGTTAGCATTGGAAAGGTCTCGAGGCCCATCTGCTTCAGGATGTCGCGGAACTGGAAGGCGGCGCTGCGCACTGCCTCGAAATCGAGACCGACGTCGGGATCGAGATCGAAGACGAGCCGATCGGCCTTCTCGACATCCTCGATGCGCGCGCCCCAGCCATGGAATTCGATCGTGCCCATCTGGACGCAGGTCATCAGGCCCTCGGGCGTGTCCATGTAGAGATAGGGCTGGTTGTCGCCATCCTTCTCCTCGATCGCGACCTGCTTCACCGAATCGCCGAAGCTTCCGGCATCATGTTTCTGGAAGAAGCATTTCTTGGCGCGCCCCTGCGGACAGCGCACGAGGCTGATCGGGCGCGAACCCGCCCACGGCAGCATGATCGGCGCGAGTGCGGCATAATATTCTGCAAGCTCGCCCTTGGTGAGCCCCGCCTCGGGAAAGATGACGCGGTCGGAGTTGCTGATCGGAACGGGGAAGACGCTCGTCGCCACCGCAATCTTTTCTTCGCTCTCTACGACCACGGCCTCCGGCTTCTTGTCTTCGCGAAGTCCGAGATAGCTCGGGTGGCGGAGCGTGCCCTCGTTTGTCATCTCGGTAAAAGCGATCTCGGCGACGAGCTTCGGCTCGATCCAGTGCGCGCCGCGCGTCTCGGTGCGGGGCGCCTTCACCGTCGGCTCCTTTCGTTCGAGCGGCTTCATCATCGCCTGGAGGCGGAAGAGCTCCTCGGTATCGAATCCGGTCCCGACCTTGCCCGCGTAGCGCAGCGCGCCCTTCTCATGCACGCCGAGCATGAGCGAGCGGAACGCGCGCGACTTGTCGGAAGGCGTCCAGCCGACGATGACGAACTCCTGCCGCTTGATGCACTTCGCCTTGAGCCAGCTTCCCGCGCGCGAGCCGACATAGCGCGCGTCGGCCTTCTTCGAGATGACACCTTCGAGACCTGCGGCGCAGAAACTCTCGAGCAATGCCTCGCCGCTGCCCTCGATATGGTCCGAGAAGCGGATATGCTTGGAGGCCTTGGGAAGGATCTTGGCGAGATGCGCCTTGCGGTCGAGGAGGGGGAGGGGGGTCAGATCCTCGCCGTCGAGCTCGAGCAGATCGAACGCGAAATAGTCGATGCTATCGGGCGCGGACTTCAGGGCATTTTGCAGTGACTGGAAGCTTGAGCGGCCTTCAGCATCGAGCACGACCGCTTCACCGTCGATCAGCGCGCTGTCTACCTTCAGCTTTGCGGCCTCGGCGAGGAGCGGCGCGAAGCGCTCCGACCAGTCGAGACCCGAGCGCGTATAGGCGCGGGCCTCGCCGCCGCCGACCGCGATCAGCAGGCGGTAGCCGTCATATTTCATCTCGTGAACCCAGCCCCTGCCGGCGGGAACGCTGTCGACGAGCGTCGCCAGCTGGACCGGACGAAAGGGCGGGGGAGCCGCAGCCTTTCGTTCGCCGCGCTTCGAAGTGGGGGCGCGGTCTGCAGGGCTCGGTGCGGCGGTCTTTCTGGCCATGGACTCAAGACCATCCGGCGCCGCGATCGTTCCCGGTGGCGGGGCAACTTGCCCGCCCCGCCATGCGTTCCCATTTTCGTCCCCGAGATAGGGAGCTTCAACATGGCGAATGGCTGGGCGCGCGACGGCGCCGTTCAGGAGCAGATCGACGACACGGTGAGCGATGCCGTCAAGGAGGCGCGCCTGCGGCTGCTGTCCGGCAAGGGCGCGGACTATTGCGACGATTGCGGCGAGCGGATTCCGGAGGCGCGGCGAAAGGCCTTGCCTGCGAGCCGTACCTGCATCGGGTGCCAGACGCTTCGCGACGCCGAACGCCGTCCGGCCGGTTTCAACCGCCGGGGAAGCAAGGACAGTCAGCTGCGCTGACCCTTTGGGGAAGCGAGCCGCGGCATGGACTTCAGGCGCGCGCCTTGGCTGCGGCCCGGACCTCCTGCGATCGGTCGAGCGCGATAACGAGGATATCGTCGCCGTCGACGATGACGCCGACATTGTCCATGCCGACGAGCGACACGCGTTTTCCGGGCGCGCGAACCAGGCAACCATGGCTGTCGTGTGCGAAAAGATCGTCGCTGCAAGCATTACCGGCCGCGTCGGCACCTGCGAGCGCGTGCACCGCCTGCCAGCTGCCTAGGTCCGACCAGCCCATCGACACGGGGACGACCGCGACGCGGGCGTCTTTCTCCATCACGGCATAGTCGATCGAATCAGAGGGCGCCTGTTCGAACGGCGCGCTTGCCGCGTGCAGGGCATCGCAATCGTGCAGCGCATTGGCGACCGCGGCTTCCGCCGCGCGATATATGGCCGGGCAATGCGTGAGCATCGCCTCGCGCATGCGACCGGCCCGGAAGAGGAAGATGCCGGCGTTCCAGCTGTAGCCACCCTCGCGAAGCATCGCTTCGGCATCGGCGAGCGGCGGCTTCTCGACGAAGCGGGCGACGGCAAATCCCCTGTCGCCGAGCGGTGCGCCGCTGGCGATGTAGCCGAAGCCGGTGTCGGGCCGATCGGGGGCGATGCCGAATGTGACCAGCCAGTCGTCGCGCGCCAGATCGGCGGCTTTGGCGATGGCGCCCCGGAATGCGGCTACATCGGCGATGACATGATCGCTCGGCATGACGAGCAGCAGCACGTCATCGGCCGACGAAGCGACCGCGAGTGCGATGGCGGCAGCGGTGTTGCGCGCCGCGGGCTCGACGATCAGCCGAAGATCGCGACCCTCGGATTGCTCGCGCACCATCGCGACATGCTCGGCGCCGCACACGATGAGCGGCGCCGAAAAGCCGGCTCCGGTTGCCCGATCGAGCGTGCGGGCGAACAGGCTCTCCTTTCCGATGATATCCAGGAACTGTTTGGCACGCGCGCCGCGGGAAGCGGGCCAGAGCCGCGTACCCGCGCCGCCGCAAAGGATGACGGGCTGGATCGTCGCAGACATAGGATCAACCTTCCAGGATCGGGCGGATGGGCGCGAGTTCGACCCGGTCGCGGCGCGCCGAGACCCTCCGCCGTTTTCGAAATTAGCGACCGGCTGGACCATGTCCGCACGAACGCCGCGCAAGCGAGCGAGTTGCCCCTGTTTCCGCGAAAAGGCCCGAAATACCGGGCGGATTAACGCAGGTTATACCGAATTCTCGCATGGGTGGTCCGGATCGAGCGCGGCCAGCGTGTCCTGTTGCGCCAGGAAATTGCGAAGTCGGCGAGAAGAATGCTTCAACGACGAAGGTTGGGGAGGCTTGCCGGTCGGACTTTACCTCCGCCTGATGCAGCCCGCCGGGGCGCCGGGGCGTTGAACAGGCATGAACCAGAGCGACACATTTCTGATGCTGGCCGGGCAAGAGCTGAAATTCCTCTCCGACCTCATCGCGCGGATCGATCAAGGACGTCTTGATCCTGTCGGCCTCGACCGGGAGGCCGCGATCCTCCTCCTGCGCGAGGTAGCGGCGGAGCGCCGAAGCCTAGTCGATCGCCTGAAATCTTATGAGGGTGAGGGCGGCGCTGCCTGGACCGGAGCGCCCGTATAGGGGCTCTTTGTCGGTCTTGCTAATCTCGTCCGCCGCTATCCCTTGGCATTTCGGCGGCGCGTTTCCCAACCCTTCTTCGCGGCCGCCGATCGCTTTTCGCTGCTCTTGCCCGCACCGCTTTTGCGGCCACCTTTTCTCGAGGCTTCATGGGTATCGGGCTGGCCACGGCCGGAACCCGACTTGTTGCCGCCGCCCGACTCCTTGTTCACCGTTGCCCATGCGCGGCTCTCCGCTTCCTTCTTGCCGACGCCGCGCTTCTCATAACTTTCTTCGATATGCTCGGCCTTGCGCTTTTGCTTGTCGGTGTAGCTCGATTTGTCCCCACGGGGCATGACAATTCTCCCTATCCGGCCCCCTTTGGTCAACCAACGGAACATCTTGGGGTTCCGCTAAAGACGCTAATGGGTGGCATGCAAGACCTCGCTTCCGGAGACGGACACGAGCGCGCTGGCCGTGTCGGCACCGCGTGACAATCGTTGCGAGCGGCAGCGGCGCCCAGCTATGATTGCCGCTCGGCGCGGTTTATCCGTTGACGACCGTTCCGCCGTTCGGGTGGAGCACCTGGCCCGACATGTAGCTGCTGTCGTCGCACGCAAGAAAGAGGAAGCTCGGTGCGACCTCGTTGGGCTCTCCCGGTCGCTTCATCGGCGTGGTCTCGCCAAAACTTTCGACTTTTTCGGCGGTCGCTCCGCCGCGTGGATTGAGCGGTCCAGATCGGGCCGGGGGCGACCGCATTCACCCTGATGCCCTTCTCGATCAGATTCTCGCTGAGCGAGCGCGTGAAGGCGGTAATGGCGCCCTTGGTCGCACCATAGTCGAGCAGACCACCGCTCCCCTGATACATGGTAACGCTCGTGCAATTGATGATCGCCGCGCCTTTCTTGAGATGCGGCAGCGCAGCCTGCACAATATAGAACATGCCGAAGATATTGGTGGCGAAGGTGCGCTGCAGCTGCTCCGGGCTGATGTCGCGAATATCGTCCGCCGGATGCTGTTCGCCCGCATTGTTGACGAGAACATCGATGCGCTTCAGCTTGCTCACGACCTTGTCGACGATAGTCTTTCCGGCGCTGGTTTTGCCCACGTCGGCCTTGACGAGGATCGCGGTGCGCCCTTCGGCGCCTACGAGCGAAGCCGTTTCCTCGGCATCGGCCTTGTTGCTCTTGTAAACGATGGCGATGTCCGCACCTTCGCGGGCGAACAATACGGCTACCGCGCGTCCGATCCCGCTGTCGCCGCCGGTCACGATCGCGACCTTGTCCTTGAGCCGGTCGGAACCGGCATAGCGCGGCTCCCATTTTGGCGCGCGGTCGAGATCGGATTCCCGGTCTTTCGGCGGCGTGCGGATCGTCTTCGTATCGCCGACCTCCTTCCGCAGTTTCCTTGCCGCCGTCTGTTTTCCGCGCTTCTCGGACGCGGTTTCTCCGACCTTTCCGGCCTCTGATTTGCGTGCCATTGCCGACTCCTCCTGTTCTGCCTGTCATCGACAAACCGGCGGGTCCTACACTTGGTTGCGGAGCACTTGGCTCATGCCGAGCTGCGCTGCGGCGGTGGTCTGGAAATGCGCGGCCGACTTTCTACCTATGCAGCGTCGCAATCCTTACCGCCCGGGCGCGCGCCCTGCGCCGCCGAAGCTGAGAGAAGAAGTTTGTCGAAGATCGTGAACGGTGCCAGCCTGCAACCTCGCTCCGGAGGCGCCCCCAAAAACATCGTGCTGCTGCTCCACGGCTTCGGGTCGAGCGGCTCCGACATGATTTCGCTGGCGCCGCAGTGGCAGGAGGCCTTGCCAGACACGCTGTTTCTTGCGCCGCATGCACCGCAGCGATGTTCGATAATGGGCGGGGGCTACCAATGGTGGGGGCTGTCGGGTTTCGCCCCGGCGGCGCTGGCTGCAGGCGCTGCGTCGGCAGCGCCGGCGATCGACGCGTTCATCGATCGCAAGCTCGCGCAATATGACCTCAGCGAGGCCGATCTCGCCCTTGTGGGTTTCAGCCAGGGCACGATGATGGCGCTTCAGGTCGGCCTTCGCCGCCCCCGCGCCGTTGCCGCTATCGTCGGCTATTCGGGCATGCTCGCGGGCGCGGCCGATCTCGCGCATCATGTTCCGTCGAAACCGCCAGTCCTGCTGGTGCACGGCACGGCCGACCCCGTCGTGCCGATCGCGGCGCTGCACATGTCCGAGAGCCAGTTGAAGCGGCTCGGCGTCGAGGTCGAGACGCATATCTCCTACGGCGTCGCGCACAGCGTCGACCCGGTCGGACTGCGGACCGGCCGCGACTTCGTGACCGGCGCCTTTGCGAAAAGCTGCGGCTGAACCGCGCAGCTTCGTCACAGCGGCATCGGGCGCACGGGCGTCGGCGAGCGACGCGGGGTGGCCGGGAAGGGAGAGGGGGGCACCCGCGGCGGGGTGGGAGCCGCGCGGAACTGTCGGGTGCAGCGGGCGTTGGCCTGATGGGTCAACATTCGGGGACAGGCATTATGAACAGGTTGCGGCGGCTCGAGACATTTGCGCGGACGGGGTGGTTCGCGCGCGGCGTCGTCTATTGCCTGCTGGCATGGATAGCGCTCACCGGTTCGTCGGCCGACGACGCCAGTCCGCAAGCCGTGTTCCGCTCGGTCCGCGATATGCCCGCTGGCTCGATCCTTCTTGCTCTTCTCGCGATGGGTCTGGCGCTTTACGGCGCCTATCGCCTGTACGGGGCGGCGCTCGATAGCGAAAACAAGGGAACCGGTGCGAAGGGCGTCGCTGTGCGGATAGGCTATGCCGCGAGCGGCATCGCCCATTTCATTCTCGCCTGGGCGGCGCTTCGCCTTGCCTCGGGCGGCGCCCCCGAAGACGGCCGCGAGAAAGAGGCGGCGGGAATGCTGCTCGACCTGCCGCTTGGCGGCCTGCTCCTCGGGCTCGTCGGCGCCGCCTTCCTCGCGGCGGCCGGGCAGCAGGCGGTCAAGGCCTGGACCACCGAATTTACAAAGGATCTCGATGCGGCAGCACCTGCATGGGCCGTGCCCGTCGGGCGGGCGGGGCTTGCTGCGCGCGCGGTCGTGTTCGCGGTCATCGGCGCCTCGCTCGTGCGCGGCGGCTGGTTCGGCGCTGCCCGCGAGGTCAAGGGCCTCGGCGACGCGCTTTCGGCGCTCACCGACAATCCGCCGCTCTATCTGCTCGTTGCCGCGGGGCTGTTCCTGTTCGGCGTGCATAGCTTCGTCGAGGCCCGCTGGCGGCGGCTTCGCGATGAAGACATGGTCGCGCGGATCATGGCTGCGCGACGCTGACGATGCCCATCGCGCAGGCCCGCGGAACCCTGTGGGCTTCGCCGCGTTAGCAGGGCAGTCATCAACAGGGAGAGTCTCGATGAAAAAGCTGTTTGTAACCCTCGCCGCAACCTCGGCCCTCGCGCTCGGCGCCTGCCAAAGCCCCGCCGCCGACAAGGTCGAGGATCAGGCCGAAGCGAAGGCTGAGGCGATCGACGATCAGGCCGACGCGATGCCCGAAGGTCCCGCCAAAGAGGCGATGGAGCAGAAGGCCGATGTCGTCGAAGAGCAAGGCGAAGAAAAAGCCAACGCGATGGACGACAATGGCGAGATCGCTCCGTCCGAAACCGGCGTCGGCGACACCCAAAAGAAATAAGACTGCCTTCCCTAAGGGCAGGGTGAAGGGCGCCGGTTCCGGCGCCCTTTATCGTTGCGGTGGCCCGGCCCGGGCTGCTGGCAGCTGGCGCCGCTGGGACAAGGCAAGGCAACGCGGTTCGGCGTCGCTTCTCAGCACAGCGTCCGATCGAGAAAGTCCCTGATCAGCGGGACAACCTCGTCGAGGTTGGTTTCGAGAAGCCAATGGCCGCCGTCTAGCAGATGCAGCTCGGCCGCGGGGAGATCGCGCAAATAGGCGCGCGCAGACTTCTCGGGCATATAGAAATCCTGCGGACCCCAGACGATGAGCGTCGGCGGGTGGTGCTCGCGCAGATAGCGTCGATGCGCGCCGAACCACGAGCGATTGGCCTTGAGGCCCCCGATAAGGTCGATCGCGATTTCGCGGCGCCGCGGGTTGATCAGTGACCAGTGCAGTTTCCAGAGGTCCGGCGGAATGCGCGGCACGAGATCGGGCCGCACGTCGTTCAGAAACTCCTCCCGAAAAACATCCTCGCTGATTGCCTTGCCGATCTCGGCGCGCATCTCGGGTTCGGGAAGCGACCAGCTCTTCTCTATCTCGGCATATTTGTCGCCCAGCGCATCCTCATAGGGAATGTCCCCATTCTGGATGATCTGCGCGAGGATGCGTTCAGGCCGCATGATCGCGAGACGCGCGCCGATCGGCGATCCGAAATCGTGAAGATAGAGCACAAAGCGCTCGACGCCGAGCGCACGCACGAACCCGTCGAGAAGCTGCGCATAGCCGTCGAAGCTATAGTCGAAATGCTCGGGCGTATCGCTGTAGCCCATGCCCGGATAGTCGGGCGCGAGCAGCCGCCACCGATCGCCAAGCCGCGGCAGGAGATTGCGAAACTCGAACGACGAACAGGGATAGCCATGCGGCAGCAGCAGCACCGGAGCGTCGGGCGGTCCTGCCTCCCTGTAAAAGATATCAACTCCGCCGACATCGATCCGCCGATGGAGGGTTTCTCCGTTCAAGTCGATGCTCCTCGCGCGTCACGATCTCAAGGGGCTGGCAGTTTCACTTCGGGCAGCGCATCGAGGTCGGCCTTGGTCATGCTCGTCTGAAGATCGGTGTCGTCGCCACGTACGATAGGCTTGAGGCCCTGCACCGGGACATGAACATAGCGGTCGGGACCGACGCCATCGAGCTCGACGAGGAGACGGTCCACCTTGTCGTCGGCGCCGCGCAGCACCTGCGATACGTCTCCGAGATCCTTCCCGTCCGCGCCGACGATTTCGGCATCGAGGAGTTGTGCCTCGCTGAGGCCGAGCGCCGCAGGGAGGGGGCCGGCGACCGTGGCGCTGGTCTCGGCTGCACGTTCCATCCTGTCCTCGGCAGCTTCCTGTTTGCTGTCGCAAGCGGCGAGAAAAAGTGCGGCGCCGGCACCGAGGATGAGGATGCGCATGTCTTGTCCTTTCAGTAGCGGATCGAGCTCCGGTTCTACGCGGCGGAACTCGAAATCGTCATGATCTGACCAGGAAACGCCCCGCTGCAAAAGCGGTTGCGATTTTGCCACGTGCGGCTCCTGGGGCGCGGTCTTCATCTACGCCTCAGCCCGCCTCCGTGACACCCTCGTCGAGCCCGCGCGTCTTCGGTCGCAGCGCCTTGTACCGCGGAAGGAACGCCATCATCGGCATCCAGCTCGGCGCCTCGGCGGTATAAAGGTGGAAAGCTGGCGCAATCTCTTCGGGATCGTCCAGCGTCCCCGCCGCAATATCGATCTCATCGGCCTGATGGCGCACATGGATCGTTAGCGGCGAGCCGCACGTCCGGCAGAAGCTGCGCGTTCCGAAGCTGGTCGATGCGAAGCGTCCGATATGCTCTTCGCCCGCAAGGATGCGGTACCGGTCGAGATGGACGGTCGTAAAGACCATGCCGCCCGACCCCGAGACATGCTGACAGACACGGCAGTGACACCAGCCGCTATCATATGGCTTTTCCTCGAGGCGGTACCGAACCGCGCCGCAAGCGCAGCCCCCATCAAGCGCAACCTCTTCGGCGCTTGCATTGTCGCTATCGGAAGCGTTCGGCATGGAGCTCGCCTTTCTCGCGGCGCGGGTATCGGAGAGGGTAGTGGCAGACCGATGGGGTGGTGGCTTCTCTTTGTCCTTCACCGACCGGGAACCGTGGCGGGATGTCTTTCCTTGTCAGAGCTGAACTTCGCCCTCATCCTCCCCGTCCCAATAATGCGCGCGGGTGCCCGACACCTTGATGAGGACGATCCCTGGCGTCTCGATGCCGTCCGGCCACCAGCGTTCGAGGCCCTTCGTCCAATGTTCGGCGAATGCGGCCTTGTCGCGGATGAGCGTTGCGTGACCCTCGACGGCGAGGAAGAAGGGCCGCATGCCGAGCAGGCCCGATTTGCCTTGATAGCTCAGATTGACGTTCGGGTTGGCCGCGATATCGGCGACCATGAGGGACGTCTCGTCGGTGAAGAACCAGGCGTCGCCGTCATAATCGACTTCGCGATTGTTGCTCATCGGCCGCGACCCGATGGCGCCGCCCGCCGTGTGCGTGGCGAGCATCGCGAAGTCGATATCCTTCATCTTCTCGGAAAGCTGTTCGATCGTCATGGTCATGGGAGGAGCCTTTTGTCTGGAGCGTCTGTATCTGCATCAATGCGCCGCGAAGGCGGGAGTTGCGGAGGGGGGCTGCGCCTCGCGGCTTGGGTCAGGGGCCGGTCGCGGCGGTCCGGCTTTGCTGGCGCGGCGCGCGGATCGGGCGATATTCGCAGGTGATCGCGAGCTCGCGCCGCGGGGCGGGCACGAGATGGATGTGGAGCCGGGCTTCGGCGGCGACCGCGTCGAGTGCAAAGGCCTGCTCGGCCTCGTACATCTCGTCGCGGTGCGGCTGCACCCACTGCCGCACCGATGCGAGCGCGCGCGACTTCGCCCGCGCGAGCGTGTCCGCGACGATGAAAAGATTGCGGTGGCGCTCGAGAAATTCGCCCCGGACATAGCCGCCTAGATTGACATAATAGAGCCGTTCGGGACCCTCGAAGGGCGCGGTCTTCAAAACTATGTCATAGCCATCGGCGTGATCGATCTCGGCCCAGCAGTCGATATGGAGGCTGCCCGGCGTGCCCCACCATTGGCGGCGGAGCGCATCATAAGTGTCGGTGATCGTGGGCGCGGCGACGAAGCGCATGTCGTGCAGCTCGATATTGGCGCCGGCCATCTCGCCTCCGACATATATGGCGAAGAGCTTCACGCGGCCTTCTCCTCAGCGGTCGCCTCGCCGATCGCGGCTGTGAGCTGTTCTCCGACCACCAGGCCCATTTCGTGCGAGCTTGTTATTCCCTGGATGAAAGGGTGGCGGCCGAGCAGGAAGGGCAGGCTGAGGCAGTAGAGGCGGGATTCCGGGATATCCTCTGCAATCGGGTGGAAGGCATCGTCGATCGCGATGCCCCGCGCCTCCGCCTTGCCGGCGCCAGGGGATGCATCGCGAACTATCCCCTGTTGGCGCAGCGAGGGGAATGGAAAGGCTGCGGCGCCGAGTGGGCGCTGGCCCATCGCCTCGATAAACACCTCAAAATGCCGATGCTCGCCGCCCAGGATCAGGGACGCGCCTGCCTCTTCGCCGCTCGTGTCTATGCGGTAATCGTCGCCGATCGCCATGACATCGAGCCTCCCGGCGCGGTGGAGCGCGATCAGCCGCCGGATCGATTTGTGGGGAACGGTGGCATAATCGTCGACGAACACCGGCTTGAAGTAACGGACGAAGCGGCGGTAGTCCGTTCCCTCCAGATATGGCACGAGAAGCGCGAGAGTTTCGTGCATGCGCAGGATAGCGTAACGCCAGGCGACTGTGTGCCTAGCGGCATAGTCGTGCTGCGCTTCGGCGAGATTGGCCTCGGCCCACACAAAGGGATCGCTCGCTGCGCGCCTTGCAAAATAGGCTTCGCAGAAGCCCTCGAGGTCGAGGTTCTCCAGGCCGATGCCCGCGGCGTAAGGGGGATCGGCAGCGGCAAGCTCCGCCTTGAACAGTGCGAAGGCGGCATCGAGCAGCTGGTCTTCTTCGCTCGCGACGAGACGCGTGATCGCCTCCTCGGTACAGATGGCGAGCGGCTCATAGGGAAGCGGCGCATAGAAATCGGCTTCGGGGAGCAGGCCCTTCCTCGACATCATCGTCATGTGGAATGCATCAGTGGCGGATGCCGGACGATAATGCGTCTCGCCGTCCCGGGTTTCGTCAAACGAGCCATGGATGTTGGCGAGCGCGATACAGGCGTCGATGGCCGTGAGCGAGCTGCCCCGAATGCCGATATCGCAGGGCGGTACCGTGGCCAGAGCCGAGGCGGGCCAGGGGCTGAGGAAATAGCCCGGCCGAACCTCGGGCTCGGAGGGCCATTGGTGGCCCGTCGCGAGGACGACATGATCGAAAGCCTCGTCGGCGAGTTCGCCCGACCTCGTGCGAACCTTGAGTATCATCGCGCCCGACGTGCTGACCGCGTCCTCGACGCGGCATCGCGTGCGCAGCTCAACCTCGATACCGCGCGCGCGCGCCATGTCGATAACGGCGTCGAACTGGTCGCGGAAATATTCGCCGAGCGCGACCCGCGGATAGAAGGTCCGTTCGCCGATCGCATCGGGATCGATGCCGAGATCGGCGAGGCGCTCCGGCGGCTGACGTATCAGCCAGTCGCACAGCGTCTCGGCAAGCGGCGGGATTTCGATGCTGGCGATATTCGCCAGCATGGCGGGGTCGTTCCAGCCGGGGCGATAGGGCGTTCCGCGGCCCGCGCTCGCTTGCGCTTCATACACGGCAAGACGGAAGGGCGAGGGGTGATGGGCGAGAAGCGCATGCAGCGTGTAGAGCGTGGTCGGGCCGGCTCCGACAAAGGCTATGCGGGGTGTCATTTTGCGACAATGCTCCGGGCGCGCAGAAGTTCGGCCGACTTGCTCTGGGTCAATGCGAATTCTCCTCAGCTGCTCCGGGGCGCCCAGCCAAAAAAAGGGTCCGCATGCGCGGACCCGAAGGGGGCCATCAACTTGGCGGGAGGATTAGTTTTCGGTGCCGGGCGTACCCGTCTTCGGCGGCTTGCCGTCTTCGATGCGGCCTTCGTTGCGAAGGTCGCGGCCTTCCTGCGCCTTGCGCTTGGCCTCGGGGCTGTCGCCGTTTTCGAAGGCTTCTTCCTTCACATAGCCGGCAGCTTCCTTGATCTGTCCCTTAACGCTCATGATACTCTCCATTGGCTGTGGGTTCTGGTCCAAGAAACCCTTGGACGCGGGCGAAAGTTGCCTGCGATCGCCCAGATTTATCTTCGCCGCCGTGCGCAACTTTGGCCGCATCGCGGCGTTTCGCGGCGCGAATAAAAGAGTGACGACGGCGAGGCTTGGCCATTGCCCTGACGCCTGCGAACGCCCTTCGGCGATCGTCGCCGAACCGCAACTTTTGTACCCTGCAGGCGTTCGCCCGTCATCATCGACGGGAGACGGGCGTGATCCACCAACAGTTCGAACTTGACCGCATCGATCGAAGCGCGCCCGACGCGATGCTCGCCTGGGCGCGCATATTGGGCGTCAGCCAGTCCGAGATATTGATCGCGGTCGCGGCAGTCGGCGATCGCGCCGATGCGGTTCGTACCTATCTCGCGCGGCCGTGGCCGGAGCCCCTCGCTTGACGGCGGGCCCCGAGGGGACGGGCGGCGACGCGGCTGCAGCGAACAGCCGTCGCCCGGACGGAATCAGCGAGAAGATGATCTCCGGGCAGCGCTGGCACCGCCACGCGAGCCCCGTTTCCTTCGTCCTGCTCGCTGCCATCGTCGCCGTCGCGCTATCGGGCCTCGTCGGTGGCCAGCCTAGTCCGCTGCGCGTCGAGGATTTTGGAGCAGCGCGGCTCGAGGTGAAGACGCCCTCGGTCATTCGCAACGGCGAGTTTTTCGAAACCCGCATTCGTGTCGAGGCGATCCGCGATGTTTCCGATGCGGTGCTTGCGGTCTCCCCGTCGCTCTGGACCGACATGACGATCAACACGATGCTCCCCGCCGCCGCCGAGGAAAGCTACAAGGACGGCGCCTATCGTTTCTCTTATGGGGAGCTTCGCGCGGGCGAGACGCTGGTCGTCAAGATCGATGGCCAGATCAACCCGCCGCTCTTCGCAGGAACCAAGGGCGAGATTGCGCTGTTCGACGGCGAGCAGCGGCTCGGCAGCATGCCGCTAGAGATCAAGGTCCTGCCCTGATGGATATCGTCCTTCGCGCGAGTGCGATGTTTTTCCTGCTCTATGCGCTCCTCCGTCTCATGGGGAAACGCGAACTGGGGCAGATGACGCCTTTCGAGCTGGTTCTGCTTGTGGTGATGGGCGACCTTATCCAGCAGGGCGTCACCCATAATGATTTCAGCCTGACCGGCGCGTTGCTCGCGATCGTGACCTTCGCCTTCTGGGCGCTCACCCTGAGCTGGGCGACCTATCTCTTTCCGCGACTCAAGAATCTGCTCGAAGGCCATCCGCGCGTCGTGGTGAAGCAGGGCGAGATCATCCGCGACAATCTTCACCGCGACCGGCTTACCGCCGACGAGATCGAGTCCGAGATGCGGCTCGCGGGGATTGCCCACATTTCAGACGTGGAATGGGCGATCCTCGAGCCGCAGGGCAAGATCAGCTTCATCAAGCGGTCCGAAGGCGCGTCGCGCCAGCGCGATGCCGACGACGGCGCGGTTTGAGCGGATCGAGCGCAACTTTCGGGCTCGCCGCGCGCTGAACAGGCGCGGGGCATGACGATGGAGACTGCCATGAAACCGACCGAAATCGACACCGACGCCACCCATATCCTCGCGGCCGATCACCGTGCCGTCGAAGCCCTGTTCGAGGAATTCGAGAAGGCCAGCGGCACCGATCGCAAGGCGAAGATCGCCGACCGGATCTGCACCGAGCTCAAGATCCATGCGCAGATCGAGGAGGAGGTCTTCTATCCGGCGCTCAAGGGAAAGATCGACGACGATCTCCTCAAGGAAGCCTATGTCGAGCATGATGGCGCCAAGATCCTGATCAACGATATCGTCGCTTCGGGACCCGACGACGAATTTTTCGAGGCGAAGGTCACGGTGCTGTCGGAAGAGATCAAGCATCATGTGAAGGAAGAGGAAAAGCAGCACGACAATATGTTCCAGCAGGCGCGTGCCGCCGACGTCGACCTCGACGCACTCGGCGAAAGGATGCTTGCCCGGAAAGAGGAGCTGAAGCGTCAGGCCGAGACCGCGGGCCTTCCCCCCGCGGAACTCGCCACGATGTAGGGTGAGCGCTGCAACGCTGATCGAACGGCGGACGCGCAAGCTGGCCCGGCATCTGGCCGGAAAGGCGCTGCGTTTCGTGACAGCCGAAAGCTGCACCGGCGGTCAGCTCTCAGCGGTTCTCGCAGCCGATGCCGCGCTCGGAGTTCATCTCGAGCGCGGCTTCATCCTCTATTCGGTCGACGCCAAATGCGAGATGCTCGGCGTCGCCCGCCGAGCGAGATGGAGCGGTGAATCCCGAGGTCGCCGCCGCGATGGCGACTGGCGCTCTTCGGACAAGCCATGCCGACATTGCAATTGCGATCACGGGGTTCTGCGGCCCTCGCGAAGGCCGCGAAGAGGTAGGCCTTGTCTACATCGGCGCCGCCGACGCCGACGCGGTGCGGGTCATGGATTTTCATTTCGGCGATATCGGGCGCCGCAATGTGCTCGATCAGGCCGTGGCCGCAGCGCTACAGATCATGATCGATGCGGCATCGTGAACGAGCGTGCGGGCGCTCCCGCGGGCGGGACCGGAGGCGGGAGCAGAGCCGAGTTCGGCAGCCGTCCTTAGCGCGGCGCTTTCCGCTTCAAGGCGCCGGCCTTGTGGGCCGCCCGCTTGCCTTCGGCCGTTTCGACCAGATATTCGGGGTTCGCCGGCGATGCCGCGACATGATGGCCTTTGATGTCCATTGCTTTCGTCACTTTTCGCACGACCTTGCCCTCGGCGCGTCCGCCGTGGCTCTTCCACGTCACCTCGTCGCCCTTCTTGGGTTCGTCTTTCATGGTCGCTCTCCTTTCCGTAAAACAGTCCGCGTGTGCGGCAAAGGTTCCTCTCTAGGAGCGGCTAGCAGGAAGACATCTGGCGCAGGCTCTTTCGAGGCGATTGCCGAATACGGTAGGGAGGCTGCGATGAATGAAGATCATGCCCGCGGACAACGCGACGGTCTGCGGCTTGCCCTCGCCGTCCTTGCCGCTGAAGAGGCGAAATGGGCGGCGCTGCTCGGGGAGAGCCGATCGTGGCGGACCAATCGCGAACGCGAGGTACGCCACAAGGCCCTGCAAGTCGCCCAGAAGCGGATTCAGACATTGCTCAATCGGCTGGCACCCCAAGGGTCGGATGCGGCCGATCGCGAAGTCGCCGCCGCCCTTGAGAAAGCAGGTCTCTGATCGGCGGTGCGATCTTGCGTCATTTTGAAGCGAGGCTGGCTAGCGCGGCTTCGAGGCTGTCGACGGTGAAAGGCTTCGCAAGGATCGGCCGATCGTTCCAGCAGGGGCCGGGCTGACCGACAAAACCGCCCGTCGCGACAAGGAAAGGGATCGAGCGTGTCGCGAGAGCCTCGGCTACCGCATCGCAAGGCAAGCCGGATTCGAGGTAGACGTCTACAATCGCGGCATCGAATTCGCCTGTCGCGATATGTCTGAGCGCCGATGCGATATCGCCGGCGTCTCCGACAATATCATGCCCCAGCGCGCCCAGCGCATCTTCGAGCATCATGGCGACAAGTGGATCATCTTCTACGACCAATATCCTTTTGGGCATATTTTTCCTGCATTATCTGCGAGGCGCTTGCGGCGCGCTCACGAAGCTCGTCTTACGGCGGCATCCGAGTGAATGTCCTCCCGGTGCCGCGCCTACGCCCGAGCATCGGCGACCCTCATCCAAAATCATATTGATCCATGTTAATCGCCACCCAGACCGCCTGCAATCTCGGCAGATAGGGCTAGCAAGGCTGCTTGCCACGAAGGGCATGGCAGTGCATGCACGGCACAAATTGTTCGACCGGGCCGAGGGGCATATCGATGGAATCGGCCAGGATCTCGTCGCTCGGCCGCGACACGCGGGCGAGTCGCCTCATCATCCTTCTCCTGACGATCGGATTTGTTGCGCTCCTCGCGGCGGCATTGACTGCTTTTTATGTGCAGCGTCAGAATGAGGCCGACGCCCGAAAGGTGGCGCACACGCTCGCTGTCGAGGCAAATCTCGGGGCTTTCGCCAGCGCGACCGAAAGAATGGAAACGGCGCGCCGCGGGCTGATCCTCACGCAGAACCCGGCCTTCGCGGCGATCATGGATGAGGCCGAGGACCGGTCGCGCGCCCAACTCGCCTCGCTCGAGGCGCTGATTAGCGACAATCCAAACCAGCGCGGCCGCGCCGCCAGACTCCGCGCGCATCTCGACGCCTATGGCCGTCATTACCAGGCGACTCTCGGCCTTCGCGGCACGGACCGCGCGGCACTGATCGCCGACTTCGCGAACGACAAGGGGGTGCTCGAGGTGCGCGCTGCGCGCGCGGTCATCGAGACGATGCTCGAGAGCGAACTCGCCCTCCTCAAGGATCGCGAAGCACGCCAGCAGCGCACGCAGTCGCTGTTCACCCTGACGCTGATCGGAACCGGCATTCTCCTGCTGGTCGTTGCAGCCGCCACGCTGCTCCTCGTTCGCAACAATCTCGTCGAGCTCCGCGCATCGCGCGCGGAACTTCGCCGTCTCAACGAAGGGCTTGAGGAACTGGTCGATGCGCGCACGGGCGAACTCAAGCGCGCCAATGCCGAAATCCAGCGCTTCGCCTATATCGTGTCGCACGATCTGCGTTCGCCACTCGTCAATGTGATGGGTTTCACGGCCGAACTCGAGACCGCGCGCAAGGCGATCTCGGGCTATCTCGAACAGGGCGATGCGCAGGGCTGGAAGGCGCCCGACGCCGCGACGCGGCTCGCGATCGAGGAGGATCTGCCGGAATCGATCGGCTTCATTCGCACCTCCACGCAGAAGATGGACCGGCTGATCAACGCGATCCTCAATCTCTCGCGCCAGGGTCGCCGCACGCTCGCGCCCGAAACGCTTGCTCTCGGCGACGTCGTGGGCGCGATCGTCGGCAGCCTGCAGCACCGCATCGACGAGACCGGCACGACGGTCGAAGTGTCGGACCTGCCGACCGTGATCAATGACCGGGTCGCGGTCGAGCAGATCCTCTCGAATCTCATCGAAAATGCCCTCAAATATCTGCAGCCGGGGCGCGCCGGTATTATCCGGATTGCGGGCGGCGCCGATCTCGGGCGGGCGTGGGTGTCGGTCGCCGACAATGGTAGGGGCATCGAGCCGCGCGATCACGAACGCGTGTTCGACCTCTTCCGAAGGTCGGGCGTCCAGGACCAGCAGGGGGAGGGGATCGGTCTTGCCCACGCCCGCGCGCTTGCCTATCGCCTCGGCGGTAATATCGAAATCCAGTCCGAACTCGGTGCGGGTTCCACCTTTCGGCTGATCCTGCCCCTCGTGTGGCAAAGCGGAGAAGAAGATGCCTGACCAACTGCCCGTAAACATCGTGATGATCGAGGACGATGAGGGGCATGCGCGCCTTATCGAGAAGAACATCCGGCGCGCCGGCATTTCCAACAAGATCCATCATTTTCTCGACGGCACCTCGGCTCTCGAGTTCCTGTACGATGCGGCGGAGGGCCCGGTGCGCAACGGGCCGGCGCTCGTGCTGCTCGACCTCAATCTGCCCGACATGAGCGGGACCGACATTCTCGCCAGGCTGAAGGCCGACAGCAGTCCGCTGCGCCGCACGCCCGTCGTCGTGCTCACGACCACCGACGACAAGATCGAGATCCAGCGCTGCTACGACCTCGGCTGCAACGTCTATATCACCAAGCCGGTGAACTATGAGAATTTCGCCGACGCCATTCGCCAGCTCGGTCTCTTCCTCTCGGTGATCCAGGTCCCCGATCCCGACCCGGCTTGAGACCCGCCCTGGCCCACATTCTCTATATCGATGACGACGACGGCATGCGGCGGCTTGCGTCGCGCGCGCTTGGCCGGAAAGGTTATGAGGTCAGCCTCGCGGCAAGCGGCGGCGAGGGCGTCGACATGGCGAAGGTCACTGCCTTCGATCTCGTTGCCGTCGATCACTATATGCCCGGGCAGGACGGGCTTGCCACGCTCGAGGCGCTTCGCGCACTACGCGACTGCCCGCCCGTCGTCTATGTGACGGGCTCCGAGGAGAGCCGCATCGCCGTGGCGGCGTTGAAGTCGGGTGCCGACGATTATGTGGTAAAGTCGGTCGGCGAGGATTTTTTCGATCTCTTGGCCTCGAGTTTCGAGCAGGTACTCGAGCGTGCCCAGCTCCGACGCGCGCGCGCCGAGGTGGAGAGCGAGCTGCGCGCGACCAATGCGCGGCTGGAAGCGCTGCTCAAGGAAGTGAACCACCGCGTCGCGAACAATCTCCAGATGGTGATGTCTTTCGTCGCCCTCCAGTCGAAGACGATCGCCGATCCCGCCGCCCGCGAGGCGCTGCAGAAGACGCAGCAACGGATCGCGACGGTCGCGCAAGTCAACCGGCGCCTCTACACCACCGACGACGTCGAATATGTGGCGATGGACGACTATCTGGGCGGCCTTGCCGAGGATCTCTCGGCAACCTGGTCGACGGGGGTCGCCGCGCGGCGTGTCATCGCCGACGTCGAGCCCATGCGTGTGGCCACCGACAAGGCCGTTGCGCTCGGCATGATCGCCAACGAATGGGTGAGCAACGCGTGCAAATATGCCTATGGCGACAGCCATGATGGCGAGATTCGGATATCGCTTCGCCGGGCCGACGAGACATTGCTCGAACTCGCGGTTGTCGACGACGGGGCAGGGATGCCGTCCGACGGAACGGCGCGCGGCACGGGTCTCGGAACGCGCCTCATCGAAGCGTTGGCGCGGACCCACAAGGCGGCTGTCTCTTACGGCGCGGTCGATGCATCGCGCGATATGCCGGGCACGAGCGCGCTCATCCGGATCCAGTTGCGACCGGGCGAGCTCAAAGCCTAGTTTGCGCCGCGCGGCTGCCGCGCGGGTTCGGCCGCCGCTGACGGGCGAGGCTGGACGAGCGCATCGGACTGCTTTTCGGGGCGGATGTAGATCGAGCTGATATCGCTCGACGCAGCCTTGAGCTCGGCCTCGATCGCCTCGATCAGCGTCTCGGCCTCGCCCATCGCGAGACGATCCTCGAAGTCGGCGCTTACCGCGACGAAGATCGAATTGGGTGCGGTGTGGATCGTGCGCACATGATTGACCGCTGTAATTTCGCGGCGCCGTTCGACGATGGTCCAGATACGCGCGATCAGTTCTGGGTCCGCAGCCTCGCCGATCAACAGCTCCTTCGCCTCGCGGGCTAGAAGGATCGCGACCGCCGCCAGGATTGCGCCGATCGCCATCGAGGCGATGCCGTCGATCCGCGGATCCCCTGTCGCATGGCTCAGCCATATGCCGCCGGCGGCGATGGCGAGGCCGGCGAGCGCGGCGCTGTCTTCGAACAGGACGATGAAACCTGCGGGATCCTTCGACCGCCGCACCGCCGTCCACCAGCCGAGCCCGCGCCGCCCGGCGTTGAACTCGCGCACCGCGATCGTCCACGACGCACCCTCGAGCAGGAAGGCGATGGCGAGCACCACATAGTTGATCGTCGGATCGCGTAGCGGCTCGGGATCCCGGTAGTGAATCCAGCCTTCGTAGATGGAAATGCCGGCTCCGACGGCAAAGATGAGGATTGCGACGACGAACGCCCAGAAATAAAGTTCGCGGCCGTAGCCGAAGGGGTGACGATTGTCGGGCGGCCGCTTTGCCTTCGCTTGGCCGTAGAGGAGCAGCATCTGATTGCCGCTGTCGACGAGCGAATGGACCCCTTCCGATAGCATCGACGAGGAACCACTAATCGCCGCGGCGACAAATTTGGCGACGGCGATGCCGAGATTGGCAAAGAGCGCACCGTAAAGCACGATGTTCGCCCTGATATGATGCGCCCTCGAGCGCGGCTTGCCCGTATCAGACTGGTCTATCACCGAGCTACCTTCGCCATCGCGGCGCAAGGGGCCGCGCAGGCTCTCGATATCGATAGACAGGGGATGGGACGCGTCATGGGACAGCTACGCCCAGCGGGGCGGCACGTTCCCGAGACGCGTCGCTATGTCCCCGCTCCATCAGCGCCGCCCAGCGCGCGTCTAACGCTGACCGCGCGCCGCGGGGGCGCGAAGGTGCCGGAAGGCGGAAGAAGGTGGGCAGTGCCACACCTTAGCGCGAACATGGCGGCGTTCTTCGCTTATTTTATCTGGCGCTTGATCCGCTTCAAGCCGGGCGGCTCCGCCTGATTATCTATTGCTGGCTGCAGCAGCGACCGGTGATCCCATCGCGAGCGCGCGAGGTCCGGTGACGCGCCACACCGTGTTCGAGAGATCGTCGGCGATCCAGAGCGCGCCGCGCGCCGGGTCCCAGGTGACGCCGACCGGGCGGCCGCGCGCTTTGCCGTCCTTGATGAAGCCGGTCACGAAATCCTTCGGCTTGCCGGCAGGACGTCCGTTGGCGAAGGGGATGAAGCTGACCTTGTAGCCGGCGAGAGTCTGGCGGTTCCAGCTGCCATGCTCTCCAACGAAGGCGCCCGTCTCATAGCCCGGTAGCCCGCCTTCGGTCGCAAAGCTCAGCCCGAGCGGCGCGACGTGCGAACCGAGCGCATAATCGGGAGTGACTGCGGTCCTGACGAGCTCGGGCTTTTGTGGATGAACGCGCGGGTCGGGATGGCGTCCCCAATAACTGTAGGGCCAGCCGTAGAAAGCGCCCTCGCGCACCGAGGTCAGATAATCGGGTACGAGCTCGGCGCCAAGCTCGTCGCGTTCGTTCACCACCGCCCAGAGGACGTTCGACGATGGCTCGAAGGCGAGGGCGGTCGGGTTGCGGATGCCCGAGACGAAGATGCGGCTCGCGCCGGTGGCGGCATCGACCTCCCAAATGACGGCGCGATCCTCCTCGATGCTCATTCCCCGCTCGCCGATATTGCTGTTCGAGCCGATGCCGACATAAAGTTTCGACCCGTCCGCGCTCGCGGCGAGCGATTTCGTCCAGTGATGATTGACCGCTGCCGGGAGCTTGGTCACTTCCTCGCCCTTGCCAGCGATGCGCGTTGCGCCCGGCGTGTAGGCGAAGCGCAGCAGCGCACCCTGATTGGCGACATAAAGGTTGTTCCCGACGAGCGCGATGCCATAGGGCGCATCGAGATCCTCGATGAAGCTGGTACGAAGTTCGGGTTTGCCGTCGCCATTCGCGTCGCGCAGCAAGGTGATGCGGTCGCCGCCCTTTACCGAGGATTTTCCGAGGCTCTTGATATAGCCCGCGATCACATCCTTCGGGCGGAGCTTAGGCGCATGGCCGCCGGACCCTTCGGCGACGAGGATATCGCCATTTGGGAGGATGAGGATCTGGCGCGGGATCTTAAGGTCCGTCGCGACCGGCACGATCGTGAAACCGGCTGGAACGGTCGGAAGCTCGCCGTTCCATCCTGCAGGCTTGGCGATTTTCATCGGTGGGACGAGCGTCTCGTCGATCTTCGGCAGGCTTGGGCTGGCGCCCGTCTGGTCGAGCTTTTCATCGCCTTTGCCGCAGCCGGCGAGCGCGGCCGCTAACGCCGCCGCAGCGACGAGGCCGAGGGAGGTCTGGCGGTTCATGCGCGGGGCTCCTTCGCTGCGTGGAGAAGCCAGGCGGCGGCAATCGCTGCAAGTGTGGATAGGGCCGAGAGGGTCACGCCGGTCGTGCCGACCGAACTCCAGGCATCCTGGCTATGCTTGAAGGCGTTCACGAGGCCCGCGATCCACATAATGAGGATCAGGAGGAAATAGGCGAGGGCGGGGGTTCGCGTGGGCAGCTTCCGGCTGCGGAGGAGGGCTATGGCGGACCACAGGAGCACCGGAGCCCCGAATATCAGCCCGCCCGTGATCAACCAGGCCGAGAAATTGCTCCACTGCATCTCGGCGCTGTTGAGATAGGTGATGTCGGAAAGGAGCGCGCTGCTGAACAGGGCGACCGGAAAGGCGAGGAGAATGGCGTGCAGCGGATGGGGCGCGTGTCGGCGATAGGGCGGGTCGGTGAGAGGCGATGGGGCCGTTGCCATATTGATCTCCATGCAGGCCCCCGTCTGGATAATGCGCCGACCGCCCAATAGTTTCCCGGAACCCGCGTGCCGGGCGCGACGTTGGCAATTGGATGGATCCGTCCTCGATTCCTTATTGTGGTCCCGCGCCGATCCCGGCTGACTGGATGCTGCGCTGGAATCTCGATCCCGGGCTGCTCGCGGCGCTGGGCGCCGCGGCGCTGATGGCGTGGCGATGGAAAGCGCGCGGTCCCTTCTGGGCCGGGTTCGCGCTGATCGTGCTGCTGTTCGTGTCGCCGCTATGCGCCCTGTCGTCGGCGCTCTTCTCGGTGCGCGTCGCGCACCATATCATCCTGACCGCGGTTGCGGCTCCGCTGTTTGCGCTCGGCCTGCCGCGGTTTCGGCCGCGCGGCGGTGCGCCGCTATGGGCGGCCGCGCACATTCTCGCATTCTGGATCTGGCACGCGCCGGCGCCCTATGCTCTCGCGCTGGCGAGTGACGGCACTTTCTGGTTGATGCAGCTTTCGTTGCTCGCGACCGCGTTCGGCTTCTGGGCTTCGCTCCGCTCGTCGTCGCCGCCGCTCGCGATCGGCCTGCTGCTTGCCATGATGGTGCAGATGGGGCTGCTCGGGGCGCTCATCACCTTCGCGGGCACGCCTCTCTATGCGCCCCATCTCGCGACGACGATGGCCTGGGGTCTGGCGCCGCTCGAAGATCAGCAACTGGCGGGGCTCATCATGTGGGCTCCTGCCGCGGCTCTTTATCTCGGCGCGGCGCTCTGGACCGGCTGGCGCCTCCTCGGCGAGCCGCCCCCGGTGGCAGCATGATCGAGGCGATCCAGGCGTGGGCGGCGCGCTATGCCGCCGACCGCCGCTACTCGCCCGTCGGGCAGCTATTCCACTGGACGATGGCCGCGCTCATCCTATTCCAGCTCGGCTGGGGCTGGCGCATGAGCCGCATCGATGCGGGCGGCGACAAGTTGGAGGCGTTTCGGGTTCATGCCGAACTCGGCCTGCTGATGCTCGTGCTTGCTGCGCTGCGCGCGATCTGGCGGATGATCGTGCCGGGTCCCATCAACGATGCCGACCGGCTGGGCTGGCAGACGGTCGCAGCCTATGTGACGCACATACTCTTTTACGTCTGCTTTTTCGGTTTGCCGCTCTCGGGATGGGCGATGTGGTCGGTGGTCGGCGGCGAGCCGCTCGAGGTGGCGGGAATCCTTCCCTGGCCGCACATGCCGTTCGACAGTCTGGAGAAGGGTATTCAGTGGTGGATCCTCGACTGGGCGGAGGGAATCCATGCGCTCCTGATCATTCTCCTCGTCGCGATGATCCCGCTGCACGTGGGCGCGGCTCTGAAACATCATTTCTGGGATCGGCACGACGTGCTGCGGGGGATGTTGCCCGAGCTTCCGGAGGATGGTGCGGAAAGGATGCCGCATGACGGGACACCGCCGCAAGCTCGGCGGCCGAGAGCAGGCGGCTGACGCGGCGCATCTCGCCCAGCGGGTCATTGTTGCGCTTCGCTTCGCGCCACGCGCGAAGCTGACCCGAGATATAGGCGGCGGGCTGACCGGCCAGCGGCGGATTAGCGGCATCGCCCACGCCGCCCCCACCGTGGCACGAGGCGCAGGACGGCAATCCCCGCGCGGGATCGCCCTCGTCGTAGAGGCGGGCGCCCGCCGGAATTCCGGCTTCGACAGGCCAGGCTACCGGCTGCCGCGCTGCGTAGAAAGCCGACACCTTCGAGCGGTCGTTGTCGCTGAGCTTGCGGGCGATTGCTCGCATCGCAGGATGCTCGCGGCGACCGTTCGCATAATCGTCGAGCTGGCGGTGGAGATAGCCCGCGTCGAGTCCGGCGAGGCGCGGCGCGTCGCGCCCGTCGCCTTCGCCCTGCAGCCCGTGACAGGTGAAGCAGGCCGCTTCGGCGTCCGCATCGCCGCCGCTCATCGCGATCGTCTCGCCCGTCGCGCGGAAGCGATCGGGCGGCGCGGGCGCTTGGCATGCGGACAGGAGGAACAGGAGGAGGAGGGGGGCTTTGCGCACGCTTCGGGAACCAATGGCCGCGCGAGGTGGTTCCCAAAGCGAAACGAGGACGGTGAACGGCTATGAAAGGGGGCGCTGCGATTTCGGTCTTGATGCTGCTCGGCGCCTGCGCGCCCGCCCCGGTTGAAACGCCACCTGCCGACCCCGCCGCCGTAGCGCGCGGGCGCGATGCGGCGTCGCGGCTCGGTTGCGGCGCCTGCCATGCCATGCCCGGGATCGCCTGGCCGAAAGGGCGCGTGGGACCGCCGCTCGCGGGCTTCGGCGCGCGCCCGCTGATCGCGGGCGAACTGCCCAATCGCGCGCCGCTGCTTGCCGCCTTCGTCACCGACGCGCCGGCGATGGCGCCGGGGACCGCAATGCCCGCGATACCGATGAAAAAAGCCGAAGCCGACGATATCGCCGCCTGGCTGCTGAGCCTCGATGACTGAGCGAACGCTGCCTTCGGAAGGCTGGCCGCCCGCCGTGCTCGATCCCGCCGGCCCCTATTCGGAGCCCGTGACCCTGCTTGCCTGGGTGCTGCTTGCTGGCGGAACCGTGATATTGGCGATCGTGCTTGGCGCACTCTGGATCGCGCTGCGCGGATCGCCTCGGCTCAAGACCCGGCTCGGCGGCGAGAAGGCGATCTGGATTCTGGGATTTGCGTTTCCCTCGGTCGTGCTCACTGGTCTGCTCGTGTGGGGCCTCATGCTCACCAGTTCGCTTTCGGCGGCGCGCGTTTCCGAAGGCGCCATGCGCGTCAAGGTCATCGGCGAGATGTGGTGGTGGCGCGTCCATTATCAGGACGGACAAGGCCGCGAGACGCTGCGCGATGCGAACGAACTCCACATTCCGATAGGACAGCCCGTCCTGCTCGAACTCGAGGCGGCCGACGTCATCCATAGCTTCTGGGTGCCGCGGCTTGGCGGTAAGATGGACATGATCCCGGGGCGCACCAATCGCCTGCTGATCGAGGCCGATGCGCCGGGTATCTACAAGGGGCAATGCGCCGAATATTGCGGCGGCCCGCACGCGCTGATGGGGTTTGTGGTGGTGGCCCACACCCCGGCGGACTTTGCGCGGTGGCAGGCTTCGCGGCTCCCGTCGCAAGGCGCCGGCGGCGAGGGGCTTGCACTTTTTCTCTCGAGCGGCTGCGCCGCCTGTCACACGATCCGCGGCACGCCGGCGCGCGGGCTTGCCGGTCCGGATCTGACGCATGTCGGCTCGCGCAGGACGCTGGGCGCGGGCATATTGCCCAATAATCCGGGGACGATGGCGGGCTGGGTCGCCGACAGCCAGGCGATCAAGCCCGCGAACCGTATGCCCGCCTATCACCAGTTCAGCGGCGAGGAACTGCAGGCGCTCACCGCCTATATGGTCTCGCTCAAATGAGATCGGAAACGGGCTTCGATCCCGCGCTTTATGACCGCTTCCCGACCCGGGACGAGCGACCGAGGGAAGAGGAAGAGGACCTCCGCCGTATCTGGTGCAAGCCCAAGGGCTGGGAATATCTGTTCGCGGTCAACAATAATTATATCGGCATCTACTATCTCGGAACCGCCTTTCTCTTTTTCCTGATGGCGGGGGTGCTCGCGCTGCTCATGCGTGCGCAACTCGCCGCGCCGATGCTCGAGATCCTGCCGCAGGGCACCTATAATCAGGTCTTCACCATGCACGGCACGGTGATGATGTTCCTCTTCGCAGTGCCCGCGGTCGAGGCGGCAGGCGTGCTCCTGCTCCCGCAGATGCTCGCGGCGCGCGATCTGCCGTTCCCGCGGCTGTCCGCCTATGCCTTCTGGGCCTATGCCGTCGGCGGACTTTGTTTTTTCGCCTCGATCTTCGTCGGGCTCGCGCCCGACGGCGGCTGGTTCATGTATCCGCCGCTGACGTCCAAGGCCTATTCGCCGGGAATCAACACCGACTTCTGGCTGCTCGGCATCGGCTTCATCGAGATCAGCGCGATCGCGGGGGCGATCGAGATCATCGTCGGCGTGCTGCGGACGCGCGCGCCGGGCATGCGCCTCGACAGGATGCCGATCTTCGCCTGGGCGATGCTCGTCTTCGCAGTGATGATCGTGATCGCCTTTCCGAGCATCATTCTCGGCACCTTGCTGCTCGAGATCGAGCGCGCGTTCGGCTGGCCCTTCTTCGACGCGACGCGCGGCGGAGACCCCTTGCTCTGGCAACATCTCTTCTGGTTCTTCGGTCACCCCGAGGTCTATATCATCTTCCTGCCCGCCGCCGGGATGATGAGCATGATCGTCGCGACCGTCGCGGGCGAGAGGCTCGTTGGCTACCGGCTCATCGTCCTTGCGATGATCGCGACGGGTTTCATCAGTTTCGGCGTGTGGGCGCATCATATGTTCACCACCGGCATGCCGCCGATGACCACGGGCTTCTTCTCGGCCGCCTCGATGGCGGTCAGCGTGCCGGCGGGCATCCAGGTCTTCTCGTGGATCGCGACGCTCGCGATCGGCAAGCCGAATTTCAATGCGCCCGGCGTCTTCGTGATGGGCAGCATCGTCATTTTCGTGACGGGGGGTCTGACGGGTGTGATGGTAGCGATGGTGCCCTTCGACTGGCAGGCGCACGATAGCTATTTCATCGTCGCGCACCTCCATTATGTCCTGATCGGCGGCATGGTCTTTCCGCTGTTTGCGGCCTTCTATTACTGGATTCCGATGGTGAGCAAGCGGGCGCTGTCGGAGCGGCTCGCGAAATGGGTGTTCGGCCTCATGTTCATCGGCATGAATGTCGCTTTCCTGCCGATGCATCTGGCAGGGCTGCAGGGCATGCCGCGGCGCGTCTACACCTATCTGCCGGGGCAAGGTCTCGATCTGCCCAATCTGGTCTCGACGGTCGGCGCTTTCATGCTCGGGCTCGGTGTGCTCCTCTTCCTTGTCGACCTAGCGCGCAATTTCCGGCTCGCGCCGGGCGAGGGCAATGCCGGAAATGTCTATGGTGGCGGCACGCTCGAATGGTTGCCGAGCGAGCTCTATTCGACGCGCTCGATCCCGGTCGTCACGAGCCGCGAGCCCTTGTGGGACGATCCTGCGCTCGCGGATGAGGTCGAGGAGGGGCGCTATTTCCTGCCGCGCTCGGCGACGGGCCTTCGCGAGACGATCGTCACCAGTCCGCTGCTCGCCGAGCCCCAATATCTGCAGATCATGCCGGGGCCGTCGCCATGGCCCTTCGCCGCCGCGATCTTTACTGCGGGCTTCTTCCTCGCGCTGACGGTGCAGGCCTATATGTTCGCATGGGTGAGCGGCGTGCTCGCGGTGATCTCGGTACTGCGATGGCTTTGGGAAACCGACCGGCCGGTCGAAATCGAGGGTGTCGACATTGGCGCCGACATCCGCGTCCCGACCTACGTTACCGGGCCGTCGAGCCATGGCTGGTGGGCGATGGTCATCCTGCTTGTCGTGATGGGCATGATCTTTCTCATGGCGCTGTTCAGCCTTGCCTTCCTGTCCTCGAACCAGCCGGGCTTCTGGCGGCCGCCGCCGCCCCTCGGCGAGGCAATATCGATCCTGGGGCTCTACGCTGTCGCAATCGGTCTCGCGCTCACGGCACGCGCATGCCTTCGACGCTCGCCCTTCTGGTCGGTATTCGCGCTTCTTTTGTCCGCGGCGGTTTCGAGTGCGGCGCTTGGCTTGGATTACGTGAGTTGGTCGAGTAGCGAACTTGATCCCACTGCGAGCGGGCAGGGGGCTGTCGTATATGCGCTGCTGGCCCTTCAGGTATGCGCAGCGGCGATTGCAATCTTGATGGCGCTTTACTGCGCGGCGCGTGCTGCGCGCGGCCTTGTCCCGCAGCCTAGGAACAACAGCATCGACCTCGCGATGCTCTTTCTCGTCTACACCGCGGCACAGGGGGTGACGGGCGCACTCGTCTCGCGACTGGTCGGCGCTGGCGGATGAAGAGCTGGTTCATCATGATGGGCGGTCTCGTCCTGTGGGCCGTACATTTCTTCCTTCTCTACCTCCTCGCCGAGTTTGGGGGCAGCGGGTCCGGCGTACGCCTCGCGGCATCGCTTTGTACCTTGGCCATTCTCGGCGGTGCGGTATGGATGTTCGTCGCGGTTTCGCGTGAAGTTCCCGGCGATCCCTTCGCGCGGTGGCGACGGCGTGCCGCCATGCTGGCGCTGGCGTTCGGCGGGCTCGGTATCGTCTTTCAATATTTGCCCATCCTGCTCGTTGATCGATAGGACGGCGGGAACGAGGGCCGCGCCGGATCGGGCCGGCGGCCAAATTCGGGAGTTGGATGGATGCCGCAGATCGAGGCTATTGCGAGGTGCGAAGAAGAGCTGCGGGCCGCGATGCTGGCCGGCGATGTCGAGGCACTGGAGCGGCTGCTTGCGGAGGACATGATCTTCGTCGATCAACAGGGGGTCAGGCGATCGCGGGAGGGTGATATAGCGGCGCACCGTTCGGGCCTGCTCGACCTGAGTTCACTCGACTTTCGCGGCGACCGCCGCATTTGGTCCCACGGTGGCGTGGCGAGCGTCGTCGTAACGGCCGATGTCGCGGGAATCTATGCCGGCGCGGCTTTCGTCGGGACTTTTGCCTATCTCCGGCTCTGGAAGCAGCAGGGCGACTGTTGGCAGATCATTCTCGCTCAATGCACGGCTTGTGCCTCGTCGGAGCTGTGATCGAAGTCTGCCTCGGGGAGGTTGAGCGCGGCATCTGTCGAGCGCGCTCTGGCCTCGCAGGCTCGGCCAGGGGTCGCACGGATGTAGGGCCACGCGTGCACACTTGCCTCGCTTCTTGCCGGTGCGGGCGCGCGCGTTCACGGCGGGCAAGCCGCGCTGCGCGCGGCTCCGGCCACGGCTCCGCCGCGTCCGACCCGCCGCTCCCGCCCGCACGCCGCCCCGGCTGCGGCTCCGGCAAGAGTGCGGCTTTCGGCCCTTCGGGCCAGCGTTCTCGCTGCCAAGGTCAATCCGGCCTGGCGCGAAGCTTGCGGCGGATCGTTCTCAGCGCATTCTCGAGACCTTGCGAGCGATATCCGCCTTCCGGCGTTTCGCGATCGAACAGGGCGCCGTCGTCATCCCGGCCAAGCAAGAATTCAAGCGCTTCGACAAGGTCCTGATCCATGGTTGTTCTTCCCGTCACCGCGCCAGCGTCACCGATATGGGACAATGATCGGAGTAATGCTTGGTGCCCGACCCGTAGAGCGTCTCGGCAAAGCTCAGAATGTCAGCGCCGGCGCGCCGGTCGAGGACGATATGATCGATGAAACTGTCGTAGCGCGGATCGCATTTCGGTCCCGTCCCGGCAGCTGCGAGACGGAGATCGGCGTTCAAGGGCGTGCCATCATCGAGCTCGGACCAGACGCGGTCGGCTGCAAGGCCGAGCCGGCGGTTCCAGTCGCCGAGCAGGGCGAAGCGCACAGGCGCCTCGGCAGCCGCATCGACCCACGCCTCGAGCGCGGGGATCTGCTCGGACAGGATCGGGCACGCCTTGGCGGTATCTCCGGCAAAGCAGCCCGACTTCAAGTGGATCGAAAGCAGACGGAGCGGCCTCGCGCGCTCAGGTCGGAGCGTGATGTCGACGCCCGAGCGCAGTTGAGGATTGCCGAGCATGAGGCTGGTCACATCGGGGTGGCGGTCGAACGCAATGGTCTTGCGGATCGCGAAGCCGACAGCCTGGCGGATCACGCGCTGCGACTTGTGCTCGCCGCCGCAGGTCCCGCTGGGCGCACCTGCGCGCTCTTCCATGACGACGGTATAGCGGGCGGGGTCGAACACGCGCTCTGCCGCCGCGACACTCTCCGCTTCCTGAAACGCGATCACGTCGGCGTCGAGCCCATCGGCGATCTGCCGCATGGCGGCATAGTCGGCGTCGGTTCGCGGCTGACATCCGTCGCCGTTACGCTCGGCAAGGAATTCGAGGTTCCAGCTCGCCAGGGTGAGCGGCCGGTCTTGCAGGACAGAGGGCGAAAAGGGCTGCGAAGCTTGCCCGGCCCCCGCGCAAGCGCTGAGCGAAAGGAGAGTAGCAGCTATAAAAAGGAGGCGCTGGTTCATCGGGCGCTTCTGGCCGCGTCGCGGGGCGCTTTCAACCTCTTCGTTGGCAGCAATATTATCTGGGGAGAGAACCTCGTCTCCCGGGAACCAGGGGGAGAGACGAGGCACTACAAGAATGCGCACCTACGAGGAATTGTTCCGAATGACGTGTAATATGATATTGATTTCGATCAAGTTTACCCGAATTTCCGTGCGGTACTCGACTTTCCAACAAGGAGGTTCGTGATCCATTGTTCGGCGCGAGCTGATGTCTGGCTTCGGCGATTCATAGGGACTTCGTGATCGCGGGAACAAGGCTGGCTCCCTTGCCGTTGTTAAAGAGCCTATATCGGAGACCGATGCATGCAGCAGCAGATTGCAGTCGTGACGCTCGGGATCGCGGATCTCGTCCGGTCCCGCCGCTTCTATAGCGAAGGCTTCGGCTGGACGCCGGTGTTCGCGAACGAGGAAATCGCCTTCTATCAGATGAACGGTCTGATCCTCGGCACATGGCTCGAGGCAAAGCTCGCCGAGGACATGACGCGGACCTCGTTCGGAGGCCTGGGGGCCTTCGCGCTCGCCCATAATGTCGGGTCGGCGGAAGAGGTCGATGCGGTGATCGCGGCACTGGAGGCTGCAGGCGGGCGGGTGCTCCGGCCAGGCGATGCACCGCCGCATGGCGGCTATCGGGGCTATGTCGCCGATCCCGACGATCACGCCTGGGAAATCGCTTGGAATCCGGCTTGGCCGATCGACGCCGAAGGCCATGTGACCTTCGGCGCCTGACGTCGGGTCTTAGCCGTTGAGGCGATCCTTGACCGCCTTCGCCGCGCCGAAGCCGAGCTTTTTCGAGGCCGCGATCTGGATGGTCTCACCGGTCGAAGGGTTGCGGCCCTCGCGGGCTGCGCTTTCCTTGACCTTGAACTTGCCGAAGCCGTTCACCGATACTTCCTCGCCCTTGGCGGCGGCGTCGGCGATCGCGGCGAACACGGCGTCGACAGCCTTCTTGCCGTCGGCCTTGCTGGTTCCGAGCGCGCTAGCAACTGCGTCCGAAAGGTCGGCATGGTTCATTCAATATCTCCCTTATGCGGTCGGCCCCTCGCCGACCGGGCGGTCTCTATAGGAGCGAATATTTGCCTTCGCTATCGCGATCAACTCGCGAGGCTGCGGAAGGTGATCGACCAGCGCGCCGTCTCGATCGGCGCGATGCTATGTTCCCACGCGTGCCGCGCTTCGCCGGTGAAACGATAGATCGAGCGGGGCGCGAGCGGCAGTGCAAAGCGGTCGAACTTGTCTCCTCGGCGGCGCCGGAAGCGCATCGCCGCCTCTGCTCCCAGCGAAATGCCGACGACATGCTCGAAGACGGGCCGGTCCTTATGCCAGCCGATGCCGGCCCCGGGGCCGTATGAAATCAGCAGCGCCTGCGCGAGGGCGCCCGGCGGAAGTTCTGAAAAACGCTCGGCGCGAGCGGCGATCGGCGCGAGCCAGTCGGGGATCGGCGCGGCGCGTGCGAAAACCCCCGTCTGGAAATCATAGCTCCATCCAAATGAGCGGGTGAGGCGTTTGCCCTCCCATTGCTGGAACTTGAAGGCCTCGAGCCCAGCATGTTCGATATGGGCTATGAGCGCGGCTTCCTCGGCTTCCGTGACGAAGGCTTCGGCCGCTTCGAGACCGGGAAGCAGTGCACGGCCAAACAGATCGGCCTGCGCCGCGGCACTTTTGCTGACAGGGCCGTGCTTCATGTCCTTGCGAGTGCGTCCAGTTTCGCCGCGATCGCTTTCCAGCGCTCGACGCCCGCTTTATCCCCCGCGAGCGCGAGCGCACCGATGCGCGCTGCGACGAAGCGCGGTGCGCCCGCGCCATGCTGCTTCTCGACGGCGAGGGCGCAGGCCCAGAGATGGCGGTCTTCGGTGAGCATCAGAGCAGGGTCGGCATATCGGGGAGGGGGGGCGACGTCCTGCCGCGGTTGTTCCAAGGGTCGTTGCTATACTCGGCAACGAGGCGGTCGCCGGGATATTTGCGCACGAGCCCGAATGCTTCGTCGGCGGGCGCATGCAGCCAGGTCTCATGATCTTCGGGACGGAGGATCACCGGCATGCGGTCGTGGATATCGAGCAGTTCCTCGGTCGCGTCCACCATCACGCCGGTATAGGCGTCGCCCCATTCGTCGGTGGGGCGCCATAGTCCCGCCCAGGCCGCAAGCGGCTGATCGGTGACGCTGATCCAGGTCTTCGTCATTGCGCCTTTTTCGCCGACGGCTTCGGCAAATGCGGTGAACGGGATCAGGCAGCGATGCGCCGACTGGGCAAACCATTGGCTCCACATACCATAAGGATTGAAGAGCTGATCGTCGCGTGCGTTGTTCGTCGGGCTCGGCTTGTTGGGCAGACCTGTCTTCTTGCTTTTGGAGTGGCGCGGAAAACCCCAGGTCATCGAGCGCAGGACGCGCTTTTCCTGCTCTTCGCGGACGACCATGCCCGAATAGCCGGGATACACATCCTCGGCGCTGTTGAACGCCGGTACGGGGAGGTCGACGCCGAAATGCGCCGCAACCTCGGCCGCGCTTTTGCGCTCGGTGTAGAGATTGCACATGGACGTCAGTCTATCAGCATCGGGCCGGGAAGGAAGGGCATGGGCGGAAACGGCGCTCTGCTAGAGCAGCGCTTGCTGGGGCCGCGCGCTCGGCGGCAATTTGCCGCTGCGCCAAAGATCGTCGGTATGCTCGGCGACAAAATTTTCTGCGGGCGGTGGCGGACGAAACTGGAAGCCGATGACATCCTTGATCGAGCCGTGGAGCCAGCGCTCATATTCATGGGGCATGAGGAGGACGGGCATGCGATCGTTGGTGGGATGCACGAGCTCGTTCGCGTCCATCGTCATGCCGGCGTAAACGGGACCCAATTCGGGGGTGTTCTTGGCGAAGCCCGCCCAGGCCATGATCGGCTGGCCTTCGGCAGAGAACCAACTGCGTGTCTTCTCGCCCGGCGAGCCGTTGGGGTTCGCGAAGTGGGTCAGCGGAATGAGGCAGCGATAGCGGGGCTCGACGACGAGACCTTCCCACATCGGGTTGGTGAGATCGGCGACGAGACCGATGCGGCCCGGCGGATCGCCGCGCAGCCGCATCTCGCGGGTGAGGCGCGGGAAGCCCCAGAGCATCTGGCGAAGGTGCCGTCGGCCGTTCGTTGCATGGACGACGAGGCCGGGGAGGGCCTCGATCGTCTCCGAGGGCACGGCGATATCGGTAAAGCCGCCGGCGCCGAAATGATCGGCGACGTCCGAAGCCGTGGCGGCCAGAGTGTAGAGGCGGCTCATCTCTCGGCGTTCAGGCGAAGATCTTCGTCCATTTTTCGACTTGTTCCGCAAAGCTCGCCGGCTCGAAACCGTGACCGATCTCGGTCTCGACGAGCGGAGCGCTGCCGCCGGCGGCGTAGAAGCCGCTGATATCGCTCTCGCCGAACGGGTCGAATTCCTGCGCCCAGCGATCGAGGGCGATCACGCGCGCGTGGAGCGCGGCACCGCCATGATCGCCGAGCCCGTGCTCCCGCGCGAAACACTCGAGGAGACGGCCATGCTCCGCGATGTCGCTCGAACTCTTCACCTCGATATGCCGGATCGTCTCGATCGCGCGGGCGAGATGCGCGCCGGTGATATGGACCGCATTGACCGCGGCGAGAAAACCGCCGGGTGCGAAAAAATCGTTTGCGGGCGCATGGCCGCGGATGCGGTCGCCGCCGTCGGATCTTTCGAACTGGATTACGTCGCCCATGGCCGGTCCTTCGCTGCGAGTCGGTCAGGGAGTATAGAACAAAAATAGAACAAAGGCGAATCTGCGCCGTGTCGATCAGGGGTCGACGTGGGCGGGCGGAGGAACAAGGAAGAGTGTGCGGCCCTCGACGCGCCAGGCGGCGAGCTGGGACAGAAAATTCATACCGAGGACGTCCGTATTGCGGAGCTCGGGCGAAATCACGACTTTCAGCCGCCGCGCTTCGATGGCACCGACCGCGAGCGCATCGACCGTTCCCGCCTTGGCGTGCACCGTCCCGTTTGCCGTTTGCATAAGAAGAGGCATCAGCGTTGCATCGGCTTCGACCGCGGCTGCGCGCGCTGTCTCATGCGACACGGCCGTCATGGTGGCGCCGCTGTCGACGAGCATCTTTCGCTTGATGCCATTGATTTCGGCATCGACCCAGAAATGCCCGTCGCGCGCCATCGGGATTCGCACCTCGCTGCCGACCACCTGCTGTCGATCGAGACCGATCGCAGAGGTGAGTCGACCGAGGTTCGGATCGAAAGGGGCGTGCTGAAGAATGAGGAAGATCGCGAAGGCAAGGAGCGCGAAGGAGAAGAGGCCGCGTAGCACGCGGCCGACATAGGGGATTTTGAACAGCAGAATGAGGACCAGCGCCGCGCCAGCCGCATAGATCGCGAGCTGTTCCCAAGCGAGATCAGTGGTGAGGGACATATCAGGCCTCTAGCGCTGGCCTCGTGTCGCGGGGCTGAACGATCAGCTCTCCGAGATCGTCTCGTCCTCTATTGCTGCGGCGATCATGCGTTCCCAGACCTGGGCATCCCCGACCGCCAGCATGCGCCCGCTCGGCTCCCGCATCGTCTTGAGCATAGCGAGCGCCGCGGCCGTGTAATCCGGCCAGAGAACGTCGACCGCAGCGGCCGCCGATTCCAGTTCGCCTTCGCCGTTCCGGCTGAGCTCATGTCCGGCAAGGACCCGGGCGATGCGCTCGATCGGCGCCGTTGCGGCAGCGTCCCAAGTCATCGGCCGTTGTTCAGATAGGCGCGAACGGCGTCCGCGCTATTCCCAACGGCATCGACCGCCTCGCGCAGTTCATCCTCGCCCACGCCGAGGCTCTGGGTCCAGTCGCGGATCTCATAGTCTTCGGAAAGGCTGATCCGATCGCGATCGGGGGCGCCCGTCAGTCTCTTGTCGTCCGCCATCATGATCTCCTGCGTGAGAGGCCCGCGAAGCCGGGCCGCGCGGGAGCTGCGGCCCGGCCCAGAAGGCGCAGAATTTCCGCGCCCGTCTGTGCCGCGATCCTGTCGGTACCTTGCCTTTGATAGGCCCTCCCGCCGGTTCAGGGGAAGGCATCTCAACCTCGAATGACGCACCGATGGCGGCAAGCGTTCCCGAGAAAATTTTCGGATTAACACAGGTTATTCGGGAGAGCGGATGCTCTTGTGGCGCGGAACTTTCGAAGCGAGCCAGCGTTACCCGGACATCCACCAAGGATGAATTGGCGCGGCCTTCACCGTCCCCCGCAAGTGCGGTCGGGCGACTCGCGGACTGCGTCCAGACGGGAGATTTATCATGTTCAGATGGGCTATCATCTTTGCCGTCGTCGCGCTCGTCGCGGCGCTTCTCGGCTTCGGCGGCATCGCCGGCCTTTCGGCCGACTTCGCCAAGATCTTGCTCGTGATCGGCGTCGTCCTCTTCATCGTCGCCTTCGTCTTCGGGCGCGGACGCCGCACATTGCCCTGAGTTTCCGGGATGGCCGAAGTTTCCGACTTTGCCATCCTCACGGGTGCCGGCGATCACAAACCCCTCGGTCGCCGGCACACGACTATAACTTCTCCCCATATCGGCCGTGTCTGAGCACCGGCCCGACACACTGAATGTCACGCCGGACGGCCGCTATTTCGTTATTCGCGGGCGACTTTGGCGTAGGTCGAACCCGGCGTTAGAGCCTAGCCAGCGCGAGCGACTAGTATCCGAACTGATGACTGCCCGGCGGGGCGTGCGAGCGGCGCTCGCAGCCAAGGACGGCATAGCGCTTCGGCAGGCTCGCTCCGCGGTCGATCGCTCGAAGCGCGCGCTTGGCGAGCGCGGGCCGGTGTGGTGGGACGATGGAGCCCCGGACTTCAATCGACACATGGCAGTCAACACGCCCTATGCGCAGTGGTTCGAGGAGTTGACCGACTAAAGTCGGCCTTCTTTCGCCTGGCAGCGGTTCAGGACTTCGCCGTCATCAGCGAAGACGGCGCGCCGCGATGGAGCGTCAGCGTGGCGGTTCCGATCCCGGCCGCGGGGACGACCTTCATCCGTTCGGATGCGATGCCGCGATCCTCGAGCAAATGGGCGAGAAGGCTAATCTGGGCTTCGTCGCCGGCTATTTCGATTGTCGCGGCCGGAGCTGCGCGAAGGAGGGTGGCGAGGTCTGCGGCTCGCCCGAGTCCAATGCTTGTCAGTTTGGGCCTGTCTTCGTCGAAGCCATGAAAAGTGAATGTCTCGCTTTGGCCATCGCGCGATGCAAGCCAATCGGCCATCTCGCGCGTGAGCGATCCGGATGCTGCCCCCATCGTCGATCCATCGGGCAGCGTGACGAGCGCGCTCGTCGCTGCTTCCGGCGGTGCGGCCTCAACCGGTTCGCTGCCGCAGGACTGGAGCGAAAGGGTGGCGGCACCGATTGCGAGAACGGACGTCATGAGCAATAGAATACGGGGCATCATTTATCCTCGATCCCCCTCGCAGCACCAACGCGCGACGTGAACGGATGTTGCTGCTCCCGGGCCGTTTTTAAGCCGCTGCCTGTACCTCGGCAGCGTCCTGATATCGGCATATGCCGCGGCCGCTTCGCTTTGCGGTGTAGAGCGCCTCGTCGGCGAGGCTGATCAGTTGTTCAAGGTCGCGCGACAGGTCGTCGCAGACAATGTAACCGATCGACGCCGAAACCCGGACATCATGGCTTCCGACGGCAAAGGGGCGCGCGATCGAGGCTGCAACGCGTTCCGCGAGCATATAGGCCTCGTCGGGATTGCCGATCTGAGGCTGGACGATCACGAACTCGTCGCCGCCAAGCCGCGCGGCAATGTCGCCTTCGCGCAAGGTTCCCGAAATTCGTCTCGCGACCGCTGTGAGCAACGCGTCGCCTGCGGGATGGCCGAAGCTGTCGTTCACAGGTTTGAAGCCGTTGAGGTCGAGGCAATGAAGCGCGATCGGGCGGACTTTAGCGGCGCGCACATTGCGATCGAACCATTCGCGCAGCGCCAGCCGATTGGGCAGGTCAGTGAGCCCGTCGCTTCGCGCGAGCGAGGCGAAGGTGAGCCGGCGGCCGATGTCATCGAGAGCGCGGGCGTGTCTTTTTCGCAAGCTGAAGATGCCGCCGGCGAGGAAGGCGGCGGTCATCAGCGCGGTTGCGATGTGGAGCGGCGTTCCGGCAGCGAGCATCGTGACGACCGGCGGCAGGACGGCGAGAAGGAGCGAGGCTATGGCGATGCGCGGGCGAAAGCTCGTCCCCGCCGCGACGCCGGCCGCATAGCCGATGACGAGACAGATCGCGAGCTTGTCGATGGCTGGATCGGGTAGGGCAAGCGCCCGCGCGGCGAAGAAGCCGAGCATGGCTGCAAAGACGGTGTAGCTCGCCTCGTAGCGGCGCTCGAGCCGGCGGGCCTCACCGAGTGCGATCGCGGGATTATCCGCGATGGTTGCGTCGCGTGAGGCAACGAGGAGCCGGGCGATCGAGGCGAGGACGCCGATCGCATAGGGTCCGGCGATCAGCATGTCGCCCGATTGTTCGATGATCAGCGCCCCGCATATGAGAAAGCCGAGCGACATGACGCGCGAGGGCAGCATGCCATCGTAGAGACTTCGGATCAGTTCGATTTCGATCGCGTCGGGAGAATATTTGACCGGGGTCGACATCGCTCAGCTCCTTGCCGAGAATTACCGCCCTCCGGGAGGATCGGTTCCTCCTGCGGACGGCCGAACCTCCTGAAATCCCGCACGCTTCAGCCTAGACGCCGAGCGTTAACAAAGTTGGAAGCGTGGGAGCATTCGCCGAACATTCGATGCCCGAAAAGGTAAAGCCCCGCTGCACAAGGCTGCGGGGCTTTCCTGAAGTCGGGTCCTGAGACCCGAGCTTGCATACTATCGACGCGCGGATGGCCGGATTGTTCCCGTGGCCGTCGATATTATTTCAATCATCGGCAGCGCACATTGCTACGATCGATTTCGCGCCCGACGGCTGCCCCGCCGAGGGCGCCGATCACGGTGCCGAGCGTTTCCGACCTGCCGTCGGCGATCACGTTGCCGAGCACGCCGCCCGCGATCCCGCCGACGATCAGGCCGGTCGATCCGTCGCTTCGGCGGCAATAATATTTGTTGTCGCGGCCGCGATAGATGCGGTCGTTGTCGCTAAGGCGGCGTTCGCGATAGCGCCGGTCGTTGCGATAATAATTCTCCGCATAATAGCCGCTGTAGCGCGGGTCGGGGCGATCATAGTCATAGCGGCCATATTGGTCGTAATAGGCGCGATCATAATAGCCATAGCCGCCGTCGTCATAGGCATAGCTGCTGCCGGTCGAGGCGCAGGCACCGACCATGGCGGTCGCGGCGGCGAGAGGAAGGATCATCAGGCGGTTCATCGGCATCACTCCATTTGGTTGCGTGCCGGGCCGACCTTGGCGGGGCATGCGCTGGCCCCTCATGATCTAGACCCCTGAAAGCATGTCGAGTTCCGCCCCCTGCCATTTGAAAGCTAACGGAAATCCCGAGGTTTGATCTTGATGCCTTCGGTCGGTTGGCCGGGAATGATGCCGGACCCGAGGCGGAGGTCGGGAATATAGATGTCGCGCGGATTGCGGCCGAGCGGCTTCGTTTCCGGATCGCGCGGGTCGGGGCCGACGGGGCTCTTGACGACGTCGGCGCGGCCGACCCTGTAGATATCGGCGATGTCCTTGCGTTGCCCGACGCTCGCGAGCAACGGGGAGAGGTCGTCGAGCCTTTGCGCGACGATATGGATGACCTCGCCCTCGCGCTGAACCTGACCGCGCACACCCATCATCGCGGCGCCGAGGACGACGCGGCGATATTTCTCGAAGACATTGGTCCACACGACGAGGTTCGCGACCTCGGTCTCGTCTTCGAGGGTGATGAACATGACGCCCTTCGCCGAGCCCGGTTTTTGCCGGACGAGAACGACCCCGGCGAGGTTCACCCACCGGCCGTCCTTGATGCCTTGAAGCTCCCGGCAGGTGATGATCTTTCGCGAGCGAAGCTCGTCGCGGAGGAAGGCGAGGGGATGGGCCCTCAGTGAAAGGCCGGAGGCTCGGTAATCCTCGACGACCTCGGCGCCTTCGCCCATCGGCGCGAGCAGCGTCGCTGGTTCCAGTGCTTCGCGCTGGAGACGTCCTGCGCGTTCGTCGGCAGCCTGGAAGAGGGGAAGGGCGGCAGGTCCCAAGCCCTTCACCTCCCATAACCCTTCCCGGCGCGAGCTTCCGAGCGAGGCGAAGCCGTCCGCATCGCCGATCCGGTCGAGCGCTCCGCGCCCGACGCGTGCGCGGCGCTGGATTTCCTCGGCGCTGCTATAGGGTACGCCGGCACGGGCCGCGGCGATCGCGGCGCCATCTTCGTTGGCGAGGCCGCGGACCATGCGCAGGCCCAGACGCACCGCATGATATTTGCCGTTGGCAGTCTCTTCGAGCGTGCAGTCCCAGCGGCTGTGATTGACATCGATGGGCCTGATCTCGACGCCATGATTGCGGGCGTCGCGGACGATCTGCGCGGGCGCGTAAAAGCCCATCGGCTGGGCGTTGAGCAGCGCGGCGCAGAATGCGTCGGGATGATGGCATTTCATCCACGACGAGGCATAGGCGATGAGAGCGAAACTCGCGGCATGGCTCTCGGGAAATCCGTAGGAGCCGAAGCCCTCGATCTGCTTGAAGGTCTTTTCGGCAAACTCGCGGTCGTAGCCGCGGCCGACCATGCCATCGATCAGCTTGTCGCGGAAATGGCTGACCCCGCCGGTGAGCTTGAAGGTCGCCATCGCACGGCGGAGGAGATCGGCCTCGCTCGGCGTGAAGCCGGCGCATTCGATCGCGACGCGCATCGCCTGCTCCTGAAAGAGCGGGACGCCCAGCGTCTTTTCAAGCACGCGCCGTAGCTCGGGCGTCGGATAAGTGACCTCCTCCTGTCCGTTTCGGCGGCGGCGATAGGGATGGACCATGTCGCCCTGGATCGGGCCCGGCCGGACGATCGCGACCTGAATGACGAGATCGTAGAAGGTGCGCGGCGCCATAAGCGGGATCGATGCCATCTGCGCGCGGCTCTCGATCTGGAATGCGCCGAGCGTGTCGGCCTTGCGGATCATCGCGTAGGTCGCCGGATCTTCCGCGGGAATGGTGGAAAGATCGTGCTTCAGTCCTTTGTGATCGTGAAGGAATTCGAAGGCACGGCGCATACAACTCAGCATGCCCAATGCAAGGATGTCGACCTTCATGAAACCGAGGGCGTCGATGTCGTCCTTGTCCCATTCGATGACCTGCCGGTCTTCCATCGCGGCGGGCTCGATCGGCACGAGTTCGTCTAGCCGGTCGCGCGTCAGCACGAAGCCGCCGGGGTGCTGCGAAAGGTGGCGGGGCGTGTTGATGAGCATGCGCGCCAGCTCGAGCGTCAGCGCGAGGCGCTTGTCCCCGAGATCGAGGTTCAGGGCTTCGGCATGCTTCTCCTCGACGCCCTCGCGGCTATAGCCCCAGACCGCGCCGGCGAGCCCCGCCGTGATGTCTTCGCTAAGCCCGAGCGCCTTGCCGACTTCGCGGACGGCGCCGCGCGAGCGGTAACGCGTGACGACCGCGGTGAGTGCGCTGCGGGTCCGGCCATAAGTCTCGTAAATCCACTGGATAATTTCCTCGCGCCGCTCATGCTCGAAGTCGACATCGATATCGGGCGGCTCCCGGCGCTCGGCGCTGACAAATCGCTCGAACAGGAGTTCGGACCGCACCGGATCGATCGAGGTGATACCGAGGACGTAACAGACCGCGCTGTTCGCCGCGCTGCCGCGGCCCTGACAGAGGATCTCGCGGCGACGTGCTTCTGCGACGATCGAGTGCACCGTCAGGAAATAGGGCGCGTAATCGAGTTCGCCGATCAATCTGAGTTCATGCTCGAGCTGGGTACGGACCGCCGGGCTGACGCCTTCGGGGTAGCGGAGCGGGGCCTTTTCCCATGTCAGTCGCTCTAGCTCCTCCTGCGGGGTACGTCCGGGAACCTGGATCTCGTCGGGATATTGATAGCGCAGCTCTTCGAGACTGAAGGTGCAACGCTTCGCGAAATCGACCGTGCGCGCGACCGGCGAACGATCCTTGAGGTAGCGGAGAAACAGGCGTTCCATCTCGGCCGCCGTCTTGATGTGGCGGTCGGCGAAGCGTTCGCGGCGATCGCCAAGCTCGTCGATCGTGCATTTCTCGCGGATGCAGGTGACGACATCCTGCAGCAGGCGCCGGTCGGGCATATGATAAAGGACGTCGCCGGTTGCGAGCGTCGGCACTTTCGCTTTGGCGGCCAATGCTGCGAGATCACGCAGCCTGATCGCATCGCCGGGGCGGCGCCGGATCGTGAGGGCGAGATAGAGGCGATCGCCGAAGATGCGCCTTGCGCGGGCGATCGCCGCCTCGGCTGCGCTATCGGCGCGGTCGGGAAGCAGGATTGCAAGCAGGCCCTCGGTCCAGTCCTCGAGATCGGGCCAGTCGAGATGGCAGGAGCCCTTGCCGGCGCGCGTCTTGCCGATGCTGAGCAGCCGGCACATCCGGCCATAGGCCATCTTGTCGGTTGGATAGACGAGAAGGGCGGTTCCGTCGGCAAGATCGAGACGCGTGCCGGTCAGGGCGCGGACCCCGGTGACCTTCTCGGCGTCCCACGCGCGCACGATCCCGGCGACGCTGTGCCGGTCGGCGACGCCGAGCGCGGGCAGGCCGAGCATTGCAGCGGCGGTGAACAGCTCCTCCGGCGAGGAGGCGCCGCGCAGGAAGCTGAAATGCGTCGTGACCTGCAGCTCGACATAGGCCGGTCCTTCATCGGTCATGCTAAGGCGCCGCTATTCGGCGGCCGCACTCTCAAGCGAATGCGGTTCGATGCCTGCTGCCTTCTCAAGCGAATGCGATTTGATGCCGGTCGCATTCTCAAGCGAACGCTCCGTGAATAAACCAGCGCATGGAGCCGGTGGCCGGATTGACCCCGTCGCCGAGGCGGAAGAGCCAGTAACGGCCGCCCGTCTCGGTCTCGACCTGATAATAGTCGCGGACGGTGAGATGGGTTTCGCCTTCAATCCCGCCCTCGCGCCACCATTCGCCCTGCAGTCGTTCGGGTCCGTCGCCCTGCGTGACCCGGTAGCGTTTGCGGCGCCAGATGAAGAGGCGCGGCGCATCATCGGGAAGCAAGGCGACGACATCGACCGGTTCGGGCCGCGCGAGCATACGCGACGGGCGCGGCCAGTCGCTCCAGCTCTCGCCTGTCTCGGGCGCGAGCGCGGGGAGGGCGGCGACCGAGCGCTCGGGCATCGCGCTCGGTCGCGGCGCCGCGCGCTGGAGCGCGCGCTGCCCGAAGCGGTTGGCGAGCGTGTCGACTAAGGCGGGAAGATCGGGTCCGCGGCGTCCGATATTTTCGAGCGCGTCGGCCTGGCTCCCTTGCTGCCGCTCCGCGAGCGCCGCGATGAGCGTCATCGCCTCGATCCCGAGACCGGGATCGACGCTCTCGATCCGCGCGGCGAGCAGTTTCGCAAGATGCCTGGGATCGCGCGAAGGCGAGGCGGTTCCGATACGGATGGCCTGCGTCTGCCCATCGACGCGGTGGAAATAGCAGTCGAGGCGCCGCGCGCCCGTTCCGGCGCGGTTGAGCTGGCCTGCGATATCGTGCGCAAGGTCGCCGATCACCTGCGCCAAGGCATCCGCCGTCGCGAGCGGCTCCATGAAGCCGCGCCTGGCTTGCGGCAGCACTTCGGGGAAGATCGGTTCGATGGGCTCTGGGAGCGTGCCGAGTGCCTGGTCGAGGCGGCGATGCAGTTCGCGTCCGAACCGTTTAGCGAGCGGACCGCGGGGACTTCCGATCAGCTGCTCGATCCGCTCGAAGCCGAGTTTGCGCAGGCCTTCGACATCGGCGGACGGCAGGCGGAGCGCTGCGACGGGAAGGAGCGCGATCGCCTTGCGATGCGCTCCGGGTTCAACCGTGACGGGCCGCCCGGCGGGGACATGGCGGGCGGTCGCATGCGCGCAGCCGGCCGTGTCCGCGACCGCAATTTGCAGGCTGAGACCGAAGGCTGCGACGCGGCGGTGAAGATCCTTGAGCAAGGCTCGCTCGCTGCTGAAGATAGCCGCGCAGCCGGTAATGTCGAGCCAGAGCCCGTCGGGCGGATCGGGCGCGACAATCGGCGAATAACGCTCGCCTGCCCAGAGGGCGAGGCGCCGCAGCCCGTCGAGATCGGCTTCGGGCTCGCCGTCGACGACATCGAGCTCGGGCGCGAAAGCCCGCGCTTTCGTGATCGTCATGCCCGTCTGGATGCCAAGCATCTGCGCCTCCCGGCACGTCGCCGCGACGATACGCCGGCCATGGTCGGGGATCGCGGTGACGAGCGGGCGGGGCGGGGCGCTGCCGTCAGGCTGCAGCTTGCGCATCTTCCTGCGCAGCCGGTCGGTCGACCAGTGCGGCAGGAAGAGCGATACGACCCGTCGCATCGCAGCCCTCCACGATCCAGTTGTGCGGATTGCCGCCGCGCGCGCGCTCGAGCGCGACGCGCCAGCGCGCGCGTCCGATCGCGGGGATGCCGAGATCCTCGGTCGGACTTGCGGTAATACGCCAGCGGGTCACGGCGGCGCTGCCTTCGGCAGGCTCGCCGGCCTTGCAGGCGCGGCGGAAGATGAAGGCGGGGACGCCCGAGGCTTCGGCGGCAAGCTGCAGCCGCTTCGAAGCGGTTGTGCTGTATTTCTTCACCTCGCCGACGACCCCAGCGAGTCCCGGATGGCGGAGGCACTCCTCCATCGCGAGGAGGACGTTGGTGTCGCTACCCGCTTCGACATGAATCAGCCGGTCGGGATGCAGTCCGGCTAGATAGAGCGCGGGGGCGAAGAGATCACGCCAGCGCAGGCACCAGAAAACCGGACCGTCGCTCCTGGCGAGGATACCGGCAAGGAAGATCGTGGCGCTCGCATCGTCCGCCAGTTCGGGGCTGCCGGCGAGTTCGTGGAGCGCGCCCATGGCGATTCCGCGCGCGGGAATTCGCGAGTCGAAATCCTCGATGCCGAACGGGATGACGTCATGGCGCGCGCCAACGCCTTCGATTTGCGCGATTTTGGCACGAATTTCTTCAAGGACGGCGGACTGGCGCATAGGTGCGGATAACTCGGCAGGCTGGTCTTATGTTCCTTCTTTGTTCTCATTGCCTGCTCTTCGTCAAGGCGCGCTGCGGCGAAGCGGTATCATCGCTGTGGATGAAAAGCCGGAAAGCGAGGGTGCCGGGGGTTTGCCGCCGGGCGGAGATACGAGTCGGCGGTGCGGCGTGTTGAAGGGCGGGGCATCGCGCCGGGACCCGGGGGGACCGGGCGTGGAGCGGGGGTGGGCCGGGCAGCCGTGAGCCCGGCTATCGCATCCCGAGCCATGATTTCCGCTGAAACCCATCGGCTCCCGTTGCATGGGACCTTTCCCTCATTGGCTGCCTGATTGCGGGGCTCGGCTCGCCTAATGCCGTCAACCCCTTGGCAGGGGTTCGCCCTCGCATGCGCTCGGTGACGGCGGCTCACGGCCCCTCCTTCTGGCGCCATCGGGGATGGTCCCCGAGCATCAAAGGAGACTGAACATGGGTACCACCATCGGAAATCTGACCCTCAAGGATGACGGCAGCTATGAAGGCACGCTCGCGACCCTGATGGTCACCGTGCCGATCGCAATCGTCCCGAACGGCCGCAAGATGAAGGAAAGCGAGCCCGATTTTCGCGTCGTCAGCCGGCGGAACGGATTCGAACTCGGCGGCGGCTGGGTGAAGACCGCACGCTCGACCGGCGCCGAATATATCTCGGTGTCGCTCTCCGCCCCCGAACTCGGCGAGATCTTCTGCAACGTCGCGAACGCGCCGGGCGACGATCCCTCGAAGAAGGTGCTGATCTGGAACGCCCCCGGCAACTGACCGGACAGCATCGCGGCCCCGCCTTCGGGCGGGGCCGCATTCGCATGTTCGCATCACGCTTTGTCGGGCGCGGCCTCTATCGCGTCGAGAATACCTTCCAGCTCCTGCGACATATAGCCGCCTTCGTCGCTGGCGCGGTGGACCAGGTTGCCTTCGTCGCGGATGCGGACGAGCGAGCTGAGCGCCTGGCGCAAATTGTCATCCATCGGGTCGGCCTTTTCAGTCGAGCGGAGCGAAACAAGCCTGTGCGGCAACATCGGTCCGCCTCATCATCGGGCAGCCATCGCCATATTTCAACGGCAACCGGGAGGAGGGGCATGGCACGGCTACTGCCGCCGCGGCACCAGTCCCGCTCTCGATTGCCGCTATTCCCTTGGCCGAGGCCCGGCCTCCTACAGTCAACCCTTTCAGGGTCCCGGCGCAAGCTTGGGCCGCGGCTTTGCCGCGGTGACTGCGGCCTGTCCCCGTCCGGCGGGGCGACTGTCGAGCGGGAATGGTCCCGCTCCCGATGCAGGAGCCCCGATATGTCGCTTTCCACCGCCCAATCGCTTGGCTGGAACCTTGCCCGCACGATGATGACCATCATCGTCCTGATTGAAACATCGGCTGGATATTCGGTCATGCCGCTCGACGAGTTCGACGGCGATCCCGCTTGCATCGTCTGCGAATATGACCCGTTCAATCGCTGACATCGCGCAAGATTTCGCTCCAAGGTGGACCCGGTTCCGGTTTCACCTTCGGGGCGATTTCGCTATGCCCGCCAGGCAGATTGCGCTGTGGTGGTGGTGGAGAGCGCGTCCGACAGGAGGACGCCCGTGACCTTCATTCTCCTCCTCGGCGGCGCGGCCGCCATCTATATCGCCATGCTGATGTTTCGCCTCGCTGCGGTGGCGCTTCCGCTTTACGCCGGCATCGGCATTTCGATTTACCTCATCGGCCGCGACTTCGGCTATCCGGCCTCGATCGCGGCGGGATTGCTGGTGGGAGCTCTCATTCTCGTTGCCGGACGCGCACTTTGCGCTGTCCTGCCGCCCTACTATCGCGCGATCGTCGCGGGAGCATTTGCCGGTCCCGCCGGCTTTGCCGGTTATCAGGCCGCGAAGGGGCTGGCCGGGCTCGCGATCGGCGGAGGATATGCGCTTGAGGTGCTCGGATTTGCAGGCGCTCTCGCGGCAGCCGTTGCAGCCTGGCGGGGGCTCGGGACAGCTGGGAGGCATCGCACGCGCGACGGAGCGATCGGCACGACTTGAGCCTGATTTCATGAATCAAACCGGGTCCGCTCAAATACCCGAACTCGCGTCGAAGCCTCGCAGCATCACCGCACCAGCCCGGCCTCCGATCTGCGCCATCTGCCGGCAAGACGCTGACGCTGGATCGCTGGCCGCAACGGCGGGCCCGCGACTTTCTTCCCCCGGCGTTCCGCCGTTCCTCGCGAGCCAAGAAACTCTTTGCCCGCCGTCCTCCGCTTCGCTTCGGGCCTGGCGGCTGCGGCGCGCTCCCTTGCCGGCGGTCGATGCGCATCGAGGCCGCGCTGGTGCGGCCCGACATGCAGCAAAGGACATCGTCATGAGCAAGATCGGCAGCTTCAAACTCGCCTCGGGTGAATATCAGGGCGAGATCGTCACGCTTTCGGTGCAGGCCAGATCGGTCCGCATCACCCCCGAGCAGAACCACAGCGGCAACGCCCCGAGCCACCGCGTCTTCGTCGGCGACGCCGAGGTCGGTGCAGCCTGGGCGAAGACGAGCCAGGACAAGCGTCCCTATCTTTCGGTCAAGCTCGACGACCCGAGCTTCATCGCCCCGATCTTCGCGCAGCTCTTCGCTGGCGAAGAGGGCGAATATGACCTGGTCTGGAGCCGTCAGTCCCGCCGCGGCGACAATTAATGCCGCACCATCGCCCGGCTTCGGCCGGGCGATGTTACATCCAGATTGAGGGCTTTAGCGTGCGTAGCTCGGACATTTTTGCGCTAAGCCCATGATGTATGCGCCGGTAACCACGCCGCCATTGGCGGGCCAAAACCGGCCGAAAGCGGCGGTTTATTCTCCTCAAACGGGTCGGAGGTGCGAATGGATCAGGCAGTCGGATGGCAGTCGCCATATTTTCCGAAAATATTCGAGCGATATGATCGTGCGGACTTCGCGCAGGAATTCCTGCGGCGAAGCCCCGCCTATCGCAGCAGCTATGCCGCCGCCGCGGCGGCGCCGGGCGCCGACCGCGCGCGACTCTTTCGGCGGCTTGCCAGCCGCTGGGGGTTGGTCTTTCGCCTTCGATCCTGATCTTCCCGCCGCGGCCGCACCCGCCCTGTGGCGGCCGCAGGCCTGCGCCTTCGTCACGATCGCACGGCCGGCGCCCAAGGGCTTTGCCGCGCTGCGCCTCGCCGAGATCGTCGGCGGACCCGAGATTGCCGCCGAGCTGCTCTCGTACCGCGACTGGCATATCGTCCTGCTCGCCGGCGGACGGCGCTATCGTCTGCTGATCCGGCGCTGCCGCGCGAACGAGCGGCTGGCGTATCTCACACCCGCCGATGGGCAGGCCGGCCTCCGTGCCTCGCTGATCATGGCGCTGCACCGTGAACTTCTCGATACGGGTGGCACCCGTCCCGCGCCGGACAGCGTCCCGGGCGCGACCGAGCACTGGCGCCTCGTCCAATGGCTTCGCCTTCTCGACGCCATGGCCGAGGGCGCATCGGCCCGCGACATGGCGGCGGCGCTGCTGCTCGCCGAGGCGCGCGACTATTCCGCCGCCGAATGGGACGCATCGAGCGAACGTCGCCGCATTGCGCGCTGGCAGCGCGCCGCCGTTGCCATGCGCGACGGCGGGTTCAACGCGCTGCTCGGCGCAGCCTGATCGGGACATTCCGACGCCCTTCGCTTTGTCCGTTCCGAATCCTCCGCTTGATTTTCCAAGAACGCCTCCTCGTTCCTGAACCCTGATCCGGGTTCCGGTCCTTGGCAGGAGGCCCCATTGTCCGATCGTCCCACGCCCGTTGTCGCCCGCTATCTGAGGACACCGGAAGCAGCCGTCCACTTGAGCCTCTCGGCGGCGACCCTCGAGAAGCATCGCTGCTACGGGACCGGGCCGCGCTATCACAAGCTGGGCGGCCGGGTCGTCTATGCAATCGCCGACCTGGACGCCTGGGCGGCGATCGGACGCAAGACATCGACGTCGGATCCCGGCGTTGGCGATATCTCGCCGCTGCGCCCGGGTCGCCGCTGATGCGCGCGCGAATGGCCTCGGCTTTGCCGTCGCCCATGCCGGCGGCCGCCCCTCCGCCTGTCGGCTTCCGGTTGCCCGCAAGCGGCCTGACCGACGTCGAGCTGACCTGGATCGAGGGCCGTCTCGAACAGCAGCTCCGCTTCGGGCGGGTTGCCGCCGAGCGATCCGGCGGTCCGCACAAGCGCATCGCATCTTTCCGACCGGGGGCGAGCTTCGGGCTGATCGGCTGCACCGTGAACGATCTCGGATACGTGTTCTGGAGCCTTGCCATCATCAGGGCAGTCGCGCCCGGTGCGCCCTTTGGTACCCATCCGGGTGTTCGACCGGGAGGGGAAATTCTTCTCAGCCTTTCCAACCCCGAACTGATCCGCGCGGTGTGCCGCGAGATCGACATGATCGAGGCCTCGGGCGTCGATGTGTGCGACGTGTCGCCCGATCACTGGCGCCATATCGGGCAGCGGCTCGCCGCCGCGCTGCCGTTCCGCTCCTACTCGGCCGAACGCCATGCCGCGTGGCTGCGCCGCGGCGAAGCCCGGCCATGAACCGGCGGTGGCTCCGCACGACCGCGGCCTGCGGCGCGCTATCTTGCGGGCTGTTCGGCGCGGCCGCGATCCTCGCGCCGCAGCCGCGGCTCATCTGGAACGCGAGCGCCAGTGTGCCGACCGGGCTCTACGCCATCGACGTCGGCGCTCAGCCTTCGCGCGGCGACCTCGTCGCCATTGCGCCGCCCGCGCCGCTCTCTGCCTGGCTTTCGGAGCGCGGCTATCTGCCGCGCGGTGTGCCGCTTCTGAAGCGCGTCGCCGCAACGAGCGGCGCGTTCGTCTGCCGCAGCGGCGTATTCGTCACGATCGACGGCGCGCCTGCGGCGCGCGCGCGATCTGCCGACCGCATGGGACGAACGCTACCGCTCTGGCTCGGCTGCCGCCGGCTGGGGCGCGGCGAGCTCTTCGTCCTCGGCCTGTCTCCCGACAGCCTCGACGGCCGATATTTCGGGCCGCTCCCGGCATCCGCCGTCATCGGCACCGCGCATCCCATTCTCACCCGCGACGCCTCCGGCGCGCCGCTTCGCTGGCGCCGTAACGGCGCGCGGCATTCCACCAACTTGCCGGACAAGGAACAGACATCATGATGATCGGAAGCTTTCAGACCGCAGGCGACGGATATGCAGGATCGATCCGGACCCTCCAGCTCGACGCAATGATCGCGATCGTTCCGGCTGCGCCGTCCGACGCGGAAAACGCGCCCGGTTGGCGGGTGCTGCTCGTCGAGGCCGACGATGGCGTCGAGATCGGAGCGGGCTGGGACCGCAGCGGCGAGCGCGCCGGTTCCTATATCGCGCTGCAGATCGGCGACCCGGCCTTGCCCGCGCCGCTGCGCGCCAATCTCATTCGCTCCACGCGAAACGAGGATGAATATCATCTCCTGTGGTCGCGCCCGGCACCGCAGGCGAAGGGCTGAGTGATGCGGCCTTCGGCTCGCTCGGCGCGCTTCCGCGCCATGCGCCTCGCCGCTGCCGCCTTGCTGGCGCTCGCGGCGCTGCCTGCCGGTCCGGCGGCAGCCCGTGAGCAGGCTGCCGCCGCGCCTGCCGCTCATCCTTATGCACCGCATGTGAGCGAGGCTTCGCAGCGGTTCGCCATTCCCGAGGCATGGATATGGCGCGTCATGCACGTCGAAAGCCGCGGCCGATCGCGCGCTGTGTCGCACGCGGGGGCGATGGGATTGATGCAGATCATGCCCGCGACCTGGGCCATGTTGACTGCGCGATATGGGCTGGGACCGGACCCCTTCGATACGCGCGCGAATATCCATGCGGGTGCAGCCTATCTGCGCATGATGTGGGACCGATATGGCGACGTCTCGCTCATGCTCGCCGCCTATAATGCGGGTCCCGGCCGCGCCGACGCCTATGCGGCAGGACGGCGCCGACTTCCCGCCGAGACCATCGCTTATGTTGCCGCGATTGCTCCGGCGATCGGCGCATCGGGCGTCGCTTCGCTCGCCCCCGCGCCGACACCGACGGCACCGTCCTGGCGCAGCGCTTCGCTGTTCGCCGAACGCCCCGGCGACGATGCGGCTGCGCAGCCCGGTGCAGCTCCGCTGCAATCCGGGCGCAGCGCAAATGCAGCGGAAGCTGCATCACCTCGCGCGCCTGCGGCGCTCTTCGTTCCGCTTTCCGGCCGCGACCAATGACGCATCGCGCCTCGCCTTCGATGGCTTGCCGGGACCTGTTGGCTCGGGGGTTTTGGCTCGTCGGGGAGGAAAAGGGGGCATGGCAAGATAAAAGACCGGCCAGCTCGCTGGCGGTATGTGGTTGGTTTGTATCGGCTTTTGCGTATGGCACATCGTCCGCCGCGCCATATTTGATGCGGGATACGTCTTCCTTTCAACGGCTTGCCGTCTGGCACGCAGTCGATGAGCGGTGACGACAATGATTTCCGGGTCAGGCCGGGACGGGGGAGAGACGCGGGGGCGGGTTCTGCTGCCCGCGGCAAGCGGCTCGCGGCGGAAGTGCGGCGCGCGGCCGCGCGTTCCGGCGCCACGCGGCTCCGGCGCGCCGGGCCTTCGCGCGGCGGGACCGGCCGCCACGGGCGCGGTCGCCGGGCGCTTGCGGTCATCCGGCGCGGCGCGGCGATGCGCCGTGTCACCGTGATGGCGCGGATCGTCCGGCATCGCGGGGCGGGTTTTCGCGCCGCCCCGCTCGGACGTCACATAGCCTATCTCGAACGCGACGGCGTGACCCGTGACGGACGCGACGCCTCTATGTTCGATGCCGCCGGCGATGAGGCCGATCGCAGCGCCTTCGCTGAGCGCTGCGGCGGCGATCGTCACCACTTCCGTTTCATTGTCAGTCCCGAGGATGCGGCCGAGCTTGGAGACCTGCGCGGCTACACGCGCGACCTGATGCGCCAGCTCGAGATCGATCTCGAGACGCGCCTCGACTGGGTTGCGGTCGATCATTGGAATACCGACAATCCGCACATCCATGTCCTGGTGCGCGGCGCCGCCGCAGACGGCACCGATCTCGTTATCGACCGGGGCTATATGGCAGAGGGTGTGCGCGACCGCGCGTCGGAGATCGCGACTTTGGAGCTTGGCCCCAAGAGCGAGCTTCAGGTCGATGCGGCCCTGCGCCGCGAAGTCGAGGCCGAGCGCTGGACCAGCCTCGATGCCGAACTCGCGCGGCGATCGCGCGAGAATGAAATCGTCGACCTCCGTCCGATCGCGGGGCGCGAGGCGGGAACCAACCAGCACCTGTTGGGGCGCGTCGCGAAGCTCGAAGCGCTGGGGCTCGTATCCCGGGTCGGCCCCGCCCAATATCTCATCGATCCGGCGGCCGAGGAGAGGCTTCGCGCCATCGGGGAACGCGGCGATATCATCAAGACCATGCACCGCGAGATGTCGGCGCGCGGGATCGCATTCGATCCTTCGGCCCTGGCAATCGGCGAACAGGGCGAACGGGCAGTCATCGGCCGCCTCGTCGCACGCGGGCTCGACGACGAACTCGCGGGCTCCGCCTATGCGATCGTCGACGGGGTGGATGGCCGAACCCACCATATCCGCTTTCCAGACCTCGAGTGGACTGGCGACGCAAAGCCTGGCGCGATCGTCGAACTGAGGCACTGGGACGGCAGCGACGGCGCCCGCCACATGTCGCTCGCGGTTCGCTCGGATCTGCCGCTCGGCGAACAGGTCGAGGCGCGCGGCGCGACCTGGCTCGATCGGCAGCTTGCCGCGCCCGATCGGTCGATGCGCTCCCAAGGCTTCGGCCGCGAGGTCCGGGATGCGATGAAGGCGCGCACCGCCTTTCTCGAGCGCGAGGAATTATCGCCGCGCGGCATGGAGCGCCAGTCGTCCCGTGAGCGGATCGAGATGCTCCGCCGCAGCGAGATCGACGCAGCGGTGGACGCGATTGCGGCGCGAACCGGACTCGAGCATCGGCCATCGGCGCCGGGCGAGCATGTGAGCGGCATCTACCGCGAGCGCGTGCAGCTCGCCTCGGGACGCTTCGCGATGATCGACGACGGGCTCGGCTTCCAGCTCGTGCCCTGGCGGCCGGCGCTCGAGCCGCACCTCGGCAAGCATATCAGCGGAGCCGCGACGGCGACCGGCGGCATCGACTGGTCGCTCGGCCGCGGCCGCGGGATCGGCATCTGACCGGACAGGAGAAGACCCATGAACGACCGCATCCTCTGGGGGCAAATCACCGTCATCTTCCTGATCGTCCTTGGCGCGGTTTGGACCGCGACGCAGTGGACGGCATGGGAGCTTGGCTATCAGGCGGCGCTCGGCGACCCCTGGTTCTACCTATCGGGCTATCCCGTCTATCCCCCGCCGGCCTTCTTCTGGTGGTGGTTCGCCTTCGATGCCTATGCGCCGCCGGTCTTCTATCGCGGCGCGGCGATCGCCGCCTCGGGCGGCTTCCTGTCAATCATCGTCGCCATCTTCATGTCGATCTGGCGCGCCCGCGAGCGTCGCCGCGCCGAGACTTACGGCTCGGCGCGCTGGGCGAGCGAACGCGAGGTTCGCGCCGCCGGCATGCTCGGCGAGGACGGGGTGATCATCGGGCGGCTTGGCAAACGCTATCTGCGCCACGATGGCGCCGAGCATCTCCTTTGCTTCGCGCCGACGCGGTCGGGGAAGGGCGTCGGCCTCGTCATCCCGACGTTGCTGACATGGCCCGGCAGTTGCATCGTCCATGACATCAAGGGCGAGAATTGGGAGCTTACCGCTGGCTTCCGCGCGAAGCACGGCCGCGTGCTGCTCTTCGATCCCACCAACAAGGCCTCGGCCGCCTATAATCCGCTCTTCGAGGTCCGCCGCGGCGAGTGGGAGGTGCGCGACGTGCAGAATGTCGCCGACGTTCTCGTCGATCCCGAGGGCAGCCTCGAGAAAAGAAACCACTGGGAGAAAACGAGCCATGCGCTGCTTGCGGGCGCAATCCTCCATGTCCTTTATGCCGAGGAGGACAAGACGCTCGCGGGCGTCGCCGCCTTCCTGTCCGACCCGCGCCGCCCGATCGAGACGACGCTGCGGCGCATGAAGACGACGAAGCACCTCGGCACATCGGTCCACCCGGTGGTCGCGGCAGCGGCGCAGGAACTGCTGAACAAGAGCGAGAATGAGCGGTCGGGCGTGCTCTCGACGGCCATGTCCTTTCTCGGCCTCTACCGCGACCCGGTCATCGCCGCTGTCACCGGATCGTCCGAATGGCGGATCGCCGACCTCATGGAGGATGATGTCCCGGTCTCGCTCTATCTCGTCGTGCCGCCGGGCGACATCAGCCGAACCAAGCCGCTGATCCGCCTCATTCTCAACCAGATCGGGCGGCGCCTGACCGAGGAACTCAACCCCGCGGCGCGGCCGCGCCGGCTGTTGCTGATGCTCGACGAATTCCCGGCGCTCGGGCGGCTCGACTTCTTCGAAAGCGCGCTCGCCTTTATGGCTGGGTACGGCATCAAGGCTTTCCTGATTGCCCAATCGCTCAACCAGATCGAGAAGGCCTATGGCCAGAACAACGCGATCCTCGACAATTGCCATGTCCGCGTCAGTTTCGCGACCAACGACGAGCGAACCGCCAAGCGCATATCCGACGCACTCGGGACCGCCACAGAACAGCGCGCGATGAAGAATTATGCCGGCCACCGGCTCTCGCCATGGCTCGGTCACCTGATGGTATCGCGTACCGAGACGGCCCGCGCCTTGCTCACGCCCGGCGAGGTGATGCAGCTCCCGCCCGACGACGAGATCGTGATGGTCGCGGGTCTTGCGCCGATCCGGGCGAGGAAGGCGCGCTATTTTCTCGATGCCCGGTTTCGTGCGCGGATCATCGCGCCGCCGGACCGAAAGGACAGTCCAATGAAGCCGAATGATTGGAACGACCCGAATGCAGGGGCGACGGCGCCTGCGCGGCCTGCCTTACCAGCGCCCGCGGCGAAGGAAGAGCCCGATAGCGGGAGCGACGCGGCGAACGGCGGGATCCGCCAGGAGCCCGAGCTTCCCCCGCATGAGGATGTCTTACCGCCAAGCCGCCCGGTGCAGGGCGAGTTCGACTATGCGGACGACGACGCGCAGGCCGACGCAGCCCGCGCCCGGGCGGCTGCTGATCGCCGCCTGTCGCGCGCGGCGCGCAATGCCTCGCTCGATCCCGGTGACGGGATCGACCTGTGAGCCGCGCTCATATCAAGCAGACGTTCCGCCTCGACGCTGGTCTGGTGCGAAGCGTGGAAGATCGGGCCCGGCAGCGCGGCACCACCAAGACCGAGGTCGTGGAGGCCGCGCTTACCGCCTTGTTGCTACCCCAGGATCAGGACCGGGCCGAAGCGCTGCTGATCCGCCGCCTCGACCGCTTGGTCCGCCTCCTCGAACGCCTCGAATGGCATACCGACCTCACCAACGAGACGCTGGCGCTCTTTGTGCGGCATTGGCTGACCAGCACGGCTCCGCTCCCGGACGACGCGCTCGTTGCAGCGCAGGCGACCGGCAAGCGGCGGTGGGAGGGATTTATCGATGCGCTCGCAAAGCGGATGGACGGCGGCGCCAAGCTGGCGGCAGAGTTGAGCCGCGGAGATGCTCAATCGGACCCGGCGAGGAAATAGGCGCGGAGGCGGTGGGACACGTCGGGGTTGAGTTCGACGAAGACGCGGCGACCATCATAGAGATCCGGTTTGCGCCGGATGAGGTTGGCGTCGCAGAGCTTTTGACAGAGCCGAATGGCGCTGCTCATGGGAATGCTGGGTGTAACGCATAGCGAGGTCACCGAGATCGGCTTTCGCTCGCATTCGTGGATGAAGAGATCGATCAGCATCTCCCACGCCGGATCGCCGAAGAGCTCGGGCGCGCCGAGCAATTGTTGGCGGAGCAGCCGTCGCCGCATCGTCGCCCGTGCGTTGGCGAGCGCCAGGTCCTCGTCGTCCGAGGTCTGCTGGCTGCCAGGGCTTCGGAGGGTGAAAGGTGCCGCCGCCTCGCGAATGGCCGTCGGATCGCGACTGATGAGGTGATGTGCGTAGGCGGCGGTGACGATGATATGGTCGAGCACCTCGATCCCCAGCGATCTGCCAATCTGGTCAAGGCGCCTCGTCACTTCGATATCTTCCGCGCTTGGGCTCGGATCGCCGCTCGGGTGATTGTGGACGAGAATGATGGCGGCAGAGTTCACCTCGAGGGCACGGCGAAAGATGGTTCGCGGATAGAGGCTGATCTGGGAAGTCGTCCCGCGCTGCATCTCTTCGTCGGTGATCAGGCGGTGCGAAGAATCAAGAAACAGGATGCGGAAGCGCTCGTCCGCAAGGCTGCCCATCGACAAGATCAGATACTGTCTGACCTCAGCTGCGAACGGATCGATGCGAATTCCGCGGATGTCGGAACTCGCCGCCGCGATTGCGGCGTCGCGGGCGTGCAGGATGAGGGATGCCACGGGAGAATTGCTGCCGACGATTCTCGCTATGGCCTCGGGCTCTTGCGCCCACAGGCGGCCGAGCGACTGGAATTCGTCTAGGAGGGCGTTGGCGAGTGCTGCCCCTTGTCCCGGGGCTGCGATTTCCACGAGATGTGCCAGGACGGATCGCTGCCGCACTGCTTCAGGCGACGCTGGTGATGCCAGGTTGCAAGGATTAGCAGGGGTGGCACCAGCCAGGACGATGCCACCTGCATCGTCAGATACACGACAGGACTGATGGAGAGGTCCACGGCTCGGCTCAGGTGAGCGAGCAGGGGCAAAGCATGAAGTATCGCCGCGGGAATGGTCCAGAAGCGGTATGCGACCATCGCCAGGGCAAGCGTCGCTAGGGCTCCAAATGCGTCTTGCGCGAGATAACCAATATCGAGCACATGATAGGAGACCAGCCCAGAAGCGACCAACAAGCGATCCCAGACCACGATGGTAACGGCTATCCCGACCATCGCCCGCTCGGGTCCGCCACCCTTCCGCGCCGCATAGACGAGAGCGATCAGCAATATCGTGGCGAAAATGGCTATGCGCATTCTCGTGACTTTTCATGCGGATCGCTCTCGGTCAATTCGCTTCACGCAGCCGAAGAAAGCGGAACGACCTTCGTGCCGGCAACGGATGGGCATTCGCGCAGATCGTACCCGGCCGTTTCCTTGCCGATCTCGGCCAGCTCATTGTGCGCGCGAAGAATGCTGCCGCTGACCTTGACGAGCGACATCTGCGCCTCGACCAAGCGTATGATCGTTCCTTGGCCCGTTTTCGCCGGTGCGCCGATCGCGCGCCGGGCCATAACGACGCTGGTGGTGAGCGAAGCCACGGCAATCAGCGCGTCGTCGATACTTCCCTCGGCATTTGGGACGTCGCGATGCAGCCGGGCCGCCATTGCGGCAATATTCTCAGACATAGGTTCTCCTTCGCCGAAGCCGCAGAGCCTCAGCCAATTGGACCGATTTCAAGAGAGGTCAGTTCTGGATCAGCTGGTTCAGCGCTTGGGCAACGCCGAGACCACCCAGGACAATCCAGACCGCAGCGGCAAGTCCGGCGAGATAGATCCAAAGCCGGTTTGCCGAATTATGATCGCGCTTGAAAAGACCTCTGAACGGCGGGCGAATTCCCGATGACCCGCCCCGCAACGCCGAACTGTCGTGCAGTTCCATGAGGTTGGGCGAGCCGCCGTCCGGAAACTCGGATCGCACCAATGCCGGCGTCGCCGGAACCTCCACCGCGTCGTATGTCACTCGGTCGTATTTCTCCTTCATCTGACGGTAGATGAAGGCGGACTCGTTCCGGTCCTGCGCGCCAAGTGTGTCGCGCGCCAGATTCAACCGCTGATCGACGGTGTGCTTCGAAATATCGAGAAGCCGGGCGATCTCTTTCGAGGTCTTGTGCTCGATGAGCAGGTCAAGGCACGCGCGCTGCTTCTTTGTCAGGCGGTTCCATCGAGCTTCGTCGTCAAGTGGGTGCGACCCCGAATCATTCATGTTTACATGATTGTCGAAATAGCGCCGCGCGCAAGCATCATCGGAGTGAGTCGCGGTAAGATGGCTGCAGACCGAGCCGGCTGCATAGGCAATGGCTAGTCATTCTTTCCGATGGTTTGACGCGCGTAAATCCCTGTTGAAGCCGGGACTTTTCTGCGTCTCTTACTCGTCCCCGTCGAGCCGGGCGCCGTTGCCCGGACCAATGAACGGGGACTCCGATGGGCGCAGCATCGACCGGCAATGAGCCGCAGGCACGCGGCGCGCGCATGCTCCGGACCGCGCTTGGCGGCGCCATCGCCGAATGGCTTGCCGACCCCTCGGTCATCGAGATCATGCTCAACCCCGATGGCCGTCTTTGGGTCGACCGGTTGGGCATCGGCATCGCCGACAGCGGCATCCTTCTTGCCGCCGCCGATGGCGAACGCATCATTCGCCTCGTCGCGCATCATGTTGGCGCCGCGGTCCACGCTGGCTCGCCGCGCGTCTCTGCCGAACTCCCGGAGACCGGCGAGCGCTTCGAAGGGCTGTTGCCGCCGGTGGTGGCAGCGCCGACCTTCGCCATCCGGAAGCCCGCCGTCGCGGTGTTCACCCTTCACGATTATGCCACCGCCGGTATCATGTCGGACCTCTCGGCCGAGATCCTCCGCTGCGCAGTGTCCGAGCGGAAAAATATTCTGGTGGCCGGCGGTACCGGTACCGGAAAAACTACGCTTACCAACGCATTGCTCGCGGAAGTTGCGAAGACGTCGGATCGCATCGTTCTGATCGAAGATACTCGCGAGCTTCAATGCGCCGCGCCCAATCTCGTCGCGATGCGAACGAAGGACGGCGTGGCGACGCTCGCGGACCTCGTGCGCTCTTCGCTCCGTCTACGGCCTGATCGCATCCCGATCGGCGAAGTCCGGGGAGCGGAGGCGCTTGAGCTTCTGAAGGCGTGGGGCACCGGTCACCCTGGCGGTATCGGCACGATCCATGCGGGGACCGCACTCGGCTCGCTGCGCCGGATGGAGCAACTCATTCAGGAGGCCGTGGTGACGGTTCCGCGCGCGCTGCTCGCCGAGACGATCGACCTTGTCGCCGTGCTGGTACGCGACGGCACCGGGCGCCGCCTTTCCGAACTTGCCCGTGTCGATGGCCTCGACCCTGCGACCGGCCAGTTCTGCATCACCCCGCTCATCCCCGAAGGAGAAATATGATGACCCATGCCTTCCGGCATGGCGCCCGTCGCGCCTTGCTCTGCTCTACCGCGCTGTTCGTCGCGCTGGTCGTTTCCGCCCCGGCGCATGCCGGCGGTTCGTCGATGCCGTGGGAAGCGCCGCTGCAATCGATCCTCGAGAGCATCGAGGGGCCGGTCGCCAAGATCGTTGCGGTGATCATCATCATCGTGACGGGCCTCAGCCTCGCATTCGGCGACACGTCGGGCGGGTTCCGCCGCCTCGTCCAGATTGTGTTCGGTCTGTCGATCGCCTTCGCGGCGTCGAGTTTCTTCCTGTCCTTCTTTTCCTTCGGCGGCGGAGCGCTGATCTGATGGAGGAGGTTCCGGGCTTCTTCGCCCCGGTTCACCGGGCGCTCGCCGAGCCGATCTTGCTCGGCGGCGCGCCGCGGTCGCTCGCGATCGTCAACGGCACGCTTGCTGGGGCGATCGGACTCGGACTTCGCCTTTGGATCGCAGGCATTGCCATCTGGGCGATCGGCCATGCGCTCTCGGTCTGGGCGGCGCGCCGCGATCCCCTCTTCGTCGACGTCGCAAGGCGTCACCTCAAATATCCTGTCTGGATGCGGCCATGATGAACCTTGCCGAATATCGCTCGAAATCCGCCTGCCTTGCCGATTTTCTCCCGTGGGTCGCGCTGGTGGGCGAGGGAGTGGTGCTGAACAAGGACGGATCGGTGCAGCGCACGGCGCGCTTCCGCGGCCCCGATCTCGACAGCGCCACGCCCGCCGAACTCGTCGCGGTGACCTCACGGCTCAACAATGCGCTGCGGCGCCTCGGCTCGGGCTGGGCGGTGTTCGTCGAGGCGCAGCGCCTGCCCGCGAGCGACTATCCGCAATCGGAGTTTCCCGATCCGGCCTCGGCGCTGGTCGATATGGAGCGCCGCGAGCAGTTCCGGGAGGAAGGGGCGCATTTCGAGAGCCGCTATTTCCTGACCCTCCTGTGGATGCCGCCGGCCGAGGACGCCTCGCGCGCGGAAAGCTGGCTTTATGAGGGCATGGCGCGTTCGGGCGTCGCTCCGCGCGAGCATGTCGTGAGCTTCGTCGACCGGACGAACCGCGTCCTCCATCTCGTCGAGGGCTTCATGCCCGAGGCCGAGTGGCTGGATGACGGCGAGACGCTGACCTACCTCCACTCGACCGTCTCGACCAAGCGCCAGCGCGTTCGCGTGCCCGAGACGCCAGTCTATCTCGACGCGCTTCTGACCGATCAGCCGCTCGTCGGCGGGCTCGAGCCGCGGCTTGGGTCGGCGCATCTGCGGACGCTGACGATCACCGGCTTCCCGTCGTCGACTTGGCCGGGGCTGCTCGACGAGCTCAACCGGCTCGCCTTCGCCTATCGCTGGTCGACCCGCGCCATCATGCTCGACAAGACCGACGCGACCAAGCTGCTTACGAAGATCCGGCGGCAGTGGTTCGCGAAGCGCAAGTCGATCGCGGCGATCCTGAAGGAGGTGATGACCAACGAGCAGTCGGTCCTGATGGACAGCGATGCCTCGAACAAGGCGGCCGATGCCGATGTCGCGCTGCAGGAACTCGGGGCCGACCATGCCGGCATCGCCTATGTGACGGCCACCGTGACCGTGTGGGACGCCGATCCGGCGCTTGCGGCGGAGAAACTGCGTCTCGTCGAGAAGGTCATCCAGGGCCGCGACTTCACCTGCACGATCGAGGGCATGAACGCGATCGAGGCCTGGCTCGGGGGCCTGCCCGGCCATGTCTATGCCAATGTCCGCCAGCCTCCTGTTTCGACGCTCAATCTCGCCCACATGATACCCCTATCCGCCGTGTGGGCGGGGGCGGAACGGGACGAGCATTTCGGTGATGCCCCCTTGCTGTATGGCAAGACCGAAGGCTCGACCCCGTTCCGCCTTTCCCTCCATGTCGGCGATGTCGGCCACTGCCTCGTCGTCGGCCCGACCGGTGCGGGCAAGTCGGTGCTGCTCGCCACGATGGCAATGCAGTTCCGCCGCTATCTGCGGGCGCAGATATTCGCCTTCGACTTTGGCGGCTCGATCCGCGCTGCTGCGCTCGCGATGGGCGGCGACTGGCAGGATCTCGGCGGTGCGCTGCACGACGCAGAAGGCGGGGTGGCGCTGCAGCCGCTCGCGCGGATCGACGAAGCGGCCGAGCGGAACTGGGCGGCGGAATGGCTCGCCGCGATGCTCGCGGGCGAGGGCGTGGAGATCGATCCCGCGGCGAAGGAGCACCTCTGGACGGCGCTGACGTCACTCTCAACCGCGCCGGTCGGGGAGCGGACGCTCACCGGTCTGGCCGTGCTGCTCCAGTCGATCGAACTCAAGCAGGCATTGGCGCCCTATCTCGTCGGCGGTCCTTGGGGCCGGCTGCTCGATGCCGAAGAGGAAAGGCTCGGCGACGCGTTCGTGCAGGTCTTCGAGACCGAGGGACTCGTCGGCGCCTCGTCAGCGGGCGCTGTGCTCTCCTATCTCTTCCACCGCATCTCAGGGCGTCTCGACGGGTCCCCGACGCTGATCATCATCGACGAAGGCTGGCTCATTCTCGACAGCCCGACCTTCGCCGCGCAGCTCCGCGAATGGCTCAAGACGCTGCGCAAGAAAAACGCCAGCGTCGTCTTCGCGACGCAGAGCCTCGCCGACATCGAGACGTCGAGCATCGCGCCTGCGATCATCGAGAGCTGTCCCACCCGCATCTTCTTGCCGAACGAGCGTGCGCTCGAGCCGCAGATCGCCCGCATCTACGAACGGTTCGGGCTCAACGATCGGCAGATCGAGATATTGAGCCGGGCGACGCCGAAGCGCGATTATTATTGCCAGTCGCGCCGCGGCAACCGCCTCTTCGACCTGGGCCTCGGCGACATTGCACTCGCCTTCACGGCCGCCTCCTCGAAGACCGACCAGACCCGCATCGGCGAGCTCTTCGCCGCGCACGGCCGCGGCGGGTTCGCGGCCGCCTGGCTCTCCCACCGCAAGCTCGAATGGGCGGCCGAGCTGCTTCCCCCCACCGTCGCCCCCAACCAGGAGTACCCCCGATGAAGAAGAATATCGTCCGCGTTCTGGCTGCGGCGCTGCTCGCGTCCGCCGCCGGTCCGATGATCGCGGCGCCGGCGAGCGCGCAGGCCGGCGGTATCGTCCACGATCCGCGCAACTATTCGCAGAATATCCTGACTGCCGCGCGCACGCTCGAGCAGATCAACAACCAGATCAAGCAGCTCCAGAACCAGGCGACCTCGCTGCTCAACGAGGCGCGCAACCTGCAGAGCCTGCCGGTCTCGACGCTCGGCGAACTGCAGGCGCAGATCGACCAGACGAAGCAGCTGCTGAGCGAGGCCGAAGGCATTGCCTATGACGTCGCCGACATCCGCAAGGACTTCGAGCAGCGCTACAAGGGCACCGCCTTTTCGGGCCCGACGTCGGCGCTCGTCGCCAACGCCGAGGCGCGCTGGAAGGACAGCGTCGGCGCCTTCGAGGACGCGATGAAGGTGCAGGCCGGCATCGTTTCGAACATGGGCGGGACGCGGACGTCGATCTCGACTGTCGTCGGCGCCAGCCAGTCGGCCACCGGCGCGCTTCAGGCCGCGCAGGCGGGCAATCAGCTGCTCGCGATCCAGTCGCAGCAGATCGCCGACCTTGCCGCCGTCATGACGGCGCAGGGGCGCGCCGAGATGCTCGATGCCGCGCGCGCGGCCGCTGCCGAAGCCGAAGGCCGCGAACGCTTCCGCCGCTTCCGCAAGGGCAATTGAGATGGGCCGGGCGGGCGGGCTGGTGATGGCGGCAATCGTCCTGGGTCTTGCGCTGACCCTTGCCCTCATCGCCGCGCTCGAACCGCCCGCGCCCCGTGCGTCCGCTCCCCAGATCTCCGGAGCGGACGCCCCCCCCTACTATGGCGACACGCTGCGTCGCTGCCGAACCGCCACCCAGACCGATCCCGAGTGCGAGGCGGCGTGGGAAGCGAGACGGCGCCATTTCTTCCGTTCTGGAAAGCCCGAGCAATGAACGACACCGGTGTTATCGACAATTTCCTGTCGGTCTTCTCGACCTATATCGACAGCGGCTTTGGGCTGCTCGGCGGCGAGGTGGGCTTCCTCTCCTCGACGCTGATCGTGATCGACGTGACGATAGCCGCGCTCTTCTGGGCGTGGGGTACTGACGAGGATGTGCTGCAGCGGCTCGTCAAGAAGACGCTCTATATCGGTGTCTTCGCCTTCATCATCGGCAACTTCCAGGCGCTGAGCGTCATCCTGCTTGAAAGCTTCGCGGGCCTCGGATTGAAGGCGAGCGGCGGGGCGATGGCGATCGGCGACTTCATGCGCCCGGGCATGATCGCTGCGACGGGGCTCGATGCCGCCGAACCCTTGCTCGATGCAACCGCCGATCTCGTCGGCCCGGTCGGGCTTTTCACCAACTTCGTCCAGATCCTGATCCTGCTGATCGCGTGGGTAATCGTGGTGCTCGCCTTCTTTATCCTCGCGGTGCAGGTGTTCGTCACGATCCTGGAATTCAAGCTCGTGACACTCGCGGGCTTCGTCCTGCTGCCGTTCGCCTTCTTCAACCGCACGGCCTTCATGGCCGAGCGTGTGCTCGGCCATGTCATCTCGTCGGGTATCAAGCTGCTTGTCCTCGCGGTCATCACCGGCATCGGCGTCACCCTGTTCGAGCGCTTCATGGAGGCCGGACTCGGCACCGAACCCGACATTCGGGAGGTGATGGCGATCGCACTCGGCGCGCTGACGCTGCTCGGTCTCGGCATCTTCGGTCCGAGCGTCGCCAACGGCATCGTTGCCGGCGGACCGCAGCTCGGTGCAGGCGCCGCCGCCGGAACCACGCTCGCCGCCGGTGCGACGATCGCCGCCGGCGCCGCAGGGGCCACGCTTGCAACAGGTGCCACCGCGTCGATGGCCGGGAAGGGAGCGGCGGGAGCTTCTCGGGCCGCCGGTGCTGCCTCGGCCTCCTATGCCCGCGGCGCTGCCGGCAAGTCGGGGATGCGGGCCTTCGGTTCGGGCATGGCCAATTTCGCGCGCGACGCTGCGAGCAGCGCTGGCTCGCCGCTGCGGCAGGCGGCCGCCAAGCTCCGCCAGAATTATGGCGAGGGGCAGGCCGGGAAAGCCGCGCCCGCAGCTGCCGGGGCGGAGACCTCCGGTCAGCCGGCCTGGGCGGCCGCGATGAAGCGGCGGCAGGCGATCACCTCTGGCGCCACGATCGGCGCACAGACCCTGAAGCAAGGCGACAGCCATGGCGCCGGTTCTGCCCCCGACATCAGCCAGAAGGATTGAGATCATGTTCAGACGACCCCAACAACATTATGGCAAGTCGCCCGAGCCGGTGACGCCCTACCAGCGTGCCGCCCAGATCTGGGACGACCGCATCGGCTCCGCGCGGATCCAGGCGAAGAACTGGCGGCTCGCCTTCTTCGGCTGCCTCGCGCTCTCGGGCGGGCTCGCCTCGGCGCTCGTCTGGCAGTCGCTGCGCGGCACGATCACCCCCTGGGTGGTCGAGGTCGACAAGCTCGGCGAGGCGAGGGCGGTCGCGCCGGCTGTCGCTGATTATGCGCCGACCGATCCGCAGGTCGCCTTCCACCTCGCGCGCTTTATCGAGCACATCCGCTCGATCCCCGCGGATCCCGTGGTGCTGCGTGCGAACTGGCTCAGCGCTTATGATTTTGCCGCTACTTCGGGGGCGCAGGCGCTCAACGACTATGCGCGGCACAACGACCCGTTCGCCGAAGTCGGTAAGCGGCAGGTCGCAGTCGACGTATCGAGCGTGATCCGCGCGTCGAAGGACAGCTTCCGCATCGCGTGGACCGAGCGCCGTTATCAGGACGGCGGCCTCATCGAGACCTCGCGCTGGTCGGCGATCGTGACGGTCACGATCGTGCCGCCGCGCACCCCCGAAGCCTTGCAGAAAAATCCCCTCGGTCTCCGGGTGACCGCGATCAATCTTTCGAAGGAGCTCAATCAATGATGAGGATTTCCCTGCTTGCGAGTGCTGCCCTGCTCGCCATTCCGCTTCATGCCGCACCCGGCGATCCGCGCGCTCAGATCGGCCGCGCCAATGACGCGGCGCGCGTGCAGCCCGAGCGCACGACCTTCCTCAATGCGATTCAGCAATATGCCTGGGGCGAAGGCGCGCTGTTCCAGGTTTATACGGCACCGGGGCAGGTGACCGACATCGCGCTGTAGGAAGGAGAGGAATTGGTCGGACCCGGTCCGGTCGCCGCAGGCGATACGGTTCGGTGGATCATCGGCGACACGCTGAGCGGCGAGGGCGCGACGCGGCGCGTTCATATCCTCGTGAAACCAACGCGGCCCGACATTGTTACAAATCTGATCATCAACACGAGCCGCCGAACTTACCACATTGAACTGCGCGCGACGCCTTCGACCTATATGGCCGCAGTCTCGTGGCGCTATCCGCAGGACGAGCTGATCGCGCTTCGCGCGGCCGAAGCCGAGCGTGTGAGGGCCGCGCCCGCCGCCAGCGGGATCAATCTGCCGTCGCTTAACTTCGCCTACCGGATCAGCGGCGACAAGGCGCCATGGCGCCCGGTGCGCGCGTTCGACGACGGCCGACAGCTCTTTGTTGAGTTCAGCCCTTCGATCGCGACCGGCGAGATGCCGCCGCTCTTTGCGGTCGGCGAGAAGGGCGTGGCCGAGCTTCTGAACTACCGTGTCGACGGCCGCTTCATGATCGTCGACCGGTTGTTCGTTCGCGGCGAGCTTCGCTTGGGCGCCGGAAAGGCGGCGAAGAAGGTCCGTATCGTTCGCGATGCGTCGGCTGCGCGGGTACGCCCGTGAGCCGGCCCGAGGACGCCGAAGGCGAGGCTCCGACCGCTGAAATGGCACCTGACGCGGCAGTGGTAGCGCCTGCGAGCCCCGACGGTTTTCGTCTTGAGGGCGAACTGCCTCGCGTCATGCGCCTTTCGCGCAAGACGCTTGCGGTGCTCGGCGGCACCGCCGGGATCGCAATCGGCGGCGCGCTTCTCTGGGCGCTGCGCCCGGTCGATCCGAAGGCGGCGCAGGAGCTCTACGAGGTTACGTCGCCGAACCGGTCCGAGGCCGTGACCGGGGCGCCCGCAGACTATGGCGCCGTCCCCAAGCTCGGGCCGCCGCTCCCCGGGGACCTCGGTCGGCCGATTGTGTCGGCGCAAAAGGCGGGCGAGCCTGTTCCCGTCCCGGCGATGGGGCCGCCAACGCCTGATCCCCGGCAAATCGCGCGGGAGCAGGCGAGGCAGCGCGCACTGCAGGAGCGCGAGGCGGCCGAGGGAAGCCGCCTGTTTCTGGGCGGCGGCAGCGCAGTGGCCGCCGCGCCCGGAATTCTTGATGCCCAGCCGGCAGCCGCAGATCCAGCCAAGGAGGCGGGTACGCCTACGGCGGCGCGCAAAGCCTTTCTCGCCGGCGGGCCGCAGCGCGCGTTCGAAAGCTCCGAGCGGATCGTCGCGCCGAGTTCGGCGGCCGTGGTTCAGGCTGGCACGGTTATCCCCGCCGCTCTGATCACGGGAATCCGGTCCGACCTCCCCGGCCAGATTACCGCGCAGGTCACGCAGAATGTTTACGATAGCCCGACTGGGCGGCTGCTCCTCATTCCACAAGGTGCGCGGCTTGTCGGCGAGTATGACAGCGACGTGGCGGCGGGCCAGCGCCGCATCCTGCTTGCATGGGATCGTCTCATTCTTCCGGGCGGCGGGTCAATCCGGCTCGATCGCCAGCCGGCGGGCGACGCCTCAGGTATGGCCGGTGCCGAGGACCGGGTGAACAATCACTGGGGCCGGATGCTTCGGGCAGCGTTGGTGTCATCGTTCCTCGGGATCGGAACGGAGCTTGCCGCGGACGGCGATGGTGACCTCGTCCGGGCCCTACGCTCGGGTTTGCAGGACAGCACCAACGAGGCCGGGCGTCGGATAGTCGAACGCGAACTTTCCGTTCCGCCGACGCTCACAGTGCGGCCGGGCTTCTCCTTGCGAGTGATCGTGACCCGAGATCTTATTCTCGAGGAACAGCTGGCGACGAGCCGGCGATGAGCAAGCTGCGCCTCGGTCCGGTCGTCGAGGAGCGGCCGGTCAAGCTGACTGTCGAGCTGCCAGGATCCCTCGTGCGCGATCTTGCGGACTATGCGGCCATCCACGCAAAATTGACCGGGTTGGCGACCCCGCTCGCGCCCGAAAAATTAATCGCGCCGATGGTGGAACGGTTCATCGGAAGTGATCGGGAGTTCAGCAAGCAACGTCGGAGGAAAGCATGAGCGGAGGAACGGACAGACTCGTACGCCTCCCGACGGTTATTTCGCGAACGGGACTGTCGCGATCGACGATCTACGAGAAAATCGCTGAAGGGACTTTCCCGAAGCAAATCCGTCTGAGCAAAAGCTCGGTCGGCTGGCGTGAATCGCAGCTTGATGAATGGATTGAGGACCCACCTTCTTACCGAGCCGACACCTGAGAATGGGTTGCCGCGCGCCTTCTCACCCGCGTGGATAGTTGATTGGATTGACGATAAGGCTCGGCCATTGCCAAGCCGCACTCAAACAGCGTCTCGGCACCCGCGCGACAAGCGCTGCCCGACTGTCTCCATACGGCGCATCATCCGGTATGCGCGGTGGCCGCAACTCTCGGATCTGCCCGAATGGTCGCCGCAACACTCCCCAGCAGAAATCAATCGCAGGCTGTCGCTGCCCACTCCTCGACGGTGTTCCGGCCGGAGCAATGCTGTGACCGCTCCGGCTCATTCTCATCGTTTGCATTGATCAGACGAGCGAGTGTTCTCTCATTCGAAACGGGGGTTGATCGAGACGAGTTTTTCCACGAAAATGGATGCGCTTCTGAATACGGTCGTTCGAATCTTTTCGCCTAATGAACGAAAGTGTGGGGGAAAGTGTGGGGGAATTAAGCCCTCTTGACGACCTAACCTATTGTTAAATTAGACGCTAATTTCTGCGTTCGATACAAGCCCTGCCACCATCCTCCCTCAGAATAGCTTCCCCGCCCCGCTTCGCGCGGACTGCGAGGCGTGATGCCTTTCGTTCGATGCGAATTTGAATGACATCGATATCAATTTTGATTATGCGCGGCCCATAACGGGAGAGAGCGATGGATTCGACACAGGGCAGCGCGTCGCCGCGAACGGCTTCCGGCGGCGCCGATCCGGGCCGGCTCGGGTTCGGCGTGTCGGGTCTCTATCTCGCGCTCTATGTCCATTATGGCTTTTTCGCCTTCCTGCCGTTGTGGTTGAAATCCACCGGTGCCTCGGCCGAGGAAATCGGCGTGCTGCTGGCGATCCCGATGATCCTGCGGCTGCTGACCGTCGCGCCCTTTGCGGCCTTCGTCGGGCGGCGCGGATGGGTGCGCAATGCGATCGCTTATACCTCGCTCGCCTCGGCGGCGATCATCCTGTTGCTGCTCGGCGAGCCCGATCATGCCGGGCGTATCGTCATCGTCATCGTCTTTTCGATCATGTGGGACCAGATTCCGGTCCTCACCGACGCCTATGCGGTGATGGCGGTGCGCAGCCGGTCGCTCGATTTCGGGCGATTGCGCGTCTGGGGATCGATCGCGGTGGTGGTGTCGAACGCCGCCGCCGGCTGGGCGATCAGTATGTTCGGCCTCAAGATGTTGCCGTTGATGGTCGCGACACTGCTGATCGCGCCGGCGATCGTCGCGGTCCTGCTGCCCGCGGACCGCAAGCTGGCCGCCGTCGATGCGGCGGTCGGCGGGCGCTGGCGCGACCTGATCGGCGACGGGGGCCTGATTCTCGCGATGGTCGCGGCGTCGCTGATCATGGGCAGCCACGGCGTCCTGACGAGCTTTGGTGCGATTCAGTGGGAAGCGCAGGGTATTTCGACGACGGTGATCGGCCTGTTGCAAGCGCTGGCGGTCGCGGCCGAGATCGGCGCCTTCTGGTTCGGCGCGAAGCTGCTCGGCAACCGCGACCCGCGCCTGCTGATCGTGGCGGGGGCGATTGCCGGCGCGCTGCGCTGGGCGATCATGGCGACCAGTCCGGGCCTGCCGGTTCTGGTCGTGGGGCAGCTTCTCAACGGCATCACCGCGACCGGGACGATCCTGGGGATCATGCTGGTGATCGCGCGCCGGGTACCCAGCCATCTTACCGCCACCGCACAGGGGATGAACGCGGTCCTGCTCGGCGCGGTTCTCGCGGTCGCCATGGTCGGGTCGGGGCTGCTGTGGAACCAGGGTCTGGCGGTCGCCTATCTGGCCATGTCGGTGCTCGCGCTGCTCGGCGCGCTCTGCGCCTGGCCGGGGCGCAGGGCCATCGACACCCACCCCAATCAGGACGCCATGTCCGTATCGGGAGCCGAATGATGAAGCGCCGCATAACGATCCTTCTCGCCGCACTGTTGACCAGCGCGATGCCGACTCCCGTCGCCGCGCAGGTCGCGCCCGCCGCTCTGCCGACGCTGGGCCTGCAGAACTGGCCGCTGCCCGACACATTGAGCCCCGAAGGCAAGGCGGCGGCCGCCGCCGCGGCGGCGCAGGCGATGCCCGATCCGCTGCCGCCGCTCCCCGACATCCGCGCTTTCATCGGTGCGATGCAGGCGAGCATGGGGGCCGCGCTTCAGAAGCGGTACGAGGTGAGGGTCGAGGAAGCGACGATCGCCGGGGTGCGGGTGCGCATTATCTATCCCAAGGGAGTGAGCGCGCTCGGCAAGGGGCCGGTGCTGCTCAACCTGCACGGCGGCGGTTTTGCGATCGATTCGGGATCGCTGACCGAGACGATCCCGATTGCCGCGCGCACGGGTCTGCCGGTCGTCGCGGTGCTCTATCGCCTGGCGCCCGAGAACCCCTATCCGGCAGCGCTCGACGATGCGCTAGCGGTGTATCAGGCGCTTGAGAAGGAGCGGGGCGCGAAGCAAATCGCCGTGTTCGGGACGTCGGCGGGCGCGGTCCTGTCGGGGCAACTCGTCGCGAAGCTCGCGAGCAGCGGCCGGCCGATGCCGGCGGCGCTCGGCTTTCTCTCGGGCAGCGCGGACCTGGGGGTGCGCGGCGATTCCGAAAGCTGGATGCCGGGCCCGGGGTTCGACTGGGTCGCGGCCTATGCGGGCACGACGGCGATGACCGACCCGATCCTGTCGCCGATCCGCGGCGACGTGTCGAAATTTCCGCCGACGCTGTTGCTCACCAGTTCGCGCGATTTCTTGCTGAGCCCGACAGCGATCTTCGCGCGGGCGCTGACCGAAAAGGGCGTCGACGCGCGGCTGGTGGTGTTCGACGGGCTGCCGCACGCCTTCTGGGCCTATATGGCGGCGCCCGAGAGCGATCAGGCGAACGAGCTGGTTGCGCGGTTTTTGAAGGATAGGCTCGACGTGCCGGCGAAATGATCAGCCACCGGCGGCGAGATGATCGCGGTAGCGGTCGCGCAGCGTCTTTTTGTCGATCTTGCCCGTCGCGGTGAGCGGGACGGTGTCGAACAGGATATCGTCGGGCATCCACCAGCGCACCACGCGGCTTTCGAGATGGGTGCGGATTTGCGCGGCGGTGACCCGCTCACCGTCGTGCGGCTCGATGACGAGCAACGGTCGTTCCTCCCACTTCGGATGATGCACGCCGACGACCGCGGCGATGCGGACGCCGGGACAGCCGACCGCGGCATTCTCCAGGTCGATCGAACTGATCCATTCGCCGCCCGATTTGATGACGTCCTTGGCGCGGTCGGTCAGGCGCAGGAAGCCGAAGCGGTCGATCGTGCCGATATCGCCGGTGTCGAACCAGCCGTCGGCATGGGCGGCGGGCAAGTCGGGATAATAGCGATCGACGACCCACGGCCCGCGCACCTGCAGCGCGCCGGCCTGCTCGCCGTCCCACGGCAGCGGCAGGCCGTCGTCGTCGATGATGCGCAGCTCGATGCCGAACTGCATCCGGCCCTGCCGCGTCAGGATGGTTTCGGTCGCATAGTCCTCGCCCTCGGCCGCCAGCAGCGGGGTCGGGGTCGAGATCACGCCGAGCGGGTTGGTCTCGGTCATGCCCCAGATCTGGAGCACGGTGACGCCATATGTTTCGCGGAAGGTCTCGGCCATCGCGCGCGGTACCGCCGATCCGCCGATGACGAGGCGCTTCAAATCGCCGACGCCCTGGCCGCTGGCCTCGAGATGCGCGAGATACATCGTCCAGATCGTCGGGACGCCGCCCGAGAAGGTCACGCCCTCGCCGGCGATCAGTTCGGCGAGGCTGGCGCCGTCCATCCGGTCGCATGGGAGCACGAGCTTGCAGCCGTTGATCGCGGCGGTGAAGGGCAGGCCCCAGGCGGTCGCATGATACATCGACGAACAGGGCATGATCGTATCGAAGGCGCTGAACCCGAAGGCGCTGCTCAGCCCCGCCGCCATCGCGTGCAACACGATCGAGCGATGGCTGTAGAGCACGCCCTTGGGATCGCCGGTGGTGCCCGAGGTATAGCAGAGAAAGGCCGCGGCCTTTTCGTCGAAGCGCGGCCAGTCGAAATCGCCATTCTCGGCGGCGATCAGATTTTCATAGGCGTCGGCCAGCAGCACGAAATGCTCGATGGCGGGAAGCAAAGGTTTCAGCCGGTCGACGAGGTCGACGAGATTCGCCTCGAAGAATAGTATGCGGCTGCCCGCATGGTTGATCGTGAAGGCGATCTGCTCGTCGCTGAGCCGCGGATTCGCCGTATGGAGCACCGCGCCGATGCCGGGGACGGCATAGAAAAGCTCGAGGTGCCGGTGGGTGTTCCACGCCAGCGACGAGACGCGGTCGCCCCCGGCGATGCCGAGCGTGCCGAGCATCTGTGCCGCCTGCCGAGACCGCCGCTCGCAGCCGGCCCAGTCGTAGCGCCACAAGGGTTCGTCGACGCACTTTGAGACGATCGCGCGCGCGCCGTGGGCGCGGGCGGCGTGGGTCAGGATCGCGCTGATCTGCAGCGGGGCATCCTGCATCAGGCCGGGCAACATCGTCATTTCTCTCCCGCAGCGCGTCACTTGCCGGAGGGCAGGAGCGCGTAGCCGTCGATAAAATCGGCTGTCACGCCGTTCGTCCAGCCAAAACCGATCTGCGCCTCATATTCGCCGCCGCTGCCGACGGTGGCGGCTTCGATGTCATATTTCTCGAACAGCAAGCCGGTGCGGGCGAAGGTCGCGCCGACTGTGTCGACCCAGCGGCTGGCGATGTCGAGCGCCAGCGCGTCATGGCCATAGCGTTTCAGCCCCGCCACGCCGATCCATTGCAGCGGCGCCCAGCCGTTCGGGCGGTCCCATTGCTCGCCGGTCTCGACGAGCGTCGTGCGCAGGCCGCCGGGCGCGAGAAGGTGGCTTGCGACCACGCGGGCGGTGCTGTCGGCTTGCTCCTGCGTCGCGGCACCGACGGCGAGCGGGGCGAGCGCGGCGGCGGTGAGCGGCGTGCGCAATGCGCCGCTGTCGATGTCATGGTCGGCGAAATAGCCGCCCTCGGCGTCCCACAAGTGGCGGTTCATCGCGTCGCGCCGCTGCTCCGCCAGTCGGGCGTAGCGACCGGCCTCGGCGTCCGGGCTCGCGGCGATCGCGGTTTCGAGACCGAACAGAAAGGCGTTGAGGTCGACCGGGGCGATCGCCGTCGTCCGGATCGACGCGAGCGTGCCGTCGCCCAGCCAGCGCGACGAGAAATCCCAGCCGCTTTCGGCCCCGGCGCGCAGGTCGCGGTAGACCTCTCCGGCAGGGCGGCCGCTTTTTGCGGCGGTCGCGACATCTTCGCGCCAGCTTTCGTCGCGCGGTGTGTCGCGCGGATCCCAATAGCGGTTGAGCAGCCGCCCGTCCGCCAGCCGCGCGCCGCGCGCCGCGCACCGACCGGGCGCCAGTTCGTCGGTGCCGGCCATCCACCAGCCATGTTCGCGCTTCATCGCCGACAATCGCCGCGCGGCGACGTCGGGACGGCGGTCGTCGAGCAGTTCGACCATCATGTGAAACAGCGGCGGCTGCGACCGGCCGAGATAATAGGTCCGCGTCCCGTTGGGGACATGGCCATGCGCCTCGATCAGGTCGGTCATCGCGTCGACGATGCCGTTGGCGAGTTCGAGCTCGCCGTCGCGGACGAGGCCGAGCATGGTAAAGAAGCTGTCCCAATAATAGATTTCGCGGAAGCGTCCGCCCGGTACGACGTGCCGGTGCTGGACGGGCAGTGCCGACCCGCCTGTGACAAGGTCATCGGGTGCGCGCGCCAGTTCTTTCCACATCGCGCCGATCCGCGCGCGGACGGGTTGGGCGGACGCCGTGCGTCCCGCGGTTTCGGTCGTCGCGGGCAGGTCGAAATTGTCCGCGATAAAGGCGCGCAGCGCGTCGTCGCCCGGCGCCAGGCCGGCGAAATCGCGCATGATCTCGGCGACTGGCCGCTTCGGCAGCGCGTCGACGAAGGTCTTGCCGTCGGGCAGGATCGCGCGCTCCTGCACCTTGGCGAGGAGCGGGCCGAACAGGTCGGCGGGACTGGGGTCGGGGCGCATGGGCGATCGGATCAAGGGTCAGCGGACCAGATGGCGGCTGAAGAAGGCGGCCTGCGCCGCGAGCGCGTCGTCGGTTTCGGGGCACTCCATATAAGCCCAGAAGGCATGGAGCATGCCCTCATAGACCATCAGGTCGGCATCGACCCCGGCCTTGCGCAGCGCGAGATGGAAGCGCACCGTTTGACTCAGCAACTGGTCGCGGGTGCTGGTCATCAACAGCGTCGGCGGCAGGCCCGACAGGTCGCCATAGAGCGGCGACAGCAAAGGGTCGGTGCGCTCGGTCCCGGCGCTGTAATCGGCCAACGTGTCGGGCGCGGTCCGTGCGCCCATGATCGACGGCAGAAAGGCTTCGCAATCGCTGACCAGCGCGAGGTCCGCCGACCCGGAAAAGACGCCCGCCGCCGCGGGCATCGGCAGGCCTTCGGCCTTGATCCGTGCCAGAAGCTGTCCCGTCAGAACGGCGCCGGCGGAGGTGCCGTAAATACCGATCGCGGTCGCCGGTCGCTGCGAGAGAGCGTCGGTGTAGACGGCGAGCGCATCGTCGACCGCGGCGGGGAAGGGGTGTTCGGGCGCCATGCGGTACATCACCGTGACGACCGATATCCCGGTCAGCCCGGCGATGGGGATCGTCTCGGTCTCCGACCCCGAATCGACCATGAAGCCGCCGCCGTGGAAGTTGATCAGCAGCCGCTGGTCCGCGGCCGCATCGCTTGCCCGGCGCCGGACGAGCTTGACCGGCACGCCCGCGATCTTGTCCTTGCTCACCTCGACGTCGAACCGCCTGGCGCGGCTCTTGTTCAGCGGCCTCAGATGATTGGCGGCGGCGGCGCGCACCGCCTTGCGCGTGATCGCGTTGCGCATCAGCGTCGCGGTCATCTCGGGTGCCGAGCCGGCCGCCAGCAACGGCGCCATGGTGGCGCGGGCTTCTTCGCTGACGGTCGGCGCGAAGGGTGGTTGCACGGGGCGGTCTGCCATCGGATCAGTTCCCGAACCGATAGCCGATCCGCACCCCGTACATGCGCGGTTCGCTATAGGTCAGCCCGACCATGCCCGACGATTGCGCATATTGGTCGAGCACCCCGACCGGCTTTGCCTCGTTGGTGAGGTTGTTGACGAAGAAGCTGAGGTCGATCGGCCGCCCGCCGACGTCCTTCAGCCCGATGCTGCCGTTGAGCAGGCCATAAGCGGGCAGGAAATTGTAGAAGCTGCTGTTGGTCTGCGCGGTCGAAACCTTGGTCTGACGCACATAATTGGCCGCGAGCACCAGGTCGCCCACGCTGCCGAGCGAGGTCTCGTACGAGCCGCCGACCGAGAATTTATGCTTGGGGGTGTAGGGGAAGGGCGCGCCGTTCAGGATCGCCCCCGCGCTCGCATCCGCCACTTCGGTGTAGCGTGCGTCGATGTAGGAATAGCTGCCGTTGAGCGTCAGCCCCTGCACCGGCATGACCGCGATGTTCAATTCGCCCCCCTGAATCTTGCCCTTCGCCGCGCTGCGGGTGACGTTGAGCAGCACGGTGCCCGCGGGCGTCTGCACCGCCTCCGCGGTGGTGCGCTGGATATTGTCGTAGATGCCGCGATAGGCAGCGACATTGGCGCGAACGTCGAAGTCGCCGAGCGAGAATTGCGATTTCAGCCCGACCTCGATGTCGGAGAGGCGTTCGGGTGCATAGGTGCGGAATGCCGACCCGATCGGCACCGGGCCGTTGACGCCGCCCGACTTATACGCGTCGCGCGCGGTGACATAGACATGGACGCCGGGTGTCACATCATAGTCGAGGGTCGCGGTGTAGCTCGGATAATCGCTGTCGACCGACCCCGAGACCGCCGGCGGGCCACCGATCGTCTGCGAGGTGAAGCTATGCTCCCAGGTGTAGCGCAGCCCGCCGGTGACGCTGAGTCCGGTCAGCGCGGGGGACAGCTTGCCGAGGTCGACGGTCGCCTGCCCGAAGACCGCCTCGCTCTTGTTCGTCTGGGTGAAGAAGCCCGAGATCGTCGGGACCAAAGTGCCGAGCGGGAAGAAGAAATATTGCTCGATCCCTGCTGGATCGCTCCAGCTCTGGCGATCGAGATAGCCGCCGATCGAGAAATCGACCGCATCGTCGAACAAAGTGCCCTGCAGCTGCAGTTCCTCGGTGAAGAAATTGGGTGCGACGGTCGGGATGCGCCCGCGCTGCCCGGCGATCGGGAAGGGCATCGCGTCATAATCATAGCCGTAGATCGTGCGCAGCTCCGAATAGCTGATGATGTTGCGCAGCTTGATGGTGTCGGTCAGCTGGACCGATACCTGGTTGATGACCTGCCAATATTTCGTCTCCGAGAATTGGTCGAGGTCATAGGAGACACGGCGCGGACCGCGCGCCTGCTGTTCGGCGACCGCGGTCAGCACGCCCGGATAGAAGGCCGCCACCGGCAGGAAGCCCAACCCCAGCGGCGTGGCGTCGAAACCCGCCGCCGGGTTGTACGCGCCGAGCACGGTGCCGCCGCCATTATTGTCCGAATGATAATAGCGCAGCATCGTATAGAGTTCGACATTGTCGGTCGGGCGCAGGGTCAGGCCGAAGCGGAAGCTTTCATAGGCGAGATTGTCGTAATCCTTGCCCGCGAAGAACGGGCCGACGTCCTTGGTATAGCCGTCGCGGCGGCCGACCTCGCCCGCGATGCGCAGCAGCACGCGGTCGGGAACGATCGGCGTGTTGAGCGCGCCCTCGATCCGGCGGTCGTCATAATTGCCGAGCTGGACGCGGACATAACCCTCGAACTCGTCCTGCGGCTTGACCGGTTCGAACAAGATGTTGCCGCCCGTCGCATTCTTGCCGAACAACGTACCCTGCGGCCCCGCGAGCACCTGGATGTTGGCGAGGTCGAAATAGGTGCCGACGCGGCCGTCGACGTTGACGCTGTTCGGGACCTCGGCGAAATAATTGACCACGCCGGGGGTCGAGCCGAACGCCGGCCCCTGGCCGCGCAGCGCAAAATAGGCGAACTCGCGCGGGTAGCCGCCGCTGATCGTGAACAGCGAAGGCGTGTTGTCGGCGAGCGAGGTGCGGTCGGTGACCCCTTTTTGCTCGAGCGCTTCGTCGGTAAAGGCGGTGACGGCGATCGGCACGTCCTGCAGCTTTTCTTCGCGGCGCCGCGCGGTGACGATGATGTCGTTGAGGCCGCGACCGTCTTCGGCCGACGTGTCCGGCTGGTCGGCGGGGGCCGCCTCGGTCTGCGCGAACACGGCGGCAGGCAGCAAGCTGGCGCTGCAAGCCAGTGCGACAAGAAAGGCGGAACGCATCGACATCATCTCTTCCCTCCCAAAGGATAGCCGGATTCATCCGGTCGAGACAGCGGATGAAGGAAAATGATATCGATGTCAATAGCGCTTGCTTCAAGCCGCCGGCGCGCTATCAATAGGGCAAGTCGATAGCTGATATCGATAACAGGATGAGGACGTCATGAGCGATATCGAGCAATTCGGCCCGTGGGTCAGCAAGGAAGCGCAAGCGCGGTTCGCCGCTTTCCTGACCGAATCCGCGACCCCGGCGGACCTGTCGGAAGCGCGTCCCTATTTTGCCGCCTATAATCAGCGCCTGCTCGACAAGGCGACGGCCAGATATGCCGTCGATATTGCCGAGCGCGAGATCGCCGGGGTGAAGGTTTATGACGTCGTGCCGTCGGGCGGCGCCTCCGAATCGCCGGTGCTGCTCTGCCTGCACGGCGGCGCGTTCATGTGGGGCGAGGGACCGGGGGCGCTGCTTGAGGCGGTGCCGATCGCGGCAGCATCGGGCATGCGCGTGCTCGCGATCGATTACCGCCTCGCGCCCGACCATGTCTATCCCGCCGCGGTCGACGATATCGTCGCGGTCTATCGCGCGGTGACCGAAACGGTCGATCCGGCGAGCATCGGCTTCTATGGCTGTTCGGCGGGCGCGGTGCTGACGACGCAGGCGGTGGCGCATTGTCTCGATCAGGGCCTGCCGCCTCCCGGCGCCATCGGGCTGTTCCATGGCGCGCCGGTCCCCTTTGCGGGCGATGCGGCGCTGGCGCAGGCCTTGTTCGATCCGCGCGTCCGCTCGGGTGCGATCCCGAAGATCGAAGACCTGCCATATTTCTCGGGCGCCGACCTTTCGGACCCGCTGGTGCTGGCGGCCGGGCACCCCGACCTGCTCGCGCATTTCCCGCCGAGCCTGCTGATCTCGGCGACGCGGGATTTTGCGGCGAGCGCGGTGTCGGTCATGCACCGCCGTCTGCTCGCGGCGGGCGTCGACGCCAGTTTCGTCCTGTTCGACGGCCTGTGGCACGCGCATCATATGGACGTCGACCTGCCCGAATCGGTCGAGACCTATAAGATCGTCGCCGGCTTCTTCCGCAAATATCTCGGCTGAGACGTCAGCGGCTCGTTTCGCGCGCGACGAGTTCGACGGGAAGCGCATGCGCGGTCGTGCCCGTATTTCCCTCGATCAGCGCGACGATCGCCGCGCCGAGGGTGCGGCCTGCGGCGGCGCCGTCCTGCCGGATCGAACTGATCGACGGGCGGTGGACGCTGGCGATCGGCGCATCGTCGAACCCGACGATCGCGACGTCGCCCGGCACCCTCGTGCCGTGCGCCAGCAGCGCGTCGCACGCGCCGGCGGCGATGAAGTCGCTCGCGGCGAAAATGGCGTCGAAGGCGGTTCCGTCGTCGAGCGCGCGGCGGACGACATCGGCCGCGCCTTCGGGGGTGAATGGGCAGGGCAGCGCACCGACCAGCCGCGCTTCGCTGGCCGCCAGCGCCTCGCGAAAGCCTTCGAGGCGGGCGGCGATCTCGGGATGCTGCATGTCGCCGAGGAACAGCAGGCGCGATGCGCCGCGTGCGACGAGATGCTCGGCGGCGAGCTTGCCGCCCATGCGGTTGTCGCTGCCCACGACCTTGATGCCGACGCCAGGCACCGGCTCGCCCCAGGCGACGATCGGCAGGTTCATCGCGGCGACCTCGGTCACCCGCTGCGCGCCTTCGCCCTGACCCAGCATCACCGCGCCGTCGGCGCCGACCGCGTTCGACGACAGGAAATGATCGTTCGTCGTCAGCAGGATCGAATAGCCCGCGGGCGTCAGCGCCTCGAGCAGCCCGCCGATGATCGCGAGGATCAGCGGATCGGTGTGCGACTGGTGGTCGGGATCGCGATGATCGATCACCACCGCGATCGTCCGCGTTTCGCGCGTCCGCAGGCTGCGCGCCGCGACGTTCATGCGATAGCCGACCTGCTTCGCCACCTCTGCAATGCGTTCGCGCACCTCGGGACGGACGAGGTCGCTGCCGCGCAGCGCGCGCGACACGGTGATCTTCGAGACACCGGCCAGCGCCGCGACCCTTTCCATGGTCGGTCGTTCGCCCTTGCCGATTCTGCTCATCGCTGCACGTCCCCTTAAACCCGGCCCCTATCTACAGGCGAAGTAGCGGCGGACCAGCCCTCCGATCAAGTCATTGGCGGCCGCGACCGCCGCGATGGTGATGGGGAGGAACTGAAAGCCGTGCGGCAGGCCGGGAAGGCGGCAGGCGAGCGTTTCGACCCCGCTCCGGACCAGCGCCGCGGCATAATATTCGCCGTCGTCGCGCAGCGGGTCTTCGGACGCGGTGAGGACGATCGCGGGCGCGAGGCCCGTATGGTTGGTGGCCAGCAGCGGCGAGACGAGCGGATCGGATTCCGGCGTATCGCCCAGATAATATTCGCGGCACGCATCGAGATAGGGTTTCGACAGCCCCGGAGCGGCGACTTCGGCGAACGATGGCAGGGAAAAGCTCATATCGGTCGCGGGGTGGATGAGCAGCTGGAACAGCGGTTGCGGTTTGCCATCGTCGCGGAGCCGCAGGGTCGCCGCGGCGGTCAGGTTGCCGCCGGCGCTTTCGCCGCCGAGCGCGATGCGAGCCGGATCGCAGCCGAGGTCGTCCGCCGATCGGCGCGCCCAGTCGAAGGCGGTCATCGCATCGTCGAGCCCGGCCGGAAATTTATGCTCGGGCGCGAGGCGATAACCGACGCCGAGGACCGCGCAGCCGCTCGCCGCGGCGAGGTGACGGGTCATGGCGTCATGCGTATCGAGGTCGCCGAACATCCAGCCGCCGCCGTGGAGAAAGACGAGGAGCGGCAAGGGGCGGTCGGAAGCGGGGCGGTAGAGACGAACCGGAACGCCGTCGGCGTCGAAATCCTCGACCCGATCGATATCAGCCCCCGGCATCGCCGCCGCCATCATCGCCATGTTCGCGCGAAGCAGCGGAATCAGTTCGGGCGTGAGCGGCGGCATCTCCTGCGGCGGACCGGCGAAGGCGGCAATATCGGAATCGAGCATCGAATATCCTTCCTATGACATCGATAACAACGCGAAGGGCATTTGTCCAACGACCTTTCGGGGAGGATCATCGGCCTGCCGGTTTCGGTCCATCATCCACGCGATAATCGCGCACGGCGGGGAGCGATGTTCGCCGGGCGCGGCGCCGGCGTCTAGCGTCGGCCTTTGGGGCGCAAGGCGCCCGATTGGCGCGAAGAGGAGATGGACATGTCGGCGCAGACGATTGCCGCGCTTTGGGATCGCGAGATGATCCGCGATTGCCTGTTTCGCTATTGCCGCGGGATCGACCGGTGCGACGAGGCGATGTTGCGGTCGGCCTGTTGGCCCGGGGGCACCGACGATCATGGCGCCTATAATGGTACCACCGACGGCTTTGTCGACTGGGCGATGCAGGCGCTGCCGTCGATCGAGCGCGGCATTCACCAGATCCACAATATATTGATCGAGCTGCGCGGCGACGAGGCGGCGGTCGAAAGCTATTTCACCGCGTTGCAGCGCCAGCCGGGCGGCGAAGGCGCGTTGGTCGAGCTTTACATGGCGGGGCGCTATGTCGATCGCTTCGAGAAACGCGCGGGCGAATGGCGGGTCGCCGACCGCGTGGTCGTCTTCGACTGGGTCGACGAACGCCCGGCGCCCGACAAGAGCGAGGCCGAACGGTTCGCGCATCGCAAGTCGGTCGGCAGGCGCTGGCCTGCCGATCCGGTCTACGCGCTGTTCGGTACCACCGCGAAGGGAGAGGCATGATGGGGATCGAAACACTGGCGTGGGAGCCGCTGTTCGTGATGCGACTGAACGTCGCTTATGACAAAGCGCAGCCGATCGGCGGCGAGGGCCGGATGGGGATTTTCCCGGTCCACGGAGGCACGTTCGAAGGGCCGCGCCTGCGCGGGCGGGTGATGCCCGATGGCGCCGACTGGGTGACCTGGCGCGGTGACGGCACGATGATCATCGATGTGCGCACATCGCTGGAAACCGACGACGGCGCGCGGATCGCGATGCAGTATACCGGGCTGATGGCGCCGACCTCGCCCGAGGCGGCCGGGCGTTTCGCGCGGCGCGAGCCGGGGCCTTATGAGGATCTCTATCTGCGCACGACGCCGCGCTTCGTCACCGGCCACCCCGATTATGACTGGCTCAACCGGACCGTCGCCGTCGCCAATGGCATGCGCACCGACGACGGCCCGATGTATCACGTCTTCGCGATCAGCTGACCGCGTCCGCTGCCGCGGCGAAATGATCGCCGTGGCGCTTGCGGAGTTCGGTCTTGAGCAGCTTGCCCGTCGCGGTGTGCGGCAATTCCTCGACGAAAATTACGTCGTCGGGTAGCCACCAGCGCGCGACCTTGTCGGCGAGATGCTCCATGACCTCTTCCTTCGTGCAGGTTTCGCCGGGGTGGAGTTGGACCAGCAATAGCGGGCGTTCCTGCCATTTGGGATGCGCGACGCCGATCACCGCCGCCTCGGCGACTTTCGGATGCGCGACGGCGGCATTTTCGAGATCGATCGAACTGATCCATTCGCCGCCCGACTTGATGACGTCCTTGGCGCGGTCGGTGATCTGGAGGAAACCGTCGGGATCGATCTTCGCGACGTCGCCGGTGTCGAACCAGCCGCCTGCGTCGAGCGCGCTGCCCGCCGGCTGGCCGTGATAGGCATTGAGCACCCACGGACCACGGACCTTGAGCAGTCCCGCGGCTTCGCCATCGCGCGGCAGTTCGTGGCCATCCTCGTCCTCGATCCGCAATTCCACCCCGAAGACCGAGCGGCCCTGCAGCGCGCGGAGGTCGATCTGGTCGGCGTCGGACAGGTCGGCATGGTGCGCGAGCGGGCGGCACACGGTCGCGACCGGGCTGGTTTCGGTCATCCCCCACGCCTGCATCGTCTCGACCCCGAGCAGGCTGCGGAAGCGTTCGATCAGCGAGCGCGGGGTGGCGGCACCGCCGGTGAAGATGCGGTCGAGCTTGAGCGCCTGCCGATCCTCGATCGCGCGTTCGCGTTCGAGATGGTCGAGAAAGGCGAACCAGATCGTCGGCACGCCGAGCGAGAAGGTCACGCCTTCGTCGCGCATCAGCTCATAGAGCGAGACGGGATCGAGCGCCGATCCGGGCAGGACCAGCTTCGACCCCGCCATCGCGGCCGAATAGGGGATACCCCACGCGTTGACGTGGAAGAGCGGGGTGACGACGAGGATCGAGTCCGCGGCGCCGAGTGACATGCTGTCGTTCGCGAGCGCGCTCATCGCGTGAAGCACGGTCGAGCGGTGACTGTAGAGGACGCCCTTCGGGTTGCCCGTCGTCCCGCTGGTATAGCAAAGCGCGCTGGCGCTGTTCTCGTCGATATCGGGCCATGCGGCGATCGCGCTCGGGCCACCGATCAGGCTCTGATAGGATATCGGATCGGCGATGCGCGTTTCGGGCATGTCGGCCTGATCGGCGAGGACGATTACGCGTTCGATCTTCGGCAGGTCGGCGAGAAGCGGTTCGATGATCGGCAGCAGGTCGGCGTCGACGCACAGGATGCGGGCGCCGCCATGGTCGATGATGTAACGAATCTGCTCGGGGAAGAGGCGCGGGTTGACGGTGTGGAGAACCATCCCCGCGCCGCTGACGCCATAATAGAGTTCGAGATGCGGCAGGCGGTTCCATGCCAGCGTCGCGACCCGGTCGCCGGGCTTGAGGCCGAGGTCGGCAAGGCCCGCCGCGATGTGGCGCGCGTGGCGTTCGACCGTCCGCCAGTTCGAGCGGGCGAGCGCGCCATCGGCGCCGCGCGAGACAATTTCACGCTGCGGATGGTTGGTCGCCGCATGGCGGATCAGCATCGCCGTCGTCAGCTGCTGCGCCTGCATCAGGCCGTTCATCAACTCTCTCCCTTTCGATCCCTTGATTGCCGCGACGATTGCCCAGACCGCGAGCGGCGCGAAGCGCGGCGACCGGCGCACCTCGACAATCACATTTGGGAAAGTCGCACGATCCCGCCCCGCTAGCGCGCCAGCCGCGCGTTGCTGCGGCTAGGTCCGTCGCAATCGATGGGAGATGCGATCATGAATCTGGACCTGGCACCCGCAGACCGGGCGTTTCAGCAGGAGCTACGCGAGTTTTTCGCGAACTCGATTCCCGAAGAGTGGAAAAAGACCGTGCGCGCCGGGCTGCGCCTGTCGCCCGAAAATCTGGTCGCCTATCAGCGCCGCCTCGCCGATCGCGGCTGGGGTGCGCCGACCTGGCCGAAGCGATATGGCGGCACCGGCTGGACGCCGCAGCAGCTTCACATCTTCTGGTCGGAGGCGTCGGCGGCCGATGCGCCCGCGCAGTTCCACCAGGGGCTCGAACTGATCGGGCCGATCATCTTCACCTATGGCAGCGAGGCGCAGAAAGATTTCTACCTGCCGCGGATCATCAGCGGCGAGGATTGGTGGTGCCAGGGCTATTCGGAGCCGGGGGCGGGGTCGGACCTTGCGGCGCTGCGTACGCGTGCCGATCGCGACGGCGATGAGTATGTGATCAACGGACACAAGATGTGGACGAGCTATGCGCATGTCGCCGACCGCATGTTCGTGCTCGCGCGCACGTCGAACGAGGGGCGGCGCCAGCAGGGCATTTCGCTGATGCTCGTCGACATGGACACGCCCGGTATCCGGGTGAGTCCGATCCACACGCTCGATGAGAAGCATCACACCAACGAGGTGTTCCTCGACGACGTCCGCATTCCCGCCGCCAATGTCGTCGGCGAGGAGGGCATGGGCTGGAATTACGGCAAGGTGCTGCTCGACCGCGAGCGCATGGTCGCCGCGGCGACCGCGATGTTCCTGCCGCAGACGCTGCGCGCGGTGCGCGAGGCCGCGACGCGTCGCAAGACCGCGCACGGCCTGCTGATCGACAAGCCCGAGTTCAAGGCGAAGCTCGCGCAGGTCGAGATCGAGGCACTGGCTGTGCAGGCGATGGTGTTGCGGCTGATGGCCGATGCCGCGGCGGGCGCCGACTCCGGGCCGCGCGGATCGATGGTCAAGCTGCGCTGGTCCGAACTGACGCAGCAGGCGACTGCTTTGTGGGTCGAGGCGCTGGGACCGAAGGCGCAGCATTTCGCGGCGCTCGACGATGCGAGCGTGCTGCCCGAGGATATGCCCTTCGCACTGAAAGGCGCGCTCTATGCGCGTGTCACCACCATCTACGGCGGGTCGAGCGAGATCCAGCGCAACATCATCGCGCGCCGCGCGCTCGGGCTTTGAGGGAGATTAGCGATGCAGTTCGCCTTTAACGACGAGCAGCAGATGCTGCGCGACAGCGCCGAACGCTTCGGTGCGGAGGAATGGAATGCCGCCGAGCGGTTGAAGCGGCTGGCGGAAGTTGGCGAAGGTGCCGCGCAGCGTTGGGGCAAGATGGCCGAGCTGGGGTGGCTGATGCTGCCGATCGCCGAGGAAGACGGTGGGCTCGGCGGCGGGCCGGTCGAGGTGATGGCGATCATGGAAGCTGTCGGTCGGCACCTGATGACCGATGCCTATGTCAGCCATTGCGTGCTGCCGGCGGCGCTGCTGGCGGGCGGGGGCGAGCATTGCGCGGCGCTGCTCGAGCAGGTCGGGGCGGGGCAGGTACGCATCGCCGCGGCGCTGGTCGAGGAAGAAGGCTTTGATATTGCGGCCATTTCGACTCGTGTGGTTGCTGACGGCGATGGCTTCAGGCTGACGGGGGCCAAGGCGCATGTCGAGGATGGCGCCGACGCCGACTGGTATCTGGTGTCGGCGCGTAACGCCGGAACTTCGGGCGAGCGCGACGGCGTCGGCCTGTTCCTCGTCCCGCGCGGCGCCGAGGGGCTGAGTGTCCAGCGGTTCCGCGCGGTCGACAGCCATCGCCATTGCAGCCTCGATCTCGAAGGTGTCGCGGGCATTCCGGTCGGCGCGGTCGGCGAAGCGGCGGAGCGGATCGAGGCGGCGCTCGACCTTGCGATCGTCGCGCATCTGGCCGAGGCGGTGGGGTCGATGGAGGCGGCGGTCGAGGCGACGCTCGACTATGTTCGCACGCGCCAGCAGTTCGGCGCGCCGATCGGCAGCTTCCAGGTCGTCCAGCACAAGGTCGTCGACATGAGCGTCGCGTGCGAGGAAGCGCGCGCGCTGATGATGGTCGCGGCGTCGCAGCTCGCGGGCGGGGGCGACGCGAGGTCGCTCATCGCGGCAGCCAAGGTCCGCGTCGCGCAATGCGGTATCGCGGTGGCGCAGCAGGCGGTGCAACTCCATGGCGGGGTTGGGACGAGCGAGGAACTGATCGTCAGCCATCATTTGCGCCGCCAGATGATGCTCGACCTAGCGCATGGGGATCGTGATTATCACAAGGCGCGGTTTGCGGAGATGACGCGCTAGCGCGCGATGACATGAGATTGAATCGTCATTGCGAGGAACGAAGCGACGCGGCAATCCAGAGTGGCGTAATCCGCTCTGGATTGCTTCGCTGCGCTCGCAATGACGAGGTGTATTAATCCAATGTCATCAATATTCTAGGCGCCCTGCTTCGCCTCGTCGGCCTCGATCCGGCGCCCCGCCAGCCAGAACAGCAGCGACCCGACCGCGAGCGGCAGCGCGACGAGCGCCATCGCGGCGCGCAGGCCTTGCTCGGTGCCGAGCGAGGGGGCTAGCAGGTCGCTCGCGATGCCGACGAACAGCGGCCCCAAGGCGAGGCCGATCGCGTTGGTGACGAACAATTGCACCGCCGCCGCCATCGCGCGGACGCGTGCGGGGACGAGCGTCTGCACCGAGGCGAAGACCGAGCCATAGTTGAGCGCGTGGACGAAGATCGCACCGCTCAAAAAGGCGAAGGACAAAGACACGGTCGGGGAGAGCGCGGCGCCCGCGAACAGCGGCGCCGCGATGACGAGCGAGGTCGACGGCACCAGCGTATAGCCCCTGATCCCGCGCCTCGCCGCGCTGTCGGCGAGCTGGCCGCCGACGAAGGTGCCGACCATGCCGACGAGCCCGACGATCAGCCCGAGGCTGAGGCCGAGGAAGACCGTCGACGGCACGCCCCAGCCCGCCGCCATCGCATCGATGCCGGCGACATGGGTGCGCATGTAGAGCGAGCCGAAGAAGGAGGCCTGGCCATAATAGCCGAAGGCCCCCATCGCGGTGCCGAAGGAGATGAGCCAGAAGCTGGGCAGGCGGCGCAAGGTTGCGAGCACCTGGCTTAGCGGCATATGCGGGACCGCTGTTTGTGTCGTGATCGCACGCTTGCGCGGCTCGTCGAGGGTGAACCAGACGATGAGCGCGAGCAGGATGCCGGGCACGCCGGCGATCAGGAAGGCGGCGCGCCAGCCCAGCGTCGCGAGCAGGATGCCGCCGAGGACGAGCCCCGCGAGCGAACCGACGGGCACCCCCAGCGAATAGAGCGCGAGCGCGCGGCCGCGTTGTTCGCGCGGGACATAGTCGGTGATCAGGCTGTGCGCCGCCGGGGTGCAGCCGGCTTCGCCGACCCCGACGCCGATGCGTGCGAGCAGCAATTCGGTGAAATTGCGCGCGAGGCCGCAGAGCGCGGTGAAGCCGCTCCATACCGCGAGCGCGATGGCGATCATGCCGACGCGGTTGCCGCGATCGGCGATGCGCGCGAGCGGGATGCCGAGCAGGGTGTAGAAGAGCGCGAAGGCGAGGCCGCTGATCATCCCGATCTGCCAGTCGGCGAGTCCGAGGTCGGCCTTCATCGGCTCGACGAGGATGGTCACGATCTGGCGGTCGAGCATGTTGAAGGCGTAAACCGTCATCAACAGGAACAGCGCGCCATAGGGCATGGACGCGGGGCGGGCCGTGTCGGGGGTGATCGTGTCGCTGGTCATCGGCCTCTCCATGGCGGGCGCTTTGCCCGTTCTTCGCAGACGCCACTCTAGGCACAGCCTGGCCAGACGGCGGGGCGGGAGCGCGGTGAAGGGCCATTATCCCCATGCTGATTTGTCGCCCCGCGCGAGCATCGCGCTCGCCGAGGTGTCGTGCGGCGCGCAGACGGGCGAGCGAGGAGAAGCAGCCATGGCCTTCGCAACGAACGGTGCCGCCACCATCCATTATGAGCGCATGGCGGCGGGCGATGGTCCGGTCGTCATCCTGCTGGCTGGGGCGGGGCGTCCGTCGACCGATTTCGACTATAGCTTTTGCGCGCCGCTCGTCGCGGCGGGTTTCGTGCCGATCCGCATCGACAGCCGCGATACCGGGCGATCGACCGCGCTGGCCGGCGATGTGCCCGACCTGCACGCGATCAAGGCGGCGGCGCTGGGGCAGGGCGATGCGCCTCCGCCCTATGGCATCGCCGATATGGTGGCCGATGTGCTTGCGGTGATGGAAGCCGAGAAGATCGGTGCAGCGCATCTGGTCGGACGCTCGATCGGCGGGCTGGTCGCGCAGCAACTGGCGGTGCAGACGCCCGGGCGCGTGCTCAGCCTGTCGCTGGTGATGGCGATGAGCCGGTCGATGGCCGACGCGGTTCCCGATGCGGCGCTCGACCGGCTTGCCGCCGACCATATCCCCGACGAGGATGCCTATGTCGCGCGCCAGCTCGGCGTCGCGCAGGCGAACGGCATGGTGGCGGATTTCGACGCGGGGCGCGTTGCCGAGGAGGCGCGGACAGCCTGGCGCCACGGCGTGCATCGCGGCGGCACCGCGCGCCATTTCGCTGCCAGCCTTGCGGCGCCCGACCTGCGCCCCGCGCTCGGCGCGCTGCGCGTGCCGACGCTGATCCTCCATGGCCGCCACGACAAGGTCATTCCGGTCGCGCGCGCGCTCGAGACGGCGGAGGCCATATCGGGTGCGATCATCGAGATCGACGAGCAGATGGCGCATGACGGACCGCCGCGGCTGCGCGCCGCCTGGGGGACGCGGATCGCCGCGCATCTGGCGGGTTCGCCGAACACTACCTGAGCTTCACCGGATATCACATATGTGATATGACCGATCGAAGTCACGCTTTTGCCCGTCCGGCGGAGGCGGGTCGCTATCGTGCGCGCAGCAGAGACCGCCCGCAGGCGGCAGATTGACCGGCCACAGATGGCTTCAGCGCTGTCGTTGTTGGGGTGGAGAGATGAAGAGAAAACCCGTCAAATCGGCATCGCGCACCTTTGAAGTGCTCGAACTGTTCCGCGACCGCCGCGAGCCGTTACGGCTCAACGAGATTTATTCGGCGCTCGGCTATCCGCAGTCGAGCACGACCAACCTGCTCAAGAGCATGGTGATCGAAGGCTATCTCAACTATAATCGCAAGACGCGGACCTATCTGCCGACGCTGCAGGTCGCCTCGCTCGGCAGCTGGCTTTACGGCCATGTCGCCTATGGCAATGGCTATAACTGGCTGATCGACGAGCTGTTCCGCAAGACCGAGGAAACCGTCGTCCTCGTCACGCAGAACGACCTGTTCATCCAATATGTGACGATGCGTACCCCCGACCATCCGCACAAGCGCCCGCCCAATCCGGGCGAGATGCGGCTGATGCTCGACGCGACCGCGGGCATGGCGCTGATGAGCCGGATGCGCGACCGCGAGATCGACAAAATCTATCGCTATTCCAACTATTATGAGCTCAATCCCGACAAGGCGATCACGCTGGAGGATGTGATGAGCCGGATCCGCTGGATCCGCCACACGGGCTATTGTTACTGGCCCGAGCATCCGGTGCCGGGGATCGCGTCGATCGCGATGCCGCTGGGCAACAGCAGCCATGGCATCCCGCTGGTGATCGGGATCGGCGGCACGACCGAAAGGCTGTCGCCGCGCCGCGCCGAGTTCGTCGAGATCATGCGCGAGACGATCGCCGAATTCCACCATCGCTTTCCGCAGGATTATCGCGGCGACGATGCCGCCGACGAGGGCGAGGATTTCGCTATCGCGGCCGAATGAACAATCGCATCTGAAATAAGCGGCGGCGCCGGGCCGATCGGCGCCGCGCGGTCCGGCGCAGCGGCTATCCTCTGCCGTCACAAGAGGAGAAGATCATGCCCGTCGCCATCGACCTGTTGCCCGCCGGCGTCGCCGGGCTGGGCGAAAGCCCGCTGTGGGATCATCGCAGCGAACGGCTTTACTGGGTCGATTCGATCGCGCCCGAAATCCTGTCGAGCGATGCGGAAGGGGGCGATGTGCGCCGCTGGACGCTCGAACAGCCGGTCGGCAGCATCGGGCTGGCATCGGACGGCCTGATCGCCGCGCTGGCGGACGGTTTTTACCGGTTCGATCCCGAAAGCGGTGGCGTGGAGGCGATCGCGCATCCGGTAATGGCGCCCGCGACGCGGCTCAACGACGGCAAGGCCGACCGTCACGGCCGCTTCCTGACGGCTTCGATGCGCACGGGTTATGACGATGACGCGGGGGCGCTGTTCCGGCTCGATGCCGACGGCGGCTGGGCGGAGATCGAGCGCGGGGTGGCGATCGGCAATGCGATCAGTTTCTCGCCTGATGGCGCGACGCTCTATTTCGCCGACAGCCTCGACGGGCATTTGCGGCGTTATCGCTACGATGTCGAAAGCGGGGTGATCGGGCCGCGCGAGGATTTGGTCGATTGCCGCGAGCAGGGATCGGGGCCCGACGGCGCGACGGTCGATAGCGAGGGGCGGATCTGGGCGGCGCTGGTGCTGGCGCAGGCGGTGGCCTGTTATTCGCCGCAGGGTAAATTGCTGCGCTCGATCCCGCTGCCGCTGCCGTTCCCATCGTGCCCGGCGTTCGGCGGGCCGAACCTCGACACGCTGTACCTGACGAGCATCGCCAATTCGGGGCATCGGCTGGTCGCCGATCATCCCGATGCCGGGCGGATCACGGCGATCCGCGGGCTCGATGCGCGGGGGATTGCCGAGGGGGTTTACGCTTAGCTGCGTTTTGAACCGTAGCCCTGAGCCTGTCGAAGGGCGCCTGTCAGAGAAGCGCCCTTCGACAGGCTCAGGGCTACGGTAATATCCTCAGCGCAAGGCGATCGAGATGCCGCCGTCAACGAGGAGCGACTGTCCGGTGACGAAGCCCGAGCGGGTGCTGTCGGCGAAGAAGAGCACCGCCTCGGCGATGTCCGAGGTTTCGCCGAGACGGCCGAGCGGCGTGCTCGCGACGCGCGCCGCGAAGGTCGCGTCGTCGAGCATCGCGCGCACGCCTTCGGTCGCGACGGTCGAGGGGGCGACGGCGTTGACGCGGATCGCCGAGGGGGCAAGTTCGATCGCCGACGAGCGCGTCATGCCCTCGACCGCCGCCTTGATCCCGCAGTAGACCATCGCATTGGGCAGCCCCATGTGCGCCGACACCGAGGCGATGTTGACGATCGACCCGCCGCTGCGCGTCCGCATATGCTTCGCCGCGGCCTGGGTACCCCAGATAATGCCCGCGATGCCGACCCCGAGCATCTTGTCGAGGCTTTCGGCGTCGATGCCGTCGATCGGCGAATATTTGGTCCACATCGCGTTGTTGACGACGATGTCGATGCCGCCGAGGTCGGCCGCGGCGCTGTCGAACGCCTCATGCAGCGCGTCGCGATCGGAGACGTCGCAGCCAAGCGCGACGGCTTTGCCGCCATCGGCCTCGATTTGCTGGACGAGGTCTTCGGCCCAATGCGCCTTGCGGTCGAGCAGCGCTACGGCCGCGCCATTGGCGGCGAGCTTGAGCGCGATGTCGCGGCCGAGGCCGCGCGATGCGCCGGTGACGAGCGCGACGTGCCCTTCAAGAGATTTGGTCATAGGAGAACCCATAAAAATGGAGCCCGCTTTTGGGGCGGGCTCCAGTGGGAGAGAGATCAGAATTTGTAGCCGACTTCGACCCCGTAGACCCTGCCCTTGTTGAGCGGGGAGAAGGTCGAACCGGCGAAGAAGGGCAAAGGTGCCTCGGTGCCGAAGGTCGCTTCGTTGAGCAAATTGTTGCCATAGACCGAGACTTTGACCCGGCCATGGGTGACCGCGAGGCTGGCATCGACCATCGTCGCGGCGCGGAGCAGGCCGGTGTTCTGGTCGTTGTAGAAGGCGGCATCGCGGTGGTTGGCACCGACACGCGCTTCGGCATCGAAATCGCCGCCGACATTGGTGGCATAGGTGATCGATCCGCCATAGCTCCACGGCGACAGGCGCGGCAATTTCAGGGCGAAATCGCGGTCGTTGATGACGCCGTCGGCGTTGAGATCGAACAGGATTTTTTCGTACTTGCCCTTGGTGTAGCCGAACTGGCCGGCGATCGTCAGGCCCGAGACGGGCTTGACCAGCAATTCGCCCTCGAGCCCCTTGATCGACACATCGGCGGCGTTGGTGATGATCTGGAAGTTGCCGAAGGGCGCGAAGGGCGCCTGGAATTCGCGCTGGGTGCCGTTGATGCGGTTGTAGAAGCCGGCGAGATTGATCCGCGCGACATTGCCGAATTCCTGCTTCAGCCCGACTTCATAGGCGTCCTGCTTTTCCTGGTCGAACGGACCCGGCGCGACATTGGGGTTGAGGTTGCGGAAGTTGTAGCCGCCGCTGCGGAAACCCTGTGCGAAGGAGGCGTACAGCAAGGTGTCCTCGGTCGGCTTGAACTGGACGCCGACGCGGGGGGTGAAGCCGCTCCAATTGTCCTTGTCGACGAAGTCGTAGGAACAGCGCAGCGTGTCGAGGTTGCAGCCGCCGACGCCGATCGAGCGGACCTGCACGGCCTTTTCTTCGGCCGAATAGCGCGCGCCGACGCTGACCGTCAGCATGTCGGTGATGTTCCAGTCGATTGTCGCGAAGACGCCGCCGGTCTTCTGCTTCTGACGCCCGCCGCCCGAAACGGTGAGCGCGCCGCCCGAGAGCAGGCGCTGTTCGGCGTAGTTGATGTCCTGGTCGAAATAGAAGAGCCCGGTCGTCACGTCGAAGGCGCCGAAGGTGCCCGCGTAGCGCAGCTCGTTGCTGATCTGCCACTGCTCGATATTGTTGCGCGAGTGGAGGCTGGTGACGGGCGAGCCGTCGACGTCGGCGCCGCTGTCGTTGCTGAGCGCGCGGACCGCGGCGATGTTGGTGATCGTGCCGTCACCGAAGGCGGTGTCGATGTTGATCTCGGCGATGCCCTGATCCCAGTCGGTCCTGGTGAAGCCCGCATAATTCTGGTTCACGCGGAAGCTGTCGCGCGGGAAGAGGCCGTGGTTGGTGACCGCCGGGCCGTCGCCGCGGATGCGGCCATGTTCGTAGCGCAGGATCAGGTCGAAACTGTCGTTGGGCTGGAAGCGCAGGGCAGGGCGGACGATCAGCGTTTCGCTGCCGCCGAGCTTCTTGCCGTCGAAGTCGTTTTTGAACCAGCCGGCGTCGTCGTTGTAATAGACCGCGATCTTGCCGCTGAGCACGTCGCCGACGAGCGGGCCCGACACCGAAATGCTCGCGCGCTTTTCGAGGCCGGTCGACAGCGCGGCCTTGGCATCGAGGCGGAAGCGGTTGGTGGGCGTGGTGGTGCGCAGCAAGACCGCGCCGCCGGTGACGTTGCGCCCGAAGAGCAGACCCTGCGGCCCGCGCAGCACTTCGACGCCCTCGAGGTCGAAGGTGTCGAACAGAACGCCAGCGCTGACGCCGAGATAGACCCCGTCGACGAACACGCCGACGGTCGGGTCGATCGAGGGGATCGAGCTGTTGATGCCGAGGCCGCGGATCGAGAAATTGGCGTAGCCCGGGGTGGTGCCGACGCTTTCGAGCGAGGCGTTGGGGACCGCATAGCTGACGCTGGCGATCGAGCGCGCGTGGATGCTGTCGAGTTCGTTGCTGCCGAAGGCGGTGACCGCGATCGGCACGTCCTGGACATTCTGTGCCGAGCCGCGCTTGGTCGCGGTGACGACGATCGCGGTGAGGCCGCCCTCATCGGCCTGCGCCTCGTCCTGTGCGACGTCGTCCGATGCGTCCTGCGCGAAGGCGGGGGCCGCGGTCAGGAGGGCGGCGATACCGGCGCCCGCCAAAAATATGCTGTGCTTCTTCATCGTCCACTCCCTGATGAATCGCGCTTTTCTTGTCATCCCTCGATGGCGTTCGCCTCGAAGGGGGTGCGCGGGGTTTTAAAGGTCTTGGTGCAGCCCGTCGGGCAGGTTGCCCGGCCCCGTTCGTGGGTTGCGGGGCGAAGGGCAATGCGGGCGGCCGGGCCGCCCCCGATAATCACAAGCGCGATTCCGGAAGCGAGCGCTTCAATCGCGAATGAGATTTTTGGCGCCATGGACGGCTTTCGCGTCCGGTGGCCGCCGCCCGATGCCATGGAGACGGCAACTGGGAGAAACGGATATGAGCAACATTCGCACCGAAGTCGAAAACCATGTCGCGCTGGTCACGCTCGACAATGCGCCGGTCAACGCCGCCGCGCTGGACATGCTGCAGGAACTGACCGACGTCTTCGACAGCTTCAACGACCGCGACGATGTGCGCGTCGCCGTCCTCACCGGCGCGGGCAAATGCTTCAGCGCCGGCGCCGACCTCAAGAACCGGCCCGACCTGTCGATCCCCGGCAAGCGCTGGAACCGCAACCGCGTCGTCCGCGAAGTCGCTTACTCGATCGCCGATTGCGCCAAGCCGGTGATTGCCGCGGTCAACGGCCCGGCGCTCGGCGCGGGTTTCGGCCTCGCCGCGAGCTGCGACATCATCGTCGCCTCCGAAAATGCGGTCTTTGGGCTGCCCGAGATCGACGTCGGCCTGATGGGCGGCGGCAAGCATACCTCGCGGATCGTCCCGCACTCGCTGGCGCGGCGCATGATGCTCACCGGCTATCGCGCCCCGGCATCCGAAATGTATCGCCGCGGCATCATCGAGGCCTGCCTGCCCGTCGACGAACTGTTGCCCTATTGCCTGGAGATGGCGGCGGTGATCGCGTCGAAGAGCCCGCTCGCGACGCGCTATGCCAAGGACAGCATGCGCACGATCGAGAATATGACGCTGCGCGACGGCTATATCTATGAGCAGGGCAACACCGCCAAGCTGTCGACCTCCTATGACGCGCAGGAAGCGGTCGCGGCGTTTGTCGAAAAGCGCGCGCCCGTCTTTCAGGGCCGCTGAGCGGAGCCGCCGTCATGGACTGGAATTTCGGCGACCTGCTGGACGCGACCGCGGCGCATGTGCCCGGCGACCGCCCGGCAATCATTCGCGGCGACCATGTCACCAACTGGGCGGATTTCGATGCCCGCACCAACCGGCTGGCGCGCGCGATGCGGACGGCGGGGCTTTCCGCCGGTGCGCGTATCGCGATCCTGGCGCGCAACATCCCCGAGTTCATCGAGATCGCGGCCGCGGCGTTCAAGGCGCGGCTGACCCACGTCAATCTCAACTATCGCTACACGACGTCCGAGATCGAATATGTGCTGCGTGACTGTCAGGCGGCGGGGCTATTCTATCAGGACGAGTTCGGGCCGGTCGTCGCATCGCTGATCGGCGGCGCGATCGACCATCTGATCTATGCCGTGCAGATCGGCAGCGACGGGGCCTATAACGGCATCGTGGCGGAGGGCGACGCGTCGCCGCTGGGCATCGCGCGTTCGCCCGACGACGGCTATTTGCTCTACACTGGCGGTACCACGGGGCGGCCCAAGGGCGTGATGTGGCGTTCGGCCGATGCGCGGCGCTCGCAGCTCGAATCGCCGGTCGCGGTGTCGACCCCCGCGAGCATGGACGACCATATCGCGCAGGTGCTCAAAGGCGCCGCGGGTCGCGTCATGCCCGCCTGTCCGCTGATGCATGGCGCGGGGCTCAACAGCTCGCTCGCCGAGCTGCTCGTCGGCGGCACCGCCGTGCTGCTGCCCTCGGACCGGTTCAGCGCCGAGGAATTGTGGAGCGAGGCCGAACGACATCGGGTGACGCGCATCCTGATCGTCGGCGATGCCTTTGCGCGCCCGATGGCCGATACCTTGCTCGCCCATCCGGGGCGCTGGGACCTGTCGGCGCTGCGGCTGATTTCGTCGGCCGGGCTGATGTGGTCCGAGCAGGTGAAGGCGGCGCTGCTCGACGCGCTGCCGCAGCTCACTTTGCTCGACATTCTCGGCGCATCCGAAGCCTCGGGTTTCGGCTATGCGATCACCAACAAGGACCGCGCCACGCCGACCGGGCTGTTCGAACCGGGGCCGCAGACGGTGATCGTCGACCATGACGGGGGCCGCGTCCTCGCCGACGATGAGGTCGGCTCGGGCTGGCTCGCGCGGCGTCCGCCGTTCGGTGCCGGCTATCATGGCGACCCCGAAAAAACCGCGAGCGTCTATCGCATCATCGACGGCCAGCCCTATGCGGTACCCGGCGACATGGCCGAACGCCTGCCCGACGGGCGGCTGCGGCTGCTCGGCCGCGGCAGCATGTGCATCAACACCGGCGGCGAAAAGGTCTTCGTCGAAGAGGTCGAGGAGGCGCTGAAGCGCGTCGACGGCATCGCCGATGCGATGGTGTTCGGGCTGCCCGATCCCAAATGGGGCAGCGTCGTCACCGCGTTGATCGAGGCGGGCGAGGAACCCGATGACGCAGCCTTGCGTGCCGCGCTGTCGCACGACCTCGCCGCCTATAAGCAGCCGCGCACGATCATCCGCGTCGCGGTGCTGCCGCGCCATGCGAGCGGCAAGAGCGACTATCGCACGGGGATGGACATCGCCCGCGCGCAACTCGCCGATGCGGGCTGACCCGCGCCGCACCCGATACAAGAATCCCCGGAAAGACTATCATGCAACAGGCTGAAAATATGAGCGCAACCTCTCCCCGTCGTCTCGACGCGCTGATCATCGGCGCAGGCTTCGGCGGCATGTATGCGCTCCACCGCACGCGCGGTATGGGGCTCGACGTGCATCTGATCGAGGCCGGCGACGATGTCGGCGGCACCTGGTACTGGAACCGCTATCCGGGCGCGCGCTGCGACGTGATGAGCATCGATTACAGCTACTCCTTCTCGGACGAGATCCAGCAGGAATGGACCTGGAGCGAGCAATTCGCGGCGCAGCCCGAAATCCTGTCCTATGCGCGTTTCGTTGCCGACAAGCTCGACCTCAAGCGCGACATCAGTTTCGAGACGCGCGCGACTGCGGTGCAATATGACGAGGACGCCGCGCTGTGGCGGATCGAGACCGATGGCGGGGTCGTCTATGAGGCGAACTATTGCCTGATGGCGACGGGGCCGCTGTCGGTGCCGAAGCAGGTCGACATACCGGGTGCCGCGAAGTTCAAGGGCGAGCTTTATCTGTCGGGCAAATGGCCGCACCATGACGTCGACCTCAAGGGCAAGCGCGTCGCGGTGATCGGTACCGGATCGTCGGGAATCCAGATCGTCCCCGTCGTTGCCGAGCAGGCCGAGCATCTCACCGTCTATCAGCGCACCCCGAGCTTCACTTTGCCGATGCGCAACCGCAAGCTCGACGAAGACTATGTCTCGCATATCAAGGCGCATTATCCGGGGCTGCGCGCGGCGGCGCGTCACTCGCTGACCGGCGGCGTCCGTCCGATCACCCACCGCCCGGTGTTCAGCGTGACCCCAGCCGAATCAGAAAAGCTGATGGAGGACGCCTGGCAGCAGAGCGGGCTGTCCTTCCTCGGACTCTTTTCCGACCTGCTGACCAACCGCGAGGCGAACGAGGTTGTCGCCGAATTCGTGCGCGGCAAGATCGCCGAAACGGTGAACGACCCCGAAACGGCGCGCAAGCTGACCCCGCGCGGTTACCCGATCTTCGCGCGGCGCCCGTGCCTCGATACCGGCTATTACGAAGCGTATAACCGCGACAATGTGACGCTGAAGGACTGCATCGAGCATCCGATCGTCGAGATCACCGAAAAGGGCATCCGCACCGCCGAAGGTGAGGTCGAGGTCGACATCATCATCGCCGCGATCGGTTATGACGCGCTGACCGGCGCGATGCTGTCGATCGACATCACGGGCAAGGATGGCCGCGCGCTCAAGGACAAATGGGCCGATGGCGGGCGTTCGCACCTCGGCCTGATGATCGAGGGCTTTCCGAACCTGTTCGTCATCGCCGGGCCGAACGGTCCGTCGGCGCTGGCCAATTTCATCATTCTGAACGAGCAGAATGTCGACTGGGTGTGTGATTGCATCACCCATATGCGCAGCGAGGGCATCCGCTCGATCGAGGCGAATGCCGACGCCGAGGACGGCTGGATGCAGAAGGTGACGACGCTCGGCTCGCTGTCGCTCTATCCGACCGCCAACACCTGGTACACCGGGGCCAATGTGCCGGGCAAGCCGCGCACATTCCCGGTTTATATCGGCGGGCTTGGCCGCTACCGCGAAATCTGCGCCGATGCGGCCGCCGAGGGATATCGGGGCTTCACGCTGCGATAACCGGCGCCCTGCGTCCCCGTCTGGAAAGGTCCCTCCTGTTGTCCGATCGGCTGTTCGAACCGCTGTCGCTATCGCGCGGTCCCGCGCTGAAAAACCGTTTCATGCTCGCGCCGCTGACCAACCGGCAGAGCCATGCCGACGGTCGCTTGTCGGACGCCGAACACAAGTGGCTGGAGATGCGCGCGGCGGGCGGATTCGGGCTGACGATGACGGCGGCGGCGCATGTGCAGCCGGTGGGGCAGGGCTTTACCGGGCAGCTCGGCGTTTTCGACGAGGAGCATGTGGCGGGACTGACCGCGCTCGCTGACGCGATCCGGGCGAAGGGCTCGCTTTCGTCGGTGCAATTGCATCATGCCGGCAGCCGCGCCGAGACGGCGCTGGTGGGCGCGCCGGTCGCGCCGTCCGCAGTGCCCGACCGCGGCGTGCGCGCGCTCACCGAGGCCGAGGTCGAAGCCCTGCGCGACGATTTTATCGCGGGCGCGGTGCGGGCCGAGCGGGCGGGGTTCGACGGCGTCGAGATTCATGGCGCGCATGGCTATATCCTGGCCGAATTCCTGTCGGCGGAGTCGAACAGCCGCGGCGATGATTACGGCGGCAGCCTGGAAAACCGCGCGCGCATCCTGTTCGAGATCGTCGACGGCATTCGCGCCGCGACGCGGCCCGATTTCCAGCTCGGCCTGCGCCTGTCGCCCGAACGCTTCGGGCTGGTGCTCGAGGAAATCCGCGATGTGGCGGTGCAGGCGATGGCCGGAGGCAAGATCGACTATCTCGACATGTCGCTGTGGGACGTCCGCAAGGAACCCGAGGATGACAGGCTGAAAGGGCGCTCGCTGCTGAGCTATTTCGCCGAATTGCCGCGCGGCCCGGTTCGCCTTGGCGCCGCGGGCAAGGTAATGACCGCCGAAGACGCGCGCGATGTGCTCGACGCCGGTTGCGATTTCGTCGTCATCGGGCGCGCCGCCATCCTGCGCCACGACTTCCCCGAACGCGTCCGCCGCGACCCGGCCTATCGCTCGCCGCCGCTGCCCGCGTCGGTGCCGCACCTGCTCGGCGAAGGGCTCAGCGATGAGTTCGTCCATTATATGCGGCGCTGGCCGGGATTCGTCGAAGAGGAAGCGGCGGGATAATCTTTCGCAGGCGAATGACTCGCCGCTCCCATTTTTGCTGATGTCCCGCCGTCGGTCCCCGCGATACTCTCTCCTTCAAAATCACAAGAGGAGGATGCGATGGATCTGGGTCTCAAGGGCAAGAAAGTCATCATGAACGGCGGCGCGCACGGCCTGGGGCTGGCGTCGCTCAAGATTTTCGCCGCCGAGGGCGCCGATGTCGCCTTTTTCTCGCGCGATGCCGAGAAGGTCGCGGCGGCGGTCGCGGCGATCGACGCGGCGGGGCCGGGCAAGGTGTTCGGCGAGCAGTTCGACATGACCGGCAATCCCGACGGCTATCGCGCCTGGCTGGAGAAGGCGCGCGATACGCTCGGCGGCTGCGACATCTTCATCCATACCGCGAGCTCGTCGGGGCAGGGTGCGACCGGCGACTGGCAGCGCGGGCTCGACATGGACGTGATGGGCGCGGTCCACGGGGTCGAGGTGCTGACCGAGGCGCTGGCAGCGTCGGGTTCGGGATCGATCATCTTCATGTCGTCGACCGCGGCGGTCGAGACCTTCATCGTGCCGCAGGCGTTCAATGCGCTGAAGGCGGCGCTGATAACCTATGGCTCGCAATTGAGCCAGTCGCTCGCGGCGCAGAATATCCGCGTCAACATCGTCTCGCCCGGCGCGATCTATTATCCCGGCGGCAATTGGGAGGTCATCAAGTCGGCGGTGCCGGCGCTCTATGAAGGCACGCTGGCGCAGATGCCGCTGGGGCGCTTCGGCGAGCCCGAGGAAGTGGCGAAGGGGATCGTGTTCATGGCGTCGCCCGCCTGTCCGTACATGACCGGCGCGCATCTCGTCATCGACGGCGGTTTCACCAAACGCGTCCAGTTCTGAGGGTCGCACAATGAAGCTCTCTCAGTCGCTCGGCCCCAATCCGCGCGTGGTGCTGATGTACCTTGCCGAGACGGGGGTCGCGGTCGAACGCCGGTTCGTCGACATTATGACGGCCGAAAACCGCCAGCCCGATTTCTGCGCGAAAAGTCCGCTCGGGCACACGCCCTTGCTCGAACTCGACGATGGGCAGTGTATCGCCGAGAGCATTGCGATCTGCGAATATCTTGACGAGACGCTGGGCGGTCATGCGCTGCTGGGCGCGACAGCCGAGGAACGCGGGCGGACAAGGATGCTGGCGCGGATCGTCGACCAGCTTGTCGTCGTGCCGATGACCGGGGGCTTTCGCGGCGCGGAGGGACTGCCGATGTTTCAGAGTCGGCTGCTCTGCCTGCCCGACGCGGCGGCGGACCTGAAGCGGCTCGCCGCCGACGGGCTGGCGCAGCTCGACCGGATTGTCGGCGCGGGGCCGTGGGCCCTGGGCGAGCGGTTCAGCCTTGCCGACATCCTGCTGTATAGCTTCGTCGAGTTCGGCGCGATGGTCGGGCAGCCACTCGATCCGGCGCTGACCAATCTTGCTGCCTGGCGCGACCGTGTTGCGGCGCGCCCCAGCGCTGCCGCCAGCGCCAACCCCCAATATGGCATCGGAGAATCTGCATGACCGAGACGATCGATCGCGACAAGTTGCGCGATATCTACACCCGCACGATGCGCGTCGCGCGCGCCGACGAGAAATTCCGTTCGCTGCTGATGACCGGCAAGCTCGCGGTGATCTATTACACCGTGCGCGGGCAGGAACTGGTGTCGGCGGCGGCGATGGCGGCGCTCGAACAGGACGATTATCTGGTCACCACCTATCGCGGCCAGCACGACCAGATCGCCAAGGGAGTGCCGCTGAACCCGCTGTTCGCCGAGATCGCGGGCAAGGTCGGCGGCACCTGCCGCGGCAAGGGCGGGTCGATGCATATCACCCATCCGGACTCGGGGGTGATGGTGACGACCGGCGTTGTCGGATCGGGATTGCCGATCGCCAACGGCCTCGCGCTCGCGTCGCAGAACCGCGGCGACGGCAAGGTGACGATCGTCTGTTTCGGTGATGGCGCGACCAATATCGGCGCCTTCCACGAGGCGATGAACATGGCGCAGCTGTGGAAGCTGCCGGTGATCTTCCTGTGCCAGAACAACCGCTATGGCGAGCACACCGCGTTCGCCGACCACACCAAGGTCGATTCGATCGTCACCCGCGCCAAGGCCTATGGGATGGAAGGTGTGAAGGTCGACGGCAACGACGCGATCGTCATGTACAACACCACCAAGGCTGCCGTGGATCGCGCGCGGGCGGGCGAGGGGCCGACGCTGATCGAGGCGATGTGTTACCGGATGATGGGGCATTTCTTCGGCGCCGACTTCTCCTACATGCCCAAGGAGCATCTCGCCGAGATGGCGGCCGAGGACCCGCTGCCGCGGCTGCGCCAGTTGATGCTCGACCACCAGTTTTCGGAGGCCGAGCTCGACGCGATCGTCGCCGACCTCGATGCGCAGATGGACGCGGCGGCCGAGTTTGCCGCGAACAGTCCGCTGCCGGGGCCGGAAGAAATCCGCAAGGATGTCTTCGAAGAGGAGATCGCGGCATGAGCGCGCAGATCACAGTGACGCAGGCGATCAACCGCGCGATCGACGAGGCGATGGCCGAGGATGAGGGGGTGATCCTGCTCGGCGAAGATGTCGCGGCGAAGCAGGGCGGCGGGGTGTTCAAGATCTCGGCCGGGCTGACCGAAAAATATGGCGAAAACCGCGTCCGCGCGACGCCGATTTCGGAGCAGGCGATCGTCGGCGCGTGCGTCGGCGCGGCGCTCGCGGGCTTCCGTCCGATCGCCGAGATCATGCTGATGAACTTCGTGACGGTCGCGATGGATCAGATCGTCAACCATGCCGCCAAGCTGCGCTTCATGTCGGGCGGGCAGACGCATGTGCCGCTGGTGCTGCGCACTACGACCGGCGTCGGGGTCGGGTTCGGCGGGCAGCATAGCGATATGCTCGAGGCGTGGTTCGCGCATGTGCCGGGGCTGAAAGTGGTGACCCCGTCGAACGCCGCCGATGCGCAGGGGCTGATGCGCGCCGCGATCGCGTGCAACGACCCGGTGATCTTCATCGAGAATATCCTCTGTTACGGTCTGAAATCGGACGATCCGGGGCCGGGGCATGTCGTTCCGCTGGGCAAGGCGGCGGTGACGCGCGAGGGCAGCGATTGCTCGATCATCACCTATGGCCGCACCGTGCTCGATGCGCTTGAGATTGCTGAGCGACTGGCGGGCGAGGGGATTTCGGTCGAGGTGATCGATCTGCGCACCATCGCGCCTTATGACGAGGCGACGGTGACGGCGTCGGTCGAGAAGACCGGCCGCGCCGTGGTACTCCACGAAGCGGTCAAGCAATATGGCACTGGCGCCGAAATCGCCTCGCGCCTCAACGAAAAGCTGTTCGGCAAGCTGAAAGCCCCGGTGACGCGCATCGGCGGTGCCTTCTCCGCGGTGCCGATGGCGAATGCGCTCGAACAGGCGTGGATCCCGAACAAGGATAAGATCGCCGATGCGGTACGCGCCGCAATGAACTGGAAAGGCTGAGGCGATGGCGGAGGAATTGCGCATCCCGAAGGTCGGCATGTCGGCGACCGAAATGACGCTGAACGAATGGATGTTCGGCGACGGCGAGCGCGTCGAGGTTGGCGACATCCTCTATACCGTCGAAACCGACAAGACGACGGTCGAGGTCGAGGCGCAGGTCGCGGGGATCATCCGCCCGATCGGTGTCGAGGGCGAAGTCTACCCGGTCGGCGCGCTGGTCGGGACGATCGAATGACCCCGCTCGAAGCCAGCAAGGCGATGTACGCCGCGGTCGCCAAGGGCGACTGGGACGCGGTTGCCGACTTCATGGCCGACGACTTCGTCATCCATGAACCGGCCTCGCTTCCTTATGGGGGCGAATGGCGCGGGCGCGATGCGCTGCAACGGCTGTACACGCATGTCATGGGCTATTGGGACGATCCGGTGGTCAAATGGCAGGAACTGGTCGGGGGCGAAAAATATGCCGTCGCCTTGCTCCACTTCACCGTCACCGCGAAATCGAGCGGCAAGCGCTTCGAGACGCATATCGCCGAGGTCACCGCGTTCGACGACGCCGGCAAGATGGCGTCCATGCGCATCCATTATTTCGACACGGCCGACATGGTCGCGCAATTGAAGGCATAAGCCATGGCCGAAGCGCCGCATGTCATCGTCCTCGGTACCGGCGGCGCGGGGTTCACCGCCGCGATTTCGGCGCATGAGGCCGGCGCGCGGGTCTCGCTGTTCGAAAAGGGCGATCAGGTTGGTGGCACCACCGCCTGGTCGGGCGGGATGATCTGGGTCCCGAACAACCATCATGAAGCGACGCTGGGGGTCGAGGACAGCCGTGAAAAGGCGCTGACATACCTCATGTCGATGTCCCACGGGCTAATGCAGCAGCCTCTGGTCGAGGCGTTTCTCGACCATGGCCCCGAGATGGTCGCGTTTCTCGAGGCGAACACCCCGGTGCAGTTTCGGTCGATCCCCGAATTTCCCGACTATCACGCCGAGTTTCCGGGCGGGATGCCGAACGGCGGACGCTCGCTCGATTGCCCGCTCTATTCGTTTCACGAACTGGGTGAGTGGGCGGAGAAGGTCACGCTGTCGCCCTATTATCCGATGCCCTATTTCTCGATCTACGACACGCCGCTCGGACAGGCGAAGCCGCAGCCGCTGACGCCCGAGGAGTTGCAGCGCCGGATCGACGGCGACCTGCGCGGCAGTGGGCAGGCGCTGGTCGGGCGCCTGCTGCGCGCGTGCCTCGATCGCGGGATCGAACCGCAGACGGGGCATCGTGCGGTGCGGCTGCTAATGGACGGCGAGCGGGTCGCAGGGGTGGTGTTCGAGACCGCCGCGGGCGAGGTCGAGGTCGCGGCCGATGCGGTGGTGCTGGCGACCGGCGGCTTCGAATGGGATGCCGATCTGCTCCGCGCTTTCATTCGCGGGCCGATGACACACCCGCTGAGCCCCAAGACCAATAGCGGCGACGGGTTGAAGATGGCGATGCGCGTCGGCGCGATGCTCGGCAATATGCGCGAGGCTTGGTGGATGCCGGTGGCCGAGGTTCCGGAGAACGAAAGCGCGACGGGCAGGACGCTCGTCGCGGGACAGCGCAGCCTGCCGCACTCGATCATGGTCAACCGCGCGGGCGAGCGCTTTACCAACGAGGCGGCGAATTACAACGCGATCGGCGCGGCCTTTCACGATCAGGACGTCAGCGCGTTCGATTATAAGAACCTGCCGTGCTGGCTGATCTTCGACCAGCAATATATCGACCGCTTCGGTTTCGGCATGATCAGCGGCGAACGCGGCGTCGCGCCGCCGCAATGGGCGATGCGCGCCGAAAGCCTGTCCGAACTGGCGAAGCGGCTGGAGATCGATCCCGACGCGCTCGACGCGACGGTCGAGCGGTTCAATGGTCATTGTGCGACGGGTCGTGATCCCGATTTCGGGCGCGGCGATGCGGCGCACGACCAATGGTGGGGCGATCCCGACGGGCGTGGATCGACCGCGGCGACGCTCGGGCCGATCGGCCAGGGGCCCTTCTTCGCGGTCGAGATCAAGAGCGGGGCGCTCGGCACCAAGGGTGGGCCGCAGACCGATGTCCATGGACAGGTGCTGAGCGTCGACGGCGGGCCGATCTCCGGTCTCTATGCCGCCGGCAATGTCATGGCCTCGGCGATGGGCATGACTTACGGCGGCCCGGGCGGGACGATCGCGCCGGGCATGGTGTTCGGTTTTCTCGCGGGGCGCCATGCTGCGACCGTCTCGGCGAAGCAATTGGAAGGTGTGGCGTGAAGAAAATCATCGTCCTCGGCGCGCCCGCCGATCAGGGGATTCCGCTGCTGACCGCGCTCAAGGCGCGGGGGCTGGAGCCGACTGCGGGCGTGCGACGGCCAGGCGCGATGGCGGCGACACCGCATCCGGACGTGCCCGAGGTCGCCGCCGACCTTTACGACGTCGCCAGCCTGACCGCAGCATTCAGCGGGCAGGATGCATTGGCGATGCATTTGCCGTTCGAATTCGACCGCGACCGCGCCGCGACGATGGGGCGCAATATCGCCGAGGCCGCGCGTGCGGCGGGGCTGGGGAAGATCGTCTTCAACACCAGCTGCTTCGTCGCCGACCATGATCTGGGCCTGTCGGCGCACGACGGGCGGCGCGATATCGAGCGCGCGATCCATGATAGCGGCGTGCCCTATGTGATCATCGAACCGATGGTGTTCATGGACAATATCACCCGCATCTGGTCGCGCCCGGCGATCGTCAACAGCGGCGTGTTCGCCTATCCGGCGGCCGAGACGCTGAAGATCAGCTGGGTCTGCCTCGAGGATGTTGCGGCCTATATGGTCTCGGCCTTGCTCCACGAGGATCTGGTCGCCGACCGGATCGCGGTGGGCGGTCCCGAGGCGCTGGTCGGTGAGCAAGTGGCCGAGCGGCTGTCTGTCGCGGCGGGTCGTCCGGTGCGTTTCCAGAGCCTGTCGCCCGACGAATTCGCGGCGCGGATGAGCGAACTGGTCACCGGCTCGCGCGAGGTCCAGCCGGCGAGTATCTATGACGGGATGGCCAAATTTTATCGCTGGTACAACGACCAGCCGCTGTCGCCGGTCGCGCTCGATCCGATTCCCGCAGCGCGGCTGCTCGGGGTGACGCCGACGCGGTTCGCGGAATGGGCGAAGCGGCAGGACTGGTCGCCGATCAAAGTTCCCGCCTAATTCGTCATTGCGAGCGATAATGTCTTCTGCAAACCCTCGGAACGACCATTTTCGACCGAGAGTCGATCTCTCTTGTCTCGTCACCCCGGGTTTGACCCGGGGCCTGCATTCCTGAAGAAAACGGCGGGTTCCGGGTCAAGCCCGGGATGACGGAGGTCCGGAAACGACCGATTGCCGACGTGCCCCCGTTAGCTTAGCAATCGGCAAGCCAGACCAATCATCATTGGCTCTCTGTATAGGTCTTCGTAACATGGTAACTCGCCAGCATGATGAAACGGAATTGACTGAGGTTCTCGGCCATCTTTGTGAAGATTTTGTCGCCGTTTTTTCTCCGGATATCGAGTGCTATGAAATATTCTATATTAAGTTATCTGGAGTTTTTCACCGATTCTTCGTTGACGCCGGATTATTGTTCTGGGCTTCCGACGCCGCACCCGACCAAGATGACGATCTTTCTGAAGGAACTGATCAATACGTAAATTTGGCCGAACGGTATAATTTGTCCGGTTTGCGAATTGATGGCCTTCGTTTTTCTGATTTTCGATTGGAACTAAAGTTCTCGAATGGCACTCAATTGGCGTTTGAGGGGCGAGGCATGGATTCGGGTGCTTGGTTGATAAACACGCCGCATTGAAGCGTTTCCACGTCCGCTTCCCAGCCAAAGCTGACGTTCGTCCCGGGGGTTTGCAAAAGATATAATCGCCCTTTTTAGGGCAATTGCCCGTCCACATATTTCCCCAGCGTGCGCTGGAAATGGCGGATGCGGCTTTCCTGATAATGGCCGAGTTCGATCACCCCGTTGGGCGAGGACTTCATGCCCTCCTGCACATAGGGCAGGTTTTCCATATCCTGGTCGAACACCCCGGCGAGCGCGGCGCCGATCAGGTGGCTGGCGCTGGCGAAGGGCTGGTCGTCGGGGATCAGGTGCATCGGCGCCGATTTGGGGGCCTGCTCGCCCTTGGGCGTGCGCATCAGGATGCGGACCTCCATCAGGCAATGGTCGGTGTCGCCCCAAGGCCGCCAGCGATAGACGATGTTCGGCACCAGCCCGCCCCATGGCGACCAGTTGGGGAAGACATTGTAAGTGAAATTGTCGAGCATCTCGCTGTCGGTCGCGGCCGAATAATCATGCCCGTTCATTGCGGCAAAAGCATCGCGGTTCGCCTGCGCCAGCACCTTGCGCGCGAGCATCGGATCGTCGGCGTCGAAGCCCTTGAGGTCGGTCGGATCGCCGGTAGCGCGCCGCGCGCGGCTGTCACCGCCGCCGATGAAATCCTCGAGCGACTTCAGGACATAGAATTGGTCCTTGCCCTTGATGTGCGGCGACATCGCGCCCGCCGGGGTGATCGCGCGGTTGAGGAAATCGCCGTAGAGGTCGTAGCGGGTGTTCGCGTCGGCGGTGAAACCGAGGATCTGCGGATGGGTGACGATGCTGTGCCACGCCTCCATGAACGCCTCGGCGACCGCTTTCCAGTTGGCCGGGATGACGCGGCCGACCCATGCGGCGGTGTGGCATTCGTCGAGCCGCCAATTGTCATAATGTTCGACGCCGGGGCCGACCCAGTCGCGGAAAGGCGGCAGGTTATGGTTCTCGGTGACGAGCAGGAAACCCTGCCAGCTTTCGACCTTCAACTCGGGAAGGCTCATGTCCTTGTCGTCGAGATGCTTGAAGTCCCACGCGCACGGCGCTTCCTTGAAACGACCGTCGTGATGCCAGGAAAAGCCGTGAAAGGGGCAGCGCAGGTTCACCGCCGGGCCGCTTTCGGTACGCAGCTTGCGGCCGCGGTGGAGGCAGACATTGTAGAAGGCCTTGACCGACAGATCCTTCTGGCGGACGAGCAAGATGCTCTTTTCGTTGATGTCGTAGACGACGGTGTCGCCGGGGTTCGGCATATCTTCTTCGCGCGCCGCGAATTGCCAGATGTTCGGCCACATTTTTTCGCGTTCGCGCTTTGCCCAATCGTCGCTGACGTACCGCTCGATAGCGATCGGCTCGTCACCGAGTTCCTGATTGGACTCGGCGAACAGATAGTCGGGAACGCGCCGCGTATCGGCCTTCAGCATGTCGGTATAGCTGGTGCCGGGGCAGCGGTCGTCGCGGGTCTGGTCCTGGGGAGGCGAGAGGTCGTTCATCGGTAACTCCGAAAGGTCAGGCAAGCTGGTCGAGCGGCATGCCGCAAGCGGCGGCGATCGAGCGGTGGACGCCGTGGAGCGCGGGTTCGTTCGCGCCGAGGACGACGCGAAAGTCGGCGGGCGCGGTCATCAGATTGGCATAGCCATTGCTGGCGACGCGATAATCCTCGGTCTGCACGACGGTCGCGGTCATGTCATAGGCCATTTCGCACATGGTGCGATGCTCCTCGCTCTCGACGCCGAACGGGGCATAGACCGCGAACTGGCAGAACATTTTGCCGGGGCCATCGGGGAACAGTCTGAAAACCTGCGTGAAATAAACGCCGGGGGTGACCGCGCCGAAGAAGATTACGGTGTTCGGGAACAGGAAATGGACCCCGCCATATTCGGTGTCGGGCCATTCGCTCTCGTCCTTGCCGACGAGCGCGCCGATCGACAGGTCGGGGAAGCTGACACGGTGGTGGCGGCCGATCGGTTCATAGACGTTGCGGTCGCTGTAATGGGTGCCGCCGATCGTCGAGGCGTGGAGCATCTTGAAATGATAGCTCTCACCATAGGTGTCTAGCGCGAACTTCCAGTTGGAATCGGCGGTGAGGATGCCCTTTCTGACCGGCTCGGCGCGGTGCAGTTCGAGCTGCGCCAGCACCGGGCCGAAGTCGCCGAGATGCGCCTCGGCATCGATCGGCGCGCCGTCGGGGTCGGCGCGGACGAAAATCAGCCCGAGATGTTCGGTGCAGGGCAGTTCGATGAGGTTGCGGGCGCCGATCTCGCAATCGGCGAAACCCTCCTTGCCGGGCTGGCCGACGAGGGTGCCGGCGGGGTCGAAGGTCCAGGCGTGGAAGGGGCAGACGAGGCGCGGGCGCGGGCCGCTCCACGGTTCGGTCTCCTCGACCAGCTTGGCGCCGCGGTGGGTGCACATGTTGAGGAAGGCGCGCGCGACGCCGTCCTTGCCGCGCGCGACGAGGATCGACGGGCCGACCGAGTCGAAGACCAGCGTGTCGCCTGCCTTGGGAATGTCGCCCGACAGCCCGGCGACGATCGGTTCATTGCGGAAAATATGCTGCATCTCGGCGGCGTTGCGCGCTTCGCCGGTGTAGATGCTCTTGTGCAGCGGCAGCGGCGCCTCGGCGCGATCGGTGCGGTTTTCGGCGACGATCGATACCAGCTTGCGCAGCCCGGTCCGCGCATTGCGCTTGCGGACGGCGGGCCAATCCTTCTGGACGATATGGGGATCGGACTCGGCCATGGCTCTCCTCACATTTTGCCCAGTATGACTCCGGGTCTCGAACAGCTTATCGCACAAAGCCCGGCGCTTGTGCGCTATCGCTTTTGAGGGGGAGAGACCCGATGACCCGACCCGCCACGCTCGCATCGCTGGGCGAGATCATGCAGCTGGCCTTTGTGCCGGCGGATTTCGACGCGGCGCTGAAGCACTGGACCGAGGTGATGGGTGCGGGACCGTTTTTTCTGCTGCCCAATGTGTCGCTCCCCGGCGGGCGCTATCGCGGCGAGGCGAGCGACCCGGTGTTCACCATGGCGCTGGGTTATTGGGGCGACATGCAGATCGAGCTGATCCGGCCCGAGAACGACGCAAAGTCGCTTTATCGCGGCGAATATGCGGTGGGCGAGGGGCTGCACCATGTGTGCGTGCTGGTCGACTCGATCGCCGAGGCGCGGGCGCGGTGCGGCGAGGTCGGCGCGGAGATCATCTTCGAGGCGCCGGTCGGCGACAGCGGCGGGGTGATCTACGCCGATCCGGGGACCGGGCCGGGGACGCTGGTCGAACTGCTCGAACCGCAGGCGGGGACGCGCGAGCTGTTCGCGATGATGCGCGATGCGGCGAAGGGATGGGACGGGAGCGCGCCGCTAAGGTCGTTGGGGTAGGGAAACGGCTTATCGGCAAAAAACTCCGGCATTGCGAGCGGAGCGAAGCAATCTCCAGCTATCGGTCTCGCGGATGGTCGATAGCTGGAGATTGCCGCGTCGCTTCGCTCCTCGCAATGACGGGGTTTAGCTGTTCGCGCCCAGATACCCCAGTTGCCCGGCCTTGAAGATCGTCTGGGCGCGGTTGACCGAGTTGAGTTTTTCGCCGGCGCGGTGGACGTGATAGCGCACCGTTGCGTGGCTCAGCGAGATGATCATGCCGATCTCGCGGTCGGTCTTGCCGATCGCCGCCCAGCGCAGGCATTCGACCTCGCGCTTCGACAGCTCGCAGTCCGAGGGGATGCGCCGCTTGGTGCGCATCGCCGAGGCATAGCCGGCGATGAAGCGCCGCGTCGCCAGCGCCAGCGTGTCGCCGATGTCCGCAAACAGGTCGGACAGATCGTCGATGTCGGGATCGGTCGGATGAAAGCTGTTGGCCGAAATCTGGCCGAACGGCAGATGCACCGGAACGACGATCGCCGCCTTGTACCGCGGGTTCGCGGCGAAATAGCGCGCCGGGTTGATTTCATCGAGATAGGGGTTGGGCTGCGCGGTGCGAAACCCGTCGCTGTTGCACCAGAAAGGCTCGCTTTCGTAGCGGCACGAGCGCGGCAGTGGCGAATGCAGCGCCAGCCGATGATCTTCCCACCAGCGTTCGCCGTCGCCAAGCCAGCCGAACAGGTCGGCGGCGAGGACGGCACCGTCGGCGTCGACCATCGTTTCCTTCGACGCGATATCGTCGCACAGCGCGGCGCGCAGGCCAAAGGCCGCAGCATAGTCGCGCAGCAGCACCGCGGCATCGTGGATATCCTCCACGTTGCGGATCGTGACCGCGTCGACGAGCGTCCTGGCATCCATTGGGGGCGCGAACCCGTCGACCGGCAGTTTTTCTGCCTGTTCTCCCATGATCGGGACTATTTCATACTGGCCGGCAAGTCGCAATGCATGTGTCATAAGCGGAGCACCGTCTTTGCTATGATGTTTTTCTGAACTTCGCTCGAACCGCCGAATACGGTCCAGGCACGGCTGTTGAGATAGCGCGCGGCGGCGACCTGCGCGTCGGCGTCGCCGATCGGGGGCGGGGCTTCATTGCCGTAGAGCGGGCGGACGGTCGGCAGTTGCAGCCCGTCATAGCCATGGAGGTCCATCGCGAGGCCATCAATCCGCTGGTGGAGTTCGGAGGAGATCAGCTTGACGAGCGAGGTCTGGGGGCCGGCGGGCCGGCCCTTGGCGATGTCGGCGAGGATGCGCAGTTCGGTGGTTTCGAGCGCTTCAGCCTCGAGCCGCAGCCGGGCGATTTGCATCGCGACCTGGATGTCGCCGCCGAGCGAACCATTGTGCCCGCTCGGCGCTATGCCTGCGAGCTGTTCGAGATGGTCGATCGCGCGGATCAGGCGCGGGGCGTGGAAGGATCCGCCGCGCTCGTTCTCGAGCAGGAATTTGGCGATCGTCCAGCCCTGGCCTTCTTCGCCGATGCGGTTGTCGACTGCGGTGCGCGCGGCGTCGAGGAAGACCTGGTTGACCTCATGGTCGCCGGCCATGGTGACGATCGGGGTGACGGTGACCCCGGGCTGGTCCATCGGCACGAGCAGGAAGCTGATCCCCGCCTGTTTCCTGACCTCGCCGTCGGTGCGGACGAGGCAGAAGATCCAGTTCGCGTGATGCGCGTGGGTGGTCCAGATTTTCGACCCGTCGACGACATACTCGTCGCCGTCGCGCCGCGCGCGGGTGCGCAGCGAGGCGAGGTCGGAGCCGCTTTGCGGTTCGCTATAGCCCTGGCACCAATAGTCGGTCCCGGCGCGGATCGCGGGCAGGAAACGGTCCTTCTGCTCCTGCGTGCCGAAGGCGCAGATGACCGGACCGACGAGACGGAGGCCGAGCACCGACAGCGCCGGCGCGCCGGCGATCGCGCATTCCTTTTCAAAGATGTAGCGCTGCATCGGCGTCCAGCCGGTGCCGCCGCAATCCTCGGGCCAGTGATAGGCGACCCAGCCCTTGTCGTTGAGGATGCGGTGCCAGACGAGTCCGATGTCGGGTTCGACGAAGACGCCGGGGGTGCGCTTCGCCCCGTCGCGGACATGATCGGGCAGCGAGGTGCGCAGGAAATCGCGCACTTCCTCGCGAAATTCGAGTTCGTCTTGGGTGAGGTCGAGATCCATATTTCCGCTAGCGTTCGAGGATCGCCACTGCCGACAGGCCGGGCGCTCCATAGACATGAGAATAACCGACCTTGGGGTCGTTCGGGACCTGTCGCTCGCCGCCGCGGCCGCGCAACTGCACCGTGTTTTCGTAAACCTGCCGCAGCCCCGATGCGCCGATCGGTTCGCCGCAGGCGAGGCAGCCGCCGTCGGTGTTGATCGGCAGCTTGCCGCCGATTTCGCTCCAGCCCTCGGCGAACCATATTTCCTGGTCGCCGTCGGCGCAGAAGCCGTTTTCGGCCATGTGCATGATCTCGGCGCCGCTTTCGGTGTCCTGCAACTGTGCGACCGAGACGTCGCCGGGACCGATGCCCGCCATTTCGAAGGCGGCGCGGCTGGCGACCTCGGTGGGCTTGCCGCCGCCGCCCACGCTGACCGACGGCGCGAACACCTCGAACGACCCTTCGGGGCGGGTGCGGAAGGCGACGCTGGCGATGCGCACCGCGTCGGCCCCCAGTTCGCGCACCTTCTTCGCGCTCGCGAGCACCAGCGCGACCGCGCCCTCGGCGGGCGAGCAGAACATATATTTGGTCAGCGGATCGTTGACCATCGGCGCGTTCAGGATCGTGTCGAGGTCGACCGGCGAGCGCCGCCAGGCATGGTCGCACAAAGTGCCGTTGCGAAACGCCTTTTCGGCGACGAGGCCGAGGGTGCGGCGGCTGATCCCGTGGAGGGCCATATAACGCTGGATCTTGAGCGCGAAGAACTGCGTCGTCAGCATCATGCCGGTTTCGCCATACCATTCGGGCAGGCCATATTCGGCGGGTTTGGCATTGAAGGCGCCGCGCGGATGCTTGTCGAAGCCGACCGCGAGCGCGATATCGCACGCCCCCGCCGCGATCGCGTTGCGCGCCGAGGTCAGCGCGCTGCCGCCGGTCGCGCAGCCGTTCGCGACGTTGATGAAGGGGACGCTGGTCAGGCCCAGTTCGTTGACCATGATATCGGCCGACCCCGCCGCCGCCGAGCCGCCATAGGCGAATTCGATATCGTTCCACGCGATGCCGGCGTCGCCGAGCGCCTGCCCTACGGCATAGACGCCCTGGTCGCGGCCCGAGCGGCCGTCAGTGCGGCCAAAGGGGTGGATGCCCGCGCCGATGATATAGACGTCGTCGTTCATGCGGCGCTCCGGGGCCTGAAGGCATAGGTCGAACGGTTGTCGTCGAAGGCGACGACGGCGAATTCCATCGCCATGCCGATTTGCAGGTCGGCGGCGGTCGCATCGACGATCCGCGTTTCGACGATCACTTCGCCGGGTAGCTCGACATAGCCGATGAGAAAGGGCTGGAAGGGCTGGGGGCCGCTATAGGGGGCCTTGGGTTCGAAGCCCTGCGTGGTCCACGACCACAGCGTGCCGTGGCGCGACAGCGCGACCGGTTCGACCAGCGCGGCGGCATCGCCGTCGGGAACCGGAAAGATGATTTCGCCATTGGCGCGGCGCCCGCCGATCAGCCGGGGTTGGGCCTCGTCGGTCCACAGACCGGGGGCGATGGGGGTCAATGCGGTCATGCCGCCCTCGCATAGCTGCGCAGGCAATAGGCTTGATCGCCCAATAATTTGTCGAGCAGCATGACGCGTTTCAGCGCATGGCCGATCGCGAGTTCGTCGGTCTGGCCCATGCCGCCGTGCATTTGCACCGCTTCGAGCCCGATCCGCGTCGCCGCTTCACCGACATAGGCCTTCGCGCCTGCGGCGATGCGCGGCCAGCTCGCATCGTCGGTCGTCGGGTCGAGCATCGCGGTGCGCAGCACCATCGAACGCGCCTGTTCGAGCGCGGCATAGCATTCGACGAGTCGGTGCTGGAGCGCCTGGAAGCTGCCGATCGCGGCGCCGAACTGCTGGCGCTCGCCGACATAGGCGAGCGTGTCGTCGAACATCGTCTGCGCGAGGCCGAGCATTTCGGCGGCGGCGAGCAGGCGGACGTCGCCGATGACGCGATCAAAGGCGGCGCGCGGCAGGTCAAAGATTTCGGCCGGGGTGCGGTGCAGATCGACGGTCGCCGCGTTCGAGCCGTCGATGACCGGATAATCCTGCTGCACGATTCCGGCAGCGCCGCTCGCAATCTTCGCGAGCTTGCCGCCGGCGAGCGTCACGAGCAGCGTGTCGGCCATCGGGGCACCGAGGACGAAGGTCTTGGTGCCGGCGACATGGTCGACGTCCGACTTCGTCCCGACGGCCTCGGTCTCATAGCGGCGGCCGGGTTCGGCAAAGGCGACGGCGGCGAAGCGCTCACCCGCGAGCAGGTTGCCGACCAGCGCCGTTTCGCCCACGGCAGCGGCAAGACGGATCGGCAGCACGCCATTTTCGAGCCAGGGATCGATCGCAAGGCCCTTGCCGAGCGCTTCGGCGACCAGCGCGAGATCGACCATCGTGCCGCCCATGCCGCCCATCGCTTCGGGCGCGGCGAAGGCAAGCAGGCCGAGGTCGGCGAGTTGCCGCCAGCGATCGCGAGAATAGCCGCCGGCCTGCCCACGCATCGCATGGCGTGCCGCGACGTCGACCGGGCCGAGGAAGCGGCCGATCGACTCGCGAGCCATCTGCTGGCCTTCGTCGAGATCGAAGTTCATGCCCGGCGTCCGAAGCGGATCGGCAGCGTGGTGAGCCCGCGCAGCAGCATGTTCGGCGGCCAGCTCGGCTGGTGGCCGTCGGCGACGCGGAAGTCGGTCAGGCGTTTGAGCAATTCGGTGTAGGCGACCGCCATTTCCTTGCGGCTCAGCATATTGCCGACGCACATATGAATGCCCTTGCCGAAGGCGAGGTGGCTGCGCGCGTTGGTCCGTTCGAGGTCGAAACGGTCGGGATCGGGATATTTGGCGGGATCGCGGTTCGCGGCGGCATAGCGCAGCTGGACCATCGCCCCCTTGGGGATCGCGACGCCGCCGAGTTCGGTGTCCTTGAGAACCATGCGCCACATGCCCGCGGTCGGGCTTTCGGTGCGCAGCACTTCTTCGACGAGGTTGAGGATCGCGCGCTCATTGCCTGCGTCGACCGCCGCGACCGCCTTCGCCATCTGGTCGGGGTTTTCGATCAGCTGGAGCAGGCCGCCGGCGAGCGCCGAGGTCGTGGTCTCGTTCCCCGCGACCATCAGTTGCTGCATGATCGACAATATTTCCGCGTCTTCGAGCGGGCGTTCGCCATCGACCTCTGCGTAAACGAGGTCGGAGAGCAGGTCATCGGTGCGGTTGGCGCGGCGCTCGTCGATCTTGGCTTTGACGAAATGCTGAAATTCGACGACTTCGCGTGCACATTCGAGTTCGCGATCCTTGGGGATCATCCGCCCGAGGCGGTCGACGAAGGCGTCGGACCAGCGCTTCACCTTGTCGAGATCGTCGTTCGTCATGCCGATCTGGCTGGCGATCATCGCGACGGGCAGGGGGATGCCGAAATCGCGCACGAAATCGGCTTCGCCTTTTGCCGCCATCTTGTCGATCAGGTCGATCACGACGCCGCGCATATTCTCCTCGATCGCGGCGACGCGCTTCATCGAGAAGGCAAGGTTGACGAGCTTGCGAAAGCGCGTGTGGGTCGGCGGGTCGGCGGTGAGCAACGTATCGACCTGCGGCCAGCCCTCGGCAAGGATCGCCGCGACATCGCCATCCTCGGCCATCGCGCCCGACAAGGTACCCTGAAAATTGTTCGAGAAGGTTTCGACGTCGCCGGTCGCCTGCGAACAGAGATCGTAGGAGAGGACGAGGAACATGCCCTCCGACAGCTGGACGACCGGGCTTTTGGGCATCCACGCGCGATAATAGTCGAACGGGTCCGCAATCACCTGTGGTTCGAAAAAACTGCCTGCGGCGATGTCGTTCACGCGCCTCTTCCCTCAATCTTGTTCTTATACGCCCGACTATATGCAGCCGCTCCCCGGGCGCGATGCACAATTTCGTTAGGCGACTGCCAAATCGGGGGCGACATAGGCGAGGGCATTGGCGAGCAGGCGGCGGAAGTTCGGGTCGGCATAAGCGGCGGGTCCGTCGCCGGGCTGCAGGTAGACGAGACGGCCGGCGCCGACGGGTTTTTCCCAGGCGATGAGGTCGGTTTCGGGGCGATGGTCCCAGCCCGTATTGCTGAACATCTGCCCCGCGACGGCCTGCGCCGCCGAATAGAAATTGTCGCGAACGAAGGCGTGGCCGGCGCGGAGCAGCGGTTTGGCCGCGCCCCAGACCGGGGCCAGATAGAGTTCGTCGCAGAGCGGAAAACGGGACGGCAGTCCGGCGGTCACGGGATGTTCGGGATCGAGGACGATAGCGTCGTAACGGACGTCGTGGCGATAGCCCGAGTCGAGATGCGCGGCGCCGTTCGCTTCGCCGGGCGCATAGAGAAAACGCCCGCCGACCATCTCGGCCCACTCGGGCCACTCGGCCCAGCCCGCGATCGCATGGTGCATCGCGACCGCACCGCCGCCCCGCGCGAAATGGTCGGCGATGGCGCGGCGATAGGTGAAGGAGGGCGGCCGCGTCGCCGCCTTGCCGTCCTCGAAGCGATAGCCCGGCATGTCGTAGAAGAGGATCGCGGCGGCGTCCTGAGCCGCGCCTTCGGCGATCGCCGTCTCGGCCTCGGGGTGGATCAGATGCTTCACCGTCCAGCCGGTGAAGCTCGCGAGCAGGCCTGCGAAGGGTTCGGCCTCATAGGGATGCCCGCCCGAGAGGACGAGAAGTTGCCGTTGCCCCGTCATGCGATCTTCAGGATCATCTTGCCCTGATTGCTGCCCGCAAAGAGCCGCATGAAGGCGTCGAAGCTGTTCTCGATCCCTTCGTCGATATGTTCGTCGGCGACGAGTTTGCCCTGCTGCAGCCAGGCCGCCATCTCGGCGCCGCCTTCGGCAAAGCGCGGGATATAATCGGCGACGAGTAGCCCGCGGATCGAGGCGCGGTGGACGATGAGTTGCCAGATGTTGCGCGCGCCGATCTTTTCGACGCTGTTATACTCGCTGATCAGGCCGCAGAGGCCGATGCGCGCGCCATGGCGCAGGTTGTTGAGGCCGGCGTCGAGGATGTCGCCGCCGACATTTTCGAAGATGATGTCGACGCCGTCGGGCGCCTCGGCGCGGATCGCGGCGGTGAGCGCCGCGAGGTTCTTGCCGCGATAGTCGATCGCGGCGTCGAAGCCGTAGCGATCGATCAGCTTCGCGCATTTTTCGGGACCGCCGGCGATTCCGATGACCTTGCTCGCGCCCTTGATCTTCGCGATCTGCCCGACGAGCGAGCCGACCGCGCCCGCTGCGCCGGTGACGAGCACGACGTCGCCGGGCTTGGGCTCGCAGACGTCGATATAGCCAAAATAGGCGGTCATCCCGACCGCGCCGAGGATCGAGAGATAGTTGGTGACCGACGGCACCAGCGTCGCGTCTATCGGCTGGGTGAAGCCGCCGACGGTGCCGACCGAATAATCCTCGATGCCGTTGAGGCCGAGCACCCACTGGCCGGGTTCGAACCCTTCGGCCTTGCTCGCCTCGACCACGCCGACGGTCGAGGCGCGGACCGGGTCGCCGAGCGGGATCGGCGGCATATAGCTTGGCGCATCGTCCATCCAGCCGCGGATTGCGGGGTCGAGCGAGGCATAATGGTTGCGGATCAGGAACTGGCCGTCGGCGAGCTCGGGTGTCGGTTCGGTGACCAGCGAAAAATCGTCGGCGACCGGTTCGCCGTTCGGACGGCGGGTCAGCAGGAAGCGGCGGTTGTCGGGCATGGGTAGTCCTCAGGCAGGGGTGATGGCGACCGGGATCGCGCTTTGCAGCGACTGGCCGGTGATCGGGTCGTAACGGACGCTCTCGCTGACGAGGCGGTTGGTCGAATTGCCGCGGGTCCGGACCTCGTCGGGGCCGACGTCGGGACCGCCAAAGGCATGCGCCATCGACACGACCCCGGGGCGCATGCCCGTGGCGGCGCGCGCCTCGGCGACGACCTCGCCCGCTGCCGAGCGGATGCGGACGATGTCGCCCTCGCTGCACGGGATGCGCGCCATGTCGTCGGGGTGGAGGAAGGCGGGGTTGGTCGTGCGCTTGGCGGTGAGCGCGGGCAGGTTCTGCCCCGTCGAATTGAAGCGGTGGCGGCTGCGCCGCGACACCATGCGGTAGGGGAAATCGGGGGCGGGCTGGTCGGCGGTGGCATAGGCGATCAACTGGTCGGGCATCGCGCCGGCGCAAAGGTCGAACCGGCCGGGGGCATCGGGATCGCCGGCCTCGACGATCGGATGGAGGTCGGGATAGATCACCGCCTGGCCATCGACGGTATCGGCGCGGACCTGGCCCGGCGCGACGACGCAGCCGGCGGTCATCAGGTCGAGGAACGTCTGTTTGCTGGGCTTCTCGTCCATCGGACAGGGACCGCCCGCGAGCGGGATCGGGCTGCCAATGCGGTGCGCGAGGCCCCAGAGCATTTCCCACTCCTCGATCAGGTCGCCAGGCGCGTCGATCATCGCCTCGGTATAGCGGGCGTAGGGGATTTCGTACCACCATTCGGACAGGTTGCTGATGTCCTCGCGTTCGAGGCACATCGTCGGGGCGAGGATATAGTCGGAGCGTTTCGCGGTCGCGCTCTCGGCGTTGACGTCGATGCAAACGAGCAGGTCGAGGCCGCCCAGCGCGCGCGTCATCTTGTCCTGATCGGGGAAGGCGACGACGGGATTGCCACCGATCACGATCAGCGCGCGGATCTGGCCTTCGCCGGGGGTGAGCATCTCGTCGGCGAGGACGTTGCACGGCATTTCCATGCCGAGATGGGTGAGGCCGCGGATGCGCGAGGCGGGAAAGCCCTCGCCATAGAGCGCCATCGGCGGCGACACCTGCGCGCGGCGCGGGCTGACCGCGGTGAAGACGCGCGGGATCGAGCTTTTCTCGCCCTCGCGGCAAAAGCGCCCACAGAGGATGTTGAGCGACGAGACGAGATATTGGGTGAGCGTGCCCTGGCCCGCCATTTCGGGGCCGGTGCCGGTCGAGACGACGCCCTTGGTTCCGGTCGCGAACATGCGCGCGGCGGCGACGAGCTGCGCCTCATCGACCCCGGCGCGTGCGGCAGCGACGGCGGGGGTGAAATCGGCGACGGCGCGCTGGAGGTCGTCGAGGCCATCGACATATTGCTGGACGAAGCCCTTGTCGTAGAGTCCTTCGGACAGGATGACATGGATGATCCCGGCGAGCATCGCGGGGTCTTCGCCGGGGCGCACGGGCAGGTGGATATGCGCGAGCGCGGCGACATCGCTCTCGCGGGGATCGGCGACGATCAGCTTGAGTCCCTTGTCGAGCGCATCGCGCAGGCGGCGTGAGGGCGAGAAGGGGGGCAGGCCGCCCGGCGGGCCGTAGTGCGAGACGATCGGGTTGTTGCCGATGAAAAAGGCGACGTCGGCCTCGGCAAATGTGTGCATGCCGCCCATCCAGTTGCCGTAGCGCATCGTCGTATAGACTTTCGCGGGCTGGTCGAGCGTCACCGAGGTGTAGATGTTACGCGTGCCCAGCCCCTGCGCGAAGGCCATGGCGCTGCCGACCCCGGCGCTGTTTTGAAAGGCATAGGTGCCGCCATAGACGGCGACCGCGTGCGGGCCATGCTCGGCGATGATCGCCGACAGCCTGGCGCCGATCTCGTCGAGCGCGGTCTCCATCGCGATGTCCTGAAACGCGCCATCGACGCGTTTACGCGACACCGTCAGCCGCTGCGGGCCGTGATGCGCCTCGGGCAATTGGCGGCCCTTGATGCAGGTGTACCCGCCGAACACCGGGTCGTCGGGGTCGCCCTGCACCTTGGTCACGCGGCCCTCGTCGATCGTGACGAGCATCGCGCAATTGGCGTGGCAGAAGCGGCAGAAACTGCGGCGGACCTCAGGCATCTTTTCTCTCCCTGATCGCACCCTACGCCGACCGCGGCACCGATCGACTGGCACTTTTGGCGGTGGCTGACGGCGGGACGCGGGCGCAATTTCCGGACAAAGAACAGGGAGAGTATCGATGCCGACATCGCGCCAATGGCTGCTCAACGGACATCCACGCGGACGCGGGATCGAGGATGGCGATTTCGTGCTGGCCGAACAGGAGGTCGGTGCGCCCGGCGACGGCGAATTGTTGCTCAAGACACTCCACCTCGGCTTCGACCCGGCGCAGAAGGGGTGGATGGAAAATATCGCCGACTATGTCGCGCCGATGGCGATCGGCGACGTCATGCGTGGCAGCGGAATCAGCGAAGTCGTCGAGAGCCGTCATCCGGGTTTCGCGGCCGGCGACCTGGTGATGGGGTCGACCGGCTGGACCGAATGGCATGTGTCGAACGGCGACGGGCTGGTGAAGATCGACACCGCACTGCCGCCGACCGCGATGCTCTCGGTGCTCGGCACCACCGGCGTGACCGCCTATTGCGGGCTGTTCAAGGTCGGGCGGCCGGTCGCGGGCGATACGGTGCTGGTGTCGGGCGCGGCGGGGGCGACGGGATCGGTGGTCGGCCAGCTCGCCAAGATCGCCGGGTGCCGCGCGGTCGGCATCGCCGGGGGCGAGGACAAGTGCCGCTGGCTGGTCGAGGAGGCGGGCTATGACGCCGCGATCGATTACAAGGCGGGCAACGTCCGAAAGCAGATCAAGGAGCATTGCCCGGGGGGCGTCAACGTGATCTTCGACAATGTCGGCGGCGCGATTTTGAACGACATGCTCGGCGAGATCGCGACCGGCGCGCGGGTCGCGGTGTGCGGCGGGATCAGCCGGTATGAGAGCGGATCGCTGCCCGCGGGGCCGCAGAATTATTTCAACCTGATCTTCCGCCGCGGATCGATGGCGGGGTTCATCGTGCTCGACTGGGCAGCCGAGTTTCCGGAGATCCGCAAGCGGCTCGAGAGCTTCGTGCTCGATGGCCGGCTGAATTACCGCGAGGATGTGCAGCACGGGTTCGAAAATGCGCCCGCGACGCTGAAACGCCTGTTCAGCGGCCAGAACCGCGGCAAGCAACTCTTGAAACTCTGAGGAGAACGACATGGGCAGGCTGGCAGGCAAACGCGCCGTCATCATCGGCGCCGCATCGACGGGCAATATGGCGCAGGTGACCGCGCGGCTGTTCGCGCGCGAAGGCGCGACGGTGATGGTCGCGGGGCGTAAGCGGGAACCCCTCGACGCGCTGGCGGCCGAGATCGGCGGTCACGCCGCGCTGTGTGACATCACCGACAAGGCGTCGGTCTTTGCGCTCGCCGACGCCGCGAAGGCGGCGATGGGCGGGGTCGACATCGCGATGAACGCGAGCGGCTGGGGGCTACTCAAGCCGCTGTTGGAGGTGACCGAGGAGGAACTGGACGCCATCGTCGCGTTGCAGTTCACCGGGGTGCATCATTTCCTCCAGGCCTTCGTCGGGGCGATGCTGGCGAACGATCCGACCGGCGGGTCGATCATCCAGATTTCGTCGGCGACGACGCGCGCGCCGATCGGCAATCATGCGGCCTATATCGGCACCAAGACGGGGTCGGAGGCGCTGATCCGCTGCGTCGCCAATGATTTCGGGGCGGCAGGCATCCGCGCGAACATCGTGTCGCCGGCGTTCACGGAGTCGCCGATGACCGAGGGGGCGTTCGCGACCCCGGGACTCGTCGATGCCTTCCTGCCGCGTTATCCGCTGGGGCGGCTCAACACCGCGCAGGATGTGGCGAACGCCTGCCTGTGGCTGGCGAGCGACGAGGCGTTCGTGACCGGCGAGAATTTGCAGCCGAATGGCGGGCTGGCTTTGCGGGGGAATCCGCAGGAGCATGATATTGCTGCGGCGGTGGGTGCGGCGATGGCGAAGTTGCAGGCGCAATAATAAGCTTCGTCATTGCGAGCGCAGCGAAGCAATCCAGAGCGGTTTACGCAACTCTGGATTGCTTCGCTGC
>NZ_LMGF01000005.1:891792-900780 GCF_001427085.1 Sphingopyxis sp. Root1497
CGATATGGGGTGCGCTATCCGATCTGCCGCTCGCGGCCTTCCCAATAGGGTGCGCGCAGTTCGCGGCGTAAAATCTTGCCCGACGGATTGCGCGGCAGCGCGGGGATGAAATCGACCGACTTGGGGCATTTATAGCCCGCGATCCGTGTCCGCGCCCAAGTGATGATCTCGGCTGCATCGGCGGTCTCGCCGTCCTTCAGCACGACGCACGCCTTCACCGCCTCTCCCCATTTCTCGCCGGGGACGCCGACGACCGCGACGTCGGCGACGGCGGGGTGGCCGTAGATCGCATTCTCGACCTCGGCCGGATAGACATTTTCGCCGCCCGAGATGATCATGTCCTTGACCCGGTCGTGGAGGTAGAAATAGCCGTCCTCGTCGGTGTAGCCGGCGTCGCCGGTGCGCAGCCAGCCGTCACCGTCGATCGTCTCCGCCGTCGCCTCGGGCCGGCCCCAATATTCACGCATGTTGGCCTGCGCGCGGATCGCGATTTCGCCGATTTCGCGCGGGGGCAGGGCGTTGCCGCTGCCGTCGATCACCCGCATTTCGACCCCGCGCAGCGGCTTGCCGACCGAGCGCATCCGTTCGTTGCCCGCCGGGTCGTGATCCTCGGGGGGCAGCGCGGCGATGGTGCCCGACGTCTCTGTCATCCCGTACATCTGGACGAAGCCGCACTGGAAGATGTCGATACACTGGCGCAGCAGGTCGAGCGGGATCGGCGAGGCGCCATAGGCGATATGGCGGAGGCGCGAGAAATCGACCTCGCGCGCACGCGGCTGATTGACGATGATCTGCATCGCCGCGGGGACCATGAAGATTTTCGAGATGCCATGCGCCTCGATCAGGTCGAGCACCCCTCCGGGGTCGAATTCGCGGGTGATGACGCCGGTCGCGCCATTGGTCATCACGGTGATGCCGTAACCGGTGCCGCCGATATGGAAGCTGGGCATGGCGACGAGCCCGACGTCGTCCTCGTCCCAGCGCTCCCAATCGGCCTGGAGCGCGGGGTCGCGGTCGAGCCGCGAGCGCAGCACCGACCCGTTGGTCAGCACCGCGCCCTTGGGCTTGCCAGTGGTGCCCGAGGTGTACATCTGGATCACCGCGTCGGTCTCGCCGCGCGCGATATCGGGGTCGGTGTCGGGAAAGCCATCGCGCCAGCTGCGGTAATCGGCGAAGCCGCTCGCCGCGCCTTCGGTCGCGATGACATGGTCGATGCCGGGAAAAGTATCCCGGTTTGTCGCGACCAAATCGGTGAATTCGGGGCCGACCAGCAGGAAACGCGCGTCGCAATCGGCGATGATCCACGCGATCTCGGGCACCGCGAGGCGCCAGTTGACCGGAGTCATCACCCCGCCGGCCTTGGCCACCGCCATCACCGCCTCGAAATAGAGATCGCTGTTCTTGCCGAGATAGGCGACGCGGTCGTCGGGTTTCAGCCCAAGCGCGATCAGTCCGTTCGCGGCGCGGTTGCTGTTCGCGTCGAAGTCGGCATAGCGCGTTGCGCGGCCTTCAAAATGGAAGAGAATCTTGTCGGGCCGTTCGCGCCCGTTCCGCCGCGCGACGTCGGCGACGCGCTCAAATGCTGCGACCTTTTGCGTCACCTTTGCCCCGCTCCCTTTATGCGCGCCCTTCGCCGAGCGCCTGCCGGTAGAGCATGGAGTCAGCCGCGTAGAAATTGCAATGGAAACCCGACGGGACGCGGAACGGTATCTGCACCATCGCGACCGGACCCGCCGCGATGTCGAGCGCGTCGAAGATCGCGAGTTCGCTCGTCGCGGCGCCGGCGCGGTGGACGAGCGTCATCGCATAACCGTCGCCTTCGCCTTGCGCGCCGACCCTGGGCGCAAAGACCATCTCGCCGCACGAGGCGCCGTTGCCGAAGTGATAATGGTCTTCCTGGCCGCTCACCGTGTCGAACCGCAGCACGCCGTCCATGCCCTCGGCGCGGCCGTCGCGGCTGTTGAGGTTGATGTTGGCGAAGCTGTGGCGCGAGGCACGCGTCATAAAGCGGTCGTCGGGGCGCGGAAACTGGATGTCGCGGTCGTTGAGCGTTTCTTCCCTGATCCATGTCCCATGGCCGTTGGTGCCCGGATCGATCGTCCAGCGGCGCAGGCTCTGCTGCGTGTCGCCATGCGTCCTTTTCACCCCCGTTTCGTCGGGAAACAGCGCGGTGCCGTTGGCGGCGGCGACGTCGGCGACGATCTTGCCGTCCTGTTCCCAGACATTGAGTTCGTGGAACATGTGGCGCGGCTCATAATCGAACCAGCGAAGATCGCTCGCGCTGCCTTCGCGCGGCATTACCCCGAATTTTGTCGGACGGCCGTTGACCCACGCGGTCATCGGGCCGCCCTTCATGAAGCGGCCCAGGTCGGCGTCGATCGGAATGACCGGGAAAACGACCCAGTTTTCGGTCAGGAAAAAGGTGTGCATCAGCGCGTTGTGCGGCATGTCGATGATCTCGGCCTTGCGGACGCTGCCATCGGCGGCGATCACGTCGTAGCGCAATTGCGGGGCGCCCATCGGGCCGTTGATCGCCATGCCGATGTTGATCAGCTCGCCGGTAAAATGGTCGATCTTGGGGTGGGCGGAGAAGGTGGTGGTGATCGTCCCGCCATAATGTTCCTCGCCCAAAGTCTCGAGCGTGCGCGGGTCGAGTTGGACCGCCGGCGCGCCTTCCATCAGCGCGAGCAGCTTGCCGCCATGGACGATGATGTTGGTGTTGGCGGTGTTGTAGCGCTTGCCGGCGACCGAGGGATCGGCGGTCATCGGGTTGCCGAACAGCCCGAACAGGCGCTTGCCCGCCGCTTTCTCCAGCTCGAATTTCTCGGTCCGCACCCAGCGGTTGAGCATCGCCGCGCGGCCGCCTTCGATGTGGAAGGCATAGACCATGCCGTCGCCGTCGAACCAGTGATACTCGCCCTCGCGCGTCGGATAGAGCGGCTCGGGGCCGTTGCGATAGAAGACGCCGACGAGGTCGGCCGGAATCTCGCCCTCGACGATCAGGTCGGGGGCGGTGCCCTCGAACCGCACCGGCTGGTGGTGCCCCGACAGATAGGGATGGTCGAAAAAGGCCTGCGTCATTATGCTCCCCCCGCTTGTCGTGTCATTCTATCAAACAAGGGGCGGTGCAATGCGCCGCCCCTTGTTCTCCGGGCCCCCCTTTGCGGTCACGCCGTGCCCGTGGCGGGACCGTTTCGTGTTCTAGAATTTGAAGCCGAGTTCGACACCATAGGTACGCGGCTCGATCGCGCCGGAGAAGGTGAACAGGCCGGCAACCGGCAAGGTGCTGCCGATGTCGCGCACATTGGTCAAATTGCGACCGAAGACGGCGACGCTGACCTCCCCGCTGCCCGTAAGGAACGTATAGGAGATTTGCCCCGACAGATTTTCACGGTCCTTGGTGAAACAGCGGAAATCATTGGTAACGGCGCCGAGCACGATCGGCCGGTTGGCCGTGATGCAGGTGGCCGTCTTGCTCTGGAAGCGGAGCAACAGATTGGCGTCGAAACGTCCCGAGCCGATTTCCTTCGAATAATTGACCCCCGTCGAGATCTGGAACTTCGGCGCCCGGCGCAAGGTCAGCGTCGACACATCGTCGCCGACGTTGTCGCCGTTCAAATCCTTGAGGAACGTGCCATATTTGGCGTCGAGATAGCTTGCCGATGCCGTGAAGTTCAATGCCTCGGAAGGCTGGATGATGAGTTCCAGCTCGGCGCCTTTGATCGTCGCCGAGGCGGCGTTGCCGACGACCGTTTCCTGCGGCTGGGCCGATCCGGGCGGCGAGGGCTGGACGACCTCTTCCTGCTTGTTGTTATATTTCGTGTGGAACAGGGCGATGTTGGTCCGCAAGGTGCGGTCCAGCCAGTCGGCCTTCAAGCCGACCTCGAACGCGTCGACGGTTTCGGGGAAATAGGGGCCAAGCGATGTGGGCGACGCGGCGCGGCCGTTGAAACCGCCCGACCGGAAACCGGTCGAATAGGACCCGTAGACAATTTTGTTGTCGCCGATTTCATAGGTCGCGTTGGCGCGCCAGGTGAATTTTCCGAACGACTTTTCGCCCGAGCAATTGTTGGCCGCACCGAAGACTGGCAGCCCGGCAAGCGGTCCGGCCGGAAAGACCCCCGTTGCGGCGACGCAGGTTTTTCCGTCGAATGTCGGCAGACTCAGTTCGACGAGCCCGACCACCTGGCCGTAATTGTTGAAGGCTTCCTTTTTGTCGCGGGTATATCGGCCGCCGACCGACAGTTTGAATCTGTCGGACAGCGTGAATTGCGCGTCGGCGAACCCGGCATAGGATGTCGCCTTGTTGTCGGTGTAGGCGCGCAGCGTCGCTCCCGTCGCGCTTTGCGAGGGCACGGGCCCCAGCCGCGTATATTGGTCCAGCTGGTAATTGCTGGTGTAATAATATCCACCGACCAGCAGATTGACCGCATCGCTGAGTTCGGCAAGGACGCGCAGTTCCTGGCTGAACTGTTCGAATTGCTGGATACGCCGGGTGGCGAAGAAGTCCGCCGAACTGCCGTCGAAATCCTGCGCCACATTCTCGTCATTGGTACGATAGCCGGTCACCGAATAGAGCGTGAGATTGTCGCCCAGCGACCAGGTGATGTTGCCGGTCAGCGCGTCGGTGTCGTTGGTCACGTCGTGCGGCGCCAACTGATACGTCGCATTCATGCCGCGATCGGGAAGCTTGAACCGGTTGCACTCGGCGACCGGCGAAAATCCGGGCACTCCTGCGGCGAGGCAGATCAGGTCGAGGCTCGACGATGTCGGGATCGAAACGGTCTCGCCGCGTTCACGGCTGTGTTCGTAAGTGATCTCGGCCGAAAAATCGCTGCTCGGTTCGATCAGCGCGGTGATGCCGCCGCTTAGCGTTTCATATTTCCCGTCGCGACCGCCCGTGCTGATGTTGCGGATAAAGCCATCGGTCTTGTCATAATAGCCGAACGCCTTGAGCGCGATGAAATCGCCCAGCTTGCCGCTGTTGACGACGAGACGTGCGCTCTTGGTATCAAACCTTGCATAGGAAAGCCGGCCTTTTACCCCGAAGTCGTCGGTGGGTTTGCTGCGCTTCACCTCGATCACGCCGCCGATCGTGTTGCGACCGAACAATGTCCCCTGCGGACCTCGAAGAACCTGAAGGCTTTCAAGGTCGAAGCTGTCGAGCAGCTGGCCGGTGTTGGTGCCGATGAAGACGCCATCGACGACGACGCCAACCGTCGGGTCGAAACTTTTCTCGATATCTTCGAACGAAATGCCGCGAATGGAAATCGCGGCGGCGCTCGGACCGGCCGAAACGCTGTCGATGACCAGGCTGGGGACACGTCCCGCGACGTCGCGAATGTCCTGAACCATGCCGGTATCGAGGGCCTTGGCATCCAAGGCGGTAATCGCAACCGGAACCGACTGCGCACTTTCCTCGCGCTTCTGCGCGGTGACGACGATTTCGCGCAGTGCGCCGCCGCTGTCGTCTTGGACCGGGGCTTCCTGGGCGAAGGCCGGCGTGGCGATCGCCAAAGCGACGAGCGAGACCGTGGCGTAGACGGCGGGCAGCATTCGGGCATGCGTGGACATCGGATTTCCTCCCTCTCGTGCCGCCGCATAGGCTCGTCGGTCACGTTGGAAGGCAAGGTCCGCTTTATGCCGGGTTTGAACAATCATCAAAAATATCAGGCGTCCCGTAAAGGCGGTCAACGCGTTGAATTTACGTTCTTTGTGTCGACCCTCCGTCGACAAACAGCCCGTGGCCAGACATGAAACGCGCGTCGTCGGAGGCCAGAAACGCGGCGACGTCGGCAATATCTTCGGGCTGGCCAAGCCGCCCGAGCGCTGCCTTGTCGATCCAGTGCTGCTTGAACGCCGGCATGGCGCCAAAGGCGGGCGCGGTCATCGGCGTATCGATCGCGCCGGGCTGGATGCAGTTGGCGGTGATGCCATGGGCACCGACCTCGGCGGCGATCGATTTGGTCATGCCCAGCACCGCGTGTTTCGACGCGCCGTAGGCGGTCATTCCCGCCTCGCCGAAACTAGACATCACTGACCCGATCAGGATGATCCGGCCGTGCGGCGAGCGTTTGAGTAGCGGCAATGCGCCGCGGACGAGCCGGAACACCGCGGTGACGTTAACCGCCATCATCTGGTCGAAAAAATCGTCGCTGTGATCGTCGAGCGGCTGCATGCCGGTGATGCCCGCGCAGGGGATCAGGATGTCGAGCCCGCCGAAACGCGCTTCGGCTTCGGCAATGAAATGCGCGTTGGCGCCCGGATCGGTGACATCGGCGACGATGTCGACCTCGCCGGCGCGGTCGGTCGTGAGCACCCGCGCGCCGTCGGCGGCGAGGCGCCTGGCGATCGCCAGCCCGATCCCGGAACCGGCGCCGGTGACGAGCGCGGTGCGGCTTTCCAGACGCCCCGCCATCAGAGCGAACTGCCGCCGTCGATGCGAAATTCGGCGCCGGTGGCAAAGGCGGACTCGTCGGAAGCGAGATAGAGGACGATCGACGAGACTTCTTCGGGCTTGCCAAGCCTGCCGACGGGATGTGTGGCGACGAAACCGGCGTAGAGCGCTTCGGGGTCGTCGACCTGAGCCATCACCTTGTCGATCATCGCGGTGTGGATCGCTCCCGGATGCACCGAGTTGCAGCGGATGCCATAGCCTTTGGCGGCATAATGGAGCGCGACCGACTTGGTGAGGTGGGTGACCGCCGCCTTGGCCGCATTATAGCCGGCTAGGTCGGCCTGCGCCCGCACCCCGCACATCGACGACATGTTGATCACCGACCCGCCATGATCCTTCATCTTCGGAATGATGTGCTTGCAGCCGAGAAAGACACCGTCGACATCGACGGCGAATTCGTGGCGAAAGGCCGCGAGCGTCAGGTCCTCGATCGAACCCATGGTGGTGATGCCGGCATTGTTGACGAGGATGTCGATCCGGTCGCAGGGGCCGAGCGCGGCGAGCCAGTCCCCTTCGTTCGACACGTCGAGTTTCACGAAACGCTGGCCGAGTTCGGCGGCGAGCGCCTCGCCCGCGGCGGCGTCGATGTCGGCGATCACGACGCTGGCGCCTTCGGCGACGAAGCGGCGGACGATGTCGAGACCCAGCCCCGATGCGCCGCCGGTGACGAACGCGGTCTTGCCGGCGATCCGCCCGCGATCCTCTGCCATGCCATCCTCCCTGTTTATGCGGCCACTATCATGCCGCCGGCGACCCGAGGGGACTATTTATTGCGCTAGGTGCGAGCGTGCCGCGGCGCTGTCAGGTCGGATGCGAGGAGAGGCGCCGTGGCGGAAAGCTGGGATTACATCGTCGTCGGCGCGGGATCGGCGGGCTGCGTGATGGCCGAACAATTGAGCGCCGATCCCGACGTTCGTGTGCTGTTGCTCGAAGCCGGCGGCCGCAACGACAGCCGCTGGGTCGCGATCCCGAAGGGGGTCGCGAAGCTCGTCACCAATCCCGACCATATCTGGGCCTATGGCGTGTCGCAGCCGCGCGGCGACGGCGGCGCGCCGGGCGAGGTGTGGATTCGCGGCAAGGGGCTAGGCGGATCGTCGGCGGTCAACGGCATGATCTGGAGCCGCGGCGAGCCCGCCGATTATGACGAATGGGAAAAGCTCGGATGCACCGGCTGGACCGGCGCGGCGATGACCGAGGCGTTCCGCAGCCTTGAGGATCATGGGCTGGGTGCGAGCGAAATGCGCGGGCGGGGCGGGCCGGTCGGGGTCGCGCCGAAGATCCACAGCTATCCGCTCGCCGAAACGATGGTGCAGGCGGGGGTGGAGATGGGGCTGAAGCCGGTCGACGACCTCAATGCGTCGACGTCCGACCGCGTCGGCTTTTACGCGCACAATGTCCGGCGCGGGCGCCGTGAGAGCGCGGCGACGACTTTCCTCGCGCGGGCGAAGAAGCGGCCGAACCTGCATGTCGTGACGCATGCCATGGCCGAGCGGCTGGTCGTCGAGAATGGACGCGTGACGGGCGTGGAGGCGAAGGTTGCGGGTCAACCGCGCCGCTTCGATTGCGGCGGCGAGGTCATCGTCTGTGGCGGGACGCTCGAAAGCCCGTTGCTGCTGCAGCGGTCGGGGATCGGTCCCGCCGACGTGCTGCGCGCCGCGGGGGTCGAGCCGGTGTTCGATTCGCCCGACGTCGGCGGACGGCTGCGCGAGCATCTGGGATTCAGCATGCCGCACCGGCTGTCGCGCGATGTGGGCAGCAGCCGCAGCTTTTATGGCCTCGGCCTGGCGCGCGCGATGGCGCGATATCTGCTGACACGCGGCGGCATCATGGCCACCGGGCCGTTCGAGGTCGGCGCCTTCCTCAACCTGACCAGCCGCGACAGCCGGCCCGATTTGCAGCTCTATCTTGGCGGCTACACCTTCGCGCTCGGCGACGACAAGCATCCGGTGCCGCTCAGCACCATCGACCGCAAGCCGGGGATGACCATTTATGGCCAGTTGCTGCGGCTGACCAGCGAGGGCAGCATCCTGATCGTCGGTCCCGGCAGCGATGCCGCGCCGGATATCAAGCCCAACTGGCTATCGACCAAGGAAGATGAGCGAACGGCAATCGCGGCGGTCCATGCCATGCGACGCTATATGGCGCAGCCCGCGCTCGCCGATCTGATCGAGCGCGAACTGCTGCCCGGTGCGGCGGTGCAGAGCGACGCTGAAATCCTTGCCGCCTTCCGCAGGCTCGCGACCTGCGGGCTGCACGGGGTCGGTACGTGCCGGATGGGCAGCGACAATCGCGCGGTCACCGACGCGCGGCTGCGCGTCAACGGCGTCGGCGGCCTGCGCGTCGTCGATTGTTCGGTGATGCCCTCGCCGGTGACCGGCAACACCAACGCCCCAGCGATGGCGCTGGCGCTGCGCGCGGCAGGGCTGGTCCGCGAGGACCGGCGGCGATTGCGGGCGGTGGCTTAGACCCGTCATTGCGAGCGCAGCGAAGCAATCCAGAGCGGTTTACGCAACTCTGGATTGCTTCGCTGC
>NZ_LMGF01000005.1:900786-1012442 GCF_001427085.1 Sphingopyxis sp. Root1497
AGTGGTTGAGCCTCAAACGCTCTCGCGTTCTTTCAGCCAGCCGATCCCGCGGCGCAGCAGGTCGTAGAAGACCGGCAGGTCCCAGGCGCAGCGATCGACCGTCGGCCACCACTCCATCATCGGCTGCAGGTCGTAATGCCCCCGGCAATGGCCGAGCGTGAGGTACAGCACCGCGCCCGCGCCATGTTGCTTGATGTAGAAGACCGGATAGGTTCCCGGCGCATCCTCGGCCTCGACGAAGCCGGTGCCCGGCCCGGTGCACTCGGTGTCGAGCAGCACATGCAGGTCGCCATGTGTTTCGAGGTGATAAAGTTCGTCGGTGGTCTCGAAGGGCTCGATGCCTTTGGTCAGCGCATGATCGGGGTCGGCGACGCGCACCGTATAGGGTTCGATCGCGGGGTGGGTGATGAACTGCGAGCCGAGCAAATCCATCATCAGCGGCGCCCAGCGCGGCGCGTCCCAGACGCCGGTATCGAGCAGCCGCAGGATCGAATTGGTGCCGTGCAGCGCATACCAGCGTCCGCCGCGCTTCAGCCAGTCGCGCAGCGCCTCCTGCGCCGGCAGCGACGGGGTGACGTCGCAGGTATAGGTGATGAGGATGTCGGCGGCCTCGATCGCGGCGATATTGTCGTAATTTTCGAACACCCGGGTGCGGATGCGCGGGTCCTCGGCGAGCAGCTTGAGCAGCTCGAGCCGCGCGAAATCCATGTCGTGCCAGACGCCGCCGCAGATCAGCACACAATCGATGCGGGGCGGATGTTCGCTGTCGCTCATCGTCGGTCCTCTCCTGTTTATGCTTCCATCATGCGAGACGTGTGCCGGCCCGTCACCTTGCTGTATTGATAGGTTCCTGTCGCGAGCGAAACTGGCAAGAAGGCGAAGAGAGGAGAGGCGCGATGCAGCAACGACTGCGCGACAAGGTCGCTTTGGTCACTGGCGGGACGAGCGGGATCGGCGCGGCGACGGTGCGGCGGCTGGTCGGGGAGGGCGCGCGCGTCGTCTTCACCGGCTCGAACGCCGAGGCGGCGGCCCGCGTCGAAGCCGACACCGGCGCGATCTTCCGCACCCACCGCGTCGAGGATGCGAGCGTGTGGGACGCGCTGATGGCCGATATCGAGGCCGAATATGGCCGTCTCGACATCGCCTTTGCCAATGCCGGGACCGAGGCGGGCGATGCGAGCGTCGAGGATATCGACATCGCCGCGTGGAACCATATCGTTGCGGTCAACCAGACTGGGGTGATGCTGACCGTTCAGCACGCGATCCGCGCGATGGCGCGGAATCCTGGCGGCGCGGCAGGATCGATCATCGTCAATTCGTCGATGAACGCGCACCGCGCGATGGGCAATTATGCCGCTTACTCGGTGACCAAGGCCGCGGTCGTCGCGCTCGTCAAATCGGCGGCGATCCATTGCGCGGGCAAGGGGTACAAGATCCGCGTCAACGCAATCCTGCCCGGTGTCGTCGAAACCGACATGATCCGCGGCGTCATCGACCGTTCGCCCGACCCCGCCGCCGCGCGCGCGGCGTTCGAGGGCATGGCGCCGATGAAGCGGATGGCGCAGCTCGACGAGATCGGCGCGCTCGTCGCCTTCCTCGCGTCCGACGAGGCGGGTTTCATCTCGGGCGCCGACTATGTGATCGACGGCGCGACGACCGCGGGCATGATGGGGGTCTAAGCGACCTCAGCCCCGCTCGATCCGGTAAAGGCCGCGATGCTCGCGCGGTTCGCTGCGTTCATATTGCGGCGGCACCGCGATCGTCGCGCCCAGCGCGGCGGCGGCGTGCCAGGGCCAGCGCGGGTCGTAGAGCGCGGCGCGCGCGATCGCGACCATGTCGGCGTCGCCGTTCGCGACGATCGCCTCGGCCTGCGCGGCGTCGGTGATCAGCCCGACCGCGATCACCGGCATCGCGACCGCATCCTTGACCCGGCGCGCGAGCGGCACCTGATACCCCGGCGACAGCGCGATTTGCTGCGCCGGATGCAGCCCGCCGCTCGACACGTTGATCGCCGCGCAGCCGCGCGCTTCGAGGGCGCGTGCGAAGGCGATCGTTTCCTCGATCGTCCAGCCGCCGTCGACCCAGTCGGTCCCCGACACGCGGACGGTGACCGGCCCGCCAAAGGCGGCGTGCACCGCGTCGAAGATTTCGAGCGGGAAGCGCATCCGGTTTTCGAGGCTGCCGCCATAGGAATCGTCGCGCCGGTTCGACAGCGGGGAGAGGAACTGGTGGAGCAGATAGCCGTGCGCGGCGTGGAGTTGCACGGCGTCGATCCCGAGCCGGGCCGAACGCCGCGCGGCGTCGGCAAAGGCGGTGCGGATGCGGTCGAGCCCGGCGTCGTCGAGCGCAAGGGGCGCATTCTCCGTGTCGAGGAAGGAGATCGCCGATGGCGCGAGCGTTTGCCAGCCGTTCGCATCGCCGGGGGCGATCTGGCCGCCGCCGTCCCATGGCTTCGCGGTGCTCGCCTTGCGCCCGGCATGGGCAAGCTGGATCGCGACGGGGACGGCGGAAAAGCGGCGGATCGACGTCAGCACCCGCGCCATCGCGGCTTCGGTCGCGTCGTCATAGAGGCCGACGTCGGCGTAGCTGATCCGCCCTTCGGGCGTCACTGCGGTCGCCTCGATCGTCAGCGCGCCGGCGCCCGACATCGCGAGCTGGCCGAGGTGGATCAGATGCCAGTCGGTCATGCATCCATCCTCGGCCGAATATTGGCACATCGGCGCGATGACGATGCGGTTGGGCAGCGACAGCGCGCCGATGTCGATCGGGGTGAACAAATGGGCCAAGATCGCCTCCCGCTGGTGATGAGATAGGTCCCTCTAAACGAAAATCCGACGGGACCCATGGTCAATTTGCCGAGTATCTTCGGCTGCAGGGAGGGCAAGCCCCAGCCCAAACCCAAGCCAAACTCGCAGCCGCGATAGCAAGACTATATTTCCTTCACGGAACGTCGTGATAAAGGAAGCGAACGGGCAAACGCGGACGCCCGTCCAGGCGCTCGCCGCCCAAGTTCCGCTCCACGGGCCGCATTTTGCGGCAGGAGCGCGCTTGGCATGACGATTCTCGAACCTTCTCCCCCTTCGCTCGGCCTTTTTCGGCTGTTCCTGAAGTTCCTGCGCTTCGGCTTCCTCGCATTCGGCGGACCGGTCGCGCAGATCGCGATGGTGCGCCAGGTGCTCGTCGAGGAGGAGCGCTGGATCTCCTCGACGCGTTTCAACCGGCTGCTCGCGGTGATGCAGGTCTTGCCCGGGCCCGAGGCGCATGAGTTGTGCGTCCATCTCGGCATGGTCGCGCGCGGCCGGATCGGCGGGCTGCTCGCGGGACTGGGGTTCATGCTGCCGGGCTTTTTCCTGATGCTGCTCGCGGCCTGGCTCTACGACAGCTGGATCGTCGGCCAGCCGGGGACGGCGAGCATCTTTTTCGGCATCCAGGTCGTCGTGCTCGCGATCATCCTGCGCGCGGTGCAGCGGATCGGCAGCCATATCCTCGAGGACGGATTGCTCTGGATCATTGCGGGGGTCAGTTTTGTCGCGACGCTCGCCGGGGTGCCGTTCTGGATTCCGCTGCTGGCCGGCGGGCTGGTCTATGCCTTGTCCGCACGCAAAACGCTTGCCGCGATGGTCCTCGTCGCGGCGGCGGCGCTGGCGTGGCTGATCCCGGCATCGAACGGCTTCCACCCTGCAGTGAATGTGGTGGCGGCGGGTCCGGCGACGACGCTCGCCCTGTTCATCGCGGGGCTGAAAGGCGGGCTGCTGACCTTCGGCGGCGCTTATACCGCTATCCCTTATGTGCGCGCCGATACGGTGGGGCGCGGCTGGCTGTCCGACGGATCGTTCCTCGATGGGGTCGCGCTGGCGGGCATCCTGCCGGCGCCGCTCGTCATCTTCGCGACCTTCGCGGGCTATGTCGCCGGCGGATTTCCGGGGGCGCTGGCGATCACCATCGGCATGTTCCTGCCCGCCTTCGCCTTCTCGATGATCTTCTTCGAACGGCTGGAAGCGGTGGTCGAACATCCGGCGCTGCACCGCGTGCTCGCGGGCGTTGCGGCCGCGGTCGTCGGGGTCATCGCGGCGACTTTGGTCCAACTCGGCTGGTCGACCGCCGAGCGCGCATCGGGGTTCGTGGCGCCGGTGCTGATCTTCGCGGTCGCGCTGGTTCTGGTGTGGAAATTGAAGGGCAAGTTCGTGATTCCGGCGCTGGTGCTGGCGGGCGGGGTCGCGGGCTGGCTGCTGGGCCTATGAGGCGCGCTCCGCCAGCACGTCATAGTGCCGCCCGAAGCCATAGCGGGTGAAGCGAGCAAAGCCCGCGCCGCGCAGCCGCGCCTCGATCGCGGCGGCGTCGGTCCAGCGGCGGTCGACCTCATAGAAGATCGCGGCGATGCGCGGCAGGTGCGTCGAGGCCGCCAAGGCTTCGATCACGGTCTCCTCATGCCCCTCGACGTCGATCTTGACGACCAGCGGGAAACGTTCGTCGATCGATGCGTCGACGTCGACGATGCCGAGGATCCGGATCGTTTCGCCGGTGGCGGTGCTGTTGCGCAGGCTCGCGGTGCCGCTGTGCGCGGCGTCCGTGGCGATCGTCGCGGTGCCGGATTCGAGCGAGACCGCGGCATCGACGGCGCGGACTTTTTCGCTGTCGCCGTTGAGCGCGATATTGTCGGCCAGCCGCGCAAACGTCGCGGCGACGGGTTCGAAGGCGGTGACGGTGCGGCAATGCGGATTGGCGGCCGCGATCAGGCTGTAGAGCCCCTGGTTGGCGCCGATGTCGACGAAGGAAAAGGGGCGGCGCTGGTCCGCCAGATAGTCGGCAAGGACGCGGCCGTAGGTGGCGTGATAGCAATATTGGAAGGTGCGGTCGCGCCAGTTGGCGCGCATCAGCACGCCGTAGCGGGTGCGCACCGGATCGGCGGCGGTGCGGCGGAGCGCCGACAACAGCCGCGCGCGCCATTTGGCGAGCGTCTTGAACAGGCCATATTCGATGAAAGCGCCGACGGGCGAGGGGGCGACGAGGCTGGTCATGCGCGCCCCATGAAATCGAGGATTGCGGTCGCTGCACGCTCGGACGACGGGCGCGCGTCGAGGTCGAAGCTATAGGCGAACTGGTTGCGCTGGCGGCGGCGGTCGGCGGGTTCGAGCATCGGCACCTCTTCGAAGGCGGCGGCGAAATCCTCGAGCGTCTCGACCACCGGACCTGCCTGCCAATGCGCGAAATCCTGATTGCCGCGCCAGGCGTGGCCGCGCGGGTTGAGGAAGACGCAGGGGCGCGGGCGGCGGAGAAACTCATAAACCTGGCTGCTCGCGTCGCCGAGGTAGATGTCGGCGGCGTCGGTATAGGTCATGTCGAGGCTGGCCGGGCTGCCGGTGTCGATCAGCATATGGTCGCGGTCGTAATGCGCGGGATCGGGCAGCCGGTTCCAGCCGAGCGCGAAGGGAGACAGCGACGCGGTCACCCGTTTTTGGAACAGCATGACGTGCGGCGCGAAGATCAGGTTGTACCGGTCGCTGTTCGCGAACCAGTTGAGGATCTGCGGCCCCATGCGGTACCAACTGGACAGCGCGGGCGAAGGGTGCGGATTATAGAGAACGGTCGGCCGGTCCTTGACGAACAGGCGCGGGCGCGGGCTGCGCGGCGGCAGGTCGAATTTGGGATAGCCGACGATCGCATGGCCGTCCTCGCGCAGCAGCCCGGCGTCGGCCAGCCGGTCGCGGATCTTCGCGCCCGACATCAGCACCAGGTCGAACTTGCCGCTCGCCTTGTCGAAGCCGATCGCGCGGTCACCGGCGCCGTGGCGGGTGTGGACCAGCTTGAGATTGTCGAGCCCGAAATGCGTCTTGAGCAGCAGCGAGGTTTTTTCGGGGACGACGAGCGCGTCGAGGTCGCGGAAATGGTCGAGGTTGCGGCGCAGCACCGACAGCGTGTCGGCGGGCACCGCACCGCCTGTCGCGCGCCGCGCGGTACCGGCCAGACGCGACGCCGGGCGCAGGCGGACGATGTCGGGGCGCGGCCCCGCTTCGCGATCGACAAGGCGCGTGACCTCGGCCTCGCTGCCCGCGGAGACGAGGATGCGGATGTCGGCGCGGTTCGACAGGCGGCGGAGTGCCAGCGCGACGGGGAGGGCGTGGGCGACCTGGTGGCCGCCGCTGTGGTTGAACAGGAAACCGATGCGCATGGGGTCAGTCCTTGGGCTTGCGCCAGTCGAGCACCGGCCAGCCGCGCGCGGCGGCGATGGCGGCAAGCCGGGGCGAGGGGTTCACGGCGACGGGCTCGTCGCAGAGGTCGAAGAGCGGCAGGTCGGAGGCGTGGTCCGAAAAGAAGCGGATATGCGCGGCGTCGCGATCGATGCCGGCGCGCGCGAGGAAGGCCTGAACCATCGCGCATTTGTCGGCGCCGTAACAATTGGTGCCGGTGATGGCGGGGACGAGGTGGCCGTCGCGCCACGACGAACCCGTCGCGACGACGTCGCCGATGCCGAGCCGGCGCGCGAGCGCGGCGGTGTAGAAATGCGGCGCGGCGGTCGCGAGCAGGATGCGGCGTCCGGCGGCGCGTTCGCGCTCGATCAGGGCGAGGCCCTGGCGATAGAGGCCGCGCGCGACGAGGTGCTGGGCGAAGCGATCGGCAAGGCGCGCCGCCTCGCGCTCGCGCAGCGCACCGCCGAGCGCGACCCGGTGCATCGCCTGCTTCATCCGGCCACGCGGCAGCAGTTTCAGCGCGTAGAGCAGCGCGAGCGGCAACAGCAGCGGCACGAGCAACAGCCGCCACGGCGCGCGCGTCCGCGCCGCGAAGAAAAGAAAGGGGGTGTAGGTCGGCAGGATGGAGAGGGTGCGGTCGAGGTCGAAGACCGACAGCAGGGCCGGAGCCGGCGCGATGACGGCTTGCGGTGCCTGCGCCGCGATATGCATTTCCGCCCGACCCATGGTCTGCTCCTTGTCCGGAGCGAGCCATGGCGGCGGCGGTTATCGGCTCGGTGGGCTGAAGATTTGATTTTGGCCATGTTCGGCATCGCGGCGCGAAGATGACGAAAATCAAATGTTCGAAAGCGTGGCGGTGCGCCGCCCGCTTGCCTAAGGGAAGGGGATGCAAATCCTGGTGATCGAGGACGATGCCCGTGTCGCGGAGCATATCGGCAAGGGGCTGAAAAGCGCCGGCCATGTCGTCACGCACGAGGCCGACGGCCGCGCCGGACTGATCCGCGCCACCACCGACGGTTTCGACCTGATCATCGTCGACCGCATGCTGCCCCATGTCGACGGGCTGACGATCGTGCAGACGATCCGCGCGACGGGCGACGCGACGCCGATCCTGTTCCTGAGCGCGCTGGGCGAGGTCGACGAGCGCGTCGCGGGACTGCGCGCCGGGGGCGACGATTATCTGACCAAGCCTTTCGCGATGTCCGAACTGCTCGCGCGTGTCGACGTGCTCGCGCGGCGCGGGCCGGCGATCGTCGCCGAAACGAAGCTTGCGGTCGGCGACCTCGAGATCGACCTGCTCGGCCAGCAGGTGAAAAGGCAGGGCAAGGCGATCGACCTGACGACGCGCGAATATCGCATCCTGACCTATCTCGCGCGCAACGAGGGGCGGGTGGTGACCCGGTCGATGCTGCTCGAACATGTGTGGGACTATCAGTTCGACCCGCAGACCAATATCATCGACCAGCATGTCAGCCGGCTGCGGCAAAAGGTCGATCGCGGCTTCGACGCGGCGCTGATCCACACGGTGCGCGGCACCGGTTATCTGATGCGCGCGGGATGAGCGGCGGGCGCCTGCGACGCGTCTTGCGCAGCCTGACCTTTCGGCTCGGGCTGATCTATGTCGCGCTGTTCCTCACATCGCTGGCCCTGCTGTTCGGCACCGCCTGGTGGATCGGCGTCCATCGCCCGCTGACCGCCGAAGCCGACCGGGTGCGTGCCGAAGCCGCAGCGCTGGTTCGCATCGACGCGACCCAGGGACGCGCGGCGTTGATCGGGGCGCTCGACCGGCGGCGCGAAGGCGCCGGAAAGACCCGCGCCTTCCACGCGCTGGTCGGTAGCGGCGGCGTCGTCGCGACGGCCAATCTGCCGAGTTGGCCACGCGAGCAGATCGCGGGCTGGCAGTTGCTGGAGGCCGACCTTTATTTCGAGGGGCAGGAGATTGATTTCGAAGCGCTGGTCGTCGAGCGCCGGCTGGCCGACGGCGCGCGCCTCATCGTCGGGCGCGATGTCGAGGAGATCGACGATCGCGACGAGATGTTCACGCTCAATTCGGCGTGGATGATCGCGATCGCGGCGCTGCTCGCGGTCGGCGGCAGCCTGGCGATGGGCGCGGCGATCAGCCGCCGCATCGACGCGGTGACCCGCACGGCGCGGCGCGTGATGGCGGGCAGCCTGACCGAGCGCATCCCGCTGCGCGGCACCGGCGACGATTTCGACGAACTGGCCGAAACGCTCAACCTGATGCTCGGGCGGATCGAGGAATCGGTCGAGTCGGTGCGGCGGGTGTCGGACAATGTCGCGCACGAACTGCGCACCCCGCTGGCACGGCTTCACGCCGACCTCGACGAACTGCGCACGGCCGACAATGATGCGGAGCGCGAGCGGCTCGCCGAACAGGCGGTCGCCGAAGCCGAACGGTTGCAGGCGATCTTCGACGCGCTGCTGCGGATCGCGCGGATCGAGAGCGGGCGGCATTTCGCGGGCACGAAGCCGGTCGACCTGTCGCTGTTGCTCGCCGACGCGGTCGAGCTGCACGGACCCGACGCCGAGGACCATGCCCAGACGATCGCGGCGCGGATCGCACCGGGGCTGACCATCGAGGCCGACCGCAACCTGTTGTTCCAGGCGATTTCGAACCTGCTCGACAATGCGGTCAAATATGGCGGCGAGGGCGGCAGCATCGGCGTCGAGGCCGATGCGGTCGACGGCCGGATCCGGGTCGCGATCAGCGATCGCGGGCCGGGCATCGCGCCCGCCTATCGCGAGCGGGTGAAGGAGCGATTTTTCCGCCTGCCCGAGACCGCGGGGCGACCGGGAACCGGGCTGGGCCTCGCACTCGTCGCGGCGATCGTCGCGCTGCACAAGGGCAGCATGGAGATCGGCGACGCCGCGCCGGGGACGAAGGTCGTGCTGACCTTCTGACCCCTATGGTCGCGGCGCCGTCCGCCGCGATCGGCGCCTTCGCGTCAGAACAGGTGGATGTCGTGCCGCTGCAATCCAATCTGCCAGTCGGTCCATTGATCGGGTGCGGTATCCGCCATCCAATGCGAGGCAAATCCGCCGGTATCGAACACCAGATTATCGTGCCCGGTCGTGCCGGAACCGACGGGCGCCAGGAACAGGTCGCCACCCCAGCCGCCGGACCCCATCAGCAGGTCGCCCGCCGCCGCACCCTGCGCCGCCGGGCTGGCATAGATGAAATCGCCCGACTGCAATTGTGCCTTGGTCACGCCGCGCAGCGTCACCAGATCGCCGCCGCCCAGATCGATGACCGCGTTGCCACCGACATTCTGGGTCGCATCGATCACCGCCTGATAGTCCAGGAATCCGCGCTGCGAGAGGTCGATCCTGTCGGTTCCCGACAAGAAATCGGTGATCAGATCCTGGCCTGAATCCGCGAAGAAGCGGAAGATGTCGGCGCCGCCGCGGCCGGCGAACTGGTCGTTGCCCTGGCCGCCGACCATGGTGTCGTTGCCCTCCCCGCCGCGCAGCACGAAAGTCCCGTTGGTCTCGGCCGATCCGTCGAAGTTCAGGGTCTCGGTCGCCCCAAGCGGCTTGGCATCGACGATCAGCTGCGCGCCGCTGGCGACATTGCCGTCGACGGTGGTGATCACATAGCTGTAGCTGTTTCCGGCGGTATCGCGGAAGCTCGTGTCGCTGCCCGACAACAGATTGATGCGCTCGATACTGACCAGGCTGGTCGCGGCGAAGGTCAGGCCCGCGCTGTAATTGCCCTGCAACACAAGCGTGTCGGTGTGGCCGCCGCCATTGACCCGATCCGCGGCGGTCATCGCGGCACCGAAGTAGAAGAGGTCGTTGCCGACAAGCCCCGACACGGTGTCGTCGCCGCCTTGCGACAGGTTGAAGATGTCATTGGCCGTGGTGCCGGTGATGACATTGTTGGCGCCATTGCCGTGCAGTTCGTCGCCCGGGCCTTCGAGACCGCGGACCATCACGGTGACCGTGGCGGTCGACCCGCCGACCAGGCCATAGGTGAAGGTGTCGGGTACATAGCCGTTGGCCGCGCCGAGCTGTATCGCCAGCGTGTTCTTGATCAGATAGTCGAACTTGTGGTTCGGGTCGTAGGTATAGGTCCCGTCGCTGTTCACCGTCAGCAGCGCGCCCGAAGGCAGGGTGATCGGGGTGCCGAAGGTGATCACGTCGCCATTGACCGAGCGGACGACCGCGGACTGGCCACCCGATGCCACGATATCGTTGGCGATCAGATTGCCGCTGACGGTCACATTCTCGCGAACCTGCGTCGTTTCGCCGACCGCCGTCGCCCGGGCGCCGATCAGCGCTTCCAGCGCGGCATCGGCCTGGATCAGCCCCCAGCCGGTGTCGATGTCGTAACCCGTGCCCGTGAGCACGCCGATGTTGTGGGTCGGGCGGCCGGTGGCGAGCGCCTGGATATCGATCGCGGTCGTTTCGAGCGCGGCCTGGATTTGCGCCGGGGTCGCATTCGGCGCCGCTTGAAGCAGCAGCGCCGCGATCGCGGCGGCATTGGGCGCCGCCGCCGACGTGCCGTAGAAATTGGGCAGGGTGTCGAGGTCGCTGCTGATGTCGCTGCCGAAGAAGGTGTTGTTGCCGCCGTCGGCCATCGTGATGTCGACGGTGGTGCGCGTCTCGGGCGTCGCCAGCGCATTGCCGTCGGTGTCGAAATAGATTTGCTGACCGCCGCGCGAGGTGAAGTTTTCGCCCAGCGGCGGGGTCTGGCCAAAGGCGGGGGTGTTGAACCAGTCCGCCGCCGCGACGCCGATCGCGCCCGCCGCGTTGGAATGGCCGAACGAGGTCGAGCTGTTGGTGGCATATTCGCTCGCCGACCAGGTGCCGCCGAAGGTGACATATTTGATGAAGGTCGGGTTGGTGCCGACAGGATCGACGCCGATCGAGAGGGTGAAGCTGCCATTGCCGTTCAACTGCGCGAGTTCAAGGGCGTCGGCGTTGATATTGTTGCTGTCGATGATCGTGATCACCGTGCCGTTGGTCTGGCGGAAGATAAGCGCTAGGTCGGAATTCCCGCCGACCCCGCTCGCCGAGAAGAAGGATTGCGCCCATTGCAGGTCGTAGATGACCGAGCCGGTCTGTGACATCAACTGGGTCGAATCGATCCCGGCGCCGGGATCGAAATCGTGCAGGCGATAGGTGATGCCGTTGGCGGTAAAGGTCTCGCCCGAATCGCGGAACACCGATTCATAGGAGCGCTGCGCCTGATTGCCCGCCGACGAGAAATATTGGACCCCGCCCGTCGTCACCGCATCGACCGCCTGTGCGATGATGCCGTCCTGGAACATCGGTTCGGCAAAATAGATGATGTCGTCGACGATGATATGGGCGCCGGCGTCGGCGAGGGCCTGGATGCCGGCGGCGAACACCGCCTGACCGCCCTGCGCGGTGTGGAACGACAGAGTCGCGCCCGGCGCGATGTCGTGCGCGAGCTGCATCATCGCGCGGCCTTCGTCGCGGTTCTGGGCGAGGGTGCTGTCGAGCAGCACCTCCACCCCGGCGGGCAGGTCGCCGCTGGCGACGTCCTGCGCATAATGGATGGTCAGCGCGGCGCCCGTGGTGGTCAGCGTCGCGGTGTTGAAGCTGTCGGAGATGAAGCCGATCTTCACGCCGCTGCCGTCGAGGCCGTAATGATTCTGCACCAAATCGGCGTTGCCCGAAAAGACGTTCTGGCTTTGCACCGAACCGGCGCTCGCCATCGAATAGGCCGGCCGCGCGAAATTCAGGTTGGCGAGCGCCGCCAGATCGTCGATCGCGCTGAGCGGAATATAGCCGCCGACAAGCGCGCCATAGGCGATGCCGCCTTCGAAGCCGAGCGCTTCGAGCTGCGCGAGCAAGGCCGCACCATTGCCGTCGAGTGCGGTCGCGTCGATCGCGACATAGCCTTCGACGACCGGGGCGATGCTGTTGCTGCTCTGAAAATCGGCGAGCGCGCTGGCACGCGCGGCGTCGTGCAGCCCCATCACCGCGAGGCTCGATTCGACGAACAGGTCGCCAAGGCCGAACTGCAATTTGCCGAAATCGGCGTCGGCGGCGACCATGCCGGCTGCCGTCAGGGTGGACAGGTGGGTGGCCGACAGCGCGGACTTGGAGTCACCCCAGCCGACGGTAAAGATCGGTCCGGCATCGACGGACGCGCCGTCCGTGGCGCCCGGTTTCGCGGCCGGCGCTGCGGTGTCGCTTTGGCGCGACGATAGGGTTTGACGGCCCGCCGACTGGTTGTCGCCCGACAACGCCCTGTTCGCCCGGCCACCCAATGTGGCCGTGTCATATGCATCGATTTTCATGTCAGCCCCCTGACTATCAAGTTGGCCGCGATGTCCTGGTCCGGCATCGAACGCCAACGGTCGCGACTCGCGCGAACGGAGCATCGTCTCAGAAAAATCGAATCGTTACTAGGGGGTTAACTTTACGGCGCTATTACTTTACTTCTTCTCGACCAGTTCGCGCAGCAGAAAGGCGTGAAGCATCGCGGCGCGGATCGCGTCTTCGGCATGGTCGGCGCCGACCGAATGGCCGCCCTCCATATATTCGTGATAATAGACGCGATTGCCGAGTTCCTTCAGCCGCGCGGCGAATTTGCGCGCGTGGCCGGGGTGGACGCGGTCGTCCTTGGTCGACAAATAGAGGAAGATCGGCGGGTATTTCACGCCCTTCCTGATGTTCTGGTATGGCGAATATTTCGACATGAAGGCCCAGTCGCCGGGCACGTCGGGATCGCCATATTCGGCGACCCACGAGGCACCAGCGAGCAGCTTGTTATAGCGCTGCATATCCTTCAGCGGCGAACCCGAAATGACCGCGCCATAGAGGTCGGGCCGCTGTTCCATCGCCGCGCCGACGAGGACACCGCCGTTCGAACGGCCCGAAATGGCGATCTTGCCCTTGGCGCTGACGCCGGTGGCGACCAGATCCTCGGCGACCGCGTGTAGGTCGTCGAAGCTGTTCTGGCGCTTCTCGCGCAGCGCCGCCTGATGCCAGGCGGGACCATATTCGCCGCCGCCGCGGATGTTGGCGAGGACATAGGCATTTCCGTCCTCGACCCAGAAGAGTCCGAGCGGGCCGGCGCGATAGGGCTGGCCGGTGAGATAGCTCGGCGTCTGCGCGGCGCGAAAGCCGCCATAGGCATGGACGAGCGCGGGGACGGGGCCGGTGGCGCCGGTCTTGCGGACGAGGAAATAGGGGATTTTCGTCCCGTCCTTAGATGTCGCGAAGCGCTTTTCGACACGCATGCCCTTGGCGTCGAAGGTCGCCGGCAGGCTCTGGACCGCCGCTGCCGCCTTGCCCTCCGACACCGCGTAAAGCGTCGGCGGCACCAGCATTGTTTCGGCGGTCGCGAGGATGATGTCGCGCTTTGCGACGGCACCGGCGATCGTTACCGTCGCATTGTCGGCGAGCGCGACGTCCTTCTGGCTCCATTTTCCGGTCTGGGGGTCGCGGCGCAACGCGAACAGCTTGCCCTCGACATCGTCGAGCGCCTTCACCCACAGGATATTGTCGGTCGCGGCGACATCTTCGATCGCCTGCGCGTTCGTCGGCGTCATCGCGGTGACGATGGGCACCTGACGGTCGGCCGACATATCCTCGAGCGACAACGACACGAGCGACCCCGCGGCGACGCCCGACCATTCCTTGTTGAGGAAGATGACGAGCTGGCCGTCGATGACGTCGCGCACGCTCGCGGTGTCGGGGACGATCGTCGAGATATAGCGCGACGCGTCGATGTTCGGCAGCTTGTAATCGGCGGTGTAGAAGGTCTTGCCGCGGCTGATCATCGGCCAGCGCTTGTCGCCGTCGGTGAAGGCGAAGACGTTCATGCCGACGTCTTCGGTTTCTCCCTCGGCGACCGTCTCGGCCGATGCCAGCGCCGTGCCGCGCTTCCAGCGCTTAACGATGCGCGGATAACCCGACGCGGTCATGCTACCTTCGCCATAATCGGTCGCGACGAGCAGGGTGTCGGCATTTTCCCACGTCACGCTGCTCTTGGCGAGCGGAACGGTGAAGCCCCCGTCGACGAATTGTCCGGTGCTGCGGTCCCATTCGCGGACGATATCGGCGTCGGTGCCGCCGGGGCTGAGCGAGACGAGGCAGCGCGTATAGGCTGGGGCGAGGCAGTCGGCGCCGTGCCAGACCCAACTCTGCTTCTCGGCCTTGCCGAGCGCGTCGACGTCGATCAGCGTCTTCCACTCGGGCGTGCCCGCGAGATACGCATCGAGCGGACTCTGCCGCCAGATCCCGCGGGGGTTCGCGGCATCGCGCCAGAAATTGGTGATCGTATCGCCCATCACCTCGCCGGGCATCGCGATCTGACGGTCGTCGTCGAGGATATCGCGCGCGCGCTTGCGATCGGCCTCGAAACCGGGGCGCGACCGGATCAGCGTGTCGGTCTCGGCATTTTCCTTTTTGACCCAGTCGAGCGACTTCTGGCCCTCGATATCCTCGAGCCAGAGATAGGGGTCTTTGGCCTCTTTCTCGGCGGCGACCGCGATGGTGGCGAAGGAACAGCTCAAGGCGAGCCCGGCAAGTGTAACGCGGATCATGTCTGGAAATCTCCCCGGGGTGTGCCGCTGTGCTAGCACCTCGATACAGCCCAGGGGAAGAGCCGCCGCTGCAATATAAGCCTCGTCTTTGCGAGCGAAGCGAAGCAATCCAGTGCGGTTACCGTACACTCTGGATTGCCGCGTCGCCATCGGCTCCTCGCAACGACGATGAATATCATTGATCGATGATGATCGTCCCCGGGTGATGCTTGTCGAGATGCTTCTTGATGATCTTGAGGTTGCGCGTGTTCGACCGGAACAGGAAGTCGAAGGCGTCGCCGACGAGCGGGATCGCGCCGAGCGTCGTGTCGACTCCCAGATTGCCGACCATGCGCCAGATCTTCCATTTCGGCATGCCGAGGTTGCGCGCCTCCCAGATCAGATAGGCGCCCATGACCGCGGTGATGACGTCGCCGACCACCGGCACCAGCCCGACGATCGCGTCGAGGCCGACGGGACGGTTGATGCCCGGGATGACGAAGCTGCGTTCGAGGATGATCTCGAGCGTCTCGACCCGCTTGCGCAGCGCGGCGGGGTCGCGGCGATTCTGGATCAGCGCGTCGAACAGCGCGTCGGTGTCGGGAGACGAAGGGGCCATCGGGGTCCTTTCAAGCAGCGCTCGAAATGGAACGCTCGAATATCGGTCGGTGTATTAGTTGGGTAGGGCAATCAAGTGATTCAAGGGGTGCTGGCTGCGGCCGTTGGCGCGCAGCCCGGTCAGCCGCTGCGATGCGACCGACCAGCGCAGCGGGGTCGCGATCGGAATGAAGGGCGAATAGCCCGCGAGCAATTGCTCGGCCTCGCCGATCAGGCGCGCGCGGTCGGCGGCGCTGGTTGCGGCGGTCGCTTCGTCGATCCGTTGCTGGGCGTCGCGATGGCACATGGTGTCGGCGCGGCAGGACAGGCGGCGCAGCCCCCACAGGGCATCGTCGTTGGGCATCACTTCGTCGATCAGTCGGAGGTCGGCCGTCGCGGTCATGGCGACGCGGCGGCTGGGCATGCCGATGCGCGTGAAGTCGGCGGCGATATAAGCAAAAAGGATGCGGCCGCCCGGCGAGTCCGGCACCGCGATGCGCAATGGTTCGACGACATTTCCGCTGTCCCTCCACGCATCGACGGCGCGTTTCGCCTGCTCGAAGCGCATTTGTTCGGGATAGTCGGCCCAGGCGGGCAGCAGTGGGGTCGGTCCGACGTCGCGCGTGTAAAGGTCGGGGCGCAGCGTGACTTGCGGCTCCCATTCCTGAAGCCCGAACGCACCGACGATCCGCTCGCGTCGGAGCGCGCGCGACAGCGCCTCCCGATTGGCCTGGACGCCGAGAAAACCGTCGATGCTGACGATGCTGAGGCCGAAGAGTCCCGGAACCGGATCAACGACGAGCCGCGAGCGGCCGATGTTCGAGGCGACGAAATAGGGCAGGGTCGAAAAGCGCCCGCCGACGACGCCGTCGGCATAGCCGTTCTTGAAGCGCGCGAGCGCCCCCGCCGCCGAGGTGCCGGTGAGTTCGATCGATGCGGCGGGATCGGCGGCCGCGGCTTCGGCGGCGTCGGGATCCTCGGCGAGCGGATCGGCGACCGGGGTCAGCAGCATCGCGCGGCCGGTGCGTTTGGGGCGCATCGGACCCCAGCCGAGTCCGCGGTTGACGATCGCCATCGACGGTTGGGCGAGCAGTTCGAGCATCCCCGGCTGCGGCACCGACAGGCGGATTTCGATGACGCTGTCGGTCATCGCCTTGATCGTCTCGATCTCGGGAAAATCATCCTTGAGCACATGTTTGCTGCGCGGCGCGCGATAGCCTTCGAGGATGTTGGCGACATCGGCGGCGGTCACCTTGCGCCCGTTCGCCCATTTGGCCTCGCGGATGCGGAAGACATAGCTGCGCCCGTCGGCGGTGACCGTCCAGCGCTCGGCAAGGCCGACGTCGATCTGTCCCTCGCCGTCGAAGCTGACCAGCCCCTGCGAGGTCGCGTCGAGCAGCGCCGCATTGGCGGCGGACAATTCGCCGTTGATCGGGTTGGCGGCGCTGTTGAGAGCACCGATCGCCGCGATCCGTACCGGCCCGCGTTCGCCGAACAGGCCGCAGCTGCCGAGCGCGAGCGCCAGCAGACCGGCGGCGGTCAGGCGTCCGATGGTTCGCGAAAGGGGAATGTGCAGGGGCATCGCGGTCATCATAGCCAAGCGGCGCGAAACCGGAAGGGTGCTAACGCGCCGCGGGACCTTGAAGGGTGGGGCGCTGGTGCGGACGCCGGGACTTGAACCCGGATATCCAGAGGATGGCAGATTTTAAGTCTGCTGCGTCTACCGATTTCGCCACGTCCGCCCAGCGGTGTCGGTCAAGCCTATGCCCCCGATGAGGTCAAGCGCTGTTTGCGGGTTCACCCGTCCGGTTCCGTCAGCTAGATGACCGCCCATGGAAGCTGTTCTCACCATCGCCGGACTCGGCAAGACGTACAAGAGCGGTCACACCGCGCTGTCGTCGGTCGACCTCACCATCAACAAGGGCGAGATTTTTGCGCTGCTCGGGCCGAACGGCGCCGGCAAGACGACGTTGATCAGCATCGTGTGCGGTATCGTCACCGCGACGAGCGGGACGGTGACCGTCGCCGGCCACGACCATGCCCGCGACTATCGCGCCGCGCGGTCGATGATCGGGCTGGTGCCGCAGGAACTGCATACCGACTCGTTCGAGACGGTGATGGCGACCGTCAGCTTCTCGCGCGGCCTGTTCGGCAAGCGCCGCGACCCGGCCTTCATCGAGCAATTGCTGCGCGACCTGTCGCTGTGGGACAAGCGCGATTCCAAGATCATGGAATTGTCGGGCGGCATGAAGCGCCGGGTGATGATTGCCAAGGCGCTGAGCCACGAACCCGAAATCCTGTTCCTCGACGAGCCCACGGCGGGGGTCGACGTCGAGCTGCGTCGCGACATGTGGCAGATGGTCCACGGGCTGCGCGAACGCGGGGTCACGATCATCCTGACTACCCATTATATCGAGGAGGCCGAGGAAATGGCCGACCGCGTCGGGGTGATCAGCAAGGGGCAGTTGATCTTGGTCGAAGAGAAACAGGCGCTGATCAAGAAAATGGGACGCAAGACGTTGACGCTGAACCTCGCCGAGCCGCTCGAGGCGGTGCCCGCGGAGCTGGCCGACTGGAAACTCGAACTGGCGGGCGACGGGCATGAGCTGGTCTATGAATTCGACAGCCAGGCCGAGGCGACCGGGGTGCCGTCGCTGTTGCGCCGAATGAGCGACATCGGGGTGGGGTTCAAGGACCTGCACACCCGGCAAAGCTCGCTCGAGGATATTTTCGTCGGGCTCGTCCACGAACCCCGGGCCGCGAAGGGAGCCGCCGCATGACCGCGAACTGGCGCGGCGTCCGCGCGATCTATCTGTTCGAACTGGCGCGTTTCGGGCGTACCGTCTGGACCAGCCTTGCGCTGCCCGTCATCACCACAGCGCTCTATTTCGTCGTCTTCGGATCGGCGATCGGCAGCCGGATGAGCGAAGTCGGCAACGTGCCCTATGGCGCCTTCATCGTCCCCGGGCTGATGATGCTGACGATGTTCACCGAAAGCATCAGCAACGCCAGTTTCGGCATCTATATGCCCAAATGGACCGGCACGATCTATGAGATGCTGTCGGCGCCGCTGTCGCCGCTCGAAACGGTGATCGCCTATGTCGGCGCGGCGGCGACCAAGTCGGTGATCATCGGGGCGATCATCTTTGCCACAGCGCATCTGTTCGTCGACGTCCAGGTCGTCCATCCGCTGTGGATGGTCGCCTTCATGATCCTGATGGCGGTGACCTTTTGCCTGTTCGGGTTCATCATCGGCATCTGGGCGCAAAGCTTCGAGCAGTTGCAGGTGATCCCGCTGCTCGTCGTCTATCCGCTGACCTTTTTGGGCGGCGCCTTCTATTCGCTCGACATGCTGCCTGCCGCCTGGCGGACGATCACGCTGTTCAACCCCGTCGTCTATCTGATCAGCGGCTTTCGCTGGACCTTCTTCGGGCAGGGCGACGTCGGCATCGAGGTCAGCATGGGCGCGGTCGCGCTGTTCCTGACGCTCTGCCTGAGCGTGATTTTCTGGATGTTCCGGACCGGCTACCGCCTCAAGAATTGAGCGCGGAATATTGCGCTCCGTCATTGCGAGCGAAGCGAAGCAATCCAGGGCGGTTCACGCCAACCTGGATTGCCGCGTCGCTTCGCTCCTCGCAATGACGAAGTTTTGGGACCTGGACGATCGTTGGCAACTCAGTCGTTGAGCCGCTCGCGCATTTCCTTGCCGGGCTTGAAATAAGGCACGCTTTTGGCCTGCACATCGACCGCCGCGCCGGTGCGCGGATTTCGGCCGGTGCGCGACTCGCGACCGCGGGTCGAAAAGGCGCCGAAGCCGCGCAATTCGACACGGCCGCCCGAGGCGAGCTGGTCCACGATGGAATCGAAAAACACATCGACGATCTTCTCCACCTCTTCGAGGCGCAGATCGTTGTTTTCGCTAGCGATCTTTTGAACCAGTTCCGACCGGATCATTGGCTTCCCCTATTTTTCACGCGCATCGCTGGATGCAGGCTCCCGGTCTTTGCCGGTTCGGTGCGTGAGACCCCTCCCAACGCGCCGCCAGACTAACATGAATCAAGCGGGGCGCAAAAGATATCGCCGAATCAAAAGGCCCGCCGGACGCATCCGGCGGGCCTTCTGTCTCATTCTGGTGACAAGGGGCTGGGATCAGCCCTTCTTGCCGGCCTTCAGCGCTTCGCCGAGGATGTCGCCGAGCGACGCACCCGAGTCCGACGAACCATATTGCGCGACGGCCTGCTTCTCTTCGGCGATCTGCATCGCCTTGACCGAGAAGCTGGGCTTTTTCGAGCGGTCGAAACCGATGACCATCGCGTCGAACTTCTGGCCGACCTGGTAACGTTCGGCGCGCTGTTCGTCGCGGTCACGGCCGAGGTCGGCGCGCTTGATGAAGCCGGTGGCGCCATCGTCGCCGGCCTGAACTTCGAGGCCGTTGTCGCGGACTTCGAGGACGGTGACGGTGATGACGTCGTTCTTCTTCACCGAACCGGCAGCGGCGACACCGCCGCCAACGGCAGGCGCACCCTTTTCGAGCTGCTTGATGCCGAGGCTGATGCGTTCCTTCTCGACATCGACGTCGAGAACGACGACCTGCACGGCCTCGCCCTTGCGGTGGAGGTGCAGCGCTTCTTCGCCCGAGATGCCCCAAGCGATGTCCGACATGTGGACCATGCCATCGACGTCGCCCGGCAGGCCAACGAACAGACCGAATTCGGTCGCGTTCTTGACTTCGCCTTCGACGACCGAGCCGACCGGATGCTCATCGGCGAACGCGCCCCAGGGGTTCGACTGAGCCTGCTTGAGGCCCAGCGAGATGCGGCGCTTGTCGCTGTCGACTTCGAGGACGATGACGTCGACTTCCTGGCTGGTCGAAACGATCTTGCCGGGGTGGACGTTCTTCTTGACCCAGGACATTTCGCTGACGTGGACCAGGCCTTCGATGCCGGCTTCGAGTTCGACGAACGCACCGTAATCGGTGATGTTCGTGACCGTGCCCGACAGCTTCGCACCGACGGGGTATTTGGCGGCGACGCCTTCCCACGGATCGCTTTCGAGCTGCTTCATGCCGAGGCTGATGCGCTGCGTGTCGCGGTTGATGCGGATGATCTGGACGCGGACATTGTCACCGATGTTGATGACTTCGCTCGGGTGGTTGACGCGCTTGTAGCTCATGTCGGTGACATGGAGCAGGCCGTCGATGCCGCCGAGGTCGACGAACGCACCATAGTCGGTGATGTTCTTGACGGCGCCTTCGATGATCTGGCCTTCTTCGAGGTTCTGGATCAGGCCCGAGCGCTGTTCGGCGCGCGTTTCTTCGAGGATGGCGCGGCGCGACACGACGATGTTGCCGCGGCGGCGATCCATCTTGAGGATCTGGAAGGGCTGCGGCAGGTCCATCAGCGGGCCGACGTCGCGCACGGGGCGGATGTCGACCTGCGAACCCGGAAGGAACGCCACGGCGCCGCCGAGGTCGACGGTGAAGCCACCCTTGACGCGGCCGAAGATGACGCCTTCGACGCGAGCTTCCTTGTTGAATTCTTCTTCCAGGCGGTCCCAGGCGGCTTCGCGGCGAGCGCGATCGCGGGACAGCATGGTTTCGCCATTGGCGTTTTCGACGCGGTCGACATAGACTTCGACTTCGTCACCGACTTTGATGTCGGCCTTCTGGCCCGGCATGGCGAATTCGCGAAGCGGCACGCGGCCTTCGCTCTTCAAACCAATGTCGATCACTGCCAGGTCGTTTTCGATCGCGGTCACGGTGCCCTTGACGACGCGGCCTTCAAAGCCGCCGTCGGCACCACCAAGCGATTCATCGAGCATCGCGGCAAAATCGTCGCGCGTCGGGAAAGCCGTAGTGGCCATAGATGTGTCTTCCTTACTTCGTTTGTTCCGGCCAAGCGGTTGGTTCCGCTGGTCTTAATGGCCGATATGCCGTGCCTGCCGAATGCATTGCACAGCATCCTTCGGACCTTCATCGGCGAGGGACGGGCAAAGCAAAAAGGGCGCGACGGGTGTGCCCCGTCACGCCCGACGCTCGGAACGAGCGGCGGTTCATCCGTGCCTCGACCGGCAAAAACACCCGTCGGACGCGGCGGCCTATAGTCGAACGGCGCAGCGCGGGCAAGGCGAAAGCACGGATAAACGCCATCGTAAGATGTTGGGTTTAGCGTCCCGCTGCAATCGAGAGGGGTCTCATGCAAACGGCATATCGTGGCAGTTTCGCCGATCCGGCGGTCGAGGCGCGTTTCCAGGAAACGGCGCGAATGCTGCGGCTGCCCTTCGTGCGCATCTATGGCGTGCTCTTCATGCTCGTCGCGCTCGCTTATACGATCGCCAATCCGCTGTTTGTCAGTCACGAGGATACGGCGACGCTCGCGGTCTATTTCGGCTGCATGCTGATCCTCGCCGGCGCCTATATCGGCGCGACCTTCTGGTCCGGATATGTCGCGCGGCCGGGAATCGATTTCGCCGCGCTGCTCGGCATCGTCTTTCTGCTCGGCCATATCAATCTGGTGCTGTTCGACGAACTGATCGACATGCAGGAGGAAATGCACGCGGTCGGCGTCATGAACAGGCTCTCGGTCAGCGCTTTCGCGGCGGTCGTTCTGGCGAGCCGACCGCGCCTGTTCCTGTTGTGGCTGGCGCTCGATGTCGTGGTTTTTCTCTCGACGGTGCTGGCGGTGCAAAGCCATGGCGCGGGGCTGTGGTATGCGCTGCTGTCCTACCTCAGCGGCGCGATGATCATGGTCGCGATCAATTTCGCGATCGACCGGTCGAGCCGTGGGGCCTTTGCACTCGCCGAAGCGCTCGAGGCCGAGCGCAAGCGCAACGAGGAACTGGTCTACAACATGCTGCCGGTCGCGGCGGTCGAGCGGATTCGCGACGGGCGCCTCGTCGCCGATTCCTATGCCGACGCGAGCGTGATCTTCATCGACATGGCGGGCTTTACCAAGCTCGCGCAGCGGGTGTCGCCGGGGCATCTGGTCGAACTGCTCAACACCTTTTTCAACCACGCCGACCGCTGCGCGGCGCAGCATGGGGTCGAAAAGGTCAAGACGATCGGCGACGCCTATCTGGCGATCGCCGGCGGCAACCTGACGGCGCGCAACAGCGCCGATACCGCGATCGCCTTTGCGCGATCGGTGCTCGAAGTCGTCGACGACCTGCAATCGCTCGCCGGGGTCGAAACCGGCCTGCGCGTCGGCATCCACAGCGGACCGGTGGTCGGCGGGGTGATCGGCGCGACGCGCATGGCCTATGACTATTGGGGCGAAACGGTGAACATGGCGGCGCGGCTGGAGAGCACGGCCCCGGTCAACGGGATCGCGATTTCGGAAAGCACCTGGCTGCGGGCGAAGGACCGCGGCGCATTCGGCCCGCCGCATATGGAAATGTTGAAGGGCGTCGGCGAAACCGCCGTCTATCACGCCGCGCCGGCGAAGCCCGCGGTCGACGCGCTGCCCGAGATCAGCTGGGTCGCCTGACCCGTTCGGCGACGAAGGCGATCGCGGCGGCGATGCCTTCGGCCACATCCATGTCGCTATTGTCGAGCAGCATCGCGTCGGCGGCGCGCAGCAGCGGCGCCTCGGTCCGCCCGGTGTCGCGGGCGTCGCGGGCGTGGATGTCGGCGAGCACGGCGTCGTAGCCGATATCGACGCCGCGCCCGAGCATCTCCGCATGGCGGCGGCGCGCGCGTTCCTCGGCGCTGGCGGTAACGAACAGCTTGGCGTCGGCGTGCGGCGCAATCACCGTGCCGATGTCGCGCCCGTCGAGTACCGCGCCGCCAGGCTGGCCGGCAAAATCGAGCTGGCGCTGGAGCAGCGCCTTGCGGACGGCGGGGTGAACCGACACGCGGCTCGCGAGACCGCCGGTGGTTTCGTAACGGAGCGCCGGATCGTCAAGCAAGTCGTCGGGAAAATCGCACGCGGCGAGGGCGTCGGCGGCGTTGTCTGCATCGCCATGATTGAGCTGCGTCTGATAGCCGACCGCGCGATAGAGCAGCCCGGTATCGAGCACCGGCAGCCCGAAATGGTCGGCGAGCGCCCGGGCGATAGTGCCTTTCCCCGAAGCGGTGGGGCCGTCGACGGCTATGATCATATGAACTGATATCCGTCGAAGCGCACGCGCAGCAGATTGCCGTCGTGGTCGAAGCCGATCTGGATCCAGCCGGGGTTCAGCGTCGCGCCGCACTCGACCGGACCGACATTGCCGGAGACATGCGCGGGGTCGCAATCAACCTCGACATCACCCAGAAAGCGCCGGACATTGGCGATCACGTCGGCCTGTTTTCGCGCGGTGCCGATGCCCAGCGCCGGTATGGAACGGCCAGCGAAGGTCTCTGCCTCGATGGTCTTTATGACGATATACAAATCGGCTTCGCCATCACCCCATGCAAAATGGCCCACGCCGGACCGGTCGCGCCATTCGCATTCGTTCGACTGGTCGCATCCCCGCTCGACGATCTCGGTCAGGCCGCCGCGCGCGGCGGCGAGCGCGCTGTCGATCGGGACGGAGGAGAAGCTGCGGTCGACACGCGACTGGATCGCGCTCGGGCAATATTCGACCTCGCCGTCGCACGACGCATTCTTTTCGGGCGCCGCCGGTCCCGGCATGCGCGCGCTATTATCGAGGGCTCCAGCGGTGTCCGCTATTCTCGGCAGTTCGGCCTGGCTTTGAACGCCGGCAGCCGGATGACTGACGGCGAGCAGCGCAGGGAGGGTGCCGATGAGGGCGAGGCCGCGCGGCTTCATTGCTGGAGACCCATCAGAAGCGCCTCGAAATTCGGGAAGCTCGTCGCCACGGGTGCGATGTCGTCGATCGTCACCGGCGCCTTGCTGACCAGCCCCGCGATGGCGAAGCTCATACAGATACGGTGGTCGAGATGGCCGGCGATGGTGGCGCCGCCGGGAAGCGGGTCGCCGCCGGTGCCGTCGATCATCAGGCCGTCCTCGCTCTCCTCGACGCGGGCGCCGATGGCGGTGAGGCCCGTCGCCATCACCGCGATGCGGTCGCTTTCCTTGACGCGCAATTCGTCGAGCCCGGTCGTCGTCGTGCGGCCTTGCGCGAGCGCGGCGGCGACGAAGAGGATGGGGAATTCGTCGATCATGCTCGGCGCGACGGCGGGGTCGACGGCGATGCCCTTGAGGATGCTGTGGCGAACGCGGAGGTCGGCGACGGGTTCGCCGCCGACTTCGCGTGCGTCGAGCAGTTCGATATCGCCGCCCATCGCCTGCAGCACCCCGATCAGCCCGGCGCGGGTCGGGTTGAGGCCGACATTGGCGATGAGGACGTCGGAGCCGGGAACGACCAGCGCGGCGACGATGAAGAAGGCGGCCGACGAAGGGTCGCCGGGAACGGCGATCGTCTGTGGTTTCAGTTCCGCCTCGCCAAGGATGCGGATGTGGCGCGTACCGTCGGCATCGGTCTCGACACTGAGATCGGCGCCGAACCCGCGCAGCATGCGCTCGCTATGGTCGCGGGTCGGCACCGGTTCGATCACTTCGGTGATCCCCGGCGTGTTGAGTCCGGCGAGCAGGATCGCGCTTTTCACCTGGGCCGAGGCCATCGGCAGGCGGTAGGCGAGGGGGATGGCGGGCGCGAGGCCGCGCAGCATCAGCGGCAAACGGCCCCCCGGCGAGGCGGTGATGTCGGCGCCCATCTGGCTCAGCGGATCGATGACGCGGCCCATCGGACGTCCCGACAGGCTGGCGTCGCCGATGAAGGTGACGGTAATCGGGTGGCTGGCGACGAGACCCATGAGCAGGCGCGTCGAGGTGCCGCTGTTGCCCATGTCGAGCGCTCCCTGCGGCTGGAGCAGCCCGCCGACCCCGACGCCGTGGATGCGCCATTCGCCGTCGTCGCGCCGTTCGATGTCGGCGCCCATCGCGCGCATCGCGCTGGCGGTGGCGAGCACGTCATGGCCCTCAAGCAGCCCGGTGACGCGGCTTTCGCCGACCGCGAGCGCCGACAACATCAGCGACCGGTGCGAGATGCTCTTGTCCCCCGGGATCGCGACCCTACCTTTGAGCGGAACGGAAGCGGAAAAGCTGCGGGGCGTGGCGGTGTGATCGGTCATGGCGTGCGGCTTTTGACAGCGGCCTTGCAATCTGGCAAGGCGCACGCCGATTTGATGGATGCCGCGCAGGCAACCGTCGCTTTCCAGAAATTCTAATCTCTTTCCAGAAGGTTATGAGGAATTTATGATAAAGGCTGAATGGGGCACGAAGCGTAGCTGCCCGAAATGTGCCACCCGATTCTATGATCTGACCAAGGATGATCCGGTCGCCTGCATCAATTGCGGTTATAACTGGATTCCGGAATCGGTGCTGAAATCGAAGCAGCCGATGCCGTTCGAGGAAGCGGAAAAGCCGGGCAAGGTCGTCAAGGAACCCGAGGCCGACGACGATCTGGATCTGGACGTCGATGTCGACGAGGACAGCGATTCGCCCGACAACGACGTCGACCTCGGCGGCGACGACGATCTGGGCGTCGCGACCGCGGACGACGACGACGTCGAAACCTGATTTTTGACGCGGGGGGCCAAAAAGGCATCGTCAGATGCATTTGGCCCCTTGCATCGGTCGCCGGCACTGCTAAAGGCGGCCACCCGATCGCAGTCACCCAGGCGCGATCACGAAGTTGTGGGGCCTTAGCTCAGCTGGGAGAGCGCCTGCATGGCATGCAGGAGGTCAGCGGTTCGATCCCGCTAGGCTCCACCATTTCTTCCCAAAAAGGCCCGCCGACGCGGGCCTTTTTTGTTGCCTGTCCGGTGCATCGGAAATGCGGCAGCGGGATGACCGGTGTCGGGCGGTGGCGGGCGTTCAAATCCTCCCTGTGGCCGCAGGCCATGGGGAGGGGGACCGCTCGCGAAGCGAGGGGTGGAGGGGCCGAAGGGTAGCACGACGCCTGACGGCGTCGGCCTCGCGGTTATTCGGCGGCTTCGCTCTCGAACACCGGTTCCATCGCGATCGGATCGGCGAGGTTGATGCGGTCGAGGATCGCGGCGGTGTCGTCGCGCACCTTCAGCATCAGGCTGCGCATCCGGCATTCGGATTCGGGCAGACAGTTCTTGCAATGCTCGTGCGCGTTGCGCGCGGCGCAGGGCACGAGCGCGAGCGAACCGCGGGTCAGGCGGACAAGGTCGCCATAGCTGATGTCGATCGGCGACAGCGCGAGCTGGTAGCCGCCGTCGCGCCCGCGCTGCGACAGCAGCAGCCCTTCGCGCGCCATTTCCGACAGAATCACGGTCAGGAATTTGGGCGGAATATTCTGCGCCTCCGCAATATCCGCGAGCTGGACCTGCCCCTTGCCCCAATGGTCGGCGAGGTGCTGAAAGGCGCGGATCGTATAGCGGGTCTTTTGCGACAGCATGGTTCATCCTGTGTTACATATTCAGCCTTAATTCAACCTGTCTGGATGACATTCGGGCAAGAGTTGATGAAAATCACAGCGGGTGGCATGAACCGCCCCTACAGGGGTCGCAGGGTGCCCGGTTGCGGGCGTGGTTGCGTGGAGCGGATGGAATGCGAAAGATTTTGACAGCGCCGGCGGTTTTGGCCGCATGTCTGCTGGCGGTGGCGCCCGCACAGGCGCAGTTTGGCGGCCTGTTGCGTAAAGTGACGTCGCCGACCCCGACGCCGAGTCCGAGCGAGAAGGACAATGGCGGTTGCCCCAAGGGCAAGAAGGGCAGCAGCGTCGGGCGCGGCATATTGGGCGGCGTGATCCGCGACGCGGTCGGCGATGCGGCGGGCAAGACCGGTTTCGGCAGTTACCTGCCGACCGCGGAGGTTGCGGGCACGCTGACCGACGCAATCGCGTGCCGCCTCGATCCCGGCGAGCAGTTGCAGGCCGCGGCGGCGACCGAAGAGGTCACGCGCGGCGAAGAGGTCGGCGCGACGTCGAACTGGACGAGTGCGACGCGCCCCGAGGTCAGCGGATCGTCGACCGTCGCAGCGGTCAACCAGGAAGGCGGCGGGCGCAAATGCATGAACGTCACCGACGTGGTGATCGTCGAGGGCGAGGAAACGCGCGTGTCGAAGCGTATGTGCAAGGGACCGGGCGAGCCACGCTATGTCATTGTCGCGGCGTAAACTTGTCCGCCCGCTGGCGGCGCTGGCGATGCTTGCGTGCCTGACGGCGGCGACGCCGATGGACCCGGCGAACCCCACCTGTCCGCTCAGTCCGAACTGGTCGACGAATCCGACTATGACGTTGACGCCCGTCGTTCGCGGGGGCGAGAAGGTCCTGCTTGCCGAAGGGCGGGTGGATGCCGGACTGCCCGACCGGTTGACCAAGACGCTGGCGGCTAACCCTGACGTCTCGGAAATCTGGCTGCGGTCACCCGGCGGAGACGCGCGCGCTGGCAATGCAGCGGGACGGATCATCCGATCCAGCCTCGGGATGATCACCCGCGTTCCCAACGGCTGGGCCTGTTTCAGCGCCTGCAATTTCGTCTTCATGGGCGGTAGCGCGCGGGTGATCGACCCGGGCGGTCTTTTCATCGTCCATATGTTCACCCGCACCGGGGACCGCAGCGCGATCGACATGAGCGTGGCCATGGGCACCGAAGCGACCCGCGACCTGATCGGCGACATCGAACAGGATGCGGCGCTGCTTGCCAGCGAGGACAATGATTTCCTGATCCGCATGGGCGTGTCGCGGAAATTGCTGACCGAAGTGATGTACCGCCAGAAGGCCATTGCGACCGACGACGACAAATCGACCCGGCGCTGCCTGACGCAGGCCGAGGTGAAAGCCTATAATGTTACCAACGATGGCGGATAAGCGGCTGCTTGGAGCGCTGCTTGCGCTGCCGCTCCTCGCGGCGACGCCGATCGAGCAATCGGGCGAATGCGCTCCGACGCGCCAGGGATGGGATGCACCGGCGTCGCGCGTTGAGGTGCAGCGAACCGGACGCAGTGAAACCCTTGTCATAGAGGGCAGGATCGGCCCCGACCTTCCGGCGCGCCTCAACGCGGTGCTCGCCGAGCATCCCGACGTCGACACAATCCACTTCAATGCCTCGGGCGACGACAGGGGCAGTGCGATGGAGGCCGGGCGTATCCTGCGGTCAGCGGGGAGTTTTGCGGCGCATGTCCCGGCTGGCGCGAACTGCACCGATGCCTGTGCCCTGTTGTTCCTCAGCGGGCGTATTCGGTCCGTCGATCCGACGGCTGTGTTCGATCTTGGGCAATTTTATGAGCCGTCGGCGACGTCGGTTTCCAGTGCCGACATCGCGCGGCAGAGCCTCGGAATCTCCGATTATCTGATCCGGATGGGGGTCTCGCGCCGACTGCTTACCGGGACGCTCGATCGCGAAAATGCGTCCACAGGCAAGGCACCGCAACGCCAATGCCTGACGCCCGAGGAGCTTCACGGCTATAACGTTGCAAATTGGAACGAATAATTTAGGCTGCCCGCCAAAATAGGAGAGGCTGCCATGACCGATATGACGCACGACCACGCGAGTTTCCGTTCGATGATCGACGGGACCCAGCAGGACTGGGACATCATCGCGCGCGAGCAGAAGGAGTTTGCGCCGCAGAACGGCACGCGCATCCTCGAGCATCTGAAGCTGCTTGGCGGCGATTATGGCGGGTTTCCGGTCGACCGGCTCGAACATTGCCTGCAGACCGCGACGCGCGCGCATCGCGACGGGCGCGACGAGGAATATGTCGTGATGGCGTTGCTCCACGACATCGGCGACACGCTGGGCGCGTTCAACCATCCCGACGTCGCGGCGGCGATCCTCAAGCCATTCCTGTCGGAAGAAAACCTTTGGATCGTCCAGCACCACGGCATCTTCCAGGGCCATTATTTCTTCCACTATCTCGGCCTCGACCGCGACATGCGCGACCAGTTCAAGGATAGCCCGCATTATGCGGCATGCGCCGAATTCTGCGAGAAATATGACGCCCCGGCGTTCGACCCCGATTATGACAGCGAGAGCCTGGAATTCTTCGAGCCGATGGTGATGCGGCTCTGCTCCTACCCGCGCACGAGCATCTACAAGAAGGTGATGGTCGAGGAAGCGGCGGAGTAACTGGAGCGTCGCCCCCGCCTGCGCGGGGGCGACGCTCTCCTTATTTCCCCTTGAAGGCCGTCTTGCGCTTCTCGACGAATGCGAGCACGCCCTCGACCGCATCCTCGCTGTTACCCGCGACAAACTGGCCCTTGGCTTCGGCGTCCAGTGTTTCCGAAAAACTCTGCGACAGGCCGGCGCGCAAAATCTGGCGCATCGTGCCGAGCGACACCGTCGGGCCGTTCGCCAGCCGCGTCGCGAGCGCGCGCGCTTCGGTCAGCAGGTCGGCGTCGTCGACGCACTTGTAAACGAGGCCCCATTCAGCCGCCTGTTCGCCGCCGATCTTTTCACCCAGCATCATCATCTGCGTCGCGCGCGGCAGGCCGATCAGGCGCGGCAGCAGCCACGACGAGCCGCCATCGGGGACGAGGCCGATGTTGACGAAGGCTTGCAGGAAATAGGCCGACTTGCCGACCAAGGTGAAGTCGCCCGACAGGCCGAAGCTGCAGCCGACGCCCGCTGCGGGGCCGTTGACCGCGGTGACGACCGGGATGTTCAGATTGGCGAGCGCGAGCAGCATCGGGTTATAGTGGTTGCGCAGCGCCTTGCGACTGTTGGCGCCGCCGCCGACCGCCGACGCGGCACGGTCGCCGCCAAGGTCGGCCCCCGAACAGAAACCGCGCCCCTCGCCGGTGATCAGCAGCGCGCGCGCGCCGAGGACGGGCAGGTGATCGAGCGCGTCGCGAATCTCGTCGGCCATCGCCGGGGGCATCGAATTGAGCCGCTCGGGGCGGTTGAGCGTGATCGTCGCGACATGGTCGGCGACTTCGAGCTTGATCATCTCATAGGTGGGGGTGGTCATGGGGAAGAACTCCTCTCGCGGGTTTTGGCTTTACCTTTACGTTCACGTAAAGTTGTGACCGATTTGCATCGGAAGTGCAAGGGGCGACGGGCGGGTGGATTTGATAGCGGTGGGCTGAAGGGGCCTTATTCTTCGTCCACCCGCACGCGCGCGAAGCGCAGTTCGCCGTCGTTGCGCCGCAGGACGAAGCGGTCGCCGTTCGCGCTGAGGCAGGCGCCCTGAAAATCGACCACGCCCATGTCATTGGGCACCAGCCGCACATGCAGCCGCCCCTTGTCCTCGGGGCCGAGTTCATAGCGCGGCGCGGTCACATCATAGATCGGCTCGCGAAGCTCGACCCAGCGCGGCACGCGCTTGTCGTCCTCGGGCATCGTCCAGCCATAATATTGGGTATAATCCTCGACCGGATCGCCGCTGTCGAAACCGATGGTGAAGGTGACCCCCGCGACGCCTTCGCCGGTCGGCCAGCTGACGAAGATCGTCGGCTGCGCGTCATCGACATCGATCAGAGGCGCCTTTTCGAAGGCGGGCGGCACCGGCCGGGGTTCGGTGAACAGGCAGACTGCGTCGCCCCGCTGCTCCCAGCGCCCGCCGGCGCGCTCGTCGAGTGCGCCGGCGTAGAGCGCATAGAGAAAGGTCCCGTCGGGTGCGATCTCCAGCCCCCCGCCAACGTCGGGGCCTTCGGCAAGCTGATATTCGCCGATCAGGCCGGGCGCTGCCGTGGCGGGGACGGCGGGCGGCTGAGCCAACGCGCCGATGGTCGGCAAGGCGGACAGGAACATGGCGAACGGGGCGAGGAAGAGGTTCCGCATGCGCCCAGCCTGCGCCTGTTTGCACCGCGAATCCAGCCCGATCTGGCGCGCCTTTTCCTTTGACAGCGACGCGGACGGTCGCGACGTTGCGGGCGCGAACGGGATCGATTTGCAAGGGGGCGATGGCGGACGATGACAAAGGCGGCAACGCGTACGAATTCCATGCTCCGCCCTGCAGCGCTGGCGGGACTGCTGCTGTCGGGCGCGGTCATGGCGGGCGGGCAAGCGGCCGCGAGCGGCGAGGTCACGATCGCCATCAGCGGTGAGAGCGACCAGTTGATCGGTCGCCAGACCGAGCGGACCGTGCTGATCGCGGGCGGCAGCGAAAGCGTTCGGCAGCTCGAAACCGCCTATACGGTTTCGGGCCACGGCCCGACCGAACTCAGCGATACGCTACAGATCGCGGTCGATGCCGATGGCCGTCCGCAACGCTGGCGGTGGCGGCGCAGCGTCAATGGCCGGATACTCACCGTCGAACTCGAACGGTCGGGCGCCGCGCTGGCGGGGCAGGCCGTCAACGAGGGCGAACGGCACGCGGTGAGCGCCGTCCTGCCCGTGCTGCCGATCGGCGATCCCGACACGCTGGCGCCCTTTTTGACCGAACCGTCCGCGCCGCGCAGCTGGTCGATCGCCGAATTCGATCCCGTGTCGCTGCAATTCCGGCCGGTCGAACTGGCGCTGGCGAAACGCAGCGGCACCGATCATGCCTGGGTGCTGACGCTGTCGCGCGGCGGGCGGCTGCAGTCGGTGCGCTGGCTCGACTATGCGGATGGCAAGCTGGCCGCGGCGCGCCAGCCGCTGCTCGGCAGTGCGCGCGCGTGGCGTCGCGACGAGGGGCCGCTGACCAAAGCGGATATGCTCTCGCGCGGTCGCATTGTCGCGCATGAACAATATCGCCCCAATATCCATATGACGCAGCGCGCGGCGCTCGGGCAGATGCGCTATATTTTCGGGCTTCCCGCCGACGTGCCCGTCACCGTCCCCGAAACCGGCGAGCAACGCGTCAAGTCGGATGGCGACGGCTGGCAGGTCGACATCTGCCAGGACTGCGGTCCGGCATCCGCCCCGGCGGCGGCCGACCTCGAACGCTGGCGGCGGCCGGGCCAGTGGGTTCAGAGCAACGACGCCGTTTTCAAGGAGAAGGCGGCGCAGGCGCGGCGCGGCGCGAAGACCGACGATGCGGTGATGGCGCGGCTCGCGATCGTCGCGCGCGCGCGGCTGCCGCGCATCGATTTCGACGGTTATGTCTCGGCGCGCACCGCCTGGCGGCGGCGGGCGGGCGATTGTACCGAGGATGCGTTGCTGCTCGCGGCGCTCGGCCGCGCGGCGGACATTCCGGTGCGCGTCGTCCACGGGCTGGTGTTTTCGCCGGGGCGCTATCATGGCGCCAGCAACGCCTTCATGCCGCACAGCTGGGTGATCGCCTTTGTCGACGGGCGCTGGAAAAGCTATGATATCTCGCTGAACGGCTTCGACGCGACGCATATCGCGCTCAGCCTCGGCGATGGCGAGCCCGAAGCGATGGTCGAGGCCAACCAGATCGCCGCGCTGCTCGACTGGCGCGCGATATCCGAGGTCAGGAAGCGGCCGGTCGATCCTTGACCAAAGGCGGCGGATCGCGATCGTCGCGCGCCTTGGCGTCCGTCGGGGCATCGACGGGCGCGGACGCCGGTGTCGCCTTGGCCACCGGCGCCGGCTCGTCGTCATAGACGACCGGCATATCAGGCAGGCTGCTGTCGAGATCGGCGGTCAGCCATTCGACTTCGCCCGGCTTTTTCAGCCCGCCGACGATGATATAATTATCCTCGAGGCAATATTCGCCGCTGGTGGGTTCGCCGTCGACCGCCAGCACCTCGTCGATCTGGGCATAGGCCGGGGTCGCCATGCTCGCGCCGAGCGCCATCGCGGCAAGCGCCGATTTTACGGGCACCTTGTAACTCACGCAAATCTCGTCGCTGCATCCCGCGACCAGCGCCTGGCGCGCCGCGCTCGACAGGTCGGAAATGTCATGCACCTCGCGGTGGCAGAGGCGGCAGGTGTCGCCATCCATGATGTCGCTGAGCTTGCCCTTATAAGGGCAGGGGCTTTGAATCCGCGGGAACAGGGACATTGCTCGCCTCCATTTCTCTCCGTCGGCAAAAGATGCCAGACATCGCAGCGCCGGGCAATCGCTAAAGGCCAACCCCTTCCCACGCCGCCGCGCCGCTGCTAGGCGCGCGCCATGATCGCTCAGCACCCCGACCGCCGCACCTTCGCCATCATCTCGCACCCCGACGCGGGCAAGACGACGCTGACCGAGAAATTGCTCGTCGCGGGCGGTGCGATCCATATCGCGGGCGAGGTCAAGGCGCGCGGGCAGGCGCGGCGTGCGCGCTCCGACTGGATGAAGATCGAGCAGCAGCGCGGGATTTCGGTGACCTCGTCGGTGATGACCTTCGAGCATGCGGGGCTGATCTTCAACCTGCTCGACACCCCGGGGCACGAGGATTTCAGCGAGGATACCTATCGCACGCTGACCGCGGTCGACAGCGCGGTGATGGTGATCGATGCCGCGAAGGGCATCGAACCGCAGACGCTGAAGCTGTTCGAGGTGTGCCGGCTGCGTTCGGTGCCGATCATCGCCTTCATCAACAAGGTCGACCGCGAGGGCCTGCCGCCGTTCGAGCTGCTCGACGAGATCGCCGAGCGGCTGGCGCTCGACGTGTGCCCGATGAACTGGCCGGCCGGAATGGGCGGACAGTTCGAGGGGATTTACGATTTGGTCGATCCCGCGATCATGAAGCCGGGTGGCGACGCGTCGCGGATGTATGAAGGCCAGCGCGCCAAGGTTGCGGGGCTGGACGATCCGGCGCTGGCAGCGGAGCTTTCGGAGCGCGCGCTGGCGCTGCTCAAGGAAGAAACCGAGCTGGCATCGGCCTGCTACGCGCCCTTCGACGTTGCGGCCTACCGCAACGGTGACTTGGCTCCGGTCTATTTCGGATCGGCGCTGAAAGAATTCGGCATCATCGACCTGCTGTCGGCGCTCGCCAACCACGCGCCGGGGCCGCAGCCGCAGCCCGCCGAACCCGCGCCGGTCGATCCGGCCGACGATGCAGTCACCGGCTTCGTGTTCAAGGTGCAGGCGAATATGAACCCGGCGCACCGCGACCGCATCGCGTTCATGCGGCTGTGTTCGGGCAAGTTCGAGCGCGGCATGCGGCTGATGCAGGGCGGCACGGGCAAGGCGATCGCGATCAGCCGCCCGATGCTGTTCCTCGCGCAGGACCGCGAAATGGCCGAGGAGGCTTTCCCGGGCGACATCATCGGCATCCCGAACCATGGCACCTTGCGCGTCGGCGATACGCTCTCCGAACGCACCGACATCACGATCACCGGCCTGCCGAACTTCGCCCCCGAACTGCTGCGCCGCGTCGCGCTCGTCGATCCGACCCAGACCAAGAAATTGCGCAAGGCGCTCGACGACATGGCCGAGGAGGGGATCATACAGGTCTTCTACCCCGAAATCGGGGCGAACATGATCGTCGGCGTTGTCGGCCAGTTGCAGCTCGAGGTGCTGATCAGCCGTTTGGACGCCGAATATAAGGTCGAGGCGAAGCTCGAGCAGTCGCCCTGGGAAACCGCGCGCTGGATCGCCTGCGACGATCCGGCGAAGCTCAAGGCGTTCCAGTCCGAGCACCGCGGCGCCAGCGCCACCGACCGCGATGGCGCGCCGGTGTTCATGGCGAAGGACGGCTGGGAGGTGGGCTATATCACCCAGCGCAATCCGGACATCCGCTTTACGGCGACGAAGGAACGGCGGTTGGGCGCGTTGGCAGAGTAAGCCGCTCCGATACTCGCCATCCAATATCCAGCGCCTTGCTAAGTATATCGGTCTGAGACTATGTTTCCGATTGGGGAACGGTACTAATCTTCGGAATGATGCGCAGACTAGTGGTGCCTTTTGTGCACTCTGGATTTGGAGCAGACCGCATGGGCAAGCATCTTATCGCGTTGATCGACGGTACAAAGGTCAGTGCTGCCCATACTGCCACGAACAGATCATATTCCAACGTTTTCGAACTGGCTTGCCTGCTGCAGATTTTGGACCGTTCTAAGAGCGGAGGCCCGCAAGTCGTATTTTACCGATCCGGAATATCGTCCCAGCCTGACAGCAGGAATACCTATGACCTGCTGACGGGTAACACGATAATGTCGCAGATCGTCGATCAGTACACAAACATATGCGCGAACTATAATTTTGATGCCAAAATCTCGAAGGACAAAATTTATCTGTTCGGTTTTTCTCGTGGTGCGATGGCCGTGCGGGCGTTGGCGAGCATCATATCGGAATTCGGGCTGCTCGACCCACGCCAGATCCACTTCCTTCCCGAGGTCATCTATGCCTGGGAGCATAACGAGGGAAGGGCGTCACTAAGCAACAAGGTCAACCTGACCACGGTGGAGGTCGAGTTCATCGGTATTTTTGACGCTGTGATGGGCGGCATATCAAAGCTGCCCGTGTTCAATCCTGTTCGTTTTTCCAATCATGACCTTCCGTCGCTCTGTCGGCACGGTATCCACATCATCGCGATCGACGAGGATCGACCTCATTTTACGCACAAGCTCTGGACCGGGGCCAAGTCGCGCGTCCTGCGGGGTGGAAAGGAAGCGCCGAATCCCAGTCTGCGGACGCAATCGTTCCGACAGATATGGATGCCCGGGATACATTCCGACATCGGAGGGACGGGCAACGCATTTTTGGGCAACGTCGCCCTTCTTTCGATGGTCTATTTTATTGAACGACTGACCGGTCTCGCTCTCGATAAGGAATGGATCGAGGACAAGGAGTGGCGGGTGAGGAAGGGTATTGCCGACAAGAAATTTCGAATTTCAGCCAATTATATGGAATTGCCTTACCGTAGGAAATTGGAATCAAACGGTGATTTCAAGCAATATTACCATCCAGTTTGTGAAATAATACAGATATGTAAGTATAAAATATTCCGAATCAAATATGATTGGAGGAATCGTGTTTTTGAAAAAGGATTCAAGGACAGGGTCATCATGGATGATTTGCTCTATAAATACTTTAGAAGAATAAGCTAAATTTGCTATATTAAGCTCAGCAAATCCGCAGGCGCTTTGGCTTCGCCGTCCTCCTCATCCTCTTCTCCCTCGAACTTGCTGAGCGTCAGACCCAGCAGCCGGATTCCCTGCTCGGTCGGCAGCAGCGGCGCCAAAATCGCTTCGCCCGCTGCGAGCAGCGCCGCGCCGTCGAGGATCGGTGCCGGCACCGACTTCGCCCGCGTGATCGTCTTGAAATCGGCGTAGCGCAGCTTGAGCGTCACCGTCCGCCCGCGCGCGCCTTTTTTGGCCGCACGGTCCCACACCACCGCACAGACATGCGCGAGCGCCTCGCGGATTTCGGTGTCGCCGATCAGATCTTTGAAAAAGGTCCTTTCGCCGCCGAGCGATTTCAGCGGGCGGTTCGACTTCACACACCGGTGGTCGATCCCGCGCGCCAGGTTGAACAGCCATTCGGCGTTGTTGCCGAAATTCTCCGCGAGCCACAGCGGGGCCTTGGCCGCGAGGTCGGCGCCCGAAAATATCCCGAGCCCCTCCATCTTCGCCGCGGTCACCGGACCGATGCCATGGAAGCGCCGGATCGACAGCGTCTGGACGAACGCCGCGCCCTTGCCCGGCGGGATCACGGTAATGCCGTCGGGCTTGTTCTGGTCCGACGCCAGCTTGGCGATGAACTTGTTGTACGAGACGCCGGCCGACGCGGTGAGCCCGGTTTCCTCACGAATGCGACGGCGGATCAGCTTCGCGGTCGCGGTCGCGCTGCCCAACGCCGCCTTGTCGGCGCTGACGTCGAGATAGGCCTCGTCGAGCGACAGTGGCTCGACCTCGTCGGCATAGTCGCGGAAGATCGCACGGATCTGGTGCGAAATGTCGCGATACACCTCGAAGCGCGGCGGCACGAAGATGAGGCCCGGGCATTGGCGTTTCGCGGTGACGCTCGGCATCGCTGACCGTACCCCGAATTTGCGCGCTTCGTAGCTCGCGGCCGCGACCACGCCGCGCCGCGAAGACCCGCCGACCGCAACCGGCTTGCCGCGCAAGGCCGGGTCGTCGCGCTGTTCGACCGACGCGTAAAAGGCATCCATGTCGACATGGATGATCTTGCGGACCCGGGTGTCCGCGGCGTCCCCAGCCTGATCGTCGCCGTCTTCCACGTCCGCCGCCTAGCATGTTGCCCAAATGTTCTCAATGCCGCGCCTGACGCGGCGCTTGACGAAGGCGGACCAAAATGGCAATCGCCGCCGGCCTTGGTGAGCGGGTATAGCATAGTGGTAATGCTCTAGCCTTCCAAGCTAGCTAGGCGGGTTCGATTCCCGCTACCCGCTCCAACTTTCCATCCCATGATGTTCGTATTCGTCTGGACATAGTCCAGAAATTCGCGATATTCTGCCATAATCAGACCGCAGGCGTTCCATTGCGTCCATCCAAAGCCGCCGATCCGTGGGGGCATTTTTCGGGGGCATCTTGCTGACGGTCAATTCGATGCCCCCACCCGTGGGGGCATTTCGGGGCATGATAAACCCGGAGGGAACCGATTATGGCGCTTACCGACGTGGCAATCAGGAATACGAAGCCGGGCGGCAAGCCAGTCAAACTCGCGGACGGGGGCGGCCTGCATCTTCTTGTGACGCCGGCGGGCGGGAAGCTCTGGCGACTCAAATATCGGCTCAACGGGCGCGAGAAACAGCTCGCGATCGGAGCCTACCCGGAAATAAGTTTGAGCGAGGCGCGCAAGCGGCGGGAGGCCGCCCGTTCGCTCATAGCGAATGGCAAGGACCCCTCGCAGGAAAAGCGCCGCGAGAAGGTGCGCTCGCGCGTTGCGGCCGAAAACTCGTTCAACGTCATATCGGAGGAATATTGCGCCAAGCGCAGGCGCGACGGCGACAAGCGTTGGGCGCCGGCAACGGCGACGCGGAGCGAGTATCTGCTCAGCCTGCTCAAGGCGTCGATCGGGCCGATGGCGATCTCGGAAATCGAGCCGGCCGATGTTCTCGACGCCGTCAGGCGGATCGAGCGGAAAGGAAATCTCGAGAGCGCGCGGCGGACATTGCAACTGGCGAGTATGGTCTTTCGTTACGCGGTGGCAACGGCACGCCTTCGTTCCGATCCGACGCGCGATCTCAGGGGCGCGCTCACCGCTCCAAAGGCGACGCACTATGGCGCGATTCTGAATGCTGAACGGGTCGGCGAGTTACTCCGTGCCATCGACGGATACGAAGGCATGGGCGTTGCGAAGCTGGCAATGCAGATCGCTCCCCATGTCTTCGTGCGACCGGGCGAGCTGCGCCATGCGCTGTGGGAGGAAGTCGACCTGGAAACGGCCGTCTGGACGATACCCGCCGGGAAGACCAAAATGCGCAAGCCTCATCATGTCCCCCTTTCCCGACAGGTCGTGGCGTTGTTCCGAGAGGTCCCTCCCTTGTCCGGCCCCGTGGGATATGTATTCCCGTCAATCCGCACGCGGGCTCGCCCGATGAGCGAGAACACCATTAACGCCGGTTTACGGCGCCTCGGCTATTCCAGCGACGAGATGACCGCACACGGGTTCCGGGCGATGGCATCGACGCTTCTCAACGAGAGCGGAAAATGGTCCCCGGATGCGATCGAGCGCGCGCTCGCACATGGCGATGCCGACAAGGTGCGCGCGGCCTATCACCGCGGCGCGCATTGGCAGGAGCGCGTGGAGATGGCGCAATGGTGGAGCGATTATCTGGACGAGTTGCGGCGCGGTGACGAAACCGCCTTTATTGGGGCACGCCAATGACCCGCGCGTCAGCGAAAGGGCGGTATTTAGCTGAGCACCCCTTCGTCTCATTGGTCGAAGCATTGACCTGGATCGCGTTCGCGGACGCGATGTCTCACGACGAGTTGCTCGAACAGATTGCGGGCCATAGCTCCACAGAGGCCCTTAGCGCCAAGGACAGGCTTCGGTCGTTTTTCGGAAGTCACGATGCGAATCCAGCGGACGGTCCGGGAACCGGTTATTTTGAGAATCGCGAGCGCGGGTTGCAGCGGCTAGCTGATGCTTGGCAGCACCTTCGCGAAGAAGCGGAGCGAGGCAACCTTACCGTGCGTGGCCGCTACGCCTATCACTTTACACGCGCCGAGGCGGCCGTGGCGGATACGACGGACCTCTCTCGCAATATGCTCGCTACTTTCTCGCAATTCGATGTTTCGACTGGCGGTATTCGACGCCAACCTGATGGGTCCCCGGACATGCTTTGGCCCGACCATCCCGACGGCTTCGACCGCGAGTTCGACGCGCTTGGTACCGACCCGTGCATGGCTGACGGCTACCTCTTGGTCGAGGCCGAGCGCGCGGGGGTCGTTCGCTGTTGGCCAAACCCGCGCGGCGCACCCCGCATGCGCCAGGAAGACGTCATGCTGTGGTGCGAGAACTGGATAAAATCCGGAAAGGGCAATGGTATGGACAAGGCGTGGCGGGATTTTCACGCGGATCCTTCGCACGCAGGCCTTTCACGCGAAGATGTGTTTCGTCCCGCGTGGCGCAAAGTAAAGGGAATTTAATTCAAAGGCTTACATTACGCGGTTTTTCACGCGGCGCACGCGAAAAGCGTCTTTTCCGCGTGATCTCGATGTGGCGTTTTTGGATCTCGTTCAACGAGATACGAGGTGATTCCATGTCGTCCATAAGCCGCCAGCCCGACAAGATCGGGTACAGCATCAAGGAAGCGATCGCGGCCACCAGCCTCGGCCGCAGCACCCTGTATCGATATATCGGCGAGGGGACGCTCCGCGTGGTTCGCATCGGCGGCCGCACGATCATTCCTGCCGATGCCCTGCACGCGCTGATTGCGGGGGCAGACGAGTGACCGCGACAAGCATGAGGTGACCCGCCACCCCCTAGTTGCCGCTTATTGCCGCCGGTTGCTGCGGGCATCTCACATTGTAGTTGGCGCGCGTCCTGAGAGGTGATGCGGCCGGAATTTAGTGGCGTCGGTCGTCATTGGTTCGATGCAGCGCACCGTAAGCACGGCTTCGATCAGCGAAAAAAGCTGCGACAAAATCTATTAAAGGATCGCCAAGAAATGGCTGAAAACCTCGGCATTACCAGATCACCTCGCGCACGGTGCGAAACCAGTACCCCCTCAGCGCGTTCAGCGAAGCCTGCAAGGCAGGCGTCGGTGACGCTTCCTCGCCAGACGAAATCGAGCGCAGCCATCGAGATACATACCGTCCGAGGGGTGTTGGAGGCCCTCCGCCACGCCGCACATATCGGGTTGCTGCCGACCCGGATGATCACACTCGCCCTCGATCGTGGCGACTCGACCGACCCCGTCGATACGATCGGGCGCTTCCTGAAGCTCTACAAGGACGCTGCACGCTCCCGCGGCTGGCCGACGGCGCATATTTGGGCGCGTGAATACGGGACGAGGACGGGTGAGCACGTCCACATCCTCCTGCACGTGCCGGCGTGTAGCGGCAACTGGTTGAAGCGCCGCATGCCAAGGTGGCTGAAGAGGTCGGGGCTGACGCGTCGCAAAGGAGTGTCGAAGGTGACTCAGATCGCGGGCAGGCCGACGGGTAGTGCGACCTCGTCCTCGACTCCCGAGCTTTACCGGACCAATTTGCGACAGGTTGTCCGCTATATACTGAAGCACTGCTCGTCGAGAGCCGCGGAGGTGTTCGGCATCGCAAGGCGTGGGCCGGTGGCGATCAAAGGAAAGCGTGTCGGCGTTTCGGTGAATCTGAACGTGGCGGCACGGTTGCGCTGTCAGGATTGCGGGCCGCCACGGATACTGTGAACCCGGACCGTATGGGCCGATATTGGTGGTGGTGCGTCGGTGGCGCTTTACGAGGCAGGCGTCCGATCACAGCAGGATTCGTATGGACGCGATTGCATGAATAGGGTCGTCGCCTATAAGCTGTCCGAATGACGCACGACGCCCCTATGCCTGCCTCACTCAGTGGGCGCATTTTCTCGCTGGCGATGCGTTCGGTCAGACCCGTGTCTCCCAGACACTGACCCGTCAGTTTCAGGCGGCCTTGGCCGAGTGGTCAGGCACCGGGTTTCCATCCCGTTTACAGGAGTTCGATTCTCCTAGGCCGCTCCATCGCCCCCGTCGCCCAACTGGATAGGGCAAGAGGTTTCTATCCTCTACGGTGCAGGTTCGAGTCCTGTCGGGGGCGCCAGCATTGATTGCTGATGGGAGGAAGCGTTAAGCACAGCTGCAATCATTTACGCCAGATCTGCGTTCGCTGCGCATCCGCTTTGCGCCTGATCTCGGTCGTTTGGCCTGTCGCGAAGCCGCGCCCGAAAGCCGCCATTGGCTGCTGTACGTCACAGCTACTCTCGGAGGTACGTTCTCGAGAATTTTTCCGATCAGTCTGCTCAACGAAGTTGCGGTGGCGATGGATGGCACTGTTTGTCCGCCCGATCAGAACATCGCGAGCGAGCCCCGGGCACCCGAGAGTGGTTTTGGTTGCATTGCTATATCCACAACGGGCATTCTGTGAGAATGGCAGAGCGACAGTCAGTACCCAGGCTATCGATAAATCCCGAAAGCGATCACGCATTCCATGAGCTGGGTTCACGTCGGTTCGAGCATTTTGCGCGCGCGCTTCATGCTTCACAGCCGGGGATATTTGGAGCCAATCTATATGCTCCAGACGGGCAAGAGCAATTTGGTATCGATCATGTTGCGTTCCGCCGCGATGATGGCGGCACCAGCCTGGAGGTGGGCCAAGCCAAGGCGGAGAAGCGCTTTAGCGCAGACGATATCCGGAAGGCAGCTGACAAATTTCTGTTTCACTGGGAAACCCATTGGCACGATAAAAAGGTCAGTCGCTTCATCTTGTTCGTCGGTTGCACGATCAAGAACCGCAAGGCTGGCGACGAGGTTATCGCCCAAACCAACCGCTTCGCGGCGTTCGGCATCGACTTTCTGATCTGGGATTCTCCAGCGATTTACGACCATCTTCCGGGCGCCCCCGCAGCGGTTCGGACTTATCTCGGACAGGACTGGTACGAGCGGATATTCGGCAAGCCGGCAGGACCTTTGAGTGGACTACTGCGCGACATCGAATCCGGGTGGGATCTGAGTGTCCTGCGGGTCCAATCTTTCGTCACACGGCTGAATCAAGCTGAAACCGCCGAAATTGCAGAACTGAAGCGACGGGCGCGGCGAGGCGAACGCTCACGCGTTATTGCCGAACTCGAGAATGCTCTTCATTCCGAAGTGGCGCACGCGCTGGCTCCCAACGTCAAAGCCGAAAAGCTGCGGCTGCTCGCCGGACTGATTATAGACGGCGACACGTATCAGCGCGTTCGTCAGCTACTCGACGCAGCAGATGCGCTGGATGGTGAATCCGGGCGCCTGCGCGCTATCCTGCTGATGGAAAGTGTCGGTGCGAAGGCCGCGATCGACAATATCGCAGCCGACGCCCCTGCGGAGCTCGCCGAAGTGCTCGCTGTCGCGATGCTACGGGAAGGTCGCCCGGCCGAAGCCTTTACCGCGCTCGAGCGCTTTCTGGGGGACGATGAACCAAGGGCGGAAACGCTGAGGCTGGCAGCTCTTGCGAAGCTTCTCATGGGTGACCGGCAAGCTGCCGTGGAAATAGCGGAGCGGGCGCAACTCCGCGATCCGGAGTCGCGCGCCTGCCAGCAATCGTTGGGGATTGTCGTGTTCCATCGCGCGCTTTCATCGGCCGTTGCGCCTGAGACAGGGGAATGGCCCCAGCCAGTCGACCAGCCATTGGTGATAACATCAGATACTGCGCGTGCCGATCTCGAGCGAGCAGAGGCCATTTTTCGAGCACTTGCGGTGTCGGAAGAGCTCGAGGGTCACCCGGGAATGGTTATGTGGCACTTCGGGGTGCTGGCCTGCATGCCGTGGCGTCACGCAGAAGTGCTTGCCAGGCTTGAGGCGTTACAGAAGTCGGGCACCATGCCGACGCCGCTTGTGGCCTGGGCCTTGTCGCGCGCGCTCCCGTTCGACCGCCAAGCTGCCGCTCTTCAGTGCGACGCCGAACTGGAGGCCGATCCGGCTAATTTCGAAACCCTGTTGATCCGCGTTGCCCTCGCAAACGCGAATGGCGAGGTCGCGCTTGCACGAGAGATTCTCGATGCGAAGCGGGACGTGCTTGAGCAAGCGAGCCATGGTTCACTCTACGTATATTGGTCGGCTGTGCTGGATCTCGAATGTCATTGCGAGCCATCCGAGGACGCTCTCGGCGCGCATCCCTGGTTACGTCTGAGACGTGTGCTGGATGTTCATTCTCGCAAACGCCGCGCCAAGGGGATCGCGCAAATCCTGGATGACCAACTCGGATCAAATGGCGACGCGCGCGTGATCCTGGCGGCGGCGCAGCTGCTCCTCGACGCCGGTTGGCACAAGAGTGCCGCAAAGGCGGCGGAATTTCTGATCGAGCATATCGGAACTGCGGAAGCGATTGCCGCCGCTGCTTTCGCTTACTACCGGAGCCGACGGCCGAAAGACGTCCTGTCCGCCTTGTCACGCGTTGATGCGTTTCCCGAGTCAAAGCTGCCTGTCGAACTCGATCGGCTGCGGGCCGAATGCCTCGCAGCTACAGGCTCTCTACTACACGCGCGCGACGCCAGCCTCGTCATCGCCCGGGCAACCGGACAGCCCCACGACGTATGGCGTTCGATACACTTTCAGTTGGCGATTGGCGCCGCACCGAAAGCACTTGCGCTCTATGAGGAGCATGCCGAAGCACTTTCTGCGCCGGCACCCGGGCATATCGCGCTCGCCCGCGCCGTACTGCGGTCGCACCCGGACGCGGCGCGGCGTATAACGAAGCAATTTGCCGCCCAAGCATCCGACGACTATGTCACGGCTGCCTTCGAGCTGGCCAATAAACTCAGAATGGCGTCCGAGCAGCGGTCTCTAATGGCGCGGATGCAGGTTCTGGGCAATTCCGGCAAAGGCGGAGTGATCCTGATTACCGTCGAGGACGTGATCAGGATGATCTCGGAAAGACGCGCGCAGGAAGAACGCGCGTTCGAGCAATATGCGAATGGGCATGGGCCGGTCTATTTCGTCGCGGGTCTTCGGGATGCGATGCTCTCGACGATTTACCTCGAGCCGCTGCTCGATCCGCCGCGGCCTGGCGAACTGCGACCCATGCTGTCGGCGCGCTACGGTCGCCGTCTCGAAGAGGACGAGTGGCCGGAGAACCGCGGTGAGGTCCGCCTGATAGCGGATGTGACAGCATTGCTGACCGCCCAAGGCCTGGGAATACTAGATATCGTAGAGCGGGCATTTGCGCCTTTGCGCCTCCCGCCCGACGCGGTAACGGCGCTGACCCAGATACGGGCCGAGCTCGACGTCGCTCAACCCCAGCGGCTCGATGCGGCGAAGTCGCTTCTGGCCAGAAGGAAAGATCGTGAGGTCTTTGCCGCCGCCGATCTACCGATCGCGAGCGCATCGAAGGCGGTCTGGAAGCCGGAAGATGCGACGGAGCCGAATATGCTCTCGCTCGCGAGACTGATGGAGGTTGTTCGCCAATCCCTCGGTACCGCCGCCCTCGAGCATGCGCGTGACCAGTTGGGCGATATTCTCGATTCCGAAAGCGTTGGTCCGCTGCCTGAAAAGGGAAGCGTCGTCATTCTCGAAGCCGGTCTGGCCGTCTCGCTCGAGCAAGCCGGGCTTATCGATCACCTCGCCCGGCGAAATCGGATCGGCCTCGAAGATCTGGAGTTTCAGGCATTGGAAGCGCAGGTCGCCAGCGCCGAGAAATGCCAGCGTCAGGCAGACACGATCTCGGACCTTATTGCCCGACTTCACTCGGGTCTCGAAGATGGCACCTATCAAACCGTCGCGTATGGCAACAACACGGACGCCGATCCATTGCGCCGAAGCTTCATGCAGACCGTTTCGGCGCTAGCGGACGATGGCGGTATCGCTTGGGTAGACGATCGCTTCACGACTTCCATCGATAACAAGCAGTTCCAGACCGCGACAACGGTTGAGATCATCGATGCGCTTGTCCGCTATCGTCGCCTGAACACTCGCGAAAGCGACAAACTTCGCCAGGCACTTCGCGCCGCGCGCTGGTCCTTCATGCCTCAGCGCGGCGGAGAAATAGAGAGGCATCTCCGCGCCGCTACGCGGAAAGGGCAGGTAGCCGAGACTCAGGATATCGCTTTGCTTCGGAGAGCGATTGGCGAGACACTGGTGAACCGCAGGCGCCTCCAGTGGCCTAATCCGAGCGAGGCAGCAAAGGGCGCCAAGGGCGAACTGCCCTTCTTGCTCGATAGTGGACATGCGATAACCGAGGCGCTGGTTGCGATATGGCGCGATGACAGCTGGGACATCGCGGATGCCGAGGTCGCGTCTGAATGGATTCTCGATACGCTCGAGATCGGCCTGTTTCCGCAGCAAGCCCTCGCTGCGGGGGATCCGCGATCAGATCAGTTGATCGGGGTCCATCTCGGCAGCTTGGTTCTCGTGGCCATGCAGTTCTACCGGGGACGGGAGATGGCGAGGCAAGCGGCGTATCTCGACTGGTTCTGGCGCTATTGTCTCGGCAATTCTTATCGCAGTCGGCCGGCGTTGCGGCCTGCGGTCGAAGCAATGATAGCAAAGCATCTGGAACGCGACGGTGAGGAAGGTCCAGATGAGAGACTTTGGCGCGTATATTTGGCTAAGGTCGTCAATGCGATGCCAATGCCGATACGCATTCCGTTGCTTCAACGTAGTGAATTGCGACAGAGCTTCGATCTTCCCGAGCATGGACAAATTTCGCTCGATGGAGAAGATTATGACGAACTTGAGTTCTTTTCGGCTCTCATAGGCGCCGACGTGAATTCGGTTCGGCGCGTCGTCGCAGCTTCGGGGAAGCAGGCGAAAATCGATCTGGTCATCGAAAATGGTTCCGAGCATGTTCGCCTCAAGATCGGGCGGAAGACCATGAGGATCGACGATTGGGCACGTCGGGTTTCTAGCGACGTCGAAGGCATCAGAGCCGCTGCGATCGACGAGCGACGCGCGGTACTCGACATGTCGGATGCCGAGCGTTTGTTATTGATGGCCGAACTTGGGAAAGAGCCCGACCGGATTAAACGCGTCAGGACAGTGCTGTCGCGCTCGCATGAAACCATGCAGCACGAATATAATGACTTCGAACAGATGGTCGAAGCTCGGCGACCGTTCGGACTTTCGGAATTCGCTCCCAGTGACATCGGGAAGGTGCTGCGTCACATCCGGCTTGAAAAAGACATGGAGCAATCGGCTACGAGCCTGATTGAAGAGCGCGGCCTCGCGATCGCGATCCGTCGGTTTGGTGCGCTTCCCATTATGGCTCCTGATGTACTGCGTAGCGCATTCCAGTCACTCTCCGAGGATGCGCGAACCGAGGTGCTCGATGATGCCGAGATCGAAACAGCGCCTCCCTGGACGCAGTTGCTTGCTGCAGATCTGGTGCTGGCGTCCGGCCCCAGCGCCGCACAGATCTTGCGCATACGAAATTTGATCGAACGAGCCTTCGCTTCTGAAACTGCGTCATTTTGGCAGTTGTACATTGCGCTTGCGGACTACACGGCATTTGCCGGAGCCAGCGATCCACAATGGTCCGATCTGACAAGTGCGCAGCAGTTGGCGATCTCTTGGTCGCATGCGAACTTTCTCACGGAAATTCTTGCGGCCGGCGGCGTGGTTATCAGTTCCCTGCTGGAGCTGTTGCGCGGCAACCGCTTGATTCCTCCTCGTTTCCTCGTCGAACCGATCAACAAGTTCGATAATGACACGTCGGATCCGAGGCAGATGACACCCGACCGCTTGCGCGCCCATGTCGCCGCGCCGGCGCTATTTCGTCTCCACGAGATTCCAGAGCATGAAGAATGGACGGCGGCATTGCTGCGCGCGCTTGTGCTTCAGCCCGGGGCCGATGGTACTCCGCAACCTCGAATGGAGATCGCGCGCCGGGCGCTTGCTCCCGACGATGCGCTGGGGAGCGTCGTGGCAGCCTCCTTCGGCGACGCATATGAAGCATTGTATCCGGGGGCAAAGGGGCTTTTCCGAGATGGCGTTCAGGGATTGATCGAGACGCTGCTGAGCGATGAGGCCGATCCGGACCATCGCCGCGCGTCCTGGCAGATCGTGCGCATGGCGAGTGGTGATACGCCGCTTCCACGAGAATTGTCCGAGCTCGTTCACGCCGCCGCGGCATCGGGGGATGTGGGCTTCGATTCGGACGACATCGAAGAAGCAAGGTCGGCGCTGCTGATCTTCGCCGCTCTCGCCGCGACGAATGGATGGGAAGATGCGGGTCCGCGTATCGACGCCGAAGCGGACCGGTTGGGACCCCGTCCGGAAGAAGAAGAGGTCATGATTTTATTCGAGATTGCCGTTTGGCGCGCGCGACTTGCCACTGATCCGATTGAGCGAACACGACTACTGGCGGACCGGCTGCGCCAGCTGGGCAAAAGTCCATTGCTTGTGAAACAGGCCGAAGTAGCAGCTCGGCATTTCGCACGCGGCCTCTCCGGACATCACAGCGAAGCCTTCGTAGATACGCTCGGAGTTCTGTACGCGCAGCGGTAGACAACGTCGCGGTTCTTGAACAAAGCGATCATGCATGTCGACACGATAGATGAACAGGATGGACGGACTGCTTTTTGCAATTTGCGACCGAAAGCGGACCATCCGCAGACGGCCAATCACGATTGGCATCACCGGAACATTTTGAATTGCTGGCAGGTTCTAGAGCTTCCTCGGCGACGCCGTGCGCCGGATTTTTCTGGAGACAACATGTCGATATTGCAGCGCATATTGATCGTAGAGGATGACGCGATCATCGGAATGCTTCTCGAAGAATATCTTCTTATGATGGGAAGGGAGCCGGTTGCGATCGTTGATGGTGTGGCTCCAGCCCTGGGGAGAATTTCGGAAGGCGGGATCGATGCCGCGATCGTGGACGTCCATCTTGCTGATGGGGACAGCGGCGATCCGATCGCGGCTGCTCTCGCCGACGCGAATATCCCGTTCCTCGTGGCGACAGGTGGCTTCACGGCGGCCCTTGGGAGCGCGTGGCAAAATCGGCCCGTCCTGGCGAAACCCTTCACGCTCCAGAGCCTTCGCGACGCGCTTGTCGCGCTTGACCATTAGGTCCGCCATTAACCGAATTGGGAACCGCTTCGGCCTGTCGATCATTTTCGACGGAGCAAGTGAGGATGGGTGGAGTGGAACGAGATGGAAGAGGAGAGCAGTTTGGACCGGACCAAGAAGGCGGAAACGGGGGTCTCGGGCCTCGACGATATCATTGCCGGTGGCCTTGCACGCGGACGCATATTCCTCATGGAAGGCGATCCGGGAACCGGAAAGACGACGATCGCGAACCAGTTTCTCTTGGCGGGTGCCGCGAAGGGCGAACGCTGCCTCTACATCACTCTCTCGGAGACCGAGGAGGAGTTGCGCGAAACCGCCAAATCGCATGACTGGGATCTTCCGGAAAATTTCCACATCTTCGAACTGGTGCCGCCCGAGGCGCTGCTCAACGACGAGCAACAACAGAGTCTGCTTTATTCGTCCGACCTTGAACTGGGCGAAACGACGAAGCGAATTCTGGAGAAATATGAGGAGGTGAAGCCCGACCGTGTCGTCCTCGACAGCCTCTCGGAAATCCGGCTCCTGGCGCAAAGTTCGCTGCGCTACCGCCGCCAGATATTGTCGCTCAAACATTATTTCGCGCGGCATGACGCGACGGTGCTGATGCTCGACGACCTGACGTCCGAGAGCGCCGACAAGACCGTGCACAGCGTCGCGCACGGCGTGATCCGGCTTCAGGAAATGTCGCCCGAATATGGGGCCGAACGCCGCCGCCTGCGGGTACTCAAATATCGCGGTCAGCGCTTTCGCGGCGGCTATCACGACTTCATCATCGAGAAAGGCGGCGTACGGGCTTTCCCGCGCCTCGTGTCGCTCGAGCACAAGACCGACTTCGTACGCGATGTGGTCACTACCGAAAATGCGGAGCTCAACGCGCTGCTCGGCGGCGGATTCGATACCGGATCGAGCGCGCTGATCCTAGGACCGTCCGGCACGGGCAAGTCGCTCTTCGCGCTCACCTTCGTGGAGAGTGCGATCCGCCGCGGCGGCAAGGCGGCGATGTTTATCTTCGATGAAGAACTCGGCCTCCTGTTCGCGCGCGCCAAAGGCATGGGGATCGACATCCAGGAGATGGTCGACAGCGGTAACCTCATCATCGAGCAGGTCGATGCCGCCGAGCTGTCGCCGGGCGAATTTTCGCAGCGCGTGCGCAACTGCGTCGAGCAATATGAGGCGAAGACGGTCGTGATCGACAGCCTCAACGGTTTCCAGGCCGCCATGCCCGAAGAGACTGCGCTCATTCTCCACATGCATGAGCTGCTCCAATATCTGAACAGGCAGGGCGCGATGACCTTCCTGACGGTCGCGCAGCATGGGCTGGTGGGCGACATGAAAGCCCCGGTCGATGTGACCTATCTTGCCGATACGGTCGTGCTGCTCCGCTATTTTGAGGCGGCCGGGCGCGTCCGCCGTGCGATTTCGATCATGAAAAAGCGTACCGGCGCGCACGAACATACGATCCGCGAATATCGCATCGGTTCGAACGGCATTTCGCTCGGCGAACCCCTGACCGGGTTCCAAGGTGTGTTGCGCGGGGTCCCCGAGATCATCGGTTCCGCCGAACTGATGGAAACGCCGCAGGCGCTTCCCGCCGGATGAACAAGACCTTTTCAGAGCGGGCGATCATTCTCGCGCCGCGGGGAAGGGACGCCGACATTGCTGCCTCGATGCTGCGCGAGGCCGGGATCGAAAGCGGAATCGCCAAGGGGCTGCAGGATTTTGTCGAGATCCTGCAGCAAGGCGCGGGGTTCGGGCTGGTCACCGACGAGGCACTCCGCGGCGCCGACCTTCGCGCGCTCGACGGTTTTATCCGGGCGCAGGGTGAATGGTCAGATTTTCCATTCATTCTGCTCACCGAGCGCGGCGGCAGTATCGAGCGTAATCCCGCCGCCGGACGGTTTCTAGAGCTATTGGGCAACGTCACCTTTATCGAGCGGCCCTTTCATCCCACGACCCTTATCAGCATCGCAAAGGCCGCGCTCCGCGGACGCCGCCGCCAATATGAAGCCCGGGCCCGTCTACAGGCGATCCGCGAAGGCGAACAGCAATTGCGCATCGCGCTGTCTGCCGGTCGGCTGGGCGAATGGACGTTCGACGTTTCTTCGATGCGGCTCGATGCATCGCCCGATTGCAAGAGCCACTATGGCAGGTTCGGCAATGATCCGTTCCCCTATGATGCCCTTGTCGCCAGCGTGCACGACGACGACCGGGCAACGATGCAGGCCGAAGTTCAGCGGGCTCTCACGACCGGCGCCGACTATGATATCGAATATCGTTGCGTGTGGCCCGACGGATCGGTGCATTGGGTGCAGGTCCGCGGCAAGCCCGAGCTCGATGCTAGGGGACGCGCGCTCGGAATGATCGGCGTAAGCCAGGAGATCACCGATAGGAAGGCTGCCGAAGAGACGCTCCGCAACTTTGCTGTAGAACTCGAGCAGCGCGTCGAGGAACGAACCCGCGAACATGCCGAGGTAATGGCGCAACTCCATGAAGCCCAGAAGCTCGAGACGCTTGGCCAGCTGACCGGCGGCGTCGCGCATGATTTCAACAATCTCCTCACCCCCATTGTTGGCAGTCTCGACATCCTCCGGACAAAGATCACGGACGCGCGTCTCCAGAAGCTTCTCGATGGCGCGCTCCAGTCGTCCGAGCGTGCGCGGACCCTGGTCGCGCGACTTCTCGCGTTCGCACGGCGCCAGAATCTCGAAACGCTTCCGGTCGATGTAAAAGACCTGATCGAAGGGATGGAGGAGCTTGTCCAGCGTTCGATCGGGCCGACCATCGAGCTGTCGGTCGATCTTGCCGCCGATGTTCCGGCCGCGATGGTCGATCCGCACCAGCTCGAACTCGCCATCCTCAACCTCGCCGTCAACGCGCGAGATGCGATGCCCGGAGGCGGGCGGCTTGCGATGTCGGTCGATCGACACGAGACGGGCAACGAAGATGGAGGGGTTCCCGAGGGAGTCTATGTTCGCATCGCAGTGGCTGACAAGGGGGCGGGCATGGATGCCGAGACGCTCGCACGCGCGGTGGAGCCCTTCTACTCGACCAAAGGAGTGGGGAAGGGGACAGGCCTCGGCCTCTCGATGGTCCATGGTCTTGCCGCGCAGTCGGGTGGACGTCTGGTGCTTAGAAGCCAGCCCGGCCAAGGGACCGTGGCAGAGATTCTTTTGCCTGCCGCGTCCTCCGAAGCCTTGTCGCACGTCTCGCCGGTCGAGATGCCGCTTCTGGCAACCGAACCCCTGCGCATCTTGCTTGTAGACGACGAAGACGTTGTTCGCGAGGGAACCGCAGCGATGCTCGAGGAAATGGGGCACGTCGTGACGCAAGCTGGCTCCGGAGCGCAGGCGCTCGGCCAGATACGGTCGCAGCCCTTCGATATCGTCGTGACCGACTATCTGATGCCCTCCATGAGCGGCCTCGAACTGGCGCGCGAGGCGCGCAAGGTCCGCGCCGATATTCCGGTTCTCATGATCACCGGGTTCGCCGATCTGGCCGAAGACACGGCGAGCGATGTCCTTCGCTTGCCGAAGCCGTTTCGCGCGGCCGAGATGGCGCGCGCTATCCACGATGCGATGGCGGAAGAGATGCTTGCGAGCTGACCGCAAGATGAAATGCGACGGGCCGAGATTGCAATGCGGGCGCTAGGCCCCATATGACCATCATTGCCGGGCTGACCTGCGCGCCGGCAACTGAGAGACCATTGTGCTCCCCGCCAACGGAGCGATTATGGACCTTAACGAACTTCTCTATCATCATCAGATCGCCCTGATGTCCGTCAGCCAGGCGGAGCGTCGCGGGCATGCGACGGCAAATTTCGATCTGCCGCTCTATTATGCCAAGCGCATCAACGACTATCGCGCCATTCGGGGTTTGACGGGCAATTTGATCATGGTCGGGGGATCGCCGCGAGACGCGGGGCTGTCCGGCCGCGTCGAATGCGACCGGTACGTCGGCGACATGCTGCCGATGGCGCAGCCGGCTATTCCTGCTTGAAACGTCTCATTGCCTTCGATCTCGACGGGACGCTCGCCGAGAGCAAACAGCCGCTCGACGATAGGATGGGAGAGGCGCTCGCCGACCTTCTGGCTGTCGTCGACGTCGCGATCATCTCCGGCGGCGACTGGCCCCAATTCGACAAGCAGATCGCCTCGCGCCTCCCGGACCGCGCCGACCGGTCGCGATTGTGGCTCATGCCCACGACGGGCACGAAGCTCTATACCTTCCGTTCGGATGCCTGGCAGGCGGTCTATGCGGAACTCTTCGCCGACGATGAAAAACAGCGCATATTCGAGGCTTTCGATGCCGCGCTCGAAGCCACGGGCTTCGTGCCCGAAGCCGTCTGGGGCGAGCGCATCGAAGACCGCGGCAGCCAGATCACCTTTTCGGCGCTCGGCCAGCAGGCGCCGATCGACGCCAAGGAAAAATGGGATCCGGACTTTGCGAAGCGCAAGATCATCCAGCAGGATCTTCGCCAGCGTCTTCCGGGCCTATCGATCAACATGGGCGGGGCGACGTCGATCGACATCACCCGCGAAGGCGTCGACAAGGCCTATGGGCTGACCCGGCTTCGCGACGAGAGTGGCATCCCGCTCGACGCAATGATGTTCATCGGCGACGCGATCTTCCCCGGCGGCAATGATTATCCCGCCAAGACGCTCGGGCTCGACACGATTTGTGTGCGCGACCCGCGCGAAACTCGGGCGGTTATCGCGTCTATCGTCGCTTGCCTGAAATGACCGGGGCTTCGGTGCGGCCCTATCCTCTACGGCGGAGCGCGGGTCTGGCGGAACCAAATCCCCGCTAAATTGTTCTAATTCCGGACGCTCCGTGGCTCATTGCCGCACGTCCCAAGATAATCAGAAAATTTGGGTGAGGCCTTCTGCCGCTTCATTTTGGAAGGTAAAACCTGTGTACGAAGCTCCCGATCGCACGTCGTTCGACGCAGGCCTTGAGGCTTGTCAATCGCTCCGTCCCGCCGTCGCGCCGACCCTTCGGCTCGCCCTGATCGGCGGTTTCCTTCCACGGCGCTGCGGCATCGCTACCTTCACCGCCGATATCCACGCATCGCTCGCGGCCGCCGCGCCAGAGATCGCTGTCGATGTTTACGCCATGGCACCCGCAGCGGTCCCGACCATATTCGATCCGGTGGTTCGTGCTGCGATCATCGAGGGTGATGCCGACAGCTTTATCGACGCGGCAAAACAGATCGAGGCGAGCGGCGCCGACATCGTCTGGCTGCAGCACGAGTTCGGCCTCTTCGGCGGGCTGGCGGGAGATATGGTGCTCGAACTCGTGGACCGGGTTTCGGCACCGCTGATCGTCACGCTTCATACGGTGCTCGCCGAACCCGACGCCGATCAGCGCCGCGTCATGGGTCGCCTGATCGCGCGCGCGACCAAGCTGGTCGTGATGTCCGAACGCTCGCGCGATCTGCTGCGCAGCGTTTATCATGCCGACGAAGACCAGATCGCCATGATCGCACATGGCGTTCCCGATCGCCCGTTCGGCCGCGCGTTGCAGTTCAAGCCGCAGTTCGGCTTTGCGGACAAGCAGGTCGCGCTGACCTTCGGACTCCTGTCGCCCGGAAAGGGGATTGAGGCGGTCATCGAAGCACTGCCCGCGATCGTCGAGGATCACCCCGATTTCCTTTATTGTATCGCGGGGGCCACGCATCCCAATCTGCTTGCGCATGAAGGCGAAGCCTATCGCGACCGGCTCCAGGCGCTTGCCGTGTCGCTCGGGGTCGATGCGCATGTCCGCTGGATTAATGCGTTCATGGACACCGACGATCTGCTCGACCTTCTCGAGGCGGCGGACATCTATGTGACGCCCTATATCGGGGCGCAGCAATCGACGTCGGGCACGCTCTCCTATGCGATGGCGCTGGGCAAGGCCGTAATCTCGACGCCCTACGTGCATGCGGTCGAATTGCTCGCCGACGATCATGGCGTGCTGGTACCCTTCAACGACAGCGACGCGATCGCGAACGAAATCCGCTATCTGCTCGGCGACGCCGACCGGCTGCTGACGCTGCAGCGGCGCGCCTATGACCGCAGCCGCGACATGATCTGGCCGGCGTTCGCGGAGCGGACCTGCGCGCTGATCGCGGAAAGCCGCGTCATACCGAAGGCCGCGCCCATAGCCGAGCATATCGGCATCGACGGGTTCTTGCGCATTTGCGACGATACCGGCATCCTCCAGCATAGCGTTCACATGATCCCCGATCGCGCGCACGGCTATTGCGTCGACGACAATGCGCGGGCGCTGATGCTGATGCACCGTCTCGATGACGACGCGCTCGTTCGTTGTGGACAACTGACGTCGGTCTTTGCGGCGTTCGTGCAGCATGCCTGGAATCCCGACCGCGGCGAGTTTCGCAACTTCATGGGCTTTGCACGCAACTGGCTCGAGGACGTAGGATCCGAGGATAGCTGCGGGCGAACGCTTTGGGCGCTCGGCGCGACGGCTCGCGACGCACGCGATCCCGGCCTGCGGCAATGGGCGCATGAACTGTTCGAGCGCACTGCGGCATCCGCGCTGGAGTTCCAGTCGCCGCGCGCGACTGCCTTTGCGATGCTCGGCGCCGATTTCGTGCTCGCGGCCTATCCCGAGCACGATATGGCAAGTCGGATACTGCGTACCGGCGCCGACCGGCTGATCGCGCTCTATCAGGCCGCGGCGCGACCGGACTGGCGATGGTTCGAGCCGGTCCTCGCCTATGACAATGGCCGCCTACCCGAAGCGATGCTGCGCGCGGGCGTGCGACTAGAGCGTGCGGATGTCACCGCGTGCGGAGTCGAGGCGTTGCGGTGGATCAACGATGCGCAGATTTCTCCTTATGGTCACTATCGCCCCGTCGGTTCGGACAGCTTCGGCCATGCCTATGAGCTGCCGCAGCCATTCGACCAGCAGCCGCTTGAAATCTGGGCTGCGATCGACGCCGCTTCGGCGGCCTATGACGTGACCGGCGACGATATCTGGTTAGTGCATGCGCGGCGTGCCTATGAATGGTTTACCGGAGCCAATGATCGCGGCGTAATCGTCGGCGATCCGCTGACCGGGACCAGCAAGGACGGTATAAATCCGCGCGGGCTGAATCTGAATGAGGGCGCCGAGTCGGTTCTCGCCTATCAGCATGCGACCTATGCCATTCGGGATTTCGTCCGGAAGGTCGGCTGAAAGGATATTAGCTTGCATCTCGTCCAGCATGAATTGCGGCTGCACGCCGACCCGACGCGCGTCGTCGTGCGGCCCTTCCATCTGGCCTGGCAGGCGTCCGGCCCCGATCTCGAACGCGTGCAGCGGCTGGCGCATGAGATCGTTGCCCTCAATCCGCGAACGGTTCGTGCCGAACTGGGCGTCGTGCTCAGAGACTTTGCCGACCGGCACTGGCAGATCGAGAAAGTGTTCGAGGATCGTTTTGACGAGATCGAACCCAAGCTCGGGCTCGAAGGCTTGACGCTCAAACGCGAAACGCGGCTGCTGATCGGGGCCTATTTCTGCCACGAATATAGCTACGCCGCTGCCGCCCTGATGAACCCCAGCGTTGTGCGTCATCCGGATCAAAGCGGGCTGCAGGAAGGAAGCATTCGCATCCTGCTTTCGCTGCGCGCGGTCGGCGAGGGCCATATTTCGACTATCGCCTTTCGCGAAGGCATCATCACGCATGATCGCGAACTGACCTTGCTGCCCCAACCGGGTTTTGCCACCGCGGCGATGCTGGGTCCGCACCGCGAGGACAAGCCCGACGATGTCGTCTCGCTTTACCGTCAAAAGGACAGCACCTTGTCAGGCACCGTGATCTTTCCGATCACCGAGGCGCAGCGCAACGGACTCGAAGATTTGCGATTGCTGGAGTTCGAGCGCGACAGCGGCAAGAGCGAGTGGATCGGAACTTACACAGCTTACAGCGGCCGGGACATCCAGTCAGAGCTGCTAAGGACGCGCGACTTCAGGGATTTTACGCTGATCCCGATCAAGGGCGGGGCAGGGCGCAACAAGGGCATGGCGCTTTTCCCGCGCAAGATCGACGGGCAGTTCTGCATGATAGGCCGCCAGGATGGCAAGAATCTCTATCTGCTGCGCTCGGACAGCATCGACCATTGGGAGGGCGGCGAGTTGCTGCTCGAACCGCGCTTTCCGTGGGAGCTCATCCAGATCGGCAATTGCGGTGCGCCGATCGAACTCGACGAGGGCTGGCTGGTGTTTACCCACGGCGTCGGCGCGATGCGCAAATATGCGATTGGTGCGGTGCTGCTCGACAAGGCCGATCCGTTGAAGGTGATCGGCCGGACGCCCAACCCGATCCTCTCCGCCGCCGACGAGGACCGCGAAGGCTATGTCCCCAATGTCGTCTATACCTGCGGCGCGATCCGCGTTGGCGACGATATTTTCCTGCCCTATGGCGTGGCCGATAGCTCGGTCTGCTTTGCGTTCGTCGCGATTACGGAAATCCTTGCGGCCATGGATTATTCGGCCCGGGCTGCAGGATGACGTCGCTTTCGGCCGGCGAAGGGGCACCGATCGATATATTGATCGTCGGTGCAGGGCCTGCCGGGCTGACGGCCGGCATGTATCTCGCGCGCTACCGAAGAGACGTGCGCATCGTCCATGATGGTCGTTCGCGCGCTCTTTGGGTTCCGCGTTCGCGCAATATCCCGGGATTTCCGGACGGGATCGTCGGAGCCGACCTCATCGTGCGCATGAGCGACCATGCGACGCGCTACGGCGCCGAGATCGTCGAGGGCCGCGTTGTCGAGATCGCTCGTGACGAAGACCGCGCGCTGTTTCGCGCGCGCCTCGATAGCGGCGCGGTCATCGCCGCGCGCGGTCTGATCCTCGCGACCGGTGTCGATACCAATCTGGCCAGGCTGGACAGCGGCGATCATCAGGCAGCGGTTCGCAGCGGCGTGCTCCGCTATTGCCCGATCTGCGACGGCTTCGAACATAGCGACCAGCGGATCGCGGTCCTCGGCTCCGACCTCCATGGCGCTGCCGAGGCGATGTTCCTGCGGCAATATTCGCGCGACGTCACGCTCATCCCGAAATGGCAAGTCGCGCTGACCGACAAGCCGCGGGGCGAACTCGCGGCGAGCGGCGTCGACGTTCTCGAAGGCCGGGTTCTTCGACTTGAAGCAACCGAGGAGGCGATGTTCGTCGCGATCGAGGGCGAAGCCGCGCCGCGCCGGTTCGATACGCTCTACCCGGCATTCGGATCGACCCCGCGCAGCGAGCTTGCGGCCATGCTGGGGCCGCTGACCGATCCCAATGGCTGCATTCCGTTCAGCGCTTTTTCGGACGGACTGCTTCCCGGCGTTTACGCGGCGGGCGACGTCCTTGAAGGCCTCGACCAGATCAGCGTCGCGACCGGGCAGGGCGCGATGGCGGCGACGCGTCTCCACAACTGGCTCCGTGACCAGGACGGGCATGTGATGGCCGACCAGAAATAGGACAGAATGCGGGCACGCCGCGAAACCTAAGGGCGCGCGGGGGGTTGAAGATACAATTCCCTCAAAACCCAAGGAACCGATCATGGCCAAGAAGCCCGCGCCGTCCCCCGCGACCGACCACGCCCTTCGCGACCATCAGCCGGGAGAGCGTCAGATCAAGCCGACCGACAGCCGGGGCAATGGCGACGAACTGCACCAGGACGTCGGAACCGAGGTCGCCGATCCGGCCGGCTATCTCACCGACAATTTCGGCCATCGCATTTCGGATAACCAGAATTCGCTCCGCGCTGGCGAGCGCGGGCCGACGCTGCTCGAGGATTTCGTCCTCCGCGAGAAAATCTTCCACTTCGACCACGAGCGCATCCCTGAGCGCATCGTCCACGCCCGCGGCTCGGGCGCGCATGGCGTGTTCGAGTGCACGAAGGCGATCCCTGGGCTGACCAAGGCCTCGATCCTGCAGAAGGAGGGCGCGACCTGCCCGGTCTTCGTCCGCTTCTCGACTGTCGCGGGCGGCGCGGGCTCGGTTGATACGCCGCGCGACGTCCGCGGCTTCGCAGTGAAGCTCTACACCGACAGCGGCAATTGGGATCTCGTCGGCAACAATATCCCCGTCTTCTTCATCCAGGACGCGATGAAATTCCCCGACCTCGTCCACAGCGTCAAGATGGAGGCCGATCGCGGCTATCCGCAGGCGGCGAGCGCACACGACACCTTCTGGGACTTCATCGGGCTGATGCCCGAGGCGATGCACATGATCATGTGGGCGATGTCCGACCGCACGATCCCGCGCAGCCTGCGCATGATTGAGGGTTTCGGCGTCCACACCTTTCGTTTCGTCAACGAAAAGGGCGAGGGCAAATTCGTCAAATTCCACTGGAAGCCCGTGCTCGGCATCCAGTCGACGACATGGGACGAGGCGGTCAAGATCGCCGGCGCTGACCCCGATTTTCACCGCCGCGACCTGTTCGAGGCGATCGACGCGGGCGAATTCCCGGCGTGGGATTTGGGCGTGCAGGTGTTCGACGAAGTCTTCGCCAAGAAGCAGCCTTATGACGTTCTCGATGCGACAAAGCTGATCCCCGAGGAGGATATCCCGGTCGAGATCGTCGGCCGTATGACGCTCAACCGCAACGTCGACAATTTCTTCGCCGAGACCGAACAGGTTGCCTTCCTGCCGTCGAACATCATTCCGGGGATTGATTTCAGCAACGATCCACTGCTGCAGGGCCGGCTTTTCTCCTATCTCGACACGCAAAAGTCGCGCCTCGGCACGACCAATTTCCACCAGATCCCGATCAACGCGCCCAAATGCCCGTTCCACAATTTCCAGCGCGACGGGATGATGCAGACGCTCGTGCCGACCGGACGCGCCAATTACGAACCCAACAGCCTTGCCGAGGCGGGCGAGAATGGCGGTCCGCGCGCGAGCGCTGAAACGGGCTTCAAAACCTTCAAGACGAACGACGAGCGGAACGATCCGGCGCAGAAGCTGCGCGTCCGCGCCGAGCTTTTCGCCGATCATTTCAGCCAGGCACGGCTCTTCTACCTGTCGCAGACCGAAAATGAGCAGGCGCATATCGCCTCGGCGCTGGTTTTCGAACTGTCGAAGGTCACGCTCGATCATGTTCGCGCGCGCGTCGTCGGCCAGCTTCGCAATATCGACGAGGACCTGGCCAAGCGCGTCGCCGCGGGTCTCGCGATCGACCTGCCGGCGAAGGAAAAGGCCGCGCGTGCGCCGATCGATCTCAAGACCTCCGACGCGCTGTCGATCCAGAAGAATGCCGACGACACGATGGAGGGCCGCAAGGTCGCGATCCTGTTCGCCGAAGGATCGGACAAGGCGGCGATCGACAAGCTGAAGGGCGACATCGAGGGCGCTGGCGGCACCGCCTTCCTTGTCGCGCCCAAGGTCGGCGGGATCAAGGTCAAGGGTGGCACGCTCAAGGCCGACGGCCAGCTTGCGGGCTCGCCCTCGGTATTGTTCGACGCGGTTGCTTCGATCCTGACCGACGAGCAAGCCAAGGCGCTGTCGGGGCAGGGCGCTGCGGTCCAGTGGTTCATGGACGCCTATGGGCATTGCAAGACGATCGCGCATGACGAGGCGACGCAGTTGCTGCTCGACAAGGCGGGGGTTGAAAAGGATGGCGGCGTCGTTGCGATCGACAAGTTCGAAAGCGTGGGCACCCGGCGTCATTGGGCACGCGAAGCCAAGGTGCGCGATCTTGCCTGATCGCCTGTCCTGGTGAGCCGCGCATCGGCGACCCATCATCGCGACCTCCGGACCGGCCAGTCGATCTGTTCGGCACGGCGTCGTCCCGCGATCGCCGCGCAGCCGCTGACACGCGACATCGCGTGCGACGTCGTCGTGGTCGGGGCCGGCGTGTCGGGCGCCCTGATCGCCGAGGCGTTGTCGGACGCGGGGCTCGAGACCGTTATCGTCGATCGCCGGGGACCGGCAGAGGGATCGACCGCCGCGTCGACCGCCATGCTGCAATATGAACTCGACACGCCGCTGAGCTTGATGGCCGAGCGGATCGGTCGTGAAAAGGCCGAACGCATCTGGCGGCGATCGCGCCAGTCGGTCGACGCGCTACGCGAACGGACCGAACGGCTGGGCCTTGCCGTCGATGGTGCGACGCGCGGCTCGATCTATCTCGACGGCAATATCCTCGACGCCGACGGCCTCGCGCGTGAAGCCGACGCCCGGCGACGCGCGGGCTTCGAAGTCGAATTGCTCGGGCCTGCTGCGGTGCAGGAGCGATATGGGATCAAAGGACGCCACGCGCTGATCGGCTTCGGCAATTATTCCGCCGATCCGCGCCGCCTCACCATAGGCTATCTGAACGTCGCGCTGGCGCGAGGAGCCCGGCTCTACTCGCCCGTCGATATCTGCGACATCGCGCCGACGGGCGAAGGTGTAACATTGGTCTCGGCGCGCGGACCGAGCATTCGCGCGCGCCATGTCGTCGTGGCAACGGGTTATGAGATGATGAAGGGGATTCCTCGCAAGGGGAACAAGATCATCTCAAGCTGGTCGATCGCGACGCGCCCGCAGCCCCGCGCCATCTGGCCGACTGCCGCAATGATCTGGGAAGCCGCCGATCCCTATCTCTACATCCGAACCACTCCGAGAGGAGAAATCATCTGCGGCGGCGAGGATGAGGAAATCGGCGACGCGGCTCTCCGCGACGCTAAGCTTTCCGATAAGACAGCGACGCTGTCGCGAAAGCTCGCCGCGCTGTTGCCCGGAGTGGACGCGGCGCCCGCTTATAGCTGGGCGGGCAGTTTTGGAGACAGTCCGGTCGGTACTCCGACCATCGGCCGGATCCCGGGTATGCCGAACTGCTACGCCGCAATGGGATATGGCGGCAACGGCATCACCTTCTCGATGATGGCGGCCCAAATGCTGCGCGGCCTTATCTGCGGCTATGGCGACCCTGATGCGGACCTGGTCAGCTTCCATCGCAAGTTTTGACTGCAGAGACATTCTTCCTTTGGAAGGTGTCCGCTTTCCGCATTTGTCGGCTCACGAGACGACCTTCTGGAATGGGCCACAACGAGCGATTGCCAATGCACCAGAGCAAGTGGAAGGTTGCGCGCGGCCGCTTGGGACGGGGATGATCGCCTTCGCCATCTATGACGTCTGGGGGCGTTTTTGGGGGTATATCTCCGATAAGTTATAAGAAATTATAGATAAATCAGATATTTGTATCCCTATTTCGATTCCCGCTACCGCTCCAAGTCTCCCGACATCGCCGCCCAAAACCGATCGCCGGAACCTTTCCCGGGCGTCGTCGTTTAACCTGCGCACCCATTATTCAGATTATCGAGGCGCGGCCGTTGGTTGTTTCTCTCCGGCAAGGGCGCCATCGCGCTGCTTCGGAGGCTGGTGTGCGCGCCTATCACCGTGCAGATTGTTGAGGAGACTTGATATGTTCAAATGGGCTTTGATCTTCGCCGTGATCGCGCTGCTTGCCGCGGTTCTCGGTTTTGGCGGCATCGCCGGTGCGTCGGCCGGTATCGCCAAGATCCTGTTCTTCGTCGGCCTGGCGTTCGTTGCGCTGTTCGTGATCATGGGCGCATTCGCCGCAAAGAAGGTGGTGTAAAAAAATTCGGCGCCGCCGGGAACCCATCGCGACCCGCGGCGTTTCATGGGTCTGCTTGACCGAAAGTGAGAGTGGAAATTGGTTCTTGTCTTCGGACTGAACCTAGGGAGCCCCGCCGCAGAAATGCGACGGGGCTTACCTGTTTCAGGCGGTGCGTCAGGCCGGAAAGGCGGCGCGGACGCGGCGTTCGAGTACCGCGAGCGGCACCCGTCCGGCGCCCAGCACGACATCGTGAAAGCGCTTGATATCGTAACCCGGCCGGCCGGCGACCTCGTCGCGGACGCGGCTGATCGCGATCTGGCCGACCTTGTAGGCGCAGGCCTGCCCCGGATAGACGATATAGCGGTCGATCTCGGTCCGCGAGGCGGTCGGCGAGGTCGAGGAATTTTCGACCATATAGTCGATCGCCTGCTCGCGGCTCCACCCCATCGCGTGCAGCCCGGTGTCGACCACCAGCCGCGAGGCGCGAAAGGCGTAGGACGCAAGATAGCCGATCTTGCCGAGCGGGTCGTCGTCGTACATGTCGAGCTCGTCGGCGACCTGTTCGGCATAGAGGCCCCAGCCTTCGCCATAGGCGGTCACCGACGAGGCCTGGCGGTAGAGCGGCAACTCGGCATCCTCATATTTCAGCGCGCCCTCGAACAAATGCCCCGGCGCGCCTTCGTGATAGGCGAGGGTCGGCAGCGTGTAGCGCGGCCATTCGGCGGTATCGCGCAGGTTGATGAAGAAGATGCCCGGGCGCGACCCGTCGGGGGTTCCCGCCTGCGCCGACCCGCCAGGCGCGCCGATCTCGATCTCGGGCGGGACGCGGCGAATTTCATAGGGCGCCTTGGGCATGCGGCTGAACACCTGCGGCAGCCGGCCGCGCACGGTGACGAGCAGGCCGTTCAGATAGGCGAGCATTTCGGCGCGGCCGGCGTCATCGTTGGCGAACAATTGCCCCTCAGCCTTGCCGAGCGCGGCGAGCCGGTCGCGAATGCTGCCGTCCTTATAGCCCTGCGCTTTCAGCAACGCGTCCATGCGCGATGTCAGGTCGGCCACCTGTTCGCGCCCGATGCGGTGGATTTCGGCGGCGGTCAGGCTGGTCGTCGTATGCTGGGCGAGGGTCGCGGCATAATAGGCCTCGCCATCGGGCAGGCGCGCGACCCCCGCCACGACGCCGGCGCGCGGCAGCAGCGCGGTGAGCGCCTCGATCTGCCGGGTCAGCGCGGCGCGGATCGGCCCTTCGAACGCCGCGGCGGCACGGTCGCCATAGCCGCTGAGGCCGACTTCCGCGCTGCGCCGGGCGATCGACGCGACGAGGGTCTTGCCCGCGACATCGCCGTCGCGCAGCCGCGCGAGTTGCTGGAGCGCCTGGTCGAGGATGAAGCGCGGCGCGACGACCTCCATCGCGGCATTCGCCCTGACGATGTCGGTATCGGCATCGAGCAGGGCCGGGATCGCCGCGAGCCGCGCCATATAGGCGTCGGCGTCGGCCTGGTCCTTCACCGGGTGCTGGCTGTCCATAAAGGTGCTGACCCCGGTGTAGAAGCCGCCAAGCTGGGTGACACCATAGGGCCCGGGGCGATGCCCGAAACCGCCGCTGTGATAGGTGAAGCGTGCGAGCCGCTGGCGCGCGGCGAGGTCGAATTCGGCGCTGTCGTGGGCGACGCGGGCGGTATCGCCGAGCGTATCAGCCGCGATCGCGCGAACCGCGGCAAGGTCGGTGTCGATGCGCCGTGCCTGCGCCGCGCGTCCGGCCGCCGACCAGTCGGGAAATTGCGCCCGCAGCGCGGCGCGGGCACCGGTGTCGAGGCCGAGCGACGTTGCGCGGGTCGGGTCGTCGCGCAGGCTTTGCTCGAATTGGGCGGAGAGCAACGCATCGAGCCGTGCATCGGCGCTGACGCTCTCCTTCGCGGCGACCGGCCCGGCGATGCCGGCGACGGCAAGGCCGCCGAGGCCGGCCAACAGGGTACGGCGATCGGGCGCGTAGTCGGTCATGCGATTCTCCTCTTGGATTTCGGCAAGCCTAGGGTCGGGGTCCGATCGCCGCAACCGTGGCGGCGCTCCGCGCGCTTGCGGCAGCATGAACCGCGCCGTCATTCTGCGACACTTTGCGACAATTTTTCGTCAAACCGGCACGGTGCTGGGACAAGTGGCGCCTAGAAGGGTGTCATCGAGAGCCGGCCCTCTTCGGCTCCGCGACCCGAGGAGTTCGTTACGTGAGAAAGAAATTCACCCTTTTGACGCTGGGCGCCGCGCTGATCGCCGTGCCCGTTCTTGCCGCTCCGGGCATCGGCGCCAAGGCCGACGGCAATGCCACCGTGACCCGCGCCGAAGCGCAGGCCCGCGCAACCGAGATGTTCGCCAAGATGGATGCGAACAAGGACGGTAAGCTCGACGCCGCTGACCGCGCCGCAAAGCGCGCCGAAATGCAGGCGGCCGCCTTCGCCCGCTTCGACGCCAACAAGGATGGCAATATCAGCAAGGCCGAATGGGATCAGGCATCAGCCGACCGCGCCGCCAAGCGCGCCGAACGTGGCGAGAAGCGCGCCGAGGCCGGCGAACCCGGCAAGCGCGATGGTCACCGCATGGGCGGGCATCACGGCAAGCGTGGCGGCCATCATGGCGGTCCCGGTGGTCGCGGCGGCATGATGATGAAGGCCGACACCAATGGCGACAAGGCGATCAGCCAGGCCGAATTCCAGACCGCCGCGCTCGCCCGCTTCGACGCCGCCGACGCGAACAAGGACGGTCAGGTGACCGCCGAGGAACGCCAGGCACAGCGCGCCGCATGGAAGGCCAAGCGCGCCGCTCCGCCGGCGGCTCCCGCCGCCCAATAATCGGCAGCGGACCGGCGGCAACGGCAGGCTCTTCCCCCTCCCTGGCATTGCCTTTGCCGCTGGTCCCTGCCAGCTATCGCCCACCGGTCCCCCGACCGGTGGGCGAACCATTTGCAGGATCGATTTCGATGAGTGACAGCGACGCGCCGCGCATCCTGCTGATCGACGACGAACCGTCAATCCGCGAGCCGCTGACCGAATATCTGACCGCGCAGGGTTTTGCCGTTACCGACGCCGCCAATGCCGCCGAGGCGCGATCGGTGCTGCGCGCGAAGAGCATCGACCTCGTCGTGAGCGACATCATGATGCCCGGCGAAGACGGGCTGTCACTGACCCGCCATCTGCGCGAGACGAGCAGCATTCCGGTGATCCTGCTGACCGCGCGCGCCGAGGACACCGAACGGATCATCGGGCTGGAGATCGGCGCCGACGATTATGTCGTCAAACCCTTCAACCCGCGCGAACTGGTCGCGCGTATCCGCACCGTGCTGCGCCGGACGCAGGCGGGCGGACGCACGCTCGACCCCGGCGGCACCGCCTTCGCTTTTGGTCCGTGGGTGCTCCGCGAAGTCGAACGCGTGCTGGTCGACGAGGCGGGCGAAGAGGTCGCGCTGTCGTCGGGCGAATATCACCTGCTCCACGCGCTGGTGCGCCATCCGCGGCAGGTAATGAGCCGCGACCGGCTGCTCGACCTCGTGCGCGGTCGCGAGGCCGATATCTTCGACCGCGCGATCGACAATCTGATCAGCCGGTTGCGCAAGAAGATCGAGGCGGACCCCGCCCATCCGCAGCTGGTCAAGACCGTGTGGGGCGGGGGCTATACGCTCGCCTGCGAGGTCAAGCGGCTGGGCGGCGCGGCGTGACCTTGCGGCTGTGGCCCCGCAGCCTGGTCGGCCAGATGGTGTTCGCGGTCGCGGTGGCGCTGTTTGTCGCGCAGGCGATCAATTTCACGCTGCTCGCGCGCGGGCAGCGACAACAGGTCTATGCCAATGGCGGCGGCATGGCGGTGGCGCGCATCATCGACGCGCTCGAACGCGACCGCCGCGGGGTGATGGTCGAGCCCGATGAAGGCCCGCCCGGCCGATCCCCTGAAAAGCGCCATCCGCGGCTGCAGGTCCGCGATACGCCATTCGCGCCGCCGCCGCGCGCGCGCGTCGACGCCGACCTCGCGGCGCATGTCGCGGCGCAACTGGATGAGGCGGGTCTCGACGCCGAACAGGTTCAGGCCTGGGTGCTGCCGGAACGGCACAAGACCGAAAAGATGCGCGGTCCCGCGCGCACCGCGATCGTCTCGGCCAAGATCGGCGGGCGTTATGTCGTGGTGCGCAGCTGGCTTCCCGCCGAGGGCAAAAGGCTGCAGGGCTTCCTGATCTGGCAGACGCTGTTGCTCTATGTGCTGATCCTCGTTCCCATATTGCTGATCGCGTGGCGCGCGGCGTGGCCGCTGCGCACACTGACGCAGGCGGTGCGGCGCGACCCGATGGGCGATGGTCCGCCGCTGATCGAGCAGGGGCCGTCCGACGTGCGCGACGTGATCGGCGCCTTCAACGCCTCGCGGGCGCGGATCGGGACGATGCTCGCCGACAAGGACCGGATGCTCGGCGCGGTCGGGCACGACCTGCGCACCCCGCTCGCCAGCCTGCGGGTGCGGGTCGAGGCGGTCGCGGACGAAAAACTGCGCGACAAGATGATCGCGACGATCGACGAAATGACCGCGATGCTCGCCGATATCCTCGCGGTCGCGCGCAGCGGCGCGGGCAAGGAGGCGGCCGAGCGCTACAATGTCGCGACCCTGCTCGCGCAGATGGGCGAGGAATATCGCGTGATGGGCAAGCCGGTGACGGGCCCCGATGCGCTGCCGCCACTGCCGCCACTGAGCGGCCGGCCGCTGCTGGTGCGGCGCGCGCTGCGCAACCTGATCGACAATGCGCTCGCCTATGCGGGCAGCGCTACCCTGCTGGTCGAGCAAAGCGGCGGCGAGCTGCGGCTGGTCGTCCGCGACGAGGGTCCGGGCATCGCCCCGGCGCTGATCGCCGACCTCGTCGAACCCTTTGCGCGCGGCGAGGCGTCGCGCAATCGTGCGACGGGGGGCGCGGGGCTGGGCCTCGCGATCGCCAACGCGCTGGCCGAGGGCGAGGGCGGGCGGCTGGTGATCGCCAACCGCGACGATACGTCGGGGCTGGACGCGGCGATCGTGCTGCCGGTTTAACCGTCGCCCCCGCGCGGGCGGGGGCCGCAGTCCGCCCGGAGCAGCGACCGAGGGCATAAAACGACAGCGGTCCCGCCTGCGCGGGGGCGACGGTTAATTACGCGTAGATCGCGATCCCCTGGCTGCCGCTCATCACCGGTTCGCCGGCGCGGTTCCAGATCATCATGTCCTGCACCGAAAAGCCGCCGCGCGCGAAGCCGGTCTTTGCCGACAGCAGCCACCAGCCGTCCTCGGTCTCGGGCTTGCCGGTCAGCATGTTGACCGTCCAGTTCATCGAACTGATCGGCCCGAATTCGGTGAACAGGGCCATCGCGGCAGGGGGCAGGGCGTCGCCCATCGCGAGCAGCGCGACCGCGGGATGGCATTCCGGCTCCTCGACGAAGCGCACCCAGGTCAGATAATCGCCGACGTCGCTCTTCCAGTCGAAGCGCGGGCCGGTCGTCGGGCGCATGTCGAAATGGCGCACGAAGCTAGGGCGCGCCTTGTGGTCGGGCACCGGCTGCAGGCTCTCGGGCGCCGGTGCGTCGGGCATCGTCAGGCTGTTATGGTCGAGATGGCTTTGCCGGTCGCCCGAGAAAGCGAAGGTCGCGGCGGTGCCGAAGCCCATGTCACTTGACACCCCCGCATCGACGAACAGCGAGGATTTCGACTGGCGCAGCACCCGGGTATCGACGGTGCAATCGCCGCCGACCGGGCCGACGAAACTGATCTGCGCATAGCGTAGCGGGGTTTCGGTCGGGTGCAGCGCCATCGCGCCCGCAAGCGCGACCGCCGAGCTGATCCCGCCATAGGCGGTGCGGCCCTGCATCCAGCCATCGTCGATATGCGCTCTGGCCACGCCCTCTTCGGTGCGCAGCGTCGAAAGCAGCGCGTCGAGCGCGCTGGGAGAGGTCGTCATCCTGGTCTTATTCCTCGATCTGGAAGGTCAGTCCGGCGTTGGCGGTAAGCCGGTCGATCAGCGCCTCGCCGAGCAAGGCCCCGGGGGTCCACACGCCGCCGTCGCCCTTGTTCGCGAGCAACGCGATGCCGGTTTCGGCGAGCATCTTCGACGTCGAGCCGTAACCGGGGTCGCGGTCGCCCTGCACGCTGGCGCGGACGGTCGTGCCGTCGGGATATTCGCCTACGAACAATATGTCGTAGAAACCATTCTCGCGCTCGTCCTTGCTCGGGCCTTCGCCGGGCTTGAGCTTGGATTCGCCAAACGGGTTCGCCTTGGCGATCGCCTCGGCCATCGCTTTTCCGGCATCGCCGATCGTCGTCATCATCATCTCGTCATAGACGAGGTCGGCGCCCCATTTATGGCCGAGCAGGAAATTGGTGCGGTGGACATTCTTGGTGTTGATCGTCGCCATCACGAAGGGCGCGGTCCAGGTGCCGGTCGCGCTGTCATATTCGGGCATCAATCCGCTCGGCTGCGACGGGCCGTCGAAGCCGGGGGTGAGGGCGAAGCTCGACTTGAGCAGCAGCGCGAGCGAGGGCTTTTTCGCGATGGCCTTCAGCGTTTCGGTCAGGCTGGCAATCGTGCCGCCCGACGCGCCGCCCGCCATCTTGCGGACGCGGCCCTTGACCCGCGGCGCGGGTTTGCCGTGGCGCTTCACCGCTTCGGCCTGCAGGAACAGCACGCCGAGGTCGAAAGGAATGCTATCGAAACCGCAGCTGAAGGTGATGCGCGCGCCCGACGCCTTGGCGGCGTCCTGATGCGCGTCGATCATCTCGCGCATCCAGCCGGGTTCGCCGCACAAATCGGCATAAGCGGTGCCCGCCTTGACGCACGCCGCGACGACGTCGCTGCCATAGAGCTGGTACGGCCCGACCGTGGTCAGCACGACCGACGCCCGCGCCGCCATCGCGTCGAGGCTGGCGAGGTCGTCCGCGTCGGCAACGACCAGCGGCGTGTCCTTGGGCGCGCCGATCAGATCGCGGACTTCGGCCAGCTTGTCGGCGCTGCGCCCCGCCATCGCCCATTTGGGGGCGTCGGCGCGGCCGCCATAATGCTGCACCAGATATTCGGCGACGAGGCGGCCGGTGAAGCCGGTCGCGCCATAGACGATGATATCGAACTCGCGTCCGCCGGCCATGGCAAACCTCCCTTTACGTAAACGTTAAGTGGAGGCTAGCGCAGGCCGACCGCCTTGCCAAGCGCGAAGCGGGTCAGCGCCGCCAGAACGGGCGCTTCTCCACGACCACCGGCGCACCGACGGCTTCGGCGCGGCCCTCGGCGCGTGCGGCGCGCAGTTCGGCTTCGGTCAGGCGCGCTTCGGCATTGTGGCGCGCGAGTTCGTCGCGGCGGCGCTGGCGCAAGGCGTCATAGCTCCAGCGCGTATTGCCATAGCCGAACAGGCAAAGCAGTCCGCCGGCAATAGCCAGATTCTTCATCGCGGCCATCGCCTGCATCGGATCGGTGAATTCGCGGTGGAAAAAGAGGATGGTGAGCAGCACGAAACCCGCGAGCAGGATCGAGACCAGCCGCGTCGCGATGCCGAGCGCGATGCACACGCCCGCGATCAGTTCGAACAGGCCGGTCGGGATGGCGAGGCCGCCGGGCAGGCCTGCGGCGGAAATCATCGCGTTGGTGTCGGCGACGTGGATCAGCTTGTTGATCCCCGACACCACGAAAATTACGGCAATGAACAGGCGGCCGATAAAGACGGCGATCATGGACATGGGTCATCCTCCACTCAGCGCCCCGTCCGCTTGTGCAGACAGGACGCGCGGGAGGCGGGGAGGTTCCGCCGTGAGGGCGGGAGGCCTCAGCTCAGGTCGTAGATGATGTCGTCGACATCGCCGTTCCGCTCTCCGCTTCCCCCTCGGGTGCGGCGCGCGGGCACGATGCCGCGCAGGCGCGGCGCCGACCAGTGCTTACGGGCGTCGCCCGCTTCATCGGCATCGTGAACAACCTGATCGATCATGTCGTGAACCCCCTCCAAGACAAGACCGAATATGCGAGAAAGCCCGGATAGGGTCAAGAAGCGCCCGATTGCTGGCGATTGACCGTCAAGTCCCTGATTTCGCAATCATCACAGGCGACAGCGCGCAGCGTGAGGGCGCTGGCGCCGCGCGGAAGCGCGATATCGGACAGGGTGACCGCCTGCCAGTCGGTGCTTGGGGTGAGGCTGGCTTCGCGGTCGCCGAGCGCGATGCGCCCGCCCTTCGCCGAGCGTGCGCGGATCGTCACCTTCCATCGCCCCGCCGCCGCGACGTCGAGGCTGTAGCGCATCCATTCGCCCGTCACGAAGTCGCCGACATAGGGGGCGCCGTCCGCGCCGCGCGCGATGTCGACGCCGTCGTTGCGCCAGGTGGTGCCGTTGTTCCAGGGGCTGCGCTCACCGCCGGTCGCGACATGATAATTGGCATCGACGCTGTCACGATAGGCGACGCCCGCCGGACCCAGGTCATAATCGACCGCACGGATGGTGAGCGGCGTGCCGTCCAGCCGACGCGCGGTGAAGGGCCGGGCGCCGGCATCGTGCGGCTGGCGGATCATCGCGTCGATGACATCGGGATGCGGGATATTGTTTTCGAAGCGCGTGTTTGCGGCAAGCCGCATCATCGCGGCAAACGCCTCGTCGGCGTCGGGCTTCGGGCCCTTGCCGGTCGCCCAGGCAGTGATCTTCATCCAGCCGTCGCCGGCGACGATCTCGAGCGGCTGGTTGAAGCCGATCTTCTTGAGCGGCCAGAAATTCCAGCCAATGCCTTCGCCCTCGACGAGGCGGATCGCGTCGCGATACCAGACATTGCTGTTCTCGCCCGACTCGCCGAGCCACAGCGGCCTGCCATAGCTCTGACGCAGCTTGACAATGTCGGCGATGCTCGCGGCGTCGTTGCGGTTCCAATATTTGTGGAAGCTGAGCACCATATTGGCGTCCCATGCCGCGGGCAGGCCTTTGTAGTTGTTCCCCCAGCAATTGCCCTCGACGATCACGATATGCTTCTGGTCGACGCCGCGGATCGCGGCGGTGATCCGCTGCTGCAAGTCCCACACCGCCTTGTTCTCGGTCTCGTCGCAGCCATTGCCTTTGCCCGGTGTCGCAAAGCTCCAGTTCGGCTCGTTGATCAGGTCATAGCCGCCGATCCATGGCTCGTCCTTGTAGCGCGCCGCGAGCCGGGTCCACAGCGCCACCGTCTTGCGCTGATTCTCCGCGCTCTCCCACAGCGACGGTTTCGCGGGGTCGCGGTCGGAAATGGCGAGATCATTGCCTTGCCCGCCGGGTGCGGCGTGGAGGTCGAGGATCAGGTAGATGCGGTTCGCCTTGCTCCAGGCGAGCAGCTTGTCGATGCGCTCGAAACCCTCCTCGTGCCAGGTGTCGATACTCGCCTTCGGTTCCTTGTCCACCGGCAGGGTCAGCTGGTCGAAATGGATTGGCAGCCGTACCGAGTTGAACCCCCACGCCGCCATTTGCGCGATGTCGGCCTCGGTTATGTGGTTGTCGAGCCACGCGCGGTAGAATTCCGCCGTCCGCTCCTCGCCGACCAGTTCGACGAGCTTGGCGCGGATCCGGTGCTGCTGCCCGACCTCGCCGAGCTTGAGCATATAGCCCTCCTGCAGCATCCAGCCGCCGAGTCCCATGCCGCGCAGGATGACGGGCTGGCCGCTGTCATCGACGATCTGCGTGCCCTCGACCCTCAGATAGCCCTCGGCATGGGCTGAGGTGGAGGAAAACAGTGCGGCAAGCGCCAGTGCGACCGACCCGAATTTCATGATGGCATCCCCGTTTATGATTTATGGGAACGTTATCAAATTTTGATGAGAGGGCAATGATCGGTTTCTAAACCTCGTCATTGCGAGCGAAGCGAAGCAATCCAGAGCGGTTTGCGCACGCTCTGGATTGCTTCGCTTCGCCTTCGGCGCCTCGCGATGACGATGTCATTTACAGCTTCGGCAGCGTTACGCCCTTTTGCCCCATATATTTGCCCGCGCGGTCGGCGTAGCTGATCTCGCACGGCTCATTGCCCTGCAGGAACAGGAACTGGCACGCGCCCTCATTGGCATAGATTTTGGCGGGCAGGGGGGTGGTGTTCGAAAACTCCAGCGTCACATGGCCTTCCCAGCCGGGTTCGAGCGGGGTGACGTTGACGATGATGCCGCAGCGCGCATAGGTCGACTTGCCGAGGCAGATCACCAGCACGTCGCGCGGGATGCGGAAATATTCGACCGTGCGCGCCAAGGCAAAACTGTTCGGCGGGATGATGCAGACGTCGGTTTCGCGGTCGACGAAATTCTTCGGATCGAAATCCTTGGGGTCGACGATCGTGCTGTCGACATTGGTGAAGATCTTGAATTCGGGCGCGACGCGCGCGTCATAGCCGTAGGACGAGAGGCCGTAACTGATGCACCCGTCGCGGCGCTGCGCCTCGACAAACGGTTCGATCATGCCCTGCGTTTGGGCGGCTTCGCGAATCCAGCGGTCGGAAAGAATGGCCATGCCGCCGTCATGTCGGCGCGGGCGGATTCGCGCAAGCGGTCAGTCGCGAACGAAGCCGAGATCCTTGGGTCCGAAACTGTGCGGCAGCAATTCGCTGAGCCTGTAGCTCGCGACGGTCGAACCGTCGCCCGACGCGCAATGGATGGCGATGTCGGTCTGCGACTGTTCGGCGGCCTCGTTCAGGATCTGGCGGCAACGCCCGCACGGATGCACCGGATCGCCGCCGAGCAGCGCGTCGCCATCGGGTCGCCCGCCGATGATCGCGACCGCGACCAGCTCGCCGATCCAGCCCTCGTTGGCGATCTTGGCGATCGCCGAGGTTTCGGCGCAGAGCGTCAGGCCATAGCTGGCATTTTCGACATTGGCGCCGGTCACCACGCTGCCGTCCTTGAGCAGCAGCGCGGCGCCGACATGAAAGCCGGAGTAAGGAGCATAGGCCCGGCCCGCGGCATCGCGCGCCGCATCGATCAGCGCCTCGACCATTTCGTCGCTCATTGGATATCTCCGTCGGGGCGCACGACGTTCCAGCCGACGGTGCCGTCGGCGCCCGCAATGCGCATATAGTCGTTCGCCTGCCACATCGCCCAGGGATGCGCGCCATAATCGGGGGCGAAGAAGTCGCGGCGCAGCCAGGCGGTGCGCGCGATGCCGCTGGTGACGCGGTAATCGGCCTCGAACGCCGGGCTGGGCGCGACGAGGCTCGGCTTGCCCATATGCGCCTCGATCTGCGCCAGAAAAGTGGCGAGTTCGCTCAGCAGCAGCGCGCGGGTCGGCCGGTCGGGGCAGCGGTCGTCATAGTCGAGCCACACCGCCGCGGGCAGCGCGTCGGCGCGGCGCGGGACATGGCGGATGAAATTCGCCGCCTGATCGGTCGCGAGACGACAGAGGTCGTAGCGGTGGATCGGGCCGAACTGGACGCCCGCCGCGGCCGCGCCCTTGATGTTGCGCGCGAACATCGGGTCGGCGCGGTCGGCGCCGCCCGTCGCGGCGATATAGGCGAAATCGGCGCCGGCGGCCTTGATCGATCCCCACTGGACCGAACCGTTCGACGCGTCGATCGTCACCCCCTGCCAGGGATATTGGTCGCGCGCGGGCGCCCAGCGCGCGGCCCACCACAAGGCGAGACCGACGCCGAGCAGGATCAGCAGCAGCGCCGCGCCGGTCCGCTTCAGCAGGCGCAGCAACGCGCCGCGCCAGTCGCGCTTCGGCCTGGCCGGACCTTTCCCGCCGCTCTTGATCGCCCTCGTTGCCATCGTCAGCCCTTGATATGCAGCACGCAGATCAGCGTGAACAGCCGCCGTGCGGTGTCGAAATCGACCGCGATCTTGCCGTCGAGCCGGTCCATCAGCATTTCGGCGGCCTCATTATGCAGCCCGCGCCGCGCCATGTCGACGGTCTCGATCTGCTGCGCGGTCGAGGTCTTGATCGCCTGATAGTATGAATCGCAAATCGCGAAATAATCGCGGATCGGGCGGCGAAAGCGCCCGAGGCCCAATATGATCGCCTCGAGCGGCGAATGGTCCTCGCGCGCGATTTCGAAGATCAGCCGGCCTTCCTCGACGCGCAGGGTCAGCCGGTACGGGCCGGCATAGCCGTCGGCGTGGCCGCGCTGGGGCACGAACTTATTGTCTTCGATCAGGTCGAAGATCGCGACGCGCCGCTCCTGCTCGACGTCGGCGTTGCGCCAGACGATCGAGCCTTCGTCGAGCTCGATCGAGATGATGCGCTGTTGGGAAGGGTCGGCGTCGGTCATGCTGTCGGTGCTTCTACTTGGCCGGGCATGAAGGGCAAGCGAGGAGTTATGCACAGCAATCCCCAGATATGATATGCAGGGTCAACTCGTCGGTTGCGCTGCCCCGGCGCCCGACGCATGAGGATGGCCATGCCCGAACTCGCCCTCATTCCCGCCTCGGCATCCGCCGGGGACGACCGCCAATTGCCGCGCAATATCGAGGCTGAGGCCGCGTTTCTGGGTGCGATCCTGATCGACAACCGAGTCGTCGAGGACCTGCCCGTCGCGCTGACCCCCGACCATTTCTTCGAACCGCTGCACGGGCGCATCTTCCAGCACACGATGGCGCTGATCGAGCGCAACAGCATCGCGACCCCGGTGACGCTGAAGCCCTTTTTCGAGGCTGATGAGGCGATGAAGGCAGTCGGTGGTCCCGGCTATCTGGCGCAGCTCACCGGCAGCGGCGCCGGGCTGATCGGCGCGCGCGACTTCGCACGGCAGATTTTCGACCTCGCGCTGCTCCGCGAACTCGTCGGCGTCGGCCGCGTCCTCGTCGACAATGCGCTCGACACCAGCGAGCGCGTCGACCCGCAGTCGCAGATCGAGGAGGCCGAAACCGCGCTCTACCGCGTCGCGGGCGGCGAGGCCGAGATGGGCACGGTCAAGAGCTTCAGCCAGGCGAGCCTCGTCGCGCTGCAGGCGGCCGAACGCGCGCTCAATTCGGGCGGTCACCTGTCGGGGATCACGACCGGCATCGGCAGCATGAACGCCAAGATCGGCGGCATGCACAACAGCGATTTGATGATCCTCGCCGGACGTCCGGGCATGGGCAAGACCTCGCTCGCGACCAACATCGCCTATAACGCCGCCGAACGCTTTCGCCGCGACGAGGAGGACGGCATCCCGCCCGAGAAGAATATGGGCGCGAAAGTGGCCTTCTTCAGCCTCGAAATGTCCGCCGACCAGCTCGCGACGCGCGTGCTCGCCGAACAGTCGGGGGTGTCGGGCGAGGCGCTGCGCATGGGCAAGATCAGCAAGGATCAGTTCCAGCAGCTCAGCCGCGCGGCGCAGACGCTGCAGACGCTGCCTTTGTTCATCGACGACACGCCCGGCCTGACGATCGCCGGCCTGCGCACCCGCGCGCGCCGCCTGCAGCGCCGCCACGGCATCGGCTTCATCATCGTCGACTATCTCCAGCTGTTGCAGGGATCGTCGAAAAGCGGCGACAATCGCGTCCAGGAAATTTCAGAAATTTCACGCGGTCTGAAGACCTTGGCAAAGGAACTTCATGTTCCCGTGATGGCGCTGTCGCAGCTTAGCCGTCAGGTCGAAAGCCGTGAGGACAAGCGCCCGCAGCTCTCCGACCTTCGCGAATCGGGTTCGATCGAGCAGGACGCCGACATGGTGCTCTTCGTGTTTCGCGAGGATTATTATGTCGCCGCGAAAGAACCCAAGCGCCCGGTCGAGGGCGACGATGTGAAAATCCATGCCCAGCATGAGGAATGGGCGGCCGAGATGGAGCGCGTCTTCGGCCTCGCCGAAGTCATCGTCGCGAAATCGCGTCACGGCTCGACCGGCAAGATCCGCATGCACTTCGAGGCGAAGACGACCAAGTTCAGCGACCTTGCCGACGACGGCATGGCGTATGACGATTATGAGTAGTCAAACATCGTCATTGCGAGCGTAGCGAAGCAATCTCCAGCTATCGGCCTCGCCCAAGGCCGATAGCTGGAGATTGCCGCGTCGCTATGCTCTTCGCAATGACGAAATAGTCAGAACGCGGGGTCGTTCGCCGGATCGTCGTCGATCGGCGACACCACTTCGTGGATGCCGCATTCGGTCTTGTCCCAGCCGCGCCAGCGGCCCGAGCGCGGGTCTTCGCCCGGCAGGACCTTCGACGTGCAGGGTGAGCAGCCGATCGACGGATAGCCCTCGGCTTCGAGCGGGTGGCGTGGCAGGTCGTGCGCTTCGAAATAGGCGTCGAGGTCGGCGCGCGTCCAGTTGGCGAGCGGGTTGAACTTCAGGCGGCCGGTCGACCCATCGAGTTCGAAGCGCGGCAGGCCGGTGCGCGTCGCCGACTGGAAACCCTTGCGGCCGGTGATCGAGGCGTCGAAATTGGTCATCGCCTTTTCGAGCGGCTTGACCTTGCGGATCTCGCAGCAACCGTCGGGGTCGTAGGACCAGCGCAATTCGGTTGCGTCCTTCGCCGTCAGGTCCGCGGCATCGGGGGTCAGGTTGACGATATTGAGGCCCAGCCGCGCCGCGAGTTCGTCGCGGTACGCCAGCGTTTCGGGGAAATGCTTGCCGGTGTCGAGGAACAGCACCGGCATGTCGGGCGCGGCGCGGCTCACGAGGTGGAGCAGCACCGCGCTTTCGGCGCCGAAGCTCGACACGATCGCGGTTTCGCCGAGCAGTCCGGCACCGATCACGCTGGTCACCACCTCGGCGGCGTCCTGGCCGCGGAACAGGTTGTTCAGGCGGATGACGTCGGCCTGCGTGAAACGCGGCGCCACGTCGATCCGGTCGCGGGAGCGGTCGTCCGGAGAATTCCTCACCTCAGCCATGCCTCAGCTTCCAGATCGGCACCGCGCCGTCGGCGGCGCCCTGATAATGTTCGGGCCAGCGCGCCAGCGCCGCTTCGACATCGGCGGGGTTGAGGTCTTTTTCGGCGGCGAAGCTGTCGAAACCGCAGCGCTTCATATAGGCGATCTGGTCGACCAGCACGTCGCCCTGCGCGCGCAGTTCGCCGACATAGCCCGCCTCGCGCAGGATGCGCGCCGACGAATAGCCGCGGCCGTCGCGGAATTTCGGGAAGGCGACCTCGATCAGCGCCAGCCGGTCGAGATGCGGGATCAGCGCGCGCGCATCCTCGTCGGGTTCGAGCCGCACCGCGGTCGCGTTCGACTGCGACAGAAAGGCGTCGAGAGTGACGGCGGGTTCTTCGCCGTCGGCGTGCACATGCTCAACCATAGATCGCCTCCTTGAACGGGGCCATGCCGATACGGCGATAGGTGTCGACGAAGCGCTCGCCTTCGGCCCGTTCGGCCAGATATTTGTCGGTGACGCGTTCGACCGCGTCGACGATGCCGTCCTCATCGAAACCGGGGCCGGTGATCGTGCCGAGGCTGACGTCCTCCGCCCCCGATCCGCCGAGCGATAACTGGTAATTTTCGGTGCCCTTGCGGTCGACCCCCAGGATGCCGATGTGCCCGGCATGGTGGTGGCCACAGGCGTTGATGCAGCCCGAAATCTTAAGCTTGAGCTCGCCGAGTTCCTTCTGACGGCCAAGGTCCGAAAAGCGCGTCGCGATCTTCTGCGCGACCGGAATCGAGCGCGCATTGGCCAGGCTGCAATAATCGAGCCCGGGGCAGGCGATGATGTCGCTGATCAGGTCGAGGTTCGGCGTCGCCAGCCCTGCGGCGTCGAGCGCCTGCCAGATCGCGTACAGATCGGCCTTGCGGACGTGCGGCAGCACGATGTTCTGCGCATGGGTGACGCGCAACTCGTCATGGCTATATTGTTCGGCGAGGTCGGCCATCAGGTCGATCTGCGCCGACGATGCGTCGCCGGGAATGCCGCCGACGGGCTTCAGGCTGATGTTGACGATCGCATGGCCCGGCACCTTGTGCGCGGCGACATTTTGGTCGACCCAGACGGCGAAGTCGGGATCGCTGCGATCGATCGCGTCGGGCGCCGACATGTCGAGCGGCGGGGCTGCGAATTGCGCGGCGATGCGATCGAACTCGGCCTTCGGCGGGTCGATGCCCAGCGCCTTCACATGGACGAATTCTGCCTCGACCTGACGGCGATATTCATCGGCGCCCAGCTCGTGGATCAGGATTTTGATCCGCGCTTTGTAGATATTGTCGCGGCGACCATAGCGGTTGTACACGCGCAGGCACGCCTCGGCATAGCTCAGCATGTCGTCGAGCGGCACGAAATCCTTGATCAGCGGCGCGATCATCGGGGTGCGGCCCATGCCGCCGCCCACGTAAAACGCCGCGCCGTGAACCCCGTCCTTCTCGACGATCTGGATGCCGATGTCGTGGAGGCGCATCGCGGCGCGATCCTCGTCGGCGGCGATCACTGCGATCTTGAACTTGCGCGGCAAATAGCTGAATTCGGGGTGGAAGCTCGACCATTGGCGGAGCAGCTCGGCCCAGGGCCGCGGATCGGTGATCTCGTCGGCGGCGGCGCCGGCCCATTGGTCCGAGCTGATATTGCGGATGCAATTGCCGCTTGTCTGGATCGCGTGCATTTCGACCGACGCGAGATCTTCGAGGATCGCGGGGGCGTCCTCCAGCTTGATCCAGTTATACTGGATATTCTGGCGGGTGGTGAAATGGCCGTAATCGCGGTCGTACTTGCGCGCGATATGCGCGAGCATGCGCATCTGGCGGCCATCGAGCGTCCCGTAAGGCACCGCGACGCGCAGCATATAGGCGTGAAGCTGGAGATAGAGCCCGTTCATCAGGCGCAGCGGCTTGAACTGGTCCTCGGTGATTTCCCCTGCCAGGCGGCGCTTCACCTGATCCGAAAATTCGGCAACGCGGGCGGCGACCATCGCATGGTCATATTCGTCATATTTATACATGTCAGATCACCCAGTCGCCGGCCGCGGGATCGGCGGGTTTCAGTGTCAGGTCGGGGCGCACGGTGGGGCCGAGCGCGCGGATGCGGTCCTTGATATGCGCCGGGCGCGGGCCTTCGGCGGTCGCTTCGCCGTTGATGATATAGGGCGCGTTAACGCGGCGGGCGCCTTCCTCGGCGGCGAGGGTCGCTTCGCCATGCTCGCCGACATCGGCGGCGTCCTCGATGTGCAGCGACCAGTCGCTGCCGGTCCACCAGGTAACGAACCCGGTCTTCAAATCATTGCCCGTGAGCAGTTTCATGCGAGATTTCCTGTTAAAGCGGCGACGCCGGGCGCGCCGAGGCAGTCGAGCGCGTCGGCGCGCGCCGCGACCTTGCCGACGATGATGAGCGCGGGGCTGGCGACCTTTTCGCGAACGACGAGGTCGCCGAGGTCGGTGAGCAGGGTACGCAGCACGCGCGCGTCGGCGGTCGTGCCGCGCTCGATCACCGCGACGGGCAGGCCCGGCGAAACACCATCGGCGATCAGCTTGTCGGCGATCGCGCTGGCGGTCGCGAGGCCCATGTAGATGACGAGGGTACGGCCATGCCCGGCAAGTCCCGACCAGTCCTGATCGCTGAGGTCCTTGCACTGGCCCGCGACGAAGCTGACCGCGCTCGCATCGTCGCGATGGGTGAGCGGAAGGCCGGCCTGCGCGGCGCAGCCAGCTGCGGCGGTGATGCCTGGCACGACTTCGCAGGCGACGCCGGCTTCGCGCGCCGCATCGAGTTCTTCACCGCCGCGACCGAAAATGAACGGATCGCCGCCTTTCAGGCGCACGACCTGCTTGCCGGCCAGCGTTTCGCGGACGAGCAGGTCGTTGATCATGTCCTGCTTCATCGTATGGCGGCTGCGCTGCTTGGCGACGCTGATCCGCTCGACATGCGGCGGGATAAGCGCGAGCACTCCGTCGCCGACCAGCCCGTCATGGACGACCAGGTCTGCGCTTTCGAGCAGCCGCGCGGCGCGCAGCGTCAGCAGGTCGGGGTCGCCGGGACCGGCGCCGACGAGCCAAAGCTTGCCAACAGGAGGGGGAGTCTTTTCCATAAAGCGTAGATGGGCCGCGACCGCCCGCTTGGCAAAGCAGCCTTTATTGACGGCGATGAAGGTAAAATTGACCCCGCTTCCCAGCCCTTCGTCATTGCGAGCGTAGCGAAGCAATCCAGAGCGGTTTACGCCTGCTCTGGATTGCTTCGCTACGCTCGCAATGACGCGCTTTCAGAGATATTTCTTGGTCACCAGCTGCGATTCCTCGGGATCGCGCAGCCCGACGCCGATCGAGGCGCGCACCGCGTCGCTTTCGCTGCTCGCGACCGGATAGGCGCAATAGTCCGCGGCATAAAAAGCGCTCGGCCGATGGTTGCCCGACAGGCCGATGCCGCCGAAGGGCGCCGCCGACGAAGCGCCATTGGTCGGACGGTTCCAGTTGATGACGCCCGCACGCGCATTCGCCCAGAACTGGTCGTAGAGCTGCGGCGAGCCGCCGATCAGCGCCGCCGACAGGCCGAAGGCGGTGTTGTTCGCCTCGGCGATCGCGGCCTCGAAGCTGTCGACGCGGACGACCTGGAGCAGCGGACCGAACAGTTCGATGTCGGGGCGTTCGGGCATGTCGGTAACGTCGATGATGCCGGGGGTGAGGAAGGGGCGGCCCTGCACCGGGCGGGTCATGTGGCGGATCACCTTGCCGCCGTTCGACATCAGGATCAGGAAGCTCTCGGTCAGGCCGTCGGCGGCCTCATTGTCGATCACCGGCCCCATATAGGGCGGCGGGGTGGCAAAGGGTTCGTCGACGATCAGCCGTCCGGTCAGCTTGCGCACCTCCTCGACCAGCCGCTCGGCCATGCTGTCCTTGACGATCAGGCGGCGCGCGTTGGTGCAACGCTGCCCGGCGCTGAGGAAGGCCGATTGCACCACGAGGATCGCGGCGGTGTGGAGGTCGGGGGTGTCCCAGACCACGACCGGATTGTTGCCGCCCATTTCGAGCGCGAGGATCTTGTCGGGGCGGTTGGCGAACTGGCGGTTGAGTGCGAGCCCGGTGCGCGCCGACCCGGTGAACAACAGCCCGTCGATGCCCGCATGGCCGGCGAGCGCCTTGCCCTCGTCGGGGCCGCCGATGACGAGACGCAGCACCTCCTTCGGCACGCCGGCGCTGTGGAACAGGTCGACGAGCATCGCGCCCGTCGCGGGCGTTTTCTCGGACGGCTTGAAGACGATCGAATTGCCCGCGATCAACGCCGGGACGATATGGCCGTTGGGCAGATGCGCGGGGAAATTATAGGGGCCGAGCACCGCGAGCAGCCCGTGCGGCTTGTGGCGTACCGCGTTGCGCAGCCCCATCGCACCCTCGATGCGGCGGTTCGGGGTGCGCTCGGCATAGGCGTTGATCGAAATATTGACCTTGTTCGCGACCGATTCCACCTCGGTGCGCGCTTCCCAGAGCGGCTTGCCGGTTTCGCGCGAGATCAACGTCGCCAGCGTCTCGGCCTCGGCCTTCACCCGGTCGGCGAAGCGGCGCAGCGTTTCGGTGCGGAAGGTGAGGGGCTTTGCCGCCCATTCGGGCCAGGCGCGGCGGCCGATTTCGACCTCATGATCGACGTCGCTGATTGCGCGGCGCCAGATTTCGTCGCCGGTCGCCGGTTCGTGGCTGACGAGCTCCGCCGTCATGACGTCATGCACCGCGCCCGGCGGTCTTTGCGGGGATGGACGAGGGTGATGTCGGGAAGCGGTCGCTGCATTGCCCCAACCTCTTATCGGTGAAAACTTGGGGCGGCAAGCCGAGGACCAAGCATCGCTTGCGCGGCCGCGCTGGGTTGGCGATAGATGGCGCGAATCCGCGGGCGCGCGGCAGGCGAAGAAGGGAAGCCGGTATTTCGGTCAAGCAGGATATTCGCGGTGACGGGCGCCGCGACTGGTCGGACCATTATTGGTGGTCGCTCGACGGGGTGCGGCTGCATGCGCGTGTCTATGCCGGCCCCGCCGACGCGGCGGACGCGCCGCCGATCCTGTGCCTGCCCGGCCTGGCCCGCAACGCCCGCGATTTCGAACAGCTCGCACCGCATCTGGCGCAATATCGCCGCGTCGTTGCCGTCGAGTTTCGCGGCCGGGGCGAGAGCGCCTATGCCAAGGATCCGATGACCTATGTCCCGCTGACCTATGTCCAGGACGTCATCGCGCTGCTCGATGACCTGAAGGTCGATCGTTTTGCGACCGTCGGGACCTCACTCGGCGGGCTCGTCTCGATGCTGCTCGCGGCGACCCAGCCGGGACGGCTGGTCGGCGCCGTCCTCAATGACGTCGGCCCCGAGCTCGAACTCGCGGGGCTCGAACGCATTCGCGACTATATCGGGTCCGGCGGCAGCCAGCCGACGTGGATCCACGCGGCGCGGGCGGTGAGCGAACTCAACGGCGCGGTTTACCCCGGTTACGAAATCCACGACTGGTTGCGGCTGACCAAGCGCACCCACCGGCTGACCGCCGAGGGCCGGATCGTCACCGATTACGACAAGCAGATCGCGGCGCCGCTGCGCGTGCCGAACGGCGGCGATGCCGGGATCGACCTGTGGCCCGCCTATCGCGCACTCGACGGAATTCCGCTGCTCGTGCTGCGCGGCGAACTGTCCGATATCCTCGCGCGCGGCGCGGCCGAGAAGATGGCGGCCGAACTGCCGCGGGCGCGGCTGGCCGAGGTGCCGGGGGTCGGCCATGCGCCGACGATGGACGAGGCCGAGGCGGTTGCCGCGATCGACGGCTGGCTGGCGGAATTGCCCGCGACGTGATCGACGACGGGCGTCCGGTTCGCATCCTGCATTTGCATTCGAGCTTTTCGCTCGGCGGCAAGGAGGCGCGCGCGACGCGGCTGATGAATGTGATGGGCGACAGGGCGCGGCACACCATATTGTCGGCGGTGCCCGATGCGCTCGGGGCGCGCGCGGCGATCGATCCGGGCATCGATGTCGAATTTCCGGGCGACGCCGCACCGGCGCTGCACGGCAAACCCGGCCTGTCGCGCTACCGGGCGCTGGCACGATATATGGCGGGGTTCGACCTGTTGCTCAGTTATAATTGGGGCGCGATGGACGGGGTGATGGCGCACCGGCTGTTCGCATCGCGTCGCCGACTGCCGCCGTTGATCCATCACGAGGATGGCTTCAACGAGGACGAGACCGCCCGGCGCAACTGGAAGCGCAACGCCTTCCGCCGCCTCGCTCTGCCGACGACGGAGGCGCTCGTCGTGCCGTCGCACCTGCTCGAACGGATCGCTGCCGCCGAATGGGGCGCCGCGCGGCGCACGCAGCTGATCCGCAACGGCATCGACGTCGCCGCCTATGCCGGCGGGCCGGACGTTCCGATCCCTGGCTTCGAACGCCGCCCCGGCGAGGTGGTGATCGGCACCGTCGCGGGATTGCGCAAGGTCAAGGACCTGCCGCGCCTCGTCCGCGCGGTCGCGCCGCTGCCCGCGAACGTCCGCCTCGTCATCGTCGGCGAGGGGCCCGAGCGCGATGCGATCCGCGCCGAAGCCGCGGCGTGCGGCATGGCCGACCGGCTGATCATGCCGGGGTTCATGGCGCAGCCGGCGCGCTGGATCGGCCATTTCGACCTGCTCGCGCTGTCGTCGCTCAGCGAACAGGCGCCGATCGCGGTGATCGAGGCGATGGCGGCGGGTCTGCCGGTCGCCAGTCTGGCTGTCGGCGACGTGGTCGAAATGGTTGCCGCCGAAAATTGTCGCTTCATCGCCGATGACGAAACGGGATTCCGCGCGGCGCTTGCCGATTTGGCTGCCGACCCGGCGCTGCGCGCGATGGTGGGGGCCGCAAACCGCCGTGTCGCGGTCGAACGCTTCGATGAAACTATCATGGTCGCCGCCTATGAAAACCTCTATGGTCGTGCGCTGGAAGGCCGCCGCCTCTTCTCCGGGGATTAGGGGCAGCGTCCATTGACTTTCATCGCCGCCTTCCGCTTACGGAAGCGGCAAAGGAGGCTTGGTCGCGACACGCAGCCGGGCGGAGAGAAAGAGGTTTTTGTGTTCAAAGGTTTGAAGCCCATCCTTTATGGCGGTCGCGAAGTCTGGCCGTTGGTCGAGGGCGGCAAGGGCGTGTCGGCGACCAACCATATGTCGAGCGGCGCCTGGGCCGCGGCGGGCGGCATCGGCACCGTGTCGGCGGTCAACGCCGACAGCTATGACGCCGAGGGCAAGATCGTCCCGCAAGTCTATAATGCACTTACCCGCAGGGAACGCCACGAAGAGCTGATCCAGTATGGCATCGAAGGCGCCGTCGCACAGGTCGAACGCGCCTATGAAGTGTCGGGCGGCAAGGGCGCGATCAACATCAACGTGCTATGGGAAATGGGCGGCGCGCAGCAGATCCTCGAAGGCGTGCTGGCACGCACCAAGGGCATGATCGCCGGTGTCACCTGCGGCGCGGGCATGCCGTACAAGCTTAGCGAAATCGCCGAGCGCCACAATGTCATGTACCTTCCGATCATCAGTTCGGCGCGCGCCTTTCGCGCGCTGTGGAAGCGCGCCTATCACAAGGTCCCGCACCTGCTCGGCGCGGTGGTCTATGAAGATCCCTGGCTCGCCGGCGGCCACAACGGCCTGTCGAACGCCGAAGATCCGCTGGTGCCGCAGGATCCCTATCCGCGCGTCGCCGCGGTGCGCGAGACGATGCGCGCCGAGGGGATCGCCGACTCTGTGCCGATCGTCATGGCCGGCGGCGTCTGGTATCTGCGCGATTGGGAGAATTGGATCGACAATCCCGAGCTGGGCCAGATCGTCTTTCAATATGGCACCCGCCCGCTGCTGACCGAGGAAAGCCCGATCCCGCAGGCGTGGAAGGATCGCCTCCGCACCCTCGACGATGGCGACGTGCTGCTGCATCGTTTTTCGCCGACCGGTTTCTATTCGAGCGCGGTGCGCACGCCGTTCCTGCGCGACCTCGAAGCGCGCTCGGAGCGCCAGATTCCTTATTCGAAGCAGGAAGCGGGCGACCATATCGTCCAACTCGACGTCGGGGTGAAGGGCAAGAATTTCTGGGTCACCCCCCACGACCGCGCCCGCGCCCGCGACTGGGCGGCCGAAGGCTATACCGAGGCGCTGAAGACCCCCGACAACACCGTCGTCTTCGTGACCGACAGTGACAAGGCGGTGATCCGCAAGGACCAGACCGACTGCATGGGATGCCTGTCGCATTGCGGTTTTTCGTCGTGGAAGGACCATGACGACTACACCACCGGCTATCTCGCCGACCCGCGCAGCTTCTGCATCCAGAAGACGCTGCAGGACATCGCGCATGGCGGCGACCCCGAACAGAATCTGATGTTCGCGGGCCATGCCGCGTTCAACTTCAAGACCGACCCCTTCTACTCGAACAACTTCACCCCGACGGTGAAGCAACTCGTCGACCGGATTTTGACGGGGGACTGAGCATAACGGGGGACGAATGACCGAGGTCGATTGGAGCGCTCGCGTTGGGCGCTTGGCGGATGAGGATCTCGTCGAGATCGTCTCTACCGGCGACAGTGGAGGCTTTGAGGCGGTCGCTGTGCAGGCAGCGACGGTCGAGCTTAACCGGCGCGGTATCGCTCCTCAATTCGTTGGCGATGTTGAGACTGCGGTTCAGGACCGGCACGCATCGCGGCGCGCACGCGCAACTGAACCGCTGAGCAATGCAGGCTGGGTAGCTTTCATCCTGTTCGGCCCGATTCTGATGGTCACGCTGGCGATCGTGATCATCTTCGCCGCGATGGGGCAAACGCAAAAGGCGAAGGATGCGCTGATCACGATCCTTTGGTCGTTCCTGCTTTGGGCAGCTCTGGGCTGGGGGCTGTTGTTCCTCCTGGGCTGGCCAGGCTAGGCCCTGACGATCAGGCCCACCCCTCCAGCACCTGATCGGGCGGGCGATGCCCGTCGCTCCACGCGCGGATATTCGCGATGACCTTTTCGCCCGAGGCCTCGCGTCCCTCGATCGTCGCCGAGCCGAGGTGCGGCAGCAGCACGACATTGTCGAGCGTGAGCAGTGCCGGGTCGACCGCGGGTTCGTGCGTATAGACGTCGAGTCCCGCACCTGCGATGCGCCCGGTCTTCAGCGCCGCGACCAGCGCGCTCTCGTCGACGATCTCGCCGCGCGCGGTGTTGATCAGATAAGCGGTCGGCTTCATCGATGCGATGCGCGCGGCGTTGACCAGTTCGTGCGTCTCGGTCGTGTGCGGGCAATGGACCGTCACCACGTCGCTGATCCGCAGCAGCGTGTCGACGCTGGCATGGTAGCTCGCGCCCAATTCCTCCTCGATCGCTTCGGGCAGGCGGCGGCGGTTGTGATAATGGATCGACAGGCCGAAGGCGCGGGCGCGGCGCGCGACCGCGAGGCCGATCCGCCCCATGCCGATGATTCCGAGCAATTTGCCGCCGACGCGGTGGCCGAGCATGCCGCTCGGCGCCCAGCCCTGCCACAGTCCCGATCGCATCAGCTTTTCGCCCTCGGCCAGCCGGCGCGGGACGCTGAGGATCAGCGCCATCGTCATGTCGGCGGTGTCCTCTGTGAACACGCCGGGCGTGTTCGACACCATGATGCCCTTGGCGCGCGCCGCCGACAGGTCGATATGGTCGACCCCGGCGCCGAAATTGGCGATCAGTTTCAGCCGTTCGCCCGCGGCCGCGATCACCTCGGCATCGATTTCGTCGGTCACCGTCGGCACCAGCACGTCGCAATCGGCGACCGCAGCCTTCAATTCGTCCTTGGTAAAGGCCTGATCCCGCGCCGACAGCGCAACGTCGAACAGTTCGGCCATGCGCGCCTCGACATGCGGCATCAACTGGCGGGTGACGATGACGCGCGGGCGCCGGGGACGGGAAGAATCGGGCATGGCGCCGATAGAGCGCGCGGCGCGGGAACGGTCAAGGCCCGCGCGCGTCTTGCCCCTGTGGGAAAGGCGCGTGCGTGCGGACGCCAGCGGTTGAAAAAATGCGCCGATTGCAACAAGGGTTGAAGATGACCAGCCAAAAAGTCCTGATGCTTGCACTCTGTTTCGCCGTGATCGCCCCGGCCGCGGCACAATCGGACCCCGAATTGCCCTATTGGGCCTCGATCAGCGTCGACGAGGCGCGGATGCGCAAGGGGCCTTCGCCCGACGTCCCCGTCATCTGGGAATATCGGCGCAAGGATTTGCCGGTCCGGGTCGTCGCCCGGTTCGAAACCTGGCGCAAGATCGAGGACCCTGACGGGACGCAGGGTTGGATGGCGGCGCGGCTGCTCAGCCGCACCCGCACCGCGATCGTCACCGGCGAGGTCCGCCCGATGCGCGAAGCGGCGAGCGTGTCGGCGGCGATCGTCTATCGCGCCGAACCGGGCGTCGTCGGCCGGATCACCGACTGTGCCAATGGCTGGTGCCAGTTCGACGTCAAGGGCCGCCGCGGCTGGATCGAAACCGATCATATCTGGGGCGATTGACGGTGGGTTGAGGGGGTATCCGTAAAGTTCGCTCGACACGAACGGAGATAGGATGGTCTCATCACCATCCCAAAGTCCGATCCGATACGCCCCTCAGCTCTTCTTCGGCGTCACCGTCACGACCGTGCCATCGTCGGCGGTCGCGGTGAAGCTGCCGTCGGCGCCCGGCTTGGTCACCGCCCAGCACATGCCCGGCGCGTCGCCTTCGGGGTCGAAGCAATCCTTGCCGTCGTGCGTCGCATACAGGCCCTTGACCTGCTTGCCCTTGGCATCGGTGTCGACATAGGTGCCGTCGGCGTTGATCGTGGTCGTCGCCACCGTGCCGTCGGCCATTTTGACGTCATAGGTTCCGGGCGCTGTTCCCGAGTCGGTCGCGGGCGCGGGCGCCGCGGTTTCGGTCGGCGCGGCCGGGGTTTCCTTTTTCTCTTCAGTCTTTTGCGAACAGGCCGACAGCGCGGCGAGCGCGGCGAGCAGGACAAGCTTCTTCATGACATATTCTCCCCGTGTTGCGGGGCGCAGGCTATGCCTTTCCGCCCGGTGCAACAACGGGAATCGCGAGCGGCGTCGCGTCCGTGGAAAAGGGCCGGACGGTTTCCCGTCCGGCCCTCTTCAGCGATCAAGGTCGCTTAGCGCCAGTTGAAGTGGTTGCGATAGACCTTGACGACCCGGCCATTGCGCTCGTTGACGAGCAACAGGTCGTTGTAATGGCGGACATAGGTCAGGTTGCGACCAGCCCGCGGCACGCCCCAGCGGCTATCCCAGCTCGGACGATAGCTCGGCGCATAATAGTTCGAGCGCAGCGTCGAACCGACGCGGAACTGCTGATAGCGAAACGGCGCGCGATAGTTGGAATAGCGGTTGTCCTGACGCCAGTCGCGCTTGCTGTTGCGCAGGTCCTGCTTGGCGCCGCGATAGTCCCGGCGTTCCTCGCGGACGTCGTGGCGATTGCCATGACGCTGGGCGTCGCGCAGTTCCTGGCGTTCTTCGCGAACGTCGCGGCGATCGTTGCGGATTTCGCGGGTCTGCGCCTGTGCGGCGACCGGCATGGTGGCGGGAACCATCATCGCGGCGATCAGGCCGGCGGTGAGAAATTTGCTCTTCATTGTGCCATTCCTTTTTCCGTCAGGGGGAGGGGATCTGCCCGATGACTGATGCTGGAATAGGCGAGTCGATTTGAACGGACGCGGAATGCGGCGTTTATTTTCAGGACATTAGTGTCGCAGTTTGTCGCATTGGAACGACAAAAGGGCGCCGTCTTGCGACGACGCCCCGGAACTTTCCTCGAAAAGCCGGTTCAGATCAGTTCGATCGCCACCGCGGTCGCTTCGCCGCCGCCGATGCACAGGCTGGCGATCCCGCGCGTCTTGCCGTGGCGCTGCAGCGCCGCGATCAGCGTGGTGATGATGCGCGTGCCGCTGGCGCCGATCGGGTGGCCGAGCGCGGTCGCGCCGCCATGGACGTTGATCTTCTCGCGCGGGATGCCCAGGTCGTGCATCGCGAACATCGCGACGCAGGCGAACGCCTCATTGACCTCGAACAGGTCGACGTCGGCGATCGACCAGCCGGTCTTGGCGAGCAATTTGTTGATCGCGCCGACCGGGGCGACGGTGAAATCCTTCGGCTCCTGTGCGTGCGCGGTATGTGCGACGAGGCGCGCGACGGGCTTGGCGCCCTTGGCGTCGGCGACCGACTGGCGCGTCAGCACCACCGCGGCGGCGCCATCCGAAATCGACGAACTGGTCGCGGCGGTGATCGTGCCGTCCTTGGCAAAGGCGGGCTTCAGCGTCGGGATCTTGTCGGGCATCGCCTTGCCCGGCGCTTCGTCGGTGTCGACGACGATATCGCCCTTGCGGGTCGTGATCGTCACCGGTGCGATTTCGTTCGCGAAGGCGCCGTCGGCGATCGCCGCCTTGGCGCGGCTCAGCGATTCGAGCGTATACTCGTCCTGCGACTGGCGCGAGAGTTGATAGGCGTCGGCGGTGTCCTGCGCAAAGGTGCCCATCGCGCGGCCGGCCTCATAGGCGTCTTCCAGCCCGTCGAGGAACATATGGTCATAGGCGGTGTCATGCCCGATGCGCGCGCCCGAACGGTGCTTCTTGAGCAGGTACGGCGCGTTGGTCATCGATTCCATGCCGCCCGCGACGACCAGGTCGATGCTGCCCGCGGCGAGCGCTTCGGCGCCCATGATCACCGTCTGCATGCCCGAACCGCACACCTTGTTGACCGTCGTCGCCTGCACCGATTTGGGCAGGCCGGCCTTGATCGCGGCCTGGCGCGCCGGCGCCTGGCCGAGCCCGGCGGGAAGCACGCAGCCCATATAGATGCGCTCGATATCGTCGCCCGACACGCCCGCGCGCTCGACCGCGGCTTTCACCGCGGTCGCGCCGAGGTCGGTCGCGCTCGCGTCGGACAAGGCGCCCTGCATGCCGCCCATCGGGGTGCGCGCATAGGAGAGGAAGACGACGGGATCGGTGGCGGTCATGGCGAGAGACTCCGTAGGGGAAAATTGGATCGGCGGTCCGATTAGCGGTTTTGCTGCAGTTGCGAAAGGGGCAGGTCCCACATAGGAGGCCGGTTTCAACTTGCAACCGGCCGCGCGCCATGATCAAACATCGCGCAAATCAATCAGGGAGACGGGTCATGGCCACCGCCATCAAGCAGGATATCGTCGGCGAAACGCAGCGCATGGGCGAGGTGCTCGCCGCGCAGAAGGCGAGCTTCACCGCCGCTATGCCCGAAAGCCTCGCGGTGCGGACCGACCGCATCGACCGCGCGATCGCGCTGCTGGTCGACAATGCCGAGGAGTTCGCCAAGGCGGTAAGCGAGGATTTCGGTCACCGCAGCCGCGAGCAGACGCTGATGACCGACATCATGCCCTCGGTCAGCGCGCTCAAGCACGCGAAAAAGCATCTGTCCGCCTGGTCGAAGGGCGAAAAGCGCAAGCCCACCTTTCCGCTCGGGCTGCTCGGCGCGAAGGCCGAGGTCGTCTATCAGCCCAAGGGCGTCGTCGGCATCGTCGCGCCGTGGAATTTTCCGGTCGGCATGGTGTTCGTGCCGATGGCGGGCGTGCTCGCGGCGGGCAATCGCGCGATGATCAAGCCGTCCGAATATACCGAAAATGTCTCGGCGCTGATCGCGCGGCTGGTCCCCGATTATTTCGACGAGAGCGAGATGGCGGTGTTCACCGGCGACGCCGACGTCGGGGTCGCTTTCTCGAAGCTCGCCTTCGACCATATGATCTTCACCGGCGCGACCAGCGTCGGCAAGCATATCATGCGCGCCGCCGCCGATAACCTCGTCCCCGTGACGCTCGAACTCGGCGGCAAGTCGCCGACCTTCATCGGGCGCAGCGCCAATAAGGAGCAAGCGGGCCAGCGTGTCGCGCTCGGCAAGCTGATGAACGCGGGGCAGATCTGCCTCGCCCCCGACTATCTGCTCGTCGCCGAAGATCAGGAGGGCGAGGTGATCGACAGCATCACGAAGGGCGCCGCGGCGCTTTATCCGACGATGCTCGCCAACGACGACTACACCTCGGTGGTCAACGTCCGCAATTATGACCGCTTGCAGGGTTACCTCGCCGACGCGCGCGAAAAGGGCGCCGAGGTGATCGAGGTCAATCCGGGGGGTGAAGATTTCGCCAGCGCCAACGGCCACAAGATGCCGCTCCACATCGTCCGCAACCCCACCGACGACATGCAGGTGATGCAGGAGGAAATCTTCGGCCCGATCCTACCGGTCAAGACCTACAAGACGATCGACGAGGCGATCGACTATGTGAACGCGAACGACCGCCCGCTCGGCCTCTATTATTTCGGGCAGGACAAGAGCGAGGAGGACCGCGTCCTCACCCGCACCATCTCGGGCGGCGTCACCGTCAACGACGTCTTATTCCACAATGCGATGGAGGACCTGCCGTTCGGCGGCGTCGGTCCGTCGGGCATGGGCAATTATCACGGCCTGGATGGCTTCCGGACCTTCAGCCACGCCCGCGCGGTGTATCGCCAACCGAAGCTCGACGTCGCGGGTCTCGCGGGCTTCAAGCCGCCCTATGGCAAGTCCACCGCGAAGACTTTGGCGAAGGAACTGAAGAAATAGGGCGCACTATCATTCCTCGTCATTGCGAGGAGCGAAGCGACGCGGCAATCCCCGGCCATCGAGGCTTATCTAGGCCGATGGCTGGAGATTGCTTCGCTACGCTCGCAATGACGAGCTATATTTGATCCCCGCTCAATCCTGCCCGGCGATCTTGATATCCTTGCCCAGCAGCGTCTTCACATAGACCCGCTGCACCATCACATAGACCACCACGGTCAGCGGCGCCGCGAGCAGCACGCCGAGGAAGCCGAACAATATCCCCGCCGCGACCACCGCGAACAGCAGCACTGCGGGCGGCACGTCGACCGCCTGTTTCTGGATCATCGGCTGCAGGAAATTGCCCTGCAGTTGCTGGATCACCAGGAACAGGACCAGCGTCCACAGCGCGGTCATCGGCGACACGGTGAACGCCAGCAGCACCGCGGGGATGCCCGCGATGATCGGCCCGACCATCGGGATGACGTCGAGCAGGCCGGCGATCAGCCCGAGCCCGCCCGCCGCGGGCACGCCGAGCAATGCCAGCCCGGCCCAGGTCAGCGCGGCGACGACCAGCGACGACACCGCCTGCCCAACCATCCAGCCTTTCAGCCCGCGCGCGGCGTCGCCGAGCGCCAGCGATGCGGTCTCCTCGGCGCTGGCGGGCATCAGCAGCAACAGCCCGCGGCGATAGGTCGCGGGATCGCCGGCGAGAAAGATCGCCGCGACGAGCACCAGCACGAAGTCGGCGATGCCGCTCCCCGCCGCCAGCGCATAGCCCCCGGCCTGCGAGGCGAGGCGCGAGATGTCCTCGCTGCCGACCGCGGCCAATTCGCGCACCCGCTGCCCCAGGCCATAGCGGTCGAGAAACGCCTCTACGCCGCGCAGGGCCTGCGGAATCTGTTCGCGGATCGTGTCGACCTCGCGCGCCAGCTGCGATCCGAACAGCATGAAGGCCCCGGCAAAGATCGCGACGATCCCCGCGACCGACAGCGCGAGCGCGAAGCCGCGCTTCATCCCGGTGCGGCGGACGATCCAGCCCGCGATCGCATCGAAGATCGCGCCGAGCACGACCGCTGCAAAGACGAGCATGAAGAAACGCGTCAGGCTGATCAGCAGCCACGCGACCGCGATCAGCGCGAGGACGATCAGCGCCGCGCCGGCGATCCGGCCGGGACCGAAAGGCGCCGCCGCTTCGCTCCTGGCGCGGGGTTTGGCGGAGGACGCGCGGGCGGGCGGGGGCTTGTCGGTCATCGTGGCACCTTATCGGCAGCATTCGAGCGCGCAACCGTCCGCTTGTCATCTTTCGCGCTGGACGCGGACGGTCCTTTTGTGGCAACGGCTCCGCGTCCACGGGCCCCTGTGGTGAAATTGGTAGACGCGCTCGACTCAAAATCGAGTTCCGCAAGGAGTGCTGGTTCGAGTCCGGCCAGGGGCACCATAATCGTTTCGTGCGAACCGCATCTCTGGTTCTGACGGTTCGGACTTCGCCCGATTGGGTCCCGATCCGCCGTTTCGGCGCCGATGCTTCAATATTGGCGATAATTAACGCGCGATCGTTGGAAATTATTCATAATCTAAGGGCATTCTATGGTCAGGCCCCGATGGGCGCGTTTCGTTGTCCTTAACGATGACCGGTGGACCAGCCGGGTTGAGGAGCGGCCGCGTCGGCGGGGAAGGGTGGGGTAATAAGCTAAGTGAATGAATTTTAGCAGCTTGAATGTCTCTTCTGGGCGCTGTTGGAATCAGGAGGAAGGCATGAACGAACCCCGCTTCTCTGCCCCCGGAGAAGATCAAGATGGCGACACCGACGCCGATCGCCGTGGCGGCGACCGGTTCCGGACCGTGTGGCGCATCGCGAAGGTCACCCGCGACGGCGACGCCGGGCTGTGGCGCGTGCGCAACATGTCCGACGGCGGCATGATGCTCGCGGTCGAGGTACCGGTGTCGGTCGGCGAGCGGCTCGAAATCGCGCTGTCCGAAACCATCGTCATCCAGGGCCGCGTCGCCTGGTGCGAAGAGGGGCGCTGCGGCGTCGCCTTCGACGCGGCGGTCGATGGCAACGAAGTGCTCCGGCAACTCGCCGCCGAACAGCAGTCGGGCGACTATCGCGCCCCGCGCCTGCCGGTGCACACCCGCGCGCAACTGATAACCGACGGCGCGGTCAGCGACATCGAACTCGCCGACCTGTCGCAAAGCGGCGCCGGTTTCCTGCACGATGTCCCGATGGAGGTGGGCAAGGCGCTCGAACTCGTGTTGCCCGGCGACATCCGCCGTCAGGCGATCGTCCGCTGGTCGCGCGGCGGCCGCGGCGGGCTGTGGCTCACTGAACCGCTGGGGCGGGCGGATCTGGAGAGTATCCGGCATTTCAAGTCGTGAGGGGGCCGGTTTGGGGTATTAGCGGACAAGCCGCTCTATAAATCCCGCTCGACACGAACGGAAAGAGGGGCCGGTCTGGACACCACCCGCCAACCATCCTTTGCCTCTCCCGCCATCCTCCCTATAACCCTTTCAAACGAAAGGGGTCCCATGCAGCTTTCCCGACGCGAATTCTCGCTGGCCATCGGCGCCAGCATCCTTGCCGCCCCGACGGCGCGCGCCGCTGCGCCCGCTGGCAGCGCCGACGCGGCGCTCACCGCCTTCCTCGATGCGGCGTTCGAGGCCGAAATCGCGCTCGATCCCGAGCAGCTGACCCAACTCGGCCGCAAGGAACAGCAGGACCGCTTCACCGACCCCAGCGACGCGGCGGCGGCGGCACGGCTCGCATGGCGACGCGGCAGCGTGGCTGCGATGAAGAAGCAGTTCGACCGCGCGCAGCTCGGCGAGGATGCGCGCGTGTCCTATGACATGTGGGCGCTCGAACTCGAACGCGCCGAGGCGTCGACCAAATGGCGCGACCATGGCTATATCTTCGATCGCAACGGTCCGCACACCGGCTTGCCCAATTTCCTGATCAACCAGCACCGGGTCGACACGCCTGCGGACATGGAGGCCTATGTGGCGCGCGTCACCGCGCTCGGCCCGACGCTCGACATATACCTCGGCCGCGCGCAGGCGGCGGCGGCGAAGGGCATTCGCATGCCCGGCTTCGCCTATGACCAGTCGATCGAACTGATCGGGCGGCTCACCACCGGCGCGCCATTCGGAAAGGGCGAAGACGCCGCGCTGTTTGCCGATGCCAAAGAAAAGGCGGCGGGCCTCGTCACCGCCGGGAAGATCGACACGGCCGCCGCCGACGCCTTCACCGCGCGCATCGCCCAGGCGATGACCAGCTCGCTGAAGCCCGCCTATGACCGCATCGCCGGCTGGCTTGCCGAAGACCGCGTCAAGGCCGGCACCGAACCGCGCGGCGCCGGCGCGCTGCCCGACGGCGCGGCCTTTTATAACGCGATGCTGCGGCTCCAGACCACGACCGGCATGACCGCCGACGAAATCCACGACCTTGGCCTGTCCGAAGTCGCGCGCATCCGCGCCGAGATGGAGGCGCTGAAGGCGAAGATCGGCTATGAGGGCAAGCTCGAGGATTTCTTCGTCTTCCTGCGCAGCGACGATCGTTTCTACGTCGCCAACGACGATGCCGGCCGCGCCGCCTATCTCAAGCTGGCGGGCGACTATCTCGACGGCATGCGCGCGCGGCTGCCCGAACAGTTCGGGCGGCTGCCCAAGGCCGACCTGATCGTCAAGCGCGTCGAGGCGTTTCGCGAGGAACCGGGCGGCGCGGCGCATTATTCGTCCGCCGCGCTCGATGGCTCGCGCCCGGGCATCTATTATGTCCATCTCGCCGACACGCGCGCGACCCCGATCTACGAGATCGAGGGCACGACCTATCATGAAGGCCTGCCCGGCCATCATATGCAGATCGCGCTCGCGCAGGAAATGACCGGCACGCCGCAGTTCCGGAATAATTATTTCTACGGCGCCTATGGCGAGGGGTGGGCGCTTTACGTGGAGCGGCTGGCCAAGGAGATGGGCTTCTACACCGATCCCTACAGCGATTTCGGGCGGCTGGGGCGCGAGATATGGCGCGCGATCCGCCTCGTCGTCGACACCGGCATCCACGCCAAAGGGTGGAGCGAGGAACAGGCGTTCGCCTATTACAGCGCCAATTCGCCGCAGCCTACGGCCAAGATCCGCTCCGAAATCCGCCGCTATTTTGTGATGCCGGGGCAGGCGACCTCGTACAAGGTCGGCATGCAGCGCATCCTCGCGCTGCGCGAAAAGGCGCGCGCCGCGCTCGGCGACCGCTATGACCAGAAGCTGTTCCACGAGATCGTGCTGGGCCGCGGGTCGGTTCCGTTGCCGGTCCTCGAGGCGCAGGTCGACCGCTGGATTGCGAGTCCCGCCAAAGCATAGAGCATCTTCGGTTAACTATATGCGGTCAGCTTTGTTTAAGATCCGGGGCACAGTGTCCCCGGGTCGACATATGATTGCCTGACTGCCCAAAATACTGATGACACGCCTTATTTGCCGAACCGTCGCTCCACGCGAACGGTTCATCGCTCTTGGCGTATTCGTCCAATAGAGTCCGGGCCGACCCATGGTAGCCTGAGGCTCAATCAAAAAAGCTTTGGTCGCACAAACTTCGTCGCTTGCGTTTCGGCAAAGGGAGGTTGTGCAGTTATGTCCCAGAAATTCTCATGGTCGTTCAGCGGGGGCGCGCCCTCCGGTGCCGGCGTCAACAACAGCGGCAGCGCCGAGATCGACGCGATCACCAGCGCTGCGGTGACCCTCGTCAAGGCGATGCCCGCCGACCGCGATCTCGCGCTGCAGATCGACGATGTCGAAAAACTCGCCTTCTTCATCATGACCTCGTCGCTCAACGACGGCTCGGTCGATGTGAAGGCCGACGGCGCGACGCGTACCAAACTCACCGGCCCGCTGATCCTTTATGGCGAGGCGATCGCGCTGTTCGCGGGCGATCTCCAGACGCTCAGCCTTCGCAACAGTTCGGCGACCGACGCCGCCGAGATCACCATCCTGTTGGGCTTCAAGCTCGACTGACTAGTTCGGTCCCGTGAGGGGCCGTCATCCGACTGGCGAAAAGGGAGTGCTGCCATGCCCGTGTCCGTGACCTATCCCGGTGTCTATATCCAGGAACTGCCATCGGGAGTGCGCACCGTCAGCGGCGTCGCGACCTCGATCGCGGCTTTTGTCGGGCGCGCGCTGCGCGGTCCGGTGAACCAGCCGCTGACCTGTTTCAACTATGGCGACTTCACGCGCCGCTTCGGCGGCCTGTGGGCGAGCGGACCGATGTCCTATGCGGTCGACGATTTCTACGGAAACGGCGGCGGACAGGCCGAGATCGTGCGCCTGTTCAAGCCCAACGCCCCCGATGACGACGGCATCGCATTGCTCGAAATCGGCGCGCTGGCGCTGCGCGCCGCAAGCCCGGGAAGCTGGGGCAATGCGCTGGCCGGCACCGCGACCCACCCCGACATCGCCGACCCGGTCGGTGCGGCGGCCGCCGCCGTCAAATATGGCCTCGACGTCGCCGACCTGTTCGACATCCGCATCGAGGACAAGACGACCGGCGCGGTCGAAATCTTCCGCAACCTGACCGTCAAGGCCACCGGCGGCGCGCGCCGTTTCGACCGCGTGCTCGCCGCCGAATCGAGTCTCGTCCAGTGCCAGCTCAACATCGACGGTACCCCGAAGCTCGGCAACCGGCCATCGAACAATGCGACCGGCGCCGGCGCCGACGGCAACGACGGCGCGGCGTTGCTCGACACAGACTATATCGGCGACGCCGCGACCAAGACCGGCATCTATGCGCTGAAAAAAGCCGACATCTTCAACCTGCTCTGCATCCCGCCCGACGAGCGCGACGGCACGTTGCCGCGCACGGTGAACGAGAAAGCGGCGCAATTCTGCAAGGACGAGCGCGCGGTCCTCATCGTCGATCCGCCCGCCGACTGGGACGACAAGCCCGACGAGGCGGCGGGGCTGGTCAAGACCAAGCAGCTCGACGGCGCGACCTCGGTGCTGTCGCTCTCCTTCGCCGACAATGCCGCGCTCTATTTTCCGCGCATCCTGCGCCGCGATCCCAAGCGCGGCGGCCAGATCGACAGCTTCGTCCCGTGCGGCGCGGTGGCGGGAATCATCGCCCGCACGGATACCAACCGCGGCGTCTGGAAATCGCCCGCCGGCATGTCGGCGACGCTGGCGGGGGTCGAGGGGCTGTCGGTCAAGCTGACCGACGAAGAGAACGGCCTGCTCAACCCGATCGGGGTCAATTGCCTGCGCAGCTTTCCCGGCACCGGGCTGACGGTGTGGGGCGCACGCACCTTGCGCGGGTCCGACCAGCTTTCCGACGACTATAAATATCTCGCGGTCCGCCGCCTCGCTTTGTTCATCGAGGAAAGCCTGTATCGCGGCACCCAATGGGTGGTGTTCGAGGGCAATGACGAACCGCTTTGGGCGCAGATCCGCCTGTCGGTCGGCACCTTCATGCAGCGCCTGTTCAAGCAGGGCGCGTTCCAGGGCACCAGCCCGCGCGACGCCTATTTCGTCAAATGCGACGGCAGCACGACGACGCAGGACGATCGCAACCAGGGCATCGTCAACATCGTCGTCGGCTTCGCGCCGCTGCTGCCGGCCGAATTTGTCGTCATTTCCATCCAGCAGATCCGCAACGCGGCCTGACCCATAGGGGAGAGCGATCATGGCACCACCTTTCAGCGTCAACGCCGAGCGGCGCGACCCTTACAAGACCTACAAGTTCCGCCTGCGCCTGCCCGACGGCGCCTATCTCGCGGGCCTCAGCAAGATGAGCGCGCTCAAGCGCAGCACCGAGGTCGTCAAGTTCCGCGAAGGCGGCGACCCGTCGACCTCGCGCAAGTCGCCGGGCCAGACCGAATATGAAGCGGTGACGCTCGAACGCGGGGTCACCCACGACACGACGTTCGAGCAATGGGCGAACAAGGTGTGGAACTTCGGCTCGGGCCTCGGCGCCGAGGTCTCGCTCAAGGATTTCCGTAAGGACCTCGTCCTCGAAATCTACAACGAAGCGGGGCAACTCGCGCTCGCCTACCGGTTGTTCCGCTGCTGGCCGTCGGAATTCGTGGCTTTCCCCGACCTCGACGCCTCGGCGAGCGCGGTCGCGATCCAGACGCTCAAGCTGGAGAATGAGGGCTGGGAACGCGACTATGACGTCGCCGAGCCCGCCGAGCCGAGCTTCACCGAACCGACGTTGTAACCGATGCGCCGGTTCACCGCCCTGGAGCTGATCGAGATCAGCGAAAGCGGCGCGTCGCTGGGACCCGCCGGCCGCGGGCTGTTGTTGCTCGCCGCCGGAGGCTGGCCCCGCGATGCGGCCGAAGCGCTGCCCGTCGGGGGGCGCGACCGGGCGCTGTTCGCCCTGCGCGCCGCGCAGTTCGGGCCGCGGATGGAGGTCGCGCAGGCCTGCGCCGACTGCGGCGAGGCGATGGAGTTCGCGCTCACCGCCGCCGATCTCGGGCGCGACGCCGCGGCGGACGCGGGCGCCCTTGTCGCGGCGGTCGACGGCGTCACCGTCCGCGCGATCAGCGCCGGCGACCTCGCGGCATGCGAGCAGGGGGGCAATGCCGAGGCGGCGCGGCAAATCCTGCGCAGCCGCGTCGCACCCGATGGCGACAAGATCGACGACGACCGCCTCGACGCCATTCTTGCCAATCTCGACCCCGATACCGAACTCGACATCGCGGTCGCCTGCCCGGCGTGCGGGGGCGAACAGGCGCTGGCCTTCGATATCGCCGCCTTTTTCTGGGACGAACTGTTGCTGCGCGTGCCGCGATTGCTCGACGACGTCGCCGACCTCGCGCACGCCTTTCACTGGTCCGAACGCGACATCCTGGCGCTGACCGCGTCGCGGCGCAGCTTCTACCTGTCGCGGGTGCGCGCATGACCGGCCTGCTCGCCCGCATGGCGGCGCGCGCGACCGGCGAAATGCCCGTCGCGGCGCCGCGCATCCCGACGCGTTTCGAACCGTTGCCCGAGGAGTTGGGCCTGCCGCAACCCGTGCCCGCGCCACATGAGGCGCCGTCGCCGCCGCCATCCCCCGCCGGCATCCAGTCGATCGCACCTGGGGCTGCGCCCACGCCGGGGCTTGTCCCTCCGGCGGCGATGGCCGCGGACGCCGTGCCGCTGACGCCGGCTGCGATGCCCGCCACCGCGTCCCCAGCCGCCATTCCGGCGGCGCCGATCGCCACGCCGGCCCCTGCGGCAGCGTTGCAGCGCCGCGCCGTGCCCGCGCCCGATGCGTCCGGCCCGCCGCCCGCGCCCGCCGATGCGCCGCGCCCGGTCGCGGGTGAGGCCCTCCCGGCGGTCGAAACCGCGCCGTTGCCCGATGCGCCCGCGCGCCCGCGCGTCGCGGTGCGGATAGGGAGCACTACGATGACGCCTCCCGTAAGCCCGGAAATGCAGCCATCTCCGGTCGACGCGGCCTCCTCTGCCGATCCGATTTACGCCGAAAACCGTCTGGCCCCGCCCGCCGCTGCCTTGTCGGACGCGGTGCCGCCGCCGTCCGTCGCACCCACGGCGCAAACCGCAACCGCGCTCCATGACGCGCCCGAGCCCGCCAACCGCATCGTGCCGATCGAGGTGACACGCCCCACCGATCGCGCCCCGGCGTTGCCCACACATCCCGCCGTTCCAAGCGCCGCTTCGCCGGCGCCCGTCGCCGCCCCGCCGGTGGTCGAAATCCATATCGGCAGCGTCGAGGTTCGCGCCGCGCCGCTTGCCGCCGCGCCCGCCGCGCCGCCCGCACCGACATCGACCTCGCTCGACGCCTTCCTCGCGCAGGGGAGGGGGCGATGAGCAATTTTCGCGCCCTCGCCGTGGTCACCGCGACGCTCGAACATGTGCTGCAGGATGCGGCGAACCAGGCGGTCGGGCAGGCCGATGTGCGCGTCGGGGCGCCGACCGCGAAGCTCGCCGAGGACGGCAGCCCGCTGATCAACCTGTTCCTCTTCCGCGTCCTGCCCAACACCCAGCATCGCAACGACCATTTCCCGTCGCGCGACGGCGGCGGCAATCAGCGCACCCGCGCGCGCATCCATCTCGACCTTCATTATGTGCTCAGCTTCTATGGCGATGCCGCCAAGTTCGAGCCCGAACGGCTGTACGGCGCCGCCGCGCTCGCGCTGGAGCATGCGCCGGGCCTGTCGGTCGCCGCGATGGAGGCGGCGAGCGCCGATGCCGCGAACCAGACGATATTGGCCGCCGCCGATCTCGCCGCCGAGGGGCGGGCGATCGGCCTCGAACCCGAACAGCCCTCGCTCGAGGACTGGTCGAAGCTGTGGTCGGTCTTCTTTCAGGTGCCCTATGCGCTGTCGGCGACCTATGTCGTGCGCAACGTCGCGATCGAGACGCAGGACGATCCGGGCCCGCCGACCCCGGTCGCGACCCCGGAAATCTTCGCGGCGCCGATGGGGCCGCTGCAGATCCGCAGCATCGGGCCATCCGAAGGCCAGACCGGCCCCGCGCCATGGGGCGGCACGCTGCACCTAACCGGCACCGGCATCGCCCGCTTTGGCAACAGCCTGCGCATCGACGGCCAGCCGTTGACGCTCGATGAGGATGCGATCTCGGGCGACGCGCTCGCGCTGCCGCTCGACGCCGCACTGTTCGGCGGCGTGGTGCCCAGGGCGGGCGCGCATCAGCTTGAGGTGGTCGCTGCGCCGGTCGATCCCGCGATGCCCGAGCGGCTGCGGCGCGGCTCGAACGTCGTCGCCTTCGCGATCCTGCCGGTGATGACCCAGGTCGCCGCGGCGACCGGGCCGGGCAGCGCCGCCGGACTGCGCTCGGGGACCGTTACCGTCGACATCGATCCGCCGCTGCGCGCCGGCCAGTCGGCGACCCTGCTGCTCAACGCCTTCGGCCCCGGCCAGCTCGGCAATGCCGCGATCGAGGTGGTCGCGCCCGCCGCCTTCCCAGCGAGCCAGCTAGACTTCGCCTTCACCGACCTCGTCGCCGGGGATTATCTCGCCCGCGTCGATGTCGACGGTTTCGCCTCGCAGCCCGAGGTCGGTATCGATCCCCAGCAACCCAACTTCGGCCGCATCATCGGCCCGCTGGTCGACCTGTCATGACGGGAACGGCGAAATTGCGGCCGCTCGCCGATGCCTTTGCCGCTGTGGCAGGCTGGCTCGACGGCGGCAAGGCGGCGGCGCCGCGCACCCGCGCCGATGTCATCGCCGAACGCTTCGGACTCGACGCCTTCGGGCGCAACCTGTTGCTGCTCGGGGCCTGGGCCGCGCTCGATCCGGTCGCGGGCGACAAGATCGCGGCGCTGCACGGCGATCCGGGCCGCACCGTGCCGTCGCTTGGGCTGGCGCTGGTCAAACTGCCCGGCGCGAACTGGTCGGCGCTCGGCGCCGATGCACCGCTGCGCGGTTTCGGCCTCATTCGCATCGACAGCCGCGAAGGGCTGGGGGCGACACCTTTTTCGCTCGCCGAGGCGCTGCTGCTCGCGCTCGTCGACGCGCCGTCGCTGACCGAGGAACTGGCGCTGCAGGCGCGCCGCGTCGATCCGCCCGTAACCCTGTCGCCATCGCGCCAGCGCCTCGCCGATGCCGTCGCGCTGCGCATCGTCGGCGAACCCGACATGACGCTGCAACTCTGCGGCGCCGACCCGCTCGGCAAGGAACAGGCCGCCGCCGCGGCGCTCAAGGCGGCGAAGCGGCCGCTCTACGCCATCGGCGCCGCGGTCCTGCCCGGCGCGCCCGCCGATATCGCGCGGCTCGCGCAATTGTGGCGCCGCGACCTGATGCTGACCGGCGGCGCGCTGTTCGTCGATGCCGACCGGCTGAGCGACCCCGCATCGCTCGCGCTCTTCGCCTCGCTGCTCCGGCAGCCGCTGATTGTCGGTTCGCCCGATGCGCTGGCCTTGGGTCAGGCGCCGACCGTGCGGCTCGACATGCCGCGGCTGACCGCGCAGGAACAAGTGCCGTTGTGGCGCGACCGGCTTGGCCCCTATGCGAAAAAGCTCAACGGGACCATCGAGCGGCTCGCGGGCCATTTCCCGGTGTCGCCCGAACTCGCCGAGAGCGTCGCCGCCGAACTCGCGGTGCTCGCGCCCAACCCGGCGGCGAAGCCAAAGAAGGGCGCGCCCAAGATCGAGGATATCGCCTGGGATGCCGCGCGACGATTCGCGCGCCCGCGGATGGAGGACCTCGCGCGCCGCATCGACAGCGAGGCGAAGTGGAACGACCTCGTCCTGCCGCCGGCGCAAAAGGATGTGCTGAAGGCGATCATCGCGCAGGTCCGCAACCGCCCGACCGTCTACGAAAGCTGGGGTTTCGCCAAACGCAGTGCCGGGCGCGGGCTGGGGATCAGCGTGCTGTTCTCGGGGCCGTCGGGTGCCGGCAAGACGCTCGCGGGCGAAATCCTCGGCGCCGAACTCGGCCTCGACGTCTATCGTATCGACCTGTCGTCGATGATGTCGAAATGGATCGGCGAGACCGAAAAGAACCTCCGCCGCCTGTTCGATGCCGCCGAGGAGGGGGCCGCGATCCTCCAGTTCGACGAGGCCGACGCGCTGTTCGGCAAGCGCGGCGAGATCAATGAAAGCCGCGACCGTCACGCCAATATCGAGGTCAGCTACCTGCTCCAGCGGATCGAGGAATATCGCGGGCTGTCGATCCTGACGACGAACTTCCGCTCGAACATCGACAGCGCCTTTCTGCGCCGGCTTCGCTTCATCATCGATTTCGATTTTCCGGGGCAGACCGAGCGCGCCGAAATCTGGCAGCGTATCTTTCCCCAATCGACCCCGCGCGCCGCGCTCGATTTCGACCGGCTGTCGCAGCTCAACCTGTCGGGCGGCTCGATCCGCAACGTCGCGATGGGCGCCGCCTTCGCCGCCGCCGATCGCGGCCACGACGTTGGCATGGCGCATATCCTGTCCGCCGCGCGGCTCGAATATGAAAAGAGCGGGCGCTCGCTGACCAGCGCCGAGCTCAAGGGATGGCTGTTGTGATCGCGCCCGCGCGCATCCGCCTGACGATCGACCGGCTGACGCTCGTCGGCGTCGCGCCCGGAGATGCGGCGGCGGTGCGCCGCGCGCTCGTCGCCGCGGTCGAGGCGCGGCTCGCCGGCGCCGATCTGGCGACGCTGACCGGCGACCGTTCGCGCCTGTCGCTGACCATCGCGCCGGTGCACGGTCCTGCCGCGCTCGGCCATGCGGCGGGACGCGCGATCGGCGGCCAATTGGCGGGGGCAGGGCGATGAGCACCGCCCACGCCGTCGCCGCGAAGGCCCATGCTGCGCCGAAAGCGGCCCCTCCGGTGATGCGCGCCGCGGCGCCGCAAGCCCGCTACGCCGCCCCGCCGATCGCCTCGCTCGCCGCTATCCCCGCGGTGCAGCGCGAGTGCGACGCTTGCGAGACCGAGGACAAGGAACCCGGCCTCCAGCGCCGTACCAATGCGGCGGCGAGCGCGGCCTCGGTCCAGCGCAAATGCGCGGCTTGCGACAGCGAAGAGCAGGAAAGCGGCGTCCAGCCGCGGCTCGAAGTCGGCCCCGTCGGCGACCGCTACGAACAGGAAGCTGACGGCATCGCCGCGCAGGTGATGGCAATGCGCGATCTCGACACTGCGCCGGTCGACGTCTCGACGACCGGCGGCGCGGTGCAGCGGGCGTGCGGCGCCTGTTCCTCCTCGTCCGAAGAACCCCGCGCCCGCCGCTTCGCCGATCCCGAGGAGGAAAAGACGGGCAAGGTCCGGGCTCGCCGCGACGGCGGCGACGAAACCATCGCGGCGTCGGATACCCAATTGACCAGCGGCGGCAGCGAACTGCCCGCCGCGACGCGGAGCTTTTTCGAAAGCCGCATGGGCCGCGATCTCGGCGACGTGCGCGTCCACAGCGGCGGCGACGCGTCGGCGAAAAACGCCAGCATCTCGGCACGCGCCTTCACTTACAAGAACCATGTCTGGCTCGGCGCCGGCGAAAGCGCCGCGCCCAGCTTCACGATGGCGCACGAACTCGCGCATGTGATGCAACAGACCGCGCCGGGGCCGGTCGGGCCGGGCGTGGCCCGCCGCCCCGCCAGCGCGGCGCACCCGCGTGTCCGCCGGGCCAGCGTGCCCTTCTGGCTCCCCGCTGAATTCACGCTGCCGGGCGCGGCAGAGCCGGTGTCGGCGCTGATGACCAACACCGGCAAGCATCATGCCGCGGTCACCGCGCTCGCCAAGGCCAACACCGGCTCGAATATCCTGACCGAGGTCATGATGCCCAACGCCAAGGCCGATGGCGCGGGTTGCGGACTCTGCGGCTTTGCCGACCTCTATCGCTCCGATCAGGGCACCGTCCCCGGCGTCGAACTCGATTGCGGCAAGACCGAACCGCCGACCGCGCCGAAAGCGGCGGCGGGCCTGAAAGTCTTCGATGCCACCACAACGTCGAGCTGCGCCTTCGCTGCGAAGGGAGCGGCGGTCGCGGGGGCCTCGACGGGCAGCGGGCGGGCGCCGACGCTGGCCGCCGGCGCGCCGGTCGGCAGCATCTCGGGCATCCAGCTTGCCGACATGAAGCCCGGTCACAATGAATCGGCGCGCGCCAAGGGCGTCGAGCAGATCAACAGCTATTTCGACGGCCTGACGCTGGTGCGCGACAAGGCGCGCGCGGCGGGCGGCACCAGCATCTATCAGTTCGGCAATCCGAAATTGATGTCGCAGACGCTGATGCCGAACATCCCGGGCAAATGGGATCCCAACCAGACGGGCGGCGACTGGCCGGTCAACAATATCCGGCTGCACATGGGGCCGCTCAACGATTTTTCGCCGCCGGGAATCAAGGGCCGCTGGTCGATCGCCAAGGACCCGATCAACAGCGGCATCTGGACCTATTTCCTCGCCCCCGAACCCGCCAGCCTCGCCGCCGCGATGAAGACGCCCGAGGCGAAGAAACATGGCGTGAAATCGGCCAAGGCCAAGATCGACAAGATCATCGGCTGCCTGACCGCCCCGCCGTCGAGCCGCAAGGCGGCGTGCAAGCGGCCGCTGCCCAAGGCCAATCGCCGCCCGCTCGCCCGCTCGGCCGCGCCCGTTCGCGTCCAGCGCAAGACTCCGGTCCCCAAGACCGACCATTTCAACCTCGAAAACTGGAACAACCTGCGCCGCGGCACGGCGGGGAGCGGCAAGGGCGTCAGCCTCAAGACGCAACTCGACAAGGATTTCAAAAAAGACGTCCGCGAAAAGATCCGCTTCCAGGGGCGCGCCATCGAATCGATCGACTGGATGAAAAAGTCGCTCGGCGTCGAACGTCCCAAACCCAAGGATTCGGACGCCATGGTCGCGGGCCGCGACCTGCTCGAAAAGATGATGTTCTGGGCCGGCGAAACCCCGGTGGGCGACGTCGCGCGGATCTTCGGCATCCTGCGCAAGACCCTCGGCGGCGTGTTCATCAAGGCGGCGCAGGCCTATGAAAAGGTCAAGGCGAAGTTCCACGCGACCTTCAAGGGCGCGCCGTTCAAGACGTCGAACAGCTCGCCCGCGGCGCAGGCCGCGATGCGGGTCGCCAAGGCGGTCTTCATGACGATCGGCAAGATCGTGATCGCCAAGACCACCTCCGCCGTCGTCAAATGCATCGAAAGCGGCTTCGTCAATTTCATCAAGTCCAAGGTCGAAGGCGGGCTTGAGGATCTTCTGGCCCAGGCCGCCGAAGCCGAAAAATTCATCACCCAGATCAAGGACGATATCTTCGCGACGATCGAGACCGAGTTCGGCGCGATCATCAAGCCGTTCAAGGACGAACTCGACGAGATCGTCAGCGGTGCCAAGATGATCGCCAGCATCACCGGCGCGGTGGTCGAGGCGATCAAGGTCGTCCGCCTTGGCTTCTGCCTTGCCGGGCTTGGGGCTGCGGGGGTCGGCGCGATCGTCACCTGCATCCTGTCGCTGGCCGACTATGTCGCGTCGAAATTCGGCTATTCGCCGCTCGACTGGCTCGTCCAGCGGATGATGAAGAGCTGTCCCGCGCGCCAGGTCATGGCCAAGGCGATCCTCGCGGTCGACACGGTGCGCAAGCTGCCGACCGTGCTGGCGCAGAAGATCCTGACAAAACTCAAGGAGATCTTGCCCGCGCCGATCCAGCCGATGCTGTGCGACATCGACAAGATGGTGGCCGAGGACGTCGAGCTGAAGGACTATCAGTGCAAGACGGGCGCCGGCGACGAGTCCGACGGCGAAGGCGAAGGCGGCGGCAGCGGCGACGGCGGCGGACCGGCGGCGCAGGAGGGCGATGCCGCCGATGGCGGCGGTAGCAAGGGCGAAGAGCAGGGCGGCGAGGCGCCGGCCAAGGACAGCGGGCAAAGCGGATCGACCGGCACCCCGGGCATCGCGGGCGGCGGCGGCGAAGCCGAGAGCAAGGGCGGCGCGTCGCCGCCCGCGGGCACCAGTTCGGTCAAGGGCGGCACCGTCGTCTCCGGCGATCCCAAGGTCGGCTCGGGCTTCATCGAATCGGGGATCAACTGGCAGCGCGCCTACAATAATGAAAATGTGAAGGTCCGCATCACGATCAATCTCGGCGACCGGATCATCCGCGACCAGCCCTGTACGATCCGCGTCGTCAACCTCGGCCCTGCCGAAGGCGGCGGCAAGCTCGCCTATTTCTACTTCCCCGACGATGCCGAACTGAAAAAGACCGAAGGCACGTTCGTCATCACGCAGCCGGGCCAGGATCCCTATAACTGGAGCCCCAATCGCGGGCCCAAGCACAGCGCGGCTTTCCCGATCCGGGGGAGCGGGAAATGACCAACTTCCCCGGCTCCCCCAAAACGATCAAAGGCGCCATCGTCGGGCTCGACCTGTTCAACCCGCTCGCCTCGGTCGCGATCTTCCAATATAATCCCGAACAGATTTCACGCAGCCTGACGCCGCAATATTCGGAGGCCGGGGGCGGGCGGGCCGAGGCGCTGCGGCTCGCCGGGCCGCCGACCGAAACGATCAGCGCCAACCTCAGCCTCGACCTGATCGACCAGATGGAGCGCGGCGACGCCGGGCCGCTCGGCGCCGGCATCACCGGCTATCTCGCGGCGATGGAAATGCTGGTCTATCCCAAATCGCTGCTCGTCGCGGCGAACCAGATATTGCTGCAGGTCGGCACGATGGAGGTGATCCCGCCGGTCGCCCCGCTCACCCTGTTCATCTACGGCTGGAAACGCGTCGTGCCGGTGAAGATCGAAAGCCTGTCGATCACCGAGACGATGCACGACCCCGACCTCAATCCGATCCGCGCCGACGTCGCCGTGTCGATGAAGGTGCTCACCTACAATGATCTCGCGGTCACCCACCCCGGCTTCTGGGCGTTCATGGCGCACCAGGTGGTCAAGGAGGTGCTCGCGACCGTCGCCAGCGTCGACAATGTCGGCGCGATGCTCGGCGGCGATGTGAAACTGTTCTGAAAGGCCACACCGCATGTTCACGCTCACCAGCCGTTATGCCCATCAGCCGGTGCTCGCCGCCGACCGCGGCGACGGGGTGACGGTGCGTTACGTGCTGCCGCGCATCCTGCCCGACCCCGCCGACACGCTGATCGCGACGCGCCACCGCGCCGTCGACGGCGACCGCATCGACCTGCTCGCCTGGCGCAACCTCGCCAGCCCGACCGCCTGGTGGATGATCGCCGACGCCAACCGGGTGACCCATCCGGCGGCGCTGCCCGGTCAGCCGGGCGACATCACGCTGATCCCGGTGCCGGGGACGGGAAGGGTCGCCGGATGAGCCTGCTCGGCAACATCCTCGGCATCCGCCTCAACCTGCTGATCGGGCCCAGCCCGGTCGCGCTGCCCGCGCCCGCCGACGTGATGAATGCGATCGCCGACCTCGAGGTCAAGCTGACCGACACCACCGAATCGGGCTTCAAGCTGTCGATCAACACCGGGCGCACCGGCCCGACCGATTTCCTCGAATCGCCGCTGATCATGCACCCGCAACTCCAGCGCGGCTGCCGCGCCATCGTCACCATGATCTTCGACGTCATTCCCTATGTGATCTTTGACGGGCTGGTGACCAAGCGCGAATATACCCCGGGCAACAGCTCGCGGTCGGGGGTGCTGACGCTGTTCGGCCGCGATCTCAGCATGGAACTCGACAAGGAGGTCAAGCAGACCGAGCATCCGGCGATGGACGAAACGATGATCGCGACGCTGATCGCGGTCTCCTATCCGCAATTCGGCATGCTGCCGATGGTGCTGCCGCCCAAATTCATCGACCCGCCGATCCCGATCGACCGGGTGCCGCAGCAAAGCTGTTCGGACTGGGCCTATCTGCACCAGATGGCGCGCCGCCACGGCTATGAAACCTATATCGACCCCGGCCCGGTGCCGGGGATTAACACCCTCTATTGGGGGCCGCCGGTCAAGCCGGGGGTGCCGCAACGCACGCTGACGGTCGACATGGGGCCGGGGTCCGACGCCTATGACGTTACGACGTCGGAGGATGATACGGTGCTGACCTCGGTCGAGACCAAGGTGCTCGACCGGATCACCGGGGTCGAAATGCCGGTGATCGCGCTCGTCGGCAGCAACCCGCCGCTCGGCGCGATCCCCGAAACCGTCGCGCGGTTCGGTTCGACGCGCAGCGAGCCGATCACCACCACCGGGCTCAACATCGGCCAGGCGATGGGGCAAGCCCAGGCCAAGATCGACGAAGGCGCGAAAAAGGCCTTCACCGTTTCGGGCACCCTCGATTCGACCCGCTACAACGCCGCGCTCAAGGCACGCGACCTGGTGTTCCTGCGCGGCGCCGGGCTCAGCTATGGCGGGCTCTACAAGGTGTCGGAGGTCCGCCACCTGATCAGGCCGGGCAGCTATGAGCAGCAGTTCATGCTGACCCGCGGCGACCGCCTGCCGATGGCGCCGATGGTGCTGCCATGAACCCCGCCGACGCCTGCCCGACCTTTTACGGCAAATATCGCGGCACGGTCGAAAACCCCGCCGACCTGCAGGGCATCGGCCGCATCCAGGTCAGCGTGCCGGGGGTGCTCGGCGACGGCACGCTCGCCTGGGCGATGCCGTGCCTGCCCGGCGCCGGCCCCGGCGTCGGCCTCTACGCCATCCCGCCCAAGGGCGCGAAAGTGTGGGTCGAGTTCGAGGGCGGCAATCCCGACTATCCGATCTGGTCGGGGGGCTTCTGGGATCTCGGCGACACCCCCGCGCCGCCGGGACCGGTCGGTTTCCTGACCAAGGCGTGGAAGGGCGAGAATTTCAGCCTCGAGATCATGGACATTCCCGGCGCGCCGACACTGGCGCTCGAACTCACGACCGCGATGGGACCCGCCAAGATCGAGGCCGATGTCTCCGGCCTGACGATCACCCACGGCGCCAGCACGGTGAAGCTCGCGATCGACGGCGTGTCGATCAACGGCGCCAATTTGAAGATATTGCCATGACGATCCCGCTCGTCACCATGGCCTCGGTCGCCCAATGCCCGCACGCCATCCCCGGTACCCTGTTGTCGTCGGCGTCGAAGGTGCTGGTCGTCGGCGCGCCGCCGCTGGTGATGGGCGACAAGGGCATGGTCGCGGGCTGCCCGTTTCAGCTTCCCGCGGGTCCGACGCCGTCACCCTGCGTCACGCTGCAACTGCTCGGCGCGTCGAGCAAAGTGATGGTCGAGGGCAAGCCCGCGCTCAAGATGAACCCCGGCGACCTCGGCATCGCCGCGACCCAGGCGCCGCAGGGCCCCGTCGTGTGGGCAAGCGTCCAGACGAAGGTGCTCGCGCTATGACCCACTTCGGCTTTCCCTATCGCATCGACGCCAATGGCGGCACCGCGGGCGCGGCGCATGAGGCGCATATTCGCGAGATGATCGAGCTGTTGCTGTTCACGCGGCGCGGCGAGCGCGTCAACCGCCCTGATTTCGGCGCCGGGGTCAACGACCTCGTCTTCTCCGAAAACGCGCCCGAACTCGCGGCGGCGGCGCAGCATATGGTGATGGCGGCGCTGCAACAATGGCTGTCGGGCGCGATCGAGGTGCGCGGGGTCGAAACCGCCGCCGAGGACAGCCGCCTCGCGATCACCGTCCGTTATCGTCCGCTCGACGAGGCGCGTGAGCGTGTCGTCACCGTGGAGCAGGTGTTTTGACCGCCGCCTTCCAATATTGCGGCACCGAGCGCCGCCGCCAGCGCGTCGCCGAGGCGAATGTCGACACCGGCGGCGGGGTGCTGCTGAACGGCATCGACTATCTCGAGGTTGTCGACCGCGACGCGCCGACTCCTGAGCTGCGCCAGCGGCTGCTGACGCTCGTCTTCCTGCGCGACGACGGCGTTCTCGCGGCGGGCGTGCCGTTGCTCGACGCCGACTATTTCCGCATCGGCGGCGGCACCCGCGTCACCGGCATCCGCGTCACCGACGTCGCGGCGGGGCCGGTGGCGCACAGCCTGACGCTCACGCTCGACGCCGCAGGCGATTATTCGCCCTATCGGCTGTCGGTGCGGCTCGGGGCGGTCAATGACACGGTGCCGCCGTTCCTCGACCCGATGCTCGCCGCGCTCGATTTCAGCTTCAAGGCCGAATGCCCCTCGGCGTTCGACTGCGCCGCGCCCGACGGACCCGGCGCGCCGCGCGCCTTCGGCCCGCCGATCGACTATCTCGCCAAGGATTATGACAGTTTCCGCCAGCTGATGCTCGACCGCATGGCGGTCAGCCTGCCGGGCTGGACCGAACGCAGCCCCGCCGATCTCGGCGTCACGCTCGTCGAGGCGCTCGCCTATGCCGCCGACCAGACGAGCTGGTTCCAGGATGCGGTGGGGACCGAGGCCTTTTTTGGCCGCGCCCGACTGCGCCGGTCGATCCTCCGCCACGCGCGGCTGCTCGGTTACAGCGCGTCCGAAGGCTGCAACGCGCGGGTGCCGGTCATGGTCACCGCGCGGTCGAATGTCACGCGCGCCGCGGGGCAGCCGCCGATCCTGCCCGTCGGCACCCGCCTGCTGACCAGCCCGACCGATCTGCCCGCGACCTTCGCGCCGGTCCAGCCGCGCGATCCGGAGGTTTTCGAGGAACTGGTCGGTGGCGGCGCGCTGGTCTTCGAAACGCTGCAGGAATTGCGCTCGCTGCGTGTCGCGCGTAACGCGATGCGGCTCCACGACTGGGGCGATGCCGCCTGCTGCCTTCCCGCCGGGTCGACCACCGCCTTCCTCGTCGGCACCCGCGCCGCGCTCGGCCTCGCGCGCGGCGACCTCATCCTGTTCAAGGAACGCATCCCCTTCGGCGGCGGCGAGGCCGACCCGCCCGACCCGGCGCACCGCCAGCTCGTGCGGCTGTCCGCCGATCCGGTCGATGTCGTCGATCCGGTGATGGCCAAGGCGCTGGTCCGCATCGACTGGTTCGCCGACGACGCGCTGACCTTCCCGCTCAACCTCACCCCCAATGGCGCGCTGGCGCACGGCAACATCATCCTCGCCGACGAGGGGCGCACGATCGACTATGGGCTGACTCCGGCCCAGGCGCGCGAGGACGGCATCGCGGTCGGCGGTCCCGACCGCTCGGGCCTCGCGCCCGACGACGGCCCGGGCGCGCTGCTGCGCTACCGCCTCGCCGCCGACGCGATCGTCCATGGCGTCGGCTACGATGGCGAGGCCGCGCGCGGCCAGTCCGCGCGCGCGGCGCTGGCTCCCGCCGGCCAGCCGCTCGCGGCG
>NZ_LMGF01000005.1:1012449-1168781 GCF_001427085.1 Sphingopyxis sp. Root1497
TGGCGCGCCGTGTCCGACCTGCTCGCCTCCGATCCCTTCGCCCCCGAATTCGTCATCGAGGCCACCGACGCCGCCCATTATGCGCGCTTCGGCGACGGCTCGGCGGGGCGGCGGGCGACCGACGGCGCCGCGATGACCGCGCGCATCCGCCACGGCGGCGGCCGGCGCGGCAACATCGGGATCAACGCGATCGCGCATGTCGTCACCGACGACGGCGGCGCAATCGCGGGCGTTCGCAATCCCTTGGCGGGTATCGGCGGCCGCGACCGCGAACCCGCCGCCGCGATCCGCGTCGCCGCTCCGCAGCACTTTCGCAAACAACGCCGCGCCGTCACCCCCGCCGACTATGTCGCCGCCGCCGAGACGCACGCGCAAGTGCAGCGCGCCTATGGCGAACGGCGCTGGACCGGCAGCTGGAACACGATCTTCCTCGCGATCGACCGCCGCGGCGGCGGAGCGGTCGACGAGGCGTTCGAAGGCGCGCTGCGCGATCATCTCGCCAGCTATCGCCTCGCCGGGCACGACCTCGAAATCGTGCCGCCGCGCTTTGTGCCGCTCGATATCCGCCTGTTCGTCTGCGTCTGCTCGGACCATTATGCCGGCGACGTCGAGCGCGACCTGCTCGACATTTTTTCGGCACGGCTGATGCGCGACGGCCGGCCCGGCTTCTTCCATCCCGACAATTTCAGCTTCGGCGATAATATCCTGCTCTCGCCGATCATCGCGCGCGCGATGGGGGTGGCGGGGGTGCAATGGATCGGCACCCGCGACGGGGCAGGGGCGGTCAAGGGCCGCTTCGGGCGGCTCGACCAGCCGCTGATCGACCATGCCGACGACGGCGAAATCCCGATCGCGCCCAATGAAGTGGCGCGGCTCGACAATGATCCGACCTTTCCCGATTTCGGGCGCATCGCCTTTGTGATGGCGGGAGGCCGCTGATGACGCACAAGCCCCCCGCCAATATCTGCGGCGCGACCGATCGCGACGAAAAGCGCCCCGACAACCGCCCAGGGCTGGCCTCGATCGCCTATCGCATCGGCACCTATCCCGAATTCATCGATCGCATGTTGTGGCAATTGCCGCGACAGACCGTGATCGACCCCGACAGCAAGGCCGCGCTCCAGCCGCTGGCGGATTTGCGCACGCGCGATCCGGCCGACCCGACGTTCGCGCTGTTCGACGGTTTCGCGGCGACGCTTGACGTGCTCAGTTTCTACAGCGAGCGCGTCGCCAACGAAGCCTATGTCGGCACCGCGACGCAGCGCCGCTCGCTTGTCGAAATGGCGCGGATGATCGGCTACGAACCCGCGCCGGGCGTCGCGGCGTCGGTCGCCTTGTCCTTCACCGTCGAGGCGTCGGACGATCCTTATCGCGCCGTCGATATCCCCGTCGGGGTGCAGGCGATGTCGGTTCCGACGCGCAAGGGCGAATTGCCGCAGGTCTTCGAAACCGTCGCCCCGATCACCGCGCGCGCCGAATGGAATGCGATGCCGGCGCGCACGCTCTACCAGCAGCCGCTGGCGCTGTTCCACGATAGCGGCAATCCCGCTCATGCCGACAACGGCAATATCTTCCTCTTCGACCTCGACAATAGTTTCAAGCTGCCGGTGCCGGGCGAGCCGCTGGAACCCGGGCAGGTGGCACCGCGCCTGTTCAGCGACGTTGCGGAGCTGGCGCCCTATCATCCGATCGATGGCGACACCGACCTCGCCGGCGAACTCGCCGAACGGATCGCCGCCCATGCGCTGAATCCCGAGGTCGAGCCGGTGCTGCGCGCGCTGCCGGTCGACGAGATATATTTGCGCGGCACCGGGCTGGGGCTGCGGCCCGGACAGCGGATCGTCGTCGTCGGGGTCATCGTCGCCGCCGACGACACGCGGCAGGTCGCGGCCTCGACGCTGCGCGTGGTCAGCGCGGCCGACGATCGCGACTTTGGCGTCACCCGGCTCATCGCGACGCGCGGCGGCGAAACGCCCGACGCGGTGAAACGATCGCCCGCGCGCCGTTCGCCGCGCTTCAAACGGCTGGCGATGCCGACCGTGCGGCTCGCGTTCACCAGCGACACGGTGAAGACTGTCGTGCGCCAGGCGGTGTGGACCGGTCCCGCGCTCACCGCGCTGGTCAAGAGCCAGTCCTGGTCGCGCGTCAAGTTGATGCATCTCGTTCGCCGCCAGAAACAGGTCGACGCGCCGCAAACCTCCGAAGCGCGGCCGGGCCTCTATGTGCTGCGCGACGATTGCAGCTTCTTCGGTTCCGCTGCGCCCAAATATGCGTCGCTCCCCACTGGCCATGGCCATGGCGCCAGCTGGGATTCGGGCGACGTGGCGATCTGGACCGACAGCCAGGGCAACCTGCTGACCGGCGCGCATGTTTTCCTCGAGCGCGAGGTGAAGGAGATCGTCCCCGACGGCTGGGCGGCGATCGAGACGCCCGAGGGCGAGGCGATGGTGTTCCGCGTCGCGGCGGTGGCCACCCAATCGCGCGCCGACTTCGCGCTCACCGGCAAGAGCAGCGGGGTCAGCTTCCGCCAGCCCGACGGCAGTGCGCTTACGATCCCCGCGGCGGGCGACGCGTCGCCGCTCAACGATTTCCTGTTCCGCACCGCGCATCTCTTCGGCGCCAGCGCGCCGCTCGACCTCGCTGGCACCCCGATCCGCGACGACGTCGCCGCCGGGGCCGACGCGATCGACCTTGACGCTCTTTATCTGGACCTCGTCGACGGCCAGACGATCTCGATCGCCGGCGACCGCAGCGACGCCGACGGCCTCGCGGAAAGCGAGACGCTGACGGTCAGCGACGTCGTCCATATCGGCGGCTTCACCCGCCTTCTGCTCAAGAGCGGCCCCGAATACAGCTATCGCCGCCCGACCGTCACCGTGAACGCCAACATGGCCGCCGCGACCCACGGCGAGACCTATGAAGAGCAATTGGGCTCGGGCGATGCCGCGCAGATCTTCCAGCGCTTCAAGCTCACCAAGGCGCCGCTCACCTATGTCAGCGCCGAGACCCCGACGGGGCGCGCCTCGTCGCTCGCCATCCGCGTCGACGGGCTGCTCTGGCACGAGCTGCCGACGCTCTACGACGCCGGCCCCGAGGACCGCGTCTATGCGGTGCGCGGCGAGGATGACGGCAATACATGGGTCCAGTTCGGCGACGGCCTGCGCGGTAGCCGCCTGCCGACCGGCCAGCTCAACATCATCGCCACCTATCGCGCCGGCATCGGCCTCGCGGGCGAGGTCGCCGACGAGGCGATCATCCAGTTGAAGACCCGCCCGCTCGGCATCCGCTCGGTGGTCAACCCCAGCCGCGCGAGCGGCAGCGCCGCGCCCGAAAGCCTCGCCGACATCCGCCAGGGGGCTCCGCGTGACGTGAAGACGCTGGGGCGCATCGTTTCGCTGATCGATTATCGCGATTTCGCCGCGAACTTCGCCGGGGTCGGCAAGGCTTTGGCGGCGCAGCTCTGGTCGGGCAGCCGCCAGCTTGTCCTGCTGAGCATTACTGGCACCAGCGACGTCATTCTCGACGACGACGCGCCGGTCATCGCCAACCTCCAGGCCGCCGCCGACGCCGCGCGCGACCGGTCGCACCGGCTCGTCGTCATGCCCGCCGCGCGGCGCTTCTTCCAGCTGGCGGCGCGATTGTTCCACCACCCCGACCATCGCGCCGAGGATGTCGATCTCGCGGCGAGGGCGCTGCTGCTCGACACCTTCGGCTTCGCGCGCCGCAATATCGGACAGGTCGTCAGCGCCGCCGAAGTCATCGCGGCGCTGCAGGCGGTGCCCGGCGTCGTTGGGGTCGATCTCGACCAACTCGCGCTGATCGTCGATGGCGGTGCGCCGGTTGGCGCGGCGAGCCTCGCGACCGTGCTGCCGGCACAGGGCGCGCGGCTGCTGCCCGCGACCGAAAACGCGGATTTCGCTGCCGCCGAACTCGTTACCCTGCTCGAAGCCGGCATCACGCTGACCGTGGAGGCCGCCCGTGCATAATCGTCCGCCCGTGCCGCTGATCGAATATCTGCCACAGCATCTGCGCAACCGCGACGCGGGGGAGGGCCGGGCGCTCGAAGCGCTGATGGGGCTGCTCGCCGGCGAGCTCGCGGTGGTCGAGCGCGACCTGGACCAGCTCTACGACAATTGGTTCATCGAAAGCTGCGAACCCTGGGTCATTCCCTATCTCGGCGCGCTGATCGGCGCGCGGCCGATGCGCAGCTTCGGCGCCGGCGAGGTGGGCCTGCGCAGCTATATCGCCAACACGCTCGGCTATCGCCAGGCGAAGGGCACCGCCGCCGCGCTCGAACAGATCGCGCGCGACGTCACCGGCTGGCCGGTCGTCGCGGTCGAATTTTTCCAGAAGCTGATCTGGAGCCAGCACGTCAACCATGTCCGCCCCGGCGCGCTCGGCACCGCGTCGATCCGCGATGCCGAAGCGGCGCGGCTGAGCGAAAGCGCGTTCGGCACCACGTGCCACAGCGCCGCCGCCGGCCTCGCGGACAGCCTGTCGGGGCGCCATGCGATCCCGCACGTCGGGCTGTTCATCTGGCGGCTCGACGCCTTCCCGCTCGGCTTCCTCTCGAACGCGGCGGCGGGCTATGTCGGCGGGCTGATGCCGCGCGCTTCCGCGATCGGTCCCGGTTTCCGCCATTTCGACCCGCTCGGCGCCGACCGCGCTTTGTTCAACCGGCCCAAGGCCGACCGCTCGATCGCCGGGCGCGTCGATATGCGCATGGTCCCCGCGCCGCTCGACCGGCGGCTGCTCCACCGCGACCTCAATCGGCTCCGCGACGGCGGACAGAGCGGCTGGTTCGACGAGGCGCCGGTGCTGCGCATCCGGCTCGGCGGCGCCGAGGTGCCGCCCGAGCGGCTGCACAGCTGCAACCTCGAAACGCGTGACGATGGCGGCGGCAACCCGACCTGGCGGCGGCCCGAACAGGCGGGGCATGTCCTGTTCGACCCCGAACTCGGCCGCCTCGCGCTCCACGCCAGCGATCAGGGCAAAAGCGTCGAGACGAGCTGCGCCTTCGCCGCGCCGTTCCCGATCGGCGGCGGTCCCTACGACCGCAGCGCCAGCGTCGCCACCTGGCGTGAGGAACTCTTCGTCGAAGGCGCTACAGCGCCGTGGGTAATCGGCGTCTCGGCGCGCGCCGAAGACCAGACCGATAACCCGTTGCAGGGCGGAGTGGTGGTCGCGTCGCTCGCCGAAGCGATCACTCGCTGGAATGCGGCGTCCGGCGCGGGCACGCGCGGGCTGATCCTGATGCTCGACAATGCGAGCTATGCCGAGGATCTGAGCGATGCCGCGCATATCCTGAAGATTCCAGCGGGCGCGCGGCTGGCGATCGCGGCGATGGCCTGGCCGACCGTCGAACGGGCCGGGGGGGTGATCGAACGTGACCTCACGGCGCTCGCGCCGATGTATCGCCGCCCGCATATCCGCGGCGACCTGCGCGTGCGCGGCATCGCGCCGGGGGCGGGGCAGGAGGCCGGACGGCTCATTCTCGACGGTCTGCTGGTCGAGGGCGAGGTGGCGATCATGGCGGGCGCGCTCGGCTCGCTCGATCTGTGCCACTGCACCATCGGCGCCTCGGCGGCGGGCCTGACCAAGGGCCTGCGCATCATCTCTCAAAATGGCGAGCTGGCGGTCGCGGTTGACCACAGCATCATCGGCCCGCTCGCGCTCGGCCCGGCGGGCGGCGGACTTCGCATCGCCGACTCGATCATCGGAGAGGATCGTGACCTGCAGGCCGATCCCGACCTGCTCGCGCTTGTCATCGATGCACCCGCCGCGGACGCCGACATCGCACGCAGCACGATCTTCGGGCGGACCATAGTCCGCTCGATCGAGGCCGAGAACGGCCTGTTCCTCGGCACCGCGCGCGCCGCGCAGCGCCAGCGCGGCTGCGTGCGCTTCTGCTACGCGCCGCTCACCTCACGCGTCCCGCGTCGCTACCGCTGTCAGCCCGACATGGCGATCGCCGATGCCGAACAGGGCGCCCCGGCGCCCTTGTCCGAAGCCGAGAAGCGGCGCCTCGCGCGCAGCGTGACGCCGATCTTCACGGCCAGCGCTTATCCCGCCAGCGCTTTCGGACAGCTCGCGCTCGCCTGTCCCGATGCGGTCGCGGCCGGCGCCTTCGGCGGCGCCGAAATGGGCGCCGGTTTCGGCGCCGGCGTGCCGTTCCGGCGCGCCAATCTTGATGACATGCTCGACGAATATCTGCCGTTCGGACTGGTGGCGGCACCCCTGTTCCAGACCTGAGGACAAAGACGATGACTGGCGATTTCACCCGCGACACCTTCCGCCCCGCCAAGGGGTACAGCAGCGTGCGGATGCAGCAGGGGCGACTGTTCACCGACGCCGACTGGAATGAAGAGGGCGACATCCACCGCGCCGCGCTGCGCACCACCGGGCGCTCGGTGATCGGCGCCAGCGGTTTTCCCGAGGACGCGCCCGGCTTCGCTATCCTCGCCGGGGCGGGCGCGCAAACCCTGCTGATCGGTGGCGGACAGGCCTATGTCGACGGCATCGGCCTGTCGCACGCCGCGCCGGTTCGGCTGGCGCTGACGCGGCAGTCGGGGGCGGCCGCGGCGACGCGCTGGCGGATCGATGGCGGCGCGCGGGTGGCGGTCGGCGACTATCTGGTGCTCGCGGGCAGCACGCTCGCGCAGGCGGTGCGCGTCGCGACCCTGCTCGACGATGTCGACGGCCTCCAGACCTTCAACGCCGCGGCGGCGCTGTCGGCGGCGAACGGCATCGCCGCCGACCTGTATCGCAGCGCCGAAAGCCAGCCCTTCTGGCCCGTCAATGCGCTGCCTCAGGCGCAGGGCGACTATCTCGCCTATCTCGACGTCTGGGAACGGCCGGTCACCGCCGCCGACGATCCGCTGATCCGCGAAAGCGCCTTCGGCGGCCCCGATACCGCGATCCGCGACCAGATCGTCTGGCAGGTCAAATTCGCGAGCTTCGCCGATCTGATGGCGGCGAATGCGGCGACCGCGCCGATCAGTTGCACCAGCTTCGCCCCCGGCTGGTCGCCCTTCGGCCCCGCGGCGGCGGGGCGGATGGCGGCGCGCGCCCGCGCCGCGGCGGCGGTAGCCGATCCGTGCGCGCTCCCCGCGACCGGCGGGTATCGCAGCCTCGAAAACCATCTTTACCGCATCGAGGTTCACAATGGCGGCGCGGCGGGCGGGCGCTGGAAATGGTCGCGCGACAATGGCACGCGCGAGGCGCGCTATGCCGAAATCGACAATGGCGCGCTGATCCTCGACAGCCTCGGCCCCGACGAGCCGAGCGCTCTTAAGCGCGACGATTGGGTCGAGATCGTCGACGAGGCCCGGCTGCTCAGCGGCCAGCCGGGTTTCTTCGCGCGCCTTTCGGATATCAACGGCACCCGCGCCAGCCTGGGCGAAATACGCCACCCCGACACCCTCGTCACGCTCACCGACGGATCGGGCGCCCCCGACCTTGGCGGACTGCCGGGGCGCGGTATCGTCCGGCGCTGGGAGGGCGGCCTGCCGGTCGACATCGTGCCCGGCGGCTGGGTCGCGGTTGAGCAGGGGATCGAAGTCTTCTTCGCCGCCGGACGGCTCGCGACCGGAGACCATTGGCAGATCCCGGCGCGCTCGCTCGCCGCGACGATCGAATGGCCGACCGACGAGGCGACGGGGGCGGAGGCGCTGCTGCCGCCCAGGGGGATCGTCCACCATCATGCCGCGCTCGCGCTGGTCAACCGCACGGCGAACGGCACATGGTCGGTCGGCAGCGATTGCCGCAACATCTTCCCGCCGCTCACCGCGCTGCGCAGCTTCCTCTACCTCGGCGGCGACGGGCAGGAGGCGATGCCGAACCCGCTCGCGCCGGCGACGCGCCTGCCGCTCGCCGCACCGCTGCGCGTCGGGGTGATCCGGGGCAAGACGCCGTTGCCGGGGCTCGACGTCGAGTTCGAGATCACCGACGGCGATGGCCGCCTTGGCCCCGAGGCTGACAATCTGAAGGTCCGTAAAGCCACCACCGGTCCCGACGGGGTCGCGATGATCGACTGGTCGCTCGACGCCGCAATGCCGAACCAGCGCGTCATCGCGCGCCTGCTCGACGCCGCGGGTAATCCGACCCATCTGCCGATCCACTTCGACGCCAGTCTCAGCACCGCCGCGGCGACCTCGTTCGACCCCGTCAACACCCCGGCGCTGGCGGGCGAGAATACGGTGCAGAAGGCGATCGAGAAGCTCGCGACGCTGACGCAGGTCGGCTGCTCGACCTATGTCATCACCGAAGGCAGCGACTGGGTCGCGATACTGAACTCGATCAAGGATGAAGAGGACGCCGCCATCTGTTTCCAGCGCGGCACCTATGAAACCGACGCGCGGGTCGAACTGACGGGGAAGGGGCATCTCACCATCCATGGCGCCGGTGCGGGGACGCGGATCGTCGCGCGGCGCGCCGAATGCGCGCTCCATTTCGAAGGGTGCAAGAGCGTGATGCTGCGCGACCTCGATGTCGCGGCGCCCGACGGATCGGGCGCGATCGGCAAGATCCAGTTCCGCCAGGGTGTGGTGACGATCCTTGATACACCGACGGTCGAGGTGTCGGGGCTGGGGCTGCGTTGCGGCGGCGGGGCGGAGACCGAGCGCACCGGCCTCGCGATCCGCGGATCGGACGAAAAGCCGCTCGATTCGGTGCATGTGACCAACAACCGGCTCGCGATCGGGCTGGCGCAGGACGGCATTCTCGTCACCAATGCGGTCAGCACCGTCATCGCCGACAACGAGCTGGCGGTGGTCGCCGGCAAGGCGGGGCTGACACCCGGGCAGCAGCTCGAAAATGCGCGTTGGCGCAAGCATGTGATCAACCTGCTCGTCGCTAATGCCGCCGAGGTCGAGGCCGAGGGCCGCGGGGACAAGCGCTTTTTTCGCGTCGGGACGCTCGTCGCGGAATTCGAATCGCCGATGCCGCAGGCCGAATGGGAAGCGCTCTATACCGCCGAGCCGCCGCGCTCCGATGAAAGCCGGACGATCGCCGGGGTCCAGTCCTATATCAAGCGGCTCAGCGATGTCGTCATCGCCGACGCCGACCGGGCACCGACCTTTCGCCGTGCAATCCGCACGCTCGGGACACGCATCGGCGACACGCGCATGGCGGCCCTCGACAACGAGGTGAAGCGTTCGCTGGTGCTGATCGGCGAGCCAGCGGCGCGCACTGAACGCGCGCGCGGCGAGGCGGCGAGCGGGGGCAAGGTGACGGTGCAGGTCGGGTCGGTTGCGGTCAGCTTCGATTCGCCGATCAGCCAGGCCGACTGGAACAAGGCGCTGGATTTGCGGCCCCCGCCCGAAAATGTCGATACTGGCAGGGCGTTGATCCGCTATCTTCAGCGTCTCGCTTCGCTGATGGCGTCCAATGACCGCTTCCGCGAAACGCTGCCGACCGCGGTCGCATGGTTCGGCCGCTTCACCAGCGATATGCCCAGCTATGCGCGGCAGGCGATCACCTGCGGCGGCACGACGCTCACCACCGCGACGATTCGCGGCAACAAGGTTTTCGGTTTCCTGCGGGGTGTCCATGTCGGGGTCAGCCGGAACGATCCGAAGATGATCCGAGCCGGCACGGTCTCGATCGCCGACAATCACCTGTCGCTGCGCAAGCCGGGGGACGACGTCTATGTGTCGATGGGATTGTTCGTCGGCAATGTCGATACGCTGCGGATCCAGCGCAACACGCTCGATTGGGCGGGGCGTGGCGCCAGGACGCCAATCCAGCACGGCATCCGGGTGTGGGGCGACATCGGCACCTATCTCAAGATCGCCGACAATCGCATTTCGGTCGGCCGGATCGGCATCGCGGTGCAGCCGATTCTCGAATTCGAAAGTACCAGCCATTTCCTGTGGGTCGCGTCGGACAATCTGGTCGAGAATGTGTCCTCGAACAATGTGATCCGGGCGCCGGAGTTTCTGTTGCGCCGCGACAATCGGCCCTGAAATTCTCGCCGGATTTCACGAATTTTCTTGAAATTTCGGCGAGAATCGGCCATGTTACACTTGGCCTTGATTGATAAATCGGCAGTGTGATTTGGTGCCGTTAAGGGTTCGAGTCCCTTTTGGGGTCATGGGGCGAGTCCACAGGGGCTCGCCCTTACTCGTTGGGCCTCTTTCGCTCGCTATTCTGCCTTCTCGACCGACGGGGCGAGTCCGCGCGCGATCTTCGCCCAGGGATTGAGGTCGGGTTCGCCGATCTTGGACAGGTGATTCCGGTCGCGGTGGAGGAAGGGTTCGTCGCGACCCTTTACCAGCAGGGTCGTGTCGATGACATAGCTCCATGTTCCATCATCATGGAACTCCACGGAAATCTCATAGGATTCGGTGGTGAAGGCCAGGTCGAGGAAAGTCGTCGAGCAAATGCCATATTCGGTTTGCCCGCGGGTCGCCTTGAGGACCAGCTTCGTCGCATCGGGCGCCGCATGCCCCGCCGCGATCGCGATCTGCCCGCGCGGGATCGCCAGCGTCTGCAGGATCAGCCCGGTCGCCGGTTCGTACAGCCAGTAACCGACCTGGTCGTGAAAGCTGATATCCTCCTCGCGCGTGTTGACGTGGAGGTGATAGCGCAGGCCATAGAAAAGCTGCGGGCCGTTCGCCTGCGGGTCGATCGGCTGCATCTCGATCCGCTCATAATAGTCCCGTGTTTCAGGGCCATCCGCCTTGGGATTGATATCGACCCCGCGCTGGCCTTCCCAGATCCCGGCGAGCCGCGCGAGCGGCCCCAGATTGGCAAGCGTCTCGGGATCGACATCCTCGGGTTCGGTAAAGATGTCGTCGGGAATTTCCATGATTTCAGCGCCCCCTGCAGCCTGTTGTTCAGATATCTTCGACCAGCCGACCATAGAGATGTGGGCGACGATCGCGAAAGAACCCCATCCCCGCCCGATGCTTCGCCGCGCGGTCGAGGTCGATCGTCTCGATCAATACGCCGGTTTCACCAGCGCCAAATTCCTGCTTCAGATCGCCCCATTCGTCGCTGATGAAGCTGTGACCATAGAAGTTTGCCCCACCTTCGGTCCCGATGCGGTTCGCGGCGATCACCGGCATGCAGTTCGACACCGCATGGCCCTGCATCGCACGGCGCCACATGCGGCTGGTGTCGAGGTCGGCGTCATACGGCTCGCTGCCGATCGCGGTCGGATAGAACAGCAGTTCCGCGCCCATCAACGCCATCGCGCGCGCGCATTCGGGATACCATTGGTCCCAGCACACCCCGACGCCGATCCGCGCGCCGAACACGTCCCACACCTTGAACCCCGTGTTGCCGGGGCGGAAATAATATTTCTCTTCATAGCCCGGGCCGTCGGGGATGTGGCTCTTGCGATAGGTGCCCATGATCGCCCCATCGGGACCGATCATCGCGAGGGTGTTGTAATAATGATGACCGTCGCGCTCGAAAAAGCTCGTCGGGATCGCGACCTTCAGCTTCGCCGCGAGCGCCTGCATCGCCACGACGCTCGGATGCTCTGCGGTCGGGTGCGCGGAGGCGAACAGCGCCTCATCCTCGACCTGACAGAAATAAGGGCCTTCGAAGAGTTCGGGCGGCAAGATTACCTGCGCGCCCTTCGCGGCCGCTTCCTCAACGAGTGCGGTCACGGCGTCGATATTCGGCGCGACGGGGCCGGGCAGGGGCAACTGGAGGGCGGCGACGGTAAGGGAGCGGGTCATGGGGCAGGCGGCTCGCTATGGAATTGGAAACGGTGGTGCCGACATTGTCCAGTTAATAGACTGTATAACGACTGGCTGCGGCTTTCCATTGTCGTCCAAGTTAGACCGGAAACCGGCCTGCTGCATAAACCAGTCGCAAGTGGCCTTGTCGAGGTCGGACCGACCGGCAGATTGAATGATCTTGCAGGATTTTGGCGCTCCGTTCGAATCAATGGCGATTTCAACCTTGGAAACTCCCTCAGTGCCCGCATTGAGTGCCCCAGAGGGATATCGAAGCTCCGGATAATATCCAAGGATAGCCCCCGCAGGCGGAGAATAGTCAAGCCGCCACTGCAAGGTATCCGAGTAGACATATTCTTTGACGTTCGGATCGACGACCCATCGGGCGCGTTTCATCGCCTGCTTGCAGGTTTCCTTGTCCAACGAGGGATGGCCCGAAGAAGACGTGATTTTGCAGTTCTTGGGCTGCCCTTTTTTGTCCCCGCGTACCTCGAAGGATGAATCTCCTTCGACGCGATCGCGCAACGGCTCGAGTGGGTATGAGACGTAAAACGGCTCTTGCGATTTGTCGGACTGCCGCCGGACGGCATACACCGGCGACAACGCCAGTCCGCCGTTAAATAACAGCGGAATCGCAAGTAATGTGCTGATCATTGCGGCACCTGCTGGCTCGAGCAGTGGAAGCTGCCGCCGCCGGCGATGATGCCAAGCGCGGGCACCCCGACCGCGCGGCGATCGGGGAAGAGCGCGGCGAGCGCGTCGACCGCCGCCGCGTCGTTCGCGACGCCATAGGTCGGCACGACGACGACGCTGTTGCCGATGTAGAAGTTCATATAGCTCGCCGCCGCGATCTCGCCGTCCAATTCGACCCGGCCCGGCGAGGGGAGGTCGACGATCTCGATCCCGCCGAACGCCGCGGCGCGGGCGCGGGCGTCGGCGTAGATCGCCGCATTGGGGTCGTCATCGCCCGCCGCGACGGGCAGTGCCAGCCGCCCTTCGCCGACGAAACGCGCCAGATTATCGACATGCCCGTCGGTATGGTCGCCGATCAGCCCATCGCCGAGCCACAGCAGCCGCTCGATCCCGAGCGACTGGTGCAGCCGCACCGATATGTCTTCGCGGGTCAGCGACGGGTTGCGGTTGCTGTTGAGCAGGCATTCTTCGGTGGTGACGCACAGGCCCGCGCCGTCGACGTCGATGCCGCCGCCTTCGAGCACCCAGTCGAGGTGCTGCGTCGGCAGGTCCGCGTGCGCGGCCAGGATCGCACCGATCTCCCGGTCGCCGGGCATCACGAACTTGTTGCCCCACCAGTTGAAGTCGAAATTGCGTGCCTCGCGCCCCGTGCCGGTGCCGACGATTATGGGGCCTGTGTCGCGCAGCCAGATATCGCCGAAGGGTACGACGAACAACTGCACGCCCTCATCGACGAGCGCCTCGGCGATATCGGCATTGTCATGGTCGCGGACGAGAAGATGCACTTTTTCGCCGCGCCCGCCGTCATGGACGGCGTTGGCGAAAGCGGCGACATCACGCCGCGCCGCCTCGATCTGCCCCGCCCATTCCTCGGCCATATGGGGAAAGCCGATCCAGACGGCGTCGTGGGGCGCCCACTCGGCGGGCATGCGCAATGTCATCGCGTGAAGGTCCTCTGCCTCGATGCCGGCGGCATCGACCGTGTCATCCAGAACGCAGCAATCCAGAACGGCCTCTGCCATTCTGGATTGCCGGAACTTGAAGCCCCCCGCAACCGCGGAGGAGCGGTTGTCGTCGTTACTTGCCGGCGCGCGACTTGTCGCGGGCGGCGCGGAATTCGTCGCCCTCGACCCAGTTCGGCCAGGCGTCGGTCATCGCCAGCATCCGCCCTGCGGCATAATAGAGGCGCAGGTCCGACATCATGCCGTCCCAGTTGGTGATCGCCTCATATTCGTCGCCCGGCGCGTGATAGCGGTTCTTTTCATAGTCTTCGGAGGCCTTCTTGCCCGCCTCGACCCCGCCGACGACCAGGTCGTCGCCGCTGCCGAAGTTGAACATCGGGACGCCGAGCTTGGCGAAGCTGAAATGGTCCGACCGGTAATAGAAACCCTTTTCGGGGGTCGGTTCGGCCTTGATCACGCGGTTGCTCATTTTGGCGAGCTTTTCGACATAGGCGTCGAGTTCGGACTTGCCGCCGCCGACGACGACGATGTCCTTCGTCGGGCCGACCGCGTTGAGCGCGTCCATATTCACCCCGCCGACGGTCTGGGCGAGCGGGAAGATCGGGTTTTCGGCGTAGAATTTCGAGCCGAGCAGGCCCGATTCCTCGGCCGTGACCGCGAGGAACACGATGCTCCGGTCGGGCGCGCCGGCGGTCTTGAACGCCTGCGCCAGCGTCACCAGGCCGGCGATGCCGCTCGCATTGTCGACGGCGCCGTTGCAGATGTCGTCGCCCGCGACCGGGGTGCAGCGGCCCAGATGATCCCAATGGCCGGTGTAGAGCACATATTCGTCGGGACGTTTGGCGCCCGGCAGCACGCCGATGACGTTGCGCGACATCTTCTTGGCGATCTGGTTGTCGAAGGAGAAGTTCGCCTTCACGCCGGTCAGCGCGACGGACTTGAAGCCCTTGACCTTCGCCGCGTCGCGCAGCTTGTCGAAATCCAGGCCGGCGCTCGCAAAGAGTTCCTTGGCCTTGGCAAGCTGGATCCAGCCGTTGGCGACGGTCTGGCTGGCGCCGCCGTCCTTGCTCTCGGCGAGATATTGGGTGCCGGTGTTGCTCGATTCGACGACGTTCCAGCCATAGGCGGCGGGTTCGGTGTCGTGGACGATCAGCACCGCCGCGGCGCCCTGCCGTGCGGCTTCCTCATATTTATAGGACCAGCGGCCATAATAGGTCATCGCGCGGCCGTTGAATTCGCCCTTGGCTTCCTTGGTCTGCCAGTCGGGATCGTTGACGAGGACGACGACGGTCTTGCCCTTCACATCAAGCCCGGCATAGTCGTTCCAGCCCTTTTCGGGGGCGTTGATGCCGTAACCGACGAAGACGACATCGCTGTCCTTGATCGCGGTCTTGGGCGTCACGCGATAGCTGAACGCGACATAGTCCTTCGCATATTGCGCGGTCACCGGGGTCTTGCCGCCGGTGAAGGACAGCGGCGTCGCGTTCTGCGCGGTGATCTCGACCAGCGGCACGTCCTGCGTCCATTGGCCGTTGTTGCCGGGCTTCAGGCCCGCTTCCTCATATTTCTTGATGATATAGGCGACGGTCTTTTCCTCGCCCGGCGTCCCCGGCGCGCGACCTTCATAGGCGTCGGACGACAATTCCTTGGTCACGTCCTGAAGCGTCTTCAGCGACAGTTCGGGGATCTGGACGTCGGGGATGGCGGTGGCGGCGGTATCGGTTGCCGTCTTGTCGCCGCCGCCGCATGCGGCAAGCGACAGAAGGGCCGCGAAGGCCGCGGCGGATCGGGGGGAACGCAGCATGGAATGTCCTTGAATGGTTTCGTTTGCGACGACCGGGCTTGTGCCAGCCGGGGCAGGGGGATGCAAGGGCGGGGGGCTGCGAACCGTGCGTTGACATCGGATTGGCTGGCTTTCGGACAGCGTGTTTTGGATGCCAGATGGCGGTTATTCGACGAATGATTTGGATTGGTCGCTAAGAGAACGTCCGCTTCCACAGTCCGCATCGGGAAAGCGGACACCAATTTAGAAATCCAAGATCGCGGCTTCCGAGCATATGGGCGAGAATGTTTGCTCTTCTAGGCGAGCGGCGATGACAACGCGCCAACCTCAGCCGTTCGCCCCGGACGGAACTGACCGTTCTTGGTTTATTGCTCGGACAGACCTGTCCTTGAGCACCGTGCTAGTACATTCTTCCTACAAAACACAAAGCGGAAAATCGGTGTGCAAAGCCGTAGATTGGCGGTTTCACTGTCCAGTATCAACTCGAGCCGCAAGCGGACCGAGGCTAGTGATTCCATCGAGAACATCGGCTGGCGGATGGGATTCTGTCCACCAGAAATCGGCTATCTGACGGCGGTAACGCGCTTCAGTGACAAATGACACTGCGCTCAGATTAATTCAGGAGTTTCCCAATGACCGAACTGCTGCTGATTGTCGGATGTATCGCCATCCGGGAACTGATGCGCTCTCTGCCCGCCATCATCTGGTCTGTGCGATGCAAGCCCGACAGCACTCACTACAAGATGCCAGATCCCGGTATGCCGCGCCGACGGGCCTGAGCAAGGTATGGACGATGGGGATCCCCAGCGCCGCGAGACGTCGCAGCCCAGTCAGGCTGATGACTCGAGCACCATCCGAACCTTTCATCGCCGCAAACTAACAAAAGACCGATAGACCTTTACAAAGGACTCATGGACCTTTATTGGCGTGCCCGAGGCCATATGCAGTATCTCGAGATCGACTTTNGTGGTCTCTTGGTCCCTTCACGCGGCGGTGCCGGGAAAGGCCGCCATCGCAAGTTCGATATCTTCCAGGTAAATATCGCCGCGGTGCTGTTCGAGATGCGACGCTTCGGCGTGAACATCGCCGTTCTCCGCGAAATGGCGGCCCTTCTGCAACGCGGCACCGAGCTAGCGCTCGGAGCGGAATGCAACTTCCTAGGCCTGTACGATGCGCTCACTGTGCATTCCGACCTCCAGCACTACCGCGCCGGGCGAGAGGTCGAGGTGCGGACGCAGAGCTGGGACGAGCGTTTCGGTACGCGCGACGCCGTCAAAAAGCCGGACCGGCTCGCGATGTCGGAGCAGGACATCCTCGATTCCGCAGCCTTCGACATCCACAATTTTCATGATGAAGTCTCAAACATCACAGCGTTTGCCGCGCGTCTGAAAGAGGAGGACCGCCTCCCGCTCCAATTGTTCATCGACCTCAACCAGAGCGCATATCGATATGTCTACGACGGCCGCATCGGCACTTGGGGCAGTCAGGAATGGGTCGTGATTCCGCTCGAGGACGGTGGTCTCCGCTTTGTTTTCGTATCCGGCCAAGATGCCATCTTGGGCAAAAATGAGGACCGGATCCGAAGCGGCCTCTTCCTCGCGCCCGAGGCGATCTTCGCCCATGTCTGGGGCGAGAGTGTCCAGCCCATTCTCATTCACGAACTGCCGCCGTCGGATGTCCAGATCGCGCACCGAAAACGCTTGGAGCGCGTTCGTGAGTTGCAGGCCGGAGGCCATAGTGCTGCCGCCATCAGGCGTATCATCGAGGAGTCTGATTGATGGATCCCGCTGCCCAGATCATCCTCGCTATTGGCGCCACTCTCCTGCTCGCAATGATGGGCAGTTCGGCGGTGATCTGGTCGCTCCGGTGCGATCCAAAGCGTGCCCACTATCGCCTGCCGACCCTCCTTGCCTTGGCGCTGCCGGCGGCGTCAGTGATCCTTGCGAAGCTGGGATAAGGCCGGCAACCGCCACCGACTTATCCCTTAGGGCACTGTCCATTACCCGTACGTCGCCCTATCCAACTTCATGATGCCCTGGACTTAGCCTTCATCGCCGGAAGCAGACATAATAGTCATCAGAAACGCGGTAGCTTTGTAGCGATCAAATCCCCACACCGAAGTTTGATTGGAGGCGCAAAGCAGGCATTGGGGAAGATATCAGCTCAGAGGCGATGTTTGGAATCAATATAGGCTTCTGACTAACATCAACTCGAATATTCGGGGCTCGTCGCCCAACGGAAAAAGGGCGGCCCGCCTGCGGACCGCCCCTTTTGTATCCTGCGATGAACCGCCGGATCAGCGCGAATAGAATTCGACGACCAGATTCGGTTCCATTTTCACCGGATAAGGCACTTCGTCGAGCGTCGGAACGCGGACATAGGTCGCCTTGGTGCCGTCGATGGCGAGATATTCGGGCAGGTCGCGCTCGGGCAGGCTCTGCGCTTCGGCGACCAGCGCCATTTCCTGCGCCTTCTTGCCGAGGGTGATTTCGTCGCCCGGCTTCACGAGGCGGCTCGCGATGTTGCACTTCACGCCGTTCACATAGACGTGGCCGTGGCTGACGAGCTGGCGCGCCGAGAAGATCGTCGGGGTGAACTTCGAACGATAGACGACCGCGTCGAGGCGGCGCTCGAGCAGGCCGATCAGGTTCTGGCCGGTATCGCCCTTCATGCGCGACGCTTCGAAATAGTTCTTCTTGAACTGCTTCTCGGTGATGTCGCCGTAATAGCCCTTCAGCTTCTGCTTCGCGCGGAGCTGGATGCCGAAATCGGACACCTTGCCCTTGCGGCGCTGGCCGTGCTGGCCGGGGCCATATTCGCGGCGGTTGACCGGGCTCTTGGGGCGACCCCAGATGTTTTCGCCCATCCGGCGGTCGAGTTTATACTTGGCGCTCTGGCGCTTCGACATTTGTCGTCTCCAATATGCTGTGTGCCGAAGGATTTCGGCGGTTCCCGGGTCGCACCATATGGGCAGATGCCATATGCGACCGCCGCTTCACCGGGGTGCGGGGTCCATTGCGAAGGCGCGCGGTTAGACGGGGCAGTGGGGAAAGTCAAGCATTGCCGCGCCGGCTCGACAGGCGGGAAAAAGCCGCTAAAGCCAGCGCGCATGACCGCTGCCAAATCTCCCGAACAGTGCGAAACGATGATCGACGTCCGTGCCGGGGTCGACGAGGTCGACCGCGAACTCGTCGCGCTGCTGGTTCGCCGTTTCGGCTATATGGACGCCGCAGCGCGCATCAAGACCGACCGCAATGTCGTCCGCGACGAGCCGCGCAAGGCGCAGGTGCTCGACAATGTGGCGCGCGAAGCCGAAGCCGCCGGGCTGGAGCCCGCGCGGCTGCGTGCGGTGTGGGACGAACTGGTCGAACAGTCGATCGCGTATGAGATGGTCCGCTGGGACCGGATTCGTACCGATCCGGCCTGACCCGCCGCGATCAGTTGGTGCTGTTGCCCGCGGGCTTTTCCGGAACCGTGTTGGCGGCGTCGATTGCGGCCTTCGGCGCTTGCACGGTGCGGCAGACCTTCTTGGGCACGCTGCTGCCCGTCGACTCGATCCGTTCGCAGACCTTCTTGGGTTTCGCCGGCTTGGCAGCCTGTCCGCTCGCTGGGCGTTCGGCGGTATCCGGACCGGTCGTCCCGGCGGCGGCCAGGGCGAGAGAGAGCAGCAATGTCATCATGGGTAGTCAAACTCCTAGCGAATATGGCCGACAGGACCTCTCCATATGCCGGCCAATTCCCCGAGCCGATTCATGAGGTCGATGCTATCCGTGATGCGGACAGCTTGTCCAGTCGTGGAAGGGGGTATGAGTAAAGGCGGCCAAGCGAAACGCATGGACCGCCTTTTCAATCGATGGGTTTGCTGAGCGATGCGCTTAGTTGTTGCCGCCGCCGCCAAGCGGCGAATCGCCGACGCCGACATTCTGCTTATAGCCTTGGTTGATCGCATCGATGTTCGCGGACTGGCTGGCGTCCCACTGTTCCTGGGTCTTGCAGACGCGGCGGCCGATCGAGCTGCCGGTCATCTTGGTGGCCTTGCAGATCTTTTTCGGCTTTTCGGGCTTCGCGGGCTGGGCGGTCGTCGCTCCGTCGGCGGGCGGGGTTTCGGCGGCCGCGGCGGCGAGTGCAAGCGACAGGATGAGGGTCATCATGGGAAAGTAACTCCTGAAACGATTTGGCGCTCCTTAACGGTTTTTCGGCGTTCGGCCAAGAGCCGTTATGATGCCGTGCATCATCCTGATATCATTGTACGACCAGCCCGTCTTGGTGAGCGTGGTGCGTAATGTTCGGAGCGTCGCCGCGCGACGGTTTTCGGGAAAGAAATAGCCTGCTGCGTCGAGATCGCGCACGAAATGCTGGATCAGTTCTTCATATTCGGCATGCTCGGCGGTCGGCGCGAGTTCCGCGACGGGCGGCTGCGCCAGATCCTGACCCTTCGACCATTCATAGGCGAGCAGGATCACCGCCTGTGCCAGGTTGAGCGATCCGAATTCGGGATTGATCGGCACGGTGACGATGCTGTGCGCCAGCGCGACATCGTCGGTCTCCAGCCCCGACCGCTCGGCGCCGAAAACGAAGGCCGAGCGTCCGGCCGTCGCATGAACCTGCCGCGCCGCGGCTTCGGGGGTCAGCACGGGTTTGATCACGCCGCGCTTGCGGACGGTGGTCGCATAGATGTGCGTGCAGTCGGCGGTCGCCTCGGCGAGGCTGGCGAACACCTGCGCCTCGGCTAGCACGATATCGGCGCCCGACGCGGCGGGGCCGGCGTCGGGGTTGGGCCAGCCGTCGCGCGGGGTCACCAGCCGCAATTCGGTCAGCCCGAAATTGAGCATCGCGCGTGCCGCCTTGCCGATATTCTCGCCGAGCTGCGGGCGGACGAGGACGATGATGGGGAGCGGGGCGGCGTCGGGGGCGATTTCCTTGTTCACCCCTTGTGCGCCGCCTCGTTGATCGTCGAGGCGAACTCCTCGAAATCTTTGGCCTCGGTGAATTCGCGATAGACGCTGGCGAAGCGGATATAGGCCACGCTGTCGAAGCCCTTGAGCGCTTCCATCACCATGCCGCCGATCTGCGATGCCTTGACCTCGTTGTCGCCCGAGGTTTCGAGCTGGCGCTGGATACCCGACACCAGCCGCTCGATGCGCGCGGCGTCGATCGGGCGCTTGCGGCAGGCGATCTGGACGCTGCGCATCAATTTCTCGCGGTCGAACGGCTCGCGGCCGCCGTCGGCCTTGAGCACCGCGACTTCGCGCAACTGGATCCGCTCGAAGGTGGTGAAGCGGGCGCCGCAATCCTCGCATTGCCGCCGCCGCCGGATTGCCGCGCCGTCCTCGGTCGGACGGCTGTCCTTCACCTGGCTGTCTTCATGGCCGCAATAGGGACAACGCATCGGTCAGCGTTTCACCCGGCTGTAAAGCGCGATCGCGGCGCCCGCGAACAGGCCGACCGGCCAGCTGATGACGGGCAGCACGATCCCCGCGACGGCGCCGATCGCGCCGCCGGTCAGCACGGGCTTCGTCGAAGGATGCTGCATCCCCTGCTTGCCCATCGCCTTGACCTCTTCGATCGCGACTTCGACCAGCGTCGGCTCTTCGGGATTGGGACGTGCCATGGGTTCAGCCTTCGTAGATCGGGAAGCGTTCGCACAAAGCGCGGACGCGCTTGCGGACATCGGCCTCGACATCGGCGTCGCCATGCTCGCCCTTGTCGCGCAGCGCTTCGAGCACGTCGGCGACCATGTCGCCAATGTCCTCGAACTCGGCGATGCCGAAGCCGCGGGTGGTGCCGGCGGGCGAGCCGACGCGGATGCCGCTGGTCTTGACCGGGGGCAGCGGGTCGAAGGGCACGCCATTCTTGTTGCAGGTGATCGCCGAGCGCTCGAGCGCCTCGTCGGCGTCGCGGCCGGTGATGCCGAGCGGGCGCAGGTCGATCAGCGCGAGATGCGTGTCGGTGCCGCCCGCCACGACATCGGCGCCGCGCGCCTTCAGCCGGTTCGCGAGCGCCTGCGCATTGGCGATCGTCGCCTTGGCATAATCCCTGAATTCGGGGCGCAGCGCCTCGCCGAAGGCGACCGCCTTGGCGGCGATGACGTGCATCAGCGGGCCGCCCTGCAGGCCGGGGAAGACCGCCGAATTGATGCGCTTGGCGATCGCTTCGTCGTTGGTCAGGATCATGCCGCCGCGCGGGCCGCGCAGCGTCTTGTGCGTCGTCGTGGTGACGACATGCGCATGCTCCATCGGCGAGGGGTGGGCGCCGCCGGCGACGAGGCCGGCGAAATGCGCCATGTCGACCATCAGCAGCGCGCCGACGTCATCGGCGATGGCGCGGAAGCGCGCGAAGTCGAGCGTGCGCGGGTAGGCCGAGCCGCCCGCGATGATGAGGGCGGGGCGATGTTCCTTCGCCAGCGCCTCGACTTGGTCGAAGTCGACCAGATGGTCGTCGGGGCGCACGCCATATTGCACCGCGTTGAACCATTTGCCCGACATCGCGGGCGGGGCGCCGTGGGTCAGGTGACCGCCGGCGTCGAGGCTCATGCCGAGGATAGTCGCGCCGGGCTTGGTCAGCGCCAGCATCACCGCGCCATTCGCCTGCGCGCCCGAGTGCGGCTGGACGTTGGCGAAATTGCAGTCGAACAATTTCTTGGCGCGGTCGATCGCCAGCGTCTCGACCTCGTCCGACGGCGCGCAGCCCTGATAATAGCGGCGGCCCGGATAGCCCTCGGCATATTTGTTGGTGAACACCGACCCCTGCGCTTCGAGTACCGCCTTGGAGACGATGTTTTCCGAGGCGATCAGCTCGATCTGATATTGTTCGCGCTCCATTTCATGTTTCATCGCCGCTGCGACCGCAGGGTCGACCGTGTCGACGCCGTCGGTGAAATATCCGGCCGATTTGATGGGCTTGGCGAGCGTGTCTGTGGTCATCGGCTGGTCTCCAGTTGGGCCAAATTGAAGGGAGGCTTGGAAAGCTTGTCGACGCGGCGCGCGTGGCGGTCGCCGGCGAAATCGGTGGTCAGGAACGCGTCGAGACACGCCTTCGCCATGTCAACACCGGTCAGCCGTGCACCCATCGCGATGACGTTCGCGTCATTGTGCTGGCGCGACAGGCTGGCCGACAGCGGTTCGCTGACCAGCGCGCAGCGGCACGCCGGGTTGCGGTTGACCGAGATCGAGATGCCGATGCCCGAACCGCAGAGCGCGACGCCCTTTTCGACGCGGCCGCTCGCGACCGCATCGGCCAAGCGATAGCCGTAATCGGGATAATCGACGCTGTCGGGGCCGTTGGTGCCCAGGTCCTCGACCTCGTGGCCCTTCTCGCGCAGCCAGTCCGCAAGCTGGGCTTTCAGCTCATAAGCGGCGTGATCGGAGGCAATGGCGATGCGCATGATGCGGCTCCCGCAAGGCTGGAGGGAATCGATGAGCGGCCTTTAGGCGAAGGCGCTGCATATGGCCATAAGCGAGGTGGCAAATTTGTGACGCAGCCGATAAAGCCTCGCCATGTCCGACACGATCATGTCCGTGCTGATGCTCACCGGGGCCGTTTTGACCGGGGGCGCCATCTATATTTTCCGCAAGGGCGATCGGCGCCGTGCGCTGCTGATGCTCGTCGCGGCGCTCGTGATGTTCGCCAATGTCGCGGTCTGGCTGGTGCCGGTCAAGGAAACGTCAGCGAGCAGCGGCGCCGAATGAGCGACGACTGCGTCCACCGCGGCGATGGGCGCTTTTGTCCCGACTGCGGCAAGGATTTGCGCCCCGAACCGATCAACCGCCACACGGTCGTGAACGAGCTCGTCGAGATTTGGTGGGAAAAGGGCGTTTTGCACACGCTGATCGGGCTGTTTCGCCGGCCGGGCGTGTTGATCCGCCGTTATATCGAGAGCGACCGCGATATCCTCGTCAAGGCGGTGCCCTATATCGCGGTGGCGCTCACCCTGAACATCGCCCTGCGCGCGCGTTTCCTGCCGGGGAGCACCAAGACCGATCTCTCGGTGATCGAGATGCTGCAGAACGAACCGCTGATCATGCCGCTGCTATCGGCCTTGATTTCCGCGCTCGTGCTCCATTTCATATTTTATCGCGGCGCGTCCGCCGGACTGTTCGGCACGATGGTGATGCGGCTCTATGTCTTGGCGCAGGCAACCCTGCTGGTCGTGGCCGCCGACCTGACGATGCAATTGTTCCTCGCCGACCGCAGCATCGGGCGCAATCTGGTGCGTCTCACATTCGGCCTCGGTTTCACGATCTTTGCCGTGCGCCAATTTTACGCCGGCGAAGGGCGCGGCGGGTGGATTCGCGCGATCGCCGCCGTCATCTGCGGCGAACTCGCGCTGATCCTGCTCGTCTATATGCCCGCCGCGATGATCGAGCAGGCAGGCCTGCTCGATTGACGCCTCAGCGGATCGGCGAATCGGGAGCGAGCCGCATATCCAAATAGTTATCGAGCGACTTCATCAACTGGTCGAGCTCATGCTCGAAAAAGTGATTGGCGCGCGGGATCTCGTCGTGATGGATGGTGATGCCCTTTTGCGTGCGCAGCTTGTCGACCAGCTTCTGCACCGCGCTCGGCGGCACGATCTCGTCCTGGCCGCCCGCGACGATGATGCCGGAGGAGGGGCAGGGGGCGAGGAAGCTGAAGTCGTACATGTTCGCCGGCGGCGCCACCGACAGGAAGCCGCGGATTTCGGGGCGACGCATCAGCAATTGCATGCCGATCCACGCGCCGAAGCTGAAGCCCGCGATCCAGGTCGTCTGCGCCTCGGGGTGGATCGACTGCACCCAGTCGAGCGCCGACGCGGCATCGCTCAACTCGCCGATGCCGTTGTCGAACGTGCCCTGGCTGCGGCCGACGCCGCGGAAGTTGAAGCGCAGCACCGCGAAGCCGCGCGCAACGAAGCTCTTGTACATCGCCTGCGTGATGCGGTCGTTCATCGTGCCGCCGCCCTGCGGATGCGGGTGCAGGATCAGCGCGACCGGCGCGCGCGGGCGCGGCGGGGGCGAGAAACGGCCTTCGATACGGCCTTCGGGGCCGGGGAAAATCACGTCGGGCATGGGCGCACCTCTTATGTTTTGGGCTCGGAGCCGAATCGCCGGAGCGGCGGGGTGGCGGAGCGAAGGCGCGGCCTATATAGAAAATGAGTAGCAAGTTGCAACTTTTGCGAATCGCTCGCAATAAGGCTGCGCGCGCTTTCCATTTTCCGCCGCTCGACACGACCGGGATTAGAGGGCAGATGCCGCCCATGATCTACCTCGATTATCAGGCGACCACCCCGCTCGCTCCCGAGGCGCGCGAAGCGATGCTGCGCTGGCTGGCGGGTCCCGGCGACGGCGACGGTTTCGCCAATCCGTCGAGTTCGCACAAAGGCGGCCGCGCCGCCGCCGCCGCAGTCGAAGTCGCGCGCGATCAGGTCGCGGCGCTGCTGCCCAAAGACGGACGGGTCTTCTTCACCTCGGGCGCGACCGAGGCGCTCAACTGGGCGCTGCTGCGCGGCGCCGAGGTCATGCCCGACGGGGTTGCGGGGCTGAGCATCGAACATGCCGCGTCGCTGCAATGCCTCGAACGGTTGAACGCGACCATCCTGCCGGTCGATGGCGAGGGTGTCGCGCTGGCGCCCGACGCCGCGTTGATTCCCGAAAACGGCATCGTCGCGGCGATGCTGGTGAACAACGAAGTCGGCACCATCCAGCCGGTCGGTGATTTCGTCGCTGCGGCGCATGCGAAAAACAGCCTGCTGCTCTGCGACGCGGTGCAGGGCTATGGCCGCGTCGCCATTCCCGACGGCCCCGACCTGATCGCCATCTCGGCGCACAAAATCCACGGACCCAAGGGCATTGGCGCGCTGTGGATCAGGGACGGGGTCGACCTGCCACCGTTGATGTTCGGCGGCGCGCAGGAACAGGGCATGCGTTCGGGCACCGTCTCGCCCGCGCTCTGCGCCGGTTTTGGCGCCGCGGCGGCGCTTGCGGCCGAGCGGTTCGATGCAGACGCAGCGCATATCGAACACCTCTGGTCGATCGCGCGCGACATGCTGCCCGAATGGACGATCAACGGGTCGGCGGCGCATCGCTATCACGGCAATCTCAATGTCCGCCGCGAAGGCGTCAACGGTCTCCGCCTGATGTCCGACGCGCGCAATATTGCCTTCTCGCTTGGCAGCGCGTGCGGCAGCGGGTCGGGTAAGGTCAGCCATGTGCTGCGCGCGATGGGCGTGAGCGAAGCCGCCGCGCGCGCTTCGATCCGTCTCGGCTGGGGCCGTTACACGACCGAGGCTGAGTTGCGCGACGGACTCGACGCGATCAAACAGGCCGCACGACTGCAGGGGGGCAATTGATGCGCGTCACCTTCATCCACGCCGACGGCAAGGGACGGACCGAGGTCGAGGCCGCGCCGGGTTCGATCCTGCTCGACGTCGCGCAAGCGCATCTGATGCCGCTCGAAGGGACTTGCGAGGGTCAGATGGCCTGCTCGACCTGCCATGTCATCGTCGCGAAAGAGGATTTTGATCGCCTGCCGCTGGCAAGCGAGATGGAAGAGGATATGCTCGACCTCGCCGCCGGCGCGCGGCGCACCAGCCGCCTTGCGTGCCAGATATTGCTGACCGAGGCGATGGACGGGCTGACCGTCCATATCCCGTCCGAAAGCCGCAATATGCAGGGGCCGCGCTGATGCGAACGGACGTCGCGGGGGAATTCGGAGCGTCTTGATCGGGGAGATGAAGCGATGCGGGGATTGGCACTATCTGCTTTGGCGTTGTTGGCTGCATGCGGCGCGCCCGATGAAAAGCGCGAGCCACCTGTCGCCTTTGCAAAACTCTCGCCCGATCCCGTCAAGCATGGCGAGCGCCTGTCGATCATCCTCGGCTGTTCGGGCTGCCACGGCAAGGACCTAACCGGCGAGGACTGGAGTGAAGCCGGTTATGGCAGGCTTTGGACCGCCAATCTGACCGTGTCGGCCGCGAGCTATAATGATTCCGAACTGAAACGCGTCATTGCCGAAGGAAAGAAACCCGACGGTACGCCGCTCTGGGATATGCCGTCGCGCCTCTTCACCCAGATCGCCGACGCCGACATGAACGCGCTGGTCGCCTATATCCGTAGCCGTCCAAAACAGGGCGAGGCGCATCCGCTGCCGACCTTCGGGCCAATATTGAAGGCGGAAATGGCGAAGGGCGAATATTACTCCTCTGCCGTTGGTGTCGAGCGTGAAGGAAAGACATGGCCCCCCGACGCGGGGCCGGAGCATCGGCTCGCACGCTATATGGTTCGCGCAACTTGCGTCGAGTGCCACGAAATGGACCTGCGCGGCGGAAAGCAAGGCCTGGTCAAGGCAGAACGGCCCGATATCAGAATTGCCGGTTCTTATGAGCTGAAGGATTTCGTGCGCCTGCTTCGTACGGGTGTTCCGGCGGGCGGACGCAAGCTCGGGCTGATGGCGGAGGTCGCGCAAGGTCGGTACAGCCATTTCACCGATGCCGAAATCGCCGCGATCCACGCCTATCTGAAAGCCGTCGCCGAAGGCGGCCTCTGACGATGCTTGATTTTCGTCCCCGCGGCCGCCATATGCGCCGCGGGAGTCGGGCGGACGTGGTCTTCGCCAACCCGGTCAGGTCCGGAAGGAAGCAGCCGCAACGAATTCGCCGCGGGTCGTTCCGGCTCCCACCCATTTCCCCCTTCGACAAGCGCGCCCACCGTCCCTAATACGGATTGCATGAGCGATTCCGCCGACGATGAACCACCGATGCTGGGCATGGATTTGCCGACCACCGCGGCGCCCGCTTCGAGCGGCCCCTACCGCGTCCTCGCGCGTAAATATCGCCCGCAAACCTTTGCCGAACTGATCGGTCAGGACGCGATGGTGCGCACGCTCGGCAATGCGATCGCGCGCGACCGGCTGGCGCACGCCTTTCTGATGACCGGGGTGCGCGGGGTCGGCAAGACCTCGACCGCGCGGCTGATCGCCAAGGCGCTGAACTGCATCGGTCCCGACGGGCAGGGCGGGCCGACGATCGATCCCTGCGGCATCTGCGAACCATGCCGCGCGATCACCGAGGGCCGCCATATCGACGTGATCGAGATGGACGCCGCGTCGAACACCGGCGTCGACGACGTGCGCGAGATCATCGAAGCGGTGCGCTACGCAGCGGTGTCGGCGCGCTACAAGATCTACATTATCGACGAAGTGCACATGCTTTCGCGCAACGCGTTCAATGCGCTCTTGAAAACGCTCGAAGAACCGCCGCCGCACGTCAAATTCCTGTTCGCCACCACCGAAGTCAACAAGGTGCCGGTGACGGTGCTGTCGCGCTGCCAGCGCTTCGACCTGCGCCGCATCACCCCCGACATGCTGTTCAGCCATTTCAGCTCGATCCTGCAAAAAGAAGGCGTCGAGGCCGAAGCGCCCGCGATCTGGCTGATCGCCAACGCCGCCGAAGGCTCAGTGCGCGACGGTCTGTCGATCCTCGACCAGGCGATCGCGCACGCCGATCTGGATGGCGGCGGGATGATCGGCGCGGCGCAGGTGCGGGTCATGCTCGGCCTGTCGGACCGCTCGTCGATCGCGAATTTGATGGCGACGATCCTTGAGGGCGATTCCGGCGGGGCGATCGACCTCGCGCGCGGCCAATATGCGCTGGGCATCGAACCCGTCGCGATGGTGCGCGGGCTGATGGACCTGGCCCACGCGATCACGCTGGCCAAGGTGTCGCGCCACGACGATCCCGCGCTCGCCGAGGCCGACCGCGAACGGATCGGCGACTGGGCGCAGAAGCTGGGCTTCGCGCCGCTCAACCGGCTGTGGCAATTGCTGCTCAAAGGCCATGACGAGGTGCTGCGCGCCAACAATCCGCTCGAGCATCTGGAAATGCTGCTGCTGCGGGTGATCTATGCCGCCGCGATGCCCGATCCGGGCGAACTCGCGAAGCTGCTCGAAATCGGCCATTTCCCCGCGACGCCACTGCCTGCGCCCGCCGCGCCGGCGCAGGATGCGACCGCGCAGGCGCCCGAACCGGTCGCCGCTGAAACCGTGCCGCCCGCCGAGACACCCGCTTCGGCGCTCACCGTGGCGCAAATTCATCAATTGCTCGAAAGCACTGGCAATCATCGGCTCGCGGTCGACGTGCACGATCATCTGCGGATCATCACCCTCGAACCCGGCGCGATCGTCTTTGTCCCCGTCGCAGCGCTCGACGGCGGCTTCGCGCGCGACCTTGGGGACGCCTTGCTTTCGGCCACCGGCAGTCGCTGGCAGGTGCGGACCGGCGAGGGCGAGGGGCGGCCGAGCCTCGGGCAGGTGCGCGCCGCGACGCTCGCCGACAACGACCAGCGCATCCGCGAACTGCCCGTCGTCAAGGCCGCATTGGCGGCTTTTCCCGACGCGAGGCTTGTCGAGGGCGACGAGACGCGGCATAGGTCCGCTCCATGAAATCGATGGAAGAAATGCTCAAGGCGGCGCAGCAAGCCGCCGAAACCGTGCAGGCGCAGATGGCGGAGGCGCAGGCGAAGCTCGACAGCGTCGAGGTCGAAGGCATCTCGGGTGGCGGACTCGTCCGCATCACTGCGAGCGCCAAGGGCCGTATCAAGGCGATCTCGATCGACGACAGCCTGATGGTTCCTTCGGACAAACAGATGCTCGAAGACCTGCTCGCCGCCGCGTTCAACGACGCGCGCGAAAAGGCCGATCAGGCGAGCAATGCCGAAATGGGCAAGATGACGAGCGGCCTGCAACTGCCGCCGGGCTTCAAACTGCCTTTCTGAATGCGCGCGCTCCCGCGCCGTTCAGCGCAGCGACATTGAATGCGCGGCAAGTTACGCCATATTAGCGGTTGAAGACCCTATAAGAAGGACGGCGTGCCGGTCGCGGGCGCTTGTCCAGGAGCCATGATGAGCCAGACTTTTCCCCTGTTGCCGCTGCGCGACATTGTTGTTTTCCCGCATATGATCGTGCCGCTGTTCGTCGGCCGCGATCGCTCGGTCGCCGCGCTCGAAGTCGCGATGGAAGCCGATAAGGAAATTTTCCTCGTCGCCCAGCTCGATCCGGGCGAGGATGATCCGCAGCGCGACGACCTCTATGACGTCGGCGTCATCGCCACGGTGCTCCAGCTGCTGAAGCTGCCCGACGGCACCGTCCGCGTGCTCGTCGAGGGCAAGGAGCGCGCCAAGCTCGTCGCGCTCGAAAATGACGACAAGGCGGTGGTCGCGCGCGTGACGCCGATCGCCGATGCCGAGGACGACAGCGTCGATACGGCGGCGCTGATGCGCTCGGTCGTCGACCAGTTCGAAAATTACGCCAAGCTCAACAAGAAGATGCCCGCCGAAACCGCGGTGCAGCTGTCGCAGATCGAGGACGCCTCGCGCCTTGCCGACTCGGTCGCGGGCAATCTCAACATCAAGGTTTCCGACAAGCAGGCGCTGCTCGTCGAGGGCCAGCCCGCCAAGCGCCTCGAAATGGTCTTCGCCTTCATGGAGGGCGAGCTCGGCGTGCTGCAGGTCGAGAAAAAGATCCGCGGCCGCGTCAAGCGCCAGATGGAAAAGAGCCAGCGCGAATATTATCTCAACGAGCAGTTGAAGGCGATCCAGCGCGAACTCGGCAACGACAATGGCGAGGGCGGGGACGACCTCGCCGAACTGGCGGCCAAGATCGAGGGCATGAAAATGTCCAAGGAAGCCAAGGCCAAGGCGCAGGCCGAAATGAAGAAGCTGCGCGGCATGGCGCCGATGTCGGCCGAGGCGACCGTCGTGCGCAACTATCTCGACACGCTGATAGGCCTGCCGTGGGGCAAGAAGTCGAAGCTGAAAAAGGATATCGCGGCGGCGCAGGCGGTGCTCGACAACGACCATTATGCGCTCGAAAAGGTCAAGGACCGGATCGTCGAATATCTGGCGGTCCAGGCGCGCACCAACAAGCTGAAGGGGCCGATCCTCTGCCTCGTCGGCCCGCCGGGCGTCGGCAAGACCAGCCTCGGCAAGAGCATCGCGAAAGCGACCGGGCGTGAATTCATCCGCCAGTCGCTGGGCGGCGTGCGCGACGAGGCCGAAATCCGCGGCCACCGCCGCACCTATATCGGCTCGCTGCCGGGCAAGATCGTGACGAACCTCAAAAAGGCCGGCACGATGAACCCGCTGTTCCTGCTCGATGAGATCGACAAGCTGGGCCAGGATTTCCGCGGCGATCCGGCTTCGGCGCTGCTCGAAGTGCTCGACCCCGAACAGAATGGCAAGTTCCAGGACCATTATCTGGAGATCGACGTCGACCTGAGCGACATCATGTTCGTGACGACGGCGAACTCGCTCAACCTGCCGCAGGCGCTGCTCGACCGCATGGAGATCATCCGGCTCGAAGGCTATACCGAGGACGAGAAGGTCGAGATCGCCAAGCTCCATCTGATCGCCAAGCAGATCGAGGCGCATGGCCTGAAGGCCGGCGAATTCGAGCTGACCGACGAAGGCCTGCGCGACCTCATTCGCTATTACACCCGCGAAGCGGGCGTCCGCACCCTCGAACGCGAGATCGCCAAGCTCGCGCGCAAGGCGCTGCGCCGCATCCTCGAAGGCAAGATGGAGAGCGTCGTCGTGACGCCTGACAATCTCGCCGATTATTCGGGGGTGCGAAAATACAAGCATGGCATGGGCGACCTCGAGGACCAGATCGGCGCCGTCACCGGCCTCGCCTGGACGGAGGTCGGCGGCGAATTGCTGACGATCGAGGCGGTCACCGTGACCGGCAAGGGGCAGGTCCGCACCACCGGCAAGCTCGGCGAAGTGATGACCGAATCGGTGCAGGCGGCGCTGTCTTTCGTGAAGGCGCGCGCGCCGAGCTATGGCATCAAGCCGAGCCTGTTCGCGCGCAAGGACATCCACATCCACCTGCCCGAAGGCGCGGTGCCGAAGGATGGTCCGTCGGCGGGCGTCGGCATGGTCACCGCGATGGTCTCGACGCTGACCGGCATCGCGGTGCGCCGCGACGTCGCGATGACCGGCGAAGTCACGCTGCGCGGCCGCGTGCTGGCGATCGGCGGGCTCAAGGAAAAGCTGCTCGCGGCGCTTCGCGGCGGCATCACGACGGTGCTGATTCCCGAGGAAAATGAGAAGGATCTGGTCGAGATTCCCGCCAACATTACCGGCGGACTCAACATCATACCCGTCAGTCATGTCGACCAGGTGCTTGCCGAAGCGTTGGTCAGCCCGGTCGAACCGATCGAATGGACCGAGGCCGACGAACTGGCGACATCGCCCCCCGTCGCCACGGCAACCGACCCGGAGACAGCGATTCGCCATTGACCGCGGTTGAGCGCGACCGCTTTTCGTCGCAAAAACGTCATTTTGACGCGTTTTTGCCCCTTTTTTGCTTTGACAACGGGGGGGCAAAGCGCGTTAGTGACGCGCCATGGCACCGCCATGAATCATTCAACCAACAAATCACAGGGGTTCCTTAGGCATGAACAAACAAGACCTGATCGCCGCCGTCGCTGACTCGAGCGGCCTGACCAAGGGTGACGCGAGCAAGGCGGTCGAAGCTGTTTTCGACGCGATCACGGGTTCGCTGAAGAAGGGTGGCGAAGTCCGCCTCGTCGGTTTCGGCACGTTCGCCGTCAGCAAGCGCAAGGCCTCGACCGGCCGCAACCCGCGCACCGGCGAAACGATGACCATCGCGGCATCGAACCAGCCGAAGTTCAAGGCCGGCAAGGCCCTCAAGGATGCCGTCAACTGATCGGCAGCACCTTTTGCTGAAAACATTTCGGGTCGCGGCGAAAGCTGCGGCCCGTTTTGCATCGGCTCCGTTCTGCATCGGGCAGGCCAATGCTGTCGAAAGCCCGTTGCATTCACCGCCGCAGCGGCTATGGACGTCCGGCTTTCGGACGCGGCATCGCCGCTTCGGTCCGGAAGGGCGCGTAGCTCAGTGGTAGAGCACACCCTTCACACGGGTGGGGTCGCAAGTTCAATCCTTGCCGCGCCCACCATGACCCCGGAGGCGGACTCCTTGCTGACCGGGTCATTCATCGCCTATTCAATGCGTTCGCATTAGGAATCCGGCCATGTTCCGCACTCTCACATTTTCGCTGGCCTCGGCCGTTCTGCTTGCTTCCGCGGCGCCCGCCGTCGCGCGCGGCGATCGCGACCAGGATCAACTGCGCGACGCCGCGGCGCAGGGACAGGTGGTGCCGCTGGGCAAGCTGATCGCCGACGTCCGTTCGCGGCCGCCCTATCGCGACATGACCTATCTCGGCGGCCCGCAGTTCGACCAGCAGCGCATGATATATGCGCTCAAATTCATGGACGGCAGCCAGGTGGTCGTCGTCTATGTCGATGCCCGCACCGGCCGGATCGTCGGCCGCAAGCCCTGAAATCTTCCCGAACGACATTTGCGATGACCGCCGCGAGTGGTACACAGCAGCAAAGCGGCCGGGGATAACCGGCTCGCGCTAGGAAAGGCGTTTGAATGCGGATTTTGATTGTCGAAGACGAACCCACGCTCGGCCCGCAGTTGAAGGCGACGCTGGAGGGTGCGGGCTATGCCGTCGACCTCGCCACCGACGGCGAGGACGGCCATTTCCTCGGCTCGACCGAAAGCTATGACGCCGCGATCCTCGACCTTGGCTTGCCCGAAATCGACGGGCTCACCGTGCTCGACCGCTGGCGCAAGGAAAAGCGCAATTTTCCCGTGCTCGTGCTGACCGCGCGCGACAGCTGGTCGGACAAGGTCGCGGGCCTCGACGCCGGCGCCGACGATTATCTCGCCAAGCCGTTCCAGACCGAGGAACTGATCGCCCGCCTGCGCGCGTTGATCCGCCGCGCGGCCGGCAACGCGTCGAGCGAGCTGATCGCGGGCAAGGTGCGCCTCGATACGCGTTCGGGCCGCGTGACGCTCGACGGCGAGCCGGTCAAGCTGACCGCGCAGGAGTATAAGCTGCTGTCGTACCTGCTCCATCACAAGGGCAAGGTGGTGTCGCGTACCGAGTTGATCGAACATATCTATGATCAGGATTTCGATCGCGATTCGAACACGATCGAAGTGTTCGTGACGCGCATCCGCAAGAAGCTCGGCGCCGACATCATCACGACGATCCGCGGCCTGGGTTACCAGCTCGACGATCCGCAGGGCTAAGCCGTGGCCGAGGCCGATGTTCCGGCCATCGTAGCCGACACCGACGCCGCGAAGCCGCAGGCGCTGACGAGCCGGATCACCGGCTCGCTCGCGCGGCGCATGATCGCGATCGCCGCGATCTGGATTTCGGTGCTGTTGATCGGCGGCGGGTTCGCGCTCGACCGGGTGCTGACCGGTGCGATCACGCGCAACTTCGATTCGAACCTCGAATATGTGCTGCTCAGCATGATCCGCTCGTCGGAAATCGGCCCCGACGGTGAGGTCCGGATGATTGAGCCGCTCGGCGACCCGCGCTTCCTCGAACCCTATAGCGGCCTCTATTGGCAGATCAGCGGCGGGCGGCAGGAACCCTATCCGTCGCGCTCGTTGTGGGAACGACGGCTCGATACGTCGGACAAGCACGACGACCAGCAATTGCATGTCTATGACAGCAACCAGTTTCCCGACGAGGAATTGCGCGTCGCCGAGCGCGACGTCATGCTGCCCGGTAGCAAAACCAAATGGCGGTTCCAGATCGCCCAGTCGCGCGAGGTGCTGCAGGTGCAAACGCGGGCGGTGCGGGCGACGCTGATCCCGAGCCTCGGCCTGCTGGGGCTAGGGCTCATCATCCTCGCGGCGCTCCAGACCTTCTATGGCCTCTGGCCCCTGCGGCACATCCGCCGGGCGATCGCCGCGATGCGCGGCGGCCAGCAACGCCGCGTCGTGGCGCCGCTGCCGCTCGAGGTGCAACCGATCGTCGATGAATTGAACGCGCTGCTCGCGCATAACGAGAAACAGGCCGAAGAGGCGAGGCTCCACGCCGGCAACCTCGCCCATGCGCTGAAGACTCCGCTGACCGTGCTCGTCAACAGCGCGACCGGCAACAAATCGGATCTTGCCGATACGGTCCGGCGCGAGGCGGCGACGATGCAGCGCCAGGTCGAACACCACCTCGCGCGGGCACGCGCAGTCGGGCGGCGCGGTGCGGCGCAGGCGCGCGCCAACGTCCGTGACAGCGTCGACAGCGTGTCGCGCGCCGTGGCCTTGCTCTATCCCGACGCACGGCTCGACGCATCGGGCGACAAGGAACTGATCGCGCGGGTCGAGCGGCAGGATCTCGACGAACTGATCGGAAACCTGCTCGAAAATGCCGCAAAATACGGCGGCGGCAGCGTGTTCGTCACCGTCCAGCGCGAGGGTGGCATGGTGGAAATCCTTATCGAGGATGACGGTGCGGGCATCTCGCCCGCCGACCGCGACCGGGTCATCGACCGCGGCGTGCGGCTCGACAGCGGCAAGCCGGGAACGGGCCTCGGCCTCGCGATCGTGCGCGACGTGGCGGAGATTTACGGCGGCAGCATCGCGCTCGAAGAGAGCGAGGATTTAGGGGGACTGCTGGTACGGCTCAGGCTGCCGGCGGGGTAGGCAAGGGGCCGTTTGGGGTGGTCAGCGGCCGCCCGCTACCATCCGATTTCCTCGCTAGAAGCCAGCTGACCCGCTTCAATGTGCGGCACGCTCGACAGGTCCGTCGCTTCGGGGAGAGACATCATGTCTTCAATTGAGGACCAAAGAAAACGCTCGCTGGGACTATGGGTAGCGCGATCTTGTGCCAATGAGTCGCCCCAAGACTTCGCCGCGTCGGCGCAATCTGCGTCGATGAGGATACAGGCTACCCACTCCCTATCTTGGTCGTCCGGTAGCGCGGCATCATCAATGAACCACGCAGAATAGAGAAATTCCGCCATGCCTTTGTAAAGCAGGTGTCCGGAAGGTCTGCAATCGGTCGTTTCCTGCCCTCGGCGAAATAGGACCGGCAGCGGAAATTGCCGCTTTCCTAAATTATTTCACTGTGTCAGCCTTCGACCCGCTCTTTGACTTGTCGATCACAGCGCCCCGCTTCGCGATGCTCCTGGATACCAAGCCTTAAAGCGACAAAGGAGACAGTTTCCCCCTCAACGTCCGTCGCTTTTGTCGCTTTAAGCCGCCGTAACCTCCAACCCGCGCTGCACGCCCGGCCGCGCCAGTCCCGCATCGAGCCAGCGCTGCACATGCTCGAATCGCGCGAAGCCGACGATTTCGGCGGCGTCATAGAAGCCGATCAGATTTCGTACCCAGCCGAGCAGCGACATGTCAGCGATGCTGTAGCCTTCATCGATGATCCACTCGCGATCCGCGAGCCGGTCGTTGAGCACCCCGAGTAGCCGCGCCGATTCCGCCGCGTAGCGGTCGCGCGGGCGTTTGTCCTCATAGTCCTTGCCGGCGAATTTGTGGAAGAAGCCGAGCTGGCCGAAGATCGGTCCGGCGCCGCCCATCTGCCACATCAGCCACTGGATCGTTTCATAGCGCGTCGCCGGGTGGGGCGAGAGGAACTGGCCCGACTTGTCTGCCAGATAGATCAGGATCGCGCCCGATTCGAACAGCGCCAGCGGCTTGCCGCCGGGGCCGTCGGGATCGTAGATCGCGGGAATCTTGCCATTGGGATTGAGCGCGAGGAACGCCGGGTCGTGGCTTTCGTTCGCCATGATGTCGATGCGGTGCGGCTCATAGGGAAGGCCGCTTTCCTCGAGCATGATCCCGACCTTCACGCCATTCGGCGTCGGGGCGGAAAAAAGCTGGAGCCGGTCGGGATGCTGCGCGGGCCATTTGGCGAAGATCGGGTGCGTCACGCTCCTTGCTCCTGCTTGGCCTTCTGGTGATGGCGGATCACCTCCTCGATGATGAAGCGCAGGAATTTTTCGGTGAAATCGGGATCGAGATCGGCATCGCGCGCCAGTTCGCGCAGCCGGCCGATCTGGCGTTCCTCGCGCGCCGGGTCGGCGGGGGGCAGGCCGCCCTTCGCCTTGAGTTCGCCGACCGCCTTGGTCACCTTGAACCGCTCGGCAAGCATATAGACGAGCGCCGCGTCGATATTGTCGATGCTCTGGCGATAGCGGCTGAGTTGGTCGTCCATGCGCGGCTCCTCTGATGCCCGGCACGCTTGGCACCGCGCAGGGGCGCAAGGCAAGCCGAAAGTCGTTGCAAATTCACCCCCGCACGGCCAAGGCTCGCCGCGTCATGAGTGCTGAAATCCACCGTCTTCACGGCGAAAAGCCCCCCTCGCTCGACCCGATGATGGCGCTCGTCGCCGCCGACATGAACGAGGTCAATGCGGTCATTCTCGACCGCATGCAGTCCGAAGTGCCGCTGATCCCCGAACTCGCCGGCCATCTGATCGCCGGCGGCGGCAAACGCATGCGCCCGATGCTGACGCTCGCGTGCGGCAAGTTGCTCGACTATCCGGGCCGCCGCCACTGCAAGCTCGCCGCGGCGGTCGAATTCATCCACACCGCGACCTTGCTCCATGACGATGTCGTCGACGGATCGGACCTGCGCCGCGGCCGCAAGACCGCGAACCTGATCTGGGGCAACAGCGCGTCCGTCCTCGTCGGCGACTTCCTGTTCAGCCGCGCCTTCGAGGTGATGGTCGAGGACGGCTCGCTCAAGGTCCTCAAGATATTGTCGCGCGCTTCGGCGGTGATCGCCGAGGGCGAGGTCAACCAGCTCTCGGCGCAGCGCCGCATCGAAACGAGCGAGGACCAGTATCTCGCGATCATCAACGCCAAGACCGCCGAGTTGTTCGCGGCGGCGTGCAAGATCGCCGCGGTCGTCGCCGAACGCGACGATACGACCGAGGCGGCGCTCGACAGCTATGGCCGCAACCTCGGCGTCGCCTTCCAGCTCGTCGATGACGCGATCGACTATGTCTCCGACGCCGAGACGATGGGCAAGGGCGTCGGCGACGACTTTCGCGACGGCAAGGTGACGCTGCCGGTGATCCTTGCCTATGCGCGTGGCAATGCCGAAGAGCGCGACTTCTGGAAACAGGCGATCGTCGGCCACCGCAGCTCGGACGAGGACCTCGCTTATGCGACCTCGCTGCTCCACAAGCACGACACGATCGCCGACACGCTGGCGCGCGCGCGCCACTATGGCCAGCGCGCCGTCGATGCGATCGGCGGCTTCCGCGCCAGCCAGGCTAAGGCGGCGCTGACCGAGGCGGTCGCCTTTGCGGTCGCCCGCGCTTATTGAGGAGCGGTCATGGCGATGATGGGTCCCGCGGCCGAAAGCCCCGACGCCTATATCGCCGCCTTGTCGGGCTGGCAGCTCGAGCTTTGCACGATGCTCCGCGCCGCCGTGATGCGGGCTGCGGCTTTCGAAGAGACGATCAAATGGACCAATCTCGTCTTCCTGGCGAATGGTCCCTGCATCCTGATCCGTGCCGAGGAGAAACGCGTGCTGCTCGGCTTCTGGCGCGGCAAGAGGCTGCGCGAGATCGAGCCGCGCATCAAGGCGAGCGGCAAATATGAGCTTGGCAATCTCATCATGACCGAAGAGACGGTCATCGATGTCGCGGTCGTCGAACGGCTCGCGGCGGAGGCCTATCGGCTTAACTTCGATCTCGGCAATCCGTCGACAGGGACATGAGCCTGACCCTGCCGATCGACGCGGTGCTGCCCGACATCATGGCGGCGCTGACGCTCAAGCCCAATGCCGTCGTCGTCGCCCCGCCGGGCGCGGGCAAGACGACGCGCGTCGCGCCTGAAATCCTCAAACAGCCCTGGTGCAAGGGCGCCGTGTGGTTGCTCTCGCCCCGCCGCCTCGCCGCGCGCGCCGCCGCCGAGCGCATCGCCGAGGAGACGGGGACGAAGGTGGGCGGTCTTGTCGGCTATGCGACGCGTCTCGACAGCAAGCAGTCGAAGGACACGCGGCTGCTGGTGATGACGCCGGGGCTGTTCCGCAACCGCATCCTTGCCGACCCCGAGCTGACCGGGATCACCGCGGTGCTGTTCGACGAGGTCCATGAACGCAGCCTCGACGGCGATTTCGCGCTCGCGCTGGCGATCGACGCGCAACAGGGGCTGCGCGACGATTTGCGGCTCGTCGCGATGTCGGCGACGCTCGACGGTGCGCGTTTCGGCGCGCTGCTCGGCAATGCGCCGGTCGTGAAGAGCGAGGGCAAGATCTGGCCGCTCGATCTGCGCCACATCGGCCGCCGCGCCGAAGATCGACTGGAGGTCGGGATACTAGCGGCCGTGCGCCAGGCGCTGACCGACGAACCCGAGGGCGATATGCTGACTTTCCTGCCCGGTGCCGGCGACATCGAGCGCGCCGCGACCGCGGTCGAGGAAGCGCGGCTACCGCTCGTTGTCCACCGGCTGCACGGCCAGATCGACCCGGCGCTGCAACGCGCGGCGCTGGTTCGCGACGCGAACGGCAAGCGCAAGCTGATCCTCGCGACGAGCATCGCCGAGACCAGCCTGACCATCGAGGGCGTGCGCATCGTCATCGACGCCGGCCTGTCGCGGCGCCCGCGCTTCGACAAGGCGGCGGGCATCGCGCGGCTCGTCACCGAACGCGCCAGCCAGGCCTCGGCGACCCAGCGCGCGGGCCGCGCGGCACGGCAGGGGCCGGGGGTCGCTTATCGTCTGTGGGAAGCCGCGGCGACCGCGGGTATGCCGCCGTTCGACCCGCCAGAGATCCACGAGAACGACCTGATGCCCGTCGTGCTCGATTGCGCCAGCTGGGGCATCGTCGATCCGCGTCAGCTCGGTTGGCTCGACCCGCCGTCGCCAGCCGCCATTGCCGAAGCGAAGGCGCGGTTGCAGGCGATCGGCGCGCTCGCCGCCGACGGGCGGATTACCCCGCACGGCCATGCGCTCGCGGGGATCCCGCTGCCGGTGCCGCTCGCGCATATGATGCTCTACGCGGTAGCGGCGGGCGAGGCCGAACTCGCCGCGCGGCTCGCGGTACTGCTCACCGAACCGGGGCTCGGCGGGCGCGGCGTGGATGTCGAGGCGCGGCTCCAGCGCTGGAAAGGCGCAAAAGGCGACCGCGCCGAAGGGGCCTGGCGGCTGGGGCGCCGGCTCGCCGCGCTGGCGGAAAAACGCGTCGAGGACAGCGCGCCGCTGACCTCGCGCTCGGTCGGCGGCTGGATCGCGACCGCCTGGCCCGACCGCGTGGCGCGCCAGCGCGCCGGCCAGCGCGGCGAATATCTCAGCGTCGGTGGCCGCGCCTACAAGCTTGATCCGATCGATCCGCTCGCGGGTAGCGAATGGCTGGCGATCGCCGATGCGCAGGGCCATGCGGCGGGGGTGCGCATCCTCGCCGCCGCGCCGATCGCGCAGGTCGAGGTCGAGGCGATCTTCGCCGACCGCATCGTCGCGCATGCGGCGAGCAGCTACGACGTCGCGAACGACCGGGTCGATCATCGCCGTGAACGGCGGCTCGGCGCCATCGCGCTGGCCAGCGGCAAGGCCGGGCGCGACGAGGGCGCCGGGGACGACGCGGCGCTGCGCCTGACTGCGGTGCGCGACAAGGGGCTCGGGCTGATCGGCTGGGGTCCGGCATCGCAGGCGCTGCGGCTGCGCGCCTCCTTCGCGGGCATCGACGCGCTGTCGACCGCCGCCCTCGCCGACAGCGTCGACATCTGGCTCGCGCCGCTGCTGCCCGGATGCCGGGGCCTGCGCGATATCGGCGACCGAAGGCTGACCGACGCGCTGATGGCGTTGCTCGACTGGCCGGCGCGGCAATTGCTCGAAAAGCGCGCGCCCGACGACTATGTGACCCCAGCGGGCAGCCACCACAAGATCGACTATGGCGCCGACGGCGGGCCGCAGGTGTCGGTGCGGGTGCAGGAGATGTTCGGGCTGGCGCGCCACCCGACGGTCGGCGAACCGCCGGTGCCGCTCGTGCTCGCGCTGACCTCGCCCGCGCACCGCCCGATCCAGACCACCCGCGACATCGCGAGCTTCTGGAGTGGCAGCTGGCACGAGGTCGCGCGTGAGATGCGCGGCCGCTATCCCAAGCACAGCTGGCCCGACGCCCCGGCGACCGCGCGGCCGACCTTGCTGACCAAGGCGGCACAGGCGCGGCGCGACGGCGCGTGACGATGGGCCTTTTCGTCGGCGCACCGAGCCGCTAAGGCGGCGTCATCGCCACCAACGCAGGACGACCCGATGAAAGCGCGCATTTTCCAGAAGCCCAAGAACGCCATGCAGTCGGGCCGCGCGGGCACGCAGCGCTGGGTGCTGGAATTCGCCCCCGCCGAGGCGCGCAAGGCCGATCCGCTGATGGGGTGGGCGGGCAGCGGCGACACCCAACGCCAGCTCAAGCTGGGCTTTGCGAGCCGCGACGAGGCGGTGGCCTATGCGACGCGCGAAGGCATCGACGCGGAGGTCATCGCGACCCCGGCGCGCACGCTCAAGATCCAGGCCTACGCCGACAATTTCCGTTAAGTTTCAGGCAAAGGCCTCGTCATGGCGAGGAGCCGCAGGCGACGCGGCAATCCAGAGTCTGCGGTAACCGCCCTGGATTGCTTCCCCCGGCCTTCGCCGGGGTCGCAATGACCGGGATCGGTTACTCCGCCTCGGGCTGCAGCAGCTTGTGCAGGTGGACGACAACATATTTCATTTCGGCATCGTCGACGGTGCGCTGGGCGGCGCTGCGCCATGCCTTTTCGGCGGCCTTATAGTCGGGATACAGGCCGACAACGTCGAGATTGTGGAGGTCGACGAAGTCGAGGCCCTGCGGGTCGCTGACGCGGCCGCCGAAGACCAGGTGCAATTTGCTCATCTTGGTTTCCTAGCGCTGGTAGACTGGGGAGGGGATGCGGGCGCCCCTATTCCGCTACGCGCCAATAGGCAAGCAAGCTGTCCGCTTCCTGTCTTATGCGTCCTTGTCGCCGCCGCCGCTCTTGGGCAGCAGCGCGCCGAGCAGCGCACCGATCGCCACCGCGCCCGCGACGAGCGCGATCGGCTGCTTTTCGGCAACATCCTTGAGCTTCGAATTGGCGCGCTTCGCCTGCGCCTTGCCCTTGGCGAGCGCTTCGCCGGCGGCTTCGCGCGCGACGCCGGCCTGTTCGGCGCCCTTGGCGGCCAGCTCGTTCGTCGCGGCGCGGGCGCGGCCATAACCGTCCTGGATGCGCGCCTTCGCCGCCTCGGCGGTCAGCTTGGCGCTTTCGGCGGTCTTCTGCGCAACTTCACTCACTTTGGCGGTGGTTTCGCGGGCGGTTTCACTGAGCGGCTTCATTCTGGTCCTCCGTAATTTCACGATCTTCACCCACATCGCCTTGGTCGGGGCGTAGCTTGTCGAGGCCCGCTTCGGCGAGGTCGCGCAGGCGGCGACCGAGGCGCGGGGCATGCTCCCGGATCGGGTCGCGCAGCAGCCAGGCGATCCCCGCCGCCGCCGCAAGAGCGATCGGCAAGCGATTGTTCCTGAACTGTTTTTGTACCGCGTGCGCGGTGTCGTCGACCTTCGCGCCGAGGCGGTATTTGCCGCGGTTGTAGAGCGACTTCGGCTTGAAGGCCTCGCCCGCCGCCCCGAGCTTTCGCTGCAATTCGGCGCGCTGGATCATCGATCGGCGCGCGGCGTTGATCAGGCGGGTTCGCGATGGGCGCATCAATCATCTCCCCGCGCAAGAAAATCGTCGCGGAACGCGGCTTTGACATCGCCATAGCTGAGTTTCGCCCGCCAGCCCGCAAAGGCGGCGACGAGGAGCAGCGCCGAGACGACGATCAGCGTCGCGAGCAACGGCCCGACCTGGACGGCGAGCACGAGGATCGCGCCGAACGCCAGCGCGAGCATCGCGACGACGAGCGCGCTCCCCGCGACAAAACCCCAGGCCGAGGTCCAGCCGACGCCATGATAGGCGAGCGCGCCGCGCGCCTTGAGCAGCGCGACCTCGGCCTCCGCCGCCGCCTGCAGATTGTCGACGACGTCGCCGACGATCTTTTCCAGCGGCACCGGCGGCGGGGCGACCGGGCGCCCGTCGGGCGCATAGCCGTGGCTCACGCGGTTGAACGCGCCCTCTTCGGACGGGGCAGGGGTGTCAGGCTTTGGCGGTGACATTGCGAATGGCTGGGTTTCAGTCGCTGCTCGAACCCTTGAGCAGGCGTGCCAGCACGAAGCCGAGCACCGCTGCCGCACCGACCGACACCGCCGGGTTCTTCTTGACCAGATCCTTGGTCGCGGCGGCGAGTTCGTCGAGGTCCTTCTTGTCGAGCGAGGTGGCGAGGCCGGCGACGGTCGAGGCGGCCGAGCGGGCGTAGTCGCCATATTGCTTGCCGAATTTGCTGTCGACGGTGCCGGCGCTGTCCTCGAGCATCCGGGCGAGGCTGCCGACGGCTTCGGCGGCCTTGTCCTTGCCCTTGGTCGCCGCGTCGCGGGCCTTGGTCGAGGCCTGGCCAGCAAGCGCCGATGCCTCTTCCTTCAGCGAAGCGGCTTTTTTCGAGGCTTCGCTCTTGATCGTCGCGCCGGTGGCGGCGAGCTGGTCGCGGATCGGATGTTCGGCACTCTTGGCCGCCGCGGGCTTGCGCGCGGGCGCGGCCTTGGTTGCGGCGGGCTTGGCGGGCGCCTTGGCAGCGGGCTTCTTGGCGGCGGGAGTAGCGGCTTTGGCCATCGGTTCGTCCTCTTCTCTTATACGAAGCGCGGCTTTGCCCGCCGCGCCTGTCCCTGTCTCTGCGATAATATAGCAACAGGCGATGAATGGTTCCATAGCGCGGCAAAATTCCCCCAAAAATAGCGACGCGCACGGTTGCACTAAGGGCAGGGCGCCGATAACAGGCGGGCGCCTTTCCAACCGGCCCATTCAGTGCCGCCAGCAGGACGATCCTCCATGACCGCCATCATCGACATCCACGGCCGCGAAATCCTCGACAGCCGCGGCAACCCCACCGTCGAAGTCGATGTGCTGCTGGAGGATGGCAGCTTCGGCCGCGCCGCGGTGCCCTCGGGCGCCTCGACCGGCGCGCATGAAGCGGTCGAACTGCGCGACGGCGACAAGGGACGCTATCTCGGCAAGGGCGTGACCAAGGCGGTTGCCGCGGTGAACGGCGACATCGCCGACGCGCTCATCGGCCTCGATGCCGAGGACCAGCGCGAACTCGACCAGATGATGATCGACCTCGACGGCACGCCGAACAAGAGCCGCCTCGGCGCCAATGCGATCCTCGGGGTCAGCCTCGCCGCCGCCAAGGCCGCCGCCGACGCGCGCGGCCTGCCGCTCTACCGCTATGTCGGCGGCGTCTCGGCGCGCACGCTCCCCGTTCCGATGATGAACATCATCAACGGCGGCGAACATGCCGACAATCCGATCGACGTGCAGGAATTCATGATCATGCCCGTCGGCGCCGGCAGCATCGCCGAAGCCGTGCGCTGGGGCAGCGAGATTTTCCACACGCTGAAGAAGGGCCTGTCGGCCAAGGGCCTTGCGACCGCGGTCGGCGACGAGGGCGGCTTCGCCCCGAACCTCGCCTCGACCCGCGCCGCGCTCGATTTCATCGCGGCGTCGGTCGACGAAGCCGGGTTCAAGCTCGGCACCGACGTCGTGCTCGCGCTCGACTGCGCCGCGACCGAATTCTTCAAGAACGGCAAATATGAGATCAGCGGCGAAGGGCTGTCGCTCAGCCCCGAACAGATGGCGGAGTATCTCGCCGCGCTGGTCAAGGATTACCCGATCAAGTCGATCGAGGACGGGATGAGCGAAGACGACTTCACGGGCTGGAAGGCCTTGACCGACCTGATCGGCGACAAGTGCCAGCTGGTCGGCGACGATCTTTTCGTCACCAACCCGGTGCGGCTGGGGCAGGGCATCAAGACCGGCCTCGCCAACTCTTTGCTCGTCAAGGTCAACCAGATCGGCACGCTGTCCGAAACGCTCGACGCGGTCGATATGGCGCACCGCGCGCGCTACACCGCCGTCATGTCGCACCGCTCGGGCGAGACCGAGGATTCGACGATCGCCGACCTCGCGGTCGCGACCAACTGCGGCCAGATCAAGACGGGCAGCCTCGCCCGCTCGGACCGGCTCGCGAAATACAACCAGCTGATCCGTATCGAGGAAGAACTGGGCGACATGGCGCGTTATCCGGGGGCGTCGATTTTCGGGTGATGTCCGCCGGGCAGTGACAGATATGCGTTAACCTCGGCGCGCTAAACGCCGGCGGATTGGTCATGGACCAGATCGTTGGGGGAGCCGCGCGTGAACAACAAGAAGGCCATGGCAATTGGCGCTGCTGGACTGGCGATTGCCGTCGGCGGGATGGTTGTGGCGCAGGTTTCGCAGCAACGATCGGCCAACGGCATACCGGCGGCGCTGGTAAATGGCCTGAACCCGGGCATGCATATCGAGCAATATCTGGCGCAAATCGTCGGTCGGCTTCGTGCGGTCGATCGCAACGGCGATGGACTGGACAGGGCGGATATCGAATTCCAGGATTTACAGCGCACCACGCAGGAACGCGCGCAGAACATTCATCAAGTGCTGGTTTACGACTATGACGGCGACTTTCGCGTCACACGTGAGGAACTGGAGCGCGGTGCGCGGGGCGAGAATGACCGGCGAAGCGAGCAGGCCGATTCGACACTGAAAAATTTCGATGGCGATGGCGACGGTGTCGTCACCTTGCAGGAAGCGGCAAGCCGCGAGCGCAATCGTCAGCGTGAAACGTCGCTCGACGGACTTTTGGAACTGGACCCCAACGGCGATGGCAAGCTGACCGCCGCCGAGTTGATGGCGCGCGCCGAGCAGGCGTTCAAACAAGTTGACCGAGACGGTGACGGCACATTGTCCAAGGAGGAATATGCGGTGATCGCCGGTCGGGTCGAGGACATCCGGTTGAGCCGCAATGCCGAGACTTGCGACCTTCCTCCCGCGTCCAAGGATGCAAAGCTGGTCGTATTCGGCGCATATGATGCCGAGGCGATCTCGAGCGCTGTTGTCGGCGGCCAGGACAATGAAACGAACCTGATCGACGTGACGATCGAACCGGGATCAGGTCAACTTTACGTGGTTCTGACGTCGTATGAATCGATGATCTGGCGTTTGCGCGGAGCAACGGCGCGGGTCGATCGGGTCGTGGCGTCGTCGCTGAAGTCGGCGCCTGGCGGGGCGTCGGCATCAGGCGTGGTGGGCCTCCCCGCCGGCAAGGTTCACATCGCCCGGGCTGGTTGCCCGAATTATTTCGACAAGGCTGACGATTCCGGTGCGAAGCGCTCGCTGGCATCGATCCGGGCCTCGCTGCAGCGCGATCCGGATGCGGTCTTCGCCACCTATTCGCCGCGAAGCATTTCGCTGCCCTCCGGCGCTCTCACATCGGCCCGCGACACGCGCCCGGTGTTGCCCAAAGGCTTCGATGCCGGGATGTGGAACGAAGCCGCGCGCTACTGGCCTGCCGGACTCGCAGCGGTCGATCCGAAGCAGGTCGTGTCGAAGTCGAAGGTCGAGAAATATCTTGTGCTCCCAAGCCAGATGGGTCTGTCACAACTCATGGGTTCGGGCGCGGTAAAAAGGGAAGAAGGCGACACATTTCGCGTCCTTCGACCGATCGCTCATATGCCTCCGAGCATGGGCGGCGCGCACTCGATTACGCTGATTTTTCCGAAGGGTGTGCCGGTGGCACCAGGCGACGTTGGACACAGCTGCATCGTCGATGAGAATAAGCGCGAGTCCAAAGGTGCCAGGTGCCGGTCACCACGCTAGGCGGTCATCGGCACAGGGTCGGAACCTCACTCCCCCTTCAAATATTTATCGAACCACCCGATCGTCCGGCGCAGCGAGTCCAGCTGGTTTTCGCGCTTCTGGAAGCCATGGCCTTCGCCGGGGTAGAAGATCGTCTCGACGATATTGCCCTTGGCCTTGAGCAGGTCGTGGACCTCCTGCGCCTGACCGCGCGGCACGCGGATGTCATTCTCGCCCTGGATCGTCAGCAGCGGTGCCTTCGCCGCCTTCATATAGGTCAGCGGCGATGCGGCGTCATAGACCGCGCCGTCCTTTTCGGGGGTGCCGAGCAGGCTGCGCTGATAGGCTTTCAGGAACTCGTCCTGGTCGCGGTACATGGTGCGCCAGTTGATGATGCCGAACCATTGCACCGCCGCCGTGAATTCGTCCGGCGTGCGGCCGATCGCCATCAGCGTCATGAAGCCGCCGTAAGAACCCCCGAAGATGCCGACCTTCCTGTCGTTGACATAGCCCGACTGGACGAGGAAGTGCTTCGCCGCGACGGTGTCTTTGAGGTCGCCGCCGCCGAGGTCCTGGAAATTGGCCTCCTGGAATTTTTTGCCATAACCGGTCGAGCCGCGGAAATTGGGCTGGATCACGACATAGCCGCGCGTCGCGAAGGCGGTGGCGTAGCGCGAGAAGCCGTCCTGCGACTGGCCGGTCGGGCCGCCGTGCGGCATCACGATCGCGGGGTTGCTGCCATCGCGTTTCAGGTTGAACGGCATCGTCACGACCGCGCTGATCAGTGTGCCGTCGAAGCTTTTGTAGGTCACGATCTGCGACTTGGGCAGCGTCGCGGGGGCGAGGCTGGCCATCGCCAGCGGCACCACGGGCACCGCCTTGTTCGCGCCGAGGTCATAGGCATAGAGCATCGTCGGCGAATCCGCGCCGCTGCGCGTCACGAACATCTTCGACCCGTCGGGCGAGATCGCGGTGAGTCCGGGGATCGACGCGCGGCCGGGATCGAGCGCCAGCTCGGTCTTGGTCATGGTCATGGTCGAAAGGTCGACCCGCGACAAGGTCGAACGCCCGTCGTTGTTGGTGCGCACGAACATCGCCTTGCCGTCGGGGGTGACGATGTCGCTCGTTTCCTCCCACGGGGTCTTGGGCAGGCCCTGCCATTTTTTCGTCGCGACGGTGTAGGCCGTGGCATGCGGCTGGCCGGTGCCTTCGTCGGTGGTCACCGCCAGCACCGCGCCGTCGGGGGTCGCGCCGCTCGCGGCATAGATGGTCTTGGGCTTGCCGAGCAGCTGCGTCGCGGCACCGCTCGCAACGTCCACGCGCCAGATCTCGCTCGCCGACCCGTCGACGAGGCTGCGGTTGGCGATGATCGCCTTGCCGCCGTCGATCCACGCCGCCGGCGCCCAGCTATATTGCGGGTCGCTTTCGGCGGTCAGGTTGCGGATCTTGCCACCCGCATCCATCACCGCGAGATTGCTCTGCCCCTCGCTCTTGAGCTTGGTCGACAGCGCGACGAGGCCCCCGGTCGGGCCGACCAGCAGCCCGCTTTCGCTGCGGTCGGGCGTGCTGGTCAGATTTTCGACCGCGCCGCCGACGGTGGGCACGCGGTAGATGTCATAATATTCGTTCCCGCCGGCATCCTGCGTGAAATAGAGCCACTGGCCGTCGCGCGTCGTCGCCAGCCCCGATTGCGCGTCGTCGGACTGGGTGAGCTGCACCGGCCAGCTGCCGTTGGCATCCATGCGCCAGATGTTGACGCGGCCGGTCAGGTCGGTGGCGATGAAAATCTGTTTGCCGTCGGCGCTCCACACCGCATCGTACAGCGCGCGGGTGACGCCGATATCGTCGAGCGGCACCGGCTTCGCGTCGGGATTGGCGGGCGAGCCGATCGTCCGCGGATCGGTGACCGGACGGTCGGGGGTCGCAACCTGGGCGAAGACGGGCGCGGCGGTGGCGAGCAGTAGGACGGTGAGAATCGAGCGCATCGGTGAACTCCCTGTTATATGATGCGCAGACTATCGTGTGGAAAAGCAAAGTATAGCCGCTTGACCCGGCGAATCACTTGTGATTCAAGGGCCGGGATGACGCAGCGCCACAAAGTACGGAAATCGGTGAACCGGGCCATAGGTCCCACCGTCGCCGTGATCGCGGTGCTGGCGATGATCGGCTATGCGATCTTCGGTCCGACCGGGCTCTATGCCTGGGGCGATTATGGCCAGTCGGTCGAGAAGCAGCGCGTCGTCCTCGCCGAGCTGACCAAGAAGCAGAATGAGCTGAAGAACCGGGTCAATCTGCTCGACCGGCGCCGCGTCGATCCCGACCTGGCCGAGGAATATGTGCGCGAGAAACTCGGCGCCTATCACCCCGACGAGGTGATCATTCCGATGGACCCCGCCGAAAAGCCCTGAGGGGCTTTTGCTGCACCCTTGTTGCATAGCTATCCTTGGACCCCTTGGGGGCCAAGCGGGCGTTGCCAAGTGCGGCGCGGCTCTCCTATAGGGAAGCCCTGCCGTAACGGCTAACCGCAAAGGAACCCGCCTTGGCCAAAGCACCCGTGCGCAAGACTGCTGCGCCGAAAAAGCCCGCCCCAAATGCTGCCGCAACCCCCGCGCCCGCGACCAATCGCGACCGCCCGCAAGACCCCGCGCCCTATGACGCGACGCCGGCGGAGCTGGAGACATTCTACCGCGAAATGCTGCTGATCCGGCGCTTCGAGGAAAAGGCGGGGCAGTTGTACGGGCTCGGGCTGATCGGCGGTTTCTGCCACCTTTATATCGGCCAGGAAGCCGTCGCGGTCGGACTCCAGTCGGCGCTCGACGGCGACAAGGACAGCGTCATCACCGGCTATCGCGACCATGGCCATATGCTCGCTTACGGCATCGATCCCAAGGTCATCATGGCCGAACTCACCGGCCGCGCCGCGGGCATTTCGCGCGGCAAGGGCGGCTCGATGCACATGTTCAGCGTCGAGCATAAATTCTATGGCGGCCACGGCATCGTCGGGGCGCAGGTGTCGCTCGGCACCGGGCTGGCCTTCGCGCACAAATATCGCGGCGATGGCGGGGTCGCCATGGCCTATTTCGGCGACGGCGCGTCGAACCAGGGGCAGGTGTATGAAAGCTTCAACATGGCCGAGCTGTGGAAGCTGCCGATCATCTTCGTGATCGAGAACAACCAATATGCGATGGGCACCTCGGTCAACCGCTCGTCGGCCGAGGACCAGCTCTATCGCCGCGGCGAAAGCTTCCGCATCCCCGGCATGCAGGTCGACGGCATGGACGTGCTCGCGGTGCGCGGCGCCGCCGAGGCGGCGCTCGAATGGGTGCGCAGCGGCAAGGGTCCGGTGCTGATGGAACTCAAGACCTATCGTTATCGCGGCCACTCGATGTCCGACCCCGCCAAATATCGCAGCCGCGAGGAAGTGCAGGCGGTGCGCGACAAGAGCGATGCGATCGAGCATCTGAAAAAGCTGATGCTCGACGCCGGGATTAGCGAGGACAAGATCAAGGATATCGACAAGGAAATCCGGCAGGTCGTCGCGGACTCGGCGGACTTCGCCGAGAGCGCGCCCGAACCCGAACTGCATGAACTGTATACCGACGTGCTGGTGGAGCAATATTGAGATGGCCATCGAATTGAAAATGCCGGCGCTGTCGCCGACGATGGAAGAGGGCACGCTCGCCAAGTGGCTCGTCAAGGAAGGCGACACGGTGAAGTCGGGCGACATCCTCGCGGAGATCGAGACCGACAAGGCGACGATGGAATATGAAGCGATCGACGAAGGCACGATCGCGTCGATCCTGGTCGCCGAAGGCACCGACAATGTGAAGGTCGGTACGGTGATCGCGACGATTTCGGGCGAGGGCGAGGAAGCGGCGGCGCCTGCTGCGGCTGCCGCTCCGGCGCCTGCTCCGGTCGAAGAACACAAGGCCGCTGCGCCGGCCCCGGCACCCGCACCCGCGCCTGTGGCGGAAAAGCCCGCCGCGGTCGAGCGCGCCTCCGACCCCGCGATCCCCGAGGGCACCGCGATGGTCAAGACCACCGTCCGCGAAGCGCTGCGCGACGCGATGGCCGAGGAAATGCGCAAGGACGACCGCGTCTTCGTGATGGGCGAGGAAGTCGCCGAATATCAGGGCGCGTACAAGGTGACGCAGGGCCTGCTCGAGGAATTCGGCGCGCAGCGCGTCGTCGACACCCCGATCACCGAATATGGCTTCGCCGGCCTCGGTTCGGGCGCCGCGATGGGCGGGCTGAAGCCGGTCATCGAGTTCATGACCTTCAACTTCGCGATGCAGGCGATCGACCACATCATCAACTCGGCGGCCAAGACCAACTATATGTCGGGCGGCCAGATGCGCTGTCCGATCGTGTTCCGCGGCCCGAACGGCGCGGCATCGCGCGTCGCCGCGCAGCACAGCCAGAATTTCGCGCCCTGGTACGCCAGCGTCCCCGGCCTGATCGTGATCTCGCCCTATGACTCGGCCGATGCCAAGGGGCTGATGAAGGCGGCGATCCGCAGCGAGGACCCGGTGGTCTTCCTCGAGAATGAACTGCTCTACGGCCGCAGCTTCGACGTGCCGGCGGTCGACGATTTCGTCCTGCCGATCGGCAAGGCGCGGATCATGCGCGCGGGGACCGACGTCACCATCGTCAGCTACTCGATCGGCGTCGGGCTCGCGCTCGAAGCCGCCGACGCGCTCGCCGCCGAGGGCATCGACGCCGAGGTCATCGATCTGCGCACGCTGCGCCCGCTCGACACCGTCACCGTGCTCGCCAGCCTCAAGAAGACCAACCGGCTGGTCGTCGTCGAGGAAGGCTGGCCGACCTGCTCGATCGCCAGCGAACTCGCGATGGTCGCGATGGAACATGGCTTCGACGACCTCGACGCCCCAGTGGCGCGCGTGTGCAACGAGGATGTGCCGCTGCCCTATGCCGCGAACCTCGAAAAGCTCGCGCTCGTCGACATCCCGCGCGTCATCGCGGCGGTGAAGGCGGTTTGTAACCGTTGACCGCCTGAGTCCTCGTCATTGCGAGGACCCCGGACTTGATCCGGGGGAACGAAACAATCCAGAGCAGGCGTAAACCGCCCTGGATTGCTTCGCTGCGCTCGCAATGACGAAGCGGAAATGATAGCGCGCCGCACATGGACGACGACGCCGCTCCCGAATTTCTGCTCTACCCGGACATCCGCGATCCGCGCGCGATGGTCGCGGTGTCGCGCGACCGGCGTGCGGCGATGACGGCGCTGTGGGGATTGGCCGAACGGCTCACCAATTTGCTGATCGAAACGCGCGAGCCGCTGATCGGCCAGATCAAGCTCGCCTGGTGGCGCGACATGATGGTGATGCTGGCGAACGAACCCGCCGCGCTGCCGAAGGGCGAACCTTTGCTCGCCGAACTGCAGGCGACCTGGGCGGGGCAGGGCGGGCTCGATACGCTCGCCGACGCGGCCGAGGCGATGTTGCTTGCCGAGGATGAAGCATTGCGCGGCGCGGCGGCTATGGCGTTCGGCACGGCGCTGTTCACCTTGTCGGGCGGTGGCACCGGTACGCGCTGGGGCTTGCTGTGGGGGGCGGTGGTGCAGTCGGAGGAAGAGGACGCGCATTATCTCTTCGCCGCGGCGCGCGCGGCCCCCGTTCCGACGGGCGCCGCTTTCGTGGGCCGGCGCGCCCTGCTGATGCTCGACCGCTGGGCCGCCGCCATCGCCGCCGCGGACGGCGAACGGCGCTGGCGGAGCGAGGGACTGTTGCTGTTTCGCGTCGGGCTGATCGGTCGCTGACGAATAAAATGCGCCGGGGCTGGAAATGGCGCCGCCAAACATCTATCTTGTCCGGTACATAATAGGGTCGCAGGGGACGATTGATGTTCAACGGGCTGGTCGCCTATCTCGATTCGATCAAGGCGCGCGACCCCGCGCCGCGCTCGCGTTGGGAAATCCTGCTCTATCCGGGCCTGCTCGCGGTCGGCATGCACCGTATCGCGCACTGGCTGTTCGAGGCCGACCTGTTTTTCCTCGCGCGCTTCGTCAATCATTTCGCCCGCTTCCTGACCGCGATCGATATCCATCCGGGCGCGAAGATCGGGCAGCATCTGTTCATCGACCATGGTTTCGGCGTCGTGATCGGCGAAACCGCCGAGATCGGCGACAATGTCTCGATCTATCAGGGCGTGACGCTGGGCGGCACCGATCCCGCCAACGGCATCGGCGGCAAGCGTCACCCGACGCTGGCGAACGACGTCATCGTCGGCTCGGGCGCGCAGATATTGGGGCCCGTCATGGTCAACCCGCGCGCGCGCATCGGCGCCAATGCGGTGGTGACCAAGGATGTCCCCGAAGGCGCGGTGATGGTCGGCATCCCGGCACGCTCGACGCTGGTCGACGCCACCGAATATGCCCGCGAGTTCGTCCCCTATGGGACGTGCAACGAGACCTTCGATCCCGCGACGCAAAAGGTCGAACTGCTCCAGTGCCAGCTCGAACAGCTGCAGAAACAGCTCGCCGCGCTGGTCGCCGAACGGGACGTCGCCGCCGAGCCGGCTCCGCGCAAGGGACGTAGCCGCGCCTGATGGGGATCGTCACCCCCTGGCCCTATACCAGTTCCTTGCCGCAGCAGACGGCGTTCGACCGCCACGAACTGACCCGCATCCTCGATCTTTACGGCCGCATGGTCGCGGCGGGGAAGTGGCGCGACTATGCGATGGATTTCCAGCGCGACGTCGCGGTGTTTTCCTGCTTTCGCCGCGCCTCCGAGCGTCCCGAATATCGCATAGAAAAACGCCCCGCCTTGCGGAGCCGGCAAGGCATGTGGGCCTTGGTCTCCGAAGCCGGGGCGATTTTGAAGCGCGGGGACGAGCTTGCCAATGTGCTCGCCCCCGTCGAACGCAAGCTTATGAAGCTGGTATCGGACTGACCGGCCGGACCGTCGCGGGCAACTGGTCGGCGAGGCCCGTGGGCAGGAACCCGACCACCACGCTCCGCGCATTCTGCCAGAAGGCCGAGAGCAGGAGCAGCGCCGATCCGATGACGAAGGCGGTGAGCGCGACATTGAGTTCGACCGCGCCAAAGGTCTGGAACAGCTGGGTCAGCGCGAACAGCACATAGGCCAGCGCCGAGACGAGCAGCGCGCGGCGGTCGATCGCGAGCGCGATCAGGCCGAAGGCGATATAGATGGCGATCACCATCACCGCGGCGGCGCTGCCGATGTCGTTACCCTGCGTCACGCCGAGCAGGTGGAAGATCGGATGCGCGATCATCGGGGCGGCGAGCAGGTGGAGCCAGAAGGCGACGTCGCTGCGGCGCGTCTGGCGCACCCGGTCGCTGCGGTCCCACCACATGGCGAGCGCGAAGATGCCGAGCCCGGCGACGAGCACCAGCGTCATGAACAGGTTCACCGGGGGTTCGCTGCCGCCGACGACCGCGAGGACCAGCGCCACCGCGGTGCCGGCGAGCGCGGCGCTGCCCGCGGCGACGGTGATCGGCACCATGAAGCGTTTCCAGTGGAACCAAGTCGCGCCCGCGGTGACGAGCGCCATGCCTGCGGCGACGATCGCCATGGTCGCTTCAGCGGGATGGTTGCCGAAAATCGCTTCGCCATGCTTGACGAGGAAACCCACCATCGAGCCGAAGACGCCCGCCGCAAAGGCGAGGACGAGGACGATGCTGGGCAGCGCCATGCGGCGCTGGCGGGTGAAATATTCGGCAAGGCCCCAGGCGGTCGCGGCGACGCCGATGCCGGCGAGCGCCGGATGGATCGACTGGCCGATCCAGCCCACCGCGACGAGCAGGATCACCGCGGCGATGCTGACGAAGATGTCGTTGAAGCCGGTGATGAGGCGGAATGATTCCTCATCCGCTCCGGGGGCGGCGCGCACCGACGCAATATGGTTGCGGAAGGCCGCTACGGCCTCCGGCGTCATCACCTTTGCGTCGACCGCTGCTTGCAGGTCGCTTTCGCTATACATTGGGGTCGTCCTTCTGTCCGATCCCCTTGCCCCGCTGCGCTTATGGCACGACTGTGTTAGTGATGCAATACGATAAATCAGGTAAAGATGCCCGCCGCCGTCAGGCGGTCGCGCTGCGCCTCGGTAAGGCGCGCGACGAGACGCAGCGCGAACGGGTAAAGGGCCAGGTTGGTCGCCGAATTGACGATCGCGAGGATGATCGCCTCGTGCTTTTCGTCGGGGGTGACGGGGGAGGCGGCCGCCATGCCGAGCACCATCCCGACCGCGAGCGAAAGTGACCACAGGCCCCACCAGGCGATGAGCAGCGACTGGCCGTCGCGGATGCCGTCACGGTCGCCGCCGTGACTGAATGCCCAGATCTGGCGCATCGCCTGAAAGGGTTTGAAGAGATTGGCGATTGGCACGAAATGCCAGCCCACCGACCAGGCCGGGGTGAAGCCGAAGCCTGGGACTCGCGCCGCCTTGACGTTGGCGGCCGCCCGATAGGTCCACATGCAGAAGACGACGAAGGTGGTGAAGGCCAGCAGCCCGTCGCTGACCGACACGCCGAGATACAATGCGTTGAGCCCGACCACGGGCGCATCCTCGTCGAGCGAGACCCGCCCGTTCAGTTCGGCGATCTGGCCGACGCAGGCCAGGGCGAGGACGATCCAGCCGAAAGCGAGCAGGTTCCGCAGGAAGCGGCCGCGGCGCTGGAGGAGGGCGATGCCGTCGCCCAAGGTCATGTCCGTCATAGGCCCCTCGCGATCGGCGGCCCCGATGGGGCGCCGATGCGAAGAACGCCTATCAGGGTCAGCCCAGCGCTTGCAACGCCCGCATCACCGCCATCGACTGTTCGCTGCCCGACTGGGGCACGGTTTCGCCGTTGCGGTCGATGATCTTGTCCCACGCCGCGGCGACGCCCTCGGGGGTGCGTTCACCCTCGGGCAGCGCGATGCCGGGGGTCATGGTGACATAGGCGGCGTGGAACGCGCCGGCACCGGCGCCGATGATCATGTTCGTCGGGGCGTCCTCGCTGACCAGATAGAGCGCGGCGGGGACGACATTTTCGGGGGTGAATTTTTCGAACAATTCGGCGGGGAAGATGTCTTCGGTCATGCGCGTGCCGGCGACCGGGGCGATCGTGTTGCAGCGGATGTTGTACTTCGCGCCCTCGAGGTGGAGCGTCTTGGTCAGACCGGCGAGGCCGAGCTTCGCCGCGCCATAATTGGCCTGGCCGAAGTTGCCGTAAAGGCCGGTCGACGAGGCGGTCATCAGCAGGCGGCCATAAGCCTGTTCGCGCATCGTGTCCCACACCGCCTTGGTGACGTTGGCGCTGCCGCTGACATGCACCTTCAGCACCAGGTCGAAATCGGCGGGTTCCATCTTGGCGAAGCTCTTGTCGCGCAGGATGCCGGCGTTGTTGATGACGATATGGACGCCGCCCCAGGCTTCCTTGGCCTTGGCGACCATTTCGACCATCTGGTCATATTCGGTGACGCTGCCGCCGTTCGACATCGCGGTGCCGCCGAGCGCCTTGATTTCCTCGACCACCTGCAGCGCGGCGTCCGAATGGCCGGTGCCGTCGCGCGCGCCGCCGAGGTCGTTGACGACGACCTTCGCCCCGCGGCGCGCCAGTTCGAGCGCATAGGCGCGGCCGAGCCCGCCGCCGGCGCCGGTGACAATGGCAACGCGTCCGTCAAATTTGATCGTCATGATGGTCTCCCGAAGGGGCGATCCCGATAGGTTGCCCGAAAAAACTGGCCCGTCCTTAGCCGTTCGCCGCTTTCAGGCAAGGGGTGATCGGAAAAGCGCCCGCTGCAACGAAAATGTCACGCAAATGACGTGCAACTGTCATAGAGCCGTCATAACAGCGCCGCGAGTTTGTCACCCTTTCGCAACGGAGCAAATCCCCATGCGCCACTTCCTGCTCGCCACCGCGGGCTTCCTTTTGCCTCTTGGCGCGCCCGCCCTCGCTGCCGAACCGGTCCAGGGACCACCGAACCCGTCGCCCGCCGCGAGCGACGCCGAGTCCGCCAAGGCGCCTGCGAAAAAGTCGGAATGGGAATTCAAGCCGCGCTGGCGCCTGCAATATGACTTCGCCAATGTCAGCGGCCCGGCGGGGCTGGCCGGTACCGGCCATTCGGAAGAACTCCGCCGCGCCCAGCTTGGCGTCGATATCAAGATGCCCGGCGGCTTTTCGGCGCGGGTCGAGGGCGAGTTCACCGCCGACCCGATCGAATTCGTCGACGCCTATGTCGCGTGGAACGGCGACGGCATCAATGTGACCGCGGGGCAGCAGAAATTCTTCACCCCGCTCGACGATATGACGAGCGACCTCAACACCAGCTTCACCGAGCGCGCGGCGCTGGTCACGGCGTTCAACTTCTCGCGGCGCACCGGCCTGTCGGCGGGCTATGCCAAGGGCGATTTCCAGATCAACGGCGGGGTCAGTACCGATCCGCTGATCCAGCTCGACGATGTCGACGACAACAGCCAGGCGGCGCATATCCGTGCGGTGTGGATGCCGAAGTTCGGCAAGACCAATGTCCATTTGGGCGCCGCCTATCACTGGAAGCATCGCCAGGATTCCGAGCTGGTGCCGGTGCGCTATCGCCAGCGTCCGCTCGTCCATTCGGTCGAGACGCGCTATATCGCGACCCCCGGCCTGCTCGCCGAACGCGAGCAGACCTATGGCGTCGAGGCGGCGGCGGTGAACGGCCCGTTCCATTTCGCCAGCGAAGCCTATTGGCAGCATGCGAGCCGCGACGGGGCGAGCGACCCGACCTTCTTCGGCGCCTATGCAGAGGTCGGCTTTTTTCTGACGAAAGGCGACAGCCGGCCGCTAAAGGGCGGGCAGTTCGGCGCGATCAAGCCGAAAAAGCCGCTCGACGACGGGGGCATCGGCGCGGTGCAGGTCAATGCGCGCTACGATTATCTCGACCTCAACGATGCCGGGATCACCGGCGGCACGCAAAAGGGCTATATGGCGTCGATCATCTGGTCGCCGACCAGCTGGATGCGGTTGATGGCGCAATATGCGCGGCTGAACTATCGCGACGCGGCGATCGCGGTGGCGGGCGACCGCGATTACGGCGTCGACGTCGTCGGTGCGCGGGTGCAGTTCACTTACTGAGATTACAAACAAATACGCCGTCATTGCGAGCGCAGCGAAGCAATCCAGAGCGGTTTACGCCACTCTGGATTGCTTCGCTGCGCTCGCAATGACGATGAAAGGGATCAGCCCTTGCCGGCATCCAGCGCATAACCCGCCGAGCGCACCGTGCGGATGATGTCGCTTGTCCCCGGCAGGTTGATCGCCTTGCGCAGCCGCCTGATATGGACGTCGACGGTGCTGTGGCTAATCGGTTGTCCGGCCGCGGCGGTTAACCGCGCTTTGCCAATCGCCAAACGCCAATGACGAACATGCCCAGCATGAGCAATATGATGGAGGCAAAAGCGGATAGCAGCAGGCCGTTGTGCGCATAGGCCCAGCCAGACCCGGCAGTCAGGTCCGCCCAAAGCCCGCCCAAGCCTCCATTCGCCAACGTCAGCACGGTCCAAAGCAGCATTGGACTAAGGGCCAAGGCGAAGCACCAGCCGAGTTGGGAAGCACGCATAGCGCTATGCTAGCGGCCTATTTCGCTGCCCACAAACATCCGAAGCAGGCATCCCCTCGGGGCGGCCTTCAACCCTTGCCGGCATCCAGCGCATAACCCGCTGAACGCACGGTGCGGATGATGTCCGCGGTGCCCGGCAGGTTGATCGCCTTGCGCAGGCGGCGGATATGGACGTCGACCGTCCGCAGCTCGATGTCGCTGTCCTGTCCCCAGACGCTGTCGAGCAATTGTCCGCGCGAGAAGACGCGGCCCGGATGTTCCATGAAATGGCGCAGCAGGCGGAATTCGGTCGGCCCCATGTTCACGATCTGCCCGCCGCGCACCACCTTGTGCGCGACCGAATCGAGTTCGATGTCGGCATAGGTCAGCATCTCGCCGGCGAGCGCGGGGCGCAGGCGGCGGAGCACCGCCTGGACGCGCGCGACCAGCTCGCGCGGGCTGAACGGCTTGGTGACATAATCGTCGGCGCCGGTTTCCAGCCCGCGAATGCGATCCTCTTCCTCGCCGCGCGCGGTGAGCATGATGATCGGCACATTCGCCGATTTCGGGTTGCGGCGCAGGCGGCGGCAGACCTCGATCCCGGGCAGGCTTTCGATCATCCAGTCGAGCAGGACGATGTCGGGCACGCGTTCCTCGACGAGGATCAGCGCCTGTTCGCCGTCGGGGGTCTGGCGCACCGAGAAACCTTCGCGGGCGAAATGCCACACGATGAGTTCGGCGATCGCTTCGTCATCTTCGATGAGAAGCAGGTCGGGCTGCGGCATCAGCCTTGCTCCTGTTCCGCGGCGCCGTCCTCGGGCTGCTCGCCGCGTTCGCGTTCGTCCATCTGGCCGCCGGTGACGACATAATAGACCATCTCGGCGATGTTGGTCGCATGGTCGCCCATGCGTTCGAGGTTCTTGGCGACGAACAGCAGATGCGCGCTTTCCGAGATATATTTCGGATTTTCCATCATGAAGGTCACGAGGGTGCGGAAGATGCTGTTGTAGAAATCGTCGACATTCTTGTCGCGGACGGTCACCCGCACCGCGAGTTCGGCGTCGCGCGCCGCGAAGCTGTCGAGCGCGTCGTGGATCAGCTCGGCGACGATGTTGGACATCGAGATCAGCAGCGGGATCGCCTCGATCGACCGCGTCTGGTCCATCAGCGCGACGCGCTTGGCGATATTCTTGGCATAATCGCCGATACGCTCGACGACCGAGACGATCTTCAGCGCCGCGATCATCTCGCGCAGGTCGTCGGCCATCGGCGCGCGCAGCGCGATGGTCTGGACCGCGAGCTGTTCGACTTCGCTTTCGAGCGCGTCGATCTTCTTGTCGTCGCGCACGACCTGTGCCGCGAGTTCGAGGTCGCCCATGTTGAGCGCGGTCATCGCCTGGAGCAGCGCCTGTTCGGCGCGACCGCCCATCTCGCTGATCAGACCGCGCAGGCGGTTGAGATCCTCGTCGAACGCCTTGACGGTGTGATCGTTGACTATTGCCATCGTTCTGTCCTTTCGCGGCTACGGATTACCCGTAGCGGCCGGTGATATAGTCCTTGGTGCGTTCCTGCTTCGGGTTGGTGAAGATGTCGGTGGTCTTGCCATATTCGACCAGCGTCCCGAGGTGGAAGAAAGCGGTGCGCTGCGACACGCGGGCCGCCTGCTGCATATTGTGGGTGACGATCACGATCGCGAAACGCCCGCGCAATTCGTGGATCAGTTCCTCGATCTTGGCGGTCGCGATCGGGTCGAGCGCCGAGCAGGGCTCGTCCATCAGGATGACTTCGGGATCGACCGCGATCGCCCGCGCGATGCACAGGCGCTGCTGCTGGCCGCCCGACAGCGCGGTGCCGCTTTCGGCGAGCCGGTCCTTGACCTCGTCCCACAGGCCGGCGCGCACCAGCGCGCGTTCGACGACGACGTCGAGGTCGGCCTTGTTCGGCGCGAGGCCGTGGATGCGCGGGCCATAGCCGACATTGTCGTAGATCGACTTGGGGAAGGGGTTCGGTTTCTGGAACACCATGCCGACGCGCGCGCGCAGCTGCACGACGTCCATCGACGGCGCATAGATGTCCTCGCCGTCGAGTTCGATGCGGCCGGTCACCTTGGCGCTGGCGACGGTGTCGTTCATGCGGTTCAGCGAGCGCAGGAAGGTCGACTTGCCGCAGCCCGACGGGCCGATGAAGGCGGTGACCAGGTCGGTACCGACATCGATCGACACGTCGTTGATCGCCTGTTTCTCCCCATAGAAGACGTTGACGCCTTGCGCCTTCATCTTGGGATCGAGAATCGTGAGGTCTTCTTGGGTCATGATCACCAGCGTTTTTCGAATTTGTTGCGAAGATAGATCGCGAGGGCGTTCATCGACAGCAAAACGATGAGCAGCACGATGATCGCGGCGGAGGTTTTTTCGACGAAGCCGCGGTCGACCTCGTCCGACCAGAGGAAGATCTGCATCGGCAGCACCGTTGCGGGCGAGCACACGCCGCTCGGCACGTCGCCGATGAAGGCGCGCATGCCGATCAGCAGCAGCGGCGCGGTCTCGCCCAGCGCGCGCGCCATGCCGATGATCGTGCCGGTGAGGATGCCGGGCAGCGCGAGCGGCAGGACATGGTGGAACACCACCTGCACCGGGCTGGCACCGACCCCTAGCGCGGCGTCGCGGATCGAGGGCGGCACCGACTTGATCGCGTTGCGGCTGGCGATGACGATCACCGGCATCGTCATCAGCGCCAGCGTCAGTCCGCCGACGAGCGCGCTCGCCTGGCAGATGCCGAACCAGTTGATGAACACCGCGAGCGCGAGCAGGCCGAAGATGATCGAGGGCACCGCCGCGAGGTTGTTGATCGACACCTCGATCAGGTCGGTCCAGCGGTTCTTCGGCGCATATTCTTCCAGATAGAGCGCGGCGAGCACCCCGGTCGGGAAGGCGATGAGGAAGGCGATCAGGATCGTCAGCACCGACCCCTTGAGCGCGCCCCAGATGCCCGCGACCGCGGGGTCGGTGGCGTCGGCGTTCTTGAAGAAGGGCCAGTGGATGCCCGTCGACAGCTTGCCGTCGCGCTCCAGCGCATCGACCTTCGCGCCGAGTTCGCCCTTGGCGCCCTCCTTGGCGGCGATGTCGACCGTGCTCGACGTCGGCAGGTGGAAGACCGTCGCGCCTTTCAGCAGGTCGGGGTCGGCCTTGATCGCGGTGCGGACTTCCTTCCACGCATTTTCGCTGATCATCGCCGAGCCGCCGTCGCCCAGCGCCTCGTCGGCGGCAAAGGCGACGATGTCGGCGAGGCCGGCGCCCGCGATCACCTGGTCGGCGTCGGCATCGCCCAGCCGCGACGCGTCGACGGTCAGCGGCATCGCCTTGAAATCGACCGGCACTTCGACATTGGTGTAGGTGAAGCCGCGCAGGCCGTTGCCGACCATCGTGAACAACAGGAAGGCGAGGAACAGGCCCGAGAGCAACACCGCGCCCAGCCCGAGCAGGCGGAACCGGCGCTCGGCGGCATAGCGCCGGGCGATGCGGCCCTGCATCGCGCCGCCCTTCCAGTCGGTGGGGGAGGTTCTATCACTCATAAGCTTCGCGATACTTTTTGACGATGCGCAGGGCGACGATGTTGAGCAGCAGGGTCACGACGAACAGCACGAGGCCGAGCGCGAAGGCGGCGAGCGTCTTGGCGCTGTCGAATTCCTGGTCGCCGGTGAGCAATTTCACGATCTGCGCGGTCACCGTGGTGACGCTGGCAAAGGGGTTGGCGGTCATGTTGGCGGACAGGCCCGCCGCCATCACCACGATCATCGTCTCGCCGATCGCGCGGCTGACCGCGAGCAGGATGCCGCCCATCACGCCGGGCAGCGCGGCGGGGATCAGCACCTGGCGGATCGTTTCGTTCGGGGTCGCGCCCAAGGCCAGCGATCCGTCGCGCATCGCCTGCGGCACCGCGTTGATGCTGTCGTCGGCCATCGACGAGACGAACGGGATGATCATCACCCCCATCACGATGCCCGCGGCGAGCGCGCTTTCGGTCGAGGCGTTGGGGATGCCGATCATCACCGCGAATTCGCGCAGCGCCGGCGCGACGGTCAGCGCGGCGAAATAGCCGTAGACGACCGTCGGCACACCCGCGAGGATCTCGAGGCACGGCTTGACCCAGCGGCGCACGCGCGGGTTGGCATATTGGGTCAGATACACCGCGCTCATCATGCCGATCGGGATGGCAACGATCATCGCGATGATCGCGCCGATCAGCACCGTGCCCCAGAACAGCGGGATGCCGCCGAAGGTGTCTTTCACCGGCGCACCGCTGGTCGGCGCCCAGTTGGTCCCGAACAGCAGTTCGGTCGGCGAGACGAGGCGGAAGAAGCGGATCGATTCGAACAAGAGCGACAGCACGATGCCGAAGGTCGTCAGGATCGCGACGAGCGACGCCACCAGCAACAGCAGCATGACGATCTTTTCGACCCGTGTCCGGGCGCGAAAATCGGGCTTGATCCGCGTGAAGGCGTAAAGCCCGCCCGCGAGTGCCAGCGCCAGCATCGCGGCGATGCCGATCCATGCATAGGTGTGGCTCGCATCGGCATAGGGTTTGACCAGCGGCGCCGCGGCGGGAATGCGCACCGCCGCCTGCCTGCCCGTCGCGACGTTGCGCGCGTCGGACAATATCGCACCGCGTTCGAAGCCGAAGGCGGGCAGCTCTTTCGCCGCCCCGCTCGCCAGCACCGTGTTGGTCACCAGCCCGGGCGACACCGCGCTCCACACGGCAAGGAACAGCGCGGCGGGGGCGAACAGCCACAGCGCGACATACCAGCCATGATATTGCGGCCGCGAATGCAGCTTGGCGCCCGCGCGGCCCGCGAGCATCGACGAGCGCGCGCGACCGGCGAGCCAGCCGATCAGCGCGAGGCCGGCGATCAAAAGCAGAAGGGCGGCGGCGTTGAAGGTCACTTGGTCCTCGTTATCATGCGGCCCGCCGCGACCCAAAGCGGGCGGGCGTGGCAATTTCGTGACTCAACCGGATAAATCCGGAACCACCCTATCCGTTCGTGTCGAGCGAAGTCGAGACACGCATGGCGCAGACGTGTCTCGACTTCGCTCGNCGTTCCGGGCATGAGGACCCATCCCCGGCCGCCCGCGGGAGGAACCTACTTCAGTTCGGCACCGTCGAGCGCCGTCATCCCCTTGGCGTTCGCCGCGGCGGTCGCGGCGATGTCCTTGGGCGACACGATCAGACCCTTGGCCGCCAGATAACCGCCTTCGCCCGAACCTTTGAGGAATTCGGCGACATATTCGGCGAGGCCGGGGATCACGCCGACATGCTTCTGCTTGACGTAGATGTAGAGCGGGCGCCAGCCGGGATAGCTGCCGTCGGCGATCGTGGTGTAGGTGGGCGACACGCCCTGCACCGGCACCGCCTTGATCTTGTCCTTGTTGGCGTCGAGATAGCTGAAGCCGAAGATGCCGAGGCTGGTCGGGTTCTTGTCGAGCTTCGAGATGATCAGGTTATCATTCTCGCCCTGCTCGACATAGAAGGGCGCGCCGCGCAGCGCGGTGCAGGTCGCTTCATGCTTGTCCTTGTCGCTGTCCTTCAGCGCCTTCATCGCGGGATTGGCGTCGCAGCCCTTGCCGAGGATCAGCTCCTTGAACGCGTCATAGGTACCGCTGGTCGACGGCGGGCCAAAGACCGAGATCGCGACCGCGGGAAGGGCGGGGTTGACGTCCTTCCACGTCTTGGCGGTGTTCGGCTTGCCATAGGGATTGGCGGCGAGCGCCTTATAGACATCCTCTTCCGACAGCTTGAAGCCGGGGCCGCGTGCGGCCTCGCCCAGCGCGATGCCGTCGATGCCGATCTGGATTTCGACGATGTCGGTCACGCCATTCTTGGCGCAGGCGTCGAATTCCTTCTTCTTGATGCGGCGCGAGGCGTTGGCGATGTCGGGGGTGTCGCCGCCGACGCCCGAACAGAAGCGCTCGAAGCCGCCACCGGTGCCGGTGCTGTCGATCTTCGGGGTCTTGTTGCCGGTCGCCTCGGCGAATTTCTCGCCGACGGTGGTGGCAAAGGGATAGACGGTCGAGGAACCGACCGCGCTGATATAATCGCGCGCCGCGCCGCCCGAGGAGGCCTGGTCCTGGCACGCGGAAAGCGCCAGCGCGCAAGTCGCGGCGCCGGCGATAAGGGCGAATTTCTGCAGCATACGGAAATGTCCTGTCGGGGGTCGCTAACGGACCGAGCCACCACCCCCGCGGCGACTCGCTGAGGGCCATTTGGGGGTTTTGTGTGACGTGTTTGTGACAGGGGTTGTCATGGAAGTGTCATGGAAGGAGGCTGACATTTTTCCAAAACACTTGTCAGCTTGCGATAGCCAACGCATGTTGCATTTAGACAAACGGGGAGAAGATCATGGTTCCGCAGGTATTCATATCGCTGTCCGGACAAGATATGGAATTCGCCTCTGCTGTTGAGCGTGCGCTGCCTCGCGGTCTGGCCCGATTCTACCCAAAGACTTTCGCTACGGGAGCGGACTTGATTAGCGAAATGGAAAATGGTGTCGAAGAGAGTGCAATCTTTGTTCTGTTAGTCTCAAAGAAATCGCTCGCTTCGCATTGGGTCCGATTTGAACTCGACGTTGCTCGGGTCCGTCAAATTCAGAAAAAGATCAAGATACTGCCGTTCTTGATCGAGCCCGGAGTGGACATCGCCGATTTTCCAGATTGGATGAGAGGTTTCTGGGTTAGCCCGTATGTCTGGGGACCAAAGGACATTGGGAGAATAATTCAAGAGGAAATATTTTCCGCTCATTTTTCCAATTCGAAGCTGTATCAACGAGTTATCGGTCGCGGCGCACTGTTTGACAAAGCAAATCGAGAAATCTTGGGGGTTGCCGCTGAGAACGGCAGGACGCCTAATGTAATCATACTCTCCGGAACCAATCAAGTAGGGCGTCGAACTTTTGCAAAGTATTACCTTGAGCAAGCGATGCCGGCATTGCCCTTCGCGTCAAGGGGGCCGCAGCTAAATTTACCTCAGTTTGCCGATCTGGACGACATTTTTAGAGGGCTTCTTGAGGAAATCTCGCCAAACCTTTCTCTGGACCATGTTCAGCGAAATTTGACTGAGTTTAGAGCGCTGGATTTAGATACGAAGGTCGCCGAGATAGTTACGCAATTGTCATATTTTGGCGAGCGTGGAATGGCCACGAGCATATATACAGGAAGCGGCTTCTTTGAGGAGTCTGGAACTCCAAAAGATTGGGTTGGAGAGTTGATCAAAAAAGTGGAAATACAAGAAAATATTACTATATTTCTAATAAGTAACAGAAAATTTAGGCATGACTACGTCGTCTCTCATAAAAATTTGGTCCAAGTTTATGTTCCTCCTCTTGATCTTGAAGATGCGTCAACTCTAATAACATCTACATGTGCCATTTATGATCTTCGTCCATTTAAATTCTCTAACGACATAAGTCGTGCTATTGGTGGACATCCAGGAGTGGCGAAGGCTGCAGTAAGATTGGTGGCAAATGAAGGTCTAGATTTTGTCGAAAAGCGGCCATCAAACCTATTCTCTATTCAAGATTATATTCTTGCTCATAATATTGATGAGAAAAACCTCAGCGAAGAGCAAGCGAGTATCTTGTTAATATTGAGCTGGGTTCCGAGTTTGAATGGTACGAGTCTGGAAAGAGTGGTAATCGGATATCTTAATTGCTCGGAAGAGGATTTTATTGATTCTATTGAAGAGTTGCTTTTGAGCTGTTTGATAACGGCCAACGGCGATGGTTATTCTATAGCTTCAGAGCTTCGTGAGATTTTCCGGAGACGTTATGGTTTCGGTGACGACAAGCTCCTTCAATATTTCAGTGACGAGCTTTCGAAGCAGTGGGAAGAGGAAAGTTCTAGCGGAAGATTCAACGCCAATCTGATGGATACGATTATATTCATATTCTCAATGGCCGGAAAGGCGCTTCCTGAGAGCTTCAAAGAGTTAATGTTGCCGTCGAGGTTGGCCGAGATCGTGCGTTTTCGATACAATCAAGGACGCCATAACCGCGAGGACCTGGATGGCGTGATCCGGTGGGGTTTGGCTTCCGAGGCCATAAAAATGGACGAAACTGTTAGAGAGGAAATTTTGTCGATTGTCGTTCAGGCAATGATTAGAAATAGAAAATTTTCCGAAGCTGACGCCCTTCTCGATACGATCGGAAGGAGGGGCTATCGATCAGTACCGTTTCTTCGGGGATTCCGCCTGAGAAGGGATGGGCGCGGGGAGGATGCAATACCTCATTATCGAGAGGCCCTAAAAATAGGAAAAAATGAGCGTTATTCTTTGCAAGAACTAGCTACCGTTCTTAGTCAGCTCGGTCGTACCAACGATTTGGCAACGTTGCTGGACGACTACAATGACATGGTTGGAGAGAGCGCTGTACTTTTAGATTTTAAAATCGGTTTCTTGATTTCCGAGGGAGATATAAAGGGAGCAGAGCGGACAATTAGTAGGCTTGCGAACTTGGCACAAGATGATGGTCGTTCCGTCATTCGTACTGCCCAAATTTTAAGCAAGAGAGACGGGCGTCATGATCGCGCATTCGAATTGGTAAATGATATCGTCCTTTCTGGAATTGGGGATCAGGTGCGGGCTAGGCGTTGGAGGGCGCTATTTGCAACTTTGGCTCACGAGGTTGAGACTGCTAATCGAGACATCCTATTTTTGGATGGACTTCAGGGCCAAGAGCAAACGACGCAACGCCTCAGAGTCTACGCGGCCTTAGCAGAAAATGACGTCCCTTCAGCGGAAAAGGAGGTTGCGAAGCTGGACAATGCATCGGTTCAGAATCGAGGGCTGCGCGCCCAAGTCTTAGAACGGATGGCGGGGAAATCGGGACTGTCTCTTATAGAGAAGAGCAAATTGAGGGAGGAGGCCTATTTGCTCAGGTCGCAAGCGAGGGGGGCGGATATTGACGTATAATCAGCCGACCTTGCTATGATTCTCATAACCGGCCACGTCATCCTCACCCCCGAGCATCGCGAGCGCATGATCGCGCTCGGCGTCGAGCATAGCGCGCGGTCGCGGGCCGAGCCGGGGTGTCTGGCGCACAACTGCCATATCGATGTCGAAAACCCCGACCGCCTGATGTTCGTCGAGGAGTGGGAGAGCATCGACGCGGTGCGCGCCCATTTCGCGGTGCCCGCGTCGAGCGCTTTCGTCGCCGAAATGCGCGCCCTGTCGCCGCAGCCGCCGGTGATCCGCATCTATGCCGCCGACGACATCACCGCGAAGCTGATGGGCTAGGAGCGGAACTTCCGCCCAAAGCGTGGGAGTAGCATATTTCGTCGTCATGCCGGGCTTGACCCGGCACCCGCCTTGCCCTTCAGAATAGGCAGGCCCCGGATCAAGTCCGGGGTGACGAAGGAAGCACGGGGGTTTCGGGGCATATGAGCGGGTTCGAATTCGTCTTTTCGCTGTTCGGGCTGATCCTCGGCCTCGCGCTCGCCGAGGGGCTGGGCGGGCTGGCGCGTGCGCTCAAGGCCAGCCACCGCGTCCGCATCGGCTGGCCGACCGCGCTGCTCGGGCTGTTCGTGTCGTGCGACGTCGTCACCTTCTGGATGTACGGCTGGGCGGTGCGCGACCTGATCCCGATCAGCTGGCCGGTGCTGTTCGGCGGCTTCCTCGTCACCGCGCTCTATTATGTCGCGGCGTCGCTGGTCTTTCCCGACGATCCCGAGGAATGGAGCGACCTCAATGCCCATTTCGACAAGCACCGCCGCAAGGTGATCGGCGCGCTGCTGCTCTGCAATGTGGCGCTGTTCGCGACGGTTATCTGGCTCGACGGCTTTCCGCCGCTGACCCTGCGCAGCCTGGTGATCGCCTGGAGCTTCTTCCCCGTGTCGGCGCTGGCGATCGCGGCGAAGGACCGGCGGGTGGTGGTGGGGTGCCTGCTGTGGCTGATCGCGCTCTATCCGCTCTCGGCGGTGTGGGGCGCGGGCGGATAGGGAGCGCCCTCTCATCCGTTTGTGTCGAGCGAAGTCGAGACACGCTGACACCGTGCAGACGTGTCTCGAATTCGCTCGACACAAGCGGAAACAATAGAAAACCCCTCCCTTTGTGGGGGAGGGGCCTCAAATCATCAAAGCGCGACGAGGTTCACGGCGCTGGTCTTGCCCTTGCGCGGGTCGGTTTCCTCGTCGTAGCTGACCTTCTGATTGTCCTTCAGGTCGCCAAGGCCCGAGCGTTCGACCGCCGAGATGTGCACGAAGACGTCGCCGCCGCCGCTGTCGGGGGTGATGAAGCCATAGCCCTTGGTGCTGTTGAACCATTTGACGGTACCGGTAGCCATTTTTAGATATCTCCACGAACTGCGTGGACGATATGCCGACGCGTTGCCGCAGCCTTTTGCCATAAGATGAACGGAAAGCCAGCGGGAAATGGCGATGGCGTGGTGTGTGTCAGGTGGGGACGTTATCCCCCTCCCACTTGTGGGAGGGGCCAGGGGAAGGCCTGTTTCGCCGATAGGGAAGGTCACAGACCCTCCCCAAACCCCTCCCTGAAGGGAGGGGCTTCAAATTACTTCGCCGCCGCCAGCATCGGCGCCAGATATTGCCCGGTATAGCTGCGCGGGTTCTTCGCGACCTGTTCGGGCGTGCCCGCCGCGACGACCTCGCCGCCCTTGACCCCGCCCTCGGGACCCATGTCGACGATATGGTCGGCGGTCTTGATGACGTCGAGATTATGCTCGATCACGATCACGCTGTTGCCCTGTTCGACCAGCGCCTGCAGCACTTCGAGCAATTTGCGGACATCCTCGAAATGCAGCCCGGTGGTCGGCTCGTCGAGGATGTAGAGCGTCTGCCCGGTCGAGCGCCGCGACAATTCCTTGGCCAGCTTGACGCGCTGCGCCTCGCCGCCCGACAGCGTCGTCGCCTGTTGCCCGACCTTGATATAGCCGAGCCCGACGCGGACGAGCATCGCCATCTTTTCGCGGATCGACGGCACCGCCTTGAAGAACTCCGCCGCATCCTCGACCGTCATGTCGAGCACGTCGACGATGCTGTGGCCCTTGAACTTCACCTCGAGCGTTTCGCGGTTGTAGCGTTTGCCGTGGCACGTCTCGCACGTCACATAGACGTCGGGCAGGAAGTGCATCTCGATCTTGATCAGCCCGTCGCCGGTGCAGGTCTCGCAGCGCCCGCCCTTGACGTTGAAGCTGAAACGCCCGGGTTTGTACCCGCGCGCCTGGCTTTCGGGCAGCCCCGCGAACCAGTCGCGGATGATCGTGAAGGCGCCCGTATAAGTGGCGGGGTTCGAGCGCGGGGTGCGGCCGATCGGCGACTGGTCGATGTCGATCACCTTGTCGCAATGCTCGAGCCCTTTCAGGCTGTCGTGCGGTCCCGCGATCATCCGCGCGCCGTTGAGCACGCGCGCCGCGCTGGCGTAGAGCGTGTCGATGATCAGGCTCGACTTGCCGCTGCCCGACAGGCCGGTGACGCAGGTGAAGGTGCCGAGCGGGATCTTGACGGTGACATTGTCGAGATTGTTGGCGCGCGCGCCCTTCAGCACGAGGTCGAAGCCATTGCCCTTGCGGCGGTGCTTGGGGATGTCGATCTTCTTCGCGCCGGTGAGATAGGCCGCGGTGAGGCTGTTTTCGTTCGCGAGCACCTGTTCGAGCGTGCCCTCGGCGACGATTTCGCCGCCGTGGAGCCCCGCGCCGGGACCCATGTCGACGATATAGTCGGCGTGGCGGATCGCATCCTCGTCATGCTCGACGACGATGACGGTGTTGCCGAGGTCGCGGAGGCGCTTGAGCGTCGCGAGCAGCCGGTCGTTGTCGCGCTGGTGGAGGCCGATGCTCGGTTCGTCGAGAACGTAGAGCACCCCCGACAGGCCGCTGCCGATCTGCGAGGCGAGGCGGATGCGCTGGCTTTCGCCGCCGCTGAGCGTCCCGCTGGTGCGGTTGAGATTGATATAATCGAGCCCGACATTGTTGAGGAAGCCCAGCCGCGCGTTGATTTCCTTCAGGATCGCCTTGGCGATCTGCTGCTGGGTGTCGTTCAGTTTTTCGTCGAGGGTGGAAAACCATTCGAGCGCGTCGGCGACCGAGCGCTGCGCCGACAGGCTGATGTCCTCGCCGGCGATCTTCACCGCGAGCGGTTCGGGGCGCAGGCGTGCGCCGTGGCACGTCTCGCAGGGCTGCGGGGTCTGATATTTGCTCAGCTCCTCGCGCATCCATGCGCTTTCGGTCTGGAGCAGGCGGCGGTTGAGGTTGCCGATGACGCCCTCGAACGCCTTGTGCGTCGTGTAGCTGCGGCGGCCGTCCTTGAAGGTCAGTTCGACGGGCTTGCCGCCGGTGCCATAGAGGATGACGAGTTGGACCTCGCCGGGCAGGTCCTGCCAGGGCGTCGTCAGGTCGAAGCCATAGGCTTTGCCCAGGCTTTCGAGCACCTGCATATAATAAGGCGAGGGCGGGTTCGACTTCGCCCACGGCACCACCGCGCCCTTCTTCAGGCTCAGCGCATGGTTCGGTACTACAAGGTCTGGGTCAAACTCCTGCCGCTCCCCCAGCCCGTCGCACGCGGGGCAGGCGCCCTGCGGCGCGTTGAAGCTGAACAGCCGCGGTTCGATCTCGGCGATCGTGAAGCCCGACACGGGACAGGCGAATTTCTCCGAGAAGATCAACCGGTTCGCGGGGATGCCCGCGCCCTTCATCGCACCGCCCGTATCTTCCTCTTCGCGCCCCGGAACCGGGCCGTCGGCGAGGTCGACATAGGCGAGCCCTTCGGCAAGCTTCAGCGCGGTCTCGAAACTGTCGGCGAGCCGCGTGCCGAGGCCTTCGCGCACCGCGATGCGGTCGACGACGACTTCGATGTCATGCTTGTATTTCTTGTCGAGCGCGGGCGCCTCGCCGATCTCGTAGAATTCGCCGTCGATGCGGACGCGTGTGAAGCCGTCCTTCTGCCACTGCGCGAGTTCCTTCTTATACTCGCCCTTGCGGCCGCGCACGACCGGGGCGAGCAGATAGGCGCGCGTGCCCTCGGGCAATTCCATCACGCGGTCGACCATCTGGCTGACCGTCTGCGCGCTGATCGGTTCGCCGGTGGCGGGCGAATAGGGGATGCCGACGCGCGCCCATAGCAGGCGCATATAGTCGTAGATTTCGGTCACCGTCGCGACCGTCGAGCGCGGGTTCCGCGAGGTCGTCTTCTGCTCGATGCTGATCGCCGGCGAGAGCCCGTCGATATGCTCGACGTCGGGCTTCTGCATCATTTCGAGGAACTGGCGGGCGTAGGCGGAGAGCGACTCCACATAACGCCGCTGGCCCTCGGCATAGATGGTATCGAAGGCGAGGCTCGACTTGCCGCTGCCCGACAGGCCGGTGATGACGACCAGCGCGTCGCGCGGCAGGTCGACGTTCACGCCCTTCAGATTATGCTCGCGCGCACCGCGCACGGAGATGTGGGTGAGACTCATGGGAGGGGTGTGTTCCAGATTTGTTCTTTGCGCGCAAGGGGGCGCGTGTCGCCGTAGAGATGGTGGCTCAGTAGAAATACGCAAGCGGCGTGATTTGGCGTTTTGGTCCTATACCGGCCACCGCGATTGGCATTCTTCTCTTACCTAAGGGTGGAGGATTGCGGATGCGGGTCCGGACGGCGTGCCTGAAGTATAAATGCCGCAGCGACGACCACCGGTCGTTCGCCCACGCATGGCAATGATCCGCGGTGTTCGGGGCCTTGCCATCGGAATTGTGGCCACCGCGCTTACGGGATGCACCGTCATCAATGTGGGCGCCGGGGAGCAGGTCGACATGCTCGCCGTCGGCGTCGTCCGCGTTCGCGTGCCGGTCGTGGCCGATGGGCTGGTCGCGGTCGAACGCAGCGGCGTGGGATTGGGTTGGGACTCCCTCCCTGGCGGTGGCGCCTATCTGGGGTGGAGCGAGGGGAAGTGGGTCATCGCGGACCCGTCGAAATGTCAGTTGCTCATCATCGTCCGGACCGCTGATCAGGCGGCAAGTGCGAAAACAATCTTGAGCGAATGGGAGGGGGATTCACCATGTATCGTCGATCAATCGGAAAGCTCGCCACGCTAACGTTTCCAATCGTTCTGCTCTCTGCCTGCGCTTTGAACGGCGACAAAAACCCGCACAACGATGTGCTTGTATTCGCGACTCAAACCAAGTTTGGGATCGATATCTCCGCCCCTTTGAATAGCGCGACCCTGCCCCAGATCAATGTCGGTTATAATCGCAGCGAGGCGGTTTGGATGCCCCTTCGTCCCAATGGGACAAAGGGCGGGAGCCAAACGGACGCCGAGCAGGATTTGCTCGCCAAGCTGAACGCCTGTGATCAGCGGATGCTTTCGATCATAGACGACAACAAAAATCGGCAGGCATTTTGTTTGAGCGCGACGTTACCGGCTGGAAAATATGTGTCGATGGCATCGGGTGTGCAAACTGACGTGGGTGGTACAGAATTGGAAATTGACACTTATTCGGTTTTTGCAAGCTTCGGCGCGAGAGGGGGCGTGAGTGGGTCGCAAGCGAACGGGGGTCTAGCCCAGATTTTTGCTACTGGCATTGCCGCACAGCGCTTGGCGTCGAACCCTCAAGTCGGTCAGGCACTCAACACCCAGGCTCCTGCGGCGGTCAAAGCGTCGGCCGACGCGGATCGAGCCGCAGAGACGACGGAACAAATGCGGCTCGCCCAAGCTTTCGTGGCGCCTCAACTCAGTCGGGAGGCCGAGCTGATGGCTCAAATCGATACTGTTTGGACTTGCGGTGATCCCGCGACGGACAAGCTAAAATATACTAACATCATTTCCGCCGTCACGGACGGGGGTGACAAGGGAGCAATGGCCTTGGAAAAGACAAAAACTGGGGCTCGTCGCGCACTTGGGGATAGTAGCGAAGCGACGAAGAAGCAATTTCTGGATAGCGCGAAAACGGTATGTGGAGGGTAATATGGCGCAGGGAAATATCATCGTGGACATTTGCAGCGACAGCGATCCACAGGCGCTCAAGACGCTGGTGGCGTCGAGTAAGGCATATTGGACTTCGACCCAAAAGGGTTTCAAGCTCATATCTGACGACGGTGGAAGCGACTATCTGCGCGTTTATAAGAGCCAGCTCAGCGAAACGGACTATCAGCAGGGCAGCACCGTCTATCATTCCGACGGGGATGTTATTTTGATTTATGAAAAAATTGTCGGTTGAAAGCCTGGGCCATTCGCAGGAGCGGAGTCCCGCGCCAGTGAGTTCCCCATTTCCACCAACTCCCCAAAGGCTTCGACCAATGCCCGGCCGTTCGCTTGACCCCCGCGGGCCATGAGCGGACAAACGCTCCCATGTCCGCCGCCTGCCGGGAATGGGCCGGCGCACGAAAAGGAGCTGGGGAAATGAAGAAATTTTTGGGTGGGGCCGCGGGCCTCGCGATTGCCGCGACGTTGGTTGCGGTGCCGGTGCTGGCGAACGACATGGGGCCTTTCGCTTCGTTGAAAGCCGAGGCGGGCGAGGCGTCGGCGAAGGACGACGCGTCGCTCAAGGCCCTTACCTTTGGCGCTTGGGGCGTCGATCTTGGCGCGCGCGACACCTCGGTGAAGCCGGGCGACGATTTCGACCGTTTCGCCAATGGCGGCTGGTTCGCCAAGACCGAGATTCCGGCCGACCAGGCATCGGCGGGGGTCGATTACGATGTGTATAACCTGACCCAGCGCCAGCTGCGCCAGGTCGTCACCGGCGCGCCGGCGACGAGCCAGGTTGGCGGGCTGTACCAGAGCTTCACCAACGAGGCGCGGGTCGAGGCGCTCGGCGCCAAGCCGCTGATGGCCGACCTCGCGCACGTCGCGGCGATCAAGGACAAGGCCGAAATGGCGCGCTTCATGGGCGCGTCGCAGGGCGCGTTCGGCATGACGATCGTCGGCGGTGGTCCTTACGCGGACACCGACGATCCGACGGTCAACGTGCTGTGGCTCGGCCAGGGCGGGCTCGGCCTGCCCGAGCGCGAATATTATCTCGACGACCAGTTCAAGCCGCAGCGCGACGCGTACCGCGCCTATATCGTCCGCACGCTGGGCATGACGGGGACCAAGAACCCAGAAGCCGCCGCCGACGCGATCCTGGCCTATGAGACCGAGATCGCCAAGGTCAGCTGGAAGATCGCCGACCGCCGCGACATCGGCAAGATCAACAACCCGATGTCGTCCGCCGAACTCGCCGCCTATGCGCCGGGGCTCGATTGGGATGCGTGGTTCGCGGGGGCGGGGATCGCGCCGCAAAAGCGGATCATCGTCAACGAGACGACCGCGATCCGCGACATCGCCGCGCTGTACGCCAAGACACCGCTCGATACGCTGAAGCTGTGGCAGCAATTCCATGTCGCCAATCAGGCGGCGCCCTATCTGTCGAAGGCGTTCGTCGACAGCCGCTTCGATTACACCAAGGTGCTGAGCGGGGTCAGCGAACTGCGTCCGCGCTGGAAGCGCGGGCTGACCCTTGTCGACGGCAGCCTTGGCGAGCTGGTCGGCGAAACCTATTCGCACGAATATTTCCCCGCGAGCGCCAAGGCGAAGATGGAGACGCTCGTCGCCAATCTGAAGCTGGCGATGGGCGACCGGATTCGCGCCAACAGCTGGATGGCACCCGCGACCAAGCAGGCGGCGCTGACGAAGCTTGAGCGGATGGACGTGATGGTCGGCTATCCCGACAAATGGCGCGATTATTCGGGGCTGAAGATCGATCCGGCGGACCTTTACGGCAATGTGAAGCGCAGCGGCCAGTTCGAATATGCCTATGGCCTGTCGGACCTGAACAAGCCGGTCGACCGCAAGAAATGGTCGATGAACCCGCAGGAGGTGAACGCGTATAATGGCGGGCTGGAGAACAAGATCGTGTTCCCGGCGGGCATCTTGCAGGCTCCCTATTTCAGCGAGAGCGTCGACGATGCGGTCAATTACGGCGCGATCGGCGCGGTGATCGGGCACGAGATCGTCCATGGTTTCGACGACCAGGGGCGCAAGATCGACGCCAATGGCGCGGTGCGCGACTGGTGGACGCCCGAGGATGCTGCGCGTTTCGACGCCGCGGCCAAGGCGTTCGGGGCGCAATATGCGACCTATGAGGCGGCGCCCGGGGCGTTCATCAACCCCGACCTGACGATGGGCGAGAATATCGCCGATCTCGCGGGGCTGGAGGTCGCGTACGACGCCTATCACCGCTCGCTGGGCGGCAAGGAAGCGCCGGTGATCGACGGGCTGACCGGCGACCAGCGCTTCTTCCTCGCCTTTGCCCAGGCCTGGCGCGACAAGGCGCGCGAGGATTCGATCAAGCAGCAGGTGGCGAGCGACCCGCACAGCCCGGCGCGCTGGCGGATCATCGGGCCGGTACGCAATGTCGACGCCTGGTATACGGCGTTCGGCGTCGATGCCGGGGCCAAATATTATCTGAAGCCCGCGGATCGCACCAAGATCTGGTAAAGGCCTACTCGGACAAGGCGGGGGCGGCGGTCGGTCGTCCCCGCAGCGCCATCACGCCCAGCGACAGCGCCGCGCCGACGATGACGAACAGCGCGGGGAAGCCGCCGAGCACCGACATCATCCGGATGCCGTCGAGCCCCGCCGCCGCGACGAGCACCATCGCGACCATCCCGACGGTGACGCCCCAGACGATCTGGATCCACAGCGGCGCTTCGGGGCGCTCGGGGGTGATGCCGTGCGTCGACAGCGCGCTCATCGCCGACACATTGGCGTCGGCGCCCGCGACGTAAGACAGGAAGATCGCGAACAATACGATCGCGGTCACGACGGATCCGCCGCCGAGCGCGTCGAACAGGCGGAACAGCACGGGGTCGGGCCCCTGCGTCGACAGGATCGCATAGAGGCTGGCGCCGCTTTGCTGGTCGAGGACGATCGTCGCACCCGCGATCGCGGTCATCCACACCGCGCCGAACAGCGCGGGCAGGATCAGGTTGAACAGGATGAAGGCGCGGACGCTGTAGCCGACCGCGAGGCGGCCGAGGAACAGCGCGGTCACCGGCGCCCAGGCGAACCAGTTCGCCCAGTTGAAGATCGTCCATTGCCGGTGCCAGTCGCGGTCGACGTCGAGCCCGAGGTTGCGCGGCACGAAGGTGCCGACATAATCGGCGCCGCCGCGCAGCGACAGGCCGAGCATCTCGGCGGTCGGTCCGGCGAGAAGCACGAAGGCGATGATCGCGAAGAAGATCCAGGTGTTGAGCACCGACAGCCCGGCGATGCCCTTCTGCAACCCCGTCGCGGCCGAGATGAGGAAGCTGGCGACGATCGCGATCATGATGCCCCAGCGCAATCCCGCGCCGCCAGCAAAACCGCCGAGTCCTTCGATCCCCCCCGCGAGCGCCAATATGCCGGCGCCCATCGACGCCGCCATGCCCGCGACGAGCGCATAGAGGCAGATGATGTCGATCGCCGATCCGACCGGTCCGTGGGCGCGCTTTCCGATCAGCGGGACGAACAGCGACGACAGGCTGAACGGTTCGGCGCGGTTGTAATAGACGAGCGCGAAGGCGAGCGCGGCAACGGTGTAAATGCCGTAGGGCGTCAGCGTCCAGTGCAGGAACATCGTCGACATCGCGAAGGCCGCGGCGCCGTCGCTGCCGGGTTCCAGTCCGAGCATCGCGGGTGGGGTGTTGAGGTGGAACAACGGCTCGGCGGCGCCCCAGAACAGGATGCCGGTGGCGATGGTGGTGCACAGCATGACCGCGAACCAGCGCCAGCGGCCGAGCAAAGGTCTGGCGTCGGGGCCGCCGATGATCGTCCTGCCAAGCGGCGACACGGCGACGGCGGCGAGCAGGATCAGGAAAGCGACCCCCGCGACAGCAAAGACCGGGCCGAGCCAGAGGAGGACCCAGTCGTTGATCGCGACCTCGGCCTCGAAAAAGGCCGCGCGCTGCCACAGGCTGAACCCCACCGCCGCCGCGAGGATGGCGAGCGGTACGAAGAAGACCGGGCGGTTGATGCGGCGCGGCAGTGCGGCTGGCAAAGGCTGGTGTCGCTTGACAGGGGGAAGGGGCGCCCAGCATGACGTGGCGGGCGCGATCGGTCAAATCCGGGCGGAACGGCCAGCGTGCATGCGCGTTTGAATCGACGGACAAGTCTCGCAAGGAGAGCTTCGATGACCAGGAAGATTTTGACGGCGGTTGGCGCATTGGCGCTGATTGCCGGGACGCAGGCCGCGGCGTTCGAGCCGCTGCCCGACGGCACCACGACCGAGGAACGGGCCAGCACCGCGCGGCTCAACGCCGAACAACGCGCCCGCGCCGAGGCCGAGCGGGCCGCTTATGAACAGCAACTCGCCACCATCGCGCAGCAGGAAGCCAATTCGCAGGCAACCTTCGCGCAGGAAACCGCCGACTATGAAGCGGAAAAGGCGCGGGTTGCCGCGATGTCGGCCGAAGAGCGGATCAAGTGGGAGGCCGACGTCGCAGCATGCAAGGCCGGCGACACGACGCGTTGTGCGCCGCCCGCGGTGCCGCCGCAGCCTTGACCGCGGACCAGTCACCATGGCCCACCTTATTGCGGGGGCGCGGTTCCGACCGGCGGCATCTCGGCCGAAGGCGTCGTTGCCACCACGATGGGCGGCGCGCCGCTTTCCGGTTGTGACGCCGAGGGTGAGGGCGGCTGTGCCTGTGCGGTGGGGACGGGCGACTGCATCGCGATAACCGTGTCAGCGATGCCGGGATCGTCGAAGCTGCCACCGTAGCGATAATCGTCCTCCGGCTCGTCGGCATAATCGATCGCGACGGCGCCGAGTTCGCGAAATTCGCCGTCCATTCGGTCTTCGCGGGCGAATTTCGCGCGCATCCCCGATCCATATCCCTCGCCGCAGCCATCGCAGGGCACGACCGGCTGGGTTTCGACCCGCAAGGCGTCGGGGTTGCCGGTGAGCTCGGCATAAGAGGCGCCGTCATCGTTGCCGCCGTTCATCCCGCCGGTCGCCATCTGCCCAAGCAACAGGCCACCGATGGCGCCGAGGCCGGCGACCCCCAGCCATGCCAGGACTTTGAGCGGTGCCCCTTTTTCGGTCATGGCCGATAAACGCGGCGGGATCATTCGGGTTGCATCGTCGATCGTGTGCGCCTTTGGCCATTCGTCGACGACCGAACGCGCTTCGTCTGCCAATCGAGCGCTCGTTCCAGCCGGTCGAACCCCGACTGCGCGGCGCGGGAAAAGCCCATATCTCCTCAAATGCGGGATACGGGGGCGGTGGCCTTCCCCGGTCCAGGTCCTCGTATCCCGCATCCCCCAAGAGAGGACTCCCCCATGGCGAAACTGACCCTGATCCTGCTGGCGGCACCCATCGCGCTCACCAGCCTTTCCTTTCCTGCCGCCGCGCAGGAGAAAAAGACCGTGATCGTCCGCTACGACGATCTCAATATTTCGAGCGTGTCGGGTCGCGAGCGACTGAACACGCGCGTCAAGATGGCGGTGCGCGACGTCTGCGGCACCCGCCTGGCGCAGGGGCTGCGTGCCCAGCAAAAGGCGCGCTATTGCGAAGATATCGCGATGAACGACGCCGACGTGAAACTCGCCGCGCTGTTCAACGGCGACGGCACGGCGCTCGCCTCGCGCGGCCCGGTGATCGTCGCCGCGCCCTGACGATGTCCCACGGCCATTGGCCGGAAAAGAAGGCGGTCATGCTCCGGCATGGCCGCCTTTTTGCGTAAGGGACCCGGAATCGTGCGACGAGCCGATGCTTGGTCTGCTGAAAAGATTTGCGGAGCCCAAATTCCAAGGGCAGTAGATGATTCATCTTGTTTTTTCGGGGGAAATTTGGGTGGCGGAAATTGTTGGCGGTCCGAGCGATGACACGCTGAACGGCACGGCGGAAGCCGACACGATCATCGGCAATGACGGCAACGACAAGATCGATGGCATGGGCGGCGCCGACACGATCCAGGCAGGGGCCGGCGACGACATCATCTATTCTTCGGCGACCGCTCACAATGTCGCCGGCGACACGATCGACGGCGGGGAAGGCTTCGACACGGTCCAGGTCCGGACCGCCGGTCAGAATATCAGCCTAGTGAGCTTCATCAATATCGAGGCGCTTGTATCGCCCTTGGGCTCCTCAGGCCTCGCGACGCGCGTTACCGCCGCGCAACTCGATGGCCTGATTTCGCTCTCGGGCATGTTCGAAATCGTCGATGGAGGGACGATCTCGCTGGCGGGCGCGCGGCTCGGCAACGGGACGGCCATCCGCTTTTCCAATGTCGCGACGACGCTCGATCTAAGTTCGGCCGCGGTCGTCGGACCTAATAGCCTGATCGACGTGATCGTCCACGGCGGTACCGGCAATGACAGTATTACCGGCAGCATTTCTAACGACGTCATCTCTGGCGGCGGCGGTAACGACACGCTCGAAGGCGGCGACGGCAACGACAAGCTCACTGGCGGCGCCGGGGTCGATATCATGCGCGGCGGGGCTGGCGACGATACGCTGGTGATCCAAAGCATGTCGGAGGTGAACAGCGCGGAAGTCTATGAGGGCGGCGCGGGTTTCGACACCCTGTATTTCGATGGATTTTTCGGTCTGGGGCAATTCGATCTCACCGGTCTGACGCTGTCCGGGATCGAGCGGGTTTCGGATGGCTCCAGTTTCTCCAACTATGCCCATCTGACGATGCGGATAGCGCAGGTCGATCTGTTGACCGAGATCGACGCCAATATCGTGCTGTTCGACGGCGGAACCTTGTCGCTCGCCGGTGTCACGCTGACGGGCGATGCGATTTATTCGAGCAATAGCGCGACGACGGTCGATGCGAGCGCTGCTGCCGCGGGTTTTCTCCGCTACATCGGCGGAACCGCGGCCGACGACGTTACCGGCACTGCGAACCGCGATAACCTCAACGGAGGCGGCGGCGACGATATCATCAGGGGCGGGCTCGGGAACGACAGGCTTCAGGGTGGAAGCGGCGTCGATCGGCTCTATGGCGGCGACGGCGACGATCAACTTTATATCGGCAACGGCGAAGGCGTCGCGGGCGAAGTCTATGATGGTGGAGCCGGGATAGATACGCTGTTCGTTGTCGATACCATCGACCTGCGGACCGTATCGATTTCGGGCATCGAAGAGATCACGTCCGGCGGCGCGGAGGGGCGTATCACGATCGGCATCGCGCAACTGACGGGTCTGCAGCGTGCGCTGGGCGATTTCCAGCTCGCCGAGGCCGGCAACCTGGTTCTCGCCGCCGACGGGGTCGACCTCAGCCAAAGCCGGCTGAGGACTACCGACACTGCAACGACGATCGATGCGCGGGCGCTCGGTTACGGTCTCCGGATACACGGCGGAGCGGGGAACGATGTCCTGCTCGGCGGTTTGGGAGCGGACGTGCTCGAAGGCGGCGGCGGCATCGACCGTCTCGACGGGGGCGACGGCGACGACCTCCTGCACCTCGGCGGATCCGACTACGTGTCGGGTGCCTATGTATTTACGGGCGGCGGCGGCTTCGATTCGCTCTCGCTGTTCGTCGGGGATTTCGATCTGACGCGGGCGACGGTGACGGGCATCGAGTCCATCCACTATAACTCTGCTTCTTCCGACAATATTTTTATGATCTCGGTCGCACAGATGAACGCGCTGTCGGCCTTCCGTGCCAACGGGCGTGTCCAGATCGCCGATGGTGGCACGATATCGATGAACGGCAGGACGTTCAGTGCATCGACCGTCGTTCTGTCCAATGCTGGCAATATCTTCGATCTCACGAGCGCGACGGCGAGCCGGGTCCATGTCGTGGGCGGCACGTCCGCCGACACCGTCACCGGCAGTGCCTTCAACGACTACCTGTTGGGCGGCGGCGGCAGCGATGTGTTGAATGGGGCAGACGGTGCGGACATGCTCGAGGGCGGTGCCGGGCGCGACACGTTGCGCGGCGGCCTTGGGGACGATACGCTGGTGATCGGTACGATGTCGGAAACGGTAGCGGGCGAGATTTACGACGGCGGGGACGGCTTCGACACGCTATTCTTCCTTGTCGGTGCCGACGGGTATGATCTTTCGAACATCACTTTGACCAGCGTCGAGGAACTGCTCGTCAACGGCGGCCGCCTGTCGCTGACCGCGGCGCAGCTCGACCAGGCAACCTCGATCCATGTGGGGACCTATATCCTCACGACCGCGGGCTCGGTCTCGATGAACGGTGTGTCGTCGCGCGGATCGACTTTCTTCCTGTCGGACCTGGGCAACGACTTCGACCTTACCGGCTTCCTGCCCGGCTCGGGCACCGTCACAGGCGGTGCCGGCGACGACCGGATTACTGGTGCGGGCGGCGCCGATACGCTGTCCGGCGGCGGCGGGAACGACATCATAGCCGGTGCCGGGGGCAATGATGTCATCGATCCGGGTACCGGCGTCGACCGCGTCAGTGGCGGCGGCGGTGCCGACACCATCGTCTTCTCCGCGGCCTCGTCGTCGAGCACACCGACGGGTATCGGCCTGATCGACGGCGGTGCGGACGCCGACACCATCGATTTGCGCAACGTCGGCCCCACCGCGGCGGGGACGATCGAGGCCGAGCCGGGGCGGTTTGCCTTCGGGATCATCGTCGGCAGCCAGCGCTTCGAAGTGACCGCAGTCGAACGCATATTCTTCGGCAATGGCAACGACACCATCGGCGTGCCGCCGGGCTATACCGGCACGATCGACCTGCGCGCCGGGGGTGGCAACGACATAATCACCGCCGAGGGTTCTTCCAAATTCTATGGCGAGGACGGCGACGACAGTTTCTTCCTGTCGGGCGTGTTCGGGCGCACCGCGTCGGGCCTCGTCGATGGCGGCGCCGGACGCGACCGGCTCGATCTCAATATCGCTTTCACGGTCGATCTTACGACGGCGATCGCCCGGGCGGGCGATGCGACCTATTCGGTGCGCGGCTTTGAACATATCCGCGCGGCAGCGACCGGCGGCTACCTGACCACCATCCTCGGCTCGGCGGCGGCGGAAACGATCGAAGTCAATGCGCAGTTCGATGACGGGTCGGTCGGCGTCGTCTTCGACGGGCGCGGCGGCGACGATATCCTGAACGGCAGCAAGGGGGCCGACGAACTGCGCGGCGGCGGCGGTAATGACGTGATCGACGGACGGGCGGGCGCTGACCAGCTTTTCGGCGGCCTCGGCAATGATATTTTCCATGTCGACCGCACCGGCGATATCGTCTTCGAAAATGCCGGCGAGGGGACCGATACCGCGATCGCCACGGGCAGCTTCTACCTCTACGCCAATATCGAGAATCTGACGCTTGCGGCGGGCGCGGGGAATATATTCGGGGTCGGCAACGAACTCGCCAACACGATCCTCGGCAACGAAGGCGAAAATCTGCTGATTGCAGGCGCGGGCAAGGATGTTGTCCGCGGTGGCGGCGCGCGCGACGCGATCTTCGGCGAAGACGGCGACGACCAGCTCTTCGGTGACGAGGGGATCGACTATCTTGTCGGCGGGACCGGCAACGACGTCATCGACGGCGGAGCCGACGCGGACGAGATTTATGGCGAGGACGGCAATGACACGCTGATCGGCGGGACGGGCTTCCACACCGACATCCTCGTCGGGGGCATCGGCAACGACATATTGCGCGGCGACAGCACGCTCGGCGACTACGACCTGCTTTACGGCAACGAGGGCGACGACCGTTTCTACGTCGACACGCCTGACGACCTCGTGTTCGAGCAGGCGGGGCAGGGCACCGACACCGTCTACGCCAATATCAAGGGCGCCGGCTATTATCTCTACGCCAATATCGAAAATCTGGTGCTCGAGGGGAATACGCCCTTCGGCGTCGGCAATGTGCTCGACAACCGGATGACCGGCAACGCCGCGGGCAATTATCTGCTCGGCGGCGGCGGCAACGACACGCTGAATGGCATGGGCGGCAACGACGTGCTGTTCGGCGAGGCGGGGAACGATGTCTTCGTCTTCACATCGGGCGGCGGTTCGGATGTGATCGGCGACTTCACGCGCGGGCAGGATCGCATCGACCTCAGCGCGCTTGGCATCACCGGGCTGGGCCAGATCAGCGGCGGCTTTGTGCAGGACGGCAATGTCGGCGCGATCCTGCTCGCGTCCGGCGACGTGATCGTGCTGCACAATGTCCAGATGGGTTCGCTCACGGCGGGCGACTTCATTTTCGCCAGCGGTTCCGCGAAGGTGGCCGACTTGTCGGATAAGGCGATGGATGCCTTGCAAACCTTGGAATTCGGTAGCGATGCCGCGCTGTTCGGCGCCGATCAGGGGGCCGAAATCTGGCTGAGCTACCTCAATCGCGAGGCCGTGATGTTCGGGTAGCCGGCGGCGGGTCAGTTCTGCATGATCGCCTTGACGTCGTGGAGGTAAGTGCGTCCGATACGGTGGACGCCGCCTTCGCCCAGATCGACGCTCCAGGCGCCGTCGCCATGATGTTTGAGCCCGACGATACCCTCGCGGCGGATCATCTTGGACCGGTGGATCCGCATGAACTGGTCGGGGTCCATGCGCGCTTCGAGCGACTTGATCGTCTGGTGGATCAGCCAGCTGCGCGCGCCGACGTGAAGCCGCATATAGTCGCGTTCGGCCTCGATCAAATCGACCTGGCCGGCGTCGATGCGCAGCATCTCGCCGCGGTTCTGGACCCAGAATTCGCCGATCCACTTGCTCTTGGGTGAGCGGGTGCGGTCGGTCGTGCGCCATTCGCGTACACGGCCCAACGCGCGGCCAAGCCGGTCGGGGGATACCGGCTTGAGCAGATAGTCGACCGCCGCGACGTCGAAGGCGGCGACGGCATATTGGTCGAAGGCGGTCACGAAGATCACCGCCGGCGGATTGTCGAGCTGGTCGATCGCGGCGGCGACGTCCAGACCGTTCAGCCCCGGCATCGCGATGTCGCAGAGTACGAGGTCGGGCGCGAGCGCATCGACCAGCCGCAGCGCCGAGGCGCCGTCGGTCGCGGTGCCGACCAGCGACACGCCTTCCTGTTGCCCGGCAAGGATCTGGAGCCGTTCGATCGCGAGCGGTTCGTCGTCGACGATCAGGGTTCTCAGCGTCTGGATCATTTCTTCAGCACCCCTGCCTGGCGAAGGGCAGCCACAGCGAGACGACGAAGCCGCCATCGTCCGACTTGCCCCATTCGCAGCCCGCGGTCGGGCCATAGCGCGTCATCAATCGCTCGCGCACATTGCCGAGACCCAGGCCGGTGCCGGGTTCGGGAACCGGCGCCGCGGAATCGACATCGTTTTCGATACGCAGCACCAGCAGGCCGTATTCGGCGCTGGCGGTCAGGCGGATCGCGATCGTGCCCTTGCTGGGTGCGACGCCATATTTGATCGCATTCTCGATGATCGGTTGCAGGATCAGCACCGGAACGCACGCATGCTCCAGTTCCTTCGGCATCGTCACTTCGACGTGCAGCCGGTCGGGAAAGCGCGTCTGTTCGATGTCGAGATAGAGGCGCTGGAGCGCGATTTCCTCGTCGAGGCTGACGAGCTGTTCGGGGTCGATCGCGAGGCTCGAGCGCAGGAAGGAGGCGAGGTTCATGATCATCGTCTCGGCCTCCGCCTTCGAGCCGCGCAGGACGAGGGTCGACAGCGAGTTGAGCGTGTTGAACAGGAAGTGCGGATTGACCTGGTAATGGAGCGCACGAAGCTGCGCTGTCTGCGCCTCGATCCGATAGCTGTCGGCGCGCCGTTCGACCGCGTGCATCTCGTTCGCATAGCCGAAGGCGACATAGAGCGCCGCCCACACCGCGAAGAAGAAATACCAGCGGATCGAGCTGTCGAGGATCAGTACCGTTTCCCATGCGACCGGATATTTTTCCTGCACCTCGGCGATGATCGTCTTGGTGTCGGGGCCGGGAAACCAATAGTAAAAGACCAGCAGGTTGATCGTCGCATAGAGAACCACCAGCGGAATCGCCGTCCCCAGGGCGGCGGCCAGCCTGGCACCGAAACTCTTTGGCTGCACGCGCTGGAGCAGTTGATAGAGGACGAAGGTGCACAGAATGCCCGCGACGACGACGATCGCGCGCCGGCCGACGAACTCCCATTGGTCGGGCGCGCCGGTGAGCAGCGCGAGCCCGGTGGTGATGAGGAAATAGAGCATCCACATCGCGAGGATCGAACCGATCGCGACGCGCGGATTGACGCGGGCGTCGGAGGCGCGCCAGTCGGGCGCGGCGGCGAGGAATCTGGCGCGGCGATCGCTCTGGGCCAGTTTGCGGTCGGACATGTTCATTGGCGCCCTCCTATCGCAGCCCACGCAATAGCGCGAGTCGTCACCTGACCGCCAGTCGAAGGCGGGGGGAGGTTGGTCGAAAGCGCGGCCCGGCTCAACCGGCCGCCGCTGGCGCTCTCATCGCGCCGCGCCAGCCGCCGCGCCGGTACACCGCCCATGCCATCGCGAGCGAGGCAATCGAGGACAGCGGGAAGCTCCACCACAATATGTCGCTGCCGATCAGCGGGTAGCCGAAATAATAGATGCCGAGGCGGATCGGGAACATCGACAGGAACAGGATGATCAGCGGCGGCACGACCGAACCATTGGCGCGCAGCGTGCTGATGAGGACGATCGTCGTGCCGAAGGGCAGGAAGGTCCAGGTCGCGATATATTGGATGTTGCGCGCGACATCGATCGCGTCGCTGCCGCTGCCGAGGAACAGCGCGAGCGCGGCGCGATCGAAGAGCAGCAGCAGGACAATCAGCACCCCGGTCATCGCGAGATTGATCGCGATCCCGCTGTTGGTGACCGACGACACGCGGTCCCAGCGCCCGGCGCCGATATTCTGCGCCGCCATCGAGCTGACCGCGGCGCCGACCGCGAGCGCGGGCATCTGGATATAGTTCCACAGCTGCAGCGTCGCGCCATAGGCGGCGGCGGTGACGAGGCCCTCGCGGTTGACCAGCCCGACCATGACGAGTCCGGCCCCCGAAATGACGAGCATCTGGGCGCCCATCGGCAAGCCGCGCCCGATGATGAAGCGCAGCTCGCTCCATTTGGGGAGCAGGTAGGACAGCTCGTGCCCGCGCAGGCGCAGGACATGGTTCTTCGCATAGAACCAGCCGATCATGCCGATCAGCGCGATCGTACCGGCAACGGCGGTCGCCAGCGCGCTGCCCGCGATGCCGAGGCGCGGGAAGGGGCCGAGGCCGAGGATGAGGATCGGGTTGAAGGCGATGTCGAGCACCACGGCGAGGATCATGAAGCGCAGCGGCGTCACCGCATCGCCGGCGCCGCGCGAGGCCATCATCAGCGTCACCGACAGCATCGAGGCGGGCACGGCGAGGAAGGTCACGCGCAGATAGTCGTGCGCGAGCGTAAAGGCCTCGGGCGGGGTTTTCAGCCAGTGCAGTATCTGATCGGACGCGAACCAGCCGACGATCGCGATGACCACCGAGAAGATCAGCGCGAGGCCGATGACGCCGCCGGTCGCCCGGCGCGCGGCGTCGACGTCGCCGCGGCCCATCGACTGGCCGATGAGCACGGTCGCCGCCATGCCGAAGCCGAAGAAGGCGCCGAACATCAGGAACATGATGATGTTGGCGTTGGCGGTCGCGGCGAGTGCGCTTTCGCCGAGGAACTGGCCGACCCAGATCGCGTTGACCGAACCCGACAGCGTTTGGAGAATATTCGACGCCAGCGTCGGTAGCGCGAAGAGAATCAGCGTTTTGGCGATCGGCCCAGTCGTCAGGTCCATCCGCCCGCCGCCGCGTGCGGTCTGGCGCGGCGGAACGGGATTGGCCGCCGGGTCGGCGGCGGCCGCAACCGGCGTCGGCGTGACGGGTGCCTCGCCGTCGCTCACCCCAGGCGGGCCAGCGCGGCGGTCAGGCGATCGGCCTCGGCGTCCTTCGCGGCATGGTCGGCGCGCGCCTTTTCGACCGCTTCGGGCTTGGCACGCTCGACGAAGGACGGATTGTTCAGGCGGCCGGCGAGGCCGTCGCGTTCCTTCGTCGCCGCGGCGAGCGCTTTGGTCAGGCGGTCGCGTTCGGCGGCGATGTCGATCACGCCTTCGAGCGGGACGGTGATGGTCTCGCCTTCGACGACGAGCTGCGCCGACGCACCGGCGGGCGCGGGGTCGAAGCTGACGGCTTCGAGCCGCGCGAGGCGGTCGAGCTGCGCCGCGAGCTTGTCGGTGCGGGTCCTGAGCGACGGCGGGAAGTGCGCGGTGAGGCGGGCGCCCGGCGGGAGGCCGAGTTCGGCCTTGGCGGTGCGCAGTTCGCCGACGAGCTTGATCAGCCAGTCGATGTCGGCGCTCGCCTCGGCATCGCGTGCGACGTCGGGTGCAGGCCATTTGGCTGTGATCAGCGGATAGTCGGCGCGGTCGCCGAGCCCGGTCCACAGCTCTTCGGTGATGAAGGGCATGAAGGGGTGGAGCATGACGAGGATCTGGTCGAGTACCCAGCCGGCGACGGCCTTGGTCTCGTCGTCGATCGCGCCCCTCTCGACTTCGCTCGAGGCAGGCTTGATCAGCTCCAGATACCAGTCGCAGAAACGGTCCCACGCGAAGCTGTAAATCGTGTTCGCGGCTTCGTCGAAGCGGTAGTCGGCGAGCGATTTGTCCATCGCCGCGACGGTTGCGGCGACTTCGCCGATGATCCAGCGGTTGACCGGCAGCGTTGCGGCGGGGGCTTCGAAGCTGGTCGAGGCCGAAATGCCGTTGGCTTCGCAGAAGCGCGCGGCGTTCCACAGCTTGGTCGCGAAGTTGCGGTATCCGGCGAGGCGCGCGTCATCCATCTTGATGTCGCGGCCCTGGCTTTCCATCGCCGCCATGAAAAAGCGCAGCGCGTCGGCGCCATATTGGTCGATCAGCCCGAGCGGGTCGACGACATTGCCCTTCGACTTCGACATCTTCGCGCCGTCGGGGGCGCGGACGAGGCCGTGGAGATAGAGCGTCTTCCACGGCACATCGCCCATGAACTCCATGCCCTGCATCGCCATGCGCGCATCCCAGAAGAACAGGATGTCGAAGCCGGAGATGAGGACATCATTTGGGTAGTGGCGCTTGACGAGGTCGGTGTCTTCGGGCCAGCCGAGGGTCGCGAACGGCCAGAGGGCGGAGGAGAACCAGGTGTCGAGGACGTCTTCGTCGCGGGTGAGCGCGACACCTGCGCCGGCTTCGGCCTGCGCTTCCTCTTCGGTCTCGGCGACGAAGATGCGACCATCGTCAGCGTACCAGGCCGGAATCCGGTGACCCCACCACAGTTGGCGCGACACGCACCAGGGCTGGATATTCTCCATCCAGTTGAAGAAGGTCTTTTCCCACGTCTTGGGGACGATGTTGATGCGCCCGTCGCGCACCGCCGCCATCGGCGGCTGCGCTAGCGTTTCGGCGTCGACATACCATTGGTCGGTGAGCCATGGCTCGATCACCACGCCGCCGCGGTCGCCGAACGGGGTCTGGATCGTGCGCGGCTCGGCGTCATGCTCGGCGCCGTCCTTGTCGACATACGCGATCAGGAAGCCGCCTTCCTTCATCCGTGCCACGACCAGTTCGCGCGCGCCGTCCTTGCCGTCGCGCTTGAAGCGGTGCAGGCCAAGATATTCGGCCGGGATCAGCCCATCGGTGGTCTGGATGACGTTCGCGTCCCCGTCGAGCATGTTGAGCATCTCGCCGGGCTTGAAGCCCGCGCGCTTGCCGACGTCGAAGTCGTTGAAATCATGCCCCGGGGTGATCTTCACCGCGCCCGAACCCAGTTCGGGATCGGCATGTTCGTCGGCGACGATCTTGAAGCGGCGCCCGGTGATCGGCTGGAGAATGTCCTTGCCGATCACGCTTTGGTAGCGCGCGTCGTCGGGGTGTACCGCGACCGCCATGTCGGCGAGCATCGTTTCGGGGCGCGTCGTCGCGACCTCGATATAATCGCGGCCATCGTCGAGGGTGACGCCGTCGGCGAGCGGATATTTGAAGTGCCAGAAGCCGCCCTGGATCTCGTGCGTCTCGACCTCGAGGTCCGAAATCGCGGTCTTGAGCTTCGGGTCCCAGTTCACCAGCCGCTTGTCGCGGTAGATCAGCCCCTTTTTATGGAGGTCGACGAATACCTTGACCACCGCGGCGGTGAAATGCGGGTCCATCGTGAACTGTTCGCGGTTCCAGTCCATCGAGCAGCCGAGGCGGCGGAGCTGGCCGGTGATCTGGCCGCCGCTTTCGGCCTTCCACTGCCACACCTTGTCGATGAAATCCTCGCGGCTGTAGTTGGTGCGCTTGTCCTGCCGCGCCTCCAACTGGCGCTCGACGACCATCTGCGTCGCGATGCCGGCATGGTCCATGCCGACGACCCATAAGGCATCCTTGCCGCGCAGGCGTTCGTAGCGGACGAGGACGTCCTGCAACGTGTTGTCGAGCGCATGGCCGATGTGCAGCGCGCCCGTGACGTTCGGCGGCGGATTGACGATCGTATAGGGTGTCGCGTCGGGGCGCGCGGGGCGAAACAGCCCGCGGCTTTCCCATTCATGGGCCCATTTCGCCTCGATTGCGGCGGGATCGAATGTTTTTTCCATCGGCATAATGCGCCGCGCTTTGCCAGCCATGGTGCGGCGCGGCAAGGGGGAACCATCCCATTCTCGTCATGCCGGACTTGATCCGGCATCCCGCTTTTGTCGCTGGAAGGGCGGTAGCGGGACCCCGGATCAAGTCCGGGGTGACGAGATAGAGGAAATCGGCGCTATTTCTTGAGGTAGATCTTCATCCAGTCGAACACCGTGCCATACCATTGTACGCTGTTCTGACCCTTCAGCACCCAATGATTCTCGTCGGGGAAGACGAGCAATTGCGACGGGATGCCGCGGCGCTGGAGCGCGGTGAAGCTGGCGATGCCCTGCGTATAGGGGATGCGGAAATCCTTTTCGCTGGTGATTACCAGCATCGGGGTCTTCCATTTGGCCACGTGATTGACCGGGTTCCATTTTTCATATTCTTGCGGAACGTCGTAATAGGTGCCGCCATGCTCCCACTCGTCGAACCATAGTTCCTCGGTCTCATAGGCCATGGCGCGGGCGTCGAAGACGCCGTCGTGCTGGACGAGGCACTTGAAGCCGTCGGGCCATTGGCCCGCGATCCAGTTGGTCATGTAACCGCCATAGGAGCCGCCGAGCGCGCAGGCGTTGGTCACGTCGAGCGACATATCCTGCTTGCCCGCCGCGGCGAGGCCGAGCTTCAGATCCTCGAGCGGCTTGCCGCCCCAATCCTTGTTGATGCTGTCGGTAAAGGCCTGACCGTAGCCGGTCGAGCCGTGGAAATCGATCGTCACCGCAGCATAGCCCGGTGCTGAGAACAGCCGCGGGTTCCAGCGCGTCGACCAGCCGTTGCCGAAGCTCGACTGCGGGCCGCCGTGAATCAGGAAGGCGACGGGCAGCTTGCCCTCGGCCTTCGCGGGCTTGACGATCTGGCCCCAGACGGTGTCGCCGTTCGCGCCCGCGAATTGCAGCCGCTTGACGTCGACGGGATCGATCTCGGCCATTTGCGCCTTGTTGACTTCGGTCAGCCGGGTAACCTTGCCCTTGGCGTCGCGGACGAACAGGTCGGTCGGGTCGGCGATGCTGTTGCGGCTGTAGAGCAAAGCGCCGCCCGGCAGCGGGGTGACGTCGCCGATATTGCCTTCCCACTGGTCGGTGGTGGCCTTGAGCTTTTCGACCTTGCCGGTCTTGGCATCGACCTTGAACACCGGATGATCGAGTACATCCTGCGCGGTGACATAGAGCGACTTGCCGTCGGGGGCCCAGACGATCGAGGCGACCGAGCGATCCCAGGCGTCGGTCAGCTTGCGCGTCTCGCCGGTCGACAGGTCGCGCAGCATCAGCACCTGGCGGTCGGCCTCATAGGTCGGGCGCGCCATTGCGGCGTAGGCCAGAAACTTGCCGTCGGGCGAGGGGGTGGGCAGGGTGTCGGTCGCCGCATTCGCCTCGGTCAAATTCTGCGGCATCATCCGGCTGTCGACCAGCCAGCTGTAGATATCGAGGTTGGTCGACATCGGTTCATTCCGGTCGGCCTTGCGCAGCGTGAAATAGACGGTGCGGCTGTCGGTGCCCCAGGCGAGTTCCTCGCCGCCGCCGAAGGGTTTGGACGGGCTATCGCCGGTCACGCCGGCGTCGACCGCGCGCTCGGTCGTCGCCTTCCCGCCTTCGAGGTTGAAGACGAAGGGGCGGCTGTAGGTGCCGGGGGTTTCCCATTCGTCCCAGTGGCGGACGAAGCCGACGCCGTCCTTGTACAGGCGGCCGGTGCCGGGTCCGGGCAGCGCGCCCTTGTCCTTGGCGTCGCAGCCGAAGGTCGTGCATTCCTTGGCGATGTCGCCCCAGGCGAGCAGCTTGGTGCCGTCGGGCGAAATCTTGAAGCCCGAAACGTCAGCCTTGGTATCGGTCACCTGCACGGCCGGCGTGTTCATCGACTGGAGGTCGATGCGCCAGATCTGGCTCTTGCCCGAAGCGTTGGAGAGGAAGAACAGCATGCCGTCCTTGTGGAAGGCCGGGTCAGTTTCATTCTTGCCCGCGGTATCGGCGATCCGGACCGGCGCGGCATCCTTGGCGTTGCGATCGACGACCCACAGTCCGGTCGAACGCTTATACGTCTCGGGCGCGGTCTCGGTCATCTGATAGACCACCCATCGTCCGTCGGGCGAGGCGGTCGGCGCGGCGACGCGCTTGAGCGTCGCGAGGTCGACTTCGGTCATCGGCCGGGCGAGGGCAGGGGTGGAGAGAGCGGCGGCGAGCGCGATCGCGCTGGGCAGGATGAAGTTACGCATGCAACGGCTTTAGCGATGCGGCGGGCGCGTTCAAGGACGAAGCGGCCGTCGCCGCCGTCCCTTTTTCGAGGCGACGGAAAAGCGGGCTTGCCGACGACAAATCAATCCTCTCTGGCTTTGTCGGCGCCCTGGCGCCATCGGCCCGCGCTCGAAGGAGAATTGCGTGTCGAAGCCCGAGCCGAGTCGTTTGTTCATTCCGCTGCTCGCCGGCGCGAGCCTGCGCGACCGGATGATCGGCAGCATCGGCGCGTTGATGGGCATCGGCCTTGCCGGGTTGATCTGCGCCGCGATGTTTCCGGCGTCGATGCCGTGGATCATCGCGCCGATCGGGGCGTCGGCGGTGCTGTTGTTCGCGGTTCCATCGAGCCCGCTCGCGCAGCCATGGTCGATCGTCGGGGGCAATGCCATCTCCGCGATCGTCGGCATCGTCGTGGCGCAGGCGATATCGACCCCGGCACTCGCCGCCGCGCTGGCTGTGTCGACCGCGATCCTGGTGATGTCGCTGCTGCGCTGCCTCCATCCCCCGGGCGGCGCGGTCGCACTGAGCGCGGTGCTCGGCTGGTCGACCTTTGCCAGCCATGTCGTCGACTTCCTCGTGCCGGTGCTGATCAATTCGCTCGTCCTCGTCGCGATCGGCATGTTTTTTCACCGCTTCTCGGGACACAGTTATCCGCATCGCGCGCGGCCGGTGGACGGGAAGGCGCTGGTTCCCGCGCCGTTGGGTCTGCAAATGGCGGACATCGACGCCGCGCTCGACGATCTGGGCGAGACCTTCGACATCAGCCGTGAGGATCTGGCGCTGTTGCTCGAGCGCGCCGAGGTTCATGCGGCGTCGCGGATGGGCAAAAGCTAGGGCGTTCAAGGGACGCTTTCGGCCTCTCCCCCGCCGGCTTTGTCGCACTGCTTGCGGCTTTTGGCCATTGTCTCGGACTTGCGCCATGCCGAGCGGAACAGGCGGTCGCGTTCGGCTTTCGCACCGAGATCGTAGCGTGCCTGTGCGACCGGGCGACCCATGGTGTCGCGTAGCGATAGCGTGACAGCGGACCCGGTTTCCAGGCGTTCATAGGGATCGCCATCCCAGTCGGTGTCGTCGAGCTGCGCCGAGGCGTAGCGAAAGGGGTTGCCGCCGATCTTGTAGGCGACGCCGAACGGTTCGGGTTCGACGCTCCAGCTGTCGCCGCCGTCCAACAAGACCCACATGGTCAGCCGCCGGAGCGCGCCGTTGGGGCCGCCGACACTCGACACGTCGCCGATGGCCCCCGTCAATGCGCCGATCGCCTCGGCGTCCGCATCGTCATATTGGATGACGAGACCGGGGTGACCCAAATCCTGATATTGGGGCGTGCTGGCGTCGAGCATCGGCGGCGCCCAGCTGACCGAGCGCGACCATATCTCGCCGTCGCTGTCGACCTGCGCGGTGATATCGACATGCGCGCCGCGGCTGCCCTTGGCGCTGGCCGTGCAGACCCATTCATCGTCGCCATATTGCGCCGCCGCGGGCGTCGAGGTGGTGAGCAGCGCGGCGACGACCAGCGCGCGGATCATCGGATCAGTACTCCGCCCTTCATCACATGATCGATCTTTTCGAGCGCGCGGATGTCGGTCAGCGGGTCGGCCTTGACCGCGACCATGTCGGCATAGCGCCCCGGCACGAGGACGCCGATGTCGGTGCGGCCCATTTCCTCGGCGGCGCGGCCGGTGGCGGACTGGATCGCTTGCATCGGCGTCATTCCATAGCGCACCATATAGGCGAACTGGCGGGCGTTGAGGCCGTGCGGATAGACGCCGGCGTCGGTCGCGAAGCCAATATTGACCTGCAACTCGACCGCGCGCTTGAACGCCGCGCGCTGGGCATCGGTGGTCTCGCGGTTCTTGCGCAGATATTCGGCGGGCCAGCCCTCCTTGGTCCCGATGTCGTCGATATAATCGCCGTTGTAGATGTCCATCGCGAGCCAGGTGCCGTGCTGCTTGGCGAGGCGGAGCGTCGCTTCGTCGGCGAGGCTGGCATGTTCGATGCTGTCGACCCCGGCCTCGATCGCATTGCGGATGCCGATCGCGCCATGGGCGTGCGCGGTGACGCGTTTGCCGCGGGCATGGGCGACCTTCACGATCGCACGGAGCTGCTCGGGCGTCAGTTCGGGCGCGCCGGGTTCGGTGCCGATCGCGAGCACCGCGCCGGTCGCGATCGTCTTGATGAAATCGGCGCCATGGTCGAGCAGGTAGGTCGTTTTAGCGGCCGCTTCCTCGGGCGTCGCCGCGACGCCGAGACGCATGTCGGCGGGCAACTGATCGTTCGGGACGACGCCGTTGAGTTCGCCGCCGCCGCCGGGGATGGTGAGATAGGCGCCGGCGACCCACATGCGCGGACCCGGCACGTCGCCGCGCTCGATCGCGTTGCGCAGCGTCACGTCGGTGAGGCCGCGATAGGTGCCGACGTCGCGGACGCTGGTGAACCCGGCGTCGAGGGTCACGCGGGCGTTGCGCGCGCCGACGAGCGCGGTTTCGGCGGGCGACGCCTTCATCGGCGCGGCGAGGTCGGCGCTCTGGCCAAGGTCGGCGAGGTGGGTGTGGAGGTCGATCAGGCCGGGCAGCACGGTGTAGGCCGACCAGTCGATCACCCTGGCGCCGTCGGGCGCCTTGCCGCACGGTGCAACCTCCTTGATCCGCTCGCCCTCAACCGTGATGCAATGACCGGTGCGGACTTCGTCGGTGACGCCGTCGATCAGCCGCCCCGCCGTGACATAGAGCGTCTCCGCCGCCGCCGGGGCGGAAGTCACCAGAAGGGTCGCCGCTGCGGCGGCGATCAGATGGCGGCGCTGAAGGTGTCGCACTGGCGGGGGTCCCCGGTCTGCAGGCCGCGACGCAGCCAGCTCATGCGCTGTTCGCTCGTGCCGTGGGTGAAGCTTTCGGGGACCGGGCGCTGGCCCGCCGAGCGCATCAGCGTGTCGTCACCGATCGCATTTGCGGCGGTCATCGCTTCTTCAAGGTCGCCGGGTTCCATCACGGGTTGGCCGGCGCTGTTGCGCGCGCGGTTCGCCCAGACCCCGGCATAACAATCGGCCTGCAATTCCATGCGCACCTGATAGGCATTGCCTTCGGCCTGTGAGGCGCGTTGCTGTGCCTGACGGACCTTGTCCGAAATACCGGTGATCGTCTGGATATGGTGACCGACTTCGTGCGCGACGACATATGCCTGCGCGGCGTCGCCCGCGGCGCCGAAACGCTGCGCCAGTTCGTTGAAGAAGGCGGTGTCGAGATAGACGCCCTGATCCGCGGGGCAATAGAAGGGACCCATCGCCGCCTGCGCGGCGCCGCAGCCCGACCGGTTCTGGTCGGTGAAGAAATTGAGCGTCGGGCGCTGGTAATTGCTGATAAGATTGCCCCACACCTGATGCGTCGAGCCGAAGACGTTGCACGCGAATTTCTCGGCCGCCGTGTCGCAGGCGACGTTGGTCCCGCCGCGGCTGTCGGCCTGTGGATCGACGGTGCCGCCGCCGCCCGACAACATATTCATGCCGCCACCGAAAAACATGAAAGCAAGCGCGCCGAGCAGCAGGATCGTGCCGCAGCCCATCTTGCGTCCGAGCAGCATCGGGAGCAGTCCGATGAGCAGCCCGCCCATGCCGCCGCCGCCCCCGCCGCCGCCAAATCCGCCGCCGCCGCGGCCGAGGTCGCGGATATCGTCGCCGGGATCATAATCGTCGAGGCGCATTTCGGGGGTCTCCAGCGCAAAAGTCAGGTCCTGTCCGTTTGTGGCAGTAGCCCGCCGCAATTGGAAGGGGCTTCGCATCGTCCGCCTTGCAATACGCCGTGTTGCGGTGCACCAATCAGCGCCCCCGACCGAAGGATGCCCCCGAGTCCATGCCGCGCCGCGCTGCCAAAGCCGCCTTGCCTTTGCCCGACCTCGTCGTGCTGGTGCTGCAGGGTGGCGGCGCGCTCGGCGCCTATCAGGCGGGGGTTTATGAGGCGCTGATCGAGCTTGGGATCGAACTCGACTGGGTGGCGGGAATTTCGATCGGCGCGGTCAATGCCGCGATCATCGCGGGCAACAAGCGTGACGAGGCGGTGGGCAAGCTTCGCGAGTTCTGGGACGGCGTGTCGTCGGCGCTGCCGTCGCTGCCGATCCCCGACAACGATATGGCGCGCGAGTGGAACCACCTTGCGGCGGCGGGGCAGGTGATGGCGTTCGGGGTGCCGGGGTTCTTCACGCCGCGCTGGCCGCCGCCGGCGCTGGCCGAACGGCAGACGCCCGGCGCGGTGAGTTTCTATGACACGTCGCCGCTGGTCGCGACGCTCGACCGGCTGGTCGACTGGGACCGTCTCAACGACGGCAATGTCCGGCTGTCGGTGGGGGCGGTCGCGGTCGAGACCGGGAATTTCCGATACTTCGATACCAAGAGCGAGCGGATCGACGCGCGGCATATCCTCGCATCGGGCGCGCTGCCGCCGGGGTTGCCGCCGATCGAGATCGACGGGACATGGTATTGGGACGGGGGTCTCGTGTCGAACACCCCGCTCGAACATGTCGTCGAGGCGGCGCATGAGGATATGCTGGTGTTCCAGGTCGACCTGTTCCCGGCGCGCGGCGAGCGGCCGCACGATCTGGAAGAAGCCTGGTCGCGCGAGAAGGATATCCGGTTTTCGAGCCGGACGCGGCGGATTTCGGACGGACTGGTGCGGCGGCGGAAGGAGCATCGGTTGATCGACCGGATGTTGGCGAAGTTGCCGCCGGGCGTGAGCGAGCTGCCGGAGGTTCGGGCGGTGCGCAAGATGGTCGATTGCAAGGCGCTGAATGTCGTGCAGCTGGTGCATAACCCTTTGAAATGGCAGACGGGTGCGCGCGATTTCGAGTTTTCGCGGATCGCCGTGGAGGCCAATTGGGCGCAGGGCCGGGAGGCGGTCGAGGCGGCGATGAAGGACGGGCATCTGCTCGCGGAAAGTATCGCCGAGGGGCGGTCGGAGAGCTTCGCGGTGCAATCGGACGGTCTGGTTCCGAAACGGACCACGGAAAATACAGGGTAAAATCTCCCCCCAACAAAGGAATTCATCATGCACCTCAAAGGCAAAACCGCCCTTGTCACCGGCTCGACCTCGGGCATCGGACTCGGCATCGCCAAGGCGTTCGCGGCGGCGGGCGCGGATATCATCATCAACGGGTTCGGCGAGGCGGCGGCGATCGAGGCCGAGCGCGCGGCGCTGGAGGTGCTGAACGGCGGCAAGGCGGCCTATGACGGCGCCGACCTGACCAAGCCCGACGCGATCGAAGACATGTTCCAGCGCGCCGACAAGGATTTCGGCGGGGTCGACATCCTCGTCAACAACGCCGGGATGCAGTTCGTGTCGCCGATCGAGGATTTCCCGGTCGAAAAATGGGACATGATCATCGCGCTGAACCTGACCGCGTCGTTCCACACGATCCGCCACGCCGTGCCCGGGATGCGCAAGAAGGGCTGGGGGCGGATCATCGGCACCGCGTCGGCGCACTCGCTCGTCGCCTCGCCGTTCAAATCGGCCTATGTCACCGCGAAGCACGGCCTCGCCGGGCTGACCAAGACGGTCGCGCTGGAAGTCGCCGATGCGGGGATCACCGCGAACTGCATCAGCCCGGGCTATGTGTGGACGCCGCTGGTCGAGAACCAGATTCCCGACACGATGAAGGCGCGCAAGATGACGCGCGAGCAGGTGATCAACGATGTGCTGCTCGCGGGCCAGCCGACGAAGCAGTTCGTGACGATCGAACAGGTCGCGGCGCTCGCGGCGTTTTTAACGCGCGACGAGGCGGCGAATATCACGGGGGCGAATTTGAGCGTCGATGGCGGGTGGACGGCGGCGTAATCGCTAACCCTCTCCCCTTGAGGGAGAGGGTTGCGAAGACTTGGTAGCTTGCTGCCTAGTCGAAGCTGGGTGAGGGGTTGCGGTCGCAAGCGACCGCGCGAGCCAAAGGCTCGCGACCCCTCATCCAACTGCGGCTAGTTCGCTTNGTATCCTTCTCCCTCAAGGGGAGAAGGAATTTGCATCCGCCTTGAGCATTCTCCCTTCGCCCCCTAAGGTTAACGCCGAACCGGACAGGAGAGACGGAGCAATGTGGGGTCGTACATCGATAATCGGGGGCATTCTGGCGGCGTCGACGCTCGCCGCGTGCAACACGGTGCCGAAAATTCCGCCGTCGGTCGCCGACGTGCCGCCGCCCGCGACCGAGGGCGGCTGGCGTTCGACCGCGACCGAGCAGGACAAGGGGCGCGTCCGGAACTGGTATTCGAGTTGGGAAGCCGCGCTGGCCGATGCGCGCGCCAAGGGGTTCGGGGCGCAGATCGACCGCGAGGGTATTTTGCTGCACCCGACCGCGGCGCTGCCCAATCCGCATCTGCCCGCGGGCGATTACAAATGCCGCACGATCAAGGTCGGCGCCAAGAGCGGCGGGACGCTCGGCTATATCGCCTATGGCTGGTTTCGTTGCCGCGTGGCGGCCGAACAGGGGATTTCGAGCCTGGTCAAGCTGACGGGGTCGCAGCGGCCGGTCGGGCTGATCTTTCCCGACAATCTGACGCGGCAGGTCTTCCTCGGCACGCTCGAACTCGGCGACGAGAAGATGGCAGTCAATTACGGCAGCGACCGGATGCGCGACATGGCGGGGCTGGTCGAGCGGATCGGCGACAATCGCTGGCGGCTGGTGCTGCCCGCGCCGGCGTATGAATCGCTGGTCGACGTGATCGAACTGGTGCCGGAAAGCTGACAACCATTATCAAAACGAGCCTATAATCCCCGTTCGTGTAGAGCGAAGTCGAGACACGCGAAGCCCCGCACGCCGCATGGATGTCTCGACTTCGCTCGACACGAACGGATAACCAAGGCCATCATGGCTTGAAACAGGGGAATAAGATGCGGATTTTGCTGGCGGGCGTGGCAGCCCTTGCGCTTTCGGCTGTGGGTGCGGTTTCCACGGTGGCGCAGACCGCCGACCCGGCGATCCAGGCCGAGATCAAGAAGGACATGCCGTCGCTGATGGCGATCTATGCCGACCTGCACGCCAACCCCGAACTCAGTTTCATGGAGGTCCGCTCGGCGGGCATCATGGCCGCCGAGGCGCGCAAGCTGGGCTTCAAGGTCACCGAAAAGGTCGGCGGTACCGGCATCGTCGCGGTGATGGAGAATGGCCCCGGCCCGGTGGTGATGCTGCGCGCCGACATGGACGGGCTGCCGGTGATCGAACAGACCGGGCTGCCCGGCGCGTCGAAGGTGCGCGTCACGACCAAGGAAGGCGTCGAGACCGGCGTGATGCACGCGTGCGGCCACGACACGCATATGACCGCTTGGGTCGGCGTCGCGCGGCGCATGGCGGCGAACAAGGACAAATGGTCGGGCACGTTGGTGATGATCGGCCAGCCCGCCGAGGAACGCGGCGCGGGCGCGCGGATGATGCTCGAGGACGGGCTCTATACGCGCTTTCCCAAGCCGCAATATGCCCTCGCGTTCCACGATGCGGCGCAGTTTCCTGCGGGGCAGATCGGCTATACGCCGGGCTATGCGCTCGCCAATGTCGACAGCGTCGATATCCTCGTGAAGGGGGTTGGCGGGCACGGCGCCTATCCGCAGACGACCAAGGACCCGATCGTGCTGGCGAGCCGCATCGTCGGCGCGCTGCAGACCCTGGTGTCGCGCGAGATCAGCCCGCTCGACAGCGCGGTGGTGACCGTCGGCAGCTTCCACGCGGGGGCCAAGCATAATATCATTTCGGACGAGGCGAAGCTGCAGCTGACGGTGCGCAGCTATTCGGACGAGGTGCGCAATCATCTGCTCGACGGCATCGCGCGCATCGCGAAGGGCGAGGCGATCGCGGCGGGCATGCCCGACGACAAGATGCCGGTGGTGAGCGTGCAGAAGGACGAATATACCCCCGCGACCTTCAACACCGTCGATTTCACCGAGGATATGGCGGCGTTTTTGAAGACGCAGTTCGGCGAGGCACGGGTGACGAAGATGCCGCCGGTGATGGGCGGCGAGGATTTCAGCCGCTATTCGCGCGACGCGAACAAGGATGTGAAAAGCCTGATCATCTGGGTCGGCGGCGTCCCGCGCGCCGAATATGACGCGGCGCAAAAGGCGGGGAAGAGCCTGCCGAGCCTGCACTCGCCCTTCTGGGCGCCCGAGGCGGACACGGTGATCTCGACGGCGACCGAGGCGCTGACGGGGATGGCGATGAAGTTGATGGGGAAGAAATAGCCGAGAGCGCTCAAGTCCGGGCGGGTCTTTCCAACACTGACCGCTTCCCAAATAAATTGGGATGGACCTGTTCGCGGCGCTATGGTGAGCAACAGCCCATGCCTGCCAATCATCCCATGCCCGGCTTGTCCGCCTGCCTGACCGACCGCGAGCTGGAGATCCTGCGGCTGCTCGCCGCCGGGCATACGGTGAAGACGATCGCCGCGCGTCTGGAGAATTCGGAAACCGCGATCAACGAGCGGTTGCGCAGCGCTCGCCGCAAGACGGGGGTCGGCAGCAGCCGCGAGTTGGCTCGCCTTCTGGATGCCCCAGAAAATTGTGACAAAAATATCGATCTTTCGAACGCGCGCTCGGTCGGGAAGGACCGGGAGCACACCGCGGCCATAGGGGCGCGCGGTTCGAAAGGAATGATCGTCATGCTCATTACGATACCTCTGGCCGCCGCCGGCCTGATGCTCGCCGCCGCGCCGTCGGCGGAACAGGCCGCCGCGCCGGCCGCCGTTGCCAGCGCTGCCTCGCAGCCGCTGCCGCTCGCCGGAAGCTGGTCGCTCGACACTTCGCCGATGCCCGTAAACGAGCGGCCGCAGCGGGTGACCATCGCTTTCGATGCCGCGCCGGACGGCAAATGGAAAACGCGCGTCGAAATCGTCGCGCCCGACGGGTCGCGCCGCTATTCGGAATCGACCGCGGCGCTCGACGGCGTAGCGGTGCCGATCACGGGCAATATGGATTTCATCGACAGCGTGGCGCTGCGCCAGCCGGCGCCGGACACGTTGGTGATGACCTTGGGCAAGGCCGGCGCGCGGGTGTCGACGCGGGTCTACACCGTCGCCAAGGATCGGGAATCGATGACCGAAACGATCGTCTGGTCGGGCAACAGTCGCGAGAAGCTGGAAACGACGCATTTCAATCGCATGGATTGATCGCGCGCCGGTGTCGGTTGCAGCGGCGGGCCGCGGTGGCCTATTCCCCGGCTTTCAGGGTTTCGAGCCACCGCAGAACCTCCGCCTGCAACCGGATCCGCGCGTCCGACCAGCTATGGTCGGTCGCGACGTGCAGCGTCTTCACCTTCGTCCCGCCGCCATCCTGGATCGCCTTGGCTAGTGCATCAGTGCCCGGAGCGAGGCCATCGTCGGAGGAGAGGATGAAGAGGTTGGTGGTGGCGAGCGCGGGCGCGGCTTTTTGCCAGTCGAAGGCGTCGCCCTTGGCGATCAGCTCGTCGGCCATGATTTCGGGCGAGGTGCCGGCGAGGGCCTCCTGGCCGTTTTCCTTCATGCCCACGGCGAGCTGGTCGCGTGGGGCCTTGGCGAAGGCGCCGAGGTTGGCGGCGGAGATCATCGCGGCGCCGAGCAGGTTTTTGTCGTGCGCGGCGGTGAGCGCGGTGACCCAGCCGCCCATGCTGTGGCCGATGATGACGAGGCGTTTGGGGTCGATGCGCAGCTTGGCGGCGTTGGCGGGGTCGCGCGCGAAGGCGAGGACGGCGTCGGCGTCCTCGAGGTTCTGCGCGAAGCGATATTCGCCGGGGCTGCCCCACGAGCCGCGATAGTTGAAAGCGATCACGGTCCAGCCGGCGCGGCGCATCGCCTGTGCGAGGTCGAGGCTCTTTTCGTTGCCGGGCAGGCCGTGACAGAGGATGACCGTCGGGTGTGGGCCGGCACCTGCGGCGACATAGACGATGCCGTTGATCTCGACCCCGCCGGTCGGGATATGGACGACTTCCATCGCGGCGGGGAACGCCTTGTCGGCAGGCGGGTCGGTGTAGATTGCGGCGGGGATGTTTGCGGGCTGGGCGAGTGCAGGAAGCGGCAGGGCGAGCAGCGCGGCGGCGATGGCGAGTTTCAGCATCATGTCATTATCCCTTGAAAGCCGCGAAGCTGCCGCTGCGGCCTTCGCCTTCGGTGAAACGTCTGGCGCCCGCGGCGGCGCCTTCGCGCAGCGGGGCGACGCCGGCGTGGGCCTCGTGGGCAAGCGCGGCTTCGATGTCATGGTCCCATTGGCGATAGGCGCTCATCCGGTCGCTGGTCATGCAAAGCTGCGGGAAGGCGGCGATCTGTTTGGCGAGCGCGATCGCGGTGGGCAGCGCTTCGCCGTCGGGGACGACACGGTCGGCGAGGCCGATGCGCTGGGCTTCGGCGGCGTCGACCGGGCGGCCGGTCAGGATCATGTCGAGCGCGCGGCCCTGACCGACGATGCGCGGCAGGCGGACGGTGCCGCCGTCGATCAGCGGCACGCCCCAGCGGCGGCAATAGACGCCGAACACCGCGCTCTCGGCCGCGACGCGCAGGTCGCACCACAAAGCGAGTTCGAGCCCGCCGGCGACGGCATGGCCCTCGACTGCGGCGATCACCGGCTTTTCGAGCAGCATCCTTGTCGGGCCCATCGGGCCGGGGCCGTCGGGGTCGTAGCGGGTCTGGCCGACAGCCGTGAGGTCGAAGCCCGCGCAGAAATGGCCGCCGCTGCCGGTGAGGATCGCGACGCTTGCCGTGTCGTCGTGGGAGAAGTCGGCGAACGCGTCGCGAAGCGCGGCGGCGGTCGCGGGATCGACGGCGCCCCGCTTCGCCGGGCGGTCGATGGTGACGATGAAAACCGGACCGTCGCGGTCGACAAGGACGGACATGAAAAGACTCCCCCGGCGCCGGGACGAGGCCGGCTTGCGCCAGCATGACGCGGTGGCCCCTTGAAAGCCAGCCCCCGCGTCTCTAGATGGGAGGCATGCGGGCCGGGCCCCTCTGGCGTCGGCGGGATATTTCCCGCCACGTGATGTCGGACCGCATCGGGTGACACCGATGCTTGCGGCCCATCTCCCCCCTGACAAGGGTTCGGGCGTCGGCGTCACCTGTCTTTTGAGTTCGCTCAATCAGGAGGCCTGTATGACGTCATATTCGCGATTTTATAAACTGACCGCGCTGTACCGCCGGCTCGACGACGCCGTGCGCAGCGAGGGACGGCGCTGCGGCGCCGATGCGTTCCGCCTGCTGCGGCTGAAAGCGGCGAAGCTCGCGGTCAAGCGCCGGCTCGCCGCGCAGATGCAGCCCGCGCTGGCGCGCTGATCCAACAACAAGAATGACGGGCGCGCGGCTTTCCCCTCCCTGAGGGGCGGGCGGCGCGTTCGACCTGTACCAGGGACAATATCATGGAATTTCTGACCGCGGACTGGCTGGGCACCCCGGCCTGGTTCTGGCTGGCCTTTATCGGGCTGGTCGTGCTGCTCACCGCCTTCGACCTTGGCTTCCTGAACAAGGAGAACAAGGAAATGGGGATCGGCGAGAGCCTTAAGCTCTCGGCCTTTTACATCAGCATCGCCTTGGCGTTCGGCGCCTGGATCTGGGCCGCGAAGGGCGGCGAGGCGGGGCTGCAATATTACACCGGTTTCTTCATCGAGAAGGCATTGTCGATCGACAATATCTTCGTGATCTCGCTGATCTTCGCGACCTTCGCGATCCCGCCGCGCTTTCAGTATCGTGCGCTGCTCTGGGGCATTGTCGCGGTAATCGTGCTGCGCGGCATCATGATTGCGGGCGGCGCGGCGCTGGTCACCGAATATGGCTGGGTGCTCTATATCTTCGCCGCGTTCCTGATCTTCACCGGCGTGAAGATGCTGTTCGCCGACGACACGCCGATGGACGTCAAGGGCAATCCGGTGGTGAAGTGGCTGTCGCGGCACATTCCGCTGACGGACGAGCTGCATGGCGAGAAATTCTTCGTCAAGCAGCCCGATAGCAAGACTGGCAAGCTGGTGACGGCGGCGACGCCGCTGTTCCTCGCGCTGGTGGTGATCAACCTCGCCGACCTGGTGTTCGCGGTCGACAGCGTGCCGGCGATCTTCGCGATCACGACCGACACCTTCATCGTCTATACCTCGAACATCATGGCGATCCTCGGCCTGCGCGCGCTCTATTTCGCGCTGTCGGCGATGGTCCACCGCTTCCACTATCTGAAATATGCGCTGGCGCTGGTGCTGGTGTTCATCGGGTCGAAGATCTTCGTCGCCGATTTCATCCTCGGCGGCGACAAATTCCCGCCTTTGGTCAGCCTGGGCGTCACCGTCGCGCTGATCGCGGGTGGGGTGATCTGGTCGCTGGTCAAGACGAGCGACGAGCCGCTGGTCGCCGATAAATAAGGGGAAGGGGCGGGCCGCGATGCCCGCCCTTTTTCGCTCAGACGGCGAGGAGCAGGGTGTCGTCGGCGTGCGGCGCCGCGGCCTCGAACGACGGCAAAGGCTCGAACTCCTCGTCCTGCAATTCGGTCACGGCGAGGCCGTCGAGCTTGAAATGGCCGAGCTTCCAGTCGTCGGGCGAGCGCCAGTTCTTGCTGAGGTTGAGCGCGCTGACGAACAGGTCGCCGCGGCGTTCGAACATCTGGTGCGGCGCGAGGACCATCTGGTTGCCGTTATAGTGCGCGGTGACGCGGCGCCGGCGCGCGATGGCTTCCATCAGTTTCAGGCGGGTATCGTTCATCGCTCGATCGATCGCAGGGAGAAGGGATTCTGATTGTGCATTGCACCATAATGCACGTCGTTTGTGAAGGTTCAAGGTCGGAATCGACAAAAAAGTTGATGAATAGCTTTGGGACGAGGGGGTGTCGGGCGCGGTGAATTGAAAGAACGTCAGTTTTTCGCGCGATTTTCGTCAGCCAAGGCCAGCCAATATCGCCGCCGCCGCCAGCCGCCCGGTCTGCGCCCCGCCGTTCATATAGCCGGGGAAGGCGTCGGACAGATGCTCGCCGGCAAAGACGATCGGTCCGGCGACCGCCTGCCGCGTCGCCTTGCCATCCTCTTCGACCCAGAAATGCGGGGCGAAGCGGGTGAGTTGGCCGGGTTTGAAGGTCGAGTAAGCGCCGCGCGCGAAAGGATCCTTGCTCCATGCCGTGCGGCGCATCGTGCGAGCCTTGAGGCCCGGAACGGCCGGCGCGATCGCCGCTTCGGCGCGGCGCAGGGTCGTTTCGGGTCTGGCGGCCATCAGCGCATCGACCTGATCGCCGCCGAAGAACCAGGTGAGCACCCCGGCTTCGCCCGGCTGGCCCGAACTGGCGTCCCAAAATTCGGAGAAGACGCCCGGCCCCTTGGTGTCGACCGCCCAGGCGGACCCCGCGGGGCCGGTCGCCGGCTCCCAGACGCGCGATGCATAGCCGGCGTTGATCTTTTCATTGCGGCCGCAATCGATCTCGCCGACCAGTTCCGCCCAGGCTTTGGGAAGCAGGCCACCATAGTCGATCGTGCGCATCAGCGGCGCGGGCACGGTGACGATCACGCGGTCGACGCGGTCGCGCTTGCCATTGGCGAAGCGCAGGTCGAGTCCGTCCTCGTCCGGGGCGATCGACCGCAGCGCATGGCCGGTCGAGATGCGCGACATCAACGGTTCGGACAGCGCCCTGACGATGCTCGACGAACCGCCGGTAAGGATGAAGCGCTCGTCGCTGAGCGAGATCAGTTCGGCCTGTTCGCCGTCGACGACGGGCAGGTTGAACAGCAGTTCCAGCGCCGAGGCCTGATCGGGTTCGGCGCCGAATTCGGTGCGGATCGTCGCCTCGATCAGCGCGCGGACGTGCGGCTTCATCAACGCGGCATTGGCGTCAAGATAGGTGGCGACCGAAATCGAGTCGAGCCCGATCGAGGCAACCGCGTAGTCGGCGTCGAGAATCTCCGCATCCCGGCCGATATGCGCGGCGATCGGGCGCAGGTCCTCGATCAGTTCGGCGTCGCCGAGCAGGCGCCCGTCGGCGACGTAGCGGGTGTGCGCGGCCATCGGCTTGCGGTCGATCAGCGGAATGCCGAAGCGCTTCGCCAGCGCGAGCATGTCGTCATGGTCGGTGTTGATGAGGTTGCCGCCATCCTCGATATTCAGCCCCGGTTCGGGGGCGTTATTCGCGGTGAGCACGCGCCCGCCGAGCCGGCCCCGCGCTTCGTAAAGATGCGCCTCGACCCCGGCGGCGGTCAGCGCATCGAGCGCGGTCAACCCCGCGAGCCCGCCGCCGATGACGGCGACACGCAGGCCGGACGCGGCGCGCGACGGAGCGGGCCAGCCGACCAAGGGAAGCGCCGAGGCGACGCCCAGCGCGGCGAGCATCCGGCGGCGGGTGATCCCTTGCGGTGCGGCGATCGGCGGCGGCGCGCCCTGTTCGGCCAGATTGGCACGGCGGGCCTGATTGAGCAGCCCCCACAACGGCCCGGAACCCCGCATCGGTTTTCTCCCCTGATGTGCGCCCAGGGGAGGTGTAGCATGGTTGGGGGGTGAGTGCGACTATACGGCGGCAGTTGTGGGTATCGTCAGACGAACGCGGGCAGGCCGACCCCGGTCGGGACAGGGCCGATCAGCGGCTGACTCAACGCGGTCGTGCTGAACTGCGCGGCCGTCTTCGCGAGGCGCTCAAAGCGGATTGCGGGTTTGCGCCGATCTATCTCGAGCTGCTTCACGCTATCGGGCTTTCAAACCACGGTTTTGATATCGATCTTCAGTTAGCTACGCCCAACACTTCGGTCTTGAGCCCATCACCGATCAAAAGCTCCTTCAAGATTGATCGCCACGCAGCATGCGTGCGGTGAGGCGGAATATGGCGTCGGGCGACACGCGCGTTTCTTCATAGAGCATCTCGTCGGCGGCGAAGCCCAGTTCGACCGTCAGGCGCAGTTCCTGCCACAGCTTGTCGCGGTCGGCGTCGGGCAGATTGCGGGCATAGGCTTCGACCAGCCGGTCGGTGACATAGCGGTGCGATTCGAGGCGGATATGCGCAAGTTGGGGCGTTGCGTGGAGCGCGCGCAGAATCCACACGGCGCCGGGTTCGGGGCGCGTCACCGCCGCCGTTTCGCGCATCAGCTCCTCGATATTGTCGCGCAGCGCATCGACGCCCTGATCGACATGGCGCGCGATCCACGCTTCCAGTACGTCGTTCTGCTTGGTCATCAGGCGTTGCCCCAGCGCCTCGAGCACGGCATATTTATCCTTGAAATAACGATAGAGCGCTGGCGGCGTCAAACCGGCGCGCGCGCAGATCATGTTGGTCGAGATGCGTTCGATGCCGACTTCGCCCAAAAGTTCGCCGGCGACGTCGAGCAGCAAGTCGTAAGTCGCCTGTGCGCGCTCCTGCTTGGGCGGCGAGCGGGGATTGATTTTGGCGCGGGCGTTCACATCGACCTTTCCATGATCATGGGCGGGTCGAATCCGGTACCCCACTCGTTTGATGACCTGATGGCTACCATATCGGCCCAGCGACTGCGCGTCATCTTCGATGTCGCGAATGACGCGTCATCGAATGGCTTTGGTGCCGTCCGCGGCGTCGTTTGCGGCCGACTGATACTCACCGCGCCGCACGATTCTTTTGGATCAGCGCGCGATACCAATGGAAGGAATCCTTGGGCGTGCGCTGCAATGTTTCATAGTCGACATGGATCAATCCAAAGCGCTGATCGTAACCCGCCGCCCATTCGAAATTGTCCATCAGCGACCATGCGAAATAGCCGCGCACATCGATTCCCCGCCCCATAGCGGCCTGTAACGCGCCAAGATGAGAGCTGACATATTCGACGCGCCGGGCATCGCGAACACGGCCGTCGGCGCCCGGCCCGTCGTTGTACGAGCAGCCGTTCTCGGTGATGTAGATCGGCGGCAATTTCGCGCCGTAGCGGGCCTGCAATTGCGTTAGAATTTCTTCCAGCCCGGCGGGAATGACCGGCCATCCGAAGTCGGTTTGGGGATAGCCCGCTATGTCCTGAATCGAAAAGAGCGGTTGCGCCGCTATGGCTGCACCATCGATAATCGCGGCGCGTCCGTCGGGAGCGCCGACGCGGGTTGGATTATAATAATTTACGCCGTACCAGTCGAGCGGCGCCGCGATGATCTTCAGATCGTCCGCTTGCACCGGCATCAACTCCGCCACGCCTGCCGGATAGGTGCCGGCCAACAGGGGATCGGCGAAGGTCCAGTTGACCAGATCGTCGTATATTTTCGCCGCGTCCACGTCTGCGGATGCGGCGCTGGCAGGCCATGTGGGGGCGTGGACGTTGGCGATTCCGATCGCGCTCGCCCCGGCAGCGCGCAGCGCGCCGACGCCCAGGCCATGCGCCAGTAGCTGATGGTGCGCCGCCGCCAGCGCGGCCATGCCCAGCTGCTTGCCGGGGGCGTGGAGGCCCAGCATATATCCCATCGACGTCAGCGATAGCGGTTCGTTGAGCGGCATCCACATCGCCACGCGGTCGGCGTATCGTTTTCCGACCAGCGCGGCATAATCGGCAAAGCGGAGCGCGGTATCGCGGACCATCCAGCCCCCCGCATCCTCGAGCGGCGCCGGGGTGTCCCAATGGAACAAGGTCGCGACCGGCTTGATTCCCGCGGCGAGCAAGGCATCGATCAGCCGGTCGTAGAAATCGAGCCCTTTGGGATTGGAGGCGCCCGACCCCGTCGGTACGATCCGCGGCCAGGCGATCGAAAAGCGGTAGTGGGTCAGCCCGAGCGCTTTCATCAACGCCACATCGTCGCCGAAACGATGATAATGGTCGTCGGCGACGGCACCGCTGGCGCCACCTTTCACGCGCCCTGGTTCGGCGCAGAAACGATCCCATGACGATGCGCCGCGGCCATCCTCATCGACCGCCCCTTCGATCTGATAGGCCGAGGTCGCGGCGCCGAAGGCGAAATTCGCGGGGAAGGGCGCCAACACATTGTCCAGCTGAGCCAGTTTGCGCGCGTGCACGCTCGATCCCAGTCCAGCCGATACAATGCCGGCAGCGATCAAATGACGACGTGAAAGCATGTCTCGACCTTTCAAACAGTCCATGTCGGCAAGGAAAATCGCGAAAAAGTCATATCCAGCGATCCGTCATCACGCCGGCCGCGGGGCGGCCGCCGATCGGCCCACCCGCGCACCGACCAATGCGATGGTACCTGCCGCGGCGCAGGCCGCACCGAACCAGAGCACGGGCCCGACGTCGCGGTCGCTGACGAGAAACGCCGCGATGAACGGCCCGAGGCTCGACCCGATCAATTGTGCACCGCCGATCAGCATCGCGGCGCGGCGGCTGGGGTCGGCCGCGATCAGGATCGGGACCTGAAACGGCATCGCGAACAGCCAGAGAAAGCCGAACAGCGCGGTGGCGATCACAAAGGCGGAAGCCGACGGCGGGGCGGCCATGACCGCCAGCAGGACGAGGTTGGCCATCGCAATGGCGGTGACGACCGCGCGCGCGGGCAGGCGCCCGGCCAGCATCGCCGCCACAGCGGCGCCCGCCACCTGCATCGCCAGCGACAGCGGCGCGACCAGCCGGACGGTGGCGGCATCGATGCCACGTTGCAGCCCGAGCGGTTCGATATAGACCCACACCGAGACGATGAACGCGAGATAGAGCGTCACCCCGGCGAGCGCGATGATGCCGCGCGCGGGCAGGGCGGATCCCGCCGCATCGCCATGATCGAGATCGGCATAGGCGCGGGGAAGCAATGGCAGCGCGGCAAGGCCGAGCGCCGTTACCAGCGCAAGCAGGGTGAAGCCCCCGGCCGATCCGAACCGCGGGATGACCGCCAGACCCATCGCCGTCGCGAGCGCGAGCTGCGTGACCGTCTGCAGTGCCAGATAGATGCCCGACCAGCGCTCGGGTCGGCGCGCGCGGACGATCAGGCCGATGGCGATCCAAATCAGCACCCCTTCGGCAAGGCCTGCGGCGATGCGAGCAGCGAACAATCCACCGCCCGACACAAAAGGCGTGCCAAGGTCGAGGGCGGCTGTCGCCGTCAGGGCAGCCGCGGCAATCAGGCGCAGCCGACCGACCGAGAGCAGTAATCCGGCGGTTCCCGCGGCGATCCCCATCGCGAGCAATTCCGCCGTCGCCAGCAGGCCGAGCGCATTCGTCGATAGCTTGGCTTCGGCGAGCAGCGCACCCAGCAATTGCGGCTGTAGTCCCGGGATCAGCACCCCGATGACGCCGACGACCATCACCGCGGCGGTCTGGCGGGCGCTGAAGGCGGCCTCCGCGGTCAACGCGCGCGGCCGCGTGCGCTTACCGGCCAGATCGCGACGAGCGTGTCGCCTTGCACGACATGATAATGATCATAGAGGTTCACCGTCGGGTCGCAGTGCGGCACCGTCAGGCTCACAGGGTCGCCGGGCCGAAGGCGCGACCCGATGTCGGGGCCGATCAGCGCGGCATGTTCGTCGCCCATGAAAACGAACATCGTCTCGGCCGGCGCGCCGCGTGTCACCACCGCAACCCCACCGTCGGTCGACAGCGATTTGAACCCGGCGTCGATCGTCACCAGCGCGTCGTGATTGGCGCTGACGACGCGGGCATCGACCCCGAGCGACGGCGCGAAGGGGATTGTCGCATCGCCGGTCAGATCGCAGTCGAGATATTGCTTGTCCATCAGCGCATAGGAGCCGGTCTGCAATTCCGTGAAGACCCCGATGTCGAGGTCGATGCGGTGCGTACCCGTGCCCGATCCGCTGACGATTTCGGGCGCATGGCCCGCCTCGGTCAGTGCGGCGATCACGCTTTGCAGGTAATCGGTGCGCTCGACGATCGCGGCGCGGCGTTCGGCATAATCCTCGACATGCTGCTGCATCCCGCAATAATATTGCACCCCGCGCAGGCGGAGATTCCCGGCGGCGGCAATCGCCTCAGCCAGTTCGACCGCGGCTTCGGGCGAGGCGACGCCGGTGCGGCGAATGCCCGGATCGATGTCGATCATCACGTCGAGCGATGCGTCCGCGTCGGTCAGCGCCCGCGCGATCCGTGCGACGACGGCGGGGTTGTCGACGGTCGCGATGAGGCCGGCGCTCCGCTTCGCGAGCGATGCCAGCCGCACGATCGCGGCGGGGGCGCTGACCGGCGACGTGATCAGCAGTCCGGTGATCTCGCCGTCGGCGAGCACCTCGGCCTCGCCGATTTTGGCGCAGCACAGTCCGACCGCGCCCGCCGCGAGCTGGCGCTTGGCGATGTCGACGCTCTTGTGTGTCTTGGCGTGCGGGCGCAGCGTCACGCCATGCGCTTTCGCCAGTACCGCCATCGCGGCGATGTTGCGGTCGAGAATATCGAGATCGAGGACCAGCACCGGCGTGTTGAGGGCCGCGCGCGAGCCCTGCTGGCCGATCAGGGCGCCATGAAGTTCGATATCGTCCATCAGCTGAACAGCTCCGCCATATGGGCATTGAGGAATTTGCCGTCGGGATCGACGGCGCGGCGCACTTCGCGATAGCGTTCGGCCATCGGATAGAGCGTATCGACATCGGCGCGCGACAGCGTGTGGCGCTTTGCCCAGTGCGGTCGCCCGCCATGGTCGCGGAAAATCGCCTCGGCATCGGCGAACAGGCTGCGCCAAGGCATAAGCGCATATTGGTGCATCGAGATTGCGGCGACGGGTCCCCGGTTCATCGGGCTCATCCAGATATCGTCGCCGGCGACGGTGCGATATTCGAACGGGAAGGACACCGGCAGGCGTTTCTTGCGGATCCAGTCGACGACCGCGGACAAGGCTTCGAGGCCGACCGCGTGCGGCATCTCATATTCCATCTCTTCGAAGCGGATCGTTCGATCGGACGGAAAAATCGCATGCGCGGGACCGCGCCGGCCACCCTCGAAACCCGTCTTCATCATCATCCGCTGCAGGCTGGGAATCAGAAAAGGCAGCTTCGCGCCGATTCCCAGCACGCGGCGAAAGGGCGCCTCGTCGATGTCGCTCGTGCTCGGTGGCGCCTCGCAGGGGTCGATCAGCGACAGGGTCTTCAGGATGACGTGATCGGCGTGGGGAAAGAACCAGAATTCGACGTGGCGATGTTCACCGGTCAGCGTATCGAAGCGTTCGCGCGCTTCATCCCAGCGCATCTTCCGGACCCGCTCGGCAAGATAATAGGCCGGAACGATATCGCATTCGATTTCGGTCGCGATCCCGAACAGTCCCAGCGACAGGCGCTGCGCCTCGAACAGTTCGCGATTGGTCTGCGCGTCGCACCATCGGGCCTCGCCGTCGGCGCCGACCAGCCGAAAACCACGCGCGAAGGTTGCGAGATTGCCGAGATCGAGACCGGTCCCGTGCGTTCCCGTCGCCATCGCGCCGGCAAGGCTCTGCGGGTTCACGTCGCCCTGATTGGCGAGCGCGAGGCCTTCGTCGGCAAGTGCGGCCGTCAGCCGCTTGATGCTCCATCCCGCCGGAATGCGCGCGGTCTTGCGATCGGGCGCGATCGTCATCACCCCCGCCATATCCTCGAGGCAGACGATCAGCCCGTCGGACGCGCACAGCGGCATGAAGCTGTGCCCCGCACCCGTCGCGCGCACCGCGCGGGCATCGCGAACCCCGGCACCGAGTTCGACCTCGGTGCGCGGACGCAGCACTGCCCCCGTCGCACTGACGCTGCCCGACCAGTTTGACCAGCTCATCTATTCTGTCCCGCCCGTTGATCGTCAGAATTTGAAGCCAAGCTCGACTCCATAGAAAGCGGGTCGGTCGCGGCGCACATACGGCGTCTGGAACACATCGGCCGAAATCGTGTTGAGCGTCCGCAGATATTTCTTGTTGAGCAGGTTTTCCGCATAGGCCGCGATCGAGAAGCGATGGTCTTCGCCAAAGCGATAACCGATCTTGGCGTTCACGATATTGCGCGCCGAACGGAGCCGGCCAAGCTGCGAAAAATCGACGAAGGGGGCGATCGCGGCATCTGTGAAGCGCACCGCGTCGTTGATCCGCTGATGCGTGGTGTAGCTGTAGCTGACATCGGCGAACAGCGCGCCGCTGCCCGTGTCGCGCAGATAATGGGCGCCCAATATGCCGCGGAAGCTCGGTTCGCCCGTCGGCTGACCCGAAATGTCGATGCCCTGTTCGACCCGCGACGACCATTTACTGTTGATATAGCCTGCCGTCGCCGAGATCGAGAAATCGTCCGACACGACGAACTGGGCATCGAGATCGATGCCATAGGCGCGCGAATCCCCCGAGCGGGTGAGATATTGCGGCAGGCACACGGTGCCTGCCGGTGGGGGTGATATCTGACAGGCGGGATTGGTGCTGGGTTCGAGGCTGATCGACTGGCGATTGCGGTATTTGAAATAATAGGTCGAGGCGTTGAAGCGCACGCGGCGATCGAACAACTCCGATTTGAAGCCGCCTTCAAAATTCCAGACATTTTCGGGCGAGAAGAAGGAGTTGATCTGGACCGAATTGAATCCGCCTGCCTTGTACCCGCGCGAGGCCGACGCATAGAGATGGACATTGTCGGTCGCGTCATATTGGACGACAAAGCGCGGGCTGACGTCGCTGAATTTCGCGCGTCGGGTGAAAGGCACGCCTTCGAGCGCGCCCTCATCGAAAATCAACCCGTTGGGGCCAACCGTCGCGCGATAGAAATCGGCAACGCTGATCTGGGCATCGTCGGGAAAGGCAGGGACGCCAAGGATCGCGTTGTACAGCGCGCCCGGAGCGGTCGTCGTCTCGAGGCCATGGCCGTCGAATCCACCGTTGAGCCAGGTGAAGTCCTTTTTATCGCGGGTGTAGCGAATGCCCGCAGTCAGCTTCAGGCGCGGGGTCACTTCGAACGTCGCGTCGGCAAAGGCGGCGAAGCTGTTGTTCGCGACGCGGTTGTTCATGTCCTCGCGCATCTGCTCGCCGAATACGGGAAGCCCGACGCTGTCGAGGATGGTGAAGATCGGGAAGCCTGCGAGCTCACCAAGCAGCCGGTCCGCCGAATCGCTGAGCAGCGTCACCGCGCTCGTCTGACGCCCACGCTCGTGAAAATAGCTGACCCCCGCGATCGCGTTCAGCGGGCCGTCGTCGTATCCGAGCCGCAGTTCCTGATAGAAGCTCTTGTTCTTCTCGATATTCTCCGTGTCGAGATAGCGCGTCGGGTCGCCGGTGCCATCCTCGTCCTCGCGATTGTGCGTCTCGAACTTTTTGAACGAACTGATGCTGGTGACGGTCAGCGGCCCGGCATTATGCGTTGCGGTCAACGATACCGCGTTCAGTATCCGCGTTTCCCTGTCGTCGATGACGTCGTTGGTGAACGGGCCGAAGGGACTGCGGCTCAGCGCGAAATTGCTGATCCCGACCGACGCCGGGCCGTCCTTGTCGGTATCATCATGATCGTAGGTCAGGATGAAGTCGGTGTCGGCATTCGGCGCCCAGCGGAGCGCCGCGCGCGCCGATACATTGTTCTCGCGCTCGCGGTCCTCGCCGGTCACCGCGTCCTTCAAATAGCCGTTGCGATGATTGACGACTCCGTTGGCGCGGAAATAGAGCGTGTCGGTCAGTGGGATATTGACCGTGGCGTCGGCGCGGACGGTGTCGAAATTGCCATATTGCAGCGTCGCCGAACCCCCGAATTCATCGACGGGCTTTTTGGTGATGATCGAGATAGCGCCGGCCGAGGTGTTACGTCCGAACAAGGTGCCCTGCGGCCCTTTCAGGATTTCGACGCGGTCGATGTCGTTGAAAAAAATCAGCGAGGCGCCCGACCTGCCCGAATAAATGCCATCGATGAAGATGCCGACCGACGGATCGGTGCCGATGCCAAAATCGTCGGTCGCGACGCCGCGGATCGTATAGCTCGGCTGCGTCACCGACGTGTCGTTGATCGTCAGTCCGGGGGTGAAGGTGTCGAGATCGCCGATCGACTGGGCATTGAGCGCTTCCAGGCCGGCGGTGTTAAAGGCGGTGACGCTGATCGGCACTTCCTGCAACGACTGTTCGCGCCGCTGCGCGGTGACGACGATCTCCGATACCCGTCCGGCGTCGCTGCCTGAATCGGTCGCCGGCGAAGCGCTGCTGTCCTGTGCCATCGTCACCGTTGGCGCCACGCCGATCGCCACGGTCGCTGCGAGCCATGCAAGCCTGCTTGTCGTCATCATGTCGGCCTCCCATTTTCAACAATGGGTATCTATCGCTATCTAATAGTCAAGACTATATTATGGCCACGCGCCGCCCTGTCGCTCGCAGTCAGACGTGATCCGTCGTGGCCGGACTCGGGTATCCGCCGCCATTGCGCAGTGCATTGGTCCGTCAGAAAATTTGGCGACGCACGCATTGAAGGAGGGAGTCTGCCCCGCCCCAAAAAAAATGCCCGCCGGAAGCCCGGAGGCTTCCGACGGACAGGCTTTCCTCCCCAGGAAAGCTCGGTGGGCGCGGGCCGGGGAACGCCCCGCGCCGAACTGGTGACGCGATTTACGCGGCGAACTGGTTCATGGTATTGTCCTTGCCCGCGGCCTTGAGCGCGGCTTCGCCGGCGAAATATTCCTTATGGTCGTCGCCAATGTCGCTACCGCTCATATTCTGGTGCTTGACGCAGGCGATGCCCTGGCGGATTTCGGCGCGCTGGACGCCCTTGACGTAGCCCAGCATCGCCTCGTCGCCGAAATATTCCTTGGCGAGGTTGTCGGTCGACAGTGCCGCGGTGTGGTAGGTCGGCAGGGTGATCAGGTGGTGGAAGATGCCCGCCCGCTTCGCCGAATCGCGCTGGAAGGAGCGGATGCGGTCGTCGGCTTCGTCGCCGAGTTCGGTGCCGTCATAATCGACGCTCATCAGCTTGGCGCGGTCATAGGCGCTGACGTCCTTGCCGTCCTTCTCCCACGCGTCGAACACCTGCTGGCGGAAGTTCAGCGTCCAGTTGAAGCTCGGCGAATTGTTGTACGCGAGCTTCGCATTGGGGACGACTTCGCGGATGCGGTCGACCATGGAGGCGATCTGTTCGATGTGCGGCTTTTCGGTCTCGATCCACAGCAGGTCGGCGCCGTTCTGAAGGCTGGCGATGCAGTCCATGACGCAGCGGTCCTCGCCGGTTCCCGAACGGAACTGGTAAAGGTTCGAGGGCAGGCGCTTCGGGCGCATCAGCTTGCCGTCGCGGTTGATCAGCACGTCGCCCGGGTTGCCTGCGCCGGTAACCTCTTCGCAGTCGAGGAAGCTGTTATACTGGTCGCCGAGGTCGCCGGGCTCCTTCGAGAAGGCGATCTGCTTGGTCAGGCCCGCGCCGAGGCTGTCGGTGCGGGTGACGATGATGCCGTCCTCGACCCCGAGTTCCATGAAGGCGTAGCGGCAGGCGCGGATCTTCGCGATGAAATCCTCGTGCGGAACGGTGACCTTGCCGTCCTGATGGCCGCACTGCTTTTCGTCCGAGACCTGGTTTTCGATCTGGAGCGCGCAGGCGCCGGCCTCGATCATCTTCTTGGCGAGCAGATAGGTCGCCTCGGCATTGCCGAAGCCGGCATCGATGTCGGCAATGATCGGCACGACGTGCGTTTCATGATTGTCGATCGCCGACTGGATCTGCTTGGCCTTGAGCTCGTCGCCCTCGGCGCGCGCGGCGTCGAGGTCGCGGAACAAGCCGCCGAGTTCACGGGCGTCGGCCTGGCGGAGGAAGGTGTAGATTTCCTCGATCAGCGCCGGGACGCTGGTCTTTTCGTGCATCGACTGGTCGGGCAGCGGCCCGAATTCGCTGCGCAGCGCGGCGATCATCCAGCCCGAGAGATAGATATAGCGGCCCTTGACGGTGCCGAAATGCTTCTTGATCGAGATCATCTTCTGCTGCGCGATGAAGCCGTGCCAGCAGCCGAGCGACTGGGTGTAGTTCGCGGGATCGGCGTCATAGGCGGCCATGTCGGCGCGCATGATGCGCGCAGTGTAGCGGGCGACGTCGAGGCCGGTCTTGAACTTGTTCTGGGCGCGCATGCGGGCGATGCTTTCGCCGCTGATGCCGTCCCAGGTGCCGTCATAATCGCGGATGAGGCGGCCTGCCTGCGCCATGTCTTCCTGATAGCCCATGATATCGTCCTTTCGGTGCGGCCTGTCGGGGAGAGCGGCCGGGTGATGGGCAAGATGTGCCGCCACGGGCGCCAAAAGTGAAAAGCTTTGTCAATAAGTTTTGTGAAATATGGCGGTTTGGTGGTAGTATGCGTGTAAATCAGTAAAGAAAGTTACATTCATGGCCGAGCGGCGGGTATTTGCAGGGGCGGCGGTGCGGCGGGCGCGGCGCGACGCGGGGATGACGCAGGCGGCGATGGCCGAGGCGCTCGACATCTCGCCGAGCTATCTCAACCTGATCGAGCATGGGCAGCGGCCGCTGAGCGCGACCGTGATCGTGCGGCTGGCCGAGCGTTTCGATTTCGACGCGGCGAAGCTGGGCGGCGAGGAGGTGCCCGGCGGGCTGGCGGGGCTGCGGCGGCGGCTGTCCGATCCGCGGTTCGCCGACCTGGGGATTGCGGCGCAGGAGGTCGAGGAATGGTTACAGGCGGCGCCGGCGACGGCGGCGGCCTTTGCGCGGCTGTTCGATGCGGCGCCCGAGCCGCGCGGCGAGGCGCAAGAGGAGGCGCCCGAGGTCGGCGCGGTGCGGCGCGCGATCGAGAAATGGCGCAACCATTTCGCCGACCTCGATGCGAAGGCCGAGGAACTGGCCGACGAGCTGCGGCTGGCGGGCGGCGACCTCTATGGCACGATATCGGAACGGCTGCGCACGCGGCACCAGCTTGGCATCCGCATCCTGCCGAGCGACGTGATGCCCGACCGGCTGCGCTGGCTCGACTGGCACGCGCGGCAATTGATGCTGAGCGAGCTGCTGCGCCCGGCGTCTCGGACCTTTCAGGCGGCGGCGACGCTGGCGCAGGTCGAGGCGAAGGGCGAGATCGCTGGGCTGGTCGCGGGAGCGGAGTTCGCCGAGCCCGCGGCGGCGCGACTGTTCGAGCGGCATCTGGTGCATTATTTCGCGGCGGCGCTGATGATGCCGTACGGCCGGTTTTTACGCGCGTGCGATGCGACGGGATACGAGCTGCTGCTGCTCCAGCGGCGTTTCGGCGCGGGCTATGAGCAGGTCGCGCACCGGCTGACGACCTTGCAGCGCGTCGGCGCGCGCGGGCTGCCCTTCTTCATGCTGCGCATCGACCGCGCGGGGCAGGGGAGCAAGCGCTATGCCGGGGCGAGCCAGTCGCCGCTGGTCGACGGCGACGCGCGCTGCCCCTTGTGGGGGGTGCATGAGGCCTTCGCGCGGCCGGGCGAAGTGATCGCCGATCTGGTCGAACTCGAGGATGGCAGCCGCTGGTTCACCCAAAGCCGTTCGGTCGCGGCGCCGGGGGCGAGCGGGAGCGGGACGCCGGCGCGCTTCGCGGTGTGCGTCGGGGTCGATGCGAAGGTCGCGGCGCCGTTGATCGCGGCGCGCGGCATCGACCTGATGCGCGGGCGGGCGACGCCGATCGGTCTCGGGTGCCGCCGCTGCACGCGCACCGGCTGCGTGCAACGCTCGATGCCGCCGCTGGGGCGCCCGCTGCGGTTCAGGGATGGCGAGCGGGGGGTGTCGGCGTTTGATTTCGCGGGGGATTAGAGGGGAATGCCCGGCTGACCAACAGGCCGCCTCCCCGGATCCTCGTCGAAGGGGCGCTCGTAGATCAGACTTCGGACGCTGATAATCCTGTCGCGAAAGGGCAGGAACAAAAGCAAGCTCGCCGCAGCGACGATCGCGAGCAATATCGGCCATGTTATCGGCCAGAGCGCGACATAACGGGCGAAGGCGAGCACGCCGAAATAGGCGATGACCGAAAATTCGATCCACAGCGCGACGAAGTCCCGGCGCGCTTGTCGCTTCCGTGCCGCCTCGTCGACCAGGCTGGGATAGAGATGCGCGGCAAAGCGCGTCGCCGCGACCGCGACAGCGCCGACGACGGCGCCCGCGATGACGAAAGAGAAGAGGATCGCTTCCGTCGACCAGGCGATGGCTTGTGCGGATTTGGCAGGCCCCGACCACAGCGCGTCCCAGGATACGGCGAGTATGGCGACAAAGCTGATCGTCCGATCGGCCGCCGCCGCATCGTCCGCGTTTATCCACGACCGGAACTGCCCGAAGAGAAACCATGCCACCAGGAGCAGTGCCAATACCCCCAGGACCGCGCGGACCGCCGGGAGATCGTGATAGGCCCATGCGAAGCCATAGTAGCCGATCATGGGAAAGACGATGTGGGTCGCCGTCACCGCGCGCACCCAATAGCGCGCATTGTCGCGATCGATCAGCCAGCGCCCCATGGCAAGCGTCGCCATCGCGACATCGACCGCAATGCCTGCACCGAGCAGGCCGGATGCCATCAGATAGGAGAAAGCCGGCGCGATCTCGTTCAAGGTCTGGTTCCATCCTCCTTCGCCGCCGGGATGGAGAGGCGGCGTAGCGCGAGCACCGCCATGATCCTAACGCCAATCCTTGAGCGATTTTGGAAGTGTGGGCACCGGTTCGCGGAGCCTCAGTCCGCTGACCAGTCGCATCACATCATAATGGGAGGAGCGCGCCGCTTCGTTCACAGCGTCAAGGCCCGCGTGAATGATCAGATCGCCGCCCCGGCGGAGGAAGATCATGTGCACCTTGTCATAATCGAAGGCTGCTTCGTCATCGAAGCCGGTTTCCAGTCCATCTTCGACGCGATCGCGGTGGAGATGGGGAAGGTGGGTCACGATGATCGCTTGCGCTTGCGCCCGGTTCGCATGATCGAATATTTCGTCCATCAGCGAGGTGCCGGCACCGAAGGTCAGGTGCAGTTCGGGTTCGTCGAAGATCATGCAGGAACCCTGCTTGGCGAGGCCATGAAGAACCGACAGGATGAAGAGTGCCTGATTTTCTCCCGAACTGACGAATTCGGCAACATCCTGCCTGTCGCCGATATGGAAAGCCCAACGGAAATCATGATCGATGTCGCCGCCGCTGGCGGCCGTGTCCGAACGGCGAAACACCTTCCCGGACTTATATCCCCGGCCCCCCTGATCTTCGCGCTCCGACCCGGCAATGCCATTAGGATCGCGAAACACCCGTGACCAGGCGCCGATCCGTTTGACCTCTCCCGTCGTATCATATTCCGACTTCAGCGCCATATCGCACAGCAACGGCCGTCCCTCGTTGATCGTGTAGGCCGCGGCAACTCGCCGTTTGATAGAGATTTTTGATGGTTCGCATTGAACGAGTTGGAGGCGTTCGAGAAACACCTCGGTCATGTTCTTCTTCAGGTCCTTGGGGCTTTCGCGGATGTCGAGGCCGATTCCGAAGTCGTACATGTCGGTATTGACGTAAAAGGATGTCGCCGGACTTGCCAAATCCGGCGTTCGACCATTGTCCTGAATGAAGCGCGGCGTCGGCAGATAACCCTTGTCGTGCGCGCGTGGCCGCGACCAGAGGTTGAGGGCACGCAGGACGAGCAATTGGTTCGCATCGCCCGAAAGCGATATGCCAGCATTCAGCCTGACTTCGTCCGCCAACATTTCCTTGAGCACACCGTGCTCGCGGTTCGAAAAGGTGAAACGGATGTCGAACGGGCCGGTCGATGCCTTGCCGTCCTTGATCGCCTTCCATGCCAGCTTGAGGCCGGGCAGGTTCGTCGAAATCGAAGCCAGCGCGTCGTGGAAGGCCGAAGCGGCCTCGCCCCGATCCTTCAGTCGATCGAGCCCGTCGAGAAACTCAACATCCTTTGCGGACAGCTTGACCTGCATCAACAGGTCTCCGGCGTCGAGCGGAGGCTTGATCTCAAGCGCCGCCAAATGGCCGAGCAGAGACGCATATTCGAGGATCATGGTCTTGCCGATACCATTTTGTCCCCGAATGACGTTGATCCCGGGGCAAAAGGTAAAGCTTTGGGTTTCGAACGGCCCCGACTGGGGCGTCAAGGACATGATTTTCATGCTGCAGCCTTCCGATGGGATTGTGCCGCGGCCCGGCGGACGACGTAAACGGCGAGTACCAACTCCCCGATCAGCGTGATGAGGGTAACGCCGAATTTCGATTCCGTGCCGCCGGCGAACAACACCAGCGGCTTGAGGACCAGCACCGCGATGGAGATCATCGTGATCAATGCGAAACGCTGAGCGTTGGATGCGTGGGGCAGTTCGGAAGCGGGAAGCTGGTGCTTCAGCGCACCGAATACGCGCGCCGAGTAATTTTCCAGAAGAAAGAGAAAGAAAAAGGCGATCGGGTAGGAAGTCGCGACCGCCAGATAGCCATACCAAGGTATTCCCGACAGATCGCTGCTGCTGTTCAGAATATATATCTCCATATGACCGGTTATCTGGACCGCGACCTGCCCGTAAATGAAAATCATGAAAGCCCGGATGAACGCGCTTGGTTCGGAAACGGAGATATGCTCGATCCCGTGGATCAGAAAGGTCCCGAAAGAAAAGAGCAGAAGGGAAGAGCATATGCTGATGGTAATGGGACCGGCAAGATTGACCATCATCTTCTTGCTGAAGATGATCGAAGCATATTGTTCCAGAAGAGCGCGGAAGGATGGCGGCGGGGCTGTGCCTTGCGCCGTTACGTTGAGGATGAAATGGATGCCGACATAGACCACAAAAAACACAAGGCAGGCCCACGAAAGTCGTGTCATGCTGAGCTTGTGATTCGGAAATTCCGCAGCCATTCTTGCCCCCTCACAGCTGTTTTACCCAGTTGTAGCTTGGAAATTCCACCCGCAAAGCGCCAATATTTGTCACCGCGCAATCGGGCGCCAGATAAAGGCGCATGGGCTTCGCGGACGCCGATGGTCGCGTCTGGCGCGTTTCTGGCAAGTCGTTGACGATATTTGCGACGAAATGATTTTAAATCAGCGTTTTGTTCGTCGTAAATGCCGTAGGCGGCCTTCGGTCGCTCGCATCAAGGACCAGGGACCGCATGTTGTTTCGCGTCAATCCGGGGGAAGTCCAGATCGGGATGTTCGTCCACGCCTTTGAAGGGCGGTGGATCGATCACCCGTTCTGGCGCAGCCGGTTTCTGGTCGAGACCGCCGAACAGCTCGAGCGGATCCGGGCGTCGGGGGTCGATGCGCTGGTGATCGATCGCAGCCGGAGCCGCATGGCGGCGGACGGCACGCCCGATGCCGCGCTTCCCGAGCGGCGCGTGCGTGACATTCCGCTGCTCGGTCCCGAGCGGCGCAGCGTCTGGCCGGCGGCGCGGGCGATCGCGGCGGCGTCGCAGCGGATGCGCCAGGCGCGGCCCGTGAGCCATGCGCAGGAGCGCAAGCGCGCCGAGCGGGTGATCGGCAAGTCGAAGCAGGCGGTCGTCGACATGTTCGAGAGCGCGCGGCTGGGGCGCGCGGTCGAGGTCGCGAAGCTGGCGCCGCTGGCGCGATCGATCGGCGATTCGATCGAGCGCCATTCGCGCGCGCTGCTCGGGTTGGTGCGGCTCAAGCAGAAGGACGAATATACCTATCTCCACTCGGTCGCGGTCTGCGCGCTGATGATCAATTTTGCGCGCCACCTGAAACTCGACGAGGAGGAGGTGCAGCAACTGGGGGTCGCGGGGCTGCTCCACGACGTCGGCAAGGTCGCGATTTCGGACGCTGTGCTGCTCAAGCCCGGCTCGCTCGACGCCCGCGAGCGCGCGATGGTCGAGCATCATCCGGTCGCCGGACACGCGCTGCTGGCGCAGTCGGCGGATATCCCGGCGGCGGCACTGGAGGTCGCGCTGCACCATCATGAGAAGATCGACGGCACCGGCTATCCCGACCGGCTGGGCGGCGACGCGCTGTCGCTCCACGCGCGGATGGGGGCGATCTGCGACGTTTACGACGCGGTGACGTCGGACCGGCCGTACAAGGCGGCGTGGACGCCGTGCGAGGCGCTGACCGCGATGCGGGGCTGGACCGGGCATTTCGACCCGGACCTGCTCGATCGTTTCGCCGACAGCCTGGGCATCTGGCCGGTCGGCACGCTGGTGCGGGTGTCCGACGGGCACCTCGGCATCGTCATGGGCAGCGGCGGCGCGAGCGGCGAGGCGATGGTCGTGCGGGTCTTCTTCGATTGCGACACGCTGACCGAGATCGAACCCGCCGATCGCAGCTTTGCGCCATCGGCGCGCGCGCCGCATGTCGTCGGGCGCGACAGCCCCGGGTTCTGGCGGTTCGACGATTGGGATGTGTTGCGCCACCGCGTCGCCGGCGCGATCCTGTCGTGAGGCGCGGCTAAAACCCCGATTTGTCGAAGACATGCCCCTCGGGGTCGAGGTCGCGCAGGTCGGCGCCGCGCGTCTCGCGGCCGAAGCGCCAGACCAGCAGGAACGACAGCGCCATCGGCACCGCGATCATCAGCGCGCTGGCGGCGAGGGTGGGCACGATCGCGAGGATCGCGAGCGCCTGCGCCAGCACGCCGCCCGCCTTGCTGCACGCCGCGACCCAGCCCGTGGTGCGGCCGCGGATGCGGAGCGGGAAGCTTTCGGCGGCATAGGGCAGCAGCATCGCGATGATGCCGTTGCTGCCGATGATCAGCAGCGCGACGGGAAGCACCGGCGACGCATGGTCGCTGAGTGCGAGCCAGAGCACGCCGGCGAGGCCGAGCAGGGTGACGGCGATCGCGGCGAGCAGCGATTTCTTCGCGCTCCACGCGCTGTAGATCCACGCGACGAGGAAGACGGTCGGCAGCGCGATCAGCGCCGAGGCGGCGAGCAGCCTGCTCGACACCTCCATGCTGTAGCCGCGCGCGATCAGTTCGACGGGGAGCCAGAGCAGCAGTCCGAAATTGACGAGGCCCCAGCCGATCGCGGTGAGGCTGAGCGCCGCGAGCTTGCCGACAAAGGCGCGCCCGATCGGGGCCGAGGTCGGCCCGCGCGGCGCGGCGGGCTCGTCGGGGACGATACGGTGCATCGTCGACCCGAATTGCGTCATCACCTTTTGCGCCTCGGCGCGGCGGCCGCGCGCCATCAGGAATTTCGCCGATTCGGGGATGAAGGTGCCGAGAACCACGAGCATCAACCCGCTCGGCAGGTTGGCGAGCCACAGGATGCGCCAGCTGTAGATCGGTTCGAGCCAGGCGGCGATCAGGCTGGCCGCGGCATAGCCGCCGACCGCGCCCAATCCGCCGACGAGGACGAGGCTCCAGCCGCGGTGACGGCTCGGCATCATTTCGGCGAGCAGCGCATAGGTGACGGGCAGCATGCCGCCCGCCGCGGCGCCCATCATGAAACACATGCCGATATTCCACGCGAGCGAGGGCATCGCGCCGCAGATCGAGGTGCCGACGAACATCACCGCCGACAGCAAGATCGACGCCTTGCGGCCATAGATGTCGGCGACCCAGCCCCAGACGAACGAGCCGAGCACGGTGCCGACCAGCGCGACGAACGGCACCAGCGACACCGTCGCGCGCGGCACGCCATATTCGTCGATCATGCCGGGAATGGTGAAGCCGAGGCTGGCGGGTTTCATGATGTCGATGACGAGCGCGATCACGAGCACCCCCATCAGCCGCCAATGCGCCCACGACAGCGGCGCGTCCTCGGGCGCCGAGACCGCGATCTGGCTCGACGCCGCCATTTGTTGCGACAGGTTACGCGGCAGCAGGCCAAAAGCGGCGACGGCGATCCCGGCGACGATCAGGTACATGCCCGCGATCATGCCGCTGTCCATCGGCATGCCGACCATGCGGAACCCCATGTCGCGGCCCATCCAGAACATCGGCAGGTGGAGAAGGACGCCGATGGTGACGGCGACGACGCCGAGGACAAAGGCCCAGAGGCGCCGGTCGCCGCCGGTCGTGCTGATGGTTTCGCTCAATGAAGGGCTCCCTCTCCCGAAGGGACTTCATTTCACACGAGCGCGGTGTCGGCAATCGGCTTTCGCCGGCGTGGCAATCGGCCTTCGCCGCGGCAGCGGACGGGTCAGAAGCGCGCGTTGACGCTGACCCAATAGCTGCGCGCCTTGTCCTTGTTGTTATAATGATCGATGTAGGTCGGGGTGTAGGCGCCGCCGACCGGATCGCCGAAATCGACGTCATAGGCGCGGAAGTCGCGGTCGAGCAGGTTGTTGACCCGGCCGCTGATCGTCAGATGATCGTTCAGGCGATATTGCGCGCCGAAGTTCAGCACGGTGTAGCTGCTGTAATAGAGATGATCGCCGTTGGTCGCGACGCCGCGATAGCGGCGCGAGCGATGCTCGGTCGACAGCTGTGCCGACAGGCCGTCGAGCGGCTGCCAGTCGAGTGTCGCATTGGCCATATGCTTGGCCGACTGGGTCAGCGGCTGGCCCGCCGATGCCCCGGTCTGCTGCTTGCTGTCGGTGTAGGTGTAATTGGCGCGGATCGAGAGGCCGGTAAAGATTTCGTAGCGGCCCGCGACCTCGGCGCCCTTGATTCGCGCCTTGTCGACGTTGAACGGAATGCTGATCGTCCGGCCAAGCCCGAGCACTTCCCAATAATCGCCGAGATTGGCGCAGGGGCGCACGAAGTTGGTGAGCGCGCACGGCTCGACGATCGTCGTGTCGATCTTGTCCTTGAACTTGTTGTGGAACAGCGTGACGTTGATGCCGCTCGCCGCCGACGGGTTCCAGTAGAGGGCGATCTCGCTGTTGACGCTGGTTTCGGGCTTGAGGTCGGGGTTGCCGATGAAGGGGCTGGTGCCCTGGCCGCCGAAACCGCGGATGCCGTCGTAAAGGTCGGTGGTCTTGGGGGTCTTGTAGCCGGTGCTCACCCCGCCCTTGACCGTCAGCGTCGGGCTGATCGTGTAATTGGCGTAGAGGCGCGGGCTGAAGCGGCCGCCGAACAGATTGTGATTGTCGTAGCGGACGCCGCCGGTGATGCTGAAGCCTTCGAACGGGGTCCAGTTGTCCTCGGCGAACAGCGACCAAATGCGATGATCCTGCACCGCTTCGACCCCGCCGACCGCGGCCTCGAGCCCGAAGACGCCGTCGTCGAGCGTGCCGTCGATATATTGGCCGCCGATCACGAAATTATGCCGCCCGGCGAGATTTTCGAGCGGGATGTCGATGCGGCCGTCGACGGTATATTGCGCGCTTTCGAGGGTGCGGATCGGGCGCGGCAGGAAGGTGCGTTCGGCGAGCGCACGGCGTTCGGCGGTCGGCATGCCCGCATAAGGGCCGGTGCCGCTGAACATCTGCTGCAACAGCAGCCGTTCGGCGACCGAGAAGGGCATGGTGCGGCCCTTGTTGTTCGTCTCGATATAGGCGAACGACAGGAAGGCGCGCGCGAAACCGAAGTCGCCATTATAGGTGCCGGCCCATGACAGGCGGTCGAACACCTGTTCCTGGGTATAGCCGACGCGCGGCTGGACCACGCCGCCGGTGGCGCGCCAGATGCTCTCGATGCCGTCGAGGGTGCCGAGCGGATAGGTGATCACCCCGGTGTCGGGATCGACGATCGGCGTGTTGTCATAGACCTGTTTCGAATAGTCGATGTCGAAGATGAAGCTGTGGTCGGGCGAGGGGGTGAAGGTCAGCGAGCCGCCATAGGCGCGGTTGGTGTTCGCCACCGTCTTGCCGCCGCCACCGAAGCCGAGGCCGCGGACGTGCGACACGCCGGCGGGGTCGACGACGGGCGCGAAATCGGGTTCCGACGGGTAGCGCTTGTAATAGGAACCGCGCAATTTCATCCCGATGATGCCGGGGACGATCGGGCCGCTGAGCGCGGCGTCGAAGGTCATGTCGTCGCCGAAGTCGGTGTCTTCCTGGATGCTGCGCCCGAAGGTTGCCGAGCCGGTCCAGCGGTCGAGCACCTTCTTGGTGATGATGTTGATGACGCCGCCGAGCGCGTCGGCGCCGTAGAGCGTCGAGGCGGGGCCGCGGATGACCTCGATCCGCTCAATCGTGTCGAGCGGCGGGGTGTGGTTGAACTGGTTGCCGCCAAAGCTGTTGGGATAGATGTCGCCATGGTTGTTCTGGCGGCGGCCGTCGATCAGGATCAGCGTATAGTCCGACCCCATGCCGCGGATGCTGATCGTGCGCTGGCCGGTCTTGTCGGAGGTCTCGCCGACGTCGACGCCCTCGATATCGCGGACCGCGTCGATCAGCGTGATATAGGGGCGCTGCCGCAATTCGTCCGCGGTCACCACGGTGATGCTGGCCGGCGCGTCGGTGATCTTCTGCTCATAGCCCGCGGCGGTGACGACGATATCGTCGCCCGGCGCTTCGCCCTCTTCGGCGAACGCCGCGGCGGGCATGGCGAGAAGCGCGGCGATCGCGACGAGGCTGGCGCTGGACGAAGGAGAGAAGAAAGGCGTGTTCATGGTTACCCCCGATAATGCGAATGATTATCATTGACATTCGGGGGGCGAACTGGTGCGGACGGAGCCTTGGGTCAATCGCGAAGACGCCCGGCGGGCGCAGGAGCAACACTTTGTCACAATTGGCAATCATCGACCGGCCTGGGACCCCGCAGGCACCACAGGCGCCGTCGATCCCGCAGCATATCGTCGTCGTCGATGACGATGCCGGGGTGCGGACGCTGTTGTCGCGGATCTTGCGCGAATGCGGTTATGACGTCACCGGCGCCGCCGACGGCGTCGAGTTGGAAACCGCGCTCGCCGAGCGGCAGGTCGACCTGGTGCTGCTCGACATCATGCTGCCGGGGGCGAGCGGGCTCGATCTGTGCCGGACGATCCGCGGCCGCAGCCGGGTGCCGATCATCATGATCAGCGCGCGCGGTCAGGAAAGCGACCGGGTCACCGGGCTCGACCTGGGCGCCGACGATTATATCGCCAAGCCGTTCGGGCGGCCCGAGGTGCTGGCGCGGGTGCGCGCGGTGTTGCGGCGCGCGGCGGACACGCATGTCCCGCTCGACATTCCGGCGCCCGAGCGTTTCGATTTCGCCGGCTGGTCCTATCATGGGCGCCGCCGCGAACTGATCGCGCCGTCGGGGGCCGAGGTCGACTTGACCGCTGCCGAGCATGAACTGCTGCTCGCGCTGCTGCGCTATCCGCAGCGGATGATCGGGCGCGAGCGGCTGCTCGAACTGGCGCGCAGCCGGATCGCGACCCCGACCGACCGCAGCATCGACGTGCTGATCAGCCGGCTGCGCCGCAAGCTGGGCGACGGGCGCAAGACGCGCCCTCTGATCCGCACCATCCGCGGCGTCGGTTACATGTTCGCCGCCGACGTCAGCGTCGCCTGACCATGGGCCGCCGTCCGCTGGGTATGGTGTGGCGGATCGCGCTGGTGCTCGCCTGTGCCGTCGTGCTCGAGTTCGTCGGCAATGTCGCGCTGCATCGCTGGCAGGAACGCGAACTGCTTCCGGTCGAACAGGTCGAGCGGATCGCGGCGCAACTGGTCGAGGCCGAACGAACGGCGCTGGCGAATCCGGTGGACCGGCGCGAGCGTGCGATGCACCGCCTCGCCACCAGGGGCCTGTCGCTGAACTGGGTGCCGCGCAGCGTCATCACCGATTACAGCGCGTCCTTCGAGCAACTCGGTACGATGCGCGCGCGGCTCGTCCGCGCGGCGCCGGGCCTCGCGGGGCGCGAGCTCAGGCTGACGCTGATCCCGTCGGAAGCGGCGCGCGAGCGCGACCTGATCGGGGCGCTGCAACTCGCCGACCAGAGTTATATCACCTTTCGCATCAGCCCCTATCTGGGGGCGCCGCCGTCGCCGGGGGCGGTGATCGCGATGCACCTGTTGCTGATCGCGACGGTGCTCGGTCTGGCACTGATCATGGTGCATGCGCTGGTGTGCCCCTTGCGCAACCTTGCCGAAGCCGCCGACGCGACGGGGCAGGGCCACGTCGGCGTGCTGGCGGTCGAGGGGCCGCCCGAGGTGCGACGCGTCGCCACCGCCTTTGCCGCGATGCAGCGCCGGCTGCTCGATGCGATGGAGGACCATACGCATGCGCTGGTCGCGGTGTCGCACGATTTGCGCACCCCGATCCAGCGGCTTCGGTTGCGCGCCTCGCTGCTCGATGACGACGAGGCACGCGACGCGATCGCCGCCGATCTCGTCGAGATGGAGCATTTCATCGAATCGACGCTCGCCTATGTTCGCAGCGGCGAGGACGAGGCGGTGCGGTTGATCGACGTCGCGGCGCTGGTGTCGACCGCCGCCGACAACGCCGCCGACCTGGGCGCCGCGATCGCCTATCGCGGCCCCGACGAACTGCTCGTCATCGGGCGGCCGCTGGCGATCAAGCGGATCATCGCGAACCTGATAGACAATGCGCGGCGGCACGGCGAGCGGATCGAGCTGATCCTCGCCGAGGCGGCGCCCGACCGGTTCTTCGTGGCGGTCGAGGACGACGGGCCGGGCATCGCGCCGGGTCAGCGCGCCGAGGCGCTGTTGCCGTTCCGGCGCCTCGACGATGCGCGGGCGCGCGACGCCGGGGGCGCCGGGCTGGGGCTGGCGTCGGCGGCGAAGGCGGCGCAGGCGATGGGCGGTGCGCTCGAACTCGGCGAAAGCGGGCTGGGCGGGCTGGCGACGCGGCTGGTGCTGCCGAAAAACCCGCCCGTCATCACCGTTTGAGGCGGAAATCGGGGCCGGCATAGGTCCGCACCGGATTGCCGCGTTCGAGACCCTGATTGCGGTCCCATGCGTCGCGCCGGGCATCGCCTGCAGCGGCTTCGCGCCGTTCGGCGAGCAGCAGTACGAGCTTCAGCCGCGCGACCTTGCGATTGGCGTGCTGCGACCTTTGCTCCTGCGATACGGCGACCAGACCGGTCGGGCGGTGGGTCGCGCGGACCGCGCTGTCGGTCTTGTTGACATGCTGGCCGCCCGGACCGCTGGCGCGCATCGCCTGATAGTCGATGTCGGCGTCGCGGATTTCGTCCGTCTCATCGGCCAGCCCGACGGGCGCGACGCCGACGAACCAGTTCTTGCGCTTGTGCGTTGGCCGGAAGGGGCTTTGCCCGGTCCACAGGATCGTCCCCGTCCGTTGCTGTACAAAGGATTCGGCGCCGGACCCCGACACGCGCAGCAGCAGCGAGGCCGGATCGTCGTCGGGCACCTCCAGCGGTTCGCATTCGACATCGCTGCCCCGTGCCTCGCGGATGAAGGCGCGGGCGATGCGGGCGACGACCCAGCGGCATTCGGCGGGGCCGCTTCCCGACGAGAGGTGGAGGATGATCTCGGTCATACGCGCCGCACCTTGTAGCTGATGAGCGGGCGGAGCCGCGCGACGACGCGGACGAGGCCCGCCTGTTCGAGGTCGGCGATCACGCGGGCGACGTCCTTATAGGCTTGCGGCGCTTCCTCGAAGATGAGCTGCCGGTCCTCGCAGATCACCCGGCTGCCGAGCGCGGTGCGTTCGAGATCGGCGACCTTGAAGCGGTTCGACAGCCGCGCGCGGGCGTCGCCGCGGCTCCATTTCCGCCCGGCGCCATGCGCGATCGAGTGCAGCGCTTCGTTCGCGCGCGTGGCGAGCGGCTCGACGAGATAGCTGAAGTCGCCGCGCGAGCCGGGGATCGCGACCAGCCCGCGATCGGCGGGAGCGGCGCCCTTGCGGTGGAGCCAGCCGCCGTCCAGCGGGGTGACGCTGTTGTGGCAGATGTCGAGCAGCCGCCGCCCGCCGAGACCGAGCGCCGCGAGAAAGCGCGCGGCGATCACGTCGCGGTTGACGACCGCCCAGCCCATCGCGCGATCATGATCGGCCAGATAGGCGCGGCCATCGTCGCTGTCGGCGGCGAGGCCGGCCAGCGCGCCGCGCGCGGTCCAGGCGTCGAGGATTGCCTGACCCAGCCCGCGCGAGCCGCTGTGCACCATCATCCAGACGCGGTCTGCGTGAAGGTCGAGCGCCGCGAAGCGGTCGGCATCGACCACCTCCTCGACTCGCTGCAACTCGACGAAATGATTGCCGCCACCGATCGTGCCGAGCGAGGCGTCGGCGAGGTCGGCGGGAAGGCCCGCAGCCGCGAGCATCGCCGCCGCATCGCCATCCCACGGACCGTCGAGGCCGTGGAGCTTGCGCTCGGCGGCATCGAGGCGGAATTTGCGCAAGGCTGCGTCGGTTTGCCACAGCGCCATGCCGCAGCCGATGTCGCCGCCGACGAGGTGCGGATAGAGATGCGTCGGTGACCAATAGGCCGCGCCGACCGCAATGCCGCGTCCGGCGTGGAGGTCGGGAAGCCCGACGACCCGCGCGATGCCGGGCAGCGCGGCGGTGCGTTCGAGCTGGTCGAGCGCGACCGGGTCGAACAGGCGCGGGTCGGCGCCGACGATGTGGATCGCGGTATCGCTCATCGTCCACCGCCTTTCGCCGCGCGGTTGGCGGGCGGCAGGCGGCGTTCCAGTTCGGCGGCGTCGCGCAGGATGCCGTCGGTCGGATCGACGAAGAAGTGCCAGTGGCGCCAGGCCCAGGTCGTCTTGCGGCCCAGGACCTGCCCGTCCGTCATCCATTCGCCGTCGCGTCCGATCGAGATGCGCGAGGCGACAAAATCGTCGAGATGAGCGCGGACGTGCATCTTCACCGTGCTGCCGGTGTCGAGCCCGGCGCAGATTTCGCTGAACACATCGTCCCAGCGGCGACCGCGCCGGCTCCGCAGGAAGCGGATCAGCGGGCCAAGATTTTCATTGAGGTCCTTGTAGAAGCGTGCCTCGGTTTTGACCTGGCGCTTGTGGCCGATGAAATGGATGCCCGGATCGCTCCTCTTGAGTTTGACGGATGGTACATGTCGCGAACCCCGGCGCGGGCGTTCGACGATGACCTTGAACATATCAGCGCGCATGACGAAGCTCCCCTGCGAGGGAGGCCGCCGATGCGGCGCCTTTGGTAATGAAATAGTGGCTCGTGCCGGTACGGCGCGAAGGGGTCAGGCGAGCGAAGCCGCCTGCAAGCAAAGTGCCCATGTCACAGGATCCTGATGACGGTGGAAAGTTAGGATGCGGTGTGTGTGAACAGCGGTTCGCATGATCTCTCCTTTCCGTTTCAGACTGTGGCCGGGATTTGGCTGGCGCGGCCTGTAGCTGCGCCGACCGCTTTTTGCAAGGCGGCGCGAGGTCGGGCGCTACCCCTTCTGCGCCGCGGTCCAGCGCTCGATCAGTCCCGCGAGCACCTCGATCGGCATCGCGCCCGCCGACAGCGCGGTGTCGTGGAAGGCGCGGAGGTCGAATTTGGCGCCGAGCGCGGCCTTCGCCTTTTCGCGGATTGCCACCCATTGGGTCTGGCCGACCATGTAGCTCGTCGCCTGACCGGGCCAGACGCAATAGCGTTCGATCTCGGTGACGTTCGACGGTTCGGGGGTGCCGAGCGTCTCGTTATAATATTGGATGCCCTTCTCGCGGGTCCAGCGATAATGGTGGAGCCCGGTGTCGACGACGAGCCGCGCGGCGCGGAACATGTAACTTTGCAGATATCCGAGCCGGCCCCACGGGTCGTTTTCATAAACCCCCATCTCGTCGGCGAGCTGTTCGGCATAGAGGCCCCAGCCCTCGGTATAGACCGAGTAAGCGGGCAGCCGGCGGAGGCGCGGGATGCCGGTCGCTTCCTGCGCGAGCGCGATCTGGTGGTGATGGCCGGGCGAGGCCTCGTGATAGGTGAGGGTGGGCAGCGTCCAGCTGGGGTTTTCGGCGGTATCGCGCAGGTTGATATAATAGGCCCCGGGGCGCGAGCCGTCGAGCGCGGGGACCTGATAATAGCCGCCGGTCGCGCCATCCTCGATATCGGCGGGGACGCGGCGGATCTCGGCCTTCGCCTTGGGCAGGCGGCCGAAGGCTTCGGGCAGCCGCGCCTGCATCGCCTGCATCTGGTTGTTGAGCTCGGCGATCAGCTTCGCCTTGCCTTCGTCGGTGTTGGGATAGAGGAAGCGCGGGTCCTTGCCGAGCGCGCGCATCCGTTCGGCGACGCTGCCCTTGGTCATGCCCTGCGCCTTGAAGATCGCGTCGGCCTGCGCCGACAGGTCGGCGACGCGGTCGAGCCCGAGCTTGTGCACCTCCTCGGCCGACATGCCCGTCGTCGTCGCGAAGCGCAGCGCATAGGCATAATAGTCCTCGCCCTGCGGCAGGCGCCAGACGCCGGCGTCGTGGGTCGCGCGGGGCCGCACCGCCCGCAGCTCGGCCGCCTGGCGCTTCATCGCGGGATAGATCTTGTCCTCGATCAGCGCGGCGCAGCGCGCCGCCCAGTCGCCGGGAATGTCCTTCGTCTTCGCCGCGATAGTGGTCGTAAGGCCGTTGGCGGCGGGCGCGGGGGCCCAGATGCGGTCGAACTGGCCGAGCGTGCGGTCGATGACGAAGTCGGGCGGGACGATGCCGCCCGCATGATCGGTCTTGAGCCGTCCGGTCTCGTTGTCGAGCTGGACCGCGAAGTCGGCGCAGCGCGCCAGATAGGCTTCGGCATCGGCGGCGTCGGCGATCGCGTGCTGGTTGATCAGGAAGTCGGGGACCGCGCGATAGCTGCCTGACAACTGCGTCACCGGATGCGGTTCGGGCCAGCTGTGGAGGCCGTATGAGAAGGTGTCATAGGCCTTCACATAGCCCTCCCACGGGCCGCGGAAGGTTTCGTAATTGACGAGGTCCATGCCCGAAAGCTTTGATGCGTCGATCTTTTTCAGGTCGGCGAGGCCGTCGCGATAGAGCTGGTGGTTCTTCTTGATCCCCGCGGGTGAACGGTCGTCGAGCTTGGCCTTGAGCGCCGCGCGGTCGCCCTTGTCGAGCCCGAGCGCGGCGGCGAATTCGGGGCTTTCGTCGATCAGCCGGTCGTAGATGCGTTCGTAGAGCGCGGTCAGCCTGTCGCCCTCGCTGGCGGGTTCGGCGAACATCGCGTGCGCGCGGGTGCCGGCGAGCGCCGAGGTCGCGGCGAGGGTGGCAAGGAGCGTGCGGCGGTCGAGCATGGGGAGGTCTCCGGACTAGGTGTGTTGCCTCAACCCTACACGATCGGATCAGGCGGGTCTTGTAGCCAATTGACCTCGCCGCCAGAAACCCGGGGTCGCGCCGGTGAGCCGCGCGACGGCGTGGGTCATGTGCGCCTGGTCGGTGAAGTGGAGCCGATGGGCGATCGCGGTCAGCGCCTCACCAGTCGTGCGGATCGCCGCGAGCGCGGCGCGGGCGCGGACGTCGGCGCGATACGCCTTGGGGGTGCAGCCATAGGCGGCGCGGAAACCGCGGCTGAGGGTTTCGGCGCGCACGCCTTTGCTCTCGGCCCAAGCGGATAGCGCGAAGGGGGCGAGACGGCGAAGGTCGCCGGCGAGCAGGTCGGGCCAGTCGAGCGCCGACGGCGGCGCGGCGACGAAATCCCCGGCGAGCGCGGCGGCGGCGGCGGCGCGGTCGCGGGCGGCGAGGCGGACGAGGCGGTCGGGGTCGCGGACATGGCCGCGGACATGCGCGGTGGCGGCGAGCGCGGGCGGCAGGTCGAGTATGAGGACACGGGCGCCGCGCGCCGCGATGCGGCCCAGATGCGATTCGAACGCGTGATGGATCAGGACGTCGCCGGGACCGACGTCGAAGCGGCCTTCGTCCCCCGCCTCCTGATAGCCGCCCTCGAGCACCACCGCGACGAAGGCGTCGTCGTGGCAATGGCGCGCGCGCCGTTCGAGCGGGCGATGCTGAAGCAGCCCGAGCGGGGCGTCGGCAAAGCGGTGCGCCGCCGCCATCGCGCCTATTCGCGCGCCTTGGCGGCGGCGCGGACGTCCTGGCAGCGTTTGAGCGGCATGACGAGGATGTCGTCGCCGTCGACGATCACCGCGACCCCCTCCATGCCGACGACCGACACCCGCTTGCCGCCGGCGCGGATCAAATTGCCGAGGCTGTCGTGGAGGAAGACGTCGCCGACGGTCGCATTGTCGGACTCGTCGCACGCGGCGAGGGCGTGGACCGCCTGCCAGCTGCCAAGGTCGGACCAGCCCATGGACACGGGGACGATCGCGACGCGGTCGTCCTTTTCCATGACGGCATAATCGATCGAGTCCGACGGGGCATTCTCGAACAGCAGCGCGTCGGCGTAGAGCGCATCGCCGTCGTGCATGCCGGCCGCGAGCGCCTTGTCGGCGGCCTCGAAGATCGCGCGGCAATGGGTGAGCATCGCATCGCGCATCCGCCCGGCGCGGAACAGGAAGATGCCGGCGTTCCAGCTGTAACCGCCCGCCGCGAGCATCGCCTCGGCATCGGCGAGCGGGGGCTTTTCCACGAAGCGCGCGACGGCAAACCCGTCGTCGCCAAGCGCCTCACCGCTGGCGATATAGCCGAAGCCGGTGTCGGGATGGGTCGGCGCGATGCCGAAGGTGACGAGCCAGTCCTGTTGCGCCAGCCGCGCCGCTTTGGCGATCGCGGCGTGGAAGGCGGGGACGTCGGCGATGACATGGTCGCTCGGCATCACCAGCAGCAAGGTGTCGGCATCGGCCTGCGCGACGGCGAGGGCGATCGCGGCGGCGGTGTTGCGCGGCATCGGTTCGACGAGCAGCCTGGCCTCATGCACCCCCATCTGGTCGCGCACCGTCGCGACATGGCCGTCGCCGCACAGGATGACCGGCGGCAGGAAATGTTCGCCGGCGGGGGTGCGCGCGACGGTCTGCTGGAACAGGCTGTCGGCGCCGGTCAGCGGCAGGAACTGCTTGGCGCGATCCCCGCGCGATTCGGGCCACAGCCGCGTGCCGGCGCCGCCGCACAGGATAACGGGTTGAATCTGAAGGGTCATGGAGACGGTCTAAGCCTTTCGGACGGAATGGTCATCCCTTGAATGGGTTAATGGTGCAAGGCTGGCCTTGAACCGCTCTGGATTGCCGCGTCGCTTCGCTCCTCGAAATGACGGAGCATTTGGAGGCTCGTCATGGCGAGCGAAGCGAAGCAATCCAGAGCGGTCGGCGCCAACCAGTGTGTAAAGTTAACCGACACTTCACCCCTCGCGGCTAGGTGTGTGCCTGAAAGGGCGCCACTTTCCGATGTTCCGACTGTTCAAACATTATGTCCCGCACGCCGTCGTCTGGCTGGCGCTGATCGAGTTTTTCGCGCTGCTCGGCTCGGCCGAGGGGGCGTGGCATCTTTATGCGCACCAGGCTGGTTTCGACGCCGGCGAGCTTGCCGACCGCTGGTTGCCGCTGTTGACCTTTGCCGTGTCCAACGCGCTCGCGATGATGGCGGTCGGGATGTACGGGACCGAGGCGCTGCGCTCGATGGGCTTCGCGACCGCGCGGTTGCTCGCGGCGATCTCGCTCGGGGTGATCTTCCTGTCGCTCACCGGCTTCCTGCTGCCGAACGTCACGCTTTGGCGCGCGAACAGCATCTATGCGATGGGCTTTGCGATCGCGCTGTTGTTCCTGATCCGGTTGGCGGTGACCCAGACTGCGGGAGCCGACCAGTTCCGGCGGCGGATCCTGATCCTCGGGGCGGGGCCGCGCGCGGCGCGGCTGCGCGTGCTCGCCGACGAACCGGGGAGCGGGCTGACGATCACCGGCTATGTCGCGATGGCCGATGGCGAGACCGTCATCGCCGATGCGGTGCCGCGCGGCGACGTCGCGAGCCTGGCCGACCATGCCGTCGCGCTGGGGGCGGGCGAGGTGGTGCTGGCGATGGAGGAACGGCGGGGGTCGCTGCCGCTCGCCGACCTGCTGCGCGTCAAGACCACCGGGGTCCATGTCAACGACATCGCGAGCTTTCTCGAGCGCGAGACCGGCCGCGTCGACCTGGCGACGACGAACCCCAGCTTCCTGATCTTTTCGGACGGATTTTCGGCGGGGCAGCGGATCGGCAAGGTCAGCAAAAGGCTGTTCGACATTTTCGCCAGCTTGCTCGTGCTGGTGATCGGCCTGCCGCTGATCGTCATCGCGGGGATCGCGGTGCGGATCGACAGCAAGGGGCCGATTTTCTATCGCCAGCCGCGCGTCGGGCTGTTCGGCGAAACCTATAATATCGTCAAGATCCGCTCGATGCGGACCGATGCCGAGGCCGCGGGCAAGGCGGTGTGGGCGAGCGCGAACGACCCGCGGATCACCCGCGTCGGCAACATCATCCGCAAGCTGCGCATCGACGAACTGCCGCAGACCTGGTGCGTGCTGAAGGGTGAGATGAGCTTCGTCGGTCCGCGCCCCGAACGGCCGAGTTTCGTCGAGGAGCTGACCGAGGAACTGCCCTATTATGCCGAGCGCCACATGGTGAAGCCGGGGCTGACCGGCTGGGCGCAGATCAACTATCCCTATGGCGCGTCGGTCGAGGATGCGCGGGTGAAGCTTGAATATGACCTCTATTACGCCAAGAATTATTCGCCCTTCCTCGACCTGTTGATCCTGCTCCAGACGGTGCGCGTCGTGCTGTGGCCGGAGGGCGCGCGCTGATATGGGCGCGCTCACCAGCCTTTCGGCCATCCTCGGCGGCCTGGCGCTGGCGGGTTTTGCCGGCGTCACCTTGTGGCTGCTGATGCGGCCGCGCGCGCGCATGGCGACGCTGATGCCGGGTTTCGGCTGGCTGGTCGCGGCGGCGGCGGCGATGACGCTGTGGTGCGCCGCGGCTTATGTCTTCGGTCCCGGATCGGCCGAGGCGCTCGTCGGGCGGGCGCTGCGCAACATCGCGATACTCGGCTGGCTCGGCGCGACCTTCTGGAACGAGCGCGCGCCGATGTCGCGGCCGCTGCGGCTGATCCAGCGCATGCTCGTCACCTTCTGCGTCGTCGCGCTGTTGTTCGGCGGCGCGGTGTGGCTGCGCCAGGGCGGGCTGTCGGCCGAATGGGCGGGGCCGGGGCTTGAACTGGTGGCGATGATCGCCGCGTCGGGCGGGCTGCTGCTCATCGACAGCGGGGTGCGCCACGGCAGCGCCGGGCTGCGCATGCCGGTGCTCGCGGTCGCCGGGGGCTTTGCGATGCTCTGGGCCTATGAACTCAATATCCAGTTGATCGCCGCGCTGACCGGGGCGCCGGCGACGACGCTGATCCTCTTGCTGCCGGCGGTCGCGCTGCTCGCGCTGCCGACCTTCGTCGTCGCGGCGATGGATGTCGGGCGCGAACGGATGCGGCTGTCGCGCACCGCGGCGACGCGAACCTTGCTGCTGATCGGCGGCGCATTGTACCTGGTGCTGATCGGGCTGGTGGGCGCGGTGGCGCGGATGGTCGGCGGCAATTATGCCGAACTGGCACAGGGCCTGTCGCTCGTCGTCGCGCTCGGCGCCGGCGGAATGCTGCTCGCCTCGGGCCGCGCGCGGGCGTGGCTGTCGGTGATGATTTCCAAGCATTTCTTTGAGCATCGCTATGACTATCGCGCCGAATGGATGCGCTTCACCGCGACGCTGGCGCGCGCCGGCGACGACGCCGGCCAGGGCGCCGACAAGGGAGAAGGCGACCTGTATCGCCGCGTCGCCAAGGCGCTCGCCGAACTGACCGGAAGTCCGGGCGCGCTGCTGATGCTGCCCGACCCGCAGGGCAGCTATCGCGTCGCCGACCGCTGGCATTGGGAAGCCGGGGTCGAGGCCGATGCGATATTGTCGCTGCGCTCGGCCTTCATGCTGCAGGACACCGGCCATATCGTCGACCTCGACGCGGTGCGCCGCGGCGCGACGACGGTCGCGGGCGGGCACGACCTCGCGATCCCCGACTGGCTGGTTGCCGACACGCGCGCGTGGGTCGTCGTGCCGGTGCTCCATTTCCAGCGCATGATCGCGGTGGTGGTACTGCACCGTCCGCCGGTGACGCGCGCGCTCGACTGGGAAGATCTCGACGTGCTGCGCATCGCGGGACGGCAGGCGGCGAGCTACCTCGCCGAATCGCACAGCCAGCAGGCCTTGTCGGAGGCGAAGCGTTTCGACGAGTTCAACCGCCGCTTCGCCTTCATCATGCACGACATCAAGAATCTGGCGAGCCAGCTGGCGCTGCTCGCGCGCAATGCCGAACGCCATGCCGACAATCCGGCGTTTCGCGCCGATATGGTCGAGACGCTGAAGCTGTCGGCGGGGCGATTGTCCGACCTGCTGGCGCGCCTGTCGCCGCGCGAGCGCGGGCGCGCGGCGGAGGCCGGGCGCGTGGCGATCGAACCGCTGCTGGACGCCGTCGCAGCGCAGATGCGGCCGCGCCGGACGCTGTCGATCGGCTGCGACGCCGGGCTCGCCGCCTGGGCCGATAGCGGATCGGTGCGGCAGATCCTCGAGCATCTTGCGACCAATGCGATCGACGCCTCGTCCGACGACGGATCGGTGCAGCTGATCGCGGCGCGTGAGGCGGGGCGGGTGCGGATCGACGTGCTCGACCAGGGATGCGGGATGACCCGCGAGTTCATCCGCGACGAATTGTTCAAGCCCTTCGTCTCGACGAAGGAAGCGGGGTTCGGGCTTGGCGCCTATGAAGCGTTGCAGATCGCGCAAGCGATGGGCGGCACGATCGATGTCGCGAGCGAGCCGGGCAAGGGAAGCCGCTTCACCCTATGGTTGCCCGCCGCGGGCGAAGGCGGTGCGGCGGGGCGGGGCAACGACTGGATGAAAGTGGCATCATGAAGAACGACGGCGCCGAAGCACCGCGCAAACTGCTGGTGGTCGAGGACGACCCGGGGCTGCAGACGCAGCTCAAATGGGCCTATGACGGCTATGCGGTGTTGATCGCGGGCGACCATGACAGCGCGATCGACCTGCTGCGTGCCGAAGAACCCGATGTGGTCACGCTCGACCTGGGCCTGCCGCCCGATCCCGACGGGACGCGCGAGGGATTCCGGACGCTGAAGGCGATCCTGGAGATCAAGCCCGACACCAAGGTCATCGTCGTGTCGGGGCACGGCGAGCGCGCCAGCGCGTTGAACGCGATCGCGCAGGGCGCGTGGGATTTCTACCAGAAGCCGATCGATATCGAGGAGCTGGGGCTGATCGTGCGGCGGGCGTTCCATGTCCGCGAACTCGAGGTCGAAAATGCGCGGCTGGCGGAGCAGGGGACGAACGACAACCGCGTACTCGGCGGGATGATTACCGGGGCGCCCGAAATGCTGAAGGTCGCGCGGATGATCGAGCGCGTCGCCAATCTGGGCGTATCGGTAATGCTGCTCGGCGCGAGCGGCACCGGCAAGGAATTGCTGGCACGCGGGCTGCACGAGGCGAGCGGGCGCCGCGACGGCGCCTTCGTCGCGATCAACTGCGCCGCGATCCCTGAGAATCTGCTCGAAAGCGAATTGTTCGGGCATGAGAAGGGCGCCTTCACCGGTGCGGTGAAGACCACCGAGGGCAAGATCGAGCTAGCGCATGGCGGCACTTTGTTCCTCGACGAAGTCGGCGACATCCCGTTGCCGTTGCAGGTCAAGCTGCTTCGGTTCCTGCAGGAACGCACGATCGAGCGGATCGGTGGGCGCAAGCCGATCGCGGTCGATACAAGGATCGTCTGCGCGACGCACCGCGACCTCGACGCGATGATCGCGGCGCAAAGCTTTCGCGACGATCTTTTTTATCGGCTGGCCGAGATGGTGGTGAAAATTCCCGCGCTCGCCGAGCGGCCGGGCGATGCGGTGCTGCTGGCGCGGCATTTCCTCCACCAATATGCGCCCGAGATGAACCCCGGGGTGCGCGGCTTCGCCCCCGATGCGTTGCAGGCGATCGACGAAGCGCGCTGGCCGGGCAATGTCCGCGAGCTGGAAAACCGCATCAAGCGGGCGGTGATCATGGCCGACGGCAAGCTGGTGACGAAGGGCGATCTCGATATCGCCGGCAGCGCCGATGGCGCCCATGGACCGGGCGACGAGGAAGCCTGGCTCAACCTGCGCAGCGCGCGCGAGGCCGCCGACCGGGTCGCGATCCGCCGTGCGATGATGCAGAGCGAGGGCAATATCTCGCTCGCGGCGAAGCTGCTCGGGATCAGCCGCCCGACGCTGTACGACCTGCTCAAGCAATATCGGATGCAGGCGGCCTGAGTTGCGGCGCCTGCGCATCTTGACCGGGGTGCTGCTCGGTGCGCTGTTGCTGGCAGGGTGCGACGGGCCGCGCCCGGCGAGTCCGCGCGCCGATCTCGAACAGCGGCGCGTCGAACTGCAGCAATCGCTCGCCGACGATCCGAGGCAGCTTGCGGCGCAGGTCGAGCTGGCGCGCATCCTGTTCAAGCTCGGCGACGGTGTCGGGGCCGAGGCCGCGGTGCAGGCGGCGCTCGGGGCGGGGGGCGACGCGGCGGCGCTGCGGCCGCTGGCGGCGAAGGCCGCGGCGATGCAGGGCGAGGGCGATCGCGCCTTCCGCATCCTCGACGCCGGGCCGATCGCGCCCGAGATGATCGGCGAGGCGGCGTGGGTCGCGGGCAATGTCCATCTGGGCAATGGCGACCTTGCCTCGGCGCGCGATGCGTTCGACCGCGCGGTGCAGGATTTGCCGCGCAGTTCGGACCTGTGGGTCGACGTCGCGCGCTTTCGCGACGCCAATGCCGATGCGCTCGGCGCGCGTGATGCGATCGATTATGCGATCGAGCTCGACAAGGCGAACAGCGCGGCGCTGGCGTATAAGGCGAACCTGGTGCGCACCCAGCTGGGGCTGACCGCGTCGCTGCCCTGGTACGACCGCGCGTTGGAGGCCGATCCCGACAATGCCGGGGCGCTGATCGACCGCGCCGCGACGCTCGGCGATCTGGGGCGGTACAAGGATATGCTCGTATCGCTGCGCCACGCCGCGACACTCGTGCCGGGCGAGCCGCGCCTCTATTATCTGCAGGCGGTGGTCGCGGCGCGCGCCGGCAACTATCGACTTGCGCGCAGCCTGCTCCAGCGCACGCGCGGGCGAATGGACGAGGAACCGGCGTTCATGCTGCTCAGCGCGATCGTCGAGCTCGAACTCGGCGGCGAGGCGGTGGCGGCGACCTGGGCCGACCGGCTGATCGAGGAACAGCCGCACAATCTGACCGCGCGGCGCATCCTGGCGGTGTCCGAATGGTCCGGGGGCGATGCCGATGGTGCCGCCGAGGCGCTGGCGCCGATCGTGTCGCGCACCGATGCCGACAGCTGGTCGCTGTTGCTCGCCGCGCGGGTCGCCGCCGAACTGGGTCGGGCGACCGATTCGGCCGATTATCTGGCGCGCGCTGCCGCGCTTGCGCCGGGCGAGGCGGCGCCCTTCCGCCCCGATGGCTTTGCGCTGTCGGCCGCGGCCGATGCCGACCCGCTCAACCCGGCGAAGGTCATCCCGGCGATGGAGGCCGAGATGGCGGGCGGCAATGCGGCGCGCGCGCTGGAGCGCGCGACACGGCTGCGCGACGCCAATCGCGGCGTCGCCGATGCGCACATCCTGTATGGCGACGCGGCGCTGGCGGCGGGCGAATATGGCCAGGCGGTGCAGAGTTTCCGCGCCGCGCGCGACCTCGACGCAGGCGAGCGGACGACGCTTCGGCTCGCGAATGCCCTGTTCCGGGCCGGTGACATCGCGGGGTCGGGGGCGACGATCCTCGCGCTGCGCGACAGCCAGCCGTCGAGCATCGCCGCCGACCGGCTGGCGGGTTCTCTGGCGATGGACATCGAACATTGGGACGATGCGATCACCCATTTCGAGCGCGTGCGCCAGCGGATCGGCAATCGCGACGTCGTGGTGCTGCGCGAACTGGCGAAGGCCTATGCGGCCAGGGGCGATCGCGCACGCGCGACCGGGCTGATCGCGCTGGCGTACCGGCTGCAGCCGCTGAACGGCGAGGTCATGCGGCTCTATGCCGACCTGCTCGCTGAGGGCGGAAACGCGCAGGGCGCGGCGGATTTGCGCGAGAAGATGGAGCAGGTGGGGCGGTAGTTTCGAAATCCTCCCTGTGGCGAAGCCATGGGGAGGTGGCAGCGCGAAGCGCTGACGGACGGGCTAAAACACTGCCGTCGCCGCCCCTCCACCACTTGCTTCGCAAGCGGTCCCCCTCCCCATGGCTTCGCCACAGGGAGGATTTTTCTCAGGCCTCGGTCAGATCCAGCAACGTCCGCGCATCCAGCCCGATGCGGCGCATCTGGTCGGCGACCGGGGGCCACACATTGGCCAGGAAATCTTCGCGCATCAACGTGCGCAGGCGCTCGGTCGCGCCGTCGGCGACGAACATGCCGACCCCGCGCTTCACGGTCACCAGGCCTTCGTCCTGGAAGGTCTGGTACGCCTTGGCAACGGTGAGCGGGTTGGCGCCCTCTTCGGCAGCGAGGCTGCGCACCGACGGGAGCATGTCGCCGTCGCCGAAGCTGCCGTCGAGGATGGCGTTGGCGATCACATCGCGCAGACGCTGGTACACGGGTTTGGACTGATCGAGCATGCCGCCTTAATGCCATAAGACAGCAGCACAGTCAAATCACAATATTATCGATGTGCGGTGGAGTTTGAAATTAAATGTCCCAGTCGCGAACGACGTCGTCATATTCAGGACGGGGGCGTTCGGAGAGGTTGGCGCCGGCGGTGCCGAGGAAGAAATAGCCGACGATCGTATCGCCGACGCGCGCGCCGAACGCCGCGGCGACGTCGGGGCTGTACGCCGCCCAACCGGTGAGCCAGCTGCCGACGAAGCCATGCGCGTGGGCGGCGTGGAGCAGGTTCATGCCGACCGCGCCCGCCGACATCTGCTGTTCCCACAGCGGGATCTTCGATCCTTCGACCGGAGTCGACAGGAGGACGAGCAATGTCGGCGCCTGATGCGCGAACTGGTCGAGCGCGGAGAGGTCGAGACCCGCAGCGCCCGGGTTCTCTTTCACCCATGCCTGCTTGAGCAGCGTCGCAAGGGTTTCGCGCTGATTGTCCGCGACCGTGACGATGCGCCAGGGCGCGAGCTTGCCATGGTCGGGAGTGCGCAGCGCGAGCGCGATGATGTCGTGCAGCGTCGCGGCATCGGGGCCGGGCGCGACCATGTCGCGGGCCTTGCCCGAACGGCGGGTGGCGAGATGGGCGCGGAGCGAGGAGGTGTCGTTGAACATGGCCCGCCATGTGGCGGTTTCCGAGCGTTTACGCAAGTGTTGCGAATCGTTCGCAACACTATTTCGGCCCGATTGCGATGGTTTCACGCGCAATTAGATTCTTCCCATACGCAATTTTGACGCTAGTGTTACGTCCATCTGTCCCGTTTTCGGGACCAACACCATACCCAGGGAAGGGTCGCCATGACCAAAGCCTATGCCCAGCACGGGGATGCTGCCGGGACGTTTCTCGGCCATCCGAAGGGCCTGTTTGTTCTGTTCTTCGCCGAAATGTGGGAGCGTTTTTCCTATTACGGGATGCGCGCGCTCCTGATTTTCTACCTGACCAAGCACTGGCTGTTCTCGGACAGTGAATCGGGTGTCATCTATGGGGCGTATACCGCGCTGGTCTATATCACCCCGGTGCTCGGCGGCTATCTCGCCGACCGATGGCTGGGGCAGCGAAAGGCGGTGCTTTACGGCGCCGTGTTGCTGACCTTCGGCCATTTCATGATGGGATTCGAGGGCGACGGCGGACAGGATCCGACCAGCCTCAACATCTTCTGGCTGGCGCTCGCTTTCATCATCGTCGGCTCGGGCTTCCTGAAAGCCAATATCTCGGTGATCGTCGGCCAGCTCTATCCGCGTACCGACGTGCGCCGCGACGGCGCTTACACCATCTTCTACATGGGGATTAACCTCGGCGCGGCGCTCGGTTCGCTGCTCTGCGGCTATCTCGGCGAAGTCTATGGCTGGGCCTATGGCTTTGGCGCCGCCGGCTTCGGCATGCTGCTTGGCCTGATTGTCTTCGTGGTGTTCAAGCCGCTGCTGCTCGGTCGCGGCGAGCCGGAGAATCCGGCGCTGCTCACCGAAAAGAAGTTCGGCTTGCCGTTCGAATGGCTGCTCTATCTCGTCGGCCTCGTCGCCGTCGTCGTCTGCTGGTGGCTGGTCCAGAACCAGGCGATCGTCGGTACGCTGCTCGGCGGTGCGGGCGCGATCCTTGTCGCCTATGTCATCGGCACCGCGGTCATCAAGCTGCCCGCCGAGGACCGCGATCGCATCTTTGCCGCGATGTTCCTGATTCTCGGTTCGATCCTGTTCTGGGCGCTGTTCGAACAGGCCGGGTCGTCGCTCAACCTCTTCACCGACCGTTATGTCGACCGCGGCGGGGTGCCGGCATCGGTGTTCCAGTCGGTCAACGCCATCTATATCGTCCTGCTCGCACCGCTGTTCGCGGGGCTGTGGACCTGGCTCGGCCGCCGCGGCATGGAGCCGTCGACCCCGGTCAAGTTCGGCCTTGCGATGCTGCAGCTCGGACTTGGTTTCTATGCGCTGAAATGGGGCGCGGCGGCGGTCGGCATGGAAAATGCCACCCCGGTGCTCTTCATCTTCCTGATCTACCTCTTTCACACGACCGGCGAACTGTGCCTGTCGCCCGTCGGTCTCAGCGCGATGAACCGGCTCGCGCCGGCGCATATGGCGAGCCTGATCATGGGCACCTGGTTCTTCGCATCGGCAACCGGCAACTTCGCCGCCGGCCTGATCGCGGCGGCGACGGGGTCCGAAAAGGCGAGCGGCGAGGGGGCAGGCAAGGCGCTCGTCCTCGACGTCTATGGCACGATCGGCCTGTGGGCGGTCGGTTTCGGTATCCTGGTGATCGTCGTGTCTCCGCTGATCAAGAAGCTGATGCATCTCGACACGCTGCGCGATGCCGACGATCTGGCTGGCCAGAACGAGTTGGCCGAACCGCTCGCTGCGGGCGTCCATCCCGAACCCAAGGGGGCATAATCGATGATCCGGGGCGTGAAAGCCGGCCTTTTGGCCGCGGTGTCGCTGGCGTTCGCGGGTTGCACCGCGAATAGCGGCGAGGTGGAGACGGCGAGCAGCAAGCCCGCCGCCGAAAAGCCGGTGAAGTTCAACAAGGATCCCTATCCGTCGACCTACAAGGGATATCCGACGCGGCTGACCGTCGTGCGGAACGTCACCATCTTCGACGGCGAGGGCGGGCGGATCGACAATGGGTCGATCGTCCTGTCGAGCGGCAAGGTCTTGTCGGTAGGCGGTCCCGATATGGAATTGCCCACCGACGCCGATGTCGTCGACGGCACCGGCAAGTTCCTCACCCCCGGGGTCATCGACATCCACAGCCACCTCGGCGACTATCCGTCGCCCAGCGTCGAGGCGCATTCGGACGGTAACGAGGCCACCTCGCCGACCACCCCCGAAGTCTGGTCCGAACATAGCGTCTGGCCGCAGGACCCAGGGTTCAGCCGCGCGCTGGCCAATGGCGGCGTGACGTCGCTCCAGATTCTGCCGGGTAGCGCGAACCTGATGGGCGGGCGCTCGATCACGCTCAAGAATGTGCCGTCGCGCACGGTGCAGGGGATGAAATTCCCCGGCGCGCCCTATGGCCTGAAAATGGCGTGCGGCGAGAATCCGAAGCGCGTCTATGGCAGCAAGGGGCGGATGCCCTCGACCCGCATGGGCAATTTCGCGGTCAATCGCGCGACCTGGCAGAAGGCGGCCGCCTACAAGAAGAAGATGGACGAGGGGAAGGTCGTCGACCGCGACCTCGCGATGGAAACGCTCACGGGCGTGCTGTCGGGCGAGATCCTCGTCCACAATCATTGCTACCGCGCCGACGAAATGGCGCTGGTGATCGATATGTCGAAGGAATTCGGCTACAAGGTGTCGACCTTCCACCACGCGGTCGAAAGCTACAAGATCGCCGATATCCTCGCGAAAGAAGGCATCTGCTCGGCGATGTGGGCCGACTGGTGGGGCTTCAAGATGGAAGCCTATGACAGCGTGCCCGAGAATATCCCGCTGGTGTACAAGGCCGGCGCCTGCACGATCGTCCATTCGGACGATGCCAACCAGATCCAGCGGCTGAACCAGGAGGCGGCGAAGGCGCTCGCCTCGGGCCGCCGCATGGGCATGCAGATCAGCGACGAACAGGCCTGGACCTGGCTGTCGTACAATCCCGCCAAGGCGCTGGGCATCGGCGACAAGACGGGCAGTCTGAAGCCCGGCAAGATGGCCGACGTCGTGCTGTGGAACGGCAATCCGTTCAGCGCCTATACCCGGCCCGAGAAGGTGTGGATCGACGGCGCGATGATGTATGACGCGATGAACCCCAAATTGCGGCCGGTGAGCGATTTCGAGCTCGGCCAGCCGGGCGAAGGAGACGTGAAATGATGCGCGCGCTCCTCCTTTCCGCCGCCGCGCTGATCGCAGCTCCCGTCGCGGCGCAGGATGTCGCGATCACCAATGCCAAGCTCGTCATCGGCGACGGCAGCGCGCCGATCGAGGGCGGCACCGTCGTCGTGCGCGGCGGCAAGGTTGTCGCGGCGGGCGCCGGCGTCGCCGTGCCCGCGGGTATCGAACGCGTCGATGCGGGCGGTCGCTGGGTCACCCCCGGCATCGTCGCGGCGTTCAGCCGCGTCGGGCTGACCGAGGTCGATGCCGTCAGCGGCACCAACGACCGGTCGGCGAACAAGTCGCGGTTCTCGGCGGGACTCGACATCGCCCCGGCGCTCAATCCGATGGGATCGCCGATCGCGGTCAACCGCGCCAATGGCGTCACCCGCGCGATCGTCGCGCCGGGATCGAGCGGCAATTTGTTCGCCGGGCAGGGCGCGGTGGTCGACCTCGCCGACGACAATGACATGGTGACCAAGCCCCGCGCGCTGCAATATGTCGCGTTCGGCGAGGATGGATCGGCAAAGGCCGGCGGCAGTCGCGCCGCGCTGTTCCTGCTGTTCCGCGAACAATTGCTCGCGGCGCGCAGCTATGCGCGCAATCCCGCGACGCTCGCCGAATGGGGCAGCGACGCGCTGATCCAGCGCGCCGACGCCGATGCGCTGGTGCGCGTGATCGACGGGACGACGCCGCTGTTCGTGCGCGTCGACCGGGCGACCGACATCCTCAACGTGCTCAAGCTGAAGACCGAGTTTCCGGCATTGAAGCTGGTGCTGGTCGGCGCGACCGAGGGCTGGCTGGTCGCGGGCGACATCGCCGCGGCGCGGGTGCCGGTGCTGGTGTCGCCGCTGACCGACCTGCCGGGCAGTTTCGAACAGCTCGGCGCGACCCAGTCGAATGCCGGACGACTCGCCGCCGCCGGGGTACCGGTGTCGGTCGGGGTGTTCGACGACGACGACGCGCACAAAATGGGCTATGCGACGCAATATGCCGGCAACCTCGTCGGGCTGGCGAAGCTGCCCGGCGCGAGCGGGATGAGCTGGGATCAGGCCTTCGCCTCGATCAGCAGCGCCCCGGCGCGCGCGGTCGGCATGGACGCCAGCATCGGCTCGCTCCGTGCGGGCCGCGTCGGCGACGTCGTGATCTGGGACAATGATCCGCTCGAACTGGGCAGCCGCCCGACCGCCGTGTGGATCGATGGCAAGGCGCAGTCGCTGGTGACCAGGCAGGATCGCCTGCGCGACCGTTACCTGACGCCGCAGGAAGGCAATCTGCCGAAGGCTTACGACAGGTAATCGCCCGCGCCTGATGACCAAGCGGCGGACCGGGGAAACGGAGAGGAGAACTCCATGCAACCGATGACGCTGTTGATCACCACCGGCGCGCTGTTCGTCGGCACCCATTTTGCTCTATCGCACCCGCTGCGCGCGCCGCTGGCGGGACGGATGGGCGAACGGGCGTTCCTGATCGTCTATTCGGTCGTCGCGATCGCGACCTTCGTCCTGCTGGTGCAGGCGTGGCGCGGCATGCCGCCCGAGCCGCCGCTGTGGGCGGTCGGCGACGGCCTGTGGATGCTCGCGTCGGCGCTGGTGCTGTTCGCGAGCATATTGTTCATGGGCTCGCTGATCGGCAATCCGGCACTGCCGGCGCCGAACGCCGCCGCGGCGGCGCAGGGCGCACCGCGTGGGGTGTTCGCGATCACGCGCCACCCGATGATGTGGGGCTTCACCTTGTGGGCGCTGGCGCATGCGCTGGTGATGCCGACGCCGGGGCAGATCGTCCTGTCGGCGATCATCGCCTTTCTCGCGCTTGCCGGGTCGGCGGGGCAGGACGTCAAGAAGGCGCGGCTGATGGGCGATGCCTGGCGCCACTGGGCGGCGCGGACGAGCTTCGTGCCGTTCGCAAGGCAGATCGGCGGGCGCGGGTCGTGGATCGACACGATCCCGCGGCCGCACGCGCTGTTCGGCGGCATCCTCCTGTGGGTCGCCGCGACCTGGGCGCATGGCGCGCTCGGTTACATGGTCGCCGGCATCTGGCGCTGGGTGGGATGATCGGATGAACGGCGAGGCGCATCTTTCGGACCTCTCGCTGCGATTGCTCGGGCGACCCTATGCCGACCTCGACCCCGACGAATGCCGGGTGATCGCGGCGATCGCCAACCGCCAGCTGATCAGCCGCGATGCCGCCGACCTCGACGATGCCGAGGCCACGTTCGGCGCGCGGCTGTCCGACAAGGTCGCGGCGGTCGGCGGGTCGTGGAGTTTCATCATCCTGTTCACCGCCGTGCTGCTCGGCTGGATGCTGCTCAATTCGGACGTGCTGGCGCGTTGGGGGATGGCGTTCGACCCCTATCCGTTCATTTTCCTGAACCTGATGCTGTCGACGCTGGCGGCGGTGCAGGCGCCGATCATCATGATGAGCCAGAACCGGGCGGCGGCGAAGGATCGCATCGCGGCCGGGCTGGACTATGAAATCAACCTGCGCGCCGAGCTGGAGATCATGCGGCTGCACGAGAAGGTCGACCAGTTGACGGAGGCGGTGAAGGCGTTGAAAGTACAGCCCTGACCAAGCGGAATGGGGCGCTGCGACGATGACCACCGACCTGTCTTTTTGCGGCCGCGAGGTCGAGCTGGCTACCCTCGGCGAATGTTGGCGACTGGCGTCGAATGCGGATGCCCCGCAGCCACAGCTGGTCCTGCTCACTGCAGAGCCGGGGGTGGGCAAGACGCGGCTGGTGCTCGAATTCCTGCGCCGGCAAATTGCGGGGCTCGCCGATCAGCCGGGCTATTGGCCCGATCCGGCTGGGCTGGTGTCCGATCGCCTGCATCTGAATTTTCCGCCCGACCAATGCCGCTTCGACCGGCCGATACCGTTCCTGTGGTGGGGCATCGCGGCGCAGGCCGAGGGGGGCGACAGCGTCGCGCTCCACGACCGCTTCCTCGCGCCGCACCTCGTCGCGATGTCGATGCGCGCCCGCATGGCGGGCACCGGCGTTTCGCTGGCAAAAATCTGGGCGGGGGCCGGCGTCGATGCGCTGGCCGGCGCGTTGCAGGTCGACACGATCTTGTCGGTCGGCGGTGCCTTTCTGGATTCGGTCAAGCTGCTGCAGGGCGAGATCGGCAAGGGCGCGGCGCAGGCCTTGGCGGGGGACACGCTGGTGAAGAACCGCGTCGATGCGCTGCTCGCCGACCTCGAACAGGTGCTGAACCCCGCCGCGCGGCTGGGCTATGCGCGGGTGCCGGCGATGATCCTGATCGATGATGCGCAATTCGCTGGCGCCGATCCGGGCTTGCTGCGCTTTGTCGAGCGGCTGACCCATGCCGCGATGACGCAGCGCTGGCCGGTGATGATCGTGATGACGCACTGGCAGACCGAATGGACGCTCGAAGGCGATCGCGGCGGCCGGTCGGTCGCGACGCTGGTCCATCATGCGCGCCATGGCGGCAGCGACGAGCCGGGGCCGATCTCGGGGATATTCGGCGGTTATCTCAACAGCGAAAATTATCACGAGATCCGGCTGGCAAAGCTGAACGATCTCGATCCCGCGCTGCGGACCGCCTTGCCGGGCCTGCCCGCCGACCAGCGCATCGCACTGCTGGACGCGGTCGACGGCAATCCGCGCTTTCTGGAACAGATCATCGCCTATCTGCGCGGCGAGCCGCGGCTGTTCGACGATTTCGATCCGGCGCGCGCTCTCACCGCCGAGGGGCTGGCCGAAGCGCTGTCGCGCTCGCAGCGCGTGCACGAGGTGGTGCTGGCGCGGCTGACGTCGGCGCAGGTGGCGCCCGAGGTTCGCGAGGCGCTGGCGCTGGCGAGCGTGCAGGGCATGCAGGTGGTTCGCGAGGTGGTCGAGGCGGCGGGGCGGTCACTGCTAGGCCACGACCTCGGCGAGCCGCTGCTGCGCGGGCAGGACCCGTTCAGCGTCATGGCATTCGAGAGCGGCGGCGCGGTCGGCAGCTTTACCGAGCGCCTGTTCCTCCAGGCGGCGGCGCAGTTGCGGCGCAACATCAAGGGGCTGCACGACGAGGCGGCGGTGAAGGCGGCGCTGATCCCGGCGATCCAGACGATGCTCGACGATCCGGACGCGGATGCCGCGACGCGTGACGCGGCGGCGTCGGTGGCGCTCCGGCTTGTGGAGGATGCCGGCGATGCCGCCGCGCGCCGCCTGGTCGCGACCGCGGCCGCCACACGCATGGAGGCGAGCGATGAGCCAGAGGCGATCCGCGCGCTGCTCGACCGGTTTTTCGCCGCGATCACGGCAGGCGACGATGCCGAACAGGCGGCGACGATCGCGGCGATGCCGCACGAACCGCTGGTGACGGCGGTGACGAATGCCCGGTTGTTCGACCGGAAAGAGGCGATCGCGCGGCTGGCCGATCTGCGCATATCCGCGCTGCGCAAGGCGGGCGGAACCTCAGCGCGCGAACGGTACGAGCTGGCGATCTGGTTGAAGGGCCGCGGCGTGATCCACGGTGGTGCGGGCGAGTTCGACGAAGCGACCGCCTGTTTCGAAGAAGCCATCGCCCTGTATCGCGATGCGCTGGCAGCCGAGCCGTCGCGGGCGATCATGGACGGCATTCAGGATGTGCTGACCTTGACGGCGGGCGACGACGACATGACCGGATCCTATGCCAAGGCCGACGAACGGATCGACCTGTTGCTCGACATCATCGGCTGGGCGCGGGACCAGGCGGTGTTGACCGGCGACGAGGCGGATTACCGGCGCGGTGCGACCCTGTCGCTGCGCGGGCATATGCTGATGCGTCGCGATCATCGGTCGGCGCGATCCGGCGGGGATATTCGCGCCCGGATGCGCGCGCAGGCGGCGCGTCGGCCGATGATCGAGGCGAGCTTGGCCGAAGCCGAGGCTATCGCGCGCAAGCTGGTCGAGCGGGGCGACGGCGACGCGCGGCGCGACCTGTCGGCGGCGCTGAACAGCCGCGCCGACCGGACGCGAACGAGCGATGCCGATGCGGCGCTGGCGGCAAGCGACGAGAGCATCGCGATCATGCGCGCGCTGGTTGCCGAGGCACCGCGCGTGGCATGGCTGAGGGATCTGGCGACAGCGTTGACCGTCCGCGCGCGCGTGATGCGACAGCGCGAGGAATCGTCGGCGGACGACCTGGCCGAGGCACTCGATTTGTTGAAGCAGGCCGAGGCGCGATTAATGAACGATGCGGCGCGCGCCGATGTCGCGGCGGCGATCCGCAATGTCGCGATGGATCATGCGCGGAGTGCTCCGCAACTGGCGACGATGGGGCAGATGCTGCTCGAACGGCGCGATATTGCGGGTGCCTTCGCGGCGTTTCGCGCCGCGGTGGCCGCGGTCGCGTCGATCTATGACCGGGAGATTTCCCACGAGTTGCTAACGCCGCTGTTTCAGTCGGCGTTGACGATGCTGGGACTCGCCCCGCATCTCGACCCGCCGCTCGACGCCGAAGCCGCCGAGCAGGTGATGCTCGAAGGCTTCATGGCGGCGATGGCCTTCGTCAAGCGCCGGATGCCCGATGGCGCCGACGGGATCGCCGAGGCAGGCGCGGCGTGCGCCGACGCTTATGCCGACACCGGCCTAGCCAAGATGTTCGCCGACCTCCTCGCGCTGGTGCAGGACCAGCGCGAGGTCGATGCCGACCTTTCCTAGAGCCGGACCATCCGCATGCCCTGTTCGCCGTAGCGCGGACCGCTGGTGCCGCCCATCGGCGCCGCGGCGGCGATCGCGGCGAGGTCGTCGGCGGTCAGCGTGACATCGACGCCGCCGACGCTATCCTCCATCGTGACGCGGCGCTTGGTGCCGGGGATCGGGACGATGTCGTCGCCCTGCGCGAGCAGCCAGGCGAGCGCGACCTGGGCTTTCGAGGCGCCATGCTTGTCGGCGACCGCGCCGATCGCGTCGACGATCGCGAGGTTGGCGGGGAAGTTTTCCTCGCTGTAGCGCGGGTCGTTACGGCGCCAGTCCTTCTCGGGCAACTCGTCGCGGCTGCGCACCGCGCCCGCGAGGAAGCCGCGGCCGAGCGGCGAATAAGGGACGAAGCCGATGCCATTTTCGCGGCACGCGGTCAGGATTTCCGCCTCGACGTCGCGTTCCCAGATCGAATATTCGCTCTGCAGCGCGGTGATCGGCGCGGCCTTGGCGGCGCGGCGGATCGTCTCGGGGCCGGCCTCGGACAGCGCGATGTGGCGGACCTTGCCTTCGTTGACCAGGTCCATCATCCCGCCGACCACCTCCTCGATCGGGATCGCGGGATCGACGCGGTGCTGATAGAAAAGGTCGATCGTGTCGATGCCGAGCCGCTGCAGCGAGCCTTCGCACGCGGCGCGGGCGTTGGCGGGCGAGCCGTCGACCCCGACGATCTGGTTGCCATCGAATTTGAAGCCGAACTTGGTCGCGATGACGAGGCCCTCGCGCTTGCCCTTGATCGCCGCGCCCAGCAGTTCCTCGTTCGAAAACGGGCCATAGATTTGTGCGGTGTCGAAGAAGGTGACGCCGAGGTCGATCGCGCGGTGGATCGTCGCGGTCGATTCGTCGAGGTCGGCGGCCTCGCCATAGAGGATATTGCCGCCCTTGATCATCGGCATGCAGCCGATGCCGATGGCGGACACTTCGAGGCCGTGGCCGAGCTTGCGATATTTCATGGCGTCTCTCCTGCTGATTTCGTGTCGTCGTCGATGCCGTCGGCCGCATATTTCGTCGCGGCGACGTCGCCGATAACATTGCCGAGCGTCCGGAAGATGTCGGGAAAGGTCTCGACCGCGACGAGCAGCCCCAGCGGAGCGACGGGCACCCCCATCGACACCGCGATCGGGGCGATCGAGGTCACGAAGCTGATCGACCCGGGCAGGCTGACCGAACTCAGCGCCGCCGCCATCGCGACCCCCAGCCCGACCGCCATCTCCCACGGCGTGAGCTGGATACCGAACAGCCAGGCGACATAGACGACGACCGCGAGGTTCATCGCCGGGCTGGTGAAGCGGAACAGCGCGACCGCGAGCGGCAGCACGACATCGGCCTTCTTGGGATCGACGCCGAGTTCTTCGGAGGATTTGAGCATCGCGGGCAGGCTGGCGAGCGAGCTTTGGGTGCTGATCGCGACCGCGAGGGTCGGGACCATCGCGCGGACGAAACGCGGCAGTGAAATGCCGACGACGAGCCAGGCGAGCAAGAGCCCGAGGATGAGGCAGCAGACGCCGATTCCCATCAGGATCAGCACATAATGGATGAGCCCGCCGAACGCCGCGACCCCGGCCTTGACCGCGAGCGCATAGCCCAAGGCAAAGACGCCGATCGGCGCGAGCGCGAGGACCCAGCCGATGACGATCAGCATCGCATCGCCCAGCGCCTTGAACAGCCCCGACAGCGTCGCGCGCTGCACGGGCTCGAGCTTGGTGATCGCGAAGGCAAAGATCGTCGTGAAGACGATCAGCGGCAGGATCGCGGTTTCGGCGGCGGCGGCGATCGGGTTGGTCGGGATCAGCGAGAGCAGGAAATCGCCGAAGGTCGGCGACGGTCCGGCGGTTGCCGTGCCGCCAAGCCCGTGACGCAGCGCTTCGGCGGCCCCGGCCGAGAGCGGAAAGAGCCGCAGCAGCAGCGGCGTCATCAACAGCGACATCGTCCCCGACAGGAAGATCGCGGCAAGAAAGATCATGACCGAGCGCGCCGCGAGCCGGCCCGCGCGCGCGGCGTCGGCGGTCGCGGTGATGCCGGTGATAAGCAGCGCGACCACCAGCGGCACGATCGTCATCTTGAGCGCGTTGAGCCAGAGCAGGCCGATCGGTTCGATAAAGGGCAGCGAGGCAGTCGCGGCGGCGAGCGAAACGCCCTCGACCGCGATCCCGAGCAGCATGCCGGCGACGAGCGCCCCAAGGATGATCCATGCCGATTTCAAGTTCAAATCCCCCAAAGGAACGCTGGCCAGCTTGCCAAGCAAAACGGCGTAACCTAGGGCCATCCCAGGAACGCCGGGGCAGGCTCTGTCTTCGTCCCGGCTTAGGTAGCAGAGGTGGTATGCGCAAGTTTTTCGGAACCGATGGCATCCGCGGCCTGACCAACCAGATCCCGATGACGGTCGAGGTCGCGATGCGTGTCGGCATGGCGGCGGGCGCGCATTTCCTGCGCGGCGACCACAAGCATCGGGTGGTGATCGGCAAGGACACGCGGCTTTCGGGCTATATGCTTGAAAATGCGCTCGTCGCGGGGTTCACCAGCGTCGGCATGGACGTTGTGCAGGTGGGGCCGATGCCCACTCCCGCCATTGCGATGCTGACCCGGTCGATGCGCGCCGACCTCGGCGTGATGCTGTCTGCGAGCCACAATCCCTTTTACGATAACGGCATCAAGCTGTTCGGGCCCGATGGTTACAAGCTGTCCGACGCCGACGAGGCACAGATCGAGCTGTTGCTCGCGAGCGAACCGAAGCTCGCCGAGCCCGCACAGATCGGCCGCGCGAAGCGCATCGACGACGCGCGCGGGCGCTATATCCATGCGGTGAAACAGAGCCTGCCCGAATCGGTGCGCCTCGACGGGCTGAAGATCGTGCTCGATTGCGCCAATGGCGCCGCGTACAACAGCGCGCCGACGGTGTTCTGGGAACTCGGCGCCGATGTTGTCGCGATCGGGGTCACCCCCAACGGCATCAACATCAACGACAAATGCGGATCGACCGCGCCCGGCCTGCTGCAGGAAACCGTCGTCGCGAGCGGCGCCGACATCGGCATCGCGCTCGATGGCGATGCCGACCGGCTGATCGTCGTCGACGAAAAGGGCGCGATCGTCGATGGCGACCAGATCATGGCGCTGATCGGCGCGAGCTGGGCCAGACAAGGCCGGCTGAAGGGCGGCGGGGTCGTCGCGACGGTGATGTCGAACCTCGGGCTCGAACGGTTTCTCGAAGGCCAGGGCCTGACGCTCGAGCGGACCAAGGTCGGCGACCGGTACGTGCTCGAACGCATGAAATCGGGCGGTTTTAACGTCGGCGGCGAACAGTCGGGGCATATGATCTTGTCCGACCATGCGACGACCGGCGACGGTACGTTGGCGGGGCTTCAGGTGCTCGCCGAACTCGTCGCGTCGGGCAAGCCCGCGAGCGAATTGCTCCACCAGTTCGATCCTGTGCCGCAATTGCTCAAAAATGTCCGGTTCTCGAAGGGCGAGCCGCTCGACGATGCCCATGTCAAAGCCGCGATCGCCGACGGCGAGGCCGCGCTCGCCGGGCGCGGGCGCCTCGTCATCCGTGCCTCGGGCACCGAACCCCTCATCCGTGTCATGGCCGAAGGCGATGACGCATCCCAGGTAGAAAGCGTCGTCGACAGTATCTGCGACGCAGTCAGAAAGGCAGTAAGTTAATGTTGGAAATGCGACCCGATTGCGAAAAGTGCGGCAAGGACCTGCCCGCGAACATGCACGGCGCCTTCATCTGTTCGATGGAGTGCACCTTTTGCGCCAATTGTGCCGACCGGATGGACGAGCAATGCCCCAATTGCGGCGGCGACCTGCTCGACCGGCCGCTGCGCGAGGGCGCGATCCTCGCGAAATATCCCGGCTCGACGGTGCGGAAGTACAAGGTTTGACCGCACGCGTCCTGATCATCGCCGGCTCCGACAGCGGGGGCGGCGCGGGGATTCAGGCCGATATCAAGACGGTCACGATGCTCGGCGGCCATGCGATGACCGCGATCACCGCGATCACGGCGCAGAACACGCTGGGGGTCGAGGGCGTCCATGCGATCCCGACCGAGATGGTGGTGCAGCAGATGCGCTGCGTCGCCGAGGACATCGGGGTCGATGCGGTCAAGATCGGGATGCTCGGCAGCGCCGACACCGCGATGGCGGTCGCCGAGGAACTGATCTCGGGCGTCTACGGCGAATCCTTCGTCTTCGATCCCGTCATGGTCGCGACGAGCGGCGCGATGCTCGCCGATCCCAAGACGATCGACGCGATGGAACTGCTCGCGAACCTGAGCACCGTCGTGACGCCGAACTGGCCCGAACTCGCCGCGCTGCGCGGCTGTGCGGCGATCACCGCCGAAACGGTCGAGGCCGAAGCGGTCGCCTATGCGCAAAAGGTCGAGGCGGCGGTGCTCGCCAAGGGCGGCCATGGCGGCGGCGACACGATAACCGACCGGCTGGTCACCGGCCATGGCACGATCGCGCTGTGGGAAGCGCCGCGGATCGACACCCGCAGCACCCACGGCACCGGCTGCACGCTGGCGAGCGCGATCGCGACCGGACTGGCGCAAGGCATGCCGCTCGAACCCGCGGTCGCGCGTGCGCGCGATTTCGTGCGGCTGGCGCTGCTCGACGCGCCGGGGCTGGGGCAGGGGCACGGCCCGATGGGGCAGCAACTGGTGCGCAACGACGGGCTGTTCACCGGCCCGGCGCTGAACCAGATCACCCTGCCGGCGAAGGATTATGCGGTCTCGGTTGGGTTCTACAAACAGATGGGGCTGACGCAGATCGTCGATAGCCCGGACAATGGCTATGCAAGGTTCGAGGCGATCAACGGGGTGACCCTGTCGATCCACTCGTCCCCCTCCCGCTTGCGGGAGGGGCTAGGGGAGGGCGTGTCATCCACGTCGTCCAACAGGACAAGCCCTC
>NZ_LMGF01000005.1:1168798-1205079 GCF_001427085.1 Sphingopyxis sp. Root1497
GCTCGACGCGTGGGTCGCCTATCTGGCGCGGCGTGGGGTGCAGTTCGAGCAGATGCCGGCCGACGAGGAATGGGGCTGGCGCGAGGCGCGGCTGAGCGATCCGGCGGGGAACCGGCTGTGCCTGTACCAGGCGGGCGAATATCGGAGATATCCGCCATGGCGGGTGTGATCGTCGGCGTCGACGAAGCCGGGCGCGGACCGCTCGCCGGTCCCGTCGTCGCGGCGGCGGTCTTGCTTTGCGACGGCGGCATCGCCGGGCTCGACGACAGCAAGAAACTCAGCGCCAAACGCCGCGCCGAACTCGAGATCGAGATCAAGGCGCGCTGCCGCTGGGGCATCGGCGAGGCGAGCGTCGCCGAGATCGACGCGATCAACATATTGCAGGCGACCTTCCTCGCCATGACCCGCGCGGTCGAGGCGCTCGGGATCGAACCCGCCGAGGTGCTCGTCGACGGCAACCGCCTGCCGCGCTGGCGCTACACCGCGCGCGCGATCATCGGCGGCGACGCGACGCATCCGTGCATTTCGGCGGCGAGCATCATCGCCAAGGAGCATCGCGACCGCTTCATGATCGCGGCGGCGCGCGACTTCCCCGGCTTTGGCTGGGAAACCAACATGGGTTATGGTACCGCCCGTCATCTCGCGGCGCTGCGTCAGCATGGTCCCACGCCGCTCCATCGGACCAGTTTTGCGCCGGTCGCTCAATTGCAGCTGGTCTGACCGAATATCCGTAAAGGGGAGACGGCGATGAGCAAGGGTTTCACGGCCGACGACGTCGGCGCGCAAACGGGCCGAAACTTCCTTGTCACCGGTGCCAATGCCGGGCTGGGTTTCGAGGTGTCGCGGGTGCTGGCGGCGCGCGGCGCGCATGTCATCCTCGCGTGCCGCGACGCGGGCAAGGCGGCGGCGGCGATGGACCGCATCCGCGCCGACGTGCCGGCGGCCGAATTGTCGTTCCAGCCGCTCGACCTCGCCGACCTCGACCAGGTGCGCGAGGCGGCGAAAGCGCTGCTGGCGGGACCGCGGATCGACGTGCTGGTCAACAATGCCGGGGTGATGATCCCGCCCAAGACGCTGACCAGGCAGGGGTTTGAGCTGCAGTTCGGGGTCAACCACCTCGGCACCTTCGCCTTCACCGGCCTCGTCCATCCGCATGTCGACGACCGCATCGTCATCACCGGCAGCATCGCGCACAAGGGCGGCGAGGTCGATTTCAGCGACCTGTCGGCGGGCCGCAGCTATCACAACTGGCAACGCTATCAGGCGAGCAAGCTCGCGAATTTGCTCCACATGTTCGAACTCGACCGGCGGCTGAGCGCCGCGGGGCGCTCGACGCAGGCGATCGGGTGTCATCCCGGGGTCGCGCTGACTGAGTTGACCCGGCACCTGCCGCTGCCGCTGCGCACATTGACCCCGCTCGCGGCGCCCTTTTTCAACAGCGCGGCGCAGGGCGCCTGGCCGACCCTGCAGGCGGCGACCGGCGCGCATGTGCAGGGCGGGGATTATCTGGGGCCGCAGGGGCTGGGCGAGATATCGGGACGCTCGGGCCCGGCCCGCGCGACCCGTACCGCGCGCGATCCGAAGCTGGGGCGCGAATTGTGGGAACGGTCAGTGGAACTGACCGGGGTCGATCCGGGGATATAGGCGGCAAAGACCGTATGGAATGGGGGGTGCGATGGGTCAGCATGTGATGGGCGAAGGGCCGCTGCACGATGATGCGGGACGACTGATCGATCCCGGCTATGCCGCGCACGAGGTGCGCCGGTACGACCGTGCCGCGATCGCCGCCGAGCCGGTACGTATCAAGGAATGGGACTATTATTGCGTCATGAACGCCGATCTGGCGCTGGCGCTGACCGTCGCGGACAACGCCTATGCCGGCTTTCTGGGGGTGTCGTGGATGGATTTGCGGGCCGGGAACTTCGTCAATCATGGCGTGCTGATCCCCGAACCGATGGGGCGCATGGCCTTGCCGGCCAGCGCCGATCGCGGCGATATCGTGCAGGCGACGGACGGGATGGAACTGGCGTTCCGACACGAGGCCGGAGGGCGCCGGCTGACCGTCCACGCGCCGGGCTTCGCCGATGGACGCGGATTGTCGGGCGAGATCTGGCTCGATCAGCCCGCGATGGACCGAATGGTGATCGCGACCCCCTTCGCCGACGATCCGCATGCCTTTTACTATAATCAGAAGATCAACTGCATGCCGGCGCGAGGGAGCGTGAAGATCGGCAACGAATCCCATGATTTCCTGTCTGAAAATGCGTTTGCGCTGCTCGATTGGGGGCGCGGCGTCTGGACCTATGACAATGTCTGGTACTGGGGGTCGGCATCGGGGCTGGTCGACGGTCGGCGCTTCGGTTTCAACATCGGCTATGGTTTCGGCGACACCTCGGCGGCGAGCGAGAATATGCTCTTCGTCGACGGCCGCGCGCACAAGCTCGACGAGGTGACATTCCACATGCCCGAAGGCCCACCCGACAGCGGAAACTGGCGCTTTTCGAGCAATGACGGGCGGTTCGAAATCGACTTCGCTCCCGCCGTCAACCGCTGGGCCAAGGTCGATGCCGGGATGGTTCGGACCGAGCAGGACCAGGTTTTCGGCTGGTTTTCGGGGCGCGTAATCCTCGACGACGGCACCGCGATGACCGTTCGCGACCTGCCGGGCTTCGCCGAGAAGGTCTGGAACCGCTGGTAGCGGCCAGCGCCCAGGTTGCCCCGTCAATCCTCCCTGTCGCGTAGCGATGGGGAGGGGGACCGCCGCGAAGCGGTGGTGGAGGGGCTGCGACGTTGCGCTATANCGCCACAGGGAGGATCGAATTTGATATTTTTTTCGGCACTGAGTCCTCTTCGCCACACCACCACCCGTTGAGTCTCCGATTCGGCCGAGACTCCATATGGTGTGTGGGACTCGTTTCGTTCCCATGGCGTTAACCTTTATGACACCGGGAATCCCTAGAATCCCGGGCTTGACGGCGGACTCTGCCGGACTCATCAGGGCCTTCTTTCAATGCGGGACAGGGGCGAAACATGGGTGTGATGGAACGGGTGAAGGCACCCGCGGTGAAGCAGCGCGCGGCAAAAACGGTGCCCGTCGACCTGCCGCTCGACAGCATCCTGCAGGGCGATTGCGTCGAGATGATGCGCAGCCTGCCCGCGGCGTCGGTCGACATGATTTTCGCCGACCCGCCGTATAATCTCCAGCTCGGCGGCAACCTGCATCGCCCCGACGGCAGCCAGGTCGACGCGGTCAACGACGAATGGGACAAGTTCGACAGCCTCGCGACCTATGATCGTTTCACCCACGCCTGGCTCGCCGAAGCGAAGCGCATCCTGAAACCCGGCGGCAGCATCTGGGTGATCGGCAGCTATCACAATATCTTCCGCGTTGGCGCCGCGCTGCAGGATCGCGGGTACTGGATCCTCAACGACGTCGTGTGGCGCAAGGCGAACCCGATGCCCAATTTCAAGGGCACGCGCTTCACCAACGCGCACGAGACGCTGATCTGGGCATCGATGGGCGAGAAGGCGAAATATACCTTCAACTATCGCGCGATGAAGACGCTGAACGACGAATTGCAGATGCGCAGCGACTGGCTGATCCCGATCTGCGCGGGGCAGGAGCGGCTGAAGAAGGGCGGGCACAAGGTCCATCCGACCCAGAAGCCCGAAGCCTTGCTCTATCGCATCCTGCTCGCCTGTTCGAACCCAGGCGACGTGATCCTCGACCCCTTTTTCGGCACCGGCACGACGGGCGCGGTCGCCAAGCGTCTCGGCCGCCATTATATCGGGATCGAGCGCGAGGATGATTATATCGCCGCGGCGAAGGAGCGCATCGAAATGGCGCTGCCGCTCGACGAGAGCGCGGTGAAGACAATGATGGCGCCCAAGGCGGCAACGCGCGTCGCGTTCGGGACGTTGGTTGAATGCGGCCTGATCGCGCCGGGGTCGGTGCTGACCGACACCAAGCGCCGCTGGAAAGCGACCGTGCGCGTCGACGGCAGCCTCGATTGCGCCGGCCAGCCTGCGGGGTCGATCCACAAGGTCGGCGCCGGGGTCCAAGGCGCCCCGAGTTGCAACGGCTGGACCTTCTGGCATGTCGACGACGGCAAGCAATTGCGGGTGATCGATGCGGTGCGGCAGGACTGGCTGCTGGCCAACGAGGCGTAGCATCACGGTGTCATTGCGAGGAGCCGAAGGCGACGAAGCAATCTCCAGCCATCGGTGTCGCGCAACGTCGATGGCTGGAGATTGCTTCGCTTCGCTCGCAATGACGGATAGGGAAGAGGCATGTTCCAACCACTGACCAAGCCCGACCTCGGCAACGCATCATCCGATGCGCGGCTCTATTGCCGCCCGGCCTGCTTTGTCGACCGCCCGCATGAACTCGACGACGCCTGCCTTCGTGTCGCCGACTCCATGGTCTGGTTCGCCGCCTGGCACATCAGCCTGCGCGATGGGGGCGTCGTCAAATCGGCGATCGTCACGGTTCCCGAATTCGCTGATTGGGTCGCGGCGATGCCTGATCACCTCGTCGACATGGCGGCGAAACAGCGCGCCGGCGTGCTGCGCCCGCGCGGCGCGCTGCAGCTTGGCGAACGGATCGTGCGGCTGAACGAGCCGCAGTTGATGGGCATCCTCAACATCACCCCCGACAGCTTTTCCGACGGCGGCAAGCATGTTGACAGCGCCGCGGCGATCGACGCGGGCTTCGCGATGGCGTCGGCAGGCGCGGCGATCATCGACGTCGGCGGGGAGTCGACCCGGCCCGGTGCGCCGCTCGTCTGGGAAGGCGACGAGATCGAGCGCGTGCAGGCGACCGTCGCGGGACTGGCGAAAGGCGGGGTCGCGGTGTCGATCGACACGCGCAAGGCGGCGGTGATGGAGGCGGCGCTGGCCGCCGGCGCCACGATCGTCAACGATGTGTCGGCGCTGCGTTACGATGACCGCGCGATGGAGGTCGTCGTCAAGGCGGGCTGCCCGGTCGTGCTCATGCACGCGCCCGCGGCGAAGAGCGACCCGCACGAAGGCGGCGGCTACGATCATGTCCTGTTCGACGTCTATGACCTGCTCGCCGAGCGCGTCGCGGCGTGCATCGCGGCGGGGGTCGACCCCGCGAAGATCATCGTCGATCCGGGACTCGGTTTCGGCAAGGGGATCGGCGACAATCTGGCGCTGATCAACGGCCTCGCGCTGTTTCACAGCCTTGGCTGCCCAATCCTGTTCGGCGCGAGCCGCAAGCGGATGATCGGCGCGCTCGACAATGAAGCGCCCGCCGACCAGCGGCTCGGCGGCACGGTGGCGCTGCATTATCAGGCGGCGACGCAGGGCGCGCAACTGCTGCGCGTTCACGACATCGCCGAGAACCGGCAGGCGCTGCGCATATGGCGCGGGCTCAGGGATGCCGCGCTGACCGCCTGAGCGCCACGGCGCGCCGCATCGTGCGCAACCCAATCCTCTTCCCGTGCGTCTCTTTTGGGAAGCTCCCCCGTTCTGGCGGCGTTATTCCCAAGGAGATTTTTATGCAGCTGCCCCATGGCGCGCATGTAGCCGTCGCAGACGGCGAACGGTTTGTCCTGTTCCGCAACGATGGCGACGCCGCCATCATTAACCTCGTCGATGCTGTGAGCCCCGAGGTCGAAACCTCCAACCGCAGCGGCGCCAGCCCCGAGGTCCGCGATCTGGACGAACGCGGTCACGCGGCGGGCGTTGCGGCATTGCTCAACAAGCGTGTGCTCGACAATGATATCGAAAAATTGCTGATCGTTGCCGATCCGCATACTCTGGGAGTCATGCGCGGCCATTATCACGGCGAACTGGAAAAACGACTGATTGGTGAAATCGCCAAGACATTGACCAACGCCGACACCGCGCAGATCGAACAGGCGATTTCGGCGGCCTGAAGTCCCTCAGGCGGCGGTATCGATCCCGAGATCGCTGAGCTTGCGATACAACGTCGAACGGCCGATCCCCAGCCTTCGCGCGACTTCGCTCATCCGGCCGCGATAGTGGCCGATCGCGAGGCGGATCACGTCGGCCTCGATCTCCTCGAGCGGGCGGAGGTTGCCGTCGGGCAGGTAGAGGGTGACGCCGATCGCTTCGCCGTTGATCGCGACATCGCCCTGGCCGACCATGCTGCCGCCGGCGAGCGTCGCCTCGAGCGCCTGGAAATCGGCGCTGGTGAGCACATCGGTGGTGCTGCCGACCGCGGCGCGGAACAGCACGTCCTGCAACTGGCGGACATTGCCCGGCCAAGCATAGGCGGCGAGCAGGCGCAGCGCGTCGTCGGTGACTCCGATCGGTCCCATGCCCGGCAGGCCGCCGATGCGCGCGAGCAAATGGCGCGCGAGCGGACCGACGTCGCCGCGGCGTTCCGAGAGCGAGGGCAGGGTGAACTGCGCGCTCGATAGCGCATAGAACAGGTCTTCGCGGAAATGGCCGGCCTCGATCAGCTTGTCGAGCGGGCTGGCGCTGGTCGCGATGATGCGCACATCGACGCTCTGGCGGATGCTGCCGCCGATCATCTGGACTTCGCCGGTGTTCAGGAATTCGACCAGCTTCGCCTGCGTCTCGAGCGGGATGCATTCGACATGGTCGATGATGATGCTGCCCGCGTCGGCCTGCACCAAGCGGCCGACCTGGCGGTCGAAGGCGCCCGGAAAGGCACCGCGTTCGTGGCCGAACAGCCCCGATCCGATCAGCCCCGGCGACACCGCCGAGCAATCGACCATCACCAGTCCGCCGCGGGCGCGCGGGCTGGCGCTGTGGATCGCGCGGGCAAAGACTTCCTTGCCGGTGCCGGGCTTGCCGTTGATCATCACCGGCACGCGCGCGCGCGCCGCCTTGGCGGCGATCGCGAGCGCGCTGCGGAAATTGGGGCTCGACCCGATGATCTCCTCGAACGCGAGCGGCGCGCGCAGCTTTTCGGTGAGCGGGCGGAGTTCGCCCTGCGGGCCGCTGGTCGCGGTGATCCGGTCGAGCGCGTTGAGCAGGCGGTCGGGGGCGATCGGTTTCTGGACAAAATCGCTTGCCCCGGCGCGCATCGCGCTGACCGCGACCTCGACCCCGTTGCGCATCGTGATGACGATCAGCGGCAGCGCGGGGCGCCAGCGGCGCAGTTCGGCGACGAATTCGGCCATATCCATGCCCGGCGTGCCTTGGTCGACGAGCACCGCGTCGAGCGCCATGCCTTCCTGGGTGCCGAGCTTGGCGAGCGCGGTGTCGGTGTCGCCGGCGATCACGCTGCGCCAGCCGCCACGCGACACAAGCGCCGACAGGAAGCGCTGTTGCGCCGTTTCGCTGTCGACGATCATCACCATTCGGGTGTCGCGCGCGCTTGCCATCGGTGTGAATATGCCCCCATTGGGCGGCAGTTTTCTGCCACCTGTTCCGCGTCGAACCGCCGATCTACGCGAAAGGGGTAAAAGGGCGATTAAGCGCGTCGGGCTTTTGCGGTGGGCGACTTATCGCGAAACCATCTATTGAGCATCGCGGGAGGCATGGCTAAGACCGGCGCGAAGGCCGATTCCGGGCCGGGCGCGGCGCGCCCGCTCGGCGTCCGGCAGCGACAAAGGGGAAAAAGCCATGGCACAGCAGGAAATGAAGGCAGCGGAAGACACCTATTCGGGTTTCATCAGCCTGTTCAAGGTCGGGTCGATCATCACCGCGATCGTCGTCGTCCTCGTCGTCCTCCTGATCTCCTGACCGGACCGGCATGCGTATCGCTGTCCTGAAGGAACTCGCCCCCGGCGAGAGCCGCGTCGCCGCCACTCCGGAAACCGTGAAGAAATTCATTGGCTTGGGTGCGGAACTTGCCGTCGAATCGGGGGCGGGCGACAGCGCGTCGATCGCCGATGCCGATTATAGCGCCGCGGGCGCGACGGTCGGATCGCGCGCCGATGTGCTGAAGGGCGCGAACATCGTCCTCGCCATCCAGGGACCCGATCCCAAGGGGCTGACGGGCCTGGCCGACGGCGCCTGGCTGGCGGCGGGGCTCAACCCGTTCGGCGAGCGCGAGCGCGTCGATGCCTATGCCAAGCTCGGCATCGAGGCGCTGGCGATGGAGTTCATGCCGCGCATCACGCGCGCGCAGTCGATGGATATCCTGTCCAGCCAGGCGAATCTCGCGGGCTATAAGGCGGTCCTGATGGCGGCGAACGCCTATGGCCGTGCGTTTCCGATGATGATGACCGCCGCGGGCACCGTCAGCGCCGCCAAGGCGTTCGTGATGGGCGTCGGCGTGGCGGGGCTGCAAGCGATCGCCACCGCGCGCCGTCTGGGCGCGCAGGTCAGCGCGACCGACGTACGTTCGGCGACCAAGGAACAGATCATGTCGCTCGGCGCCAAGCCGATCTTCGTCGAGGCCGTCGCCGGCATCGAGGGCGAGGGCGCGGGCGGCTATGCCACCGAAATGTCCGACGAATATAAGGCGGCGCAGGCCGAGCTGGTCTCGTCGCACATCGCCAAGCAGGACATCGTCATCACCACCGCGCTGATCCCGGGGCGCCCTGCGCCGCGGCTGATTTCGGACGCGCAACTCGCGACGATGCGCGCCGGCAGCGTGATCGTCGACATGGCGGCCGAAAGCGGCGGCAATGTCGAGGGTGCGGTCTCGGGCGAGGCGAAGAAGATCCACGGTGTCACCGTGATCGGCGCGAAGAATATCGCGGCGCTGATGCCCGCCGATACCAGCGCGCTGTTCAGCCGCAACCTCTTCAACTTCCTCTCGGCCTTCTGGGACAAGGAAGCGGGCAAGCCGGTGCTCGACGAGGAAATCGGCACCGCGGTGCGGCTGACGCAGGGCGGCAAGGTGGTGCACGAGCGTTTGCTGGGGTGATGCGGCGCTACGCGTGCGTCGCGACACTGGCGCTGGCAATTGCGACGTCTTCGGCGGATGCCAAAGAGGCCGACGCCGGGTCGATCCGTTATGGATTTGATACGTTGCTGGTCCCCGGGGACCCCGCCGAGCGGACGCACACGGTAGACAAGAAGGACGTCTGGTTCGTCGGCAAGGCCGTGCCCGCAGGCGCGGTCGTGCTTGATGCGCCGGTTGCCATTCCGAAAACCAAGGCGGTCCTCGAAAAGGGCCTGCCGCTGTCCATTGCGACGAGCAGTTATTTCATCGCGTGTCAGCAGGGTCTGTCGGTCACCGCCGGCCTTTTCGGCGGTGGCAAGGCGCCGGTTTGCCTGATCGATTACGACCGGGACGGTGTGCTCGATTCATGGTTCCGGAGCAGCGTCGCCACGATCTGGAGCGAATATCACGGCAATATCCAGCGCGATGACATCTATCCTATCGGACCGATTGCGGCGACGCGCCTTACCCCTGGACAGGTCGACGACCTTGAATCCTGGACGATGTATGCGCTGCGTTATGTCGGCGGCAGGCTGACCTATTGTATCGGCCTTAGCTATACTTGCCTGACTAACGGTCCGAAGATCGAGCCGATGGCGAGCGAGCAGACGGTGGAGTTCGTGGGCGGCGAATATGGCTTCGCCCTTTTGGCCGACGGGCGATTGAACATCCGCATGATCCGCGATCCGCACAAGATGGTCTTCGTGCGCGGCGGACTCGTAGCGCCGGCCCCTTGACCACGGGCAGCAAGGTTTGCTTCGCTTGCTAGGCCAAGCGTAGCCGGGCTATTTGTGCCGCCACGCGTCGGGTGACCCGCACTCCATTCGTCGCAAACGAGCGGCCCGCTGGAACGATCCTGTCGCCGTGGGAGTCATGCAGGGAGAGGGGACATCCCCCCGATCTCTGGAGATGATGTCATGAAAATCAGCTATCTGACGACGGCTGCGATGGTCGCCGCGCTTGGCCTTTCGGCTTGCAGCAAGACCGACGCGCCGCCCGCCACCGAAACCACGACCGTCGCCGAAGGCGACGCGGTGCCCGCCGATACCATGGCGCCGAGCACCAACCCGATGGTCGGCGGCGCCGAAATGTTCCCGACCAAGACGATCGTCGACAATGCGATCGCCTCGCCGATCCACAAGACGCTGGTCGCCGCGGTGACGCAGGCCGGACTGGTCGACACGCTGAAGGGCGCGGGTCCGTTCACCGTCTTCGCGCCGACCGACGACGCCTTTGCCAAGGTGCCGAAGGCGACGCTCGACGGCCTGATGCGTCCGGCGCAGAAAAGCGTGCTTGCCGACGTGCTGAAATATCATGTCGTCGCCGGCAAGCTGACCGCCGCCGATCTCGCCGCCAAGATTACCGCCGGCGGCGGCAAGGCGGTGCTCAAAACCGTCAACGGGCAGGATCTGACCGCGACGATGGCGGGCAATGTTATTACCCTGACCGGCGCCGACGGCAGCAAGGCGACGGTGACGCAGGCCGACGTCAACCAGTCGAACGGGGTGATCCATGTCGTCGACGGGGTGCTGACGCCGAAGATGTAGGCTTGAGGCGCCGACCGCGATGCCGACGAATCGGGCCCGCGATGCCGTCTGGACGGCGCCGCGGGCCTGTTTCCCTTGGCGGCCTATCGCCAGCGAAGCACGGTTCGTGGGAAAATTGATAGAAAATGGCCGATTATGGCCTTTTCATGACAATGTTCTTGCTTAGGATGGGGCCGAGGGTTTGACCCCGTCCTTTCCTTATCCGGAGAAATGTCTGATGTTGCGTGCCAAGTTTCTTGTTGCCCCCCTTCTTGCCTTGACCACCGCGCTTGCCGTTCCTGCCCATGCCTGGGCCGACGAAGTGGCCGCCGAAGCCGCGCCCGACACGACCGTCGCGCAGGCCGCCGCCAACACCCCCGATCTGACGACGCTGGCGCAGGCGATTTCGGCCGCCGGACTTGCCGACACGCTGGGCGGCGCCGGCCCCTACACCGTCTTTGCGCCGACCGACGCCGCTTTCGCCGCGGTTCCGCAGCCGATGACCGACTATCTGATGGCCCCCGCCAACAAATGGGCGCTGGAGCAGGTCCTGACCTATCATGTCGTGCCCGGCCAGATCACCGCCGAGGATCTGTACAAGAAGATCAAGGCCGGTGGCGGCACCGCGAAGCTGACCACCGTCGCGGGCCAGGAGATCTCGTTCACCGAGGTGCAGGGCAATATCAAGGTCGACGGCACGCAGGGCAGCTCGGGCTACATTACCCGCTCTGACGTCGCGCAGTCGAACGGCATGGTCCATGTGCTGAACGGTGTGCTGATCCCGACGATCACGCCGCCCGCAGCGCCCGCAGCCGATGCCGCGGCGCCGGCGGAAGCGACCCCCGCGAGCTGATCGCCCGCGACATTTAATTGCCGCACGGGCCCGCAATCCGCCACCCGGCGATTGCGGGCCCGTCTTTTTGCGCGTCTTAGGAGTCGACAGGGTGGCGGCGGCGCGGCAAGAGGTGCGCTCGCGGAATCAGCAGGGGAGCTCGCCGTGGATTTCATCGGTATTTTTTCGATTTTCGTCCTGGCGTGCTTCGTCGGTTATTTTGTCGTCTGGTCGGTGACCCCGGCGCTGCACACGCCGTTGATGAGCGTGACCAACGCCATTTCGTCGGTGATCATCGTCGGCGCGCTGATCGCCAGCGCCGCCGCGGGATCGGCCTCGTCGAAATGGCTCGGTCTCGCCGCGGTCGTGATGGCCAGCATCAACATCTTCGGCGGCTTCGCGGTCACCGCGCGCATGCTGGCGATGTACAAGAAGAAGGCGCGCTGAGATGGACATGCATTCGATCCTCTCCGCCGCGACCGGCGAACACGGCCTCGCCGTGAATCCCTGGGCCGCCGTCGCCTATCTGGTGTCGGGCGTGCTCTTCATCCTCGCGCTGCGCGGGCTTTCGAGCCCCGCGACCGCGCAAAGCGGCAACCGTTTCGGCATGGCCGGCATGCTTATCGCGGTCGTCACGACGCTGCTGACGCATGCGCCGGTCGATGCGGCGGGCGTGCTCGACAGCGTTAGCCTGATCGAAATCCTTGTCGCGATCGCTATCGGTGCCGTCATCGGTATCGTCATGGCGCGCCGGATCGCGATGACCGCGATGCCGCAGCTCGTCGCGGCGTTCCACAGCCTTGTCGGCCTGGCGGCGGTCGCGGTCGCGGCGGCGGCCTATCTCAACCCGCTCGCGTTCGGCATCGCCGATGCGGCGGGGCAGATCCATGTCGTCAGCCGCATCGAAATGGGGCTCGGCATCGCGATCGGTGCGATCACCTTCTCGGGCTCGGTCATCGCCTTCCTCAAGCTCAACGGCAATATGTCGGGTTCGCCGATCATGCTGCCGGGACGGCACATCATCAACCTTGGCACGCTCGCCGCGATCGTCGGCCTGACCGCCTATTTCACGCAGGACCAGTCGCCCTGGGTGTTCTGGACGATCACCGGCCTCAGCTTCGCGATCGGTTTCCTGCTGATCATCCCGATCGGCGGCGCCGACATGCCGGTCGTGGTGTCGATGCTCAACAGCTATTCGGGTTGGGCCGCGGCGGCGATGGGCTTCACGCTCGGCAACACCGCGATGATCATCACCGGCGCGCTGGTGGGCTCGTCGGGTGCGATCCTGTCGTACATCATGTGCCGCGCGATGAACCGCAGCTTCATCAGCGTGATCGCAGGCGGTTTCGGCGGCGACGATGCCGCAGCAAGCTCGGGCGGGTCGAAGGAACAGCGCCCGTGGAAACCGGGCAGCGCCGAGGATGCGGCCTTCCTGATGAGCCAGGCCGAGAATGTCATCATCGTCCCCGGCTACGGCATGGCCGTGGCGCAGGCGCAGCACGCGCTGCGCGAGATGGGCGACCAGCTCAAGAAGGAAGGCGTCAACGTCAAATATGCGATCCATCCGGTCGCGGGACGCATGCCGGGCCATATGAACGTGCTGCTGGCCGAGGCGAATGTGCCCTATGACGAAGTCTTCGAGCTCGAGGACATCAACGGCGAATTCGCGCAATGCGACGTCGCTTTCGTCATCGGCGCGAACGACGTGACCAACCCGGCGGCGAAGACCGACAAGACGTCGCCGATCTATGGCATGCCGATCCTCGATGTCGCCAATGCCAAGACGGTGCTGTTCGTGAAGCGTTCGATGGGCGGGGTCGGCTATGCCGGCGTCGACAACGACGTCTTCTATATGGACCAGACGATGATGCTGCTCGGCGATGCCAAGAAGATGGCCGACGACATCGTCAAGGCGCTGAGCGGTAGCGGGCACTAGACACGAATCGTCGCCCCTGCGAAGCAGGGGCCGCTGGCGGCCTCGCGCTGCCTCGATAGCGGCCAGTTAAGGGTTGGACATGCCCCCAGCATGTCCAAGGATTGTCCGGGGGACAATCCGACCCTTCACTCCTTCGCGGGGGCGACGTGTTTTAAAGGGACCTTATGCGCAAAATCGGCCTGATTGGCGGCATCAGCTGGGCATCGACCGAGCTCTATTACCGCCACCTCAACAAGGGCGTGCAGAAGCGCCTCGGCACCGCCTGTTCGGCACCGATCCTCCTCGAAAGCCTGAATTATTGCGAGCTGTCGCGGCTGACGACGCCCGAGCAATGGGACCATGCGAAGTTCGTGCTGATCTCCTCGGCGCTGCGGCTCCAGGCCGCGGGCGCGACCGCGCTGATGATCGCGGCCAATTCGATGCACCGGATCGCCGAGGATATCGCGGGCGCGGTGTCGATTCCGCTGATTCATATCGTCGATGAGACGGGCGAGAAATTAAAGGCTGACGGAATCAAGTCTGCGGCGGTCATCGGCACGCGCAATGTGATGACCGAGCCATGGTTCCGCCAGAATCTGGTGCGCTACGGACTGACACTCGCGCCCTATGATGCCGAACGCGCCGAGGCGATCGACAACATCATCTATGACGAGCTGATGCAGGGCAAGGTCACCGAAAATTCGCGCCGCACGATGAAGACCTTCATCACCGACATCGCGAAACAGGATGTCCAGGCGCTGGTGCTGGCGAGCACCGAACTGGTGATGCTCGTCGATCCCGACGCCAATGTGCTGCCGGTCTATGACACCACGCGCATCCATGTCGCGGCAGGGGTCGACTGGATTTTGGGGGATGAGGGCTGATCAAATCCTCCCTGTGGCGAAGCCATGGGGGGGGGGNGCCCCTCCGTCAGCGCTGCGCGCTGCCACCTCCCCATCGCTGCGCGACAGGGAGGATCAAGTCTTCACCCCATCTTCGTCCAGGTCACCGTCCTACAAAAGACGCTGACGCAGCCCTTCATCGTCATCTTGCCGCCCTTCGCGGTGAGATGTGCCTTATAATAGCGGCCGTCCTCAGGGCTGTAGCCTTGGCCCTTCCACGCATTGCCGTCGGCGGCGAGGTCCCAGTAGATTTGCAGACCCGATACCTGGCGCGCGCGCTTCGCCTTGTCGGGATTGCGTTCGTCGCGCTGGCCGCCGGCGGGCTGGGCGATCAGCAATTTGTGGACCTTGCCGCACAGCTTGGCGCCGCAGGCATAGATGTCGACGATCGCCTTGCCGTCGTCGGTGGCCCAGCGGCCGGTAATCGATTGCGGCGCAACCGCCGACGCCGGCGATGCGGCGACGAACACGGCGGTCGCCGCGATGATAAGATGCTTCAATTTCTTCTCCCCGGTGCGGGCGGGGTTGCGACCCTGACCCTAGCTACATCCATGTCAGCAACATGGCTTGGCATACGCGCAGTCTTGCACCATGCTGGCAAAAAACAAGGGAGAGTCTGATGCGATTCCATTATTTGGCCTTGCCGCTGGTTGCCGCGCTCATGGTCGCGGTGCCGACGCAGGCCAGGACGATCAAGGTCGAAGCGGGCGCCGCCGACGCGAACGAGAAACTCCAGGAAGCGCTGATCGTTGCGCAGCCCGGCGATGTCGTCGAACTCGGCGCGGGAACTTGGCATCTGACCGATGGCCTGTCGCTCGACGTGGCGAACGTCACGATCCGCGGCGCGGGGACGGGCGAGGGCGGATCGATCCTCGACTTCACGGGCCAGCAGGGCGCGGGCGAGGGGCTGCTGGTCACCAGCGACGATGTTTTTCTTACCAATTTTGCTGTACTCAACAGCAAGGGCGACGGGATCAAGTCGAAGGGCGCCGACCGCATCGTCTATCACAAGCTGCGCGTCGAATGGACCGCGGGACCAAAGGAAACCAACGGCGCCTATGGCATCTATCCGGTCGAAAGCAGCGATGTACTGATCGACAGCGTCTACGTCCGCGGCGCGTCGGACGCGGGCATCTATGTCGGCCAGTCGAAGAATATCGTCGTCCGCGATTCGATCGCGACCGAGAATGTCGCGGGGATCGAGATCGAGAACAGCTACGACGCCGACGTCCACGACAATATCGCAACGAAGAACACCGGCGGTATATTGGTGTTCGACCTGCCCAGCCTGCCGATGCAGGGCGGGCACAATGTCCGCGTGTTCGACAATGACGTGAACGACAACAGCACGCCCAATTTCGCGCCGAAGGGTAATATCGTCGCGAGCGTTCCGACCGGAACCGGGGTGCTGATCATGGCGAACCGCCATGTCGAGATTTTCGACAACGACTTCGACCAGAACGGCACCGCGAACGTGATGATCGTCGGCTATCGCTACGAGCATAAGGACCCGAAATACCAGCCGCTGCCGCGTCAGATCGTCGTGCGCGACAATGTGCATGGCAAGGCGGGCTATGCCCCGGCGTTCGACGGCGGGGCGCAGATCGCGGCGGCCTTCGGCGGCGCAATCCCGCCCGTCCTGTGGGACGGCGCGGGCGAGGATGTGATCGTGCTCGACAAGGTCGGGGTGCTGTCGCTCGGCCTGCCCGACGTCGCGACGCCGCGTGACCAGGCGAAGCCCGCGCCCGCGGACCTGTCGAAGGGCACGCCGCCCGCGGCACTGCCGGGGATCACGCTGCCTGAAGCGATGGAGGCGAAGGTCAAGTGAAGCGGGTTTTCGCCGCGCTGGCGGCGGCATTGCTGTGCGCGAGCGGCAGTTCGGCGGTCGTCGTCCCGGTGCCCGAACCCGATCAATCGGTGATCGAGGGCAGCGTCCTGCCGCCCAAATTGTCGGCGTTCCGGCTGTTCTGGCCGGACTCGTCGCAGCCGCTCGAATCGTTGACGCCCTATACGCTGCGCACCGCGCTGTTCTCGGACTATACCGAGAAGCACCGGATGTTCTGGATTCCGAAAGGCCGGAAAGCCTCGGTCGCCGCCGATGGCGGCATCGCTTTTCCGGTCGGCAGCATCATCGTCAAAAGCTTTGGCTGGCCCGACGTCAATGGCGGACGCCCGGTCGAGACGCGGCTGCTGATCCATCGCGCCGAAGGCTGGGTCGCGCTCCCCTATATCTGGGATGCCGACGGCAAGGATGCGACGCTGGCGCTGGGCGGGCGCCGCGTGGCGGTAAGCTTCAAGAGTCCCGACGGCGAAACACATGACATCCGCTACGCGGTGCCGAACAAGAACCAGTGCAAGGAATGCCACAGCCTGTCGGGCGAGATCGTGCCGATCGGACCCAAGGCGCGGAATTTTGTGCTGCCGGCGGGCGCGACCGACTATTGGCGTGGTATCACCTTCGACAAGCCTGCGGCGCTGAAACCGGTGATGCCGCAATGGGACGACCCCAAATCGGGCAGCGTCGCGGACCGCGCGCGCGCCTATCTCGACGTCAATTGCGCGCATTGCCACAATCCGGCGGGCAGCGCGTCGAACAGCGGGCTGTTCCTGCGCTGGACCGACGATCCGACGACGGTCAATTACGGCATCGGCAAACGCCCGACCGCGGCGGGACGCGGCAGCGGCGGCATGGATTTCGCGATCGCGCCGGGTGACCCCGACCACAGCTATATGATCTATCGCCTAGAAAGCACCGACGCCGGCATCGCGATGCCCGAGGTCGGGCGCTCGACGGTGCACAGGGAGGGCGCGGCCCTGCTGCGGCAATGGATTGCGGAGATGCCGAAAGCATCGCATTAGACGCGCCATGACAAAGCTCGTCCTCCACGATTATTTCCGCTCCTCGGCGAGCTATCGCGTCCGCATCGCGCTCAACCTGAAAGGGCTCGCTTACGAGCGCGTCGAGGTCAGCCTGATCGCGGGCGAGCAGCGCAGCGACGCCTATCTCGAACTCAATGCGCAGGGCTTTGTGCCGCTGCTGATCGCCGATGGCGAGACGATCATCCAGAGCCTGGCGATCATCGACTGGCTCGACCGCGCCTTCCCCGAACCGCGCCTGATTCCCGAGGAGGCGATGCCGCGCGCGGTCGCGCTGGCGCAGGCGCAGGTGGTGGCGAGCGACATCCACCCGCTCAACAACCTGCGCGTGCTCAAATATCTGACCCGCGACCTCGGCCTCAACGAGACGACCAAGGACCGATGGATCGCCACCTGGATCGCGCAGGGGTTTGAAGCTTTGGAAGCCATGGCGGGCGAGGGGACGTACCTTGGCGGCGCCACGCCGAGCATCGCAGACTGCTGTTTGGTGCCGCAGATGTACAATGCGCGGCGCTTCGAGGTGCCGCTCGACGCATTCCCGCGGCTGACCGAGATCGACGCTGCCTGCATGGAACTCGAAGCGTTTCAGAAGGCCCATCCCGACGCGGTCAAGCCCGTATGATCCGGCTGCTGACGGGGGTGGCGCTGCTGGCGATGCCGGCGGCGGCGATGGGGCAGGAAGCGGTCGATGACAGCGATACCGCAGTCGTCCTTCAAATGACGGCTCCGATTCCGGCGGAGGAGATCGTCGTCACCGGCGCTGGATCGCTGCGGCCATCGGGCGGTGACTCGGTGCAGACGACCGCTGTCCTCCGCGACCTCCAACCCGGCTTCGGCACGCGCATCGAGAACCGCCTCCGCGACGAAGCCGGCATCGTCCAGTTCCGCCGCAGCGACGGCCGCAGCGCCCATCCGACCAGCCAGGGCGTGACGCTGCGCGGGCTCGGCGGCAACGCGTCGGCGCGCGCGCTGGTGACGCTCGACGGGGTGCCGCAGGCTGATCCCTTCGGCGGCTGGGTGCCGTGGAGCGCTTATGACGCGATCAACCTTGGCGGCATCGTCATTGCGCGCGGCGGCGGCAGCGGCGCCGACGGCCCGGGCGCGCTCGCGGGAACGATCGGCCTCTATTCGACGATGACCGACGGCGTCACCGCGAGCGCGGCCTATGGCAGCCGCGACAGCTGGGACGCCTCGGCCAGCGTCGGCAGCAAGCTGGGCGGCGGGCAGGTCGCGGTCGATGGCCGTTACGGTCGCGGCGACGGTTTCATCCCCGTCGCGGAAGGGCAGCGCGGCACGGTCGATCGTGCAGCGCCATACGAACAGGGCGGGCTTGGCCTGCGCCTGCGCTTCGACGCGGGCGCCAACAGCCGGATTGAGGCGAGCCTGCGCGGTTTTTCGGACCGGCGCGACCGCGGCACCGACTTCACGACGAGCAAGACCGACGGCGTCGATGCGAGCCTGCGCGTCGTCCATGATCCCGTGGGCGCGACGCAATGGCTCGCGCTCGCCTATGTCCAGGTCCGCGATTTCGACAGCGGCTTCGCGAGCGTCGCGGCGGGGCGGAACAGCGTCGCGCCGGCGCTGTTTCAGCGCGTCCCCGCGACCGGGCTCGGCGCGCGCGTCGAACTGCGGCCGGCGATCGGCGGCGACAACCCGCTGCGCATCGGCACCGACTGGCGCCGCACCACGGGCCGCACCGAAGAGGATTTCTTCTTCAGCGGCGTGACACCGGGGCGGCACCGCATTGCCGGCGGCAGCAGCGATACCGTCGGCGCCTTTGCCGAATGGAGCGCGGGCGATGCCGGCGACGGGCTGCTCTGGACGTTCAGCGGCCGGGTCGATCGCTGGTGGCTTGGCGAGGGATACCGGCTCGAACGCAATATCGGCGGCTCGACGATCACCAACCTGCGCTTCGCGGCGCGGCAGGGCTGGGAGGGCAGCGGCCGCGCCGGGGTGCGCTGGACCTCCGACGCGCTGTCGCTGCGCGCGGCCGCCTATCGTGGCTGGCGGCTGCCGACGCTCAACGAGCTCTACCGCCCCTTCCGCGTCGGCGCCGAGGTGACGACGGCGAACGAGATGCTCGAACCCGAACGTCTGTGGGGCGGTGAGGTCGGGGTCGATTGGGCGAGCGACGGCACGAAGCTGTCGGCGACCCTGTTCGCCAACCATCTGTCGAACGCGATCGCCAACGTCACGCTGGCCCCGAACCTCAACCAGCGCCAGAATCTCGATGCGATCGACAGCAAGGGCATCGAGGTGAGTGCCGAGCAGCGGGTCGGCCCCGCGACCTTGCGCGCGACCTATGCCTTTACCGACGCCAGCGTCGATGCCGCGGGCGCCGCGGCGACGCTCGACGGGCGCCGTCCGGCGCAGATCGCGAAACATGGCGGCAGCGTGTCGCTGCGCAGCAACGGCGACGGGCCGCTCGGCGGCTTCGCGACGCTGCGCTATATTGGCAAGCAGAATGAGGATGATCGTGGGCTGCTGGTGCTGGACGACGCGCTGACGCTCGACGCCGGATTGTCCTGGCGCCTCAACAAGGCGGTCAGCATCGAGGCGCGGGGCGAGAATCTGTTCGACGAACTGGTGCCCGCCGCGATCTCCGCGTCGGGGGTCGTCGAACGCGCGGGACCGCGCACGCTCTGGGTCGGCGCCCGCGTGTCTTTCTAGGAATTTGGCGTAATTGCGGCCTTCACAGCGCCGGGATTGTCGATAAGAACGGGGCCATGGCCGCAAAGAACCTCAACCTCGACAATTTCCTGCCCTATCGCCTGTCGATCGCGTCGAACGCGCTGTCGGAACGGATCGCCGCCGAATATCAGAACCGCTTCGGGCTCAAGATCCCCGAATGGCGGCTGATGGCGGTGCTCGGCGAGGGCACGCCCAAGACCCAGCGCGAGCTGGTGCAGGCGACGCGCATGGACAAGGTCACCGTCAACCGTGCCGCCAAGGCGCTTGCCGACCGCCAGTTGATCGCGCGGCAGGCGCATGAGGCCGACGGCCGTTCGCATCACCTCGACCTCACCGCGACCGGGCGCGAGCTTTACAACGCGATCGTTCCCGCCGCGCTGGCGAGCGAGGCGCGGCTCGAGTCGAACATCAGCGCCGCCGAGCGCGCGACCCTACTCGCGATCCTCGCCAAGCTGACCGCCGCCGCCGAAGATTATGGCTGATCGCCGGTATCGCGCAGCGGAGGCGGCGGCGCTGCGGGTCGAACCATTGGGCGAACTGACCGCGATCTTCGACCGGCGTTCGATGCAGACGCACCTCGTCGTGGCGCCGATGCCCGAGATATTGGCGGCGTTGGCCAGCAGCCCGTGCAACGCCGCGACGCTCGCCGCGCGGCTCGCCGACCGCTTCGACCTCGACGGCGAAGGCGATGCCACCGCGATCCTCGCCGCGCGGCTGGCCGAACTGGCGGCGATGGGGCTGGTCGAGCCGGCGTGAGGCACCGCACGCGCATCGCCGTCGGCCCGGTCCAGTTCCGTATCGGCAGCGACTGGCCGCAGCCGATCGCCGCGCTGAAGACCCTCTACGCCGGTTATCCCCGCGACGATGCCCGCCCCGCCGACGCGACGGTGCGCTTGTTCGCGGCGCGTCCCTGGCGACGCTGGCTGCGCCCGTCGGTGCATATCGGCGGCGATTATATCGTCCCCGACGCGCTGCCGCTGCCGCTGTCGATGGGATTGCTCGCCGCCGAAATGGGGATGAACCTGCAGGTCGCGCTCGGCTGGCGGCGGCACATGCTGCTCCACGCCAGCGCGGTCGCGAAGGACGGCCGCGCGGTGATCCTGTCGGGCGAGTCGGGCTCGGGCAAATCGACCCTCGCGGCGCTGCTCGGCGAGAAGGAGGGTGGGGGCGATTGGCGGCTGATGGGCGACGAGTTCATACTGATCGATCCGAAGAGCGGCGACGCGCTCGCCTTTCCGCGTGCGGTCAGCCTGAAGAACGAGGCAATCACCGAGGTCGAAGCGCGCGTCGACGCGGCGCGGTTCGGCCCGTTGCTCGCGGGCACGCCAAAGGGCGATATCCGCCACCTGATCCCGCGCGCCGACGCGATCGCCGCGATGCACGAGCCCGCCCGCCCGGCGCTGCTGCTCTTCCCCCGCTTCGGCGGCGCCCCGGCGATCGAGCGCATCGGCGAGGGCGAGGCCTTTGTCCGGCTGACCGAGGCATCGACCAACTATGTCGCGCTGGGCGAGGCGGGGTTCGCCGCGATGACCCGGCTGGTGCGCGAGACGCCGGCCTTCACCATCGGCTATCCCGACAGCGCGAGCGGCATGGCGATCGTCGAACAATTATGGACGGAGGCGGTGCGATGAGCGCGGTCGAAGCGCTCGTCGATCTGCTCGCGGGGCGGCGTGACGCCGCCTCGCTGGCCCCGCGCGACTGGGACGGGGTGGTCAGCGTCGCGCGTGCGGAGGCGCTGCTGGCGACGCTCGCCTGCCGGCTCGAGGATACGGCGCTGCCCCCCACGGTCGCTGCCCTGTTCGCCGACCAGCGTGCCGCTGCCGCCGTCGCGCAGGCGCAGGCGCTGTGGGAGGCCGAAATGGCGCGCCGTTCGCTCGACCCGGCGGGGGTCGAGTTCGTGCTGCTCAAGGGCACCGCCTATGCGGCGGCCGGCCTCGCCTGCGCCGCGGGGCGCCAGATCGGCGATCTCGACATCCTCGTGCCCTGGCACGACTTGGGCCGCGCCGAGAATCTGGCGCTGATCGACGGATGGGAATGGCTGAAGCAGGACGACTATGACGATGCCTATTACCGCGAGCATATGCACGAGTTGCCGCCGCTGATCCACAAGGACCGCGACCGGATGATCGACGTCCACCATACGATCCTGCCGCGCACGCACCGGATTACGCCCGATGCGCTGGCATTGGTCGGCGATGCGATCCGCACGCCGGGCGGCTTTCGCATACTCAATCCCGCCGACATGGCCTGCCACTGCGCCGCGCATATGCTCGCCGACGGCGACCTGCAGGGCGGACTTCGCAACCTGTGGGATTTCCATAGGCTGACCGCCGAATTCGCCGCCGCCGATCGCGGTTTCTGGGGCAAGCTCGACGCGCGGGCGGAGGTGCACGGGCTGGAAAAGCCGGTCCACCGCGCCGCGCGGCTGGCGCGCGACCTGTACGGGACGCAGCTGCCGTCGGGCTGGAACCGGATCAAGCCCGGTGATGAGCGATACCAGCGCCGTCTGCTCGCGCGCGACGATTGGGGCCGGGCGACCGATCCGCTGCTGCAACAGATCTTCTACATCCGCTCGCACTGGCTGCGCATGCCGCCGCTGATGCTGGCGCGGCATTTGTGGACCAAGTGGCGCAAGGGCCGCGCGGCTATTTGAGGCCGCGCGCCATCTCCCTTTGCGCGGCCCGCATCCGTTGCCGTCCGGCGTCGGCGATCGTCTCGAGCTGCTTGGTGAGGTCGTTGAGCCGATCGCTGTGGCGGTCGAATGCGGCCATGTCGCTTCGCGAGGTGAAGGCGAAGACCGTGCCCTGGGCATGCCAGTTGCCGCGCGCCAGCACCTGGCATGCGGCATGGGCCGCTTCGATCTGCTGGCCGTTGAGGTCCCAGCTTCGTTCGATGTCCGACCGCGCCTGCGGCATTCGGCTATCCATGCCGCGCAGAACCGCCTCCACCATTTCCGATTCCGCATCGACGTCTTCGAAATCGCGCCGCCCCTTTTCGATCAAGGCAAGGTGCCGCGCCTTATATTTTGGGATGTCCGACTTGACCGCGATGATCGCGCCGCAATTCTTGACCATGTCGGGATTGACGCGAATCCGGTTGGCATCGAACAGCGCCAGCATTCCGGACTGGTCCAGCTGAAGCATATATTCGTCGTTGAGCTTTTCGGTTTCCTTCGCGAGCTTGATCGTCGCCCGCGAAAAGGGACCGTGGCTCGACGGGTCGGGGGGCGCCACCAGCCTGCCGCCGGCGTCGAAATACAGCTTGCCGAAGGTCGCCATATCGGCCTTGACGGCCACGGCATGCCGGTCGGCCTTGTCCAGATTGACCAGCATGATGACGACGAACAGGCCGGCCGCGGTCGCGATCGGACGCCAGGTCGGGCCATCGCGCATCCAGGTGAAATAGAGGATCGCCGAAAGCAGCACCGTCTGCATCAGGCTGTACCCGAGCACGCCGGTCGGCGAGACCTGCGACGGCCGCATCCCCACGATGGCCGCGATCAGCGCCGCGGCCGCGAGCACTCCGCCCAGCCGCAGCCACTGATTGGGCGCCGGCGGCTCAATCTCTCCGTCCCATATCTGATTGGACATGCGAATCCCCCAACTCGCGCAACAAAGGCAGTAGTTCGTTGTAATGACCAATAATATGGTCGGCGCCAAGCGTTTCGACCGGCTGGTTCGGAAAGCCGAACCGCACCGCGATGCTCGTCACCCCCGCGGCGTTGGCGGCCTCCATGTCATAGATGCTGTCGCCGACGAAGGCGGTGCGCCCGCCGCCGCAGCGCGCGATCATTTCGTGGATCGGGGCGGGGGAGGGTTTGGCGTTCTCGCGCCCCAGCGTGTCGCCGCCGATGATCGTCGCGAAACGATCGGCGAGCCCGAGGTCGCCGAGCAGCAAACGCGCGAGGCGTTCGGTCTTGTTGGTCACCACCGCGGTCTTCACGCCCAGCGCGTCGAGTGCGTCGAGCGCCTCGATCAGCCCGGGGAAGGGGCGGCTGTGGACGGCGATATTGGCTTCGTAATGGCGCAGGAATTCGCGGAACAGCCGCTCGAAATCGCCACCCGGGACGCCGCCGGTCGCGTGCAGTCCCTGTTCGAGCATATGCCGCCCGCCCAGCCCGATCATCGGCCGCACCTGTTCGATGGTCAGCGGCGCACGCGCGGCGAGGTCGAGCGCATGATTGACCCCGGCGGTGAGGTCGCCCGCGGTGTCGACGAGCGTGCCGTCGAGATCGAAGCCGATGATGGCGAAGGGAAATGACATGACACGAACCCCGATTCCCGTTCGCATCGAGCGAAGTCGAGATGCGAACGGAGTTTGAAGGAGCGCATGGCGCGATGTTCTGGAAACCGCAATGATTTGCTGGCATGGCTCGCGCCATGAGCAATTCGATCGCTGCCGTCATCCTCGCCGCGGGTAAGGGCACCCGCATGAAGTCCGACCTGCACAAGGTGCTGCACCCGATCGCCGGGCGTCCGATGCTGCTCCACCTGATGGCCAGCGTCGATGCGCTGAGACCCGCGAAGAAGGTCGTCGTCGTCGGCGACAAGGCCGAGCAACTCGAAGCTGCGCTGGCGGGCAGCGCCGACCTCGCGGTGCAGGACCCGCAGCTTGGCACCGGCCATGCCGTGCAGCAGGCCGAGGGCGCCTTGACCGGCTTCGATGGCGATGTGCTGATCCTCTATGGCGACGTGCCCTTCGTCCCCGCCGCGACGATGCAGGCGATGATCGACCGGCTGAACGCCCCCGATGCGCCCGCCGTAGTCGTGCTCGCCTTTGAACCCGCCGACGCCCAACAATATGGCCGCGTCATCACCGACGGCGACCGGGTGACCAAGATGGTCGAGCACAAGGACGCGACCGACGCCGAGCGCGCGGTGCGGCTGTGCAATTCGGGACTGATGGCGGCGAAATCGGCCGACCTTTTCGCGCTGCTCGCGCGCGTCACCGACGACAATGCGGCCGGGGAATATTATCTCGTCGACATCGTCAACATCGCCAACGCTGACGGACGGCACAGCGCGGTCGTGATCACCGATCCCTATGACGTCGCCGGCATCAACAGCCGCGGTGAGCTCGCGGCAATGGAGGGCGAATGGCAGGCGCGGCGCCGAGTGCAGGCGATGGCCGACGGCGCCAGCCTGATCGCCCCCGATACCGTCTGGTTCGCCTGGGATACCAAGCTCGGACGCGACGTGCTGGTCGAACCCAATGTCTTCTTCGGCCCGGGTGTGACCGTCGCCGACAACGTCAAAATTCGCGCCAACAGCCATATCGAGGGCGCGATCATCGCGAGCGGCTGCGAAGTCGGCCCCTTCGCGCGGCTGCGCCCCGGCACGGTGCTGGAGGAGAAGGCGAAGATCGGCAATTTCGTCGAGACCAAGAAGGCGCATCTCGGTAAGGGCGCCAAGGCGAACCATCTCACCTATCTGGGTGATGCGACGGTCGGCGCCGGCGCGAACATCGGCGCGGGAACGATCACCTGCAATTATGACGGCTATTTCAAATATCGGACCGAGATCGGCGAGAACGCCTTCATCGGATCGAACAGCGCCCTCGTCGCGCCGGTGAAGATCGGCCGCGACGCGATCGTCGCCGCCGGCAGCGCGGTGACCCGCGACGTCGCCGACGGCGAGCTGCGGCTGGTGCGCGGCGAGCAACTGGTCAAACCCAATTGGGCCGACCGCTTCCACGACGCGATGCGGAAGAAGAAAGCGGCGGAGAAGAAATAACGCCATGCCCGCGCCGACCCTCACGACCGCGCGCCTCGTGCTGCGCCAGCTGCGCGAGGACGACGCCGCTGCGCTATTTCCCGTGCTGTCCGACCCCGAGGTGATGACCTGGTGGTCGAGCGGGCCGCACGCGTCGCCCGCCGAGACCGAGGCCTATGTCAAAGGCAACGCGGCCGAAGGGCAGGGCTTTCTGTGCTGGGCGATCACCGCGGGCGACGATGTTGCGCTCGGCTGGGTGATCCTGATCGACGGCAAGCCCGATGTGAAAGAAATCGGTTATATCCTGCGTCGCGACCGGTGGGGCAGCGGTATCGCGCGCGAGGCGGTGGCGCGGGTGATCGAGCATGGTTTTGCGGACATGAAACTGCGCCGTATTTTCGCCGACACCGATCCCGAAAACCCCGGCTCGATCGGATTGCTCGAACGCCTGGGTTTCCAGCGCGAAGGCCGGCTGCGCGGCGAGTGGGAAACGCATATCGGCGTTCGCGATTCGCTGATCTACGGCTTGTTGCGGGACGAATGGATGATGGAGAAGACGATTTGAGTGACCGCTACACCGACAAGCCCTTCCTGCGCTTTGTCGACGCCTGGGTGCTCCAGGCGATCGGCCATCTCGACGACGCGACCGCCGCCTATTGCAAGGCGATGGAACCGCAGCTGCACAAGAGCTTCGGCACGACCGGAAGCTGGCCGCAGATCGTCGCGCGGCAGATGAAGCTCGGGCCCGACCTGCCCGCGCAGGTCCGCAAGATCTGGGAAGAGGGCAAGGCGCGCTTCGAGGCGGCGAACGGCACGTCGGCCGATCCGGTGCAGTTCGCGATGATCTATGTCGACCGGAATTTCGGGCAGCAGTGACGGGGGGCTATGAATCGCGTTGATCTTGAGAAGCGCGGGTTCGGAATCTGGACGCCGCTACGGAACGCAAGAGAAGTAGGCCTGCTACCGAATTTTCCGGGTGTGTACGCTGTCAGCTATGCCGGGGAAGCGCCTTTAGATTGGCCGGTATCGAGTTGTGGCGGCTGGCATAAAGGGCGCAATCCGGCCGTTCACCCGGATCGTTTGCGGGCGGAGTGGGTGGAGGATACCGACTTAGTCTATATCGGAAAGACAGACCGCACACTCGCGAAGCGGATCGGCGAATTCGAGCGTTTCGGAAACGGCGAGCCGGTTGCCCACTGGGGTGGACGCCTGGTCTGGCAACTGCCAGACCCTGCTATGTTGACGATCGGGTGGTTAGAGCTTGCGCCGGGTCAAGCTTCCAGCGCTGAGGCAGCAATGCTCGGAGAGTTTTTTGATCGCTACGGGAAGTTGCCTTTCGCCAATCTTCGTCGATGATCCTTGTATTGATATCATGATATGATATCATTTGTTCATGCGCTTCCTCGCCGACATTCCCGACTCCGACGTCGAATGGCTCGATAGCCTCGCCGCCGGGCAAGGCGTCTCGCGCGCCGAGCTCGTCCGCCGCGCGGTTGCGGCCTATCGCGCCGACGCCTCGGGCGACGCCATCGACAACGCCTTCGGTATCTGGCGTGATCGCGTCGACATCGGCGACGGGCTCAAATATCAGCGGCGCCTGCGGGGCAAGCGCGAATGATCGACGCGCAGTTCGACAGCGATATCCTGATCGACGCGCTCAACGGCGTCGAGGCGGCGCGCAGCGAGATCCGCCGCGCGGGGCGCAAGAGCGTCAGCCGGATCAGCTGGACCGAGGTGATGACCGCCGCCGATCCCGTATCGGTGAAGGCGGTCGAGGCCTTCCTCGGCTGTTTCGCGGTCGAGGAGGTCGGCGATGCGGTCGCGCGCCGCGCCGCCGCGCTGCGCGCCGAGCGCAAGGGGCTGACGCTCTGCGACGCGCTGGTGCTCGCGACCGCACAAATCAGCGGCCGCATTCTTGTTACACGCAATATCAAGGTGTTTCCGGCAGCAATGCCGGGTATTCGCGTTCCCTACACGCTCTAGACGAAAGCCAGACCCACATGTGCGGAATTATCGGAATTGTCGGCAAGGACCAGGTCGCCGATCGCCTCGTCGATGGCCTCAAGCGCATGGAATATCGCGGCTATGATTCGGCGGGCGTCTGCACCGTCGAGGGCGGCCAGCTCGTCCGCCGCCGCGCCGAGGGCAAGCTCGGCAATCTGGTGAAAGAGCTTGCGGGCAATCCCGCGCCGGGCCTCGTCGGCATCGCGCACACCCGCTGGGCGACCCATGGCGCGCCGACGACGAGCAATGCCCACCCGCACGCGACGGACGAGGTCGCGCTGGTCCACAACGGCATCATCGAGAATTTCAAACCGCTGCGCGAGGCGCTGCAGGCGCGCGGGCGGACCTTCGAGAGCGAGACCGATACCGAGGTCGTCGCGCATCTCGTCAGCGAACAGGTCGAAGCCGGCAAGTTGCCGACCGAGGCGGTGCAGGCGGTGCTGCCGCAGCTGCGCGGCGCCTTTGCGCTCGCCATCGCCTTTCGCCAGCACCCCGACCTGCTCATCGGTGCGCGGCTCGGCTCGCCGCTCGTCGTCGGTTATGGCGAGGGCGAGACCTATCTCGGCAGCGACGCGCTCGCGCTCGCGCCGTTGACGCAGAAGATCGCCTATCTCGAGGAAGGCGACTGGGTCGCCATCACGCGAGAGGGCGCGCAGATCTTCGACGCCGACAACAACCCGGTGACCCGCGAAATCACCACCTCGGGCGTCACCGCCGCGACGATCGAGAAGGGCAATTACCGCCACTTCATGCAGAAGGAGATTTTCGAGCAGCCGACCGTCGTCGCGCAGACGCTCTCCTCCTACATCCGCCCGCTCGAGCAGACCGTCGCGCTGCCGCAGATGGACTTCGACCTGTCGGCGATCGACCGCATCACCATCGTCGCGTGCGGCACCAGCTTCTACGCCGGCATGGTCGCAAAATATTGGTTCGAGCAATTCGCGCGCGTCCCCGTCGACATCGATGTCGCGTCGGAGTTCCGCTACCGCGACCCGGTGCTGCAACCCGGCGGGCTCGCGCTGTTTATCTCGCAGTCGGGCGAGACCGCCGACACGCTCGCGGCGCTGCGCCACTGCAAGGCGAACGGCCAGACGATTGCGGTCGTCGTCAATGTGCCGACCAGCAGCATGGCGCGCGAGGCCGACTTGCTGCTCCCGACCCACGCGGGGCCGGAAATCGGCGTCGCGTCGACCAAGGCCTTCACCTGCCAGCTCGCGGTGCTCGCCGCGCTCGCCGCGCATCTGGCGCTCAAGAAAGGCAAGCTCGACGCGGCGCAGGAACGCGAAATTGTCAGGCATCTGATCGAGGCGCCCGCCGCGCTCAACGCCGCGCTGAGCCACGACGAGGAAATCGCCGCGATGGCGCACCTCGTCGCCCCGGCGCGCGACGTGCTCTACCTCGGCCGCGGTCCCGATTATCCGCTCGCGCTCGAAGGCGCGCTCAAGCTCAAGGAAATCAGCTATATCCACGCCGAAGGCTATGCCTCGGGCGAAATGAAGCACGGCCCGATCGCGCTGATCGACGAAGCGGTCCCGGTGATCGTCCTCGCGCCGAGCGGCCCCTTGTTCGAAAAGACCGTCAGCAACATGCAGGAAGTCATGGCGCGCGGCGGCAAGGTCGTGCTGATCAGCGACGCCGAAGGCCTCGCCGAAGCCGGCGACGGCTGCATGGCGACGATCGAAATGCCCAAGGTCCACCCGCTCATCGCGCCTTTGGTCTATGCGGTGCCGGTGCAGTTGCTCGCCTATCATGTGGCGGTGGCGAAGGGGACCGATGTCGACCAGCCGCGCAATCTGGCGAAGTCGGTTACGGTGGAGTGAGCATCCCCTCCATGTCGAAGATATTCAACGACTTTGATCTTTCCACCTTTTGGGAAGACGCCGAGTGGGCGGACAGTGAATATGTCGAACCCTTTCCGACCCCGGACGTCATTCGCTCGGTGGAGGTTGAGCTTGGGTATAAATTGCCTGCGGCATATATTGAGTTGATGCAGTCTCAAAACGGCGGTTGCCCGATAAACAACTGCCACCGAACTGCTACACCGACTTCGTGGGCCGAGGATCATGTCGCGATAACGGGCTTCAAAGGGATCGGCAGAACACAGATATGGTCGCTGTGCGGTGAGCTTGGCAGCCAGCAATCCAATAACGAATGGGGCTATCCTGACGTCGGGATTTACTTCGGCGACTGCCCTTCTGCCGGCCATGACATGCTATGCCTCGACTATCGGGAATGTGGGCCATCCGGTGAGCCGAGGGTCGTCCATATCGATCAGCAATGCGATTACCGGATCACGCACGTTGCCGACAATTTCGAGGCTTTCATTCGTGGGCTGGAGCATGAAGACGCATTTGAGTTTGAGTCCGTCGACGCTTCGCAGGAGCCGCCAAAGATAATCTCGGCTTGGATTGACCCCGATTTTGCCAGAGAGCAGGGCATCGGAATAGACGAGGCGGCTGCCCTGAAACAGCCCCGGTGGGCGTTCTGGCGCCGCGACAAATGAGCCTGGCCCCCGTCATTGCCAACCACCAGCCACATCACCCCGCCTTATTCGCCTGCTCCAGAATCGACGCCGCGATATCCTCCATCTTGCCGACGATCAGCAGCGGCGCGCCGCCGACCATGCCGACCTGCGTCTGGCCGTTCTCATAGTCGCGCAGCCAGGCGACATTTTCCGCGACGAGCAGATAATTGCCGCCGCGCGATTTGAGCTCGATGAACTTCATGATTGCGTCTCCTGTTGCCATGGCCTCTAGGCCCGACAAGTTGCATTCGCATAAACAGGACGCGCGCTTATGACCCCCGCCGCCATCATTTTCGACTTCGACGGCGTGATCGCCGACAGCGAGGTGCGCGCGAACCTGTCGCTTGCCGAGAGCCTGACCGCGGTCGGCATGCCGACGACCTATGACGAGAGCCTGCGCGACTATTACGGCCATAATTGGCAGGAGACCCAGCGGCGGATCGAGGCGCGCTTCGGGCGGCCGCTGCCCGCCGATTTTCGCGAGCGGCACCGTGAGCGGGCGCGGGCGCGCTTCATGGAGGGGTTCGATGCGGTGCCCGGCGCCGCGGCTTTCCTCGACACGCTGGGAGCCATGCCGCGCGCCATCGCCTCGTCGAGCCGCGCCGAGTATATCGGCTGGGCGCTCGGGCTGTTCGGGCTCGGCCATCATTTCGGGGAGCATGTCTACAGCGCCGACGGATGGGACCGTGGTAAGCCCCACCCTGACATCTATCTCGCCGCCGCCAAGGGGCTCGGTGTCGATCCGGCGAAGTGCCTGGCGGTCGAGGATTCGCCGACCGGCGCGCGGTCGGCGCTTGCGGCGGGGATGACCGTCGTCGGTTTCTGCGGCGCGGGTCATATCGTCGATCGCGCCGCGCATGGCGCGATGCTGCGCGAGGTCGGGGTGCACCGGCTTGCCTTTACCTTTGAAGAGATTAGCATCGCTGGCTGACGATTTGCCGAGGGGGAAGGCCTATGTGGAATATCCTGTGGCCGTTGATGCTGTTCGGCGCGCTCGTCGTCTGGCCGGTCTGGCTGTGGCGGCGGATGAAGAAGGTGCAGCAGATGGCGCGCGACGCGCTCGACGATGCGCCGGTGCGCGGCGGTGCGCGCTGGGAGGAAACCGAGGCGGCGGCGGACGGGCGCCAATATGGCCGTGCCGACAACTTCGACCCGGTTCTGGACAAGGTGTCGCGCGACCTTGCGGCCCCGGACATCATCAAGGATCTGGAGGGGCGGCGCTGAGACCCTGAAAAGGAGCTCAGCGGTCCATAATGTTGACGACACATTCGGGTTGATCCTCCCTGTCGCGGAGCGATGGGGAGGGGGACCGCCGCGAAGCGGTGGTGGAGGGGCCGAAGCCTTACACGACGCCTGACGGCGTCGGCCCCTCCGTCAGCGCTTCGCGCTGCCACCCTCCCCATGGCTGCGCCACGGGGAGGATTGGATGCAAAAAGCGCTGTCCTAAAAAACATCGCCAGATTAGCCTGCGATCATGCAGTGCTCTGACCACCCGTCGATACCGCAATCGCGAATGAAGTTGCGCAGTTTTCTGCCGTTTTTCGAAGGCGAGTCGTTCGCTGTTTCCCTGAGCAGGCCGGGGGCCATGCCGCGGCATGCGCGCCGATCTGCCTGGACCCCGGCCTTCGCCGGGGAACGATGGCCGGCGACGTGAATCCACTATAAAGTTCGGCAGTTTGCCGCCGCTTTCGAAAATCCCCCCAAGGAGAGACGTCATGTGCACCCACGAAACCGAAGCCGACCTCGACCGCGTCGGGCTGCCCGTCGGGCGGCGCAGCTTTACCGTACTCGCGGGCGCCGGGGCGCTGATGGCGGCGCTGCCGGCGCGAGCGATGGCGGGCAAGCCGGTCAAGGGCCGCGACGTCGAGATCAAGACCGCCGACGGCACCTGCGACGCCTATTTCGTCGCGCCGGCTGAGGGCAAGCATCCCGCCGTGCTGGTGTGGCCCGACATCCGCGGCCTGCGCCCCGCCTTTCGCCAGATGGCCGACCGGCTGGCGGGCGAGGGCTATGCCGTGCTGACGATCAACCCCTTCTATCGCTGGCAGAAATCGCCCGTCGTCGACGCGGCGAATGATTTCGGCGATCCCGCGATCCGCGAGAAATTGTTCGGTTATTTGAAGCAGCTCAACAAGACGCTCGTCACGACCGACGCGACCGCGCACCTTGCCTTCCTCGATGCGCAGAAGGAGGTCGACACCAAGCGGCGGGTCGGCACCACCGGCTATTGCATGGGCGGTGCGATGACGATCTACACCGCGGCGCTCAGTCCGAACCGCGTCGGCGCGGCGGCGAGCTTCCACGGCGGCGGGGTCGCCACCGACAAGCCGGACAGCCCGCATCTGCTGATCGACGGCACCAACGCCGGCTATCTCTTCGCGATCGCCGACAACGACGACAAGGAGGCGCCGAACGAGAAAGTCTTGCTCAACGCGGTTCTCGAGCCGCGCAAGCCGTGGCACGAGGTCGAGGTCTATGCGGGCGCGATGCACGGCTGGTGCCCGCCCGACGGCCGCGCCTATAACGAAGCGGCGGCGGAAAAGGCGTGGGGGCGGATGCTCGAACTGTTCAAGGCCGAGCTGGCCTGACGCCTTAACGGAGATGGGTTGGAGCGGCTCAGCCGCCGCTCGCGGCATAGCTCGCATAGATGCGCTGGCCGCCGGGGCCAAAGGTCATGACCTTGTACGCCTCGCGGATGTTGCGATATTCCATGCCCGGCGATCCGGTGGGCATACCCGCGACCGCCAGGCCTTTGACGCCCTTGGGCTTTTCCTTGAGCAGCCGGGCGATTTCCTTCGCGGGCACATGGCCCTCGATGACATAGCCGCCAACGAGAACGGTGTGGCAACTGCGCAGCGCCGCGGGCACGCCCTGCTTGTCCTTGACCGCATCCATGTCGGCCGCATTGACCACGGTGACCTTGGCGCCGAACGAGGTCTTCACCAGCTCGAGCCATTTGAGGCAGCAGCCGCAGCCGGCGTCGCGGAACATCGTCGGATCGGCGGCGTGTGCGGTGCCGATGATGCCGGCAAAGGCGGCGAAGGCGAAGAAGGTGCGGCGGGCGGGGGACATGGCGCTTCCTTTCGGGACAATCCGATCAGGATAGCAGCGGCCCCCCGCGACGCAAGGCGCTCACCCCATCGGGTAGAGGATGTCGCGGCTGACCTGGTGCAGCGCCGCCATCACATCGTCGCTGAGCACGAGGTCCTTCGCCGCGAGGATCGGGTCGACCTGGTCGTAAGCGCTGACCCCGACGATCGTCGAGGCGACGAAGTCATGCTGTTTCGACCATGCGGTCGCCATGGTGACGGGGTGCAGGCCCGCGTCGGCGGCGATCTTGAGGTAACGTTCGGTCGCGGCGAGGCTCTTGTCGTTGACGAAGCGGCGGCCCATCACGGCTTGTCGGCCTTCCATGCCGAGATAGCGCGAGAAACGCGCCCCCTCGGGGGTCGCGCCGCCCTGATATTTGCCCGACAACACCCCGCCGGCGAGCGGCGAGTAGGGGATCAGGCTGACGCCTTCCTGCCGGCATACCTGCTTGAGTTCGTCCTCGAAGCGGCGGTTGTTGAGGCTGAAATTATTCTGGATCGTGTGGTAGCGATGGACGCCGAGCCGTTCGGACGCCGCGAGCGACTTCATCAGCCCCCAGCTTGTCTCGTTCGAGCAGCCGAGGATGCGAACCTTGCCGACGCGGACCAACTCGTCGAGCGCGTCCATCATCTCGTCATAGGGTGCGTCGTGGTCGGGCCAGTGGGTCTGGTAGAGGTCGACATAGTCGGTCTGCAGCCGTGTCAGGCTGTCGTCGATCGCCTGCATGATATTCTTGCGGTCGAGCGCGGTCATGCCGTTGCGGCACGGCGACTTGAACCAGACATGGCTCGGCCCGGAGACTTTCGTGGCGAGGATGATCGCGTCGCGCGGCTTGGTCTTCAGCCAGCGCCCGACGATTTCTTCCGTGCGGCCGACCCATTTGGTATCGGGCGGCACCGGATAGCCCTCGGCGGTGTCGTAGAAGTTGATGCCCTCGTCGAAGCAGCGGTCGAGGATACGGAACGCTTCCGCTTCGTCGGTCTGGCTGCCGAAGGTCATTGTCCCCATGCAGATGTCGGACACATGGATGGCGCTTTTGCCAAGGCGGCGGCTTTGCATGCTTCTCTTCTCCGGTCGCGAGGGGAGGTCGCGCCGTGCATTAAGCCGTCAAATCAGAAGCGCAAGCGATCCGACGAGCAGCGCCGCCATCGTCCAGTTGAAGGCGCGCAGCCGCGCCGGGCTCGACAGCCAGCCGCGCAGCGCCTGACCCATCACCGCCCAGATGCTCGTCGAGGGCAGGTTGACGATGCCGAACACCACCGCGACTAGCAGTACCGCGGCGACATTGCGATCGGGGGCGTAAAGCGCGATCGCCGACAGCGCCATCGTCCACGCCTTGGGGTTCACCCATTGGAACAGCATCGCCTGGACGAAGGTCATCGGCTTGCCGCGCGCATCGCCGTCGGTGGTCGGCGCGGCCGCATTGGCGATCTTCCACGCGAGCCAGAGGAGATAGGCGACGCTGACCACCTTGAGCACGGTGTTGAGAATGGGGAACAGGTCGAACAGCCCCATCAGCCCGACGCCGACGAGGACGATCATCAGCGTGAAGCCGATCCCGACCCCCAGTGCGTGCGGCACCGTGCGGCGCAAGCCGAAATTGGCGCCCGACGCCATCAGCATCATATTGTTCGGACCCGGCGTGATCGACGAGACGAGCGCGAAGGCCGAGAGGGCGGCGAGGGTGGTCTGTTCCATGCGGCGCAATATAATGCGGCTTGTGCTGCTGATGGTTGCAAAGATGGGCGGCGTTGCGATAGATTATGCAATCTATGAGCAATATCGACGCCATTGGCCGCAATATATTGCGCGAACTGTCGCGCGACGGGCGAATCTCGAACCTCGAACTTGCCGAGCGGGTTGGGCTGTCGCCGTCGGCGTGTTTGCGCCGGGTGCAGGAACTCGAACGCGGCGGCGTGATCAGGGGCTATCGGGCGCGCATCGACCCGGCGAAGGTCGGTTACAGCTTCATGGCCTATGTTACCGTCGGGCTGTCGACGCACACCAAGCAGGCGCAGGAAGATTTCGAAGCCGCGATGGCCGAAGCGCCCGAGGTGCGCGAGTGCCACAATATTACCGGCGCGATCGAATATATCCTGCGCGTCGAGGCCGCGGACCTAGCGGCGTACAAGCATTTCCACACCGAGGTGCTGGGAATTCTGCCGCAGGTGAATGCGATTACCACCTATGTGCTGATGGGTTCGCCGAAGGATGAGCGCGCGTAGTTTTTCTTGGCCGTTCCGGCGAAGCGCTAAGGTTGAACCCGGCGCCGCGCGACCGCATATCGGTTTCATGCTGAAACTCTCCCTGCTCGACCTCGTCCCCGTCACCGACACCGGCACGATCGCCCAATCGCTGGCCAACGCCGCCGACCTCGCCCGACATGCCGAAGCGCTTGGCTATGGCCGTTACTGGGTCGCCGAACATCATGGCATGCAAGGCATCGCGAGCGCCGCGACCGCGGTGGTGCTCGCGCATATCGGGCAAGCGACGTCGAGCATCCGCATCGGGTCGGCGGGGATCATGCTGCCCAATCACGCGCCGATGGTGATCGCCGAACAGTTCGGAACATTGGAAGCGCTGTTTCCCGGCCGCATCGACCTTGGCCTTGGCCGTGCGCCGGGGTCGGACGGCGTCGTCGCGCGGGCGCTGCGGCGCAATCTCGCGAGCGACGAGCGGCAGTTCCCGCAGGATGTCGTGGAACTGCAGGCCTTCCTTGCCGGCGACGCAAGGCTCGGTATCCGCGCGGTGCCGGGCGAGGGGACGCATATCCCGCTGTGGATCCTCGGATCGAGCACCTTCGGCGCGCAGCTCGCCGCGATGCTCGGGCTGCCTTATGCGTTCGCCAGCCATTTCGCCCCCGACGCGCTCGACGAGGCGCTCGATATCTATCGCCGCCAGTTCAAGCCGTCGGCGCAATTGTCAGAACCCTATGCCGCCGCGGCCTTCAACGTCTTCGCCGCCGACACGCGCGAAGAGGCCGAACTGCTCGCCTCGTCGCAGCAACAGGCCTTTGTCGCGCTGCGCATCGGCAATCCCGGCAAGATGAAACCGCCGCTCGCGGGGTACAAGGACAGCTTGCCGCCTAACGCCCGCGCGATCCTCGACCATGTGCTGCAATGCTCGGCGGTCGGCACCGTCGACGATGTCCGCGACGGGCTGAAGGCGTTCGTTGCGCGCACCGGGGTCGATGAGGTCGTGATCGCGTCGTCGATGTACGACCATGATGCGCGCAAACATTCGGTCGCGTTGGCGATGGAGGCGGCGAAGTCGCTCTAGGTCCTGAAAACAACCTCTATTGCCGTTCGTGTCGAGCGAAGTCGAGACACCCGTCGGTCGTGGATGCCTTCACGGT
>NZ_LMGF01000005.1:1205094-1332149 GCF_001427085.1 Sphingopyxis sp. Root1497
AACGGATCATCATTCGGGCCGGAAGCTGAGGCTCGCCAGCCGCCAGGCCTTTTCGCCCATCAACTCGACGCCGGTCGGGATAGTCACCGGGGGCCGGCAATCGACTTCGGCCGCGATGTAGCGGCCGGTCTCGCGCAACCTGACATCGATGTCACCGAAGCGCGCCTTCAGCGCCGCGATCAATCGCTCGGCGTCGTCGGCAAGGTCGTTGGAATCGAGCGCGCGCGGGGTGCCGTCGAGCAGTTCGGCGACCGCTTGCCGCAGCGCGCCCACGGCATCCTTGATGATCGACAACGCGATGAACAGCGCCGCGCCGGCATCGGCCCACCACCAGCCGAACCCGATGCCGGTGATGCCGGCGATCGCGGCGAGCCCGGTCTGCCAGTCGGCCTTCTGCATCAGCGCGTCGGTGTGGAGCACCTTGTCGTTGATCCGCTTTGCCACCGGCTGTTTGATCCGACCGAAGATGAGCGGCGGGATCACTGAATAGACGAGGGCCGCGATCATCAGCCAGCCCAGCCAGATGGTGTGGCCGAAGAGGGTGGCGCCCCCGACGGTCGGATGCTCCTGACGCACCAGCGTCGTGACGCTTTCAAAAACGAGGAAGCTGCCCACCGCCAGCAGTGCCGTCGCCGCAACGAGGAAAGCGAGGCTGTTGGCGCGGCGATAGCCGAAAGGGAAGCGATTGTTGGCGCGCTTGCGCTCCCAATGCACCGACAGCAGGAACACGATCGCAGGGATGAGGCTCAGCACATCCTCGATCACCGCCGATTTCATCGCCTGGCTTGCGCCCATCACCAGCGCCATCACCACGACGACGCTGCCGATCCATAGCAAGGTCCACCATTCGAGCCGTTCGCCATGCCGCACGTCGGCGGCGATGGCGTCGGGGATGCCGCTGTGCAGGATCATCGCGGACCCTCGGCGACCAGCCGGTCGGTGGCGAGGATCAGGGCATTTTCGCCGTTGCGCCGCGCGATGCGCAGCACGGGATGTTCCTTGTCGTCGGGTTCGCCGCGCGCGACGGGCTTCGACAGCGCGATATCGGCCTGCCAAGGCGAGGCCTTAGCGAAATGACCGATGAGCGCATCGACCTCGCCGTCTTCGAGCGCCTTATGCGCATGCTCGCCGTGGATGGGCATGAGGCGGAGGTGCGCGCCATGGTCGCGGGCATAGGCGCCGACGAGCGCGAGAGCGGGCTGCGCGTCGGGGGTTCCGGGGAGGACGGTGACGCGCATCGCGTGCGTGCGTTCGATCCGCTCGGTCGTGCCGGCCGCATCGCGCGGCAGGCTGTCGCAGGCAGCGAGCAGCAGCGCGGCGAAGGAAAGGGCGAACCGGTATCGCATCCCCGCTCATACGCCGCGCTGCGGCCTTGGTTGCCGCGCGCGCCCTGTGTTGACGCGGCCAAGCAGGGGGCAGTATAGGGGCCGCCCGACCCAAGGGCGGCCCATCTGGGGTCGCCTTTTTGCTTTGGTCGTATCTTTTGTCTTTTGGAAAGGTGCCTGACATGTCGATCACGCCGCTGATGCCCGTTTACCCCCGGTGCGGTGTGCGTCCGGTGCGAGGCGAGGGTGCCTATCTGATCGGCGAGCGCGGCGAGCGTTATCTGGACTTCGCGAGCGGCATCGCGGTCAATTTGCTCGGCCATGGCCACCCGCACCTGACCAAGGCGATCCAGGATCAGGCTGCGACGCTGATGCATGTCTCGAACCTGTACGGCAGCCCGCAGGGCGAAGCCTATGCGGCGCGGCTGGTTGAAAACACCTTTGCCGACACCGTCTTCTTCACCAACTCGGGCGCCGAGGCGGTCGAATGTTCGATCAAGACCGCGCGCGCCTATCATTCGAGCGCGGGCAACGCGCACAAGCACACGCTGATCACCTTCAACAACGCCTTCCACGGCCGCACGCTCGGTACGATCTCGGCGACCAACCAGGAGAAGCTGCGCAAGGGTTTCGACCCGCTGCTGCCCGGTTTCGCCTATGCACCGTTCGACGATGTCAATGCGGCGCTGGATCTCGTGGACGACAATACCGCGGGCTTCTTGCTCGAACCGGTACAGGGCGAGGGCGGTATCCGTCCGGCGTCGCAGCCGTTCCTGCAGGCGCTACGCGATATCTGCGACCAGCGCGACCTGATGCTGGTGTTCGACGAGGTCCAGTGCGGCGTCGCGCGCACCGGCTCGCTCTATGCTTATGAACAGTTCGGTGTGACCCCCGACATCCTCGCCAGCGCCAAGGGCATCGGCGGCGGTTTCCCGATGGGCGCGTGCCTCGCGACCGAAAAGGCGGCGCGCGGCATGGTGATCGGCACGCACGGCTCGACCTATGGCGGCAACCCGCTCGCGATGGCGGCGGGGCAGGCGGTGCTCGACGTCGTGCTCGAGGAGGGCTTCCTCGAAGGCGTCAAGGCAACCGGTGAGCGCCTCCGCGGCGCGCTCGAGCAGTTGATCCCCAACCACGACAACCTCTTCGAGAGCGTGCGCGGCATGGGGCTGATGCTCGGCGTCAAGATGAAGAGCGACAGCCGCGCCTTCGTCGCGCATCTGCGCGACAATCACGGACTGCTGACGGTGGCCGCGGGCGACAATGTCATCCGCATCCTGCCCCCGCTCAACATTGAAGAGTCGCACATCAACGAGTGCATCGAGAAATTGTCGGCGGGCGCGGCGAGCTATACGCCGCCCGAAAGCTGATGCCGAATTTTCTAAACCTGTCCGATGCGGGCGGGGATGCGATCGCGGCGATGCTGTCGGACGCGATCGACCGCAAGGCGGCGCGCGCCGGCTGGCCGAAGGCGAAACCCGACGCCGACAAGCCGCTCGCCGACCATGTGCTGGCGATGGTGTTCGAGAAGAATTCGACGCGCACGCGCTGCTCGTTCGACATCGCGATCCGCCAATTGGGCGGGGTGCCGATGATCCTCGACGCGGGCACGAGCCAGCTCGGCCGCGGCGAGACGATCGCCGACACCGCGCGCGTGCTGTCGCGCTATGCCGATGCGATCATGATCCGCACCGATCAGCACGACAAGATCGAGGAACTGGCGCATTTCGCCAGCGTCCCGGTTATCAACGGGCTGACCGACCTGTCGCACCCGTGCCAGATCGTCGCCGACCTGCTGACGATCGTCGAGAGCGGCAAGGCACTGCCCGGGCTGGAACTCGCTTGGCTCGGCGACGGCAATAATGTGCTGGCGTCGCTGATCGAGGCGGCGGGGCTGTTCGGCTTCAACGTCCGTGCGGGCGTGCCGCAGGGCTATGAACCTGATGCGGGCTTCATCGAGGCCGCGCGTGCCAAGGGCGCGCGCGTCGACATCGTCCGCGACGCGCGCGAGGCAGTGACGGGCGCCGACTTGGTTGTCACCGACACCTGGGTGTCGATGGGGCAGGATCATGCGCATAACAAGCTCGCGGCGATGGCGCCCTATCAGGTCGACGAACGGCTGATGGGCGCGGCGAAGGGTGACGCGCTGTTCCTTCACTGCCTGCCCGCACATCGCGGCGAGGAAGTCACCGACGCGGTGATCGACGGAAAGCAGTCGCGTGTGTGGGACGAGGCCGAGAACCGCGTCCATGCCCAGAAATCCGTCCTGTTGTGGGCGCTAGGGAAGTTATGAGCGACACCGTCGAAACCTGGTTCGACCAGCCTTTGGTCTTTACCATTGCCGAGCGCCATGTGCGCGGGCGCTTCGTCCGGCTCGGGCCGGTGCTCAACACGATATTGAGCGCCCACAGCTATCCGCCGGTGGCGGAGAAATTGCTCGCCGAGGCACTGGTGCTGACCGTGCTGCTCGGTTCGACGCTCAAGACCGATGGCGGGCAATTGACGCTGCAGGCGCAGACCGGCGGCGGGCCGATCGAACTGCTCGTCTGCGACTATCGCGGCGGCGAGCTGCGCGGTTACCTCAAATTCGACGCCGAACGGCTGGCCGAGGTCGGACCGGACCCGACGCTGTTCGCGCTGTTCGGCGAGGGCTTTCTCGCGATCACCTTCGACCAGCCGGCGACCGACGAGCGTTATCAGGGGATCGTGCCGCTCGAAGGCGTGTCGATCGGCGATGCGGCCGAACATTATTTCGAACAGTCCGAGCAGATCCCGAGCCTGATCAGGCTCGCCGCGCGCCATGACCATGAAGCCGGCTGCGTCGCGGGCGGGTTGCTGCTCCAGCACCTGCCCGAGGGCGAGGTCGGTCGCGACCGGTTGCACACGCGCCACGATCATCCCGAATGGGAGCATGCGCGCACGATCGCGATGACGCTGAAACCCGAGGAACTGACCGACCCCGCGCATTCGCTCGAGACGCTGGCATGGCGGCTGTTCCACGAGGATGAGGTGCGCGTCGAATCGGGCATCACCGTGTCGCGCGGCTGCCGGTGCAGCCTCGATTATTTCGCCGGGGTGCTGCGGCAGTTTCCCGAGACCGAGCGCGTCGACATGGCCGACGAGGCTGGCAATATCGTCGTCGATTGCGCCTTTTGTTCGCGGATTTTCCCGATCCCGCTCGGCGAAATCGCCACCCCCAACTGAGCCGGCTGACGACGAACGGACGTTTTTCAGCGCCAAGCGGTTGAAATCGCGGCGCCGAAACGCTATTTTGCCTTCACAGGGTCGCATGTTTGCCCGCGACGGGGGCAATCGTTGGATAGGTGTACATGGCGATCTTCTCTCCCCCGATGAAATGGGTCCTTGCGGCCACGATGCTGGCCGGCGCGACGGCGGTGCCCGCGCAGGCGCCGTCGCTGGCGATGCTCGATGGCCTCGAAAAGGGCAGCTGGCAGCTGCGCGAGCGCGGCAACAACGCCGTCGCCCAGACGATGTGTTTCGGCGACGCGCGGCGGATGATCCAGATTTACCACCCGCGCGCGAACTGCTCGCGCTATGTCATCGAGGACACGCCTAAGTCGGTAACGGTGCACTACACCTGTCCGGGCGCGGGCCACGGCCGCACCACGATCCGGTCCGAGACGAACCGCCTGGTCCAGATCGACACGCAAGGAATCGCCGACGGGAAGCCTTTCTCGCAGGCTTATGAGGCACGGCGCAGCGGCGCCTGCACGAACTGAGCCGCACCCTGCCGTAACAATCCGTTAACCAAAAGCCGCTAAGCCGGGTGTCACGACGCACCGATGTGTGTCCTTCTCCCTAACGGCTTTCATGCCGAACTGGGCCGTGTGACCTGTCATGCGGCCCGTTTCTTTGGTGCGGCGCAGCACTTGCACGCCCGGCGACGCGGGCCTATCTGGCGCCGATGCAAGACGTAGCCGGAAAAACGCTGATCGTCCTCCTGTCGGGCGGGCTCGACTCGATGGTTTGCGCGGGCCTCGCGAAAGAGGCCGGCGCACGCATCGTCGCGCTGACGATCGATTATAATCAGCGTCACCGCGTCGAACTGGAATCGGCCGCGCGCATCGCGGGCTATGTCGGGGCGGCCGAGCATATCGTGCTGCCGCTCGACCTGCGCCGTTTTGGCGGTTCGGCGCTCACCGACGATATCGCGGTGCCCAAGGACGGCGTCGGGGACGAGGTACCGGTGACCTATGTGCCTGCACGGAACCTGATTTTCCTGTCGCTGACACTCGGCCTTGCCGAGGCGCGGCGCGCACAGGACATCGTCATCGGGGTCAATGCGCTCGACTATTCGGGCTATCCCGACTGTCGCCCCGAATTCATTTCGGGTTTCGAAAAACTGGCGCGGCTCGCGACGCGCGACGGCGACAAGGGTGTCGATTTCCGCATCCACGCACCGCTCCAGCATATGACCAAGGCCGATATCGCCGCCGAGGCGGCGCGGCTCGGTATGGAGGCGGGCATGAGCTGGTCGTGCTACGACCCGACGCCAGAGGGGCTGCACTGCGGCGCGTGCGACAGCTGCCGGTTGCGCAGCAAGGGTTTTGCCGATGCCGGGCTCGCCGACCCGACGCGCTACGCCTGACCATGAGCTACGCGGTCAAAGAGATTTTCCTGACGCTGCAGGGCGAGGGCGCACAGGCGGGCCGCCGCGCGGTCTTCTGCCGCTTCGCCGGCTGCAATCTGTGGACGGGTCGCGAGAAGGACCGGTCCAAGGCGATATGCCAATTCTGCGACACTGACTTCGTCGGCACTGACGGCACATTGGGGGGCAAGTACAAGGACGCGACGGCGCTCGCCGCGACGATCGCCGCGAGCTGGGGCGAGGGTGAGGCCGACCGCTATGTCGTGCTGACCGGCGGCGAGCCGATGCTGCAGGTCAACGATGCGCTGATCGACGCGCTGCACGCGCAAGGGTTCATCATCTCGATCGAGAGCAACGGGACTTTTGCCGTGCCGCGCAGCATCGACTGGATCTGCATCAGCCCGAAGGCGGGCAGCGAACTGGTGCAGACGAGTGGCGACGAACTGAAATTAGTATGGCCGCAGCCGGGCAGCGATGTTGCACGGTTCGCGACGCTTGATTTCGGGCATCTGCTGGTGCAGCCGCTCGACGATCCGAATGCCGCTGCCAATGTCCAGGCGTGCATCGAGTTGGTGATGGAAGACCCGCGCTGGCGTCTGTCGCTCCAGGCGCACAAGAGTTTGGGGCTGCGCTAACCCAGCGTTATTCGCCGGCCTTTTTGGCAGGCGCCGGGGTGTCGGCCTTCTTGCCGACGGGGACAGTGATCGCTTCGCCCTCGCCACTCGTCTCTTCGGCGTCGGCCTGGTCGGCCGCTTGCTCGTCCTTCTGTGCGGGCTTCGCCGTCCCATCGTCGGGAACGCTGTTGTCGACCGCGGTGCCGTCGCCGCTCGCATTGTCGAGGATGATCATCGAATCGCTGATCGTGCCCGGCTCGACCTCGACCGCTTCGAGCTTGGTCGTCGTCTTGCCCGACGGTTCGCTGCCGCAGGCGGCGAGGGCGAGGATCAGGAGCGAGGGGAGGATAATGCGGGTCATGATCTTGTCCTAGTCGCTGGCCGAAATTTTGTCGAGAAAGGCGGGAAGCGCGCGTTCGAGCGCGGCATCGACTTGAGGGAAATCCGCCGCCTTGCCGAGCGCGGCGAGGCTGGTCACCGGAAATTCGGCGATCCCGCACGGCACGATGCCGCCGAAATGCGAGAGGTCGGGCGCGACGTTGAGCGAGACGCCGTGCATCGTCACCCAGCGCTTCACGCGCACCCCGATCGCACCGATCTTGGCCTCGCGGCCATTTTCGTCGTCGGTCCAGATGCCGATGCGGCCTTCGGCGCGGCGTGCCGCGACGCCGAATTCGGCAAGCGCATCGATCACCCAGCCTTCGAGCGCCGACACATAGGCGCGCACGTCGCGGCCCCGTTTGGAAAGGTCAAGCTGGACATAACCGACGCGCTGGCCGGGGCCGTGATAGGTGTAGCGCCCGCCGCGCCCGGCGTCATAGACCGGGAAACGCGGGTCGAGCAGCTCGGCAGGATCCGAACTGGTCCCGGCGGTGTAGAGCGGCGGATGTTCGAGCAGCCAGATGCGTTCGCTTGCTTCGCCCGCGAAAATCGCCGCCGCGCGCGCCTCCATGTCGGCGAGCGCGGCGGGATAATCGCTCAGACCCGGCGAAACGGTCCATAGGGGCGGTGGCAGATGCCTCATCGTGCCGCCTCCTGCTCCCACGCGCGAGCGAGTGCAAGGGGCGCGCGCTAAATCGTTAACATGGCTGGACATCGGGGAGCAAGACCGCCAGTCTCCCGCGTCAACGGGTCAACCAGAGACGGGATTTAGATGCCAAAATTCGACATGGGCGCGGCGTGGGAAGACAGCTTGGTCCTGCTGCGGTCGCACAGCGTATTGACGGGCACCATCGCCGCCGTCTTCCTCTTTCTGCCGACGCTCGCGGTCGCCTGGTTCGGGCCGGTCCCGATCGAGCCCGCCGCTGGCGCGACATTCGACCAGATGATGATGACGTTTCGCGAAAGCGCGCGGCAGGCCGTGCCGTATCAGTTGCTCGTCAGCGTGATTTCGGCGATCGGCGGGGTCGGTATCCTGCGCCTCTGGTTGTCGCGGACCAGCACCAGCGTCGGCGACGCGCTCGTCTTCGCGCTCAAGATGATCCCGACGATGATCGCGATCCAACTGATCCTCGGCGTCGGGCTGGGCCTGATTGCGGTTCTGGCGATCATGCCGGGAATCACGGCGGGGGGCGGCGCCGTCGGCGCGCTGCTGTTGTTCGTCGGCGCGCTGTTGATCCTCGGCATCTGCGCTTATTTGTGGGGGCGGCTCGCGGTGACCTCGCCGGTCGTTGCCGATCGCACCCAGTATAATCCGGTCGTCGCGATCCAGGAAAGCTGGCGTTTGACCAAGGGCAATGGTTGGCGGATTGCGCTCTTTCTGTTTCTCGTCACACTCGTGATCATCATCGTCGCACTGCTCCTCGGCGGGGTGATTGGCGCGGTCGTGGGGACCGGTGACGGTATCGGACGGATGCTGACCGGATTCGTCGAAGGCGGCGTCGCGGCGGTCGGCGGCATCGTCTCGGCCGCGATCAGCGCCGCGACCTACCGTCAGTTGGCGCTCACCGGCGGCAACGCCATATTATCCTGAGGGAAACGCAAGAGGCCTTTGTCCGTGACGTCATGAAGTGATCGCAAACCGGACGACGGCCCGCTAATGAGGGACATTGGGCGCACAAAAAGGAACAAGGGCAAGTTCAACAAAGGGGGAAAATCATGGTCAAGATGAGTATCGGTGCCGCTTTTTCGGAGACCTTCGGGTTTCTGAAGACCAATTGGATGCAGATGCTGTTGTGGCTTGGTGGCGCGGTGGTGATCGCCTGCCTGCTCGGCTGGTTGCTGTTGCGCAATGCGATGATGACCATGATGATGGCGCAGGGGGATCCGTCGGCCGCATTCGGAGCCTTCGGGTCGATCATTCTGTTCGGTTTCATCGCCGGGACGATCGTCTATGCGGCGAGCCTTTTGATCTGGCGGACCGGACTGGTCGGCGGCGAGCCTGCCAGCGATATCGGCTGGGGCTTGGGCGCGGGCGCCGCGCTGATGCTCGCCAACTTCGTCGTGCAGATCGCGTTGATGATCGTTTTCTACATCGTGTTGTTCATCGTCGGCCTGCTGGCGCTCGGCATTTTCGGTGCCAGCGGGATGTCGCTGGAGAGTTTCGCGACCGGCGGTGCATCGGCCGGACTCATCCTGTTCGGCGTGATCTTCTATGTCGCGTTGATCGTCTTCTTCCTGTGGTTCTTTGGCCGTCTGACGGTCGCCGGCCCGGTGATGGCGGTGAACCGTTCGTCGAATCCCTTTTCGGCCTTCGCCGAATCGTGGAGGCTGACGAGCGCATCGCAATGGACGATCGTCGGCTTCAATTTCCTGATGATCCTCCTCTTTCTCGTCTTCTTTTTCATCGTCTCGATGGTCTTCGGCGGGGTTGCGAGCGCGATGATGACGCCCGACGCGGGCATGGGCGCGATGATCGGCGCGCTCATCATGGCGCTGGTCATCTATGTGCCGGTGGTTCTGGTGTCGGTGTCGATGCCGGCGGGCATCTATCGCTGCATCGGGGTGCAGGGTTCGCCGGACGTTTTCGCCTGAGGTGAGCCGATCAAAGCAAAAGAAGGGGCGCTCCGGAAACGGGGCGCCCTTTTCGCATCAGCTCCACTTGGCGAGTGGCGGCAGGCTCATCAGGATCGCGTCGATATTGCCCCCGGTCTTGAGCCCGAACAGGGTGCCGCGATCGTAGACGAGATTGAATTCGGCATAGCGGCCGCGCCAGATGAGCTGCGCCTCGCGGTCGGCGTCGGTGAAGGGCAGGCCCATGCGTCGCCGCACGATCTGCGGAAAGATATCCAGGAAGGCCTCGCCGACCGCGCGGGTCAGCTGGAAATTGCGGTCGAACTCGGCATCGTCGCCGGTTTCGAGATGGTCATAGAATATGCCGCCGACGCCGCGATGGACGCCGCGGTGCGGAATATAGAAATAATCCTCGGCCCATTTGGCATAGCGTTCATAGACCTCGGGACCGAAAGGCGCGCAGGCGGCGCGCAGCCGGGCATGAAAGGCGTCGGTGTCCTCGGCATAGGGAATCGGCGGATTGAGGTCGGCGCCGCCGCCGAACCAGCGCCGCGTCGTGACGAGGAAGCGCGTGTTCATATGCACAGCGGGAACATGCGGGTTCGCCATATGCGCGACGAGGCTGATCCCGGTCGCGAAAAAACTGGGGTCCTCGGCCGCGCCGTGGATCGACGCGGCGAAATCGGGGGCGAACTGGCCGCCGACGGTCGAGACATTGACCCCGACCTTTTCGAATACCTGGCCGGTCATCACCCCGCGCACTCCGCCGCCGCCTGCACCGGAGTCGAGTCCTTCGGCCTCGCGGTCCCACGGCGTATAGGCGAAGCGCGCGTCGCTGCCGGCTTCGGTCTCGATCGCCTCGAATTCGGCGCAGATCCGGTCGCGCAGCGATTCGAACCAGTCGCGCGCGGCCTGTTGCTGGGGATCGAGCGAAATCATGCGGGAAAACCTTTCGTCTGCCGAAGCGCTTCGGCGAGCGCGATGCCAGCCGCGACCGCGACATTCAAGGAGCGAAAGCCCTGGCTCATCGGAATCGCGACCCGCGCGGTCACCGCCGCATGGACATGATGCGGGACGCCCGCGCTTTCCGATCCGAACAGCAGGATGTCGCTTGCGGTGAAATCGAACCGGGGCAGGGGCGTCGCCCCCGTCGTCGTCAGGAGCACGAGCCGCTGGCCGCCGATTTGCGACCATATCCGGAACGCGTCCCAGTCTGGGTGGCGCCGCACATTGGCGCGCACCGCATAATCCATGCCTGCACGCTTCAGCGCGCCGTCGGAGAAGGGAAAGCCGCACGGCTCGATAATATGCGCGGGCACGCCGAAACAGGCGGCGGTGCGCAGCGTGGTACCGACATTGCCCGCGATGTCGGGCTGAAACAGGGCGATTTCCATGCGCTTTCCTTAGGGCGCGCGGCGTCGCAAATCGAGCGTTTCGGCGCCGCGACATGATCCGGTCAAAGAAGCGGAAATTGCCTGTTGGCAAGCCCCGACTGTGCGGCTATCAGGCCCGCAATTCCCGGAGGGGCCGCCGGGGCGCGCCATTTCGTGCGCGCGCAATCAGGGTGGCCCTCAGCCCGGGGAAATTGTCAGTTCAGCCATACAAGGGCAATCGAATGGCCAGTGAAACCGAACACACCGCCGGAATCGAAGACGGGGTGCGCCGCCGTGATTTCATCAACATTGCAGCGGTCAGCTTTGCGGGAGTCGGTGCGGCCGCGGTCGTGCTGCCGCTGGTCAACCAGATGAACCCGTCGGCCGACGTGCTCGCGCTGTCGACGACCCAGATCGATATTTCGGCAATCCAGCCGGGGCAGGCGATCAAGACGAGCTGGCGCAAGCAGCCGGTGTTCGTTCGCAACCTGGTCGCCAAGGAAATCGCCGAGGCGAAAGCGGTGCCGCTGGGTGACCTGCGCGACCCCGAAACGATCGACCAGCGGACCAAGCCCGGCAAGGAAAACTGGCTGATCACGCTCGGCGTCTGCACCCATTTGGGCTGCGTGCCGCTCGGCGCTGCTGAGGGCGAGAATCGTGGTGATTTCGGCGGCTATTTCTGCCCGTGCCACGGGTCGCACTACGACACCGCGGCGCGCATTCGTAAAGGTCCGGCACCCAAGAATCTGGTTGTGCCGCCTTATAATTTTGACAGCGACACCGTCGTGACGATCGGCTGAGGAGCGAGATAAGATGAGCTTTCCCTGGGCCAAGCAATATCAGCCGCAGCATCCGTTGATGCAGTGGCTGGACGAGAAGCTGCCAATGCCGCGCCTCGTCTACAACGCGATCGGTGCCGGCTATCCGGTGCCGCGCAACCTCAACTATTTCTGGAATTTCGGCGTCCTCGCCGGCGCCGCGCTGGCGATTCAGATCATCACCGGCATCGTGCTGGCGATGCATTATGCCGCCAATGCGGGCGTCGCCTTCAATTCGGTCGAGCATATCATGCGCGACGTGAACGCCGGCTGGTTCATCCGCTATGCGCATATGAACGGCGCGAGCATGTTCTTCATCGTCGTCTATCTCCACATCTTCCGCGGCCTTTTCTACGGATCGTACAAGGCGCCGCGCGAAATGGTGTGGTTGCTGGGCGTCGTGATCTTCCTGCTGATGATGGCGACCGCCTTCATGGGCTATGTGCTGCCGTGGGGCCAGATGAGCTTCTGGGGTGCGCAGGTGATCACCGGCTTCTTCTCGGCGATACCGCTCGTCGGCGAACCGGTCCGCGAATGGCTGCTCGGCGGCTTCGTCCCCGACAATGCCACGCTCAACCGTTTCTTCTCGCTGCACTATCTGCTGCCGTTCGTGATCGCGGGTGTCATCATCCTGCACATCTGGGCGCTGCACATCCCGGGTTCGTCGAACCCGACCGGCATCGAAGTGAAGGACGAACAGGACACCGTCCCGTTCCACCCCTATTACACCGCGAAGGACGGTTTCGGACTCGGTATCTTCCTGCTCATCTTCGCCGCGCTGACCTTCTTCAGCCCGAACATGCTGGGCCATGCCGACAACTATATCCCGGCGAACTCGCTTTCGACCCCGGCGCACATCGTTCCCGAATGGTATTTCCTGCCCTTCTACGCGATCCTGAAGGCCTTCACCTTCAACTTCCTGTGGATCGACGCGAAGCTGTGGGGCGTGATCGCGATGTTCGCTTCGATCGCGGTGCTGTTCTTCCTGCCCTGGCTTGACAGCTCGCCGGTCAAGTCGTCGACCTATCGCCCGATCTATCGCTGGTTCTTCTGGGTCCTGGTGATCGACGTGTTCATCCTGGGTTTCTGCGGCATGCAGCCGGCCGAACAGCCCTATGTGATCATGAGCCAGATCGGTGCGATCTATTATTTCGCCCACTTCCTGGTGATCCTGCCGATCGTGTCGCGCATCGAACGTCCGTTGCCGATGCCGAATTCGATCACCGAGGCGGTTCTCGCCAAGCATGCCGACACGCCGTCGGCGGCCACGGCCTGAGCGCCGGACTTTAATAGGAGCTGATACAGCCATGGTTCGTCCGCTCGGATTCCTCGTCGGCCTCGGTTTCATTGCCGCGCTGGTGCTCGCGATTCTCACGACGCCGCTCAGCAATGAAGAGAATGTCGCCCACAAGTTTCACGAACATCCCAAGCATCTGAAGCTCGCCAGCGACGGCCTGCTGCCCCATTGGGACAAGCAGCAGCTGCAGCGCGGCATGCAGGTGTACAAGGAGGTCTGCTCGGCCTGCCACAGCCTACACCTCGTCGCCTTCCGCGACATCGAGGCGCTGGGTTACAGCGAAGGCCAGGTGAAGACCTTCGCCAAGGGTTTCCAGGTTCCGTCGATCAACCCCGACACCGGCGAACCGGCAACCCGCGATGGGCTGTCGTCGGATTATTTCCCGTCGCCCTATGCCAATGAAACCGCGGCGCGTGCGGCGAACAACAATGCGTTGCCGCCCGACCTGTCGCTGATCACCAAGGCGCGCGAAGGCGGCAAGGACTATGTCTATTCGCTGCTGACCGGGTTCAAGAACCCGCCGGCTAACCTGCCCGCCGAACTCAAGCCGGGCACCGGGCTGCACTACAACCCCTATTTTGCGAACCTCAATCTCGCGATGGCGCCGCCGCTGGCTCCGAACCAGGTCACCTATGCCGACGGCACCAAGGCGACGGTCGACCAGATGGCCAAGGACGTCACCGCGTTCCTCGTCTGGACCGCCGAGCCGAAGCTGGTGAAGCGCGTGCAGGTCGGTTGGGCCGTCGTGATCTTCCTGGCGATGTTCAGCGTGCTCGCCTATCTGTCGTACCGGAACATCTGGGCCGACAAGAAGCATTGAGCGGACTAGGGAGGGCGCGTCCCATGATCGCCCTCCCGCCGCAGCCGGACCTCGACCTCGCGTCGCTGGTCCGCACCATTCCCGACTTTCCCAAGCCGGGCATCCAGTTTCGCGACATCACGACACTGATCGGGGACGCCGCCGGCTTTTCCGAAGCCGTGCGGCGTCTTTCCGTTCGCGCGGCAAGCCATGCGCCTGACCTGATCGTTGCGGTCGAGGCGCGCGGCTTCCTGTTCGGGGCCGCGATGGCGACCGCGATGGGGCTGGGCCTCGTCCCGGTGCGCAAGGCGGGCAAGCTGCCCGGCGTCACCATCGGGGTCGATTATGAACTCGAATATGGCGTCGACCGGCTCGAACTGCACGAAGGCGCGGTGCTGCCCGGTCACCGCGTGGTGCTGGTCGATGATCTGCTCGCTACCGGCGGCACGATCCTCGCCACTGCCGAACTGATGCGCAATGCCGGGGCGGAGGTGGCGGCGGCGCTGTTCGTTATCGACCTGCCCGATCTCGGCGGGTCACAGCGGCTGACGGCGGCCGGACTGGCGTGCGAGACGTTGATCGCCTTCGACGGCGATTAGCGCGGTGGCTTTGGGGTGCGAAGCGGTCATTCGCTCCCATCATAAAAGGGCAGTTTTAGGCCATGCTCTTGCATGGTCTGAGCATAGAAATTGACACGCTCCTGTAGCACATCGGCTAGTTCTTTCAGGTCGTACCAATGGTCGGAATCTGGCTCGGCGCCCGCAAGAGCAGCCGCTGCCATGCTGCTCCAACTGTGAAGGGTGTCCCCTTGGATCAGCATCCCAGGGAATTTGCGGCCTGGATGCCGCATGACGGCAGCATTGGTCGCATCGGAGTAAATCTCGATCGGTTCTATTCGCATACTCACCTCACTAAGTAGAGCTATGCCGATAGCCGTTGTTGTCCGCAATCGGTCGAACCGGTCATTCGGTCTTCCCTCACGCAAAACGCCCGCACCTTGCGGCACGGGCGTTCGAAGCGTCCAAGGGGGAAGGGCGCTTTTAGAAGGGGACCCAGTTCTGCTTCTTGCGGAACTTCATATAGCCGACATTGGCGCCAAGCCGCGCGCCGACACCGACGCGGATCGGGATCAGCACGACGTCGCCGCGGCGCAGGTACGACGCGTTGAAACCGCCGATCAGATAGGCGGCGCCTTCGCCCGCCGGATAGCGTTTGTAGAGATCCTGGGTGTCGAACAGATTGTAGACGAGGACGAAGGTGTTGCCGGCGTTGGCGCCCGCGTCGAAGCCGATCGACGGGCCGGTCCAGTAAGCGGGCATCTCGCCCTCGATCTTGTGAAACAGGGTGCCCGAGCCGTAACGCACGCCGAGCACCAGCGCACCGCCGGCTTCGCGGCCGACGATATAGGCATTGGGCTCGCCCTGCTTCTTCAGAATATCCTCGATCAGCCCGGCAAGGCCCTGGGCGCCCTTGCCGAACACGCCCTCGGCGGCGCCGATCAGATCGTCCTTCTTGTAGGTCGAGCCCGGGGGTGCGTTCGTCGCCGCAGCTTCGGGACCGGTGGTCGGGGTCGCCGCCGTGTCGGGTGAGGTCACCTGATCGCCGGTCGCGAGATCACTGTCATAGGACGTATCGCCGCTCGTCGTGCTGGTGGCTGGCGGCGGCGGGGCCGGGTTGTCGAGATCGGCATCGATCGCGCTGTTGGGATCGATCTGCGTCATCTGCGCCGCCGCGGGCAGCGGCGACACGGAGAGGCCGATCGAAGCGATGGCCATCAAGGCGAGACTGGAAAGCGACTGACGCATGATATTCCCCCAAATTCCGGGCCGGCGACGCGCGATCGCGCCGCAGGGCAATATTTACCATGACTCCAATTGGCCGGCGGGCAATGAACCGGCGATGACCTGAGTCGATTTTGCGCCAGGCCGAATCGATTTCGGCGCCGGTCCGATGCCCGGGTGAAAAAAATGGTAATGTTTGCCGTTGCGGGGGGCGGGACGGCTGGCTATAGCGACCCGCCTAAGCCAGCCTGTCGTTAGCGCGACAGACCATGCGGAGACGTGGGTGAGTGGCTGAAACCAACGGTTTGCTAAACCGTCGTACTGGTAAATCCGGTACCGAGGGTTCGAATCCCTCCGTCTCCGCCACTTACCCCTCCGCAGGGGTTCGTATCAGTCCACCGAGATTGAGTTTTTCCCAGAAAACCTGAACTTTTCGGATTCGCTCGTCCGCAGCGGTCCGCGCCCGTTCGCTTCGAATGTGGTTCAGACCCGTGGTCTCGACGTCCCCAAAACGTGGTCTCGGAGATGGGTAATGTTGAACGAAGCAAAAATCCGCGCAGCCAAGGCGCGAAGCAAACCCTGGAAACTTACGGACAGCCATCGGCTCTTCTTGCTGGTGACGCCGAACGGGTCGAAGCTCTGGAAATATAGCTACCAGTTCGATGGCAAGCAAAAGACGATGGCCTTTGGAGATTATCCGCGGGTCACCCTGCGAGAGGCGCGCGCGAAGCGCGACGCGGCGCGCATGGACCTCGACGACGGGCATGATCCCTCGGCGCTCCGCAAGGTGCAGGTCGATGCCAATATCGAGGCGGCGCGGATCACCTTCGAGCTGATGGCCCGGGAGTGGCATGCGCGGGGCGCGCCAACATGGGCGGTCGTCCATGCCGAGGACATCATGCGCAGCCTCGTGCGCGACGTTTTTCCGCGCATCGGCTCGCAGCCCGTCTCGCTGCTGACCCCGAAACTCGTCTTCGATGTTCTGAAAGCGATCGAGGATCGCGGTGCGATCGAAACCGCCAAGCGTGTGCGCCAGCGAATCTCTGCCGTATGCGTCTATGCCATCGCCAAGGGCTTCATGGAGAGCGATCCCGCCGAGAAGCTCGGGGTAGCGCTCAAGCCGATGCGCCGGGGGCGCCAGCCGGCGATCACCGACATCGACGGCCTGCGCACGATGATCGTGAAGGCCGAGGAAGATTATGCGCGGCCGATCACGCGTCTCGCGCTCCGTATGCTCGCCCTGACCGTTGTGCGGCCCGGTGAGCTGCGCGGGGCGCGGTGGGACGAGTTCGAGGGGCTGAACGGCCGTGCGCCGCTCTGGCGCATCCCTGCAGCGCGTATGAAGGGCGACCGCGACCGGAAAGAGGAGCTCGACGGCGATCATCTCGTTCCCCTGACCCCGCAGGTGGTCGCGGTGATGCGCGCGCTCTGGCCGCTCACCGGCGGCTGTCCGCTGCTCTTCCCGAACAACCGGCTCTCCGACAAGCCGATGAGCGAGAATGCGCTCGGCTATTTCCTCAACCGGGCAGGCTATCATGGCCATCATGTGCCGCACGGCTTTCGGGCGGCCTTCTCGACGATCATGAACGAATGGGCCGAGCGGCAGGGCAAGAAGAACGACCGGCAGGTCATCGATCTGATGCTTGCGCATATCCCGAAGGAGAAGGTCGAGGGGGCGTATAACCGTGCGGCCTATATGCCGCGTCGCCGCGAGCTCGCGACGGCGTGGGCCGATATGCTGCTCGATAGGGTCGGGCCGCCGCATGCGCTCGTCGCGCGCCCCGCGAAGCCGATGGGCGATCATTCGCGCCGGCGGCTCCCCGAGCCGGTCGAACGTGATTTTCTCTTCCCGATCGGCGGCTGACCGGGGCGGGGCTAGCGCTGGCGGACGACCAGCTCCTTGCCGGCGTAGCGGGCCGGGCTGACACGCTCGACCCGCTGCGTCCGGCGGCCCGCCTTGTCCATGAAGCTGACCTCGACGGTCACCGGCGCCATCGTCGCGAGGCCGAAGTGGAGTGGCTGCGTGCCTTGCGAATTATAGCCTTCGCCGGTCGAGACTTGGCGCGTCGCGAAGATCTTACCCTTGGCGTCGAACAGGCGGACCTCGGCGCCCATACGGGTGAAGCGCCCGGCCTTGTCGAGCACGCGCACCGAGAGGCTGTGGCGCGCGGCCTCCTTGCCAAGGTCGTTGTGGAAGAGGAAATGGCCGCCGGTGTCGGTGTATCCGCGCGTCACCGAGAGATCGAGCGCACCGTCGCGGTCATAGTCGATCCACTGGACGCCATGATCGGCGACGTCGAGCGCCGAGCCGGCGGGCAGGATGTTCTCGAAGCCCTTGCCGCCGAGGTTGCGATAGAGGCGGTTTGCGGGCTGCTGCGCGCCCGACTTGCCGGTGTAGGCGGCGACGAAGAGGTCGAGCCAGCCGTCATTGTCGAAATCGCCCCAAGCGGCGCCCACGGCATGATTGTCCTCGGCGAGGCCGAGCGTCGGCGCGACATTCTCGAAGCTGCCGTCGCCCTTGTTGCGGTAGAGGATGTTGACGCCATAGCTCGTGACGAACAGGTCGAGGTGGCCGTCATTGTCGAAGTCGCCGACTGCGCAGCCGACGCTGCCTTCGGTGCGCGGGCGCCCCGGGCGGTCCATGCCGAGCGCGGGAGCGACATCGGTGAAGCGCTCGCCGTCGTTGCGCCACAGCGCATCGGTGGCGCCCGACTGGTTGGCGAGGAAGAGATCGAGGTCGCCGTCGCGGTCATAGTCGAACCAGCAGGCACCGACGGTCGGCCGCGTATCGTCGCCCGCGTGGTCAGCGGGGACGCGCACGAAGCCACCAGCCTCCTGGCGATAGAGGGCGTTGGGACCCGAACGGTTCGCGGCGAAGAGATCGAGGTCGCCGTCATTGTCGTAATCGACCCAGCTCGACTGGCGCGCCGAGCGCCCGGCCGCAACGGGCTCGGCGGTCACTGGGACGAAGCGGCGCCCGCGATCGTTGCGGAATAAGAGGTTCGCGGCGTTTTCTTCGGTCGCGCCGGCGTAAAGATCGGGCCAGCCGTCGCCGTCATAATCGCCCCAGGCGAGGCCGCGCATCTCGGCGCCGGTGACGGGAAGTCCCATGGCAGCGCCGACGCTGGTGAAATGGCCGCGGTCGTTGCGATAGAGGCGAATCTCCCCGCTTTCGAGCGAGACGGCGAGGTCGAGGTCACCGTCGCGGTCGAAGTCGGCCCAACTGTTCGACAGCGAGCCGGGCAGGCTGAAGTCGGCGGTCTGGACCGGCGTGAAGGACGGACCGGTCGTCCCGGCCGCCCCGCCGCCGGCAATGCCGGTCGACAGGACGGCCCAGGACAGGATCCGCATCAGTTCATCGCGCAAGATACGGACTCCAGTGATGGTCTTGATCAGAAATCGAGCGAAATCCGACCATAATAATAGCCGCCATATTGGCCGAACGGTCCGGCGCCATAGGGTGCGAGCCCGATGGTGTTGGCGACGGTCGTGCGGTCCGGATAGACGTCAAAGATGTTATAGGCGCCCGCGGCGACCCGCAACTTCTCGGTCACGCCGTAGGACACCTCGAGATCGGTGATCCACTTAGCGCCGAAGCTTTGGTCGTTGACGGGAAGGCCGCCGACGAGATTATCGAGCGACTTGAACTTGTCGTAGCGGGTTTCCTTGAGGTTGATCGCGAACGGGCCCGATTCGAAGTTGGCGCCGAGGATCAGCTTCGTCTTGGGAGTCGAGGTGAACCAGCCCTGGGTGCGCCGATCGAACAGGGTCAGGCCGAGGCCCGCGAGTTCGCTCGGGTTGGGAGCGATCTTCCGGATGTCGGTATCATTATAGTTGAAGCCGACGCTTGTGCGCAGGCGTCCGGCGCTGCCGACGTCGAACGCATAGGTGCCGACGACATCGACGCCGCGCGTGCGCGTGTCGACGGCATTGGTGAAGAAGCGCACCGACTGGTCACCCGAGAAGCCGTTGGCGATCAGGATGTTCCGGATACCCGTTCCCGACAGCAGGCCGGTGAGGGTGATGCGGTCGTCGAGATCGATCTGATAGGCATCGACCGAGAGCGAGAGGCCCGCCGCCGGCGTCAAGGTGAAGCCGAGGCTGAAGTTCTTCGACTTTTCGGGCTTGAGCGGCTGCGCGCCGAGCGCCTGCGCAACCGCCGAGTTCGTTTTCACGATCTTGGTGAGCACCGGGATATAGACGCCGCCGACGAGATTGATCGACGTCGATGTCTGCGCGAAGTCTTGCTGTGCGAGCGAGGGCGCGCGGAAGCCGTTGCTGAACGCGCCGCGGAACGCAAGCCAGTCCGTGACCTCGTAGCGTGCGCTGACCTTGCCGCTGAAGACGCTGCCCGAGCTGTCATCGAAATGCTCGAAGCGGCCCGCCGCGGTGACGAGGAAGCGCGGACTGACGTCGAGCGCGAGATCGACATAACCCGCCCAGATGTTACGATTGATGTTCGCGGCATCCTCGGGGGTGACGACGATCGCGCCCTGCGCACCGACCTGTGCCGGGCGTCCGGCGAGCGGGCCGGTCGGGTAGAAGTAACCCCCGGCGCGGTAGCTGTCGACGTCGAGCGGCTTGGTGACGTAATTCTCGTAGCGATATTCGGCGCCGAGCGAGACCTGGAGTGCGGTGTCGCCGCCAAACTCGATACGGCGGGTCAGGTCGAGATTGTTCGTCCACTGGTCGAACGCCGAGCTGAAGGTCTTGAACTCGGTGGGGCTCGACGGGCCGAGCGACGCGTTGAGCGTGTTTTCGGCGCCATTCTTGGCATAGTTACGGCCATAGGTGCTGCTGAGATCGATGTTCCAGCCGGCCGTCTCGCCGCGCAGGCCGCCGGTGAACTGGAAGTCGGTCTCCTGCAGCGTGTAATAGGGCGTGAAGCCGTCCGGATAGATCTCGATAATATTCTGGTTGCTGTTCGGGCGGCGGCCGGCCTGGCCGACGCGCGCGTCGCGATAGCCGAAGGTTCCATCCGAATAGAAGGTTACATTACCGAGCGGCAGGACGAGCGTCTGCGCGACCTTGACGTCCTTCACGTCGGGGAGACCGCCCTGATAGGTGCGACGGTCAGCGGTGAGTTCGCGCGGATCGGGCACACCGCCGGCGAGCGGGAAGTATAGGGCCCCGGTCACGTCGGTGTTCCGCACCGCGGCCTTGGCCTTCTTTCCTTCGACCGACAGGGTGAACGAACCCCCGTCGCCGATCGCGAAACCGTGCGAGACGCTGCCCGAGAATGTTTCGCCGTCGCTGCCGCTGCCGTCGCGGCCATAGCGCTGGCCAGCTTCGAGGGTCGCCTTGCCGCCCGAGTCATTGGTCTTCAGGATGACGTTGATCACGCCCGCGATCGCATCGGAGCCATATTGCGCCGAGGCACCGTCGCGCAGCACTTCGATGCGCTCGATCGCGCTCGACGGAATGAGATCGAGATCGACCGGATTGCCGCCTTGCGAGGTCGCGCCCGAGTTGAAGTCGATGATCGAGCTGTTGTGGCGGCGCTTGCCGTTGACGAGCACGAGCACATGGACGCCCGACAAGCCGCGAAGGCCGGCAGGACGCGTGAGGCTGTTGAACGACGAGCTTCCCACGGTCGTCGACTGGAAGGACGGCACGAGCTGCGTCAGCGCGTCGCGAAGCTGCATGCCGCCGCCGAGCTTTTCGAGGTCCTCGCCGCCGATCACGTCGATCGGGGTGGGGCTCGAAATCACGGTGCGCGCTTGGCCGCGGGTGCCGGTCACGATGATTTCGGACGGGGATGCCGATTCGCCGGTGTCGTCGGCCGGGGCCTCCTGCGCGAAGGCGGGCATGGACATGGCGGCGGCGACGCAGGACGCCCCCATCAGCAGTCTCGTGTATGTTTTCATGGTCTTGCTCCTAAACACGGTAAAATGTTCCCCCTTGTTGAACCTGCTACATTCTCGTTTTTCGTTGGTTTTGGCGCTTATCCTGCAGCCCTCAGCTTGCGTTGCGGGGCGGCGGTTTCCTGCGAAAGGGTGTCGAGCCCTTGCCGCAAATCCGCGATGAGGTCATCCACCCTTTCGAGCCCGATGTGCAATCTTAGCAAGGGCCCCGGATAGCTTAACTTGTGAGTCCGAGCCTTGAGCTGTGGGTCGACGGGAATGGCGAGGCTTTCGTAACCGCCCCAGCTGAAACCGAGACCGAAAAGCTTAAGCTGCTCGACCATCGCGGCGACCGCCGTCTCGGACGCGGGCTTGAGAACTGCGCCGATCAGGCCGCAAATGCCGGTGAAGTCGCGCTTCCAGATTGCATGGCCTGGATCGCTCGGCAGCGCGGGGCACATGACCGATTGGACTTCGGGCTGCACCTCGAGCCATTCGGCGATCTTTAGGGCGGCGGCGCCATGATGCGCGAGGCGAGAATGGAGTGTGCGAAGCCCCCGAATCGCCATATAGGCATCGTCGGGCGACACCGCCCAGCCGGTCTCGTAGCTCGACGCAGCGAGCAGGACGGCGGCATGGCCTTTCGCCGCGGCGAGACCCATGAACACGTCCGAATGGCCACACACATATTTGGTGAGGGACTGGATGCTCACGTCGACGCCGTGATCGAGCGGCTTGAACAGCACGCCCGCCGACCAGGTGTTGTCGATGACCGTCATGATCCCGGCTTGCTTCGCCATTGCGGCGATCGCCGGGATGTCCTGCATCTCGAAGCTCAACGAACCGGGGGATTCGAGGAAGATCACGCGTGTCTTCGGCGTGATCATCGCGCGGATCGACTCGGCGTCGTCGGCGGGGTCGAAATAGCGGGCAGTCACGCCGTAGCGCGCAAGCGTGCCGGCGAGGAAGCGCCGTGTCGGGTTGTAGACTGTGTCGCAGGCGAGCACTTCGTCGCCCGCCGAAAGCAGCGCCAGCAAAGTGCCGGTGATCGCGGTGAGGCCTGAGGGGTAGATGAACGCCTCATCGGCATGTTCGAGGTCGCGAAGCGCATCGCGCAGCGTGCGCTGGGTCGAAAGGCCGACGCGGCCATAGGTCACCTTGCCGCCGTCGTAGAGCGCCTCGCAGCTGGGAAGCAGCACGGTCGATCCGCGCTGGATAACAGGGCCGGGGGTTCGCTGGAGCGCGTCGCACCGGCTGTCGCCATGGATGAGCCGCGTCTGCTCGTGAACCATACTGCTAAGCGTCATTTATCTTTTCTTTCTCAGATGGAATTGGAGAGGAGTTTCTGCCGCTGCGGCGACACGCCGCTGCGGTGTGCCGCGACGAGATCGCTGCGGCGGACGACCGAGAGCGCCTTTGCGGCCTTGGTCACATGCTTTTCGATTGCGCTCGTCGAGATGTTGTAGCGGCTCGCGAGGCTCTTCAGGCTCGACCCCTCGACGCGGATAGCAACTAGGATTTCCTGCGTGCGTTCGGGGAGCTGGCTGAGCGTGGCCTCGACCGCGCGAACCTCGTCTTTCGCGAGCAGGATGCGAAGCGGCGACATCTCGTCGACCGGATGGTCGGGCTCGTCGAGCTGGCAGTGGCAGTCGCAGCGGCGCGTTGTCTGGCGGCGATGGCGATCGATCAGCGCGGCCTGGGCGGCCTGGAACAGATAGCATTTAGGATGGGCGACCGCGGCGGCATCGGCGCGGCGAATGATGCTGAGGAGCACGTCTTGCAGAATGTCGTCGAGGTCGGCGGCCGGGACGCGTCGGCGCAGATACTTCCTGAGCAGCGGGAGATGCGGCCAAAAGGCTTCGACAAGATCGGGCGCGGCTTCGTCGGCTGGAGCGACAGGCGCGATCTGCGCCTTTTCAGCGGGCGGAGCAACATATTCGAACGCCTGCCAGACATCGCCGGCCGTGACGTTTTCAGTCTCATACTCTGCCCCATAGGCGCTGAATGTCATCGTGCGTCCCCTTATGGCGACATTTTATGACATGGGTGCCGGGGTGAATTCTTCACCGACTTTGACGATGAATTGACAAATGTTGGGATGAATGAACCGAGATGTAGGTATTTTGTCGATCAAATGATCGAAATTCTGCATGAGCGACGTTGGTTCGGTCGAATCAGATGTCCCAGAGTCGCCATGATACTGCAACAATCGGCGCATGGCCGCGAAACTTCCTCGCGGAATCGCGCTTTGGACGATGGGGTATTCGGTCCGTAGCGCGTCAAAGCCAAGGGGCCTCCGGCAACGAGGAGGCAGGAGGAGTGGTCGCATGGCGAGAACCTGGCTCATATTATCTTCGCTGGTCGCGGGGCTTGCGCTAGGCGTGGGATGGACGCGGCTGGGTCTTGCCGGTCTCACCGACGCGGTCTCGATCGCCGACAGCATCGGCGGCGTCTGGCTCGACGGTCTCCGGATGACGATCATCCCGCTCGTCGTCTCGCTGCTGATCACAGGGATGGCAAAGACGGTCGATAGCGCGCGCGGCGACCGGGTGGCCATGCGCTCGGTCGTCACCTTCATTGCGCTGCTCTGGACATCGACCGCGATGGCGGCGGTTCTCGTGCCTGCCCTCCTCGGGATTTTCCCGATGCCCGCTGAGGCGGCGCGCTCGCTCGCGGCAAGCCTGACGACCTCGGCGCATGTCGAGGCGCCGACGGTGGGGATCGCGGCCTTCCTCCGCTCGATCGTGCCCACCAATCCCATCGCCGCGGCCGCAAACGACGCGCTTCTCCCGCTTATCCTCTTCACCGCCGTCTTCGCGGTCGCGCTCGCGCGCCTACCGGCCGCGCAGCGCGAGCCGGTCACCGCCTTCTTCGACACGATCGCAAGCGCAGTGTTGCTCATCGTGGGCTGGGTTCTCGCGCTCGCGCCGATCGGTGTGCTTGCGCTAGCCTTCGGCGTCGGCGCGCGCGCTGGCACGTCGGCGATCGGCGCGCTCGCCCATTATGTCGTGATCGTGTCGAGCGCGGGCCTTGCCGCCTGGGCGCTCGCCTATCCCGTCGCGGTGTTCGGTGGCCGCGTTCGGCTTCTCGCCTTTGCGAAAGCGGTGGCGCCCGCGCAGGCGGTCGCGCTCAGCACCCAGTCGTCGCTCGCCTCCTTGCCGCCGATGTTGAAGGCGTCGGCCGACCTCGGGGTCGACCGTTCGGTCTCGCGCGTCTCGCTGCCGGTCGCCGTCGCGATCTTCCGGGTGACGAGCCCGGCGATGAATCTCGCGGTCGCCATCTATGTCGCGCACTGGCTCGGCCTGCCGCTCGCCCCCTCGGCGATCGCGGCGGGTGCCGCGGTTGCGGCCATCACGACGATCGGTTCGGTGAGCCTTCCCGGACAGGTGAGCTTCCTCACCTCGATCGCACCGATCTGTGTCGCGATGGGCATTCCGATTGAACCGCTCGCGCTGCTCATCGCCGTCGAGATGATCCCCGATCTCGTGCGCACCGTCGGCAATGTGACGATGGACGTCGCCGCGACGACGGCAATTGCGCGCATCGGGCCGGCGCACGGTGCCGCCGACGCGGAAGCCAAAGAGTTGGAAGGCGGGGAGGGCATTGCCGTCTCTCCGACCGCGCTTGCTACCGCGGGTGCGCAGGAATTTGAAGGAGCAAAGCCATGACCCGCGTTTCACTCGACGATGCCGATGTCCGGATCCTGGGGTTCCTCCAGGAGGATGCGACGCTCTCGGTCGCGGCCGTCGCCGCCAAGGCCAATATGTCGCAAAATGCCTGCTGGCGGCGGATCAAGCGGCTCGAGGAGAGCGGCGTGATTTCACGCCGCGTCACGATCCTCAACGCCAGCGCGCTGGGTCTCGATCTCACCGTCTTCGTGAGCTTGCGAGCTTCGGAACATAGCGAGGCCTGGCTCGAGATGCTCAACTCGGCGATCCGCGACATTCCCGAGGTGGTCGAATTCTACCGGATGACCGGCGACGTCGACTATCTGCTCAAGCTGCGTGTCGAGAATATGGCCGCTTATGACACGGTCTATCGCCGCATCATCCGCTCCATCCGGCTCACCGACGTGAGCTCGGCCTTCTCGATGGAAGAAATCAAGTTCACCACCGCGCTGCCGCTAACGGCGCGCCCGTCCTGATCGTCTCGGGCGGGCGCGGCGCGGCGCGTCAGCGCGTGTAGCGCTTGCCGAGTTCGGTCGCGCGCGAGGTCAGCGGCTGTTCCTTGCCGGCGATGAAGATCGCGGTCGGCTGGGTCAGCGGCTCGAGCGGATCGCCATCCCAGATCACAATGTCGGCGGCCTTGCCGGGTGCGATAGAACCCATCTGGTCGGCGACGCCGAAGATGCGCGCCGGTGCGAGCGTAAGCGCCTCGATCCCTGCGGCGTAGGGAAGGCCGCGCGATACTGCGAGCCCGGCATTATAGCGCATCTCGCGCACGCGGTGCCCGGCGTCGTTGCCGCCGATCGCGATCTCGACCCCCGCCGCCTTCAGGATCGATGCGTTCTGGAGCGAGGCCCCGAGCATGTCGAAGTTCGCGGGGATGTTCGAGGTCGGATTGATGAGCACGGGGACCTTCGCCGCCGCAATCTCGTCGGCGACGCGCCAGGCTTCCTCGGCGCCGGAGAGGATGATCTTGAGCTTGTAGTCGCGCGCGAGCTTCAGCACCTGCTGGATGTCGGCGGCGCGGTGGACGACGACGATAAGCGGCATCGTGCCAGCGAGAACGGGCTTCAGCGCGGCGACGTCGGCCTGCGACAGTTCGAACGGATATTCGTCGCGCGGCGCCTGGCGCGCGAGGTCGAAGATCTGGCGTAGCTGGACGAATTCGGCAGCGCGCGAACCGCCGATGCGCGCGGCGCCGTCTTCGCCAAGTTCGAGCATCATGCCGACGCCGGGGCGGTGGAGGATGGCCGCGCCCTCGCCGAGCGAGATCAGTGCCGCCTTGCCTGCGAAGGGCAGCTCGCGTTCCTTCTCGCTGTCGTCATAGTCGGGCATCACGACCGCGTGGGTGACGCCGCCGAGCCGCGCGATGGGTATGAGCGTCGAGGCCGGGTTGAGGCCGTACTGGACATCGAACGAGGCGCTGATCCCCGAATTATGCGTCTTGTTGTCGACCGAGCCATCGACCGAGCTCACCTCTAGGAGGCCGAGCGCGGTGTTCACCGCGATGAGCCCGGGGGTGACGATCGCGCCCTTGGCGTCGATCGTGCGCACGCCCGCGGGCACCGCCACATTCGAACCGGCGGCGGAAATCCGCCCGTCGCGTACGAGGACCGTGCCATTCTCGACCTCGCCGACCGGGCCGGGGGTCAGGAGATGCGCGTTGGTGATGGCGAAGGTCTGCGCTGCGAGCGGCGTTGCGGTCGCGGCGAGGGCCAGAGCGAGGCTTGTGAAAGCCGAGAGCCGGTGTTGCATCTCATTCCTCCCCGACCGGTTGGCCGATTTCAAAATCGCTTCGGTAGCGCGTGGCGGGATCGCTCGTGTCGAGGACGAGCGCGCCATCGATGAAGACCTTCTCGGCGATGGCGTAGACGCTGAACGGATTCTTGCTCCACAGCACAACGTCGGCCATCTTGCCGGGTTCGAGCGAGCCGGTGCGGTCGGCGATACCCATGATCTTCGCCGGATTGATGGTGATCCACTTGATCGCCTCTTCCTGCGGAATGTCGATGCCCGCACGGCGACCGGCGGCCATCGCGACCGCGCTCTCGACATTGAGGCGCTGGATCAGGCGCTGTTCGTCCGAGTGAATCGCGACGCAGACGCCAGCCTTGCTGAGGATCGCGGCATTTTCCTCGATCGCGTCATAGGCTTCCATCTTGAAGCCCCAGCGCGTCGCCCAGGTGGCAACGCAGACGTCGTCGGCGACGAGCAGGTCGGCTATTTTATAGGCCTCGACCGCGTGATGGAAGGCGCGCGTCTTGTAACCGAACTCGTGGCCGACATCGAGCATCACGGCCATTTCGTCGGCGCGGTAGCAATGGTTCTGGACGAGGATGTCGCCCTTGAGCACGCCTGCGAGCGTCTCGAGGCCGAGGTCGCGCTTGGGCGCCTCGCCGCCTTCGCCGCGCGCGCGCTTCTTTTCATAGGCGTCGACCTTGCGGCCATATTCGGCGGCGTCGATCCATGCGCGGCGGAAACCCGCGACCTCGCCCATGCGCGTGGCGGGTGCGCGCCCGCGGCTGCCGTAGCGGCCCTTCGGATTCTCGCCGCACGCCATCTTGAGCGTGTAGGGCGCGCCCGGGAACTTCATCTGCTGGACGGTGACCGCGGGCACATTTTTCACGCTGACGCCGCGCCCGCCGAAGAGATTGGCGGAGCCCGGGAGAATGAGCAGGCTGGTCACGCCGCCGGCGCGCGCCTTGGTGAAGACCGGGTCCTGCGGCCAGATCGAATGTTCGGCCCAGACATGCGCGGTGTAGGGATCGATATTCTCGTTGCCGTCGGCATGCCCCTGGACGCCGGGCGCCGGGAAGACGCCGAGGTGCGAGTGGGCGTCGATGATGCCGGGGGTTACCCATTTGCCGCGTCCGTCGATGACGCGCGCCCCCGAGGGAACGGCAACATCGGCGCCGACCGCGACGATCTTGCCGGCGGACATCAGCACGGTGCCATTGTCGATCCGGGTGCCGGTGCCGGTGCCGGTCAGGATCGAGGCGCCGACGATCGCGGTGTCGGCGGCGGGACGCGGCTGATAGGTGCTCGCAAACGGTGCGGGCGCCGGCGCTGCAGCCGGTTCCGCGAGCGGCGGTGGGGTGCTGGCGGGACGCGCCGAGGAGGCATCGGCGGCGCAGCCCGCGAGAAGTGCGAGCGCGGTGCCGAGAAGCGCGGCGCGCGCGGCGCGGGGGCCGCGGGCCGGGGAGACGGTGTCGGAGAAATGTCGTGTCACGCCGGAATCACCTTGTGCGAAACGATGGGAAGGGCGGCATTCCGGCCGCCGCGCGGGGGTGCGCGGCGGCCGGACGGGTGGTGCGTCAGAAATTCTTTTTCACGCTCGCGTACCAGTAGCGCGGGTTCGGCGAATAGAGCGAACCCATATAGCCGAAGGCGCTCGAATCGAGCGGCGGGCGCGCGTTGGTGATGTTGCGCACGCCGACACGCAGCTGGGTGCCGTCGGTGAACCCGCCCTTGAGGTCATACTGGAGATAGAGATTGCCGGTCGTATAGGATTTGAGCAACAGATTTTCGCCATTCACCGAGATGTCGTTGTCGAGCACGCTTCCCGTGTAGCTCACGAAGCCGCCCGCGGTGAACTGGCCGAGCTTCCAGGTCAGCGAGGCCGAGCCGCGCCATTTGGGAAGCCCGTCCTGGCGGATCAGGCTGCCGCCCTCGGGAATGATCGTGTCGATGTTGATCGTTCCCGCCGCGCGCGCATCGAGCAGCGTCTGGATGTCGGGCGAGGCGTCGCGGAAATATTTGAGCAGATAGGCTGCGTTGGCGCTGAAGTCGAAGTTGCCGATGCCGGTGTCGCGTACCGAGAGGTTGAAGCCGAAGTCGATGCCGCGAACCGTCTGCGGTTCGAGGTTGCGGTAGATGTCGTCGACATATTGGACCTGGCCGACGGGCGCGATGCCCGTGCCGGCGAAGAGCGCGATATCGTCGGCAGTCGGCGCGGCGCGCACGACATTGGGATCGGTCGAGCCCTGCAAACGCTGGAGGTAGTCGTTGATCAGCGCATTGCCCTCGCCATAGACCCCGACGATACCCTTCTGCTTTACCTGCCAATAGTCGACGGTGAAGGTCGTGCGGACGCCGCCGCTGTTGAAGATCGGCGGCTGGAGCACGGTGCCGACGGTGAAGGTCGACGAGGTCTCGGGCTTGAGGTCGGGGTTGCCCGCACGGCGACCCGTGGTCACGAAGCTCTGGGCGCAATTGCCGAACGTCGCGATGCGGCCCGCGCGCAGGTCGGCTTCGCAGCGAATATAGTCGGTGCGGCTGTTGCCGCGGGTGACGATGGTCGCGTTGGTCTGCTCGAGATTGGGAGCGCGGAAGCCCTGTGCCCACGAACCGCGGATGCGCCAGCCTTCGAACAGGTCCCACGCCGCCGCGACTTTCGGCTTCGCGATGCCGCCGAAATCCGAATAATGTTCATAGCGCCCCGCCAGCTGCAACTCGAGGCTGCGGATGAGCGGGATTTCCATCTCGGGCGCGATCAGCGGCACCGCGAGCTCGGCATAGGCTGCGAAGACGGTGCGCGAACCCTTGGTGTCGGGGGTCGGGCTGACGCCGAACAGATCGCTCGGCTGGACGATTCCGGTGACGGTATCGGTCCATGTGATCGTGCCATCGACGCGCTCGTCGCGATCGTCGAGCTGGGAATCGCGGCGGACTTCGCCGCCGATCGCCATGCCGACATTGCCCGCGGGCAGCGCGAAGAGATCGGCTTTCGATGCCTTGAAATCCCACAAGGCCAGCGTCGCCTTGCCGCGCCGCGTGCTCTTGATGCGGATCGCGTCGAGCGCGGCCTGGTTGCTCGGGCTGGTGTCGATGCCGGTCGGATCGGAGGGGTTGCCACCGTTGAAAGGATTATAGGCATCAGGGGTCGAAAGCGCGAGATTCTTCTGGAGAAGGGTTGCGCTGATCCCGTCCTGCACGTCGCGCACGCTCGACTCGGAATAGACCGCAGCGGTTTCCCAGTTGAAGCCGAGCGCTTCGCCGCGCAGGCCGAGGACCGCGCGATACTGGCGGTTGGTCACGTCGACAATCGTCGGCCCGAGATCGGTGAAACGATAATTGGTCATCGTCACCGGGAGGCCCGCGGCGGGAGCGTCGATGCCCGAAAGGCGGTTCGGGTTGACGCTGCCGTTGGCGAAGGTGACGGGGCCGAAGGGGTTCCAATAGTTCGACGCCGGGATCGACATGCGGATCGATCCGATTGTGAAAACGCTGTCCTGAACACTGCGCGTCTTGCCGTAATAATAGCCGGCCTCGCCGAACAGCGTGACGCTGTCGGAGAGATCATAATGGCCGCTCGCGAACAGGTTGATACGGTCGAGCTTCGGCGAGATCGAGATCGGATAATTGGCCTGCGCGTTCCAGCGGGTGTTGCGGTCGGCGCCGGTCGTGGCCCGTGTGCCGTCGTCGATGCAGATGTCGCCGGCGAGCGTCGCCGAGCAGCCGCCGTTCGCGGTCGGCTGGAGCGAGAAGACGCCGGCATTGGTGGTGATGTTCGTGGTGCCGCGGCGGACACGCACCCCGGTCGTGAAGTCGCCCCAGGGCGACAGGGTGTTACGATCGTCGAGCGCATTGTTACCCGCAAAGACGGTGCCCGCGAAATCGGGAAAGTCGCGGTGGTCGGCGGTCGCGGTGAAATCCTGGTCCTGCGAGGTCAGCGCGGTGCGGCGCGTATAGTTGAACAGGAGCGAGATATTGCCGCGGTTCTCGGCGAGGTCCTTGCCGAGATAGCCCGAGGCGTTGAATTCGCGAAGGCCTGTGCCTTCGCCGCCGCCATATTGAAGCGACAGGCTGCCGCCGTTGATATTGTCGCGCAGCACGGTGTTGACGACACCCGCGACCGCGTCGGTGCCGTAGAGCGCCGCGGCGCCGTCGCGCAGCACTTCGACGCGCTGGATGCCGTATACGGGGATCGCATTGGTATTGTAGGTGATTACGGGAGCGAGCGAGGCGCTCGCCTGGCTGCCCGGATGCTGGACGACGCGGCGGCCGTTGAGCAGCACCAGCGTGTTGCCGACGCCGAGGCCGCGCAGATCGACCGACCCGATGTCGCCGCGCGCGAAGTTGCTGCTCGTCTGGCCGCTGCTGCTGTTGAAAGAGACATCGCCCATCTGCGGGATTGAGCGGAAAAGATCGTCGCCGGATACGGCTGCGGTGGCGGCGATTTCGCTTTCGCCGACGACGGTGACGGGCAATGCCTCGGTGATTTTGGAGCCGGCGATGCGGCTGCCGGTTACGACGATTTCGGACCCGGCGGGGTCGGCGGCACTCGTCTCTTCGGACGCGGCGTCCTGCGCGAAGGCGGTTCCGGTGCCGACGAGGCAAAGCGATGAGGATGCGAGCAGCAAGGCCCGGCGAAGCGGTGTGTTAAGCTTAAGCATGCGATGTCCCCTGATTGTCGACCCTGTGTCGTCCTCCATGCGAGCGGATGGATCGTTGACGCCCATCTCAATTCGCTCTGACGCAACGCCGATTGAAATCCCCACCGCGATACGGCAGAAAATTTCAACCGGCTCTGCCGGAAGGCAACTTTATGTGGGGGGAGCCCATAGCAGCCGTTCCGGAATTGTCTATTGATTTAATCGACAATCTCGAAAGAGGCGTCGACTTCGACCGCGAAATTGAACGGCAGGCGGTAGACGCCGATCGCCGAACGGGCATGTTTTCCGGCTTCGCCGAAGACATCGACGATGAGGTCCGAGCAACCGTTCATCACCGCGGAGATTTCGAAGAACTCGGCGCCGGCCTGCACATAGCCGCCGAGCCGGAGGACGCGCCCGACGCGGTCGAGATCGCCGTCCGCCGCAGCCTTGAACTGCGCGATGAGGTTGATTGCGCAGAGCCGCGCGGCGGTGATGCCGTCGGCAAGGCTGCAGTCGTCGCCGACAATGCCCTTGATCCCGCCACCCGCATGGGTCGAGAGCTGGCCCGAGATCTGCACGATGTTGCCCGAGCGCGTCGACGACACATAGTTGGCGACCGGCGGACAGATCTCAGGCAGTTCGATCCCGAGGCTGGCGAGACGGCTTTCGATACGAGGCATATTCACTCCTTGGTTGCGAGAGAGGGTAGTTGTTCGGCGGGTGCAGGCTCGCCGGCGGCGGCTTCGTGCGCCATGCGCCGGCCTTCCCAGCGGTCGATGACCGCGGCGGCGACCGAATTGCCGACGACGTTGGTCGCCGAGCGGCCCATGTCGAGCAGATGATCGACCGCGAGGATCAGGAGCAGCCCGGCCTCGGGCAGCTTGAAATATGCTAGCGTCGCCGAGATGACGACGAGCGAGGCGCGCGGGACGCCCGCCATGCCTTTCGAGGTCACCATAAGCAGGAGCAGCATGGTGATCTGCTGGCCGATGGTCATGTCGATGCCATAGGCCTGCGCGATGAAGAGCACGGCGAAGGTGCAATACATCATCGAGCCGTCGAGATTGAAGCTGTAGCCGAGCGGCAGGACGAAGGAGACGATGCGGCGGTTGACGCCCTGCTTTTCGAGCTCCTCCATCGTCCTGGGGTAAGCGGCTTCCGAGCTCGCGGTCGAGAAGGCGAGAAGGACCGGGGTGCGGATGCCGCGGAAGAGACCGAAGGCGCGCGCGCCGATGATCGCGAGGGCGGCGAGGAACAGGACGAGCCAGAGCACGCCGAGCGAGAGATAGAAGCCCGAGACGAAGCCCGCATAAGTGACGAGGACACCGGGCCCTTGCGTCGCGACGGTCGAGGCGAGCGCGGCGAAGATCGCGACCGGGGCGGTCTTCATCACGAAACCCGTCACCTTGAGCATGATCGCGGCGATCTGCTCGACGAGCGCGAGAACGGCGGGCGCCTTGTCGTCGATCGCGGCGACGGCCGAGCCGACGAGGACCGAGAAGACGACGATCTGGAGGATTTCATTCTCGGCCATCGCCTGGACGATCGATTGCGGAATGAGGTGGGTGACGAACTGCTTGAGCGAGAAGTCGGCCGTCGCGACGACGCCTTCGGCGCCCGTCGTTGGCAGCTCGAGCGCGAGGCTCGCGCCGGGCTGGAGCAGGTGGACCATGAAGAGCCCGATCGAGAGCGACACGATCGACGCGCCGATGAACCAGCCCATCGTTTTCGCACCGACGCGGCCGATCGCGGCGGCATCTTCCATATGCGCGATCCCCGTGACGAGCGTCGCGAAGACGAGCGGGGCGATGATCATCTTGATGAGGCGGAGGAAGAGGTCGGTCAGGATCGAGAGATTGTCGGCGATCTCGGCTGCCTTGGCGGCGGGGAAATGCGAATTGACGAACCAGCCGGCCGAGATGCCGGCGACCATGGCGAAGATGAGGATGAAGGCGAAAGCTCTGTTCATGACTGTCCCGTTCCGGCTTCGCCCCGGCGGGGGCGTACAGAAGGCAGAGACGCAGGCGCGGCGAGGTTCCGCAGCAGCAATGCGGTCGACAAGCGCATTTTGTTGCGACATGGCGAGCGCGGACCGAACGGCGAGGTGGGGATATCCTTCGGCGCTGCGTCAAAGCAGGGCAGGATGACAATCAGATAATCGAGGAGACGCGCGTGGCCAGTTTTCGGAAGATGCTCGTAGCGGGAACGGCAATTGCCGCCGGGCTTGGCTGGGCAGGCCAATCGGTGCTTGCCAAGCCGGGCGGCGAAGTGGTCGCGATCACCGGCGCTACGATCTTCGATGCGACGGGCAAGGATCCCTATCGCGGCACCGTCGTCGTGCGTGACGGCCGGATTGAGGCGGTCGGCGCCGACGTCAAGGTTCCGAAGGGGGCGAAGGTCGTGCGCGCCGATGGCAAGGCGCTCCTGCCGGGCTTCATCGACGTTCACACCCATTGGTCGCTGTCGGGCATGCCCGGCACGCTGCCGCAGATCGCGAGCGCCTATCTTGCGAGCGGCGTTACGACGGTAAACGACTTCCATCAGCAGCCCGAGGCCTTTGCGCCCCGCCGCGCCTGGCTTGCCGGCATCTATGCGCCGCACGTCAATTTCGTCGCGCGCATGAGCACGCCGGGTGGCCACGGCGCCGACTGGGGCGATACCAACACCACCAAATGGGTCGCGACTGCCGAGAGCGCGCGGCGCGAGGTCCAGGCGCTCCAGCCCTACCGTCCCGATTATATCAAGGCGTTCGCCGACGGCTGGCGCTACGGGCAGCTCCCTGAAGAAACCTCGATGAACCTCGAGACGCTCGCGGCGCTCGCCGACGAGGCGCACAAGCATGGCCAGCGTGTGCTCACCCACACGGTCACGGTCGAGCGCGGCAAGCTCGCCGCCGACGCCGGCATCGACGTGATCGCGCACAGCATCCAGGACGGCGTGCTCGACGCCGACGCGATCGCCCGGATCAAGAAAGCGGGCACCTTCTACGCCCCGACGCTCGCCATCTACCAGCTCAAGCCCGACGAAATGGGCCCCGGGCGCAAGGACGATGCCGCGACGCGCCTGCGTATCCGCAAATATGGCTATGCCGAAGAGAATGTCCGCAATCTCCATGCGGCCGGCGTCATGATCGCGGTCGGGACCGACGCGGGCATTGGCGGCGCAAAGCACGGCATCTCGACGCTCCAGGAAATGGAGCTGCTCGTCGCTGCCGGGCTCACGCCGAAATCCGCCTTGCTCGCTGGCACGTCGAACAGCGCGCTCGCGCTCGGTCTCGCGGTCGACCGCGGCACGATCGAGAAGGGCAAGCGCGCCGATCTCATTCTCATCGACGGCAAGCCCTGGGAGACGATCGGCGACGTCGAGAAGATCGACAGCGTCTTCGTCGACGGCAAGCTTGTGCATGGCGGCGGTGTGAAGCTCCCCGCCGGCAACCTCGCAACGACGCTCCCTGCGGCGCCCGCCGCGCCGCTGATCGACGATTTCGAACGCGCCGATGGCCGCAGCTCGCTCGACACGCTCCGCCTCACCGATATGGACGGCGGCGTCGAGCGTTCGTCGGTGGTCTCCAACCGCGTGACGCACGCGGGCGGCGACGGGTCGGCGCTCGCGTTCGCGGTGCAGATGTCGCTCAAGGACAAGCCCGAAGGCGGCGTTCTCGTGCCCTTGAGCCGTGGGTCCGTCCGTCCGGTCGATGCGCGCAAGTTCGCGGGCGTGCGGGTCGAAATGCGCGGAGCCGGCCGCTATCTCCTCGTCGTGAACACGCTCGCGGGCGAATTCACGGCACCGATCGAGGCAAAGGAAGGCTGGTCCGAGCTGCGCGTGCCGTTCGCCTCGCTCGTGGCGACGCGTCCGGGCCGCGGCGACGCGCCGTCCTGGCGCGGCGACGATCTGGTGCAGGTCGGGGTCGTCGTCCAGCGCGAGGCTGGCGCGAGCGCCTGGGGCGAAATCGACAATCTTGGCTTCTATTGAAGCACGGCTGCCGGCGCGGAGATCGCCGCGTCGGCTCCAGCGGGCTCTCCCGAACGCGGCGTGCGCCTTAGCGGGCGCGTGCCGCGGCCACCCCCGCACCGGCATCGCGGTTCGCCGCGGCGCCGGTGCGGGTCTTTTCGCTCAGAGCGTCTGAAGGAGCCGTTCGACGAGCCGGCGCCGGGGTTCGATCGACGAGATCAGGCAATATTCGTCGAGCGTGTGCGCGCCGTCGCCGTCGACCCCGAGCCCGTCGAGCGTCGGGATGCCGAGCGCTGCGGTAAAGTTGCCGTCGGAGCCGCCGCCGACCATCGGGACTTCGGCAAGCTCGAAGCCGAGCGCCGCGGCTTCCGCCCGCGCCGCCTCGAACAGGCGGGCGACGCCTTCGCTGCGTTCATAGGCGGGGCGGTTGATGCCGCCGCCGACCTTCACCGCGATATCGGGACCGACGGGCTCGAGGCCGAGAATGGCGCGCTCCATCCGCTCGCCCTCGGCGGTATTGGTGATGCGCACGTCGACCGCGAAGCGGCACTGGTGCGGCACGACGTTGATCGCGGTGCCGCCGCCGACCTTGCTGACCGTCGCGGTCGTGCCGCGGCCATAGTCGGTCATGTCCTCGATTTTGAGTATCTGGCGCGCGGCCTCGCGGATCGCGCTGCGTCCGTCCTGATGGCGCGATCCCGCGTGCGCAGGGCGGCCTTCGACCTCGACGTCGAACCAGCCGACCCCCTTGCGCGCGGTGACCGCCGCGCCGCCGGGCCGGGCGGGCTCCATAACGAGCACATGGCTCGACCGGTGCCCGAGGTCCTCGACGAGCGCGCGTGTCGTCGGGCTGCCGATCTCCTCGTCGGGCGAAAGGAGGAAGCGGATCGGCCGCCCGATCGCGGCGCCGAGGCGTGCCGCATTGCGGTACGCCACCAGCGCCAGATAGATGCCGCCCTTCATGTCATAAACGCCGGGCCCGTAAAGCCGGTCGCCGTCGCGGCGCACCGGGAGCGGGCCGGCGAGCGTGCCGACCGGGTGGACGGTGTCGACATGGGTGACGATGAGGATGCCGGGCTGGTCATTGTCGGCGCCGGCGTGAAGCACCGCGCAATCGCCAAGCCCGTCGCGGCCCGGGATCCGTTCGATCCGGATCGGCTCGCCGGCGACCTCCTCGAGAATCATGTCCTGCATCGCGTTGATCGCGGCGGCGTCGTGGGTGGGGCTTTCGAGCGCGAGCCACTGGCTGAGCGTCGCGACCGCTTGTTCGTCTGATGTCATGATGGGCCTTCTTGCTGCTGAGTCGATGCCCGGCCGAAGGGCTTGACGACTCATAGGCGTTGCTGTCATCTCGTTCAACATGACAAATCAGGTTCACATATATGAACGATAGTGTTCGCTCCGCGTCGCGCGTCCTCGATCTTCTCGAACTGCTCGCGGGCGCCGAGGACGGGCTTTCGCTCGCCGAGGCGTGCGAGCGGCTCGGCGCGCCCAAAAGCAGCACCCTGATGCTGCTGCGCACCCTCGCGGGGCGCGGTTATGCGGTGCGCGGCGAAGGCGATCGCTACCGGCTGCACGCGGACTTCCGGAGCGGGGGTTTCGGCTGGGGCGGCCAGGCGGCGCGGCTCGTGGCGGTTTCCGAGCCGGTGCTGCGCGAGCTTGCCGACACGATCGGAGAAACCGCGATCCTCGCGACCCTTACCGACAAGGGCATGGTCCGCCTTCTCGCCAAGGCGGTGACGCACGAGAATATCCGTTACGATATCGACCTGGGACAAGAGCTGCCCGCTTATTGCACCGCGATCGGCCGCGTTCTCCTCGCTCAGATGCCGCGCGAGGCGCGCGCGCCCTATCTGGATTCCATCGAGCCTGTCGCGGTCACACCGCACAGTCTGACCGACCGGGTCGCGATCGAAGCGCGGATCGACGAGGCGGCGCGGGAGGGCATATCGGTCGTTGCCGAGGAATATGCGCTTGGCGGAACCGGAGCGGCGGTGCCGATCCGGCTCGCCGATGGCCGCGTCGTCGGTGCGATCAATGCGGGCTGCATCTCGCCGCGCTTCGTCGGCAAGGAAAAGGCGATAGCAGACGCGCTGCGCGCTGCGGCTTCGGCGATTGCGGCTCGCCTCGACAATCGCGGCGCCGCGTGAGCGGGCGCGTCCTCGTCTGCGGGGCGGGCGCCGTCGGCGGCGCGGTCGGTGCGGCGCTCGTCGATGCTGGCCATGACGTCGAGTTCGTCGACATGGACCGCGATCATGTCGCGGCGCTTCGCGACCCCGGGCGGGGTCTCGTGATCGAAGGTCCTGTTCGCTCGCGGGCGGGCCCGGTCCGCGCCTGGCGTCCCGATGAGCTTACGGGGCAGTGGGACAAGATCATGATTTGCGTCAAGGCGCACCACACTTCCGCCGCGGCCGCGATGATCGCACCGCATCTTGCCGACGGCGGCTGCGTGCTCACCTTGCAGAACGGGCTCGCCGCGCGCCTTGCCGCCGATGTGCTCGGGCGCGACCGCGTCGTTGTCGGCTTCGTCAATTTCGGGGCCGACCGGACCGGCGACGGCAGGATCATGCTCGGGAATCGCGGCGCGGTGGCGCTTGGCGAATGGGAGGGGACGACGACCGTGCGCCTCGGCGAGCTCTTCCGGCTGCTCGGCGACTTCGAACCCGACGTGGTTGCAACCCCCGACATATGGGCCTTCATCTGGGGCAAGCTCGCTTATGCCGCGCTGCTCTTCGCCGAGGCGACCGCAAATGCGGGCATCGCCGCGACGCTCGACCGGCCCGAACTGCTGCCGCTCTGGCGCAAACTTGCCGGAGAGGCGATCCGGACGGCGCGCGCCGAAGGTGTCGAGCCCGCCGGATTCAACGGTTTCGAGCCTGCGGCGTTCGGACCGCTAGCGCGCGCCGCCGAAAGCGCCGCGAGCATTCGCGCGATCGCCGATTTCTATCGCGGCGGCGCCAAGCCCCATTCGGGCGTGTGGCGCGACCTCGCTGTTCACCGTCGCAAAACCGAGGTCGATGCGCAGCTCGGCATGGTCGCGGACCTCGCCGCCGCGCGCGGTATCGCAACGCCCGCATTATCGGGGCTGATCGCGCTCATTCATCGGATCGAGAGCGGCGCCGCGGTCCAGGACGACGCCCATCTCGCGCAGCTCGCCGATGCCTTCGCTGCCTGATCTTGTCGGCCGCTCGGTCGCTGTCAGCGGCGTCGGCTCGGCCTTCGGCGTCGCGATCGCCGACGCTTTTCGTGCGCAGGGCGCCCATGTCTATGGATGCGATCTCGATCCTTCGGGCTTCGAGGCGCCGGTCGCCGCGGGGATTCGCTGCTCGGCGGTCGATCTTCGCGACCGCGCGGCGGCGGCAGGCTGGATCGAGGCGGTCGCCTGCGAGGCGGGCGGCATCGATGTCCTCGTCAACAATGCGGGCGGCGTCGCCGGCCAGCAGCACCAGCCCTTTGAGACGCTGTCCGACGCCGACTGGGATGTCGTGCTCGACATCAATCTCAACGCGGCGATGGCGCTGTCGCGCGCCGCCACGCGGCATATGGCGGCCGCCGGATCGGGCGCAATCGTCAACATCTGTTCGGGCGCCTCGCTACGCGCCTCGCTCACCGGCATCCAGGCCTATTGCGCGGCCAAACACGGACTTCTCGGGCTGACCCGGCAGCTTGCGCACGAACTCGGACCGCAGGGCATTCGGGTCAATGCCATCGCTCCCGGGCTCGTGCTCACTGGCGAGGCGACGCTCCGTCAGTGGGACGCCTATGGCCCCGAGCGGCAAGCGGCGATCCTCGGCGGTGTCGCCATGCGCCGGCTCGGCAGCGCGGAGGACATTGCGCGGGCGACGCTGTTCCTCGCCTCGGACTGGGCGGGGTTCGTGACCGGCCAGATATTGAGCGTCGATGGCGGCATCCGGTGAGGGAGCAAGGACTATGACCGACATGGCGGCACGCGAGCCCTGGCAATGGGACGAGGCCGAATGGCGCGGACGCGTGAACCGCGTGCGCGCGGGGCGCCGGCTCGCCCCGGCATCCTGGCCGGACGGCAAGGGCTTTGCGGTCGCCATCTCGTTCGACAGCGATCATGAGACCAACGAACTGCGCGATGGCGGCAATTCGATCTCGCGGCTGAGCTGGGGCGAATATGGCGCGCGCGTCGGCGTGCCCCGAATATTGGACCTGCTCAAGCGCCATAGCGTGCCGGCGAGCTTCTATGTGCCTGCGGTTGCCGCGCTATTGCATCCCGACGAACAGCGCCGCGTTGTTGCCGAGGGTCATGAAATCGGTCTTCACGGCTGGATTCACGAACGCAATTCGGTTCTGCCCGAAGCGGCCGAACGCGACCTCATGCTGCGCTCGGCCGACACGATCGAGACGGTCTGCGGCGAACGCGCGATCGGCATCCGCACCCCGTCGTGGGATTTCGGACCGGGTACGCTCCGCACGATCCGCGACATGGGGCTCGCCTATGACAGCTCGCTCATGGCGGACGAGGATTGCTATGAACTGCTGCTCGACGGGGAGGAATGCGGCGTCGCCGAGCTCCCGGTCGAGTGGATCCGCGACGACGCACCCTACTTTCTGATGGACCGTTTCGGATCGGCACGGCCGCACCTTGCGCCCGCCGACGTGTTCGACATCTACCGGCGCGAGCTCGACGCCGCGTGCGACGCGGGCGGGCTGTTCCAGCTCACCCTCCATCCGCACATCATCGCCGCGCGCTCGCGCATCTGGATTCTCGACGAGCTGCTCGGCCATGCCGCCGCGCGCGGAGCCTGGTTCGCCACCCACCGCGACGTCGTCGCGCATGCGCGCGCTGCCGCATCCGGCCCGGGATCGAGCAGAGAAAAAGCATGAACCTGAAAAAGTCTGGTGGGGTCAACCCGCGAGGCTGCGTCTTAACCAACGAGGGCGGGCCTTTCAGGCCGAATCAAGTGCTCGCCCTCACTTCAAAGGAGCCGCTGTCCGCCATGAAAGCGAAACTGTCCTTCCAGTCGTCCCTTGCAAGGACCTGTCTCGGGGCCACGGCCGCAGCGGCTCTTCTTGCCCTTTCGGCTGCCTCCGCTGCACAGGCGCCTGCCGCCGAACCCGTTCCCAAGCTCAACGACCGCCGCCCGTTCCTCGGGCCCGACGCGCGAACGAGCGACGATCCCGTGCGCATTCCGATGAAGCCCGTCGCCGAAACCGGCCCCGAGCTAGTCATTCGCGGCGGGCGCCTGTTTGACGCGGTGAGCGGCGGCGTCCGCCCCGCGACCGTCGTCATCCAGGGCAATCGTATCAAGGCGGTTCTGCCGCCCGATGCGACCGGCTGGGGTCCCGACGCGAAGATCATCGATGCCGCGGGCAAGACGGTGATGCCGGGGCTCATCGACATGCATACGCACGTCACCTATCCCGACCGCGCCTCGCCGTTCGACGAGCAGGGCAGCGAAGGGGCAGGGACGCTCCGCGGTCAGCGCAACCTTCGCTATTTCCTCGAGTATGGCTTCACCTCGGTGCGCGACCTCAACGGCGTCAGCAACGCGCCGTTCCTGCTCAGCCAGTGGAGCGCCGCGGACATGATCCCCGCGCCGCGCGTCTTCGCGGCGGGCTGGATCATCACCGGCACCGGCGGCCACGCGACCGAGCGTCCCTCGATCCCCAGCCATGGTCCCGATTACGCCAAGGAGGTCGACGGCCCCGACGCCTGGCGCGGCATGGTGCGCAAGGCGTTCAAGGAAGGCGCGAGCGTCATCAAGATCGCGAGCCACTTCGCGCCCGACGAAGTGCGCGCAGCGATCGAAGAGGCGCACCTGCTCGGCCTCAAGGTCACCTGCGACTGCGAGACCATCTACACCGAGATGGCGGTCGACGCAGGCATCGACATGATAGAGCATCCGCTGCCGCGGTCGGACGCCGCGATTGCCAAGATGGCGAAGAAGAAGATCGCTGCGGTGCCGACCTTGCAGGTCTACCAGAATCTCCTCGACCGCGCCGGCGGCTTTTATGGTTCGACGTCGCGCCGGTTCACCATGACGAGCCAGGGCAATTTCGACGAGTTCAAGAAGATGAAGGCCGCGGGCATCATCATGGGCGTCGGCACCGACACGATCGGCGACGCGAGCCTGATGGTTCCCAACAGCTATATCGCCGAGCTCAAATGGTTCGTTCGCGGCGGCTATTCGGTGACCGACGCCCTGAAAGCGGGAACGATCGTCAACGCGCGTCTCCTCGACATGGGCGATGAGCTCGGCAGCATCGAAGCCGGCAAGCTTGCCGACATCATCATCGTCGATGGCCGTCCCGACGAGAATCTCGACGATCTCGCGAAGGTCCAGCAGGTCATCAAGGACGGCCAATGGCTGATCAAGGATGGCGAGCTCGTTACTCCGCGCCATGTTTCGACGCCGCTCGTCAAACCCTCGCCCCCGGCGGACGTGAAGTGATGCCCCGCGCGTCGCTTGCCAAAGCTTAGGGGAGGGCGCGCGATGGACGCGACCGAGGCTGTCGCCGGACGCATCGAACCGACGCGCCGCGAAACCGCGCGCGCGCTCGGCTCGGCGATGATCGGCAACTGGTTCGAGCTCTTCGATTTCATCATCTACGGCTATTTCGCGGCGCAGATCGGCCACGCGATGTTCCCTGCGGCCGACCCGGTGACGATCATCCTGTCGAGCTTCGCAACCTATGGTGTCGGCTTCGTCATGCGGCCGGTCGGCGGTGTGGTGCTCGGCCATTTCGGCGATCTCTACGGCCGCAAGAGCGCGCTTGTCTTCACTATGTTGCTTATGGCGGGCGCCACCGGCGCCACCGGTCTCATTCCATCCTATGCGACGATCGGGATCGCGGCGCCGATCCTGCTCGTCATTTGCCGGCTTCTCCAGGGCTTTGCCGCCGGCGGCGAATGGGGCGGGGCGACCACCTTCCTCGTCGAATATGCGCCGCCGCACCGCCGCGGCTTCTACGGCGCGCTCCAGCAGCTCAGTACGAGCGTCGCGATCCTTTCGGCGCTCGGCACCTCGCTCCTCCTCAACGCGCTGCTTACCGAACAGCAGATGATCGACTGGGGCTGGCGGATTCCGTTCCTGCTCGGCTTCCTCGTCGCGCCGGTCGGTTTCTACCTGCGCCGCAGCGTCCGCGAGACCCCGCGCTACCGCGCCGCGAGCGAAGACCGGTCGGCGAGCCCAATCCGCGAAGTGATCGCGCATCACCGCGGCGCCGTCGCCAATGTCTTCGGCGTCGCGATCATCTGGTGCGTCGCGGGCTACACCTTTGGCGCCTTCCTCATCAGCTATGCGACCGAGCTTCTCCATATCGAGCGCGGCACGGTGCTCGTCGCGATCACCGCCGGTACGCTGGTCAATCTCGCAGTGATCCCGCTCGCGGGGCATCTCTCGGACCGCTTCGGGCGCAAGCCCTTTCTCGTCGCGAGCGCGACCTGCTTCCTGTTGCTCGTCTTTCCGCTCTTCCACGCGATGGCGAGTTTCCAGGCGCCGTGGACGATCTACGCGACGGCGGTCACCGCGGGCATTTTGAGCGGTCTCTACAGCGGCTGCGCGCCGACATTTCTTTGCGAACTCCTGCCGACGCGCGTGCGCTATTCGGCGCTTTCGGTCGGCTATAATGGCGCGGTGATGCTCTTCGGCGGCTTCGCGCCCTTCATCGCGACCTTGCTCATCCAGCAGACCGGCGCGCTCGCGGCGCCCGCCTTCTACGTCATGTCGGCCGCCGCGCTGACGCTCGTCTTCCTGCTTCGACTGAAAGCGCCCGATCAGGCCACCGCGCTCGATCGCTAGCCGCCAACAACCAACCAAGAGGGTCCCGACTTATGAAACGACTGGCCGCCGCCGCCGCCTTCGCGTGGCTGATGACGACGAGCGCCGCGATCGCGGGCCCCGTCCCGACGCCGAAGGACGTGCTCGGCCACGATATGGGCGAGGACCGCTATGTCGCGAGCTACAGCGAGACGGCGATCTACTGGAAGCGGCTCGCCGAGGTGAGCGACCGGATAAAGCTCGTCGACATCGGACCGACCGTCGAAAAGCGGCGCCAGCTCATGGCGATCGTCTCCTCGCCCGAGAATCTCGCGATGCTGGGCAAATATAAGGACATCTCCGAACGGCTCGGCCGCGCCGAAGGGCTGACCGACGAGCAGGCGCGCGCGCTCGCCCCCGAAGGCAAGGCGGTGATCTGGGTGGATGGCGGCATTCATGCGAGCGAGACGCTGACCCATTCGGCGATCATCCAGCAGGTCTATGACCTTGTGAACAGCGACGACGCCGAGGCGAAGCGCATCCGCGACAATGTCATCATCCTCTTCGTTGCCAACAATCCCGACGGGCAGGAGCTCGTCGCCAACTGGTATATGCGCATCAAGGATCCGGCGAAGCGCGAGGCGGGCTTCGAAAGCCTGCCCAAGCTCTACCACGCCTATGTCGGCCACGATAACAACCGCGACTTCTACATGGCCGAGATGCCTGAGACGCAGAATATCACTCGCGTCCTTTTTCGCGACTGGCGACCGCAAGTCGTGCTCAACCAGCATCAGACCGGCCCGGCAGGCACCGTCGTTTTCATTCCGCCCTTCCGCGATCCCTTCAACTTCAACTTCGATCCGCTCGTGATGACGAGCCTCGAGGAAGTCGGCGCGGCGATGCAGTCGCGCCTGCTCGCCGAGGGCAAGCGTGGCGGCACGTCGCGCGACGGCGCGCATTACGACACCTGGTACAACGGCAACCTCCGCTCGATCTCCTATTTCCACAATGCGATCGGCATCCTCACCGAGACGATCGGTAAGCCCGTTCCGATCGATATCGAGCTCGTCCCCGAGCGCCAGCTTCCGGGCAACAATCAGCCCGCACCGATCGCGCCCCAGAAATGGCATATCGGCCAGTCGCTCGAATATAGCATGACGATCAACCGCGCGGTGCTGAGCTATGCCGCGGCGAACCGCGAAAAGCTGCTCTTCAACATCTACCGCATGGGCGCGAACAGCATCGCGCGAGGCAGCGAGGATAGCTGGACGATGACCCCGACGCGGATCGCCGAGATGCACGCCGCATCGGCGGCGACCGGCGCCAAGCCCGTCGCGACGCGCACGCGCGGCAGCAGCTCGATCGATCCCCGCTTCTACGATGCGGTCATGAAGAATCCGGCGAACCGCGACGCGCGCGCCTACGTGATCGACCCCGGCCAGCGCGACTATCCGACCGCGATCCGCTTTTTGAACGCGCTGATCAAGCTCGGCGTCGACGTCGATCGCGCCAGCGCGCCGTTCAGCGCCAACGGCAAGTCCTGGCCGGCGGGGACCTATTTCGTGCGCACCGCGCAGGCGTACCGGCCGCATATCCTCGATATGTTCGAGCCGCAGGATTATCCGGAGAATTTCGAATATCCCGGCGGCCCGCCGATCCCGCCCGCCGACGCCACCGGTTACACGCCCGCTTTCCAGATGGGCGTCGGTTTCGAGCGCGTGCTCGACGCGCTCGATGTCCCGTCCGAGCGCATTTCGACCCGGGTTTCGGCCAGTCCGGGGCGGATCGTCGGCGAGGGCAAGGCGGGCTATCTCGTCGGCCACGGCGCGAACAACAGCTTCATCCTGTCGAACCGCCTGCTGAAGGCGGATCAGCCGGTGTCCTGGCTGTCGCAGCCTGTCGCGGTTGCCGGCGGCGCGGCCGAACCCGGTGCCCTCTGGGTTCCCGCAAGCCCGGCAGCGACGCGCATCGTCGAAGCGGCGGCGAGCGAACTCGGGCTCGACGTCGAACGCGCAGCGGCGGCGCCGGCCGGCGACCGCATGGCGATGAAGCGTCCGCGGATCGCGCTCGTCGATATCTACGGTGGCCTTATGCCCACGGGGTGGATGCGCTGGATCTTCGACCAGCATGAGTTTCCGTTCGCCATCGTCTATCCCAAGCAGCTCGATGCCGGAAAGCTCCGCAAGGATTTCGACGTGATCATCATGCCGCACGCGGCCTTCCAGCTTCAGGCCGGGCGCGCGAGCGGCGACGGCATGTTCCGCGGATGCGGCGACGACAAGCAGCCCAAGCCCGACGAAATCCCGGCCGAATATCGCGCCTGGCTTGGGTCGGTGACGGCCGACAAGACGATTCCTGCGCTGAAGGCCTTCGTCGAGGACGGCGGCTCGCTGATCGCGATGGGCGGCTCGGCGCAGGCGCTTGCGCAGGCGATGGACTTGCCGGTCGAGGATGCCGTCGCGGAGACGGTCGACGGCAAGACCGCGCGCCCGCCGCGCAGCCAATTTTATGTGCCGGGAGCCCTCGTCGAAGCGTCGGTCGAACATGCGTCGCCCTACGCTTACGGCATGCCCGACAAGGTCGATCTCTTCTTCGACGACAGCCCGGTGTGGAAGCTCAAGCCGGGTACGACCGGGGTGCAGGTTCCGGTTCGCTTTTCCGGCGTGCCGAAACTCAAGAGCGGCTGGGCGCACGGTCTCGAGCGGCTCGACGGCGCCGCGGCGGTCGTCGAGGTCGATCGCGGCAAGGGCCGGATCGTGCTCATCGGCCCCGAAGTGGCGCTCCGCGCGCAGACGCATGGCGCGTTCAAGCTTCTGTTCAACGCCATCTATCTGGGCGCGGGTCATGGCAAGCGCTGAGGCGAAGACCAAGGCGCGCGCGGCAGGACGCAGCGAGACCGTCGGGGCGTCGGCGCGGGGCGCGGGCGCGCCCGCGAAGCGCGCGCACGCGCTTCAGGATCTGAGTTGGCCCGAGTTTCGGGACCGGCTCGCGGGCAATCCGCCGATCCTGTTGCCGCTAGGCAGCCAGGAGCAGCAGGGGCCGCACGCGCCGATGGGCGATTATGTCCTTGCCGAACGGCTCGCGCTCGCGGCGGCCGAGCGCGCCGGCGCGATCTGCGCGCCGGTGCTGCCGTTCGGACATGCCGATTTCTTCCGCGGCGCCGCGGGCGGCATCCAGCTTCGGGCTGCCACCTTTTCGATGATCCTCGAGGACATGGTCACCGCCTTCCTTGACCATGGCCTCAGCCATATCGTCATCTGCAACGGCCATTCGACGAACGCGCCGCTGATCGCGCAGGTCGCGCAGAAGCTCAGGGCCGAGCGCGGCGTGATGATCGCCTCGCTCAATCTCTGGCGCATGATCCCCGACAGCCTCTGGGAGGAGGTTCATGGCGCCGGCAGCGCCCGCGCGCGCGGCCATGGCGCCGATCCCGTCACCTCGGTCGGTCTCCATCTCACGCCCGAACTGATGCGTATGGGCGCGGCGCGCCCCGCGATGCGTTCAAACGCCTTCGGCCTGCCGACGACGAGCCTGTTTGCGGGCGTGACCTTCGGCGGGTTCGAGGTCGGGCTGCCGCTCGACGTCACCGAAGTCGCGTCGAACGGTGTGGGGGCGGGCGATCCGACCCTTGCTTCGGCCGAGGCCGGCGCGCGCTTCTCCGAATGGATCATCGCCGCGATCGCCGACTTCGTTGCCCATTTCCGGCGCTGCGATCCCGCGCGGCCGCACCTCGGACCCGACCCGGCATGAGCGAAGCATTGACAGACAAGGCGCTGGCCGCCGCCCATGCGCAGCTCGCGGGCACCGCCAAGGGCAGCGCGTCGGTACGCGCCTTCTTCGATCCCGCGACCTCGACCATCTCTTATGTCGTCCACGATCCCGCGACGATGCGCGGGGCGGTCATCGACAGTGTCCTCGATTTCGAAGCCGCGTCGGGCAGGACGTCGACCGCTTCGGCGGAAGCGATCGTCGCCTATGTGCAAGGGGCGGGCATCGCGATCGACTGGCTGCTCGAGACGCACGCCCATGCCGACCATCTCTCGGCCGCGCCCTGGCTCGCGAAGATCGTTGGCGGTACCATCGCGATCGGCGAGCATATCCGCGACGTCCAGAGGGTGTTCGGCGATATCTTCAACGCCGGCGCCGAGTTTCGCCGCGACGGCTCGGACTTCGGACGGCTGTTCGCCGATGGCGAGCGTTTCGCGATCGGCGATCTCCCGGTCACGGTGCTCCATGTCCCGGGGCACACCCCGGCGTGCGTCGCCTATGTCGTGGGCGACGTCGTCTTCGTCGGCGATACGATGTTCATGCCCGACTATGGCTCGGCGCGCGCTGACTTTCCGGGAGGCGACGCGGCGCAGCTCTTCCGCTCGCTGCGGCGCATCCTCGATCTGCCCGCCGAAACGCCGCTCTTCATGTGCCACGATTATCTGACCGCGGAGCGCGAGGAGCATCGCTGGGAGGCGACGGTCGGCGAGCAGCGCGCGGGCAATGTCCATGCGCGTGACGGGATCTCGGAAGACGAATTCGTCGCCCGGCGGCGCGCGCGCGACGCCGGCCTCGCGATGCCGACGCTGCTGCTGCCCGCGGTGCAGGTCAACATGCGCGCCGGGCGGCTGCCCCCCGCCGAGGCCAATGGCGTCGCCTACCTCAAGATACCGGTCGACCGACTGTAAGCGCCGGCGGCCCCCAAGGCCCCCCCGACGAACGGAGAGTTTATGAGCATCAGGACCCTGACCCCCACGCTTCGCGTGTCGCCGCAGATCGATCCGGCCGATGTCGCGGGGCTTGCCGCCTCGGGCTTTCGCGCGATCGTCTGCAATCGCCCCGACGGCGAGGAAGCGGGTCAGCCTGCCGCGTCTGCGATCGCAGCGGCGGCCGAGGCCCATGGCCTGCGCTTCATGCATATCCCGGTCGTCTCGGGACGCATCGTGGAGGGCGATGCCGCCGCGATGGCGCGCGCGCTCGCCGAACTGCCCGTGCCCGTCCTTGCCTATTGCCGCTCGGGCGCTCGTTCCGAGCAGCTCGCCGGCATGGCCGCCGCGTGCGGCAGCGAGGGCGGGATCGCTCGCTATGATATCGTGGTGATCGGCGGGGGGAGCGCGGGAATCGCAACCGCCGCGAGCATCTTGCGCCGCCGTCCGGGCGTGTCGCTCGCGATCGTCGAGCCGAATGAGGATCATTATTACCAGCCCGGCTTCACGATGGTCGGCGGCGGCATTTTCGCCGCCGAAGCGACGCGCCGGGGCGAAGAGGGGCTGATCCCCGAAGGCGCCGAATGGATTCGCGGCGCGGCAGCGTCCTTCGATCCCGCCGCCGACCGGGTCACGCTCGCCGACGGACGCGTGCTCGGCTATGGCGCGCTCATCGTCTGTCCCGGGCTGAAGCTCGACTGGGACGCGATCCCGGGGCTGGCCGACGCGCTCGGCGCCGACGGCGTGACCTCCAACTATCGATACGATCTCGCGTCCTATACCGACCGGCTCGTGCGGCGGTTCCGCGGCGGGCGGGCGCTGTTCACCCAGCCGCCGATGCCGATCAAATGCGCAGGCGCGCCGCAGAAGGCGATGTATCTCTCCTGTCATCGCTGGGAGCGCGCCGGTCTGCTCGGGCAGGCCGATGTCCAGTTTCATACCGCGACCCCGTCGCTGTTCGGGGTCGCGGCCTATGTGCCGGCGCTCGAGGCCTATATCGCGCGCTACGGCGTCGACCTGCAGCTCGAATCGCGTCTCGTCTCGGTCGACGGTCCGGCAAAGGTCGCGCTGTTCGAGCAGCGCCGCGGCGACACGGTCCGCCGCGTCGAGGAGCGCTTCGACTTGATCCATGTCGTGCCGCCGCAGGTCGCCCCCGAGTTCATCGCGTCGAGCCCGCTCGCGGCGCCTTCGGGCTTCGTCGCGGTCGACGAGGCGACGCTCCGCCACAGCGTCTATGCCAATATCTTTGCGCTCGGGGACGTTGCCGGCACGACCAATGCGAAGACCGCGGCGGCGGCACGCAAGCAGGCCCCGGTGGTCGCGCTCAACGCGCTCGCGGCGCTCGACGGCGCCGCGCCGGTCGCCGCCTATGATGGCTATGGGAGCTGCCCGCTCACTGTCGAGGCGGGGCGGATCGTCCTCGCCGAATTCGGCTATGGCGGCAAATTGCTGCCGACCTTCCCCAAGTGGCTGATCGAAGGCACGCGGCCGTCGCGGCTCTCCTGGCTCCTCAAGGAGAAGATTCTTCCGACCGTCTACTGGAACGGCATGCTTCGCGGCCGCGAATGGCTCGCGGCGCCCGCGCCGCTTGGTTCGGGCGGGTGACGCTCAACACGCTCCAATATCTGCTCGGCGGCCTGTCGGGCGGGATCGTCGGTTTCACGCTCGGGCTGGTTGGCGGGGGCGGCTCGATCCTCGCCGTGCCGCTCATGGTCTATCTCGTCGGTGTCGCCAGCCCGCATGTCGCGATCGGGACGAGCGCGCTCGCGGTGGCGGCCAACGCCGCCTCGGGGCTTGCGCAGCATGCGCGGGCCGGAACGGTCAAATGGCGCTGCGGCTTTCTTTACGCGGGGAGCGGCGTCGTCGGCGCGCTGGCGGGCTCGACCATCGGCAAGGCGATCGACGGCCAGAAGCTGCTCTTTCTCTTCGCGCTCCTGATGCTCGGCGTCGGGGTGCTGATGCTGCGCGGACGGAATAATCCGGGGATCGAGGGTGCCGCGTGCAATCGTCACAACGCGCCCAAGGTGCTCGGCTATGGTCTCGGGACCGGCGGCTTTTCGGGCTTCTTCGGCATCGGCGGCGGGTTCCTCATCGTCCCCGGGTTGATCGCGTCGACGAAGATGCCGATCCTCAATGCCGTCGGGACGAGCCTCGTTGCGGTCACCGCCTTCGGGCTCACCACCGCGCTGAGCTATGCGATGTCGGGTCTCGTCGACTGGACGCTTGCCGCCATCTTCATCGTCGGCGGGCTCGTCGGCGGCGTTGCCGGGGCCCGCGCCGCACGAAAATTGTCGAGCCGCGGCACGCTGACGATGATCTTCGCCGGACTGATCTTCGCGGTGGCGGCCTATATGCTGTTCCGCAGCGCGACGGTGCTTCTCGCGGGTGCTGCCGGTTGATGTCCTGGCCGATGGCCGCCATGCTCGCGCTCCCGCCCCTTGCCGCACGCGCGCAATCTTGACCTTCCGACTACGGAGACATGCTCAAATGACCGCACCGCCAGCAGGGTCTGTGCCCGAGGCGCAGGGATTGCCCGACACGCCGCCAAGCGGTCTTGCACGCTGGAAGCTCGTCGGGCCCGGCATCGTGGTCGCCGCGACCGGCGTCGGCGCGGGCGATCTCGTCGCCACGCTCGTCGCGGGTGCGCGCTTCGGTTATGCGCTGCTCTGGGCGGCGGTGATCGGCTGCATCGTCAAGATCGCGCTCGCCGAGGCGACGGGCCGCTACCATCTCGCGACCGGCTCGACGATCCTCGAAGGCTGGCGCTCGCTCGGCCGCTGGACGAGCTGGTATTTCGGTATCTACATCATTCTGTGGGGTTTCGTTTATGGCGGCACCGCGATGAGCGCGACGGCGCTGCCGCTATCGGCGCTGTTCCCGGGCGTGCTGCCCTTCTGGGCGTGGGGCGCGCTGTCGGGTCTCCTCGGCGCCGCCTTCGTGCTTCTCAATCGCTACGCGATTTTCGAAGCCGCGATGAAGCTTTTCATCGGCATCATGTTCGTTGTCGTCGTCGGCCTCGCGATCCTCGTCGTCCCCGATGTCGGCGCGGCGATCGGCGGGCTGGTGCCGCGTCTTCCCGACGGCTCGGTGATCTATACGCTTGGCCTGATCGGCGGCGTCGGCGGAACGATCACGCTCGCCGCCTATGGCTATTGGGTCAATGCCAAGGGCTGGAACAGTCCCGCATGGATGGGGATGATGCGCTTCGACAACCGCGTCGCCTATATCGTCACCGGCATCTTCGTCGTCGCGATGCTGATCGTCGGCGCCGAGCTGCTCAACGCCGCGCAAATCAGCCTCGCAAGCGGCGACCGCGGGCTGCTCGATCTCGAAGCCGTGCTCGCCGAGCGCTTCGGGCCGCGCGTTGCGACGATCTTCCTCATCGGTTTCGTCGCCACCACCTTCTCCTCGATTCTTGGCGTCTGGCAGGGGGTGTCGCTGCTCTTCGCCGACTTCGTCCGCAATCTGCGCGGGACGCATGTGGCGGGCGACCGCAGCGATCTCGAGACGAGCCCGGCGTTCCGCTTCTACGTACTGTGGCTGACCATTCCCCCGATGGTCCTGCTCACCCTCGGTCAGCCGTTCGCGCTCATCATCGCATATGGCGCGTTCGGCGCCTTCTTCATGCCGTTCCTCGCGCTGACGCTGGTCTGGTTGCTCAACGGGCGGTCGGTCCCGCGCGAATGGCGATCGGGATGGCTCTCCAACATTCTGCTCGCACTTGCCTCGATTCTGTTCGTCGTCCTCTGCGCGCACCAGATCTGGTCGATGATCTAGCCGCCATCCGCGCGGCGCCGGGATGCGGGCGAGGGGGCGTGGACCTCAGTCGAACCAGGGGCCGGCAAGCGGATCGGCGAGGCGGCGCCGCGCCGCCTTGACGAGCCGCTGGGTGCGCAGGCGATAGGAAGCGCTTTCGATCCGCCAGCGCTTCGCCGCGACCGCCTTGCCGAACAGCGCGCGGGCCATCTCCTGCTGGGTCGCCTCGTCGAGGAGCGCATCGCCGATGCGCAGTTCGAGAATCCATTGGGCGGCCCGGCGTTCGCGCGGGATCATCGAAACCGGCAAATCCCCCTTTTGCGCGAGAAAGACGAACTGGCGGAGCGCCTCGAGTTTCGGCCGGGCCGAGACGAGGCCGGTCACTCGGTGCTCGACGAGGACCGGGCCGCCGAGCAAAGTTCCATCATGCAGGTCGAGCCGGATCGCCCATCGCCCGTCGCTCAGGAGCCAATGCTCGCGATGCGATGCATCGACCGCGACCGAGACGAAGGGCGCGACCGTGCGGATGTCGAACAGGTCTTCGGCGAGACTGTCCGGGGAGAGGGGACGGCCGCTCGGAACGCAGCTTCGACATAGGTGAAGTCTGCGGTGATGGTAATCGGAGGGAGCTTGTCGCACTGCCATTTCAGCAGCGCCTCGTCGTCTTGCGCGGCGTCCGCTATCCATTCTGGGCGGCGCATGGCCGTACGCGCGAGCATGTCGTCGACGAATTCGAACTTCGGAGCGCTCACCCGGCGAGCGGCGCAGTCGATTTGGCGATCGCCTTCCAAATGTCCTCCCACGGGCAGGTTCGAATGATACACGATCTGCGTGGCAGTGAAGGGCAGCGGCGAGCGGAAAAAACTGAGACGGCCTGGCTGCATGCTCAGATATCCCATCGAGAGGTCAGATCCGCCTGCGTTGTCGAACAATCCATAGACCGACCACAGCGTCGCCGGATTGGCGAACGGCGGATAGGACGACCCCTTGTCGCCGCACAGCATCGGCAGCCAGTCCGCCGAATTATATTGTAGCTTCTCCTGAAGGCCGGGCTGGTTGAGCTGCTCCACATAGGGGCTAGGGCCCGAGAATTTGATCGTACCGGCGCTGCAATCAGGCGCCCCGTCGACCGGGATTATCGTTGGCCCATCCGGCGTAGTGTCCAGCGGCCCGCGCGGCGTGAGCAGGACCGCCATGGGGAAGGTGCCCGCGGCCGTTCGACCGGCCAGGTCGGCCGTGAAGATCAGTTCGGCATCTTTGCGAAGAACAACCCATTTCTGCCGATTCGTGCTTGCTGCAGCCGACGATTGTGCCGGAGCCGGCGCGGCGGGNNNGCCGGAGGAGGCGCGCCCTCGGGTACGGCGAACCATATCGTTCCCAATTGTGCGGACGAGGAAAGTGCGCAGAAGCCGTAGAGCCTTTTGCCGCTCGCATCATAGAAATCTACCCACGACCGGGACGAGTTCGCGTTGGTCCCGCATGGCGGCAGGCCGGGCGATGCTGTGAATAGGTCCGCAGGAAAAACATCCTTGTTTCGGACGTCGAAACGATAGCGCGTAAACTTGCCTGCAGCCGTTGAGTAAGACTCAGTGCCAGTAAGAACGATTTCGGGATCCGGATGCGACTGCGCTGCGGCCGGCGATGGCAGGATCGCAGGTAGCATAAACGCGCAGAGCGCTAAGACGAAATGGCGATACATCCTGATCATCTCTCCAGAGTTCCGGATTCTTTCCGCTGGCATTGCGGGCTTGTCGCTGTCCTCAAAACGGGCTCAAAACGGTTGGCGGGGAGAGCATCGGTAGGGTCAGATACGCCTGCGATGCGCAACTTCGGTAGGTCTGGCCATCCACGAGGAGCGCCAGGGTCAGCAGGTAGGTCTTGCCATTCGCCTTGCAGTTGGCTGCTTGGACCGTCGCGCTCGCTGTCACCGTCTCGTCGTCGTTTGCGAGCGCATAGGTTGCGACGTTGCCCGCGACCGTCGGCCATGATGCATTCGCGATTTGAAGAGCGACCGGCTTGTTCAGGTTCAACACGCGCCCCCTGACGGTAAAGGTCGTGCCGCTCTCCTGAATGTCCAGAGAATAGCCTGGCGGACCACCCTTGCTAACGATCCGACCATCGACCGCGAGATCGCCAAGCAACGGACGGGAAACTCGTGCTCCCATATCCTCGAGTACGCGGGCACATCCCTCGCGCCGCATCGATCCTACCGAAAGGACTGCCTGCAGCGGCAGCTCCCCGGAAGAGCCCGCGCAGGGAATTCCGGCTACGCGAAGCTCGACCGGTTCGCCCGCTGCGGTCTTCGTCCTGAAAACGCGGCCGCTTTCCGCCTGCGATACCAGCGGCGCCGGAAGTTCGCGAAAGACGGGCTCGCCACCATCGTCAAGCGCCATCCTCATTCCGCGCGCGTCCACGACAATGGTCCACATGGGGTCATCACCGAATGCTTGCAGGGCACTCGCATCACCCCGCGGAGAGGCCTCGGTGGGCGGGGAACCTGGAGAGGAAGCGCTGGCATAAGGCGCGGCCACCATCATCAAAGCGAGGCAAGCCATTGTGCGCAACAGGGTCATGATTGCTCCATTCCACGACCCACTGCCAAATTGAATGGATGGACGAATGAAATCAACCCCAAGCTTGCGTCAACGCGGCCAAACATTTTAGCCGTAGGTCCGGTGCTGATGTTTTGTGGGTGCAAAGCTGACAGTCCGCAAACGGCCACACTCTCGTCGACAATCATTCGCTCCGGCGGCGTGGAACGCCAATCGGCCTTGTGCATTTTCCTTCAGGAAAGTGAGGAAGGCCATGGCCGCACGCGCCTATTGGAAGGGACAGATACGCCTCGCGCTGGTGGCAATCCCGGTCGAAGTCTATCCGGCGACCAAGTCGGGTGCCGCAATCAGCTTTCGCCAGATCCACGAGCCGAGCGGCAAGCCTGTCAAATATGAAAAAATCGTGCCGGGCATCGGCGCGATCGACACCGACGATATCGTCAAGGGCTATGAAACGTCGAAGGGCAATTATGTCCTGCTCGACGAGGAGGAGATCGAAGCGGTGAAGCTGGAGAGCAAGCGCACGCTCGAACTCGTCCAGTTCGTCGACGCGGGCGAGATCGACATCCTCTATTATGCCAAGCCCTATTATGTCGTGCCCGCCGACGAACTGGCCGAAGAGGCCTATATCGTGCTGCGCGAGGCGCTGAAGAAATCGAAGAAGGTCGGACTCGGTCAGCTGTCGGTGCGCGGGCAGGAGCAGCTTGTCGGCCTGCGCCCCTGCGGCCGCGGGCTGGTGCTCGAAGTGCTGCGTTACGCCGACGAGGTGAACAAGGCGGCGAACTATTTCCGCGACGTCGGCAATACCAAGCCCGACGCCGACCTGCTCGACCTCGCGGCGACGCTAATCGACAAGAAGAGCGGCAAGTTCGACGCGTCGGATTATCACAACCACTATGTCGATGCGCTCAAGCGCGTGATCGCCAAGAAGGCGAAAGCCAAGGGCAAGCGCGTGCTCGAAGATGTCGAGGAGCCCGCCGCGGTGTCGCGCGGCTCGAATGTCATCGACCTGATGGCGGCGCTGAAAGCCTCGGTCGATGGCCAGAAGAAGGCCGCCGCCGAGGAGGAGAAGCCACCCGCTAAAAAGGCCGCCCCGGCGAAGAAGGCCCCGGCGCGCACAAGGGCGTGACATGGCGCGCGCCGATCCCCTCGCCCAATATAACGCCAAGCGCGATTTCAAGCTGACCCCCGAGCCCGCGGGCAAGGTCGCCAAGGGCGCCGGCAACCGCTTCATCGTCCAGAAACACGACGCGACGCGGCTGCACTACGACTTCCGGCTCGAGGTCGATGGCGTGCTCAAGAGCTGGGCGGTGACCAAAGGCCCTAGCGCCGACCCCGCCGACAAGCGTCTCGCGGTGCGCACCGAAGACCATCCGATGAGCTACGCCGATTTCGAGGGCGGCATCCCCAAGGGCGAATATGGCGGCGGCACGGTCATGCTGTGGGACCGCGGCACTTGGAAGCCCATCGAAGGCAAGAGCGCGAAGGACATCGACAAGGGCCATCTCCACTTCACCCTCGACGGCGAGCGGATGAACGGCGAATGGCTGCTCGTCCGCATGAAGACGCGCCCCGGTGAGAAGCGCGAGAACTGGCTGCTGCGGAAAGTGAACGACGCCTATGCGGGTGGCAGCGACGATCTCGTCGGACGCCAGCTCACCAGCATCCTCACCGGCCGCACGATGGCCGAGATCGCGGGCGACGACGGCGGCGAGCAATCGCTGAAGGGCGCGAAGGGCGTCGCCTTTGCGAAGAAGATGGCCGCCGCCGCCGCGCGCAACAAAAAAATCGCCAAACCCGCCGCCAAGGGCAAGCCGCCCAAATTCCGCCCGCTCCAGCTCGCGACGCTCGTCGATGCGGTGCCCACCGGCAACGGCTGGTTCCACGAGATCAAGTACGACGGCTACCGCGCCCAAATCGCCGCGGCGGGCGGCGACGTGCGCGTCTATACCCGCAACGGCCTCGACTGGACCGACAAATTCGCGCCGCTCGTCCGCCACATCGCCGCGCTCGACCTGCTGCCCTGCCTGATCGACGGCGAGATCGTCGCCTATGGCCGCGACGGCAACCCCGACTTCTCCTCGCTTCAAGCCGTGCTCAAGCGCGGCCACGGCGCGCAGGACGAGGGTACCGCCCTCCACTTCTTTGCCTTCGATCTGCTCGAAGCGGACGGCAAATCGCTCGCCAAACTCGGCAATCTCGAACGCAAGGAGCGCCTCGAAGCCCTGCTCGGCGATGCCCAGCCTCCCATTGCGGTCGCCGACCATGTCATCGGCGCCGGCGAGAAGCTCTACGCCGCGATGTGCCGCGCGGCGCAGGAAGGCATCATCTCCAAACGCGCCGACGCGGCTTATGTGGGCCGCCGTTCGCAAAATTGGGTCAAGGTTAAATGCACCCGCCGCCAGGAGTTCGTCCTCGTCGGCTGGAACCCCTCGTCGGCGAAGGCCCGCCCCTTCGCCTCCTTGCTCCTCGCGCAGCGTGAGAACGGCAAGCTCGTCTACAAGGGCAATGTCGGCACCGGCTTCGACGCCGCGACCATGGCCGACCTCGCGAAAAAATTCGCGCGGCTCGAACGCCAGACCGCCCCGCTCGAAGTCGACGCCGTCTCAGCGCGCAAGGTCCATTGGCTCAAGCCGGATCTCGTCTCCGAAATCGCCTTCGCCGAATTCACCGCCAGCGGATCGGTGCGCCATGCGAGTTTCCTCGGCCTGCGCAGCGACAAGGAGGCAAAGGACGTGACCCCCGAAAAGCAGCAACCCGCCCCCGAACCCGCCAGCGACGTGACAATCAGCAGCCGCGACCGTATCATCTTCCCCGAGGCGAAGGCGACCAAGGGCGACCTCGCCGACTATTATGAAGCCATCGCCCCGCTGATGCTTCCCCACGCCGCGCGCCGCCCGATCAGCCTCGTCCGCTGCCCGCAGGGCCGCGCCAAGAAATGCTTCTTCCAGAAGCATGACTTGGGCTCGTTCGGCGATCATGTCCAGCATGTCCCGATCCGCGAAAAGGACGGCGGGCACGAAGATTATCTCTATGTCGACGACTTGGGCGGCCTGCTCGCCTGCGTCCAGATGGGGACGATCGAATTCCACGGCTGGGGCAGCCATGTCGATGCCCTCGAAAAGCCCGACCGCATGGTCTTCGACCTCGACCCCGACGAAGGCCTCGCCTTCGCCGACGTTAAGAAGGCCGCGACCGACATCCGCCGCCAGCTCGCCGACATCGGTCTCGTCAGCTTCGCCATGCTCTCCGGCGGCAAGGGCGTGCATGTCGTCGTCCCGCTCGATCCGGGGCACAGCTGGGACGCGCACAAGGATTTCTCGAAACGCTTCGCGGAGGCGCTCAGCATGGCCGAGCCCGACCGCTTCATCGCGACGATGAGCAAGGCCAAGCGCAAGGAAAAGATTTTCATCGATTACCTCCGCAACCAGCGCGGCAGCACCGCGATCCTCCCCTATTCCGCCCGCGCCCGCGAAGGCGCACCCGTCGCCGTCCCGATCGGCTGGGACGCGCTCGCCGATGTCGACACAGCCGGCGCCTGGACGATCAACGACGCCGCGGAATTGCTCGACCGCGCCGCAGACGCCGACCTTAAAGGGTGGGGTTTCGCGTCGCAGATGCTGCCGTCAATTTAGTATTGGAAATACAGTTAGCGGAGCCGTCTGCTTCTCGTACCGGCGTCCTGATTGCGGACGGTCCGCAACCGGCCATCCACCCCAATAGGGATGTTGGCGCAGCCATTTTTACAGCGGCCACAACGTGTCGCCCGGGCCACCGATCCGAAAAGAGACTGACCTCGATCAATGTGGGCAACAAACGTGCGGGCTAAAGCTTGCTGCAACATGATGATAGCACAACAAAGCGGCGCGAATGCCGTGAAACTCGCTCCCCCTTCGCCATGGCTCGCCGCTGCGGAACTCCCACGAGCGATGTCCGAGATGTCGCTGCTTGCCGCGACGTTTCCCGGCCTTCTTTATGCGGCGGCGCGCGGAGATAGTCATCCCGTAATGGTCTTGCCCGGCCTCTTGGCGGGCGACCGGTCGACGGCCGCGTTGCGGGCCGTCCTGAACAAGCTGGGTTATGACGCCCGCCCTTGGGGCTTGGGTCGCAATCGCGGTCCACGGGCCATCGGACCGCGTGCAGAGCTTCTCGCCGCGCGCGTCGAGGCGCTGTTCGCGGAGACCGGGCGCAAGGTGAGCTTGGTCGGTTGGAGCCTCGGCGGGGTTTTCGCGCGCCTTATGGCGCGGCGCATGCCCGACCGCATTCGCCAGGTGATCACGCTCGGCTCGCCGTTTATGGACGATGGCGATGCGACCAACGCGGCAAAGCTCTTTGAGATGGCGAGCGGAACGCGGCGCGACGATGGCGCGAACCGCGCCTTGTTCGTCGAACTGGCTCGGCCATCGCAGGTGCCCTCGTCGGCGATCTACAGCCGATCCGATGGCATTTGTGCTTGGCAGACATGCCGCGAAGACAAGGCGATGCGCCGCGAAAGCATCGAGGTCTACGGCAGCCATTGCGGTCTCGGCGTGAATCCCAGCGTGATCTATGCGGTCGCCGACCGGCTGGCGCAGCTCGAAAATGGGTGGGAGCCCTTCCGACCGACGGGCTGGTGTTCCTGGGCTTTTCCCGCCGCAGGTCATGCATAAGCGCGGGATGCGCGCGCAACGCAGAGGAACTTCGAGGTGCAGCCCGGGTTGACGAGAGGCGGGGGAAGAAACTCCGCGACGGAGATCCTCATGAAAAGCCCCTATATCCTGACGCTCGCCCTTGCGCTGGCGGCGTGCAGCGGGGCTGACGACAACGCCCCCGCCGAGACCGCGACCGTAACCGAGACGATGCCCGACGCCGACGCGCCGCCGCTTACCGGCGCGCCCGCGACGCCGGTAGATGCGGCAGGCTATGTCGCCAAGGCCGGTGCCGGCGATATGTGGGAGATCGAATCCTCGAAGGCGCTTCTCGAAAAATCCACGATCGCGGATGTCAAAGCCTTCGCGCAGATGATGATCGACCATCACGGTAAATCGACCGCCAAGGTCGAGGCGGCCGCGGCCGAGGCCAAGCTGACCGTGCTCCCGCCCAAGCTCGACGATACGCAGCAGACGATGCTGGACGATATCAGAAACGCCGATGCGGAGAGTATCGACGCGGTCTATCTCGCGCACCAGAAATCCGCGCATGACACGGCTTTGGCGCTCCACAAGGGCTATGCCGCTGGCGGCGATGCCGAAGGTCTGAAAAAAGCTGCTGGTGAGATCGTGCCCATTGTCGAAGCGCATCGCACCCAGCTTGCGAAGCTGATCTCGAAGGGCTGAGCCGCCCGCCTTTGGCCAAAGGAAAGGCCCGCTTCGGCGGGCCTTTTTTGTCGGCGTTTAGCCGGAAATGTGAAGCCGGACGGCACCCGGATCGAAACTATGCCGGCGGCCTCATGCGAAGCCGCCGGCACCGTCAGGGAACGCAGGCGAGGGAGGCGCAGCGATCCCGGACGCTTACGGGAGCGGCTTGCTTCCGCCGCGGCCAAAAATGAAGCCGACGATGACCAGTACGACGGCCACGACGAGCAGGATCTTGGCGAAATCGGCGGAGAGCCCGGCAATGCCGCCGAAGCCGAGGAGCGCTGCGACGAGCGCGACGACGGCGAAAATGATGGCCCATCTGAACATATAAACTCTCCTGTCGAGACGCACGTCAGCCCCTGCTCGCGCACCAAAATGCACGCGCTTCGCGACGTCGCCAAATCATCCTGTCCGGATATGCGGTCAACGCCAGCCACGGGTGAAGGTTCCTGTGCTTCGCAGTGCAACAGAAGCGGCCGACGGGCGTCTTGTTGGAAGGGGACAAAATTCTCACAGGGAATCTTATGCGCCGGCTCTTATCGATTGCCACGGTCCCGATCCTCGTCACAACCGCGACGCTTCGCTTCACTCTTGCAGCGATCCCGCGAATAACTCGCCGTCGTCGGGCGCCAGCGCGAGTATTATTACCCTCGCCGACGGCGCGACGATGGTGGCGGCGAAGGGATCGCGCCAGCGGGCGATGGCTGAGTGGCTCACCGCAGCGGGCGCGCGAGGATCGAGCCTCGATTTGGCGCCCGGTGCCTTCGTCTCGGAAAAGGGAACGCTGTCGCGCGCGGGGCTGAGAGAAGCCGCGACGCTCGCGACCCTGCTCGACGCAACCGCCGATGCGCGGATAGCGCTTGTGGTGCACGAACATGCGCAAAATGTCGCGGCGTCGTCGCTCGGCCGCAGGCGAGCGGACGCACTGGCCACCTTTCTGAAGGAAAGGGGGATCGCGTCGGACCGGCTGGCCATCCGTACGGATCGATCGGGGCGAAGCCCGAACCAAGCGTCGCTGACGCTCGTCGCCGAACGCGGCAGCTGGCGCGACCCGATCCGGACCGGCGCGCGCTGATGGTGCGAGCATCGCAATGACCGCTTTGCTGGCCCGCCAGGTCTAACGGAGTGCCAACGTTCTCCGCTCGAACCCTACATATTATGGCTTACCGGAGCGGGCGTGCTGATCGCGCTCGTAGCATGGCTCCCCCTGGCGCTGAAACGCCTGCCGTTGTCGCTGCCGATCATCTGCATCGCGATCGGCGGCGCGATCTTCGCGTTGCCGGGGGTGACGCTTCGTCCGCTGCCCCTTGACTATCCCGAAATCGCCGAGCGCTTCACCGAGTTCGTCGTCATCATCGCCCTGATGGGGGCGGGGCTCAATCTCGACCGCCGGTTCAGCTGGCGGCAGTGGCGCGTGACCTGGCGCCTGCTCGCGATCACCATGCCGCTCAGCATCGCCGCGATCGCGGTCATAGGCGGTTGGGGCTCGGCCTTCCGTGGATTACGGCGCTGCTGCTCGGCGCGTGCCTCGCCCCGACCGATCCCGTTCTCGCGAGCGACGTCCAGGTCGGTCCCCCGCGTACGGGCGAGGAGCATGAGGTAAGGTTCGGTCTGACCTCGGAGGCGAGTCTCAACGACGGGCTCGCTTTCCCCTTCGTCAACCTGGCGATCGCGCACGCTTGCGGCAACCACAGGCGAGCCATGGGCGGGCAAATGGCTGTGGCACAATGTCCTGTGGGAGATTGGCGCCGGCATCGCGGGGGGCTGGCTGGTCGGCAGGCTCTTCGGGTGGCTGACTTTTCACGTCCCTGCCGAAACGCGTTTCGCACAGACGGGCGACGGGCTCATCGCGATCGCCGCGACATTCGTATCCTACGGCGTCACCGAGATCGCCAATTGGTACGGCTTTCTCGCGGTCTTCGTGACCGCGCTGACGCTCCGCCGCTCGCACCGCGACCATCATTTCAATCATGAAATGCACGCGCTGACCGAGCAGGTCGAGCGACTGGCGATGATGGTTCTGCTGATCCTGTTCGGCGGCGCGCTCGTCGAGGGCCTGCTGCGTCCCCTTCGCGCCGGGGACATCGTCGCGGCGGTCGCGATCATTCTGATCGTCAGGCCGCTCGCGGGGATGGCCGGGCTCGCTGGGTTGCGGGCAGCCGGTTCGGAGAAGCTGACGCTCGCCTTCTTCGGAATCCGAGGCGTCGGCCCTTTCTATTACCTCGCGTATGCGATCAACCATATGGCGCTGGCCGAAGGCGCGCGGCTCTGGGCGATCGTCGGACTCGTCGTGCTGCTATCGATCCTGCTTCACGGCCTGACCGTAACGCCCGCGATGCGGCTGCTCGACCGCCGTCACGGCCGCGATCCCGACGCCGCTATGGCCCGCGACGTGCCCGAGAAGGCTGTTTGAACCGGACCGCGACTACCGCAACTGGCTGTCCTTGCTACCGCGGCGGTTGATCCCTGCCGGTCGGATCGCCGCGTCGCGTGCGGACTGGCAGGCGACGCAAGTGCGCGTCCCGGGCAAGGCCTTGCGGCGGGCCTTTGGTATGTCCGCGCCGCAATCGTCGCAATAATCCGCGCCTTCGCCGACCGGAAGCCGCGCTCGCGCGCTCTTTACCGCGTCGGACACCGTATCGTCGATCTGATCTTGCACGGCGCCGTCGCGCGCCCAGCCATTGGCCATAATCTGTCTCCCTCTGCGGAACGCGCGGCGGCCGGGGAAGCTTCCGGCGATTTCGCTCGCGCATGAAAACGGCGGCTCCGACTTTCGTCGGGCCGCCGCTTCCTGTCTCTGCCCGAAGGGAGAGAGTTAGCTCGCGTCGAGCCCATGCTTCAGCGCCGACATCTGGTCATGGCCTTCGCGCACCGAGGTGAAGGCAGTCTGGATCAGCTGGCGCACCGCCGGGTCGAGATCCTCGTCCTTCAGCGCGCTTTCGAACTTCGCCTTGATATGGTCCTCGCCGCGTTCGACCTCGGCAACGACGGCCGCATCGTCGCGTTCGCCGGTCAGCTTGTCGCGCAGGCCGAGAAAGGCGCGGTGCGCCGACGCCAGGATGGTGCCGTCGTCTTCGGGATTGCCGCCGAGTTCGCGGACCTTCGCCTGGAAATTGGTGACGATCGCCTGGCGCTCGTTGGCGCGGCTCAGAAACTGGTCCTTGAACTGCGCGGCATTGGCTTCGTCGGCGGCCTTGCGATAGCCATCGACGCTATCGAGGGTAGTGGCGATCAGCGAATTGAGCGTCGCGACATTCTTGTTATCGAACATTCTGAAATCCTTTTGGAAGGTGACGCCGTCGAACTGTCGAGGGCGGTACGATCCCCAACCCTTCGCCTGCGCGCGGGTTGCTACACGGACGCGGAAAATAACCTGCATCATGACGATAGGGCCGCGCAGGCTGGCTCGGGTCAGATAGGGCTTGGCGCAACTTTCGCTGCCGCACCGCGTAGTGCAGGCAACCCCGTCTCCTGGCGTCCTCTCGTCTCATGGCTTTCAGGAGACGCGGCCACTCATTCTCACGCTGACCTGGCTTTGGAGCTGGCGGATCGGCGCTTGTTTTCAGCTACCGGCTACTGCCGATCGACGGGCCGGATGAACCCCAATTTCTCGCACAGTCGGCGGAGCGCGAACTGGCGCTCCAGCTCGGTCTGGGCGATCTGCTCCGCCGATGGCGCCGCGGGACGATCGACGAATTCTATCGCGTCCCCAGCCGCATTCTTTTTTTGCAGATCCTGTTCGGGCTCTGCGCCGGTTGGCGCGCCGCTCGCCGCCGCCGCGTCGTGCGCGATGACCAGCGCGCGGCAACGTGGCTTGATCTGCTCCACGATGTCGGGTGGCAGGATGCCGCTTTCTGCTTTCTGGATGGACGGCTGGTCTTCGGCTGCCTGATACGCCCCCTCGCCAGAATCCGATGCACGTCCCTCGCTGCTCGGCGTCGAGGCGGCATTTTCGCTGGCGCCGGGTTATCGGCGCAGCCGCTGACGGAAAGAAGTGACAGCGCGAACAGGCTAGTTGCCCAAGGGCTTCCAAACCAGCCTAGGCCAGACATTGCGCACGAACTTCGTCCGCAACCCGGTCACGCTCGGCGCACGCCCGCTCGAATTTCAACCGACGGGCGGCCATGGCGTGCCAGGCGGCCGCCGAGCGCAGGTCGCGGGCGCGGACGTGCGTCAGCACGGCACCGGCCGCCTCGGCCTCGCATCGTTCGGCATGTTCGCGATAAAGGTCGCTTGCTACGGGCATGGAATTCTCCTGGGTCAGCCGATTATCCTGGCGATCAGCGCTTTGATTTGGTGACGCGAACGCATGGGCGAACGCCGCGACGTATCGTCGAAGCGGATGGGCTTGCCGGCCAGCGAGAGGCCACCGAGGCTCGGGAAGATATCGTTATTCTGAAACATGTCGGTTCCGATGATTGTGAGCTATTCACGCGTCCCGGGGAAAGGGCCGCATCCGGTCGTACTGTGCCGGCTTTAAGCCGTGAGACGGTCTGCCGGCACAGGCGGGCATCAGGCCGTTTCGAGATTGACCGCGGAGATTTTGCCGTCGCGGCCCGTCTCCAGTTCGTAGGAAAGGCGCTGGTTCTTTTCGAGCGTCGCCATTCCGGCGCGTTCGAGGGCGGTGGCGTGGACGAAGCTGTCGCCCGAGCCGTCTTCGTTCGCGATGAAGCCATAGCCCTTGTCGCTGTTGAAGAATTTTACGTTGCCGATCGGCATGGGTGTTTCCTTTCACGAAAACAGGAACCTGCCGGCAAAAGCGCACGGCAGCGCTGGAAGCGTGAGAAGGGAAAAGTCGCCCCACGTCGGGGCATAAAAATTCCGTCGCAGGCGACGTAAGCGTATCTTATATAATATCATGTTCCTGTAATTCAAGAAAATGGGAATTTTATCTATAAATATATACTCCAAAAAATCGCACATTTCTAAATTTATTTCATGATAGAGATTTCCTATTCGGGTCATAATGTTTCGATAAATTGGGATAAGTTTCGTAATATATTGGCTTAGACGGAACAATTTGTCTGTTGAGAGGTTGGGGCTTCAGAGAACGGCTACCGCCAGTTCTAGGAGTCTCCCACAATGCGTAAATTCATCTTCGCGGCGAGTATCGCCGCCATTGCTCTCGTGCCGTCCGCGGTTTCGGCGCGCACGCAGTCGCAGACGAGCTGCGAGCAGCAGCGCTCGACGCGCGTCGTCGCCACCGTCGCGGGCGCCGGTGCCGGAGGCGTTCTCGGCAACGTCGTCGCAGGCAAGGGCGACAAGCGTCTCGGCACTGTGATCGGCGCGGTCGGCGGCGCGATCCTCGCCAATCAGGTTGCCAAGCCGGGTCGCGACTGCCGCGACGCCTATGGCTATTATGATCAGGAAGGGCGCTGGCATGCGTCGGGGATCGGCTCGTCGGAGGCCCGCGGTTATTATGACCGCGACGGGACCTGGTTCGAAGGACCGCCGAATGGCCGTTATGGCGATGACGGCCGATGGATCGCTTACACGGGCTCGAACCGCGGCGAGGGCGACTATCGCTCGGACGGCGAATGGGTCCCGGCTTCGGCGAACGGCTATTATGATCGCAACGACAAATGGATCGCGGGATCGACGGCCGGGCGATACGACAATCGCGGCCGCTGGGTCGCCGCCACGGCGGGCACGGCGCCCGGCAATCGCCGCGCCGACGCCTATGGCTATTACGACGCGCAAGGCGCCTGGCACGCAAGTGCGGCGGGCCGCGGGCGCGCTACCGGCTATTATGACCGCGACAACAAGTGGGTCGCGGGCAGCCCGAACGGCTATTATGACGAGAGCCGCAACTGGGTGGCGCGCGCCGAGGACGGCGCCTCGAACGGCAGCTACGACAGCCGCAACCGTTGGGTGCCCGCCTCGTCGAACGGCTATTATGACGAGAAGGACCAGTGGATCGGCGGTACCGCCAGCGGCTATTATGATCGCCGCGGACGCTGGGTCGCGGGCGCGACGGTCGGCCATTATGACGCCAATGGACGCTGGACGACGGGCGTCGCAAAGGGGCGCCGCGACAGCTACGGCATGTGGGTCGCCGATCCGCAGCCCGGCTATTACGGCACCGACGGCCGCTGGAACGCCGGCGCGACGACCGGTTATTACGACAGCCGCGGCCGCTGGATTTCGACCGCACGCGACGGCGCGCGATATGATGGCGCTCAGGGTGCAGGCTATGGGGCAAGCCGTTCTATCCTGTCGCAGGTTTCGGACCTCGACCAATATGTCCGTGCCGCGAAATCGGATCGCAGGCTGGATAATCGTACGGCGACCAGCGTCCAGCGCGAGCTGACGGCGATCCGCCGCGATGAGAAGCGGATGCGGCACGATCGCATGGGCAATTTGTCCGACCGCGACGCCGCCGCGATCCAGACGCGCATCGACCGCGTGAACCTTCGCCTGCGTATCAGCCCCAGCTGATCGGCGGCGGGGTTTGCCGGAGGCGCGACATATGTCGCTCCCGGGCCCAATCCCCTGAACAAAAATAGCCCCGCCATCACGGCTACAACCGTGATGGCGGGGCTGTTTGCTGCGATGAAAGAGTTGGCTCTGGAACGGGGATAGACGCGCGCCCACGGACGAAGCCGCGAGTTGCTATGCGTCGGTGCCGTGATCCGAAGTTACCTGCATCATAACGAATGCCGACAGCTGCGTCGCGCGTTCTAGGGCGCCGGCAGTTTGACGTCCGGCAAGGCCGCCAGTTGTGCCGCGGTCATCGAGATTTCGACGTCGGTATCGTTGCCACGCACCACGGGCTTCAGCCCGAGGATCGGCACATGGACGTAGCGATCAGGATTGCTGTCCTCGATCTCGACGAGCAGCCGGTCAACCTTGTTGTCGGGGCCGCGCAGCACCTGCACGACATCGCCGAGTTCCTTCCCATCGGCATCGACCAGGTCGGCACCTAGAAGCTGCGCCTCGCTGAGCCCGAGCGCGGCGGGAATGGGGCCTGATACGGTGGCACTGGTTTCCGCGGCCTTTTCGAGCTTGTCCTCAGCGGCTTCATCCCTGTCGTTGCACGCGGAAAGAAGGGTGGTCGAGCAGACAAGAATGAGGAGGTTGCGCATGGCTTTTCCTTTTGATGATCCTGCCTCAAAACGTCCGCGCATGAGGGAAGTTGCCTACCGGTCTGCTAGTCGCCGAATGCGGCATCGGCGACTTTTTGTCCGGATTGCCTCGGTGTGATCAGCCGATCGAGGTCGAAGCCCTGCGTCTTGGCGACAGCGAGATAATTTTCGACGACCTCGCTAGGAAGCGCGGCCGTTCTGGCAATCAGCCAGAGATGTTCGCGGTCCGGCGTGCCGACCAGTGCGACCGAATAATCGGGGGCGATCGCGAGAACCCAATAGTCGCCATGGGTAAACGGGATCCAGCGCAGATATTGGGGGAGGAAGCTGACCTTGAGCTTCGCATTACTCGCGTCCTGCGGAACGGCGACGCCGATAGACCGGTCGGCCTTGCCCTCCTTGTCGAGACACCGGTTCTCGACTCGCACGCGCCCATCCGTGGTTCTGCTGTAGGTCGCCGTGATATCGCTTGCGGCGGCATCCTCCCATTTCAGGGGAAGGCGGCAAATTTCGAACCATGTACCGAGATAGCGGTCGAGATCGATGGTCGATACCGCCGCGACTTCGATTTCATCATTTTGCATGGAGTCTCCGTTCGAGAGACGAAACTTCGCGGTCGGCAACTCGTTCCTTCATCGTCGCGCTTTTGCTGCGGCATGCCGAAGGAAGAACATATGAAACCCTATATTCTCCTGATCGCCCCGGCGCTGGTGCTCGGTGCCTGTCAGGGGCCCGCTGAGACGGCCGGCGCCGAAAAGGACAAGGCAGCCGCCGAAGCGGCGGGTCAGCCTTACGAGGGCGAAGGGCCCAATGAGCGGATAGGCGCTGCAAAAGATCGTGCCGCCGAGGCGGCCGAAGAGGCGCGCCAAGCCGAGGAGGAAGCCGTCGAGAAGGCGCGCGACAGCATCCGCACCGAAGCTGACATCGAAGCCGAGCGCCTCGAGCAGGAAGCGGACGCCGTGCGCAAGGCTGCGGAGCAGCGTGCCGAAGCGGTAAAGGGCGAAATCGCAAAATAGACCGTCTTGATGGCGGCATGGGCCGCCCGCGAGGCTTTTTACGCGGATATGAAGTCAGCGGCTGCCGCCAACCGGCGCATCCGCTCCGGTCTTCGGTCCCTTGTCGGTTGGGATCGGTTTGTGACCGCCGCCGGCTTGCGGGTCCGAATCATAATCTTCGGGATTGCCGGCGCCGCCCGCGCCGGCGCCGCTACCCGTCACCGGACCGCTGCCGACTTTGTTCGCGCGGCGGCCGCGGTTCGAAGCGCCGGTTACGTCGCCGTCGTCGCGTTCCTTTTTCGGATAGTCGTCGGGACGAACCGTCCCGACATTCTCGCGGTCTTCGATCCCCTCGGGCGGGAGCGAGCCGGGGGTGGGGGGCTTGTCGGTCATGTAAATCTCCTCTGGCGTACTCGGCATTCGATCCATCAATAGGTTGAGGGCGGATCGCTCGCGGGGAAGGACTCGTCGGCCGCCTGATCGACGCCGTCCCACGCACGCCGCGCATCGCTGCGCATGCCGTCGGGTCCCGCCGAACGTGTCTGGTCGAAATTCTCGGGATCGGTCTCGCTGTCCGCGAAGGCTGCCGAATGCGTGTCGCTTTTGGGAAATTTCGGCTCTTTCTTGCGCGTGAACCAATAGAGCGCGCCGATGACGGCGAAGCCGAGAAGTTTCCCGAAGCCCGAGGACTTTGCGGCCCGATGTGTTGCTGCTGTCATGAGTTTCTCCCTTTCGCTGGAGAAACGGGGCGCAGGCTCAAGGTTGCCGGGCCGATCTGGATCAATCGGTTTGTCGCGCACATCCCGTGCAGCGAAACGACCGTGCCTATGCTTGCTGGGGCCGAATTTCGAAACCGATCACCTTGGCGTTCGAAGACAGCGCTGCGGCGAGCCGTTCGCCGCGCTCCTCATCATAGCCATTGGCGATCGCGCCATATTCCATGATTTCGTCGGCGAGCAACTGCTCGATCGTGATAAAAGCTAGTCCATGGCCTGCCAGCAAGGTGCCAAATGCCTGCGCACCTTCGGCATCGGGTTGGCGATACCGCACCTTGAGATGCACCACGCGCCCTTGCGGCGCACGCTTCTCGGTGATCGAGACGGCGGCGAGGACGAGCAGCGTCGCCGCCGCGCCGAATATCGCAAGCTCGTAGAATCCGATCCCAAACAGGATGCCGAGCGTCGCGGTCATCCAGAGTGAGGCGGCGGTCGTTAACCCGCGGACATTCAGTCCCTCACGAAAGATGACGCCGCCGCACAGAAAGCCGATCCCCGTCAAAATGCCGTGCGCCATGCGGACGGGATCGATCCGGACGACTTCGACCGGCGCGTCATTGAGCCAAGCCATCTGGTGGACCGCCGAAAGCATCAGCAGGCAGCAGGAGAGGCCGACGAGAATGTGCGTGCGTAGCCCCGCGGGGCTCGCGCGATATTCGCGCTCGGCGCCGATCACCGCTCCCGCGACGACCGCGCCCAGGATCGGCCAGAACAGGTCGGGGCTCAGCAATTCCATGTTATCTTCCAAAAATGAGTGGGAGAGAGGCAAGTCTCTTCAATGAACCCGTGCCGGCCCGCTTCGTTTCGTAAGCGCCTAGTTTGCCATGGCGACCAACCGTTCCGCCCGCCCGGTTTGGCGCAAGCGAACCGAGCGAAAATCGATATAACCGAAGTTAATCGGCGGCAACCGTACGTTCTTTCAGCGGTTTACCGGTCATGCTGCAACCCACCGACGATCGCGACCACCCGCTGGCCCGCCGCTTCGACGCCTTCGTGCGCGATCCGGCATTTCCCTGCGTGGGTGCCAAATCCGCCCTTGCCAAAGGGCAGATCCGGATCGTCGTCGGCCGCGACATGCGGTCGGCGTGGGACGACCTGCGCATCTATCCCAATCTGCTCGATCTTGCGTGGACCTATGCGCGCGAGCCGAGCCTATTTCATTCGCTCGCGGTCGTGTTCGAGGAGGATGGCGGGCTCGACGAGGAAGGGTTCGAACGCTGCCTGTGGGAGCGCCTCGAATCGCTGACCAAGAAAGATGATTTCCACGGACAGATGGCCGATCCGCGGGTCAGCGCCGATCCTGGCGATCCACATTTCTCGCTGAGCTTCGGCGGCGAGGCGTTCTTCGTTGTCGGTCTCCATCCGCGCGCGAGCCGGCCGGCGCGGCGCTTCGAGCGTCCGGCGCTGATCTTCAACTTGCACGACCAATTCGAGCAGCTTCGCGCGAGCGGCGTCTATGACAAGATGCGCAGCACGATTTTGGCGCGCGATGTCGCGCTCGCGGGCGGCGTCAATCCGATGCTCGCGCGCCATGGCACCATGTCGGAAGCGCGCCAATATTCGGGGCGCGCTGTCGGCAGCGACTGGGTCTGTCCGTTTTCTGGGCGGAGCGGCGCACCTGCACCACGCAATTTCATGTTGGGCCGCGGGGACTGATCGAATGGGCGCGGTTCACGCCGGCCCCATCGTCACGCGTCGGACGGCGAACAGGGCTTGCGGGTCGCGAGATCGAATTCGTCGCCCGCGCTTAACGCATGCAAGGTGACATTGTGGATCGAGCGCGCGCGTTTGGGCTTGGCTTCGGCGACGTTCGAACGCGTCACATGTTCGGCATCGACGATCGTCACCGCGCCCGACCCGATCACCGTGAAGTGCTCGCCCTCAACAATGATGGCGCTGTCCTCATCGATGCCGATACCCAATATTCGCGGATTATGGGCAACCGCTCCCAGCAAACGCCCGATGCGCCCGCGCTCTGCAAAATGCTGGTCGATGATGACATTGGGGATAAGACCCAAGCCGGGCGCCATATGGAGTTCGCCGATGCGATAAGACTCGCCGTCGCTGCCGCCGATGAGCATCGTCTCGCTCTGAGCCGAAGCGCCGGCGGACGTCCCTGCAATGACCCCACCGCGCGCGTGCAAGGCGCGCACTGCGGCCTCGAGCGGGGTGTCGCCGAGCTGGCTGACGATGCGAAGCTGATCGCCGCCGGTGAAGAAAATGCCCTCCGCGCCGTCGATCAGCGCCTTGTGTGCCGGGTCGTTGGTCTCGGCGCGATCGTCGACATAAAGTTCGACAAGATCGGTGATACCGAGCGCGCCGAACGCGTCCTTATAAGCATCGAAATAACCGTCGGGTTCGTGGCTCGCGACGGTAGCGATGATCAGGCGGCCTCCTTTGAGCCGTTCGGCGACCGCACCCAGAATGATGCGCTCGTCTTCCTTGTCCTCATGTCCGCCAATGGCGATGAGCGGTCCGTTTCGATCAGTCATGCGAGATATCGGCTTTCAGTTCATCCTGATGGATGGCGGTAATGATGTCGATGCGATCGCTCGACGCGAAGGCGAGAGCGAAATTCTCGCTGTTGTGCGCAGCGCCGATGTGGCCCGCCGCGTCGATCGCGATCACGCCAGCCTCGGCGGCAAGGCGCTGCATCGGGGCATGGATATTCTCAACCGCTTCGGCGGCGGGCTGGTCTTCCATCGCGCGCATGACTTGTGCGCCGAGAAGGGTTCTCGCGATCGCCTCGCCATCGCCCGAGAGCGAGACGCCGCCGATCGCATCATCGGCGTAAAAACCACAGCCCGGCAAGGGAGCGTCGCCGATGCGCCCAGGCAAGGTGCCGGATATCCCGCCCGTCGAGGTCGCCGCTGCAATATGACCGGTTAGGTCGCGCGCAACGCAGCCCACCGTGTCATGGCGCGCGTTTCTCTTCGGTAGCGATGGGCTAGGCGGGGTACATCGCAGGCCGCGTTTGTAGGCAAAGCGCTCGGCCCCTTTGCCGACAAGGAGGATCGGGGGCGTTTCGAGCATCGCCGCTGCGGCTTCGATTGGATTGGCGATCCGGTTGACGGCGGCCACCGCTCCGATGGCGAGGGTCGCGCCATCCATGATCCCGGCGTCCATTTCGATGTCTCCAGCGGCGTTGGCTACCGATCCCTGGCCGGCATTGAAGGTCGGATCATCTTCGAGGATGACGACCGCGCGCCGTGCGGCATCGACGGCAGAGCCGCCGCGCGCGAGAATCTCGGCGCCCGCCTCAGCGGCGCGCGCGCAGCCGGCACGGTGCGCTGCCGCTTCGTCGGCCGCGATGGGCTTCGCCCCGCCATGGACAATAATCGCCCAATTGCCTTTATCCATGAGCATAGCCTAGCACTGGGCTGCGCTCCTCCCGCTTGGGGGCAGGGCTGTTCGCGAACCTTTGAACGCGGGCCCAGATGCCCTCGATGTCGGTCGGAGTCAGCACGACGATGTCGCCCGGTCGTGCGCGCTCGAGGCAGCAGTCGGTCGCGTCATGTTCATTGGCGAGGCAATGGATCGACGCTGGATCCTTGCCCGCCGCGAGAGCGCCTTCGGCCATCAGTGCATTGATCGACCCGAGGGCGCGGCCGCGGTTGTCGGGTCCCTCGCGGAACATGATCTCGTCGAACATGCCCGCCGCTTGCGCCCCGACGTCGCGCAGATCGCTGTCGCGGCGATCGCCGGGTAAGCCGATCATGCCAAGGATGCGGCCGCCTGCCGGGCGCAGCTTTTCAAGGAGAATTGATAGCGCGTCGAGCGCGGCGGGGTTGTGCGCATAATCGACCACCACCTTCACCCCATGCGCTTCGACGATGTTCAGCCGGCCCGGGGAATCTTCGAACGAAGGCTGGAAGGCGGCGAGGCCCGCTGCGATCGTCGGAAGCGGAATGCCGTAAGCGGCGGTCATCGCCGTCGCCGCGAGCGCGTTGAGGACATTGAACGCGGCCGCGCCGCCCAGTGTCGCGGGGATTTCGCTCCCCGGCAGAACGGGGAAGCGCTCACCATCCTTGTAGAAGAGGATCGAGTTGCTGCCGCAGACTACGGCCATGCCGCCGCCCTCGATATGGTTCCGGATCGGATTGCGCTCAACGGCGTCGGCGGCGCCCGAGAACCAGACGATTTCGCCCCGCGCGTGGCGCGCCATCTTGACGGTCAGCGGGTCGTCGGCGTTGAGGATGCTATAACCGCTGCGCTTGACGCTTTCGACCACCACCGATTTTACGCGGGCGAGGTCCTCGACGCTGTGAATGTCCTTCATGCCGAGATGGTCGGCGGTGACGTTGAGCACCGCGCCGACATCGCAGGCATCGAAACCAAGGCCTTCCCGCAATATGCCGCCGCGGGCGGTTTCGAATACCGCCGCGTCGACGGTGGGATTGCGCAGGATCATGCGCGCGCTTTGGGGCCCGCTGGCGTCGGATTTGACTTGTTTGCGCCCGTCGACATACACGCCGGTCGTCGTCGTGAAGCCCACGCGCTTGCCCGCTCCGGCCAGGATTTTGGCGACCATGCGGACCGTCGTCGTCTTGCCGTTGGTACCGGTGATCGCGAAGATCGGGATGCGGCTCTTGGCACCCTTCGTGAACAGCGACGCGACAATCGGCGCCGCGACATCGCGCGGCGTGCCTTCCGAAGGCGCGATATGCATGCGAAGGCCTGGCGCCGCATTGACCTCGACAATCCCGCCGCCCGTCTCGGCCAAGCTGCGACTGATATCGGGAGTCATCATGTCGATCCCCGCAACGTCGAGTCCGATCGTTGCGGCGGCCTGGATCGCGATTGCGATATTGTCGGGATGCACATCATCGGTGCGGTCGATCGCAGTGCCGCCGGTCGAGAGGTTTGCCGCGCCGCGGAGCCAGATCCGCGTGCCGGCGTCCGGAATGCCCGAGATTGAACGGCCATATTGTTCGAGGAAGTGGTGCAGCGCGTCGTCAATACGGATGCGGGTGAGCACCGCCTCATGCCCGGCGCCGCGGCGCGAATCGGCGTTGACGATGTCGATCAGCTCTCCGATCGAATGGCGACCATCTCCGATGACATGCGCAGGGACACGCTCGGCGACGGCGACGAGTTGGCCCGCGACGACAAGCAGGCGGTGGTCGGTGCCGGGAAGCTGCTGCTCGACGATAACGCGCCGGCTGATCGCCGCGGCGCGCTCGAACGCCTCGATCGCCTGCGTTTCGTTTCCGAGACCGGTCGTCACGCCGCGGCCTTGGTTGCCGTCGAGCGGCTTGATCACGACCGGCCAGCCGATCCGCTGCGCGGCCGCAATAGCTTCGTCCTCCGTACGCACGACCTCGCCGCGCGGAACCGGCAGGCCGGCGGCTTTCAGCAGATCCTTAGCGGCATGTTTATTGGCGGCGAGCTCGGCGCCTATCAGCGAGGTGGCACTCGTGACGCTGGCGCGGATACGGCGCTGGCGGCTGCCGGTGCCGAACTGAATAAGGCTGGCGGTATCGAGCCGCATCGCGGGGATATGGCGCCGCCGGGCTTCTGCGACGAGCGCGGCGGTGCTTGGGCCAAGGCCGTTGGTTATGACCATCTTGCCGAGGAGGGCTATAATCTGGTCGCTGTCGTCGGGGCGGGTCTCGAGCGCTGGGCCGAGCCGGTCGAGGCCTTCGACTGCTTGAAACTGCGGAGGCAGGAGCGCGGTGACAAGCGCGATCGCTGCGCGCGCCGCGGCCAGCCCGCTTCTTTCGTCGGCGTAGCAGAAAAGGATGTCGTAAACGCCCGGACGGTCTTTCACCGACCGCGTCTTGCCCCGCGTCACGTCTGCGCCGGCGCGGGCCTGCAGTTCGATTGCGACATGCTCGATAACATGGCCGACCCACGTTCCCTCTTCCATACGCTTAAGAAAGCCGCCCGGTTCGCCATAGCTGCACCCGTGGCTCGCCAGGCCGGGAAGTTGCTCGACCAGCGCATCGGCAAATCCAGGCAACCGATCGGTTGGCCATTGTTCGAGCGCGCCGAGGTCAAGACGCACGCGGATCATCGGGCGCGCGCTATAGAGATGGGGGCCGCGATAGACGTTGCGCTCGATCACGCGCATGGTTGCTCCGGTCACGCGCAGGCTGGCCGGGCCGGTGCGGATCGCCGCGCCGGAAACATCGTTCGCATTCATTGTCATCTCGCCTCGTTGGTTGATCAGGCAACGCGAGGGCAAGGGCGCGGTTGCGCAATGTAACCTGCATCATGGCGATTGTGCGCACGCCGGCGGAAAGAGGTTGAGCCAGGTTAATAATCGAGCGCGCGGCGCGACCATTACCCGCGCTCCGCGTTCTCTCGTTGAACGAGGACATTCCGCTGCTCGTCACAGGACAATCATCATGGCTGCAACTAAAACCGCCTCCCGGAAGGCCGCTTCGAGCGGCGCCAGAAAACAATCGGAAAGCGCATCGAAGACCAAGGGCAACGGCAAGCCTAGTGCTGCCGCCCAGCGCCCTGCCGACGCGATTAAGCTGCTCAAGGCCGATCACAAGGAAGTGAAGACTTGGTTCAAGGACTATGAAAAGCTCGATACGAGCGCCGAGAAACAGGCGCTCGCCGACAAGATCTGCCTCGCGCTCACCGTCCATGCGCAGATCGAGGAAGAAATCTTCTATCCCGCGGCCCGCCCGGCAATCGACGACGATGATCTGTTCGACGAAGCCGAGGTCGAACATGGCAGCGCTAAGCAGCTGATCGCGGAGATCCAGGCGATGAAGGTGGGCGACCGCCTGTTCGACGCCAAGGTCATCGTGCTCGGCGAATATATCGACCATCATGTCGGGGAAGAAGAAGAGGAGATGTTCCCCGAGGCCCGGGACAGCGATCTCGACCTCAAGGCGCTGGGCATTCAGCTTGCGGCGCGCAAGGCCGAGTTGCTGGCTGCGGCCGGGAAGTAACAGGCGAAAGGCCGAACCCGCTGGGCCGGCTCGTCTCGAACGAGGATCCGGCGGGGTCGCCACGCCGAAATTAACCTGCGTCATCATCAATGCTCGACGCGTGATGCAACGCTCCCGTCTATCGCCCGTTGCGAGAGAGCACAGCGCTTCCACTGATGCTTCCCGAATTCAAGCGAGGATCGTCAGACATGTTCACCGAACGTTTCCTGAGAGATAAACGCGGCGCGAGCCTCGACACCGCCGAACGCAGCCGGCTCGAGGCGGCGATCAGCGAGGTGAAGACCTTCGGGGCGCGCAAGATCATCGCGCGGGCCGGCGAGCCACTCGATCAAAGCACATTGCTCATCGAGGGCATCATGTCGCGCTATCTCGATGATCGGAACGGACTCCGGCAGTTAGTCGCGATCCATCTTCCGGGCGATTTTCTCGATCTTCACGCCTTTCCGCTCAAGGTGCTCGATCACGACGTGGCGACATTGACGCCCGCAACGGTCGCGACCGTTCCGCACGCCCAACTCGAGGCGATCGCGGAGGAAATGCCGCAGCTCGTCCGCAAGCTCTGGTTTGCAACTTTGCTCGATGCGGCAATTCACCGCGCCTGGCTTTTTCGTTTGGGGCGGCTCGATGCCACGGGGCGCGTCGCACATTTCCTGTGCGAGACGGACGCGCGGCTCTTTTCGGCGGGTCTCAGCGACGGACGCCGTTTCGCGCTCGGGCTGACGCAGGCCGACCTCGCCGAAATCTGCGGGCTGACGACGGTGCATGTGAACCGCGTGATGCGTCAGCTTCGCGAAGAGAAATTATGCATCTTTCGTTCCTCGCTCGTCGACATCCTCGATCCCGCCGGGCTGGCAGCGCGCGGCCAGTTCAACCCCGCCTATCTCTACAACAACCACGACGTCGAGCATCTCTCCTCCCGCCAAAGGCCAAAATCATGAGATCAATCGCAGCCGGGCTTGAGCCCGAAACGGAACCCGGCATCGCCAGCGCCGAAGGGGGACTTGTTTTCCTCGATGGCCCCGACGGGGTCGCCAAGACGATGACCGCCGATGCCGCGGCGCGAACCGGTCAAAGCCTGATCGACGCGGCGGTGATCGCCGAAGGACAGAAAGCGCAAAGCGATGTTTGATCCCGTCGGCCAATGGCGCCGCTATCTCTCGGCGGGCAGGTCGATGCACGCCACGGGCCGGCACGCCGCGGAAACGTTCGACAGTGCGAACCGCGTCGTTGCGGCGCGCAGTGCGATCATCGGTCAGGCGTTTGTATCGCCGTGGACCGCCGACCACGCGGAACTCGGACGCATGATCCCCGAAAAGATCGAAGCCTTCGCGCTCGCGGGGGCTGCTCTCGCGGCTGTCTGGTGGGACAACGGATCGCTGTGGATGAAGCATATGCAGCATCTCGGCATCATGGCGATGCGCGGACGGCCGCCGACGGGTGCCGAACTTGCCGACCTCGGCCAGCGTAGCGCGGTCCTTGCGCTGCGGTCGGTCGAGGCGGCCGCGAAGCTCGGATCGGCAGGCCTCGCGCCCGTGCGTACGCAGGTGCGCGCCAATGACCGGCGGCTGAAGTCCGCAGGCAAGCGGGCGCGTGGCGCACGGCGCGGGGTTTCGGATTGATCATGCCGATTAGGGCTGAATGCAGGAACGGTTGCCGCGCGGCCTGACGCGAGCGCGGACAGGAGAGCTTCGGATGCGACTGCTCAAGGATAACAGCCTCACCATCGTCTTGCTGCTGCTCTTTGCCGGAAGCATTATCGGCCAATGGCTGACCGGCTGGCATGTCGCGATTGAGGATGCCACGCGGCACGGCCAGGCGGCGATATCGCTTGGCACCTACACGGCAAGCTCCGAATTTCTCTCGAGCGGGTTCGAGAATTGGGAGAGCGAGTTCCTGCAGATGTCGGCCTATGTCGTGCTCACCGCGATGCTCATCCAGCGCGGCTCGTCGGAATCGAAGGATCCCGACAGCCCGGCGCGCGACGCCGACCTCGCAGAGCAGGCGATGAAGCCCGGCGCACCGGCTATCCTGCGCAAAGGTCGGTGGGCGCGCGCGCTTTATGCGCGGTCGCTCGGGATCGCGCTGTTTTTTCTTTTCCTGCTCTCGTTCGTGATGCACTGGACGCAAAGTGCGCATGCGGCCGCTGCCGAGGCGAAGGAACACGGTGATGCCGCGGTTTCGACGCTCGCCTATCTCGGCGATCCGCAGCTCTGGTTCGAATCCTTCCAGAACTGGCAGAGCGAGTTCCTGTCGACCGCCGTCCTCGTGCTGTTGTCGATCGTCCTCCGTCAAAAGGAATCGCCCGAATCAAAGCCCGTCGCTGCGCCGCACGCGCATACCGGCGACTGATTGCCCGAAACGGCGGAATTTCGGGCCGAATGGAGTGATTCGATTGGACGTCATTGCAACTAACGGCGCCCGCGAGCGTCGTTAAAATATCGGCTGCGCAGCTGAAATCTGCCTCACGACACCTCCGATAATCCGGGTCACCGGCCCTCTCTTAACGCACGCTCGACATCCGCCCGGGCGGGGAGATTTTCATGTCCAGCTTTACCGACCGACTTGTTGACCGTTTCTCCGGTCGCAAGGCCCCCGATCCTTTCACCCTCGCCGCCGCTGGCGCAGGCCTCGCTGCCGCGGGGATCGCGCTCGCATTCTGGCGGCGCAGCCAGAACAGGAACGTTGACGACGGGGAGAGCATTACCACCGACGCGCCGCACTGGACGCTCGACAAACCTTCGAAGCGCGCGCTGTTCGGCAAGTCGGTCCTGATCAACCGGACGCGCAAGGATCTGTTCGCGGCGTGGAAGGTCGAACGCTTCCCAGCGTTCATGGAGAATGTCGTCGCGGTCGAACAGCTCGGCGATGGCGTTTCGCAATGGACGGTGAAGGCGCCCGCGGACCGCGAGGTCACGCTCGTCAACCGGATCACCGAAACGATAGCCGGCAAGGCGATCAGCTGGCAGAGCGAACCGCAATCGGACATCGCGAACAGCGGCGAGGTCCGTTTCACCGACGCGCCCGCAGGACGCGGAACCTATGTCAGCCTGATCCTCGCTTATGATCCCCCCGGTGGAAAGCTCGGGCGCCTCGCCGCCAAGCTCCTCCAGCGCGAACCCGAGGAGCAGGCGCGGCGCGACCTCTATCGCTTCAAACAGCTGATGGAGACGGGCGAGGTCACGAGCAACGCATCGCCTTCGGCGCGCGCCTCCGAATCCGTCACCCAGCCCCACATTTAAGGAAATTCCCATGCGTGCAGTAACCTGGCAGGGTCGCCACAAAATCAGCGTCGAAACCGTTCCTGATCCCGAGATCGTCAACCCTCGCGATATCATCCTGAAAGTCACCTCGACCGCGATCTGCGGCTCCGACCTTCATCTCTACGACGGCTATATTCCCGGCATGCGCGCCGGCGACATCGTGGGGCACGAGTTCATGGGCGAGGTGGTCGAGACCGGCGCGAAGTCGACGCTCAAGAAGGGTCAGCGCGTCGTCATCCCGTTCACGATCAGCTGCGGCCAATGCTTCTTCTGCGAAAAGCAGCAGTTCAGCGCGTGCGACAATAGCAACCCGTCCGAAACGCGCGACGGGTCCGAAACGATGATCGGCCATGCGATGGGCGGCGCGTTCGGCTATGCGCACCTGACCGGCGGCTATGCCGGTGGGCAGGCTGAATTTGTGCGCGTGCCTTACTCGGATATCGGCCCGGTCGTCATTCCCAACGGCATGGAAGACGACAATGTCCTCTTTCTCTCTGACATTCTTCCGACCGGCTGGCAGGCGGCAATCAACGCCGACATCGAACCCGGCGACACCGTCGCGGTATGGGGCTGTGGACCCGTCGGCCTGTTCGCGATCCAGTCGGCGCGGATACTTGGCGCCGAGCGCGTGATCGCAATCGACCATTTCCCGGCGCGACTTATGCTTGCCACACAGCTTGGTGCCGAAATTCTCGATTATACGCAGGTCGATATCCACGAGGCGCTGAACGAGATGACCGGCGGCATTGGACCCGACGCGTGCATCGATTGCGTCGGCATGGAGAGCCATGGCTTCAACCTCGACAATGTCTATGATCAGATAAAGGCGCAGCTGTTCCTCGCTACCGAACGCCTGCACGCCCTGCGCCAGGCGATTATCGCTTGCCGCAAGGGTGGACGACTTTCGATCCCGGGCGTGTACGGCGGCTTTGCCGACAAATTCCCGCTCGGCCAGCTGATGGAGAAGGGGCTGACCGTCAAAAGCGGGCAGACGCACGTGCAGAAATATACCGCCAATCTGCTCGGCATGATCCAGGAAGGGCAGTTCGACACGACCTCGCTCATCTCGCACCATGCCTCGCTCGAGGATGCGGCGGACATGTACCGCCACTGGCACGACGAGCAGAATGAATACACCAAGATCGTCCTGAGGCCCGGCCTCGAAAAGAGCGCGGCGAAGTCGCGCGAGGAGATGGAACATGTCTGATCGCGAGTGCGTCGCTTCGGGGCTGGGCGGGGTAATCGTAACGTCGTTTAGCGCTCGATGTCGTAGTTGATCGGCTTGAAGCTGCCGCCGCAACTGTCATAGGCCGAGCAGGCGGTCAGCCCGACGACGAGATCGGCCAGCGCCCGCATCCGGATAAAATCGCCGGGCGCGGTCGGCGGCGGCAACACCTTGAGCTTTCCTTCGGTATCGACCGGAACGTTCATGAAGATGTTGAAGGCGACCGGAATCGCGTCCTCGCCGATCCCGAAGGGAGCAAGTGCTTCGGCGAGATTGCCGAAGCAGCCGCGGTGCACCGGCTTGTCGGCGTAGAAATGGCGGAAGGTTGCCTCGCTGCACGGTGTCAGGAGAAAATCATGCGTGCCGACGCTGTCTTCGACGATCTCTAGCATCGGGTTCGAGCGGTTCGACCAGAGCCGGTTTCCTGTGGTGAGTTGGATCGTTTCCTCATAGTCGAAGGTCCGTCCGTTGGAGATCGCCTCGCGAACGTCGGCATGCATGAAGGCCAGCAGGTCGCTTACCTGACCGCCGTCGGGATCGATTACCTGCAAGATTTCGCCTTTGCTTAGCGGAAAAGCCGTGCCGCTTCGCGGTGCGATGATTTGAACCATTGAGAAAACCCTCGATTGCAATCCCGCCAAGCGCGGATCTGTCGCATTCCATACGGATGGCTCCGTTGAAGGCTGCGACGGGAAACAAAAGTAGGGCGGTGAGGGCAACATTGCGCAATCCATGGGACGAATCGCGATCCGAGGCGTTGCTTCCAAGGCCCCCCTATTTCGGGACGCCCATAAGGTGCCGATCCGGCTTTGCGGTGTTGGACCGCAAGGAGGTTTTGGTGCCGATTCCGCATATCCTCATTGTCGAGGACGATCCGCTGATTTTGATGCTGGCTGTCGGCGTCATCGAAGATGCGGGCTATCCTGCCTTGAAAGCTTCCGATGCCGACGAGGCAATGGCATTGCTGGAGCGAAGACCTGAGATCGGCATCGTCTTTACCGATATCGAGATGCCCGGCTCGATGGACGGGCTTGAGCTCGCGGCCTGCATTCGCGAACGATGGCCCGATGTCGAAATTCTTGTGACCTCGGGCGGCGTGCGGGTAAGCGACGCTTCGCTCCCACCGCGCGGACAGTTCCTCCGCAAACCCTACAGTGCGCGCGAACTCACTGCCAAAATCCTTGCCCTCCGATAAAATCCTCGCCCCCTCGCTGTCCGGCACAATGGGTCTCTTCGCGATTGACGCAGGCGCCTCGCTGCCGTCTAGGTCGCTCTGCTGCGATGCCGAAACGCGCGGAACTACGGAGGCCAAGTGGAAATCGATCCAGCCAGCAGCGTCGAGGCGGTTCGCGCGATCGATGTCGTGCCGGCCATTCTGGACACCGTCTGCCGCATAACGGGGATGGGCTTTGCCGCGGTTGCCCGCGTTACCGGGGAGCGCTGGGTCGCGTGCAGCGTCAAGGACGACATCGCATTCGGGCTTGAACCGGGCGGCGAGTTGAAGCTCGAGACGACGATATGCCATGAGATACGCGAGAGCCGGCAGGCCGTCATCATCCCCGACGTCGCCACGGACGCGGTCTATCGCACCCATCATACGCCTGCGCTCTATGGGTTCCGCAGCTATATCTCCTTTCCGATCCTGCTCCCCGACGGCCGCTTTTTCGGGACCCTCTGCGCGATCGATCCCGAACCGCGCAACCTCGACCGGCCCGAGGTGCGCAATATGTTCCGGATGTTCGCCGACCTCATCGGTTTCCATCTAGACTTGGGGCAGCAGCTTTCGGAAACGCAGGCCGATCTCGGACGCGAACGCCAGACGGGTATCCAGCGCGAGCAGTTCATCGCTGTTCTCGGCCACGATCTCCGCAATCCGCTGGCGGCGCTCGAGGCCGGGCTGTCCTTGATGAAGCGGGCACCGGACCCTGAACGGACCGAATTCATCATGTCGGCGATGCAGGCAACCATCGACCGTATAAATGCCATGGTCGGCAACATCCTCGATTTCGCACGTGGACGGCTGGTCGGCGATCTGCCGCTCCGCTTCGAGGCGGCACAGCCCAACAAGATCGTCACGCAGATTGTCAGCGAACTCACGATCGCGCATCCGGAACGCGACATTGTGCTGCACTGCGATGCAGCCGCGCCGCTGATGTGCGATGCGCAGCGGATCGGCCAACTCGTCTCCAATGTTGTCGGCAACGCGCTGACGCACGGTGAGCTGGGCACGCCCGTCGTCGTCGACTGCCGCGAAAGCGGCGGCGAGTTCATCCTGTCGATAACGAACAACGGCCCCGAGATCCCGGCGCCCGTACGCGCGACCTTGTTTCAGCCCTTCGAACAGGGTTCCGAATCCCATGCAAGCGGAAGCCTCGGTCTAGGTCTCTATATCGCCTCGACGATCGCCAAGGCGCATGGCGGCAGTCTCGCCGTCCAGTCGTCCGCGGCCGAAACCATCTTTACATTCCGCATGGCCACAGCCGCCACGACGGCTGAGCATAGCGCCTGACGTTGGCGGGGGGAGGGGGCAAAATGATCGGTATTTTGTGTTCGGGCTGACGCGTGACAGGCATCGCCAGTGTAAGAGCCGGCCAGTCGGAGTGCTCCGCGCGAGCCGGCCCAAGCACCGATTCCATTCTGTCTAGCAGTTGCCCTTGACGCCATCGGCACAGTCGCCGACGGATTCGACGTCTTTTCCCGCACCGTCGACTGTGTTGCAGGCGGACAGAAGCAGCATAGAGCCACTTATCGCAAAAATTGTCAGAAGCTTTTTCATTCTCTCTCTCCGGCGGGGAGGGGGGAGAAGGACCCTCCACCAAGCCTCAACCGCTGCTCGTCCCGATCGTTCCCCTGCATCAGCTTTCTGCTAGCCCGATTGTTAGAAACGAGCGCCAAGGCGGGCGGAATGACAGGGTCGGTATCGCTTCCAACGCGATCTGGTGGCGAGAGGGTCAGTTGGATCGATATAGAAAAAGTCGCGCTGGCTTCCGGCAGCTGGCGCGTCGCCTCGCTCGCATTGTTGAGCGTAGTCCGAAACACGCCTACAGGGCGAACTCAAATCGCCGACTTGATATTTCGGATAGGTACCGATCCTGCCGTCAGGCGGCGAGGGTGTCTTGCTCGGGCATGTCGATCGCTGCTCCGATCACCGGCTCGCGGCTGGAAAAGCAGAACTCTTCCTGCAGGTAGGCGCGTACGTCGTGATAGGAGGGGCCGACAGCAGCCACCGCGACGAGGATCTCGACCTGATGCTTGCCGAGGATTTCGGACCATAGCCGCATGGCGGTGATGCTGCTGCGATTGATCTGTCCGCCATCCGGGAAGATTTGCGTCTTCATACAGGCTCGTTCCCTCGTCGGTGCGTGGCAGCGGCGATCGCTGATGCCCATCAAACGCCAGACGCCCTGTGAGCGTTCCAAACCGGCTCCCGGGATCCCGCCTTTATAGCCCGACCGCTTCGCGTGCGCTCCAGAATGCGGCGCAAAGCATGCCGCTGCACGCGGCGATGCCCGCTGCGTCGACGAGAAGATCCTGACGGACCTCGATCTCGGCATAGGGAAGGCCGTGCTCATAAGCATGGCGCGGCACGCTATAGTCGGTGTCGTCCATCCGGTAGGGTTCATTGTCTCCAACGATCACGTTCGGGCAGGCGGTAAGCGCGGCGAGCGAAGCCCTCGCCAATCGGGTGTCGCCTTGATCGTGGAGGATCCCAACGTGCCAAGGCCGCATCACGCCGCCAAGGGCCGGGGTGAAGCTGTGAAGCGCGAGCAAAATCGTTGGTCGCCGCGCGGCCCGGCGTGAGGCGAGCGTGCGCGCGATCTGGCGGTGATAGGGCGCATGAATGGCTTCGACCCGGGCCACCAGCGCTTCGGCTGCAAGGTCGGCATTGCGCGGAACCTCGCTGCCGTCGGACAGCGCGGGTGCGGCTTCGGGGTGCCCTGGATCGCGGTTGCAGTCGATGACCAGCCGCGAATAGGGCTGATGGATGAAGGGGGCATCGAGCGCCGATGCAAGCGCCATCCCCAGCTCGCGCACCCCAAGATCCCAGGCGATATGGCGCGTTCGGTCCGCCTCCGAAAGGCCGAGGTCGCCGAGCGCGCGCGGAATCGCGTTCCCCGCATGGTCGCCGGTGACAAGGAACGGTGAGCCGCCCGCGGCGTTGAACGACAAAACAGGAGCGGGCTCGTCCTCGCCCAGCAAGCCGCTGTCAGAGCGCGTCATCATGAAAGCCTTCCATGCCCTTGCTGACGATCCGCCACACCACCGAATATGCCTATCGGCAGCCCGTCACCTTCGGTGAGCACCGGATCATGATGCGGCCGCGCGAGAGTTTCGACCAGCGTCTCGTCAAGGCGGAGCTACATATATCACCACACCCCTGCGAGCTGCGATGGTTGCACGACGTGCTCGGCAACTCGGTGGCGATCGCCCTGTTCGACAAGCGCGCGAAGGCGCTCCGGGTCGTGAGCGAGATGACGCTCGACCACGCGCCGCTCGAACGCGATGCGATCGACATCGAGGACTACGCCCGGCAATTTCCCTTCACTTACGCCTCGGAAGACATGCCCGACCTGCTGCGCTCGATCGAGCGGCGCTATCTCGATGTTGCACGCGTCGTCGACACATGGGCCAATGGCTTTCTGGACAAGCACGGCCCGACCGACACGCTCGGCTTGCTCACGGACATCGCGACCACGATCAAACGCGACTTCACCTATGTGCCGCGGCACGAAAAAGGGACGCAGTCGCCGATCGAAACGCTGTCGCTCCGGCAGGGAACGTGCCGCGACTTCGCCGTGCTAATGATCGAGGCCGTTCGCGCGCTTGGCCTCGCGGCACGGTTCGTGTCGGGCTATGTCTATAATCCCAGCCGCCACGAAGGCCGCGTCGGCGGCGGCAATACCCATGCATGGGTGCGCGTCTTCCTGCCTGGATCGGGATGGATCGAGTTCGACCCGACAAACGGGATCGTCGGGAACCGCGGCCTCGTTCGCGTCGCCGTGGCGCGCGACCCTTACCAGGCGGTGCCGCTATCCGGCACTTGGAGCGGTTATCCCGCAAGCTTCATCGGCATGGATGTCACCGTCGACGTTCGCCTCGGCGCTGAGGGCGATACCGAGGATTCACGCGCCGGCGGCGCCATCAACAGTCGCGGCAGCGGCAACGAGAGGAACAAGGCAAAGTGCTGATAAGATCCGGATATGAGATAGTCTTCGAGACCGCGAGCCCGACGCCGATGATGGCGATGCTCAGCATTCATCCCTCGCGCCAGAAGGACCTGCAGACCCCGCAGCAGATCGAAACCTCTCCCGTCATCCCCATCTATAATTATGAGGACAGCTTCGGAAACATCTGTACGCGCCTGACCGTGCCTGCGGGCGGTGTGACGCTTTCGGCCGATTTCGTAATCGAAGATAGCGGGCTCGTCGACCCACGCGCGCCCGATGCGGCGCCAACTCCGGTCGAGGATTTGCCCGATGACATTCTCATCTATCTGCTCGGCAGCCGATACTGCGAGACTGACCGGCTGATGGGAGTTGCCTGGGCGGAGTTTGCGCACATCGCTTCGGCGCGCGACCGCGTCGATGCGATCGTGGCCTTCGTCCATAACCATATTCGCTTCGGCTACGAGCATGCGCGCCCGGACAAGACCGCGTGGAACGCCTATCAGGAACGGCAGGGGGTGTGCCGCGATTTCGCCCACTTGGCGGTGACTTTATGCCGGTGCATGAATATTCCTGCGCGCTATTGCACGGGCTATCTGGGCGATATCGGCATCCCTCCGGTAGATGCCCCGATGGATTTTTCGGCATGGTTCGATGTCTATATCGGCGGCGACTGGTACACCTACGATGCGCGGCACAACCGGCCGCGTATCGGACGGATATTGATGGCCCGCGGGCGCGACGCGACCGACACCGCGCTCACCACCGCCTTTGGCCCGGCGCGCGTCATATCCTTCCAGGTTCATACCGATGAGGTCGAGACTGCGGATATCGCGCAATGACCATCGGGCCACGGGCAAATGCACGGCCATGAGCGCGATGAATCGCACGATCCCGTTCGTTGGCGATGCGGCCCAGGCGGCCGCCGCGGCATTACCGATGCTTGCCCGCTGGCGCGTCATCACGAGCTATTTATGGCGGCACCGCCGATATCCCGATCTCGACGCACCCACTCGCTTCACCGAACTGGTCCAGCGGCGAAAGCTCACCGATCGTTCGGCGCGGCAGTCGCAGCTCATGGACAAGCTCGCGGTAAAGGCGATGGTGTCGGGACGCCTCGGGGCGGAGTGGGTCATTCCGACCCTGTGGCATGGCACAGCTCTGCCCGCACCGATCCCGTTCGACGTGCCCGCCATCCTGAAGGCACGGCACGGCTGCAATCAATATGCGGTCCTCTGTAGCCCGCCGAGCGAGCGGGAATGGGGCCGCCTCCAGCGAAGAACCGCGCGCTGGCAGCGACGGCCTTATGGAATCTGGCTCGACGAATGGGCTTATCGGGGCGTTCCGCGCGGGCTGATCGCCGAACCCTTGCTCGGCGGCGCCCTCCCGCTGCCGATCGACTACAAAATCTATGTGTTTGGCGGGCGAGCAACGCACGTCCAGGTCCATCTCGATCGCGGCCGCCACCATCGCTGGATCCTGTACGACCGCGACTGGCGGCAGTTGGTGGCATGCGACGACCGCCCGGCGGCACCGGCATCGCTTGCCGCGATGCTCGAGGCGGCCGAGGCACTCGCCCGCGACACGGCGTTTTTGCGCGTCGATTTCTACGAGGTCGATGGTCACCCCTATTTCGGGGAATTTTGTCTCTACCCCGGATCGGGTTTCGATCCCTTCGCTGCCGACTGGATTGATCTCGAGCTTGGGCGGTTATGGGTATCCGCCATGCAGGCCCGGCAATGCCTGTCCAGTTAGAACTCGCCCACAACGCCGACGCGGATGGCGGTGTTGTTGTTGCCGGCATGGGACACGCCGGCGGTGAAGGCGAATGGCGTGCCGGTGTCTAAGCGGTGCGCGGTCTACACTCCCGCACCAACCCAGGCGCAAGCGGCGCCAGTTTTGCTAGCGAGATAACCGATTTGGCCCATCGTCTCGGATAGTTGGCGACCTGCTTCGCCGTGGAGCCAAATTCCCCAGGCGGCCGCTTTAAGGAGCGGGAGACCCTGCGCGCGCAGCCCTGCGATCAGGCCGGCGAGCACGTCGCCCGAACCGCTCACCGCGAGACCCAAGCCGCCCCCTGCATAGGAAAGACAGCTGCCATCGGCCATCAAATGACTGGTGGCACACTTCAAAAAGAGCGCCGGCGCGGCGCGATCATGCATTGATTTTTGGCCCCGAACCCGGAGCCGCATCGCGCCGTGGTCGGGGCTAGAAGCCGACGAGCAGAGTCCCCGCGTGAAGACGGAAACGGAGAAGGCGAACGCGCTTTTGCATGAGTCGAAGATGGTGGCTGACCTTCAGGAAGTCAAATCGTGTGCAGCGTGCTGGATAACGATGCGCCGGCAGCGGGCGAGATCCGACAAGAAAGTCGAGCGCTCGGGACGGAGTTCGGCGCATATGCAGGAGCAAAGGCTGGGCGCGATTTGGCTCTTGTGCCGCTTCATGCTATAGGCCCGTCCATGTTGTGCTCTACTGCATCTCGTTTTCTGGCTCACGCCGGCAGCCTGCTGACACGCTGCCCGGCCTCGGCCCGGCCCCGGTCCGCCTGACGCGGAGCGGCGCCGCGCCCGAGGCGCATTGCCGGTCATTCCATGCCGGCACCCCCGCATATTTCCTGATCAAAGACCTGCGCGAGCTGGTCGATAACGGCGTTTATTCCGCCGGGAGTTTTACATGAGCACCCCCATGTCCGAAGCGGAAGCTTTCGGCATACTTCGTACGCGCCGCAAGCAGTTGGAAGCTGCAGCGGCGCAATCCTTGCAAATATCCGGCGCAGACTTGGAAGCAGCTGCGCGGAACGCCGCCATCTTGGTCGACCTGATGCTGGCCGGCTGCGACAATGACGTCGCATCGCGAAGCGATGCAACCGCCGTACCGCGCAGGCAAATCATTGCCTTCGGAGACAGCCTTGTGCCTTTGCTGAAAGACTTCATCGGCGAGCCGCCGCTGCTTTTCCTTGCCCGGTGCGTGGATGCTTATTGGCGTGGTGCCACCGCGGCGCTCGACGCGGCATGACTCTCGCTCGGGTCTGGGTCACGCGGACCGACCCCTTCAACCGATTGACCGTGAAGCGCCTCGCTGCGGCGGGATATGACGCTGTCGGTGCGCCGGTTCTCTCCGTCGTTCCGCTCGCCGTCCCGCCCGTCGTGGAAGTGCCCGATGCTCTGATCCTCACGAGCCTCAACGCGGTGCGCCTTCACCGGTTCGTCCCGGCGTTCGCCGACCTTCCGCTATTTGCGGTCGGGGATCGGAGCGCGCGGTACGCGCGCGCGCGGGGATATAGGTGCGTCGCCTCCGCGCGCGGAGACGTGCAGGCGCTATGCCGCCTGATCAAGAGCGAACTGGATGGAGGGGCTGACATCCTTCACCCCGCTGCGGTCGACACCGCCGGCGACATCGAGGCGCTTCTTGGACAAGGCTTTCGGGTGCGCAAGCTTCCCCTCTACGACGTCGAGGAAAGCGATCCTCGAGACCTGGAATGGATATGCGGTGCTCTGCATGAAATTGACTATATCCTGATACATTCGCCGCGCGCTGGACGATTTACGGCATCGCTGATTGACGGCGCCGCGTCGCGTTGGACGGACAGTATCCATTGTATATCGGAAGCGGCAGCGGCGCCCTTCCAAAGGATCCCGGACCTGCGGGTCGTCATTGCGGCGCACCCCGACGAGCGATCGCTGCTGGCTTCGCTTGGCGCCGGTGGAACTTCGATCGATCCTGCGCCCGATCGCGGGGAGCCACACGCCAATCTGTGCCGGCAGGACCGATCTACCGGCGGCACGCAGAGCTTCTTCTCGCGCTTCGGGCGCTTCGGAGTGCGGCTGATTCGAGGAGATTAGCCCCGAATCCGCATGCCGCGGGTTCGGGGCGTCAGCTTGACGAACGGCACGCACCTTCGCCGGAAAACCTTCGGGTATCCCGGCGGATCCGGCGCGCGCGCGGCGAGCCATCCTTGCTAGCCGGTCTCGAAATCCTTTGTCCATCACTCGCCAACCGCCATCGCATGCGCCGGCGGCTCATGGAGGTATATGTGAAAACCATAACGGGGCAGCAATGTCTGCTCGATCATCTCATCGTCGGCGCGGCTCGCCGAGCGAGCGCCATGCTGAACGACCCGAACCAGGCTGCAGGTTTGCGCACGCCCTCCGACTGCGGGCTGACGCCGATCGATAGGCTGGAATATTCTGCGCTGGCCGAAGATCAGTTGCTCGCAGTCGCGCTGCGAACCTCAGCGGGTCCGGCGCAGCCCGAGACAATCGAGGCGGCGCTCGACTGTCTTTTCGGAGAGCCGCCGATGCGGGTCGCCGTCGAGGCCCAGCGACATGCCGCATTTGGACCCTTTGCAAGCGCCGGACTACCGATCGAACGCGCCTGGGAAACGGGAGCCGAAATATCCCGGCGCGCACGGCAGCAAGAGCGCGAACCGCTGCGGGACCTGATGAACTACGCGGACCTCTACCGCGATCTTTGGTGCGATCCCAGGATCGCTGCACCGATTTCGGTACGGCGCGAAATGCTCGCGCTCGTCAGCGTCCTTAGCGCGCTTGCCCGCTCGAATGAGCCCGAGCTGCAGGAGGCGAGCGCATGAGACGGCACCTCAGGCGGACCCGGCGCCCGCGGATGACATGCCGGGTCAGAATGCTGTCGATGGCGGCTTTTATTGGACTGTTTGCCGCCGGCTGCTGGCTTGCCGGGGTCATGCTTTCGGCCGCTCGATGAACGATGGAGATTAGAAAATGTCTATTGGAATGGCGGGCCTGTCGCTTTGCTGGAAATATCATCTGGACGAGATCATGGGTCTGGTCATCGTGGCCGCCGTCGCCGGCCTCTACAGCCTGATGTTTGCCCTGACCGAGCGCAAGATGGGATGGCTGACCGCAGCCTGCCTGTTCTTCGCCGCAGCGACCGCGCTTGTCGTCGCCAGCCCGCAGGACGCTTCGGCACGAATACAGGGCCTGACGGATGGAAAGCAGGGATGCAAATGACGATCCCTGCACATCAGCCGTCGCCGTCCGGGCCGGACGCGTGCCCCGATTTGCACGAGGTCGCCGATCTGCTTGCGCGTTACCCGCATCTTGGCGGCCGCGCCCGGAGGTGGTTGATGTCGCTCACGGCAGGCCTGTCGCCCGAAGAGCGCGGTGCGCTCCGCCGCGATCCGGCGCGTGCCGCGAAGCTGGCGCGTTTCGAGAACGATCACGCGCTGCGGCGAATGTCGGCGCTGCCCGGAACCGCGCTCGCAATATTGGTCGCGGCTGTCCTGCTCCTCCTGACCGCCGCGCGCCTCTCGCGATGAGGCCAGTCGGCCACTTTCCTGCCGTTTTCTCTCTATTCTGAAGTTGAAACATCGTGTCTTTTCTCCGTTTTGTCCCTCTCGCAGTGTGTCTTCTGACAGCGCTCACGGCTATTTTTGCCTTGCCGACTGCAGGGGCTCTCACGCTCTTAATCGGCGCTGCAATCCTATCCTGCTTGGGTGTTTACGACCTTTGTCAGCCGCTCCATTCGATCCGCCGCAACTATCCCCTTGTCGGACGGCTGCGGTGGCTGTTCGAGGATATTCGACCTGCAATCCGGCAGTATCTGATCGAAGGGGACCAGGAGCAGACGCCTTTCTCGCGAAGCCAGCGCTCGCTCGTCTATGCCCGCGCCAAGAATGAGGTGAGCGATCTTGCCTTTGGCACGCTGGTCGACGTCTACAAAAATGGCTATGAATTCATCGCGCACTCGACGCGCCCGGTGCCGGCTGCCGACCCCGCCAATTTCAGGGTCGCCATTGGGGGCGATGAGTGCACGCAGCCCTATTTGGCCTCGATCTTCAATATCTCGGCCATGAGCTTCGGCGCCCTGAGTGCCAACGCCATCCGTGCGCTCAACAAGGGCGCGAAGCTCGGCGGATTTGCTCACGACACGGGGGAGGGATCGATCAGCCCGTATCACCGCGAGCACGGTGGCGACCTGATCTGGGAGATCGGCAGCGGCTATTTCGGTTGCCGGGACGATGACGGGCTCTTCGACCCGCACCGCTTTGCCGAGAAGGCTGCCGACCCGCAGGTCCGGATGATCGAGTTGAAGATCAGCCAAGGGGCGAAGCCCGGCAAGGGCGGCATATTGCCTGCCGAGAAGGTCAGTCAAGAAATCGCACTTACGCGCGGGATTCCGATGGGCCGCGACTGTATCTCGCCCCCGCGGCACTCGGCGTTCTCGACGCCGATCGAACTCCTCGAGTTTATCGCGCTGCTCCGTCGACTGTCGGGCGGGAAACCGGTCGGCTTCAAACTCTGTGTGGGCCAGCCGTGGGAGTTCATGGGCATCGTGAAGGCGATGCTCAAAACGGGTATCGTGCCGGACTATATCGTCGTGGACGGGGCCGAAGGCGGAACCGGGGCAGCTCCCCTCGAATTTACCGACCATCTCGGAATGCCTCTACGCGAGAGCCTGCTCTTCGTGCACAACACGCTGGTCGGAGCCGGGCTTCGCCGGAAGATCAGGATCGGTGCCGCCGGAAAGATCGTCAGCGCCTTCGACATTGCCACCGTCATGGCTCTTGGTGCCGACTGGACGAATGCGGGGCGGGGCTTCATGTTCGCGATCGGATGTATCCAATCCCTTGCATGTCACACAAACCGCTGCCCCGCGGGCGTCGCCACCCAGGACCCTGTGCGGCAGCGGGCGCTTGCCGTCCCGGACAAGGCGGAGCGCGTGCGGAACTTTCACCGCAACACATTGCTCGCGCTTTCCGAAATGATTGCAGCGGCCGGGCTCGACCATCCGGCGAAGCTTGGACCGCACCATCTTGTCCGCCGGGTCAGTCTCACGGAGATCAGACTCTTCTCGCAGCTCCATATCTTCCTCGAAGACGGCGAGTTGCTTGGTGCAGATTGCGAGCGCGACTTTTACGGCGCTGCGTGGCGGCTCGCGCGCGCGGAAAGCTTCGACATTGCAACGTGAAGAGTGGTGGCCTGACTTGCGGGTCATTTGCGGATGCAGCGGACCTGCAAACGGCGCGGCTGCTTTAAACAAGTTGACCGCAAAAAGCGGACAGTCCGCGATCGGCCAGAGCTCGCCTTATGCGACGCGACCGGACGGGATATGTCTACTCGTGCTCGGGCGCAGCGCATCGCACGCTGTCTGCTTCCATTTGCAACGCTGCATGGGAGATGTCGAATTCGTCCCGTAGCATCTGTGCGATGGCCAATCTGACCGGATCGGGCGCGCTGCCCGGCCGCAACACGACATGGACCGTGAGGCTCCTGTCGTCGCCCGCGACCGACCAGAGATGGAGGTCATGGACTTCGACGACGTCCGGGACGAGTTTGATGGCCGAGCGGACAGCGCTTAGGTCGATGCCTCGGGGAACGCCCTGCAACAGGATGTTGGTCGTGTCGCGGAGCAGAACCCAGGTGCGGGGCAGGACCCATAGTCCGATCGCGATCGCGACGACGGGATCGACCCAGCTCCAACCCGTGAAATATATCAGGACGGCGGCGGCTATGACCCCGAGCGAACCGAGCATATCGGCCCAGACTTCGAGATAGGCGCCCTTGACGTTGAGACTGTCGTCCTTGCCGCCTGCCAGTACGCGCATGGCAATGAGGTTGATCGCCAGTCCTGCCGTTGCCACCAGCAGCATGCCGATCGACTGAACGGGCTGCGGATCGAAAAAGCGATGAATGCCTTCGTACAACACATAGGCCGCCACTGCGAAAAGGAGGACTGCGTTGAAGGCCGCGGCGAGGATCTCGAAGCGGCGATATCCGTAGGTGCGCTTGTTGTCCGGGGGCCGCCGACCGATACGGATCGCTGCGAGCGCGATCGCGAGCGCCGCGGTATCGGTAAACATATGCGCGGCATCCGATAGCAGCGCGAGACTGTGGAAGAGCCACGCTCCCGCCAGTTCGGCAAGCAGGAAGAGGCTGGTGAGTACTAGTGCGATCGTGAGGCTTTTTGCGTTGGCGCCGGCCCCGTGACTATGCCCATGGTCTCCATGATCATGACCTGTGCTCATAGCTTGTTCCTCACTCGATCCCGGCTGTTCTTCGTAAACGGACGTTGCGCGCGGCCGTTGCACCATGTGTAAATCCTATCGGTCATCGGGGTGCTTCGGGGCTGCATAGCTGGCAAGTTCCGGCGGAAGAGGCATGGGACGGAAAGCGCTCACGCGGGCGCGACCGGTATTGCCGACGGGAAGACGCCCGGTGAGCGTGCCCAGCGGGACGAGAGCGAGACGGAATATCTGCCCGGCAGCCTCTCGCCAGTCCCGTAAGGAAACGGCGAAGCGAAGCATTTGCCAGTGCGACCAGAGGTGCAGGGAAAGCCACGGCTGTGCGACGATGTGGATCCTCTCGAGCGCACGCCATGCCGTGTCGCTATCGCCCGATCCGCGCGCGGCCTGCTAGCGACCCAACTTTCCGCGTATCCACGCCTGCGCATCCTGCTTGATCGGATCTGACATTGTTCGCTTCCCGGTTTTTTGATTCGCCATGCTTATGCACCCTGTAGCGACTACAGACTTAAGCCCCATTTCAGCGATCTTGTCGGGCCCTCAATAGCTGCTCCAATTTGGACCGGGCCGTGGCTGGCATCGTTCGACGAGATGGGCGAAGCGCAAGCATGCGGCTTTCGCCGCGGAGAGCCGCACATATTTCGTAATCAGCCGGGAAGGTCGGACCCAGGCGCGCAGCGGCGAGCAAGCCGATGTGCGCCCGCGTCTCGCATCTGGCTATCGGATCAGTCGCTGCGTCTTGAAAGCGATGGTTGCCCTCGGGCGAAGGCTGTATCAAGGGTGCGCGAGCGCATAATCCAGCGCCGCGCGCACCGCAGCTACCTGTGCCCGCACACATTCTTCCGGCTTGGTGCGCGGGCTGTCGGGATAGACTTCGGTGGTCGTCGTGTATCGCGCGCCCGTGATCGACGGGCATAATGCGAGGTCCTTCAGCGGATATTCGATCACGCCCTGGGCAACGACGGTCGAACCGATGATCTCGCCCTCTGCATCGGCAGGTGCGATATGGGTCACCTGTTCGACCGCAGCGATGATCGATTGCTGGAATTGCGGCTGCGGGTTTTCGCTGTCGTCGACGAGGTAGAATCCATCGGGGATCAGGCCGGGTTCAAACGTCTTGCCGTCGCGCGCTGCGCGCGCAGGTCCAAATTCGCTCTCGTCGCTATCGGTGGTCTCGTGCAGGTCGATATGCAGGAGAAACGGGCCTTGCGTGGATCGGACGAGTTCGATCAGCGCAGTGGCTTCGCGCGCGGGTCCATCGGCACGGAAATTCCGGTTCGGATCGATGGCGTCATAGTTCCAGCGGTTGATGCGCTCATAGGCCCACGGACTGACGCAAGGCACTGCCAGCAGGTTGACCTTGCCGGCATAGTCTGCCGCGTCGCTCTCGAGAAAATCGAGCGCACCGAGGACACCGCTCGTTTCGTATCCGTGCACGCCGCCGGTCAGCAGCGCTGTCGGGAGGGCAGGGTCGAAGGTCCGGTCGCGGAGCGCGAGCAATGCGTACTGCTCCCCGTCATAGGCGAGCTGACCATATTCGATCCTTTCGTACCGATCGGCCAGAGCATCGATCCGCGGCACGACGTCGACATCATATCGGCGCTGCCGCGATTGGCGGCTTCGCCACTGTGCGAGTTCGAGAGCGCCCCAGGGCACGCCGGGCGTGCCCACCGGATAGAAGTCTGAATCGGTCATCACATTGTTGCCTTACTGAAGAGCCTTCGCGTAATCAGGGAATGGGCGCGGGTTCAAGCGGGATCGAAGGCGGTTTCGAGGCTCGGGCGGAGTATTTCGGCCTACCCCGCACGTTCAACGCATGCGGCCAACTCGTTGCTGAGGTCGGGCCGGAGCCGTTCGCGGTTCGGCTCATTGGTTATCACGATCGGAACAACAGCGGCGTCGGGCGCGAGCCAAAGGATACGATCGGCACGCGGTTGCTAACCGCGATATCGCGCTTCAGACAGGTCGAGCTCGCGAGTCAGCTTTCGGGCGACCTCACTGCCGATCGCGCGAGCCCGGGCCAGCTCGACGAGCGCTTCGCGTTCGGCATGGACGCCGACAAGCTGGAAGTCCCGCGCAAGCTGCTCCTCTTCCCGGCGCGCCTCCGAAAGGCCCTGGCTGCGGCTCTCGATGCGCTCGCGGTAAAAATCCATGATGCGTGTGCCGGCGGCCGCGTAGATGTCGGCTTCGCCGCGCTCCTCGGCGAGCGCGTGCTGGCGGCGCTCGATCGCGCGGATCGCGGCCTCCGCCGTCGCCACGCGGGCGGTATCTTCCTCGGCTTGCTTCGATGGTTCGGGCGGCATCACCAGCCCTTTCAGCAGCAGGGGCAATCCGATGCTGGCCAGGAGCAGCGATACGATGATGACACCCGCAGCAAGGAAGATCGCGAGGTCGCGCGCGGGAAAGGCCGTGCCGTCGTCGAGCGCCAGCGGCAAGGTCAGGACACCGGCGAGCGTGATCGCGCCGCGCACGCCGGCGAAGGACATCGCGGCGACCAGCCGCCAGTCGGGGCTTTGCATCTCGCTATGGTTGTCACGTTTCCGCAGAATGGTGAGCCGCAGCGACACCCACACCCAGGCGAAGCGCAACGCCGCGAGCCCCGCGACGATCGCGATGACATAGACGCCGAGCCACCAGGGGGCGCTGTGTCCCGTGAGTGCCGCCGTTTCCTTCGCGCCCGAGAGGATTGCGGGCAATTGTTCGCCGAGCAGCACGAAGATGATGCCGTTGAGCGTGAACTGGATTGTGTCCCAGACCGAGTTGCGCCGCATGCGCGTGACCGCCATCGCCTGACGCGAGATTTCCGCGAAGGACATGGTGACGCCGGCGCTCACCGCGGCCAGGATGCCCGAGGCGTGGACATGCTCGGCGAGCAGATAGGAGCCGAACGGGATCAGCAGGCTGACGAGGATTTGCGAGCCGGTATCCTCGCCCCAGCGCTTCGTGACCCAGGCCTTGGCGCGCGTCACCGCCAGCGTGACGGCGACGCCGATCGCGAGTCCGACCCCGGCGACCCAGAGGAAGTTCAGCGCGGCGGCGCCCGCGGAGAAGGTGCCGGTGAGCGCCGCGGCGATCGCGAAGCGCAGACATACGAGGCCCGATGCGTCGTTGAGGAGCGACTCGCCCTCGAGGATGTGCATCATCCGCTTCGGGATGGGTACGCGTGCCGCGATGGCGGCGACGGCGATCGGATCGGTTGGCGATACCACGGCGGCAAGCGCGAACGCGACGGCCATCGGCATCGCCGGGATCATCCAGTGAATGAACAGGCCCATGCCGATGACGGTCAGGAGCACAAGGCCAAGCGCGAGTTCGACGACGGTCGAGACGTCCTTGAACAGCTCATCCTTCGGGATGCGCCAGCCATCGAGGAACAAGAGCGGCGGGAGGAAGAGCAACAGAAACAGCTCGGGGTCGAGTTCGACGCGGTAGGATGTCGAGAGGCCGATAGCGGCTCCGAGCAGGATCTGCACGAGCGGTGTCGGCAGGGAGATGGGCAGCATTCGCGATATCGCGCCGCTGACGACGACGGCCAGCAGCAGAAAGAGTACGATCGATACCGTATCCAATGAGCATCTCCATTTTTCGGGTCATCGTCCTCTAGAGGCCGGGGCTCGCGCAGCGCAACCCTGGAAGGACGCCGTGCGATGTGAGCGGCGATACCTCGCCGATAGCCGAGACGGGTGGCCGACATATGGAGGCGATTGTCATTCGTATGCCCGACCTTCCGCGTCATGGCCGGATGAGGACTTTGATATTCTCCCATTTCTCTTTGTTTAAGGGAACTTGCAGCGCGCTGCCTCGTTGGGCGGTCGCAAGCAGATGACGATGGATCGCGGCGAAGTTCTGAACAAGGAGGAGCGGCTCGGTGGCCTGCCGCACATTCCCCATTCGTCCGGGCGCCATGACCTTCCGGACAAGGATGTCGAGCAATCCGAACGCATCGACGCGGACGAATTCTGGGAGCGGCTTGGCCTTTAGGGTTTAGCGCCTGAGCGTCACCATCACCGGGCAATGATCCGAATAATGCTTCTCGCCGGGGGCGTAGAGCGTCTCTGTGAAGGCGAGCATGTCGCCTCCGGCGCGCTTGTCAAGCACGACATGGTCGATGAAGCTGTCATAACGCCGATCGCATTTCGGGCTGATGCCCTCGTCGGCGAGGCGAAGGTCGGCGTTTTGTGGCTCGCCGTCGTCGATCTCGGTCCAAACGGCGTCGCCAGCAAGGCCGAGACGGCGGTTCCAGTCGCCGAGCACAATGAAGCGGTCGGGGCCGGTCGCGGCTTGATCTATCCACGCCTCGAGCGCCGGGATTTGCTGCTGGAGCGTCGGGCAGGCCTTCGCCTCGTTGCCCGAGAAGCAGCCCGACTTCAGATGGATGCCGAGCAGGCGGAGCGGTGCGCGTCCAGCGGGGCGGAGCGTGATGTCCACGCCCGAGCGGAGCTGCGCGTTGCCGAGCATCAGCGATGTGACGTCGGCGTTGCGGTCGAAGGCAATGTCCTTTTTGATCGCGAAGCCCACCGCCTGCCGGATCACGGTCTGCGTCTTCTGTTCGCCGCCGCAGGTGCCGCTCGGGGCGCCGGGACGGCTTTCCATGACAATCGTGTAGCGGGCGGGGTCGAAGGCGCGCGCCGCTGCGGCCGGGGTCTCGGCTTCCTGGAAGGCGATCACGTCGGCATCGAGCGTGTCGGCGATGCGGCGCATCGCGGCATAATCGGCATCGGTGCGCGGCTGGCAGCCGATGCCATTCTCCTCGGCGAGAAATTCGAGGTTCCAGCTTGCGACCTTGAGCGGCGAGCCCGTCGGCGCCGCCGCGCGCGGCGCGCCTTGCGGCGTCGTGCAGGCGGAGAGGGTCAGGGCGAGTGCGATCGTAGCGGTAAAGCCTGTCATGGTCTTCCTCTGGCGGGCTTGGGCGTCAAGTTCAAGAACGGGCCTCTCATTGAAAATTGCGGCTGCGCTGGCGGAGCGGCTCGCGGCTGTCGGGACCGCCGCCATTGGTCGCGCCGTCGCCGCGTCCGGGCGCGACCGTAAAGCCGGTGCGGCCAATGCTGCCGAGCAGCGCGTCATGGTCGACGATGCGGTCGGCGATGACATGGATGACTTCGCCTTCCTTCTGGAGGCGGCCGCGTATCGCGATCATCGACGCGGCCATGACCTGCCGCCGATAGATTTCGAAGCGGTCGGGCCAGAGGATCGCATTGGCGATCCCCGTCTCGTCCTCGATGGTCACGAACAGCACGCCCTTGGCGCTGCCGGGGCGCTGGCGCACGAGGATGACGCCCGCGACCTCGATATTCTTGCCGTTGGCGATGTCGCGAAGATCGGCGCAGCGCACGATGCCCTGGCGGTCGAGTTCGTCGCGCAGGAAGCTCAGCGGGTGGGCGCGGAGGCTGAGCTGGGTCGCGCGATAATCTTCGACGACCTCGCGGCCGTCGGTCATGGCTCTCAGGATCGTCGGCGGCTCGATCCCTTCGGGGCTGAAGCGGGCTTCACGCTCGTCGGCCGCCTGGAAGAGCGGCAGCGGCGCTTCGTCAAGGCCGCGGGTCTTCCAGAGACCCTGGCGCCGACTCTCGCCCATGACATGAAAGGCGTCAGCCTCGGCGAGCCGCTCGATCGCGGCGCGGGGGACGCCGGCGCGGCGCCAGACATCCTCGACCGCGTCATAGGGAAGGTCGCCGCGCGCCCCGACGATCGCGGCGCCGTGGATGTTGGCGAGGCCGCGAACCTGCCGGAAGCCGAGACGGACCGCGAGATATCGGCCGTCTGCCGCCTCGAGCGTGCAATCCCAATGACTGTGGTTGATCGAGACCGGCCTGACCTCGACGCCATGATTGCGGGCATCGCGCACGATCTGGGCGGGCGCGTAGAAGCCCATCGGCTGGGCGTTGAGGAGCGCGGCGCAAAAGACGTCGGGGTGATGATGCTTCATCCAGCAGCTCGCATAGGCGATCTTCGCGAAGGACGCGGCGTGGCTCTCGGGAAAGCCGTAAGACCCGAAGCCTTCGATCTGCTTGAATGTCCGTTCTGCGAAATCCTTCGGGTAGCCGCGTTCGACCATGCCGCCGACGAGCTTGTCGTAGAAATGGCTGACGCCGCCCGTGAGCTTGAAAGTCGCCATCGCGCGGCGGAGCTGGTCCGCCTCGGCGGGGGTGAAGCCCGCGCCGACGATCGCGACCTTCATCGCCTGTTCCTGGAAGAGCGGGACGCCGAGTGTCTTCTCGAGCACGGCTCTGAGCTCGGGCTTGGGATACTCCGGTTTCTCCTTGCCCTCGCGGCGACGAAGATAGGGATGCACCATGTCGCCCTGGATCGGGCCGGGGCGGACGATCGCGACCTCGATCACGAGATCGTAGAAGCATTTGGGCTTGATGCGCGGCAGCATCGACATCTGCGCGCGGCTCTCGATCTGGAAGACACCCAGCGTATCGGCCTTCTGGATCATGCCGTAGACGGCGGGGTCATCATCCTGGAGGTCGGCCATTCCGACGCGAATATCCTTATGCTCGGCGAGCAGATTGAACGCCCGGTTCATGCAGCCGAGCATGCCGAGGCCGAGCACGTCGACCTTCATGAATTTGAGGGCGTCGATATCGTCCTTGTCCCATTCGATGATCTGCCGGTCTTGCATCCTTGCCGGTTCGATCGGCACGAGATCGTCGAGGCGTTCCTCGGTGAGCACAAAACCGCCGGGATGCTGCGAGAGATGCCGCGGCGTGCCGATAAGCTGGCGGGCGAGGTCGAGCGTCAGGCGGAGGCGATGGTCCTTCGCATTGAGGTTGAGCTTCTCGATCTCCTCGTCGCTGATCCCGTCGACCGACCAGCCCCAGACCAGCCCGGTGAGCATCTTGGTAAGGTCGCGCGGCAGGCCGAGCGCCTTGCCGACCTCGGCAACCGCGCCGCGCGTCCGGTAACGGGTGACTACCGCGGTCAGCGCGCTGCGATGGCGGCCATAGGTCTCGTAGATCCACTGGATGATTTCCTCGCGCCGCTCATGCTCGAAGTCGACATCGATGTCGGGCGGCTCTTTGCGCTCGCCCGAGACGAAGCGCTCGAAGAGCAGTTCGTGGCGGATCGGGTCGATCGAGGTGATGCCGAGCATATAGCAAACGCAGCTATTCGCCGCGCTGCCGCGGCCCTGGCAGAGAATGCCGCGCCGCCGGCTCTCGGTGACGATCGCATTGACGGTCAGGAAATAGGGCGCGTAGCCGAGTTCGCCGATGAGCCTGAGCTCATGGGCGATCTGTTGCTGGTAGGGAGTCGGCAGGCCCTCCGGGAACATCGCTTCGGCCCCCTCGGCAGTCAGCGCGGCAAGGGCTTCCTGGGCGGTGCGGCCTTCCATGACCTGCTCGTACGGATATTGATATTTGATCTCGGCGAGGTCGAAGCGGCAACGCGCGGCGATGTCCGCGCTCGCCGCGATCGCGTCGGGAAACAGCGCGAAGCGGCGTTCCATCTCTGCGGGGCTCTTGAGGCTGCGGTCCATGAAGCGTTCGCGTTTGAACCCCAGCGCGTCGATGCTGGTCTTCTCTCGGATCGCGGTGACGACATCCTGCAGAGGCCGACGTTCGGGCGCATGATAGAGGATGTCGCCTGTTGCGACGCTGCGGACATTTTCCGTGCGGGCGAGGTCGTCGAGAGCGCGGAGGCGCTGCGCGTCGCCGGGGCGGCGGCGGAGCGAGAGCGCCATATGCGCATCTTTGCCGAAGACGTCCGCGAGTTCGGTGAGGTGGAGGCTTGTGATCGCGTCGGACTGGTCGGGGAGGAGGATCGCGACCTGACCTTGCGCATGCGCGGCGATGTCGGGCCAGTCGAGCCAGCATTGGCCCTTGCCGCCGCGCCCCTTGCCGAGGCTGAGCAGGCGGGTGAGCCGCGACCAGGCGGCGCGGTCCCTCGGATAGAGGAGGAGTGCGCGCCCGTCGCGCAGGTCAATGCGCGAGCCGGCGATCATGCGGACGCCCGTCGCCTCCTGGCCGCTGAGGCCCCGGACCATCCCCGCGACGCTGCCGCGGTCGGCGATGCCGAGGGCTGTGTGGCCTTGGAGGGCGGCGGCGGCGAAGAGTTCCTCGGGCGCTGACGCACCGCGCAGGAAGGAAAAATGGCTCGTCACCTGGAGTTCGACATAGGTGGTGTTCGCCGTCATCGGCTCAGCCGAACACGCCGTGGAGATACCAGCTCAGATCGCCGGTTTCGGGCTCGACGGCGTCGCCGCGCCGGAACAGCCAGAAGCGTTCGCCGGTCTCGGCCTCGACTTTGAAATAATCCCTGACCGCCCACATCTCCTGCGCGCGCCGCCACCATTCGCCGTGAATCCGCTCGGGACCATCGCCCGCGATCACGCGGTAGGGCTTGCCGCGCCATGTAAAGCGCCGCGGCGGATGATCGGGGAGCAGCGCGACGACGCCGCGCAGCGCCTCGGGCCTTTCGAGCAGCCGCACCGGGCGTCCCCAGACCGGCCAGCCTTTCGATTTCGCAAGCGGTGCGAGCGCGCGCAGGGCCCGCTCGGGAACGTCGCTTTCGACCGAGGTCAGGCGGAACAGCGCGGCATGGCCCACCCGGCCTGCGAGCTGGTCGACGAGCGGGGCGAGGTCGGGCGCCTTGTCGCCCGCGATCAACGGCGACGCGATCGCCTCGGCGCCGAGCGGCTCGACCTGCGGCGCGCTGAGGCGCATCGCCTCGATCCCGAGGCCGGGCTCGATCTTCTCGATCCTGAGGCCGAACATCCGCTTGAGATGTTTCGCGTCGCCCGTCGCGCGCGATGTGCCGAGTGCAATGACCTGCTCGCCGGCATCGACGCGGACACAGACAAGGGCGGCGGCGCGCAGGCCGAGGCCGCGCCGTTCGAGGGTAGCGATCATGTCGTCGACGAGATCGCCGATCACCTGACCGATCGCTTCGGCGGTCGCGATCGGTTCGACGAGGCGGCGCTCGACGACCGGCATCTCGAACGGCACGAGCGGCTCGATCGGTTCGGGCGCAAGCCCGCGCGCCTGATCGAGGCGCTCGACGGTCTTGAGGCCGAGGCGCCGCGCGAGTGGGCCGCGCGGCATCGGGTAGAGGTCGGCGACGCGTTCGATGCCGAACCGGGCTGCGGCGGTCAGCGCCTCGGGCGTCAGCCGGAGCGAGGCCAGCGGCAGTCCGGCGAGCGCCTCGGTCTCGGAACCAGCCGGAAGGACGACTATCTTCTCGCCTGAATAGCGTGCGAGCGCATGGGCGGCGCCGGCCGTCCCGGCGACAGCGATCGTGCCGGTCATTCCGAGGCGTTTCAGAAAAGCGAGAAGGCGGCGGCAGAAGCGCGCTTCGCCGCCGAAGAGATGCGTCGTTCCGGTCAGATCGAGCCACAGCCCGTCGGTCCCGGCGACGGCGGCGGTCGGCGTCCAGTGACGCACGGCATGGAGCGTGAGACGATCGAGCAGCGCGGCATCGGCTTGCGGCTCGGCGTCGCCGACATCAAGGTCGGGAACCAGCGCGCGCGCGTGGGCGGCGGCCATGCCGGGGCTGAGCCCGAGATCGCTCGCGAGCGGGCACGCGGCGGTCACCACGTCGCGCTGTCCCGCGCGCGCCACGAGAATGCGCGGCTTCAATCCCCAGAGTGGAGGCAGAGCGGGCGGAGGCATCGCCGAGGCGCCGCCCTCGTCGCCGGGCGCGGGGCGAAAGGGCGAGGGCGCCGCTTCGCTGCGGCGTCCCATCTCGCGCATCGTGGGACGCTGATGCGCCGGGAGGTCTGCGAAATCAGGCTCTCGCGCCCAGCGCGCACCCGGCCGCCAGCCGCCGCCGCGCGGGACCGAACAGGAACCGGGGTCGTCGTCGGTGGCGGGAACGGGCGGCGTGACGGATGCCGCGCGGGCGCCGTCAGGCGGCGCGCCCGACCGCGACGGATAGGTCCGCTCCATCCTGCGCAGTCGCTCGATCGCGAGCTGCGGCAGGAAGAGCGAGGCGACCCTGGTCATCGCACGCCTCCAGTTCGAGGGAAAAAGGCGGGCCGCCGCGCTGGCGGACGAGCTCGACCGACCAGCGCGCGCGCCCGACGCCGGGGGCTGCGATCGGGGTGGAGGGTAAACAGCCGATCCGCCAGCGCGTGCAGGCGAGCGATGGCTCCGCGAGCGGGCAACGACCCTGCCGGCGATGACGGCGATAGAGGAGGAGGGGCGTGCAGCCTTCGGACGCCGCGAGCTGGAGGCGGCGCGTTGCGGTCTGGTCGATCGTCTTAACCTCGGCGATCACGCAGGCGAGCGCGCCATCGCGCACCCCGTCCTCGGCGAGCGCTAGCACATCCTTGTCGTCGTGGCCCTGCGCATAGAAGATATGATCGGGAGAAAGCCCCGCTTGTTCGAGACCGGGAGCGTAGAGGTCGAAGCGCGAGAGTGCCCAGAGGATGTTGAGGCCGGGCTGATCTGCGAAGCGCGCGGCGATACCGGCGGCGAACAGCGTCGCGGCGGCATCGTCGCTCCAGCTCGGCGATGCGCCTGCGATCTCGTGGAGGCCTGCCCCATCGAGGCCGCGATCGGCGAGGCGCTCGTCGAGTGCGGCGACGCCGAAGGCGAGCGCGGGGCCGCGTTCGCCGCGGACGCGTGCAACCGCATCGCGAAGCGCGGCAAGCTCCTCGGCACTGGGCCGGGAGAGGGGCGAGGGTAGCGTGAATGTCATAGGGTAACGACTCAAATGTTCCCTATATGTTCCATTGAGTCGGGACCGGCGTCAAGGCGCGATAATTGGATGCTGTATGTGACGCAGCGCAAGATCCGCGTCGATGCTGGAAAAAGCTGCCGGGATCGCTAGTTTTGTTGGTGGAAGGCGCGATTTTTTGCGCCCACAGGGGGCTTGATATGTCGCAAAAGCGCGCGCTCAACGAAATTGAGCGGTTTCTGTCATCGGCAGCCCCGGAGGTGTTGAGCATCGCGGGGCGCTGGGGCGTGGGGAAGACTTACGCTTGGGACACGATGCTGCAGGCCAAGCGTGCGACCGCAGCGCTCCGCCACTATGCCTATGTGTCGGCTTTCGGCCTCAAGAGCCTCGAGGCGGTCAAAACCGCGATCGTCCAGTCGACCGTCAGTCTGCAGGGCAATGAACTCGAACCGACAGTAGATTCATTCGTTGAACATCTCCGGAGCTTCGAGGGCCTTCGGAAACTTGGCGGCGAAGTCACCCGAAAAGGTTTGAACATCTTCGCTACGGGCGCCGCGGCAATACCTCATGTCGGCAAGATGGCTGATCTGCTCGCACCGGGCGCTTCCTTGCTAATCCGCAACCAGATCGTCTGCATCGACGATATCGAACGCGCAGGAAAGGGACTGGATGTCGCTGACATATTGGGTCTCGTGTCGTTTCTGCGCGAGCGGCGGAATTGCAAGGTCGTCCTGCTTCTCAATGAAGACGGGCTCGGCAAGCAAGGCGCCAAATATCGGCAATATCTCGAGAAGGTCGTCGACCAAGCCGTCGCCTTTGAGCCGACCGCCGAAGAGTCGATCGCCGCCGCCCTGCCGCCGGGCGACGCCTTGGGCGAGCTGGTGGCGAAGCACGCGATTGCACTTGGCATAACGAATATTCGCGTCATCCGGCGTATTCGCCGCTTCCTGTCCTATCTCGAGCCGCAATTGGCGGGACTGCACGACGGCGTCGCCGATAATGTCGTCCATTCGATCGTGTTGATTGGCTGGTGCGTCTTCGAACCAAAGCTCGCCCCGGACATCGAGCGGGTTCGCAGACACAATCTCTTTCTAGGCATGCTCGGCGAGGACCAGCGAACCGCCGAGGAGCTGCGCGATGACCAAATCCTTCAGAGCTATGGATTTGGCGGGTTCGACAAGCTCGATGAGCTCATCTTCGATGGCCTGAAGGCCGGGGCTTTCGATACTGACGCGCTGCAAATGGCCTTGGCCGAAGTGAATGGCCGATACGCGAATGAGGACGCGCGGAAAGCGATTCAGAAGCCGTGGGACACTTTTGGCGAAAGCTTCGATGCGGATGCAGACGCGCTGATGGACTCGCTCGTCGCGTCGATCGAAAACCATGCCGACGCGATGTCCCCGGCACAGGCGTCCGACGCGCTGGACGTGTTGCGCGAACTTGGCCGCCCCCAAGAGGCCGAACGCCTTCTCCCCATCTATCTCGAAGCCCAGAACGGTCGTCCGCGCGAGTTTTTTGCAACTGGCCGCGAAGGCGCCCGGCGTCTGATCGATCCCGCGATCGCTGCAGCATTCGAGCAGAAACTGAACGACATGCCGCTCGAGAAGGACCCGGCGCAAATCCTCGTCGACATCGGGACGAAAAACGGCTGGAATCCAGCCGACGTCGCCTTTCTCGCGACAGTGCCGGTCGATAAATATGTCGATCTGCTCCGGCAACTTCGTGGCGACGACCTGCACAGCGCGGTCCGGGCGGGCCTGCGGTTCGGCGAATTCGCCAATCCGGACGGCAATGATCAGGAAGTCGCCAAGCGGATGGACGCTGCCTTGAAGAAGATCGGCGAGGACAATGCGCTCAATCGTATGCGGGTCAAACCCTATCTGAAGAACGAGGCGCCGGCCGAGCAAGCCGAATAGGGCGTATAGGCGTTGGCTTGGGCGGCGCTATAACGCCAGGCTGGCTTGCGCGGGTGGCTTCCCGAATACCTGCCTGACCTCGAGACTGCCCGCCGGGAGCCATTGCAGGACCTGTTCGGCAGGAACCTCGGGATCGAGCCAGTCGGCCCAGCTTGTTCGCGCGAGCGGGATGATCTGGCGGTGATGATAGGGGGCGACGTCGGGGCCGGCGTCCATCGTGAGCAATGTGAACGCTTCGCCGTCGTCATATGCGCGCCAGATACCGGCCATGCAAAACCAGCGATGGTCCTTCATCGTGAACAGCCATTTATCGAGCCGTTTCTGCGCCTTATCTTCCGGATCGGTGAACTCGTAGAAGCCGTCGCACAGAACGAGGCAGCGGTGCGAGACGAAGCTGCGGCCTTCCGAGCGGAAATTGTAGATCGGGTTGCCCTTGGGGCCGGGCCAGCTCCATCGCCGGTTGACGAGCTCGCCGGTGGCGCGCGTCTCACCGCTCCGCACGATCGGGCCCATGTCGGTGATGCGGACATCTTCGCGCGCGGGCACGTTCGGCGCGCCTTCGGGCATATCGATCTTGATCTTGAGGTCGTCGAAGTCCTCCGCGATGGACGCGATGTCGACCTCGAGCCGATAGTCGTTGCACATGATCGCTTAATTCCCGCCCTTGCGACTCGTTCATGTTCCCATTATGTTCCAATCGTGAGCACGGCGCCAACCCCCTTCGATCCCGACGCTCCGCAAGGCGGCAAGCGCGCGCTCGTCCGGCGCAATCCCGACGATCCAGCCGAGATCGAGATGGTCGAAGCCGTGTGGGGCAGCGATCCACGTTTCAGCGACGGTGTCAATTTTCGCTTCGTCCGTTCGGAAGGACGCGCCTTTCCCGCGCGCCGCTGTCTCATTCCCGCATCGGAGTTCCGGATGGGCACCGGCGATCATCGCTACCGCGTGACGCTCGACAGCGGCAATTTCTTCTATCTCGCGGCCATCTGGGATCCGCCGCTCGCCGACTGGCCGCTATCCTACCGGATCGTCACCATGCCGGCGGGCGCCGATATCATTCCCTACCAGTCGCGCCATGGCCTCATCATCCAGCGCCGCGACGTGATGCGCTGGCTCGACGGGACCGGCATCGACAAGGACTTGCTCGCCGAGCTTCCGCGCCACTCGTTGTTCGTCGAACCGCTGAAGGCGCAAGCCGCGCTACCGCTATGAGTGTGCCCCTCCGTGCGAGGCAGGGCGACCTGTTCGGCTCGCCCTTGCTGCCCGGCCTCGCTTACGCCGAGGGTGTCGTCGACGAGCCCGAGGAACGGTCGCTGATCGGCCAGATCGCGGCGGCTGGGCTGGAGCCGTTCCAGTTTCAGCAATGGACGGGCAAGCGGATGACGCGTTCCTTCGGCTGGACCTATGATTTCCAGACGGGGCGCTTTGCGCGGTCCGAGCCATTGCCGGCCTGGCTCGAACCGCTACGCGACCGGGCCGCGCGCTTCGCCGGCCTCGAGCCCGGCGATCTCGTGCAGGCGCTGCTGATCGAATATGGCGTGGGCGCGGGGATCGGCTGGCACAAGGATCGTCCGGTCTTCGAACATGTCGTCGGGGTTTCGCTGGGCGCCGAGGCTGTCATGCGCTTCCGGAGGCGTGTCGGCCCGGATTTCGAACGCGTCTCCGTGCCGCTGGCGCCGCGGTCGATCTACCATATGGACGGCGAGGCGCGGAGCGACTGGGAACATAGCTTGGTCGATATGCCGGCGCCGCGCTGGTCGGTCACCTTTCGTAGCCTCCATCCATCATTCGCCGCGCGTCTTGGCTGAGGCCGGGAGCAATGGGTTTCGCGGGGAGCTTTCGGGCGCGGGGCAAGTGTAGCGCCGGCTGCCCGCAGGGCACCGGATGGCCCAGATGATACGCGGCAGCGCCCTCGCGATCTGCGCGATCGTGAAAAGACCGGCCAACAGCAAAACCTCACCCATACCACCGCATCCTCACAAAGGATCGAGCATGGTCCCGATCCGCATCGCCTTTTGCCGCGACAACAAGCCGCTGATCCACGGGTTTCTTGCGGCGGATTCCGCTTTCTGCCGGGTTCGGACACCTTCCTAAGAGCCTGGCGGCCGACAGGTCTGTCCGGTTCGCTATGCCGAAACGGGCAAGTTTGTCCGGCCGCCACGACCGGTGCCGCGAGGGAGGTTTAGCGGGCTGCGCGAACAAGATAATGTCTCCCGAATCCACGATCATGGATTCGTGGACGCGGGGCTTGCGGGCAGTGTCACAGCAGACCGATGATCGCGGAGGCGACCCGGGCGGGCAGGGGGCTATTGCCGAGCAGCCAGCCGGCCGTCACGATCGCCGCGGCCAAAAGCAGCGCGCGGACGATGAGGACAAGCGCGGCGAGCCCGGAGTGGCCGGCATCGACGAACGCCTGGACTTGCAAGGTCTCGGCCTCGTGGCGCGACATGGCCGCGGCAGGGCGGCGCAGCGAGCGCCGCGATCGGGAAACAGGGGTTTCATTATCGGGATTGTTCGGGTTTTTCATTCTACACCTCACGGAGTCCGCGCCAAAATTACATGCCGTCAGGCTGGCGAAAGGAAGTTACCGTGAGGGGGAAAGCCCTCCGGGCTGGAGTGCCGCTCCGGGCTGATTCGTGTCAAGCTTCACGTTTCAGTTTTTCTACATTCGCTACTCTTGACGCCCCCGTTCGGAGAAGTCGGCGGTAGCGCTTCGGCCCGCGGATATGACGGAGATCGACCGCAAGCGCGGGGTTGCGGCCCCCGGATTTGCGTGGGAACGCGACAATCCTCCTATCGGCAGCCCGAAGAAGGGCGGCCCTCCGATCAGCAGGTCGAAACGGTCGCTCATCGACGGCAGCGGCGGGTAGTCGCCCGAAAAGATGATCGCGTAACATGAAGAAGCGCTTGTGCGTCGCAAAGGCCCCCGGTGCGGCGGAGGTGCGATGGTCGCTGGCGGCTCTCTGGAGGATTTTGATCGCTTGAAGTCCGCGGCACGGTGGCCCGGGCGGGAGCGGCGCCATGACCCCGACCAAATTGCTCATCGGCCAGATCTTGATCGTGCTCGCGATCATGATGGCGGGCGTCTGGATGGCGACGCAATGGGCGGCCGCGATGCTCGGCTATCAGCAGGCGCTCGGGTCGCCCTGGTTCCTTGTCGGCGGCATGCCCGTGTACCGGCCCTGGGCGCTGTTCGGCTGGTGGTATCATTATGAAGCCTATGCGCCGCAGGTCTTCGACCGGGCGGGCAGCCTCGCGGCGGCGAGCGGCTTTCTCGGCTGTGCATCGGCGATCGGCGGCTCGCTCTGGCGCGCGCGCCAGCGCGGGCGCGTCACGACCTATGGCTCGGCGCGCTGGGCGAGCGAGCGCGAGATCGACCGCGCGGGGCTGCGCGGCGACAGCGGCGTGTTCCTCGGGCGCCATCGCGGCCGCTATCTGCGCCACGCTGGCCCCGAGCATGTCATGGCCTTCGCGCCGACCCGCTCGGGCAAGGGCGTCGGGCTCGTCGTCCCGACCTTGCTCTCATGGACGGGCTCGGCGGTGGTCCACGACATCAAGGGCGAGAACTGGACGCTGACCTCGGGCTGGCGGTCGCGCTTCTCGCACTGCCTCTATTTCGATCCGACCGACGCGCGCTCGGCGCGCTACAATCCGCTGCTCGAAGTGCGCCGCGGCCTCCACGAAGTGCGCGACGTCCAGAATATCGCCGACATCCTCGTCGACCCCGAAGGGGCGCTCGAGAAGCGCAACCATTGGGAAAAGACGAGCCACGCTTTGCTCGTCGGCGCGATCTTGCATATCCTCTATGCCGAGGAGCAGAAGACGCTGGCGCGTGTCGCGAGCTTCCTCTCCGATCCGTCGCGCAGCTTCGTTTCGACGCTCGCGGCGATGATGCGTACCAATCATCTGGGGACCGACAAGGTGCCGCTAGTCCATCCGGTGGTGGCGTCGGCGGCGCGGGAGCTCCTCAACAAGAGCGAGAATGAGCGCTCTGGCGTGCTGTCGACGGCAATGTCGTTCTTGGGCCTCTACCGCGATCCGACGATCGCGGCGGTGACCTCGGGCTGCGACTGGCGGATTTGCGATCTCGTGTCCGGGGCGCGGCCCTGCTCGCTCTATCTCGTCATCCCGCCGTCCGACATCTCGCGCACCAAGCCGCTCGTCCGCCTCATCCTCAACCAGATCGGGCGCCGGCTCACCGAGAAGCTCGACGATGGCCGCTCGTCGGTCCGGCGCCACGAACTGCTGCTGATGCTCGACGAGTTTCCGGCGCTCGGGCGGCTCGACTTCTTCGAGACCGCGCTTGCCTTCATGGCGGGCTACGGCATCCGCTCCTTCCTCATCGCGCAGTCGCTGAACCAGATTTCCAAGGCTTACGGCGAGAACAACGCGATCCTCGACAATTGCCATGTCCGCGTCGCGTTCGCGACCAACGACGAGCGCACCGCGAAGCGCATCTCGGACGCGCTCGGCACTGCGACTGAACAGCGCGCGATGCGCAACTATGCCGGCCACCGCCTCGCGCCCTGGCTCGCGCATGTCATGGTCAGCCGGCAGGAGACGGCGCGCGCGCTGCTCACTCCGGGCGAGGTGATGCAGCTTCCCGCCGACGAGGAACTGGTGCTCGTCTCGGGTCTTGCGCCGATCAAGGCGAAGAAGCTTCGCTATTATGAGGACCTGAACTTCGCCCCGCGGCTGCTCGGCGCGCCCGAGCTCGCGGACGGCGGCTTTGCCGACCGGCCCGCGGGGCGGCCGCACGACTGGGAGGCGGTGCTTGCATCCGCCGATCCGCGGCTCGGCGGCGATGGTATGGAAGACGGCGAGGGCGCCACCGGCGGCGTCCAGCAGGCGCGCGAGCCCGAGCTGCCGGAAGCGGTCGCTCCAAAGCATGAGGCGACGTCGGCCGCCAATCCGCTCGGTCTCGACGATGATGCCGATCCGGCGATCGACAAGAAGCTGATGGATGCGGCGCGGCCGCTCGCGCCGGTCCTCGCCGGCCATGCGATCGACGAGGCGCTGCATCGTAGCGGCGGCCAGTTGGATCTCGGGCTGTGAACACGAAGCCCGGCACGGCTGCACCAGTGCGCGCGGGCATGCGCGGCGGCGAGGTGCGCCACCAGCTCTTCCTGCCCGCCGATCTCAGCGAACGGCTCGAGGCGCTCGCGCGGCGGCCCGGCGTCACCAAATCCTCGATCCTCGCCGCGGCGCTCGGCGCCTGGCTCGACCGTGAAGCGGAAAATAGTCTCGATGCTCGCTTCGGTCCGCGGCTCGACCGGATGGCGCGGCAGGCGGCCCGCATCGAGCGCAACAGCCAGATCGGCATCGAGGTGCTCGCGCTTTTCATACGCTACATGCTCGCCTCGGTGCCGCCGGTCGCCGATGGCGACGAGGCGGCGCGCGCGCAGGGCCGCGAGCGCTTCGACTGGTTCACCATGAAGGTTGCCGAAGCCTTCTCGCGAGGCGCGGGAAGTTTCGGGGTCGAGGTGACGCCATGACGCCGGGGGCGAGGGATGGCGCGGCCGATAGCGCGCGGGAAAGCGAAAGCCGCCGCCGGACGATGCTGCGCTCGGCGATGGGCCCGGCGATCGCGCGGGCGCTCGCCGATCCGCGCGTCATCGAAGTGATGGTCAATCCCGACGGCGCGCTGCGCGTCGATATTCTCGGCGAGGGGCGGGTCGATACCGGAGACCGGCTCGAGGCCGCGCAGATCGAGCGGATCGTCCGGCTCGTCGCAAGCCATGCGCGCACCGAGGTCCATGCCGCCTCGCCGATCGTCTCGGCCGAGCTGCCGCCGCATGGGCAAGGGGCAGGCGAGCGTTTCGAGGGGCTGCTTCCGCCCGTCTCGACCGCGCCCTGCTTCGCGATCCGCAAGCCGGCGGCGAAGCTGTTCACCCTGCTCGACTATGTCGAGGCGGGCATCTGCACCGCCGAATGCGCGCGGCTGCTATCGCTGGCGGTTGTCGAGCGGCGCAACATCCTCGTCGCGGGCGGCGCCTCGTCGGGCAAGACGACGCTCGCCAACGCGCTGCTCGCCGAAATGGCGGCGCTCGACGAGCGCGTGATCCTGATCGAGGACACGCGCGAGCTGCAATGCCCGGCGCCCGACCGGGTCGAGCTCAGGACCCGCGCGGGTCACGTCTCTATGGCCGACCTCGTGCGCTCGACGCTGCGACTCCGCCCCGACCGGATCATCGTCGGCGAAGTGCGCGGGCCCGAGGCGCTCGACATGCTCAAGGCGTGGAATACCGGCCATCCCGGCGGGATCGCGACGATCCATGCCAATAGCGCGCCTGCTGCGCTCACCCGCGTCGAGCAGCTTGTTCAGGAAAGCGTCGTGAGCGTGCCGCGCCGGCTGATCGCCGAGGCAATCGACCTCGTCGTCTTCATCGCCGGGCGCGGCCTCGGGCGCCGGATCGCCACGCTCGCGCGCGTCGACGGCGTCACCGACGGCGGTGCCTATGCGCTCGCCGAGCTCCCCATCCATTCCCTTGATGTCGCCTGAAGGAGAAGGTCCATGCGCCTTGATTTACAACAAAATATTCTTTCTTCCTTGCTGGTCCTGGCCCTGATGATGATCGGTCTGGCGGCAAACGGAAGTGCGCTCGCGGCGGGTTCGGGCATGCCGTGGGAGGAGCCTCTCCAGCAGGTGCTGGAATCGGTGCAGGGGCCGGTCGCGAAGATTGTCGCGGTGATCATCATCATCACCACCGGGCTGACGCTGGCGTTCGGCGAGACCGCGGGCGGCTTCCGCCGACTGATCCAGATCGTCTTCGGCCTCTCGATCGCCTTCGCCGCGTCGAGCTTCTTCCTCTCCTTCTTCAGCTTCGGCGGCGGGGCGCTCGTCGCATGAGCGAAATGCAAGGCTTCGAGCTGCCGATCCACCGCGCGCTCGCCGAGCCGATCCTGCTCGGCGGCGCCCCGCGCGGGCTCGCGATCGTCAACGGCACGCTTGCCGCCGCGATGGGGCTCGGGCTCCAGATGTGGATCGCCGGGCTGGTGCTGTGGGTGCTCGGCCATAGCGCGATGGTCTTCATGGCGCGGCGCGACCCCGACTTCGGTCCCGTGCTCGCGCGCCACCTCAAGCAGAAAGGCTATTACCGGTGCTGAACCTCGGGGAATATCGCGCGCGCGCCGACCGGCTCGCCGACCATCTGCCATGGGCGGCGCTCGTCGCCCCGGGCGTCGTGCTCAACAAGGACGGCTCGTTCCAGCGCAGCTTCGCGTTCCGCGGTCCCGATCTCGACAGCGCAACCGAGGCGGAACTCGTCGGGGTCGCAGCGCGCGCCAACAATATGCTCCGCCGGTTCGGGTCAGGATGGGCGCTCTTCTTCGAGGCGGCGCGGGTGCCCGCGCCGGGCTATCCTGCCTCGGACTTTCCCGATGCCGCCTCCTGGCTCGTCGACGCCGAGCGCCGCGCCGCCTTCGAGGAGAGCGGGCGGCCGCATTTCGAGAGCCGTTTTTACCTGACGCTCGTCTGGATGCCGCTTGCGGACCAGTCGGACAAGGCGGGACGCGCGCTCGTCGAGCGGCCCGAGGCGGCAAGCGGCGTTCGCGACTGGCGCCAGGCGCTGGCAGGTTTCGTCGCCGAGACCGACCGCGCCGCCGATCTTCTTGCCTCCTTCATGCCCGAGGTCCGCGCGCTCGATGACCGGGAGACGCTGACCTATCTCCACGAGACCGTCTCGGCGAAGCGCTACCCGCTCCGCGTTCCCGAGACGCCCGCCTATCTCGACGCGATCCTGGCGGACACGCCGCTTGTCGGCGGGCTCGAACCGATGCTCGGCGCGGACCATCTGCGCACGCTGACCTTGCTCGGTTTCCCGTCGGCGAGCCGGCCCGGCCTCTTCGACGCGCTCAACCGGCAGGATTTCGCCTATCGCTGGTCGACGCGCTTCATCGCGCTCGACAAGACCGAGGCAACGGCGGCGCTGACGAAGCTCCGCCGCCAATGGTTCAACAAGCGCAAGTCGGTGACCGCGCTGCTGCGCGAGGTCATGTATAATCAGCCGGCGCAGCTCCTCGACAGCGATGCCGACAACAAGGTCGTTGACGCCGACGCGGCGCTGCAGGCGCTCGGCGCCGATCATGTCTCCTTCGGCTATTTCACTGCGACGATAACCGTCTCCGATCCCGATCGCGCGCGCGCCGAGGAGAAGCTACGGATCGCCGAGAAGATCGTTCACGGGCTCGGCTTCACGTCGATCCGCGAAGGCGTCAACGCGGTGGAGGCATGGCTTTCGAGCCTGCCGGGGCATCTCTACGCCAACGTCCGCCAGCCGCTGGTACATAGCCTCAATCTCGCGCATCTGGTGCCGCTCTCGTCGGTCTGGGCCGGGCCGCGCCGCAACGAGCATATCGGTGGACCACCGCTGCTCCACGGCGAGACGGGCGGGTCGACACCGTTCAGGCTCTCGACCCATGTCGGCGACGTCGGTCACATGATGATCGCGGGGCCGACCGGGGCGGGCAAGTCAGTGCTGCTCGCGCTCATCGCGATGCAGTTCCGCCGTTATCGGCAAGCCCAGATCTACATCTTCGACAAGGGCTGGTCGGCGCGTGCCGCCGTCCTCGCGATGGGCGGCCAGCATCATGCGCTCGGGTCGGGCGACAGCCGGCTCGCTTTCCAGCCGCTCGCCCGCATCGACGAGCCAGGCGAGCGGAGCTGGGCGGCGGACTGGATCGCGGGGCTCCTCGCGCACGAGAAGATCGTCGTGACGCCCGAGGTCAAGGACGCGGTCTGGTCTGCCCTCGGCAGTCTTGCGACCGCGCCCGCCGCCGAACGCACGCTCACCGGCCTGTCGCTCCTGCTCCAGTCGAACGCGCTCAAGACCGCCTTGCTCGCCTATACGCTTGAAGGCCCGCACGGCCGCCTGCTTGACGCAGCCGAGGACGGGCTCGCGCTCGGCGATATCGAATGTTTCGAGACCGAGGCGCTGATGGGGCAGGCGAGCATCGTCGAGCCGGTTCTTACCTATCTCTTTCACCGGCTCGACGCGCGCTTCGACGGCCGCCCAACGCTGCTGATCCTCGACGAAGCTTGGGTGTTCCTCGACAATCCACTGTTCGCGGCGCGCATCCGCGAGTGGCTAAAGGTGCTGCGCAAGCGCAATGTGTCGGTGATCTTCGCGACGCAGAGCCTCGCAGACATCGCCGCAAGCAGCATCGCGCCCGCTATCATCGAAAGCTGCCCGCAGCGCATCCTGCTCCCGAACGAGCGCGCTATCGAGCCGCAAGGCGAGGCGGCCTATGCAGCCTTCGGGCTCAACAGCGCGCAGATCGAGATCGTCGCAAGAGCGGTGCCCAAGCGTCACTATTATCTGCAATCTTCGCGCGGAAACCGGCTCTTCGAGCTCGGTCTCGGTCCCGTGGCGCTGGCGCTGTGCGGGGCATCGGGCCCTTTGGCGCAGGCGCGCATCGAGCTGGTGCTCGCCGCGCATGGCGGCACCGATTTCGCGAAGCATTTCCTTGCCGCCTCGGGGCTGGAGTGGGCCGCCGAGCTGCTCGCGGGCTTTCCCGCGCCGACGCCTGCCGAGTCCCCGATCACCACAGAAGGAGAATGACGATGACGAAGAGATTCTATGCTGCATTTATGCTCGGCATGGCGGCCGCGACTAGCATATCGTTTGCCCCGCCTGCGGCCGCGATGCCGGTGTTCGACAGCGCCAATTATTCGCAGAACCTGCTCACCGCGGCGCGCACGCTCCAGCAGATCAACCAGCAGATCACGTCTCTCCAGAACGAGGCGCAAATGCTTGTGAACATGGACAAACATCTGAGGCGCGTCGACTTCCCAGAGCTTGAAGCGCTGAAGGGCAATCTGCTCGAAGTCGTGGAATTGATGAAGCAGGGCGATAGCATCGGTTTCGACGCCGCCGCGATGGAAGCGCGGCTCGGTGCGCTCTTTCCGCGCGACCTGCGCCTCGGCGACCGGGCGGGACAGGTCGCCGACGCCAAGGCGCGGCTCGACGCGGCGATGGCTAGCTTTCGCCAGTCGATGGCCGTTCAGTCGCAGATCGTCGCCAATGTGCGTGAGGATGCCAAGGTCCTTGCCGACCTCGCGGCACGTTCGAACGGCGCTGAGGGCAGCCTCCAGGTCGCCCAGGCGACCAACCAGCTTCTCGCGCTCGCGGCCAAGCAGCAACTGCAGCTCCAGTCCATGATGGCGGCCGAATATCGCGCCGCGAGTCTCGACCGAGCGAGGGCAGCGCAAAGCGCTGCCGAAGCGCGTGCTCGCACCAAGCGTTTCCTTGGCGATGGCAAGGCCTACACGCCGCAGCCGCGCTGACCGGCTCGAACGGGCGTCGCGCGCCGTCTCCCTCGCGCGTCGTTCGCCGTGGGGTCCCGTACGCTCCCGCGGGACCCCACGGATCCTGCCGGAGCTCCGTTTCCGGCTATCCGTCCCTCCTTGACGAGTTTCCCTCATGGACGACCTCAATGTCATCGACCGCTTCATGGACGCGTTCATTCGCTACATAGACAGTGGCTTCGGCCTGCTCGGAGGCGACGTTGCTTTCCTGACCAGCGTTCTTATCGGAATCGACATTACGCTCGCCGGGCTGTTTTGGGCCATGGGCGGCGACAATGACGTAATCGCAAAGCTCCTGAAGAAAATTCTCTATGTAGGTGTATTCGCTTTCATAATCGGGAGCTTCTCGACGCTGGCGGAAATCATATTCCAGTCATTTGCCGGCCTTGGACTGACGGCGGGGGGCGGCACGATATCGGCCGACGACCTCCTCAAGCCCGGGCGCCTCGCCTCGGCAGGTTATGAGGCCGCTTATCCGTTCCTCGACCAGATCGACGAGCTCCTTGGCCCCATCGACTTCTTCGAGAATTTCCTGACGATCATGGTGCTCCTCATCGCTTGGGTGATCATCATCCTCGCCTTCTTCATTCTCGCCGTTCAGCTCTTCATTACCATCATCGAATTCAAGCTGGTCAGCCTTGCCGGATTTGCGCTTGTTCCGTTTGCGCTCTGGGGTCGGACCGCCTTCCTCGCCGAGCGCGTTCTCGGGAGCATCGTTTCGTCCGGCATCAAGGTCATGGTGCTCGGCGTAATAGTGGGCATCGGGTCTGGCTTCTTTCCCGAGTTTCTGGGAGCAATCGCGGGCAGCGAGCCCGACTTCGAGGAAGCGATGGCCCTCGCGTTGGCCTCGCTCGCGCTCCTTGGTCTTGGCATCTTCGGCCCGGGCATCGCCTCGGGTCTCGTCGCCGGCGCGCCGCAGCTCGGCGCCGGAGCGGCGGTCGGGACCGTCGCCGCCGCCGCGGGCACGATGATCGTCGCGGGCGGCGCGGGCATGGCAGCCGCGCGCGCGGGCGGCGGCGCTGCCTTGGGTGCCGTGCGGGCCGGCACGGCGATGGGGAGCGCAGCGAGCTCCGCTTATGCGCTTGGTCAGGAAACGCGGGGTTCGACGTCGGTCGGCGCCGGTCTCGCCGGCGTTGGAACGGCCGCGAAGGGCGCGGCAGGCAATGCGCTTCGCGGCGCATCGGAGCGTCTCGGTCTCGGCGCGGCCGCCGAGCGCGGGCGCTACGCCGCCTGGAATGCCGGAACGACCGGCGGCGGACAGGCCGCGGCATCGCGTTCGGCGCCGGCACCCGAGACGCCCGCCTGGGCGAGCGCGATGAAATCCGACCAGCGGCGCCGGTCGGCGCGGCAGGCGGCGGTTCACACGCTTTCGAGCGGCGACCGCGGCGGCAGCGGAGCCAACCCCGAAATCAGCGAAAAGGAGGATTGAGATCATGCGATTCAAACGATCGGTACAGCGCTACGGGCGCTCGCCCGAACCCGTGACCCCCTATCAGCGCGCGGCGCAGGTGTGGGATGAGCGGATCGGATCGGCGCGCGTCCAGGCGCGAAACTGGCGCCTCATGGCGCTTGGCGGGCTGTTCCTGTCCGCGGGCCTTGCCGGCGGTCTCGTCTGGCAGTCGGTGCAGAGCCGCGTCACTCCCTATGTGGTCGAGGTCGACCGGCTCGGCGAGGCGCGCAGCGTCGCTCCGGCGATGGAAGCTTATCGGCCGACCGTTCCGCAGATCGCCTGGGCGCTCGGCCAGTTCATCCGCAACGTGCGCGGGGTCTCGCTCGATCCGGTGCTCATGCGTGAGAACTGGCTTTCGGCCTATGATTTCGCGAGCGAGCGGGGCGCGCTTTTCCTCAGCGAATATGCGCGCTCGGCCGATCCCTTCGGGCAGGTCGGAACGCGGTCGGTGTCGGTCCAGATCGTCAGCGTCGTGCGCGCGTCGGAGCGCAGCTTCCAGGTCAAATGGTCCGAGCGGGTTTACGAGCGCGGCAGCCTTGTTTCCGCGTCGCGCTGGACCGCGATGCTGACCGTCGCCGTTCGCGCGCCGAAGTCGGCCGAGGCGCTGCGCAAGAACCCGCTGGGCCTCTTCGTCGAGGCCATCGACTGGAGCCGCGAATATGAGACGGCCGAGGCGGCGGCGACACCATCTGCGCGGGTGCCGGTGCGAGTGCCCGCACCGCCGCCAAGAGAGGACGCCGCCGCGGGCGCTCCGCAGGACATCCCGACGACCACCGACCAGCAGAGGATCATACCATGACGAAAATGCTTCTTGGCGCCGCGCTGATCGGCGCGCTTCTGCCCCTGCATGCCGCCCATTCCGCGCCCGCCAACGCGTCGGCGCGCGTCGAGGCCGCCAACCGGGAGGCGCTCCGCGAGCCGTCGCCGCACGGATTTGTCGGCGCAGCGCAAATCTACGCTTTCGCCGAAGGCGGCGTCTACCGGCTGATCGCGGCGCCCGAGCGGGTCACCGATATCGCGCTCCAGCCGGGCGAGGAGCTGATCGCGGTCGCGGCGGGCGACACCGCGCGCTGGACGGTCGGCGACACGGCGAGCGGGGCCGGTGCGCTGCGGCGCACGCACATCATGATCAAACCGCTCGCGCCCGGGCTCAAGACCAACCTCGTGATTACCACCGACCGCCGCGTCTATCATCTGGCGCTCGAGAGCGGCGCGCGTGCGGCGATGGCATCGGTCGGTTGGACCTATCCGGCCGATGCGTTGCTCGCGATCGAGCGCGGTGCTGCGGCTGCCGCGCGCGGTGCACCGGTCGAAGCCGGTCTCGACCCTGCGGCGCTCGACTTTTCCTATGTCATCCGCGGCGACGATCCGGTCTGGCGACCGCTGCGCGCCTTCGACGACGGGCGGCAAGTGTTCATCGAGTTTCCGGGAGCAATCGCGCGCGATGTGGCGCCGCCCCTGTTCGTGGTCGGCGACAATGGCGCCGCCGAACTGGTCAACTACCGTGTCGCGGGCCGCTTCTATGTCGTCGACCGCCTTTTTGGCGTCGCCGAGCTGCGGCAAGGCGAGAAAAAGCAAACGGTCGTCCGCATCTGCAGCAGCGACCGGATCGGCAAGGCGCGCTGCAAGGGGAAAGGCAAGTGAGTGCCGCGATCGATCAGGGGAGCCGCGGCGATTCCGGAACGGAGGCCGCCGATCCGGCGGCGGCGGGTCCCGCTGCGCCGAAAGTCGATCCCGAGACGCTCGCGCTGCGCGGTACGCCGCGGCGCGCCGTCCGCTTCCGGCGCGAGCTGATCATCGCGCTCGCAGTGACGACGTCGCTCGGTATTGCGGGCGCCGCGTGGATCGCGCTGAAGCCGGCGACCTTCCGGCTCATCGCGCTCGACGAGGAAGGGCCGCGCAAGGCTGGGGGCGCGCCCGAGGCGCTGGCGAAGGTTCCCAGCAGCTACGACGCGGTGCCCGAACTCGGACCGCCGTTGCCCGGCGACCTCGGCCGTCCGATCCTTGCGCACCAGCGCGCGGAGGGCGAATTGCCTCCCGGAATGGTGGGTGGGGCGGCCGATGACGGCGCCGCAGCCCGCCGGCAGGCGGTCGAGGCGGAAGCGGCAGCGGCGCGGCAATCGGGGGTAATGATGAAGCTTGCCGGGACGGGCGGCGCGCCAGCGGTATTGGCTGGCCCCGGCGCGGCGGGCCCGGCCACCGCCGTTGACGCGGTTTCGGCACCGATGGGCGTCGCCGCCGCGGGAGGTGCTCCGGCTGGGGCCGCAGGTGGCGTCGACGTCAATCCGCATCGGATCGCCGCCGCGCCGTCGCCTTGGCTGTTGAGCAGCGGCAGCGTGATCGCGGCGTCGCTCGTCACCGGCCTCAACAGCGACGTGCCGGGTCTCGTTGTCGCGCAGGTCACCGAGAATGTGCATGACAGTATCACGGGACGGGTGTTGCTGATTCCCCAAGGGGCGCGGCTTGTCGGGCGTTACGACGATCGTACTGCGTTCGGGCAGCGCCGCGCCCGCGTGATCTGGCAGCGGATCATCTGGCCCGACGGTTCGTCGCTCCGGATCGAGGATGTGCCCGCGAGCGACGCGACGGGGCAGGCGGGGCTTACCGACACTGTCGACCTGCACAGCGGATCCTTGCTCAAAGGCATCGCGCTTTCGACTATTCTCGGCGCCGGCACCGAGCTTAGCCTCGGCGGCGAGGAGAGCGAGCTCGTCCGGGCGCTCCGCCAGTCGGCGCAGCAGAATGGCGCGCGGGCGGGCGACCGTCTCGTCGAGCGTCACCTCGACATTCCGCCGACGATTCGTGTGCGGCCTGGCTGGCCGCTGCGCGTGATCGTGCATCAGGATCTCGTGCTCAAGCCGTGGAGGGTGTGATGGTCGACATCAAGCTCGGCAAATTGCCCGACCGGACGCCGGTGAAGCTCACGATCCATTTGCGTCCCGACCTCGAGGCGCTGCTCAAGGATTATGCCGCCGCCTATGAGGCGGCCTATGGCAGCCGGGAGAGCGTCGCCGACCTCATTCCGTTCATGCTCGCGAGCTTCCTGGAGGCGGACCGCGGCTTCCATAGAACAAGGCCCAAATGAGATGGGCGACGACGCGGTCACTTCGTGTGGAGACCGGGGAGGCGATAGTGGCGCGCATCGCGCGGGCAGCGGATCGCCCAGATGATCGCGGGGAGCGTGCGAACCAGCTCGCGCAAAGCGAGGGCGAGGATCAGGAAGGCGATTTCGGTCATGCTCGGCTCCGGTCGGCGGGTCGGACAGACAGGATCGGCGCCCTCGGTTTGCCGCGTTACCGCCGTCAGATAACCGCTCGGGCAGGACGGGATCTTGTCTGGCGGACGGTCTGCCGGACATGATCTCGTCGGCCTGTCCTGTCATAGTGACGGGTTTGCATGACCCTCGTCACTCATGTCCAATCGGGCGTCAATTCGATTCTGGGCGAGAGGCTTCCCGTCTATTCGCAGGCCGTTCTGCCCTCGTTACATCCGACCCCCGCTTCAGCCGCATGCCATCGCCATTCAGACCCAAATCTTTGCGGGCGACGTCCCTTGGTCAGATTTTCACGAACCGCAGCCGGAGAGAATTGGCGATCACGCTGACCGAGGAGAGCGCCATCGCGGCCGCAGCGATGATCGGCGAGAGCAGCAGCCCGAACAGCGGATAAAGTGCGCCCGCCGCAATGGGTATGCCCGCGACATTATAGGCGAAGGCGAAGAAGAGATTCTGCCGGATGTTCGCCATCGTCGCATGGCTGAGATGCCGCGCCCGAACGATGCCGAGGAGGTCCCCGCGCAGCAGCGTCACGCCGGCGCTTTCGATGGCGACGTCGGTCCCCGATCCCATCGCGATGCCGACATCGGCGGCGGCGAGAGCGGGTGCGTCATTGACCCCGTCCCCCGCCATCGCGACGATCCGCCCCTCGTCGCGGAGCCGCTGGACGACGGCGCTCTTCTGGTCGGGCAGGACATCCGCCTCGACATCGGCAATGCCGAGGCGCCGCGCGATCGCTTCGGCCGTGACGCGATTGTCGCCGGTCAGCATGATGACCCTGATTCCCGCCTCGCGGAGCGCCGACAGGGCCTCGCTCGTCGTCGCCTTAACCGGGTCGGCGATGGCAATGACACCAGCTGCCTTGCCGTTGACGGCGACATAGATCGCGGTCGCGCCGTCTGCACGGAGACGATCGGCGGCTTCAGCCACCGCGGCGAGGTCAACGTCATATTCCTCGAGAAAGGCGGCGTTGCCAAGCACGACCGCCCTCTCTTCGACGGCGCCGACGATGCCCTTGCCCACCGGCTGATCAACTCCCGAAGGCTCGACAAGCACCAGCCCGCGATCTTCGGCAGCCTTGACGATCGCGGCCGCCAGTGGATGCTCGCTGCTACGCTCAAGGCTCGCTGCGATACGAAGCAGTTCGCTTTCGTCAAACCCGTCGGTGATTTCGATGGCGACGACAGAGGGCTTGCCTTCGGTGAGGGGCCCTGTCTTGTCGACGACGAGCGTATCGACCTTTTCCATCCGCTCGAGCGCTTCGGCATTCTTGATCAGCACCCCGGCTTCGGCGCCGCGTCCCACGCCCACCATGATCGACATCGGCGTTGCGAGGCCGAGCGCGCAGGGACAGGCAATAATCAGCACCGAGACCGCCGCGATCAGACCGTAGGCCATCGCCGGCGTCGGACCAACCAGCGACCATATGACGAACGCAGCGACCGCAACCGCGATCACACCAGGCACGAACCACCCCGAAACGGTGTCGGCAAGGCGCTGGATTGGCGCCCGGCTGCGCTGCGCGTCCGCAACCATCTGCACGATGCGGGCCAGCATCGTGTCGCGGCCAACCTTCTCGCTTCGCATCAGCAGACCGCCGGTCTGGTTGATCGTCCCGCCGATGAGCGCGGCGCCGGCCGACTTGGTGACCGGCATCGACTCGCCCGTGACGAGCGACTCGTCCACCGCACCGCGGCCTTCGAGAACGATTCCGTCGACCGGGATCTTTTCGCCCGGACGAACACGCAGAACGTCTCCGACCGCAACCTTCTCCAGTGCGACTTCTTCGTCGCTGCCATCGCTGCGGACACGGCGGGCCAGTTTCGGCGTGAGGTCGAGGAGCGCGCGGATCGCGCCGCTCGTCGTCTCGCGCGCTCGAAGTTCGAGCAACTGGCCTAGCAGGACGAGCACGGTGATGACCGCTGCCGCCTCGAAATAGACGGCGACGGAGCCATCGGCTGCACGAAAGGCGGCAGGGAAAATCTGCGGCACTAGCGCCGCGATCATGCTGTAGCTCCAGGCTACCCCCGTTCCCATCGCGATGAGGGTGAACATGTTGAGGCTCTTGTTGCGGATCGAGAGCCAGGCGCGCTCGAAGAAGGGCCAGCCCGCCCACAAGACCACCGGAGTCGCGAGCAGCATCTGGATCCAATTGTTCGTCTGGCGACCGACAAATTGATGAAGGCCAGTCATGTGGCCGCCCATTTCGAGCGCCAGGACGGGCAGTGCGAGCAAAAGTCCGATCCAGAAGCGCTGCCGGATGTCGCGATATTCTTCGCTGGGACCATCCAACGCGGCTGGCATGACGGGTTCGAGCGCCATGCCGCAGATCGGGCAGCTTCCCGGACCGGGGCGCTGAATTTCGGGATGCATCGGGCAGGTCCAGATCGCGCCCTCGGGGGCTTGGGCTGTTACCGGCTCCGCCTTTTGCGCGTAGCGATTCGGGTCCGCCTCGAACTTCGCAAGGCAACCGACGCTGCAAAAATAGTGGTGGACACCGCCGTGCGTGGTGGCATGCGCCGTCGTTGCCGGGTCAACGGCCATGCCGCAGACCGGATCGGTAGCGGCCCCGCTGGCACTAGCTGCATCCTGATGGTCGTGCACTGCCGCCGCTCCCGTGGTTGTCCCGGCGCCGCCGGGAGAGGCGCGCCGCCCTTTTTCGCGGCCGCAGAATGAGGCCACTCCTATCCATACGCAAGAAACGGCTCGAGCCCTCAGATTCATGTCCGACGGCGATCAGCCGAAGGGCTTGCGCCGCCGAAGGGTGCCCCGGATCAACGGGCGACATAGGGTTCGAGCATCCCGAACCACGCAACGAGAACGAGGATGGCAAGCCCGGCCAAGGCTTCGATCGCGAGGCTGCGGCGCATCGCCGCCAAGGCGCTGGCTGGTCCGGTGTCGTCGATCTTGTCCGGATTGTCGACGGCCGAACGAAGGGCCGGAGTAAGGCGCCAGCGGTTCGCTGCCGCGAGGCCGAGCATTAGGGCGAAAAGGACAAGCTTTGCGAGAAGCATCTGGCCATAGGGTGAAGCCAGGGACGATCCAATATTCTGGACCCCGACGATCATCTGCCCGTTCACCAGACCTGTCGAGGCTATGACGATCACGCAAATCGTACCGACGCGCGCGAACCGGTCGAGGCTTCGCGCCGTGGCGTCAACTTCGCGCCTGCCGGGCTGCTCTCCGGGCCGGAGGAGCAGCAGGAAGGCGGCGATAGCGCCGAGCCAGACAGCGGCAGCGATCATGTGCAGCGCGTCGCTCGCGCGGTGGATCGTGCCGGCGAGGCCCTCGGTTGCCCCGGCATGACCCGACCAGACCAAAGTGGCGAGGGCAATCGAGCCCGTGCCTGCGATCAACCATCCGGCCGCGCCCGGTTTTCGATGGAGCCACCAGGTCGCTGCCAGTGCGCCGACCAGCGCGGCGATGCGCACGAGCCATGCCGTGCCAGCGTCGCTGTCTTTCACAAGGGAATAGACCATGTCGGCGTCGATCGCGAAGAGGCCGACGCCCTGCATGCTGGCGGTCAGGACTACCATGCCGGCAATTGAGACCAGCAATCCCGCGGTGCAGAGCCAGCGGAGCGGCGTTGTGAAATCCTGCCCCGCTATGCGCTCCTCTCCTTTGCCGGGTCGCGACGCATGAAGTGGGAATGTCGCCAGCCCCACGATAAGCATCAGGTTCGCGAACAGCGCTAACCTGACACCCATCAGCAATGCATCGCTCACCGGCTTACTTCACCGTGAAGCTGAATTCGCCGCCCATGCGGTGCGTATCCGCGCCGGCGGCCGACCATTTGACTTTATAGGTGCCCGGTACGAGCGCACGCTTGACCATCAGCATCGTCGATTTGCCATCCTTGCCCATCATCGAGGTGGATGGAATCTTCATGGGCGCGTGATTGGCCATGCCGGGCATGCCGGTCATCACCAGTTCGGTTTTCACCGTGGATGCGACCACCTTTTCGTTGAACTGCAAACTCACCGACGTCACCTTCGACACGGCCGAATTGGCAGCCGGGGTGGAACCGACGAGCTTGGTGTGGGCGCTCGCGGCATTCGGCATGAGAAGCAGCGCGGCGGCGGCCGTCACAGAGGGGAGAAACGACTTGAACATAAAAACCTCCAATTGCGGGTCTGTCCTGCTAATACGCAGATCAACGCCGCGGCCCTCAGAAATTTGGCACCACATTGTTGGAATATTTCTGAGGGATGTTGCGATCGTGCGCGTATGTTCTTGGGTAAGGATGGCGAGAAAGGCCGATGGACGAACTCCGGATTTTGAATGAAGCGCCGTTGCCGGCAGGGCTCGACACGCTCGACGAGCGCGTCCTGTCCGCGCTCGCCGGGCGGCAGCGCGAAGCATCGGCAACGCGGCGCATGATGGCGCTCGCAGCCTTTGTTTCGCTGGGAGGCGGATTTATCGCCGGTAGCGCCGTCATCCCGCCCGCCGTCGCTGCAAGCCCGATCACGCCGCTGATCCCGGCCAGCCCGCTGGCTCCGTCGACGCTCCTGGATTCGCGTTGATGGCCTCGCGCCGTTTGGTGCTCTTCGGGCTGGTGGCCTTCATCGCCGCCCTTGCCGGCGTGCTCGCTGGACGGCTCATTGTCGAGACCCCGCGCGCAAGCGAAACCGAATTGCATTCGCTGCTCCACAGCCAGCTCAAGCTCTCGCCCGCGCAAAAGGTGAAGCTCGACCGCATCGAGGCGAAATTCGCGCTGCGGCGCGACGCGCTCGAACTCGATATGCGCGCCGCCAATATCCGGCTCGCGCAGGCGATCGAGGCCGAGCATGGCTATGGTCCCCGCGTCACCGAGGCCATCGACGAGACGCACCGCGTGATGGGCGAACTGCAGAAGGAAACGCTGCAGCATCTGTTCGCGATGCGCGTCGTCCTCGATCGCGAGCAGGCTGCGATGTTCGACAAGACCGTGGTCAAGGCGCTGACCGCCGATGCACGGTGAGCCTCGACCTCTCGTTTTGTAGCGACCGCGAGCTCGTCGCGCTTGCGCGCGCCGGACAGCAGCACGCCTATCGGGAGTTTCTCCGGCGCTACAAGGAGCCGATCTTCCGCCTGATCCGGAGCAATATCGGCGATCCCGACGAAGCGATGGACCTCACGCAGGAAGCCTTTGTCGCGGGCTTCGCGGCGCTTGGTCGCTATGACGCCGACCGGCCCTTCCAGACCTGGATAGCCCGTATCGCGCTCAACAAATGTCGCGACTGGGCCCGGCGACGCGCCGTCCGGTCCTTCTTTGCGCGCGCGCTCCCGCTCGAAAGCGCCCACGACGTCGCCGGCGAAGGGCCCGCTCCCGATGCCGAAGCCGCCGATCGCACCGAGCTCGCGCGCGTTCGCGCCGCGATGTTGCGCCTCGCCCCCAACCTGCGCGAGGTGATCGTTCTTCGCCGCGTCGAGGATCTCAGCCAGGCGGAAACCGCCGAATTGCTGCAGATCAGCGAAAAGACGGTTGAAACGCGGCTCTACCGCGCGCGCATGAAGTTGAAAACGCTGCTTGGCGAAACATCGGCGCGCGACGCCGACTGAATGACGCACGGCGTGCCGGGTTTTTCGCTTCAATGGTTGAGGGGCGAGCGAGCGTGCCGCGTATGACTATTGAGACAGGGAAAGAACCGGGAATTTTATGCAGATAGACAGGCGTCGTTTCGTGGCTGGTGCATTGGGCGGAGGGACCGCGGCCGCGCTCGCACCCTGGTTTCCGGCGTGGGCGCAGGCGGTGTCGCCCGGCATTGTCGCCCCGCTCCCTACGGTATCGGGCAATGACATCACCCTTCGCATCGCGCGCCAGACGATGCGGATCGACGGCAGGATCAGCCGCGCGATCGGGATCAACGGGACGGTGCCTGCGCCGCTCGTCCGCCTCAAGGAGGGTCAGACCGCGCGCCTGACCGTCGTCAACGATCTCGACGAGGACAGCTCGATTCACTGGCATGGACTGATCCTGCCCTTCCAGATGGACGGCGTTCCCGGCGTCAGCTTTCCCGGTATCAAACCGCGCTCGCAATTCGTTTACGAGTTTCCGGTCGTCCAGTCGGGGACCTATTGGTATCACAGCCATTCGGGTCTGCAGGAACAGCTCGGCCACTATGGCCCGATCGTGATCGATCCCGCAGGCGCCGATCCGATCGGCTACGACCGCGAGCATGTCGTCGTCCTCTCCGACCACAGCCAGCTGTCGCCTGAGGCGATCTTCCGCAAGCTGAAGGTCAATCCCGGCCATTTCAACATGCAGCGCCAGACCCTCTCGGGCCTGCTCGCCGGCAAGGACCAGCCGCTCGCGGAACGCATCGACTGGGGCAAGATGCGCATGGATCCCACCGATGTCGCCGACGTGAACGGATCGACCTACAGCTTCCTCGTCAACGGCCATGGCCCGCGCGACAATTGGACCGCGCTCTTCAATCCCGGCGAGCGGGTGCGCCTGCGGATCGTCAACGCATCGGCGATGACGATCTTCAATGTCCGCATCCCGGGACTCAGGATGACCGTCGTCCAGGCCGATGGACTCAACATCGTGCCGGTCGAAATCGACGAATTCCAGATTGCCGTCGCCGAAACCTATGATGTGATCGTCACCCCGGTCGAG
>NZ_LMGF01000005.1:1332160-1552619 GCF_001427085.1 Sphingopyxis sp. Root1497
GGGCCTGGGCCGGGCCACCCTGGCGCCGCGTGCGGGCATGGCCGCCGAGGTTCCGCCGCTGCGCGAGCGACCGCTCGCGACGATGAAGGACATGGGCATGGGTGACATGTCCGGCGGCGCGATGGCCGGGATGGACCATTCGGGCGGCGACGGCATGGGCGCGATGCCGATGCCCACGGGCGATTCCGCCTGCTCCCCCGAACATGCCAAGATGGGCCATTGCACGCCGGCAGGCGAAGGCGGTGCAATGGCGGGCATGGATCATGGATCGGGCGGCATGCAGCACAGCATGCGCGATTTCAGCGTCGCGCCCCAGGTCAAGCGCGATCCCAGCGTCCAGACGATTTCGCCGATGCCGACCGACCGTATGGGTGAACCGGGGCAGGGGCTGGAGGATGTCGGACACCGGGTGCTGACCTATCACGACCTCGTGGCGCTTGAGCGCAATCCCGACGTGCGCGCTGCCTCGCGTTCGCTCGACATCCACCTGACCGGCAATATGGAACGCTTCATGTGGTCGTTCGACGGGGTGAAGATGTCCGACCATCACGAGCCGATCCCCTTCATCGAGGGCGAGCGGGTGCGGATCAACCTCATCAACGATTCGATGATGAGCCATCCCATCCACCTGCACGGCCATTTCTTCGAACTGGTCACCGGCAAGGGCGATCGCTCGCCGCGCAAGCATACGGTGCTGGTCCAGCCGGGCGGGACGGCGAGTTTCGATTTCACCGCCGATGCGCTCGGCGACTGGGCGTTCCACTGCCACCTCCTCTACCATATGCACGCCGGCATGATGCGCGTCGTCAGCGTCCGCCCGAAGGGAGACGCAGCGTGATCCGTATCGCCTATCTCCTGTCGGGCATCGCGCCGCTGATGCTCGCAGCCCCCGCCATGGCGCAGCCGATGGACCATTCGATGCACGGCTCGGCGCCCACCCCCGCGCCTTCGCCCCCGCCCGCGCCTGTCCCGGCGACGCAGCCCGCGCCCGAAGCACCCGCCGAAGGGTCGGCGGAGAAGATGGACGATGGCGCTATGCAGGGCATGGACATGGCACCCGAGGCTTCGACCTGCGCACTCGAACATGCGGCGATGGGGCATTGCACGCCCGAGCCGGACGTGCCCGACATGGGCGCGATGGATCATGCGGCGCAGCCGGCGTCCGATCCCGATTGTCCGCCCGAACACGCCAAAATGGGGCATTGCATCCCGAAGGGCGCAGCGTCGCAGGCCATGGCCGATATGGAAGGCATGGAGGCGGCGAGCGGCGCCAGCGGCACCGATCTGCCGCCGGGCGATGCCGCCGCACCCGCGCCGCCCGGCGACTGGTATGCCGATCGTATCTACCCTAAGGCCGAAATGGACCACTCGCGCCACGAGATGATGAAGGAGAATGGGGCGCAGACCATCGCCTTCATCAGCTTCAATCTCGCCGAATATCAGGCGCGCAAGGGCCGCGATGGTTTCCGTTGGGATGGCGAAGCCTGGTACGGCGGCGATATCAACCGGCTGACCATCAAGAGCGAAGGCGAGGGAGTCTTCGGCGAGGGCATCGAAGGCGGCGAAGTGCAGGCGCTCTACAGCCGCGCCATCGGCCCCTATTTCAATGCTCAGGCCGGTGTCCGGCAGGACTTCGGACCGGGTCCCGACCGCACCTATGCGACGATCGGCTTCGAGGGACTGGCCCCCTATTGGTTCGAAGTCGAGGGGGCTCTCTTCCTTTCGACCAAGGGCGATCTGCTCGGCCGTTTCGAGGGCTATTACGACCAGCGCCTTACCCAGAAGCTGATTCTGCAGCCTATGGCCGAATTCAACCTGGCCGCGCAGGACATTCCCGAGAGCGGTATCGGCGCCGGCCTGTCCGACGTCGAACTCGGGCTTCGCCTGCGATATGAAGTCGTCAAGGAATTCGCACCCTATGTCGGGGTCGAGTGGGCCCGCAAAATCGGCGATACCGCTCGCTTTGCGCGGGCCGCGGGCGAAGATCCAGACAGTGTCAGCTTCGTCGCGGGGGTGCGCGTCTGGTTCTAGCTGCGGGGCGGCGAAACGGCAGGAGAAACGGAATGAAACCGGCTTATCGCAGTCTCGCGTGGCAAACGCTTGTCGGTGGCGTCATCATGTATATGGTGATGTTCGTGATGATCGACCGTCTGTCGAGCTTCTACAACAACCTCAACATGCTCTACATGACGCTGATGATGGTGGCGCCGATGGTCGTCCTGATGGTCGTCGCCATGCCCGACATGTTTCCCGACAAGCGCCGCAATATTCTGCTTCTCGGCGGTGCGTCGCTGGCCTTCTTCGGGAGCTTCGCTCTCATCCGGACCCAGACCACCATCGACGACAGCGCCTTCCTGCGCTCGATGATCCCGCATCACTCGGGCGCCATTCTCATGTGCGAGCAGGCAAGCCTCACTGACCCGGAAGTGCGGGCCCTGTGCCGCGGCATCATCGCCGGGCAAAAACAGGAAATCGACCAGATGAAGCGGATTTTGGAGCGGAAATGACCATTGGTTTGTGTTGTAGCCGCCGAAGCCTGTTCGCGCTGATCCTGGGAGGCGGCGCGGTTCTGGCTGGCTGCGACAAAAAGGTGCCGGCCGGACGCACGACGACTGATCGGCCAAATGCGCCGGCCGCACCCGATGACAAGGCGCTTCTCGTCTACCGCGATCCCGAATGCGGTTGCTGCGAGGCATGGGCGGACATTGCGCGCGGGGCGGGCTATGCCGTCACGGTCGAGAACCGCACAGACATGGCCGCCGTCAAGGCCCGCTTCGGGGTGCCGCAGGAGGTCGCCTCGTGCCACACCGCCATCGTTGCAGGCTATGCCATCGAGGGCCATGTGCCGATGGCCCAGATCGCTCGGCTCCTCCGCGACAAGCCGCGCAGCATCATCGGCATCGCCGTACCCGGCATGCCGCGCGGCTCGCCGGGGATGGAAATGCCTGACGGGAGCAAGGACTCATTTGACGTGCTCGCCTTCGACCGCGCTGGCGAGATTTCAGTGTTTCCGGCCTACAGGATGCGTCGTTGATCCTGCGGCTTGCGATTCTCGAAAAAAAATTGCTCGAAGGTGAGGGGTGGTCGCTTGGCGTGCGTATTATAGAGACCGACTATGCGCCCGATATTTGAAGCTAAGGTATTGATCGTCAACGAAATTTTTCATTGACCTGTATATACATTTGATGCTCTCTGCGGTGGGTAACGCAACCAAAAGGGGGTTTCGCGATGAAGATCAGGACAGTTTTGCTTGCCGGCGCAGCAGTTTGTGCAGGCATTTCGGCACCGGCGTTCGCGCAGACCGAGTCGGCGCCTCAGGCAGGCGCGGATAGCGCCAGCAGCGGCAACGACATCGTCGTGACCGGATCGCGCATCCGCCGCCAGGATCTCGCGGGCGTCGGCCCGGCCACGGTCGTCTCCGCCGAGCAGATCGAAAACACCGGCGTCGTCAACATCGAGACCGTGCTCCAGCGTCTTCCCGCCAATGCGGGCTTCGCGGGCAACCAGACCTCGGCCTATTGGGCGAACAATGGCTATGGCACCGCGCAGGTCAATCTCCGCGGCCTCGGCATCAAGCGCACGCTCGTGCTGCTCAATGGTCGCCGTCTGGTCGCGGGCGGCACCGGCGCCAACTCGTCGCCCGACCTCAACATGATCCCGGTCGCAGCGCTCGCACGCACCGATGTCCTCAAGGACGGCGCCTCGGCGATCTACGGCGCCGACGCGATGGCGGGCGTCGTCAACCTCGTGACCCGCACCGACTACGAAGGTCTCGGCCTGAGCGTCCGCCAGGGCATTACCGAAAAGGGCGACGGCTCGGATTTCACCGCCGACCTGCTCTGGGGCATTCGCAACGATCGCGGCGGCTTCATGGCGGCGGTGACCTATCAGAAGACCAAGGCGGTCAATATGGCCTCGCGCGCACCCTGCTCGCTTGCCGAAACCACGCCGGGTACGCTTGGCTGCGTCAACAGCGCCTCGACGATCGGCGGCCGCGCGGTGTTGCCGAACGGACAGCAGATCAATTTCAACCAGGTGCTGGGCGGCAACGGCAACTTCTTCGAGCCGTACAGCGCCGCGAAGCATAATTTCAATTCGAACCCCTTCCTCAACGCGGTGAGCCCGGTCGAACGCGTTAGTACCGCCTTCTTCGCCGACTATGACCTCACCGACGATATCGAGGCGTTCGGCGAGTTCCTCTACACGTTCCGCAAGTCGAACCAGATCGCGACACCGGGAACGCTGCGCAATCTCTCGATCGCGGCGAGCAATCCGACCAACCCGACGGGGCAGAATATCGTCCTCATCCAGCGCCGCCTCGCCGAGCCGGGTCCCCGCCAGTTCTTCCAGGAAACCGACACCTGGCAGGGCACCTTCGGGCTTCGCGGCAAGCTCTCGAACAATTGGGGCTGGGAAGTCGCCGGCGCGTTCGGCCGCAACACCGCCGTCGACGGCTCGACCAACATCGCCAATCTTGAGCGGGTCCGGAACACGATCGATACGACCAAGTGCAGCCTCGCTGCCGGAGCGACAATCCCGTGCGCCGATTATCTCGGCTTTGGCGACCTGACGCCCGAGGTTCTCGACTATATCCTGTTCACCTCGCGCGATCGCGGCGGCAACGAGCTGGCGACGGTGACGGCAGACCTGAACGGGGACCTGTTCAAGCTGCCCGCGGGGCCCGTCTCGTTCGCGGCGGGCGTGGTCTATCGCAAGGAGAAAGGCTGGCGCGATCCCGATCCGCTGACCGTGCTCGGTATCGCCAATACCAATCAGCAAAGCCCGATTTCGGGGACGAGCGTCGCCAAGGAAGCCTATCTCGAACTGTCGGTGCCGATCCTCGCCGACAAGCCCTTCTTCGAGGCGCTGACGCTCGACGGGGCGGTGCGCTATTCCGACTATGACCTGTTCGGCAGCGACTGGAATTACAAGGCGAGCCTCGACTGGATGATCAGTGACAGCTTCCGCCTCCGTGGCACCTATGGCACGGGGTTCCGTATCCCGAACGTTCCCGAACTGTTTGGCGGCGTGTCCGAGGGCAATTTGACGACCACCGATCCCTGCTCGCGCTACTCGACGAGCGGCAATGCGGGGCTGATCGCCAATTGTCAGGCGTCGGGCGTACCCGCAAATTATGTCCAGCTCGGCACGACGATCCTCACCACGGTCGGCGGTAACGAGAATCTCAAGCCCGAAAGCTCGACGACCTGGACCGTCGGCACGGTCGTCACGCCCAAGGGCCTGATCCCGGGCCTGTCGCTCACAGCCGACTGGTTCGACATCAAGATCAAGGACGCGATCCGCGCGATTCCCGGCTCGACGAAGCTTGCCATTTGTTATGCCAGTGCGAACCTGTCGCATCCCTTCTGCGATGATTTCACACGCAGCCCGCTGACAGGCGAAGTGACCTTCCTCTCCGCGCAGCCGATCAACACCGGTCGCGAAGAGATGAATGGCCTCGATCTGGGGCTCGTCTATGCGGGCGGCATCGGGAGCGTGAACATCTCGCTCGACGTCAACCTCACCTACCTCAACAAATATGTCGTTCTGCCCTTCCCGGGCGGCGCGCCGATCGATTTCGACGGCTTCATCGGCGGCGGCAACGGCGGTTACCCGAAGTGGCGTGGCTATGGCGTGCTGACCGCGGAGAAAGACGGCGTCAGCGCGACCTGGTCGACGCAGTGGATCGGCAAGGCGACCGACTTCAATGCGGCGCCCGGAGAAATCGGCTACAGCACGCCGAATGTCTTCTACCACAATCTCCAGGTCGCGTTCGAGATCGACGAGAAGACACGCTTCCAGGTCGGCGTCGACAATCTTTTCGATCGCAAGGCGCCCTATATCCAGAGCTTTACCGATGCGAACACCGACACGATGACCTACGACCTGCTCGGACGGCGCTTCTACGTCGGCTTCCGCACCGCGTTCTGAGGGTAGCGGTATGGCGATCCGTTGGCCGCTGCTTGTTCGGCGAACGCATAAATGGCTGGCGCTGGTGGTCGGCGTCCAGGCTTTGCTCTGGACACTGACCGGGTTTTACATGGTGGTCGTCCATATCGACACCATTCATGGCGATCATCTGGTGCGCTCCCCGGCGTCCCAGCCCTTCGACCTCGACGGCCTGGCAGCGCCGTCGCAGGTCGTCGCGGCCGCTCCCGGCGTGTCCGAGCTTCGGCTCCAGCGCTTTTTCGGGTCGCCCGTGTGGCGCGCCGAGACGCCCGAAGGCCCCCGGCTCTACGATGCCCGCTCGGGCGCGCCGCTGCCTGCCCTGACCGAGTCCCAGGTACGGGCGGAGGCGCGGCGCATCTATACCGGTGACGGCAAGATTGTGTCGGTGCGCTTGCTCACCAAGGCGCCGCAGGAAATGCAGTCGCGCAAGCCGCCCTATTGGCAAGTCGAATTCGAGGGCTGGAATCGTCCGACCCTCTATCTCTCACCGCAGACCGGCGAACTGATTTCGCGCCGCCATGCCCTCTGGCGCGTCTTTGATTTCGCCTGGATGCTCCACATCATGGATTATGACGAGCGAACGGACGTCAACAATCCGCTGCTTCGTGTCGCCACATGGAGCGCCTTTGCCATGGCGCTGACCGGGGCATGGCTGCTGATCTGGTCGTTCAAGCGTCGCAAAGGGAAGAAGGTATGAAGAAGATTCGTCTCACCCCGCTTTTCTTCCGACGCATCCACAAATGGGTCGGCCTGATCCTCGGCCTCCAGTTCCTGCTCTGGGCGCTCAGCGGTTCGGTCATGGCGCTGCTCGACAAGGACAAGGTCGGAGGCCACGGCGGCGGTATGTCGCATGCCCATCCGCTGCCCCCAGGCGAATATTATGATATCGCAGCCTTACCGCAGGGAGAGTCCGTAACCGGCGTGGTGCTGCGCGACCTCGGCGCTCAGCCCATCTATGAACTCCGCACGCAGAAAGGCTTCCGGCTTGTCGATGCGACGAGCGGTGAGGTCGTTCGGGTCGACGAGGAAATGGCGCGCAGCGTCGCCTCGATGATGAACGAGGCGCCGATCCGCAAGGTCAGCGTGCTGGCGAAGCCGAATCTCGAAGCGCGCGATCATGAAGGCGCGATGTGGCGGGTCGATTTTGCCGATGCCGAGAATAGCAGCGCCTATGTCTCGCTCGACACCGCTCGCTTCCTTGTGATGCGCGGCGACACATGGCGAACGTGGGATTTCTTCTGGATGCTCCACAATATGGATTATGTGAACCGCAAGAGCTTCAACCATCCGCTGATCATCTTCGTTGCCTTCGGCGCCCTTTGGCTGTCGGGGACCGGCTTCTACCTGCTGTTCAAAAGCTTCAATCGCGCCGATTTCCGCTGGCTGCGCCGCCGCCGCAAGCCAGTGGTGGTAACTCGAAGCCCCGCCTGACGCGTCAGTCGTCGATCGAGAAGGCGGCCGACAGCTCGAAGCGCGATCCCGGATGCGTCAGCCAAGCGTGGCTAACGAGACGCGAATGGCTCCAGGTGCGGCGGGTCATGCGAAGCACCGGTTCGCCGTCCGACAGCCCAAGCATACTGTGCGTCTGCGCATCGGGCATCTCGGCCCGGACGCGGTGCTCGACGCGTTCGAGCGGCGCGGTGCGCGTCAGATATTCGTTCGGCGTCGTCTGCGTGAAGTCCATACTGCCATAATCGGGAGCCGCCGACGCGAGCACGAAGCGCTCCTCGAGCTGGATCGGGAATTCGGCCTCGTGATGCACTATGATCGAATGGAACAGCTTTGTTCCGACCGGAACCTGGAGAAGCGCCGCCTTTTCGGCATTGGCCCGAATCTCGTCATTCTGGACGACGCGCGCCCGATACACATGGCCGCGTTCCCGGATTTCTTCGGCAATATTGCGGATCTCGATCATCTGGCCGATCGGTTTCGGTTCGGCGATGAATGAGCCGCTACCGGCCCGGCGAACAACCACACCCGCGGCCTGAAGTTCACGCAGCGCCCGGTTCGCGGTCATCCGCGATACGTCGAATTGCTCGACGAGCTCGGATTCGGACGGCACGCGGTCGCCGGGTTTCAAATGACCGTCGCGAACGGCGTCGCAAATGCTCTGCTTGATCGCGGCATAGAGCGGGGGCGCTGGGCCGTTGTTACTATCGGAGCTGCCATGGCCCAAGGGCGTCAAGCCATTTGCAGATTTTGATCCGCCAGCCGGCGAGCGCATATTGGAATTCATCACCCGTCTATACAGCTTCGGGCAAACAGAATCCAACCATCCCAATGACAAATGTCTAGTCCGCTTTGGTCCCGGGCAACTGCGCCAATTCGGCGGGGGTCACGACGGGCTCCATGTGCTCCTTGCGCTCCGAATAGCGATCGACGAGTTGGTCGGCATGGCCGCGCGTGAGCACGGTGAAGCGCACCAGTTCCTCGGCGACGTCGACGATCCGGTCATAGTAACTTGAGGGCCGCATACGGCCCGCCTCGTCGAATTCCTGATAAGCCTTCGCGACGCTCGACTGGTTGGGGATGGTGATCATCCGCATCCAGCGGCCGAGAATGCGGAGCGTATTGACGCTGTTGAACGACTGCGAACCCGCCGCAACCTGCATCACCGCGAGCGTGCGCCCCTGTGTCGGGCGAACGCCCTTGTAGGCGAGCGGGAGATGATCGACCTGCGCTTTCATGATGCCGGTGATCTGGCCGTGACGTTCGGGGCTGCACCAGACCTGACCTTCGGACCAGATGGAATGCTGTCTGAGCTCCTCGACAGCCGGATGATCGTCGTCGGCGACCAGATCGGGAAGGGGCAGGTCGGACGGGTCGAAGATGCGTGTCTCGCAGCCAAAATATTGCAGGAGGCGCGCGGTCTCCTCGACGACGAGCCGCGAATAGCCTCGTCCTGGACGCGCCTGCCTGAGCGGGTCGCTTGCACGACAATATCTTCCTCACCCTCATCTGCTTCGTCGTGATGCTCCTGGGCCACGGCGGGAGTCGCGGGGAAAGCCAACAACAACGCAAGAGCTACCGCGGTGCGGGTCGTAATCGTGGGCATCGTCTTCAAGAAGTTTTCTCCGGCAAGGCTTCGTCTAGTTCGATCGGGGACGCGATCGAGGGCTGGCCGGACGCCCCATAGACGTTGAAGCCACTTCAAGGTCAAGAGACCATGAAGCAGCTCATAATTGCTCGTTCTCCGGACGCCCTGTGCGTGGTGCATCCGGGAAGGATGTTGTTGCGCGGCGCGCACTCTCGTTCTGCGGGAAAGAATCGCCGATCATGCCGCTGTCGGTTCAGTGCACCCTGAGTTCGACGGAGGGCGCCTCCTTCCCGGCGCAAACTCATTGGACGCACGAAATGCCCCAGCAGCCACAAAACAACGATGATGATCGACCCGAAACGCCCGAACCGAAGGCCATGCTTCCGGAGAGATTCCTCAAGCTCGACGAAGTCTCATGCCGCGTAGGACTAGGAAAAACGATGATATACTCGATGATCCGGATTGGTCGATTTCCGGCTCCCTACAAGATCTCGCCATTCGTCGCGAGGTGGAGCGAGCGGGAGGTTGTCGCTTGGATAGACGACGTGAAAGACGGCTTCGAAGGGAAGCGACGCATGGTCTAAATTGTGGTTCGACAATAGCGAACTATTTAGTAATATCAGTGGCTTAGTCATAGCTAAGCGGTTGGTTGCAAAACGGACCAAAAAATCATTCTAAAATCAACGCTTTATGATAGGTTGACTGTGGGTTCGAATCCCACGCACGGAATCGAACTCACGTCGTGAGACTCTGAAATCACTAGGGTTTTTTTGAACTCATTTTCGTGGTCTATTTCGTGGTCTCGCTACGGATCATTGGGACGAAATCCGGCAGAAAACCTAGGTTTTTCAGCTGAGTTCGAATCCCTCCGTCTCCGCCACCTACCCCTCCGCAGGGGGTCGCATCGGTCCACCGAGATTGAGCTTTTCCCAGAAAACCAGACCTTTTCGGATTCGCTCGTCCGCGACGTCGTTCCGCGGCTCGACGAGGATTGGCAGGGTGCCTTGAAAGCGGACATTCGTATTTCACCGTCATCGCCGCCAAGCCGGATTTAACCGCGCGACATGTCCTTGCTGGCGCTCGCCCGGCGGGCTAGTGGAGTTGCGCGTAAGTGTTAGCGTTCATTTTGAATGCGCAATCAATTTTGCCGTTCGCATGTCAGGCAACCATCGCGACACGATATTCGTCCGAGCGACAACAGGATGCGTAGTGAAACTTCGCCAGATTGAAATCTTCCACGCCGTTTATGTGACTGGCTCGGTCAGCGCCGCGGCGCGGGTGCTGAATATTTCGCAACCGTCGGTCACGAAAATCTTGCGTTATGCGGAGACCAGCCTCGGGCTGTCGTTATTCGAACGGACGAAGGGGCGCCTGGTCCCCACCGAGGATGCGCACGAGCTTTTCCTGGAGGTGGCGGAGGTCCAGAAGCGTGTCGACCAGCTCCGGCGGGCGAGCCGCAACCTGCGGTTCGGGCAAGGGCGGACACTGCGCGTTTCGGTGCTGCCGTCCCTCGGGCTCGGGGCGATCCCGGACGCGGTGACAGCGTTTCTGGCCAAGCACGAAGGCGTGTCGCTGGAACTGCACACGGCGCATCACGACGACATGGTGCGCAAGCTTTACGAGCGGGAAACGGACCTGGTCATCAGCTATGACGTGCCGTCGACCGCCCCCGTCGGCTTCGACGTGCTGGGCACGGGAGAATTGGTCGCGGTCTATAAACCGGGCGCGATTCAATGCGCCGCGCCGCGCATGCCGCTGAACGCTCTGGAGGGGCATCGGTTCATCACCACCGTCAAGAGCGGTCCGATGGGCAATCTGCTGTCCGAGGAACTCGCCCAGACGGGGGTGATGCTGAACGACGTCGTCTCGTCCCAGACCTTCTTTGTCGCGGCGGCGCTTGTCCGGTCCGGGGCGGGCGTATCGATCGTCGACAGTTTCACGGCGCAGGCGACCGCTACGCCCGACATCGCCTTCAAGCCGCTCCAGCCGCCCATCCCGTTCAACGTCTATGCCATCTATCTGCAGAACCGGCCCCCGTCGAAATTGGCGACCGTTTTGCTGAAGCATCTGAAAAGCGCCTTTCAGGCCTATAGAAAATTTCTATAGGCCGCCGCCGGATAGATATTGTTCGGATCGTCCGTTGCGGATTAGGCAAGCAACATCTGTCAGTCAGCAAAGCGGATCATTGCGCTTGTCCTTCGATATTTGTGGTATTTCCGGGGTCGTATCCAGCCAATGGTCCGGCCTGGGCAGGCTTGGCCATCGCTTGAGGCGAGGGCGGCGAGGGACGCTGGCCGCATTGCTGGCCGGTGCCGGGATTGCGATAGGCATGGGAGGAATCGGATCGTCCTCGGCGCAGGTCGTCGACCAGCCGCGCGTCCACGCTCGCGACATTGGTATCGCGCCGGGAATATTTGCGCCCGGCCCTCTCAATTCCATCACCGACGTCGATGGCGTGCGAGTTGGCCAGGTGACACGTATCGAGGGCGCCGACGTCAGGACCGGCGTCACGGCGATCTTGCCGCACGGCGGCAATATTTTCCAGGACAAGGTGCCGGCGGGTATCGTCGTCGCCAATGGCTTCGGCAAATTTGCGGGCGCGACGCAGATCGCCGAGTTGGGCGAGATCGAGACTCCGATCGTCCTGACCAACACGTTGAGCGTCGCACCGGCGATCGATGGCATTCTCGACTGGACCCTGACGCGGCCCGGCAATGAACATGTCCGGTCGGTCAATGCGGTGGTGGGCGAAACCAACGACAGTGTCCTCAATAACATCCGCAAGCGGGTGATCGGCCGGTCTGACGTGATCGCCGCCATCGAGGCCGCAACCGGCGGCCCGGTTGCGGAAGGCAGCGTGGGCGCCGGCACGGGCACCATGGCCTTTGGCTGGAAAGGCGGTATCGGCACGAGTTCGCGCATGCTCCCGCCGGCGCTGGGCGGCTATCGCGTCGGCGTGCTGGTGCAAACCAATTATGGCGGGACGCTGACGATGGACGGCGTCCCCGTCGGCAAAGCCCTGGGGCGCTATTATCTGCGCGAGCATAGCGAGCGGGCGTCGGCCGACGGGTCGATCATCCTCGTCGTGGCGACCGATGCGCCGCTCAGCGACCGGAATCTGACCCGGCTCGCTCATCGTGCGATCGCGGGTCTGGCGCGAACCGGGGCGGCCTTTTCGAACGGGTCGGGCGACTATGCCATCGCTTTTTCGACCGCCGACGGAGTTCGCCGGACGGCAGCACGGCGCGCCGGCGTCGCGGCCTATCCCGAACTGGCCAATGACGAGATGTCGCCGCTGTTCGTGGCGGTGTCGGAAGCGGCCGAGGAAGCAATCTATAATTCGCTGCTGATGGCCACGACCATCGATCGGCAGGCGACGGCCGAAGCCGAGGCGGCGAGGGGAGAGGCGCTCGACATCGCGGCGGTCAGGCAGGCGATCGCACGCTATCGACCGGCGGCGACACGGCGCCCGGCGCCGGCGAAGGGGAATGTCCGTTGAGGCGGGTCGACATATTGGTGATCGGCGGCGGGATTGCCGGGGTGTCGGCGGCGGCGCGGTTCGCGCAGCGGTCGGAAACCATCTTGCTCGAACGCGAAAGCGCGCTTGGCTATCATTCGTCGGGGCGCAGCGCGACCTTCTATCATTTCGGCATCGGCGATGATGCGGTGCGCGGGTTGACGGCGGCCAGCCGCCACTTTTTCGCCAATCCGCCGGGTGGAGAGGAACTGCCGCCGCTGTGGCAGACGAAATCGGCCATGTTCTTCGCCACGGCCGAAACGATGGACCAACTGACGGCGCTCGAAACCGAAATGCGGCGTTTTTCGGACAATATCTCGCAAGTGGGACCGGCTGAGATGCAGGCGATCGTCCCCGTGCTGAAGGTCGGGACGGGCGGCGCGGTTGCCGGGCTGGTCGATACGGGTGGTCGCAAGCTGGACGCCGATCTGCTCCTCCAGGCCAATGCGCGCGCGCTGCGGGCGGCCGGAGGCGAGATACATTTCCACGCCGGGGTTACGGGTATCGCGCACGACGGGTCCGACTGGATCGTCGATACGGTGGAGGAGAGTTACGCAGCCCGGATCGTCGTCAACGCAGCGGGCGCCTGGGCGGATGAATTCGCGGCGATTGCCGGCGTCCGCCCGCTCGGATTGATCCCGCTCCGGCGGACTATCATCGGCTTTGATCCGCCACAGGGTCTCGATGTGTCGGACTGGCCGTTTCTCAAGACGGTCTTCGACGATGGCTTCTACATGTTGCCCGATGCCGGCCGGCTCCTGGCTTCTCCCATGGATGTCACGCCATCGCCGGCGTGCGATGCCCAGCCGGAAGATTATGAAACGGCGCTTGCCGCGTGGCGCGTCGAAGAGGCGACGACATTGTCGGTGGACCGGATCGCGCTAAAATGGGCCGGTTTGCGAAGCTTCGTGGCGGACAAGGTACCCACCGCCGGGTTCGCGCCCGACGCGCCGGGATTCTTCTGGCTCGCCGGGCAGGGCGGTTACGGGCTGCAGACATCGCCCGCGATGGCGCTCGCCGCCGAAGCCCTGTTGTTCGACCTTCCCTGGCCCGAACTGCTTCGCGAACATGGCGTCGAGCCGCGCCAGATCCGGCCCGAACGCTTGTACGTCTGATGCCCAAGGCCGGGCGATGGTTTTTGGGACGATCCTATCGGGAGTAATCTTGCATGCGTTTCCTGACCCTGATCGGCGCGCTCTGCGTCGCGACAACGCCCTCCGCCTATGCGCAGGACAAATGGACGATCGTCATCCATGGCGGGGCCGGGGAGATGGCCCGGGGCAAGACGTCGCCGGAGCAGGATCAGGCGCTTCGTGCCGGTCTGAATGCGGCGCTCGATGCGGGGGCTGGTGTGTTGGCGGCCGACGGCAGCGCGCTGGACGCCGTCGAAGCGGCGATCAAGGTGCTGGAGGACGATCCGCGCTTCAATGCGGGGCGCGGCGCCGTCTTTACCTGGGAAGGGCGCAACGAACTCGACGCCGCGATCATGGACGGGCGCACCCGCGCGGCGGGTGCGGTGGCGGGTATCACGCGCACGCGCAATCCCATCAGCCTCGCGCGGGCGGTCATGGAAAAAAGCCCGCACGTCTTCCTCGGCGGTGAAGGAGCCGACCGTTTCTCGATCGAGCAGGGATTGCCGCAAGTCGATCCTTCCTGGTTCGCGATCCCCGAGCGTCGTAAGCAGCTCGAACGGATGAAGGCTGACAAATTGAGCTGGTACGACGTCGACCTGAAATTCGGAACCGTCGGCGCCGTCGCGATCGATGCCGACGGCAATGTCGCGGCGGCGACGTCGACGGGCGGACGAACCGGAAAGCGCTGGGGACGCATCGGCGACGCTCCGGTGATCGGCGCCGGAACCTATGCCGACAACCGCGCTTGTGCGGTCTCCGCAACGGGGGCGGGCGAATATTTCATCCGCGTCGGCGCGGCGCACGAGATTTGCGCGCGTGTCCGCATGAAAGGCGAGACGCCAAAACAAGCCGCGGATGCCGTCATGGCCGAGATCGGGCAATTGGGCGGCACCGGCGGGGTGATCGTCACCGGACCCGGCGGAGCGGCGGACTGGTCTTTCAACACGCCCGGCATGTCGCGCGGCAGCGCCAGCAGTACGGGCGAACGCAAGGTGGCCCTCTACGGCGACGAGGACTGAACGCTTCCAGGCGCGGACAGTCGCCTGGAAGCCTGTGTCATCGAACGAAATAGCTGGCATTGCGCCAAGATATTTGCTGGCGGCGGAGCGTGGATATGCTCTTGCCGACGGACGGCGTCGGCGACCTATTACCTATTCCCCTCAGGCATATACCGACGTGGTCAAGCGGCTGCCGATCATCTGTGCATGGCACCGGGCATTGCCGTCATTCCGCCAAATCGGGAGAGAAATCCTGGGTCGCTGCCGGCGTCTGGCTCAAAATCCATAGAAAATTTCTATAGGTAGGGGAAGCCTTGATATTGGCCTTGTTTCCCTTCGCCGGTTCAACTGTCCTCCTCGGTCGGGCTGGTCTGCCTGATCGACCGAGGCTGCTTTATGCTGCGACGGCTGTCGGTCGGCGAATGCCCGCCGGACCCGCTGATACGCACCAAAAGCCGGAAGGAGAAGCGACGAGCGGCTTTGCGCCCCGGTCTTCTTCTTCCTGTTCAAGGAGGAACGCCACTTGTTGGTCGTGAAAAAAAGGGGGTCGAGATGGTGAGTTTCAGGAAATCTTTTGCGGTCGCGTTGCTGACGATGGTGTCGAGTACCGCGATGGCGCAGGATCTGACGTCGGGCACAGAGGCCGAAGGTGAGGCCTTGGCCGACGGTGAAAGCATCGTCGTCACCGGCACGCGCATCAAGCAGGATGGTTTTTCGGCGACGGTGCCGATCAACATTTTGGGTGCGGAAGAACTGGAAGCATCGGGCAAGACCGATCTTGGCCAAATCCTTGCCGAAATGCCGGGCGTCAACCTCGTCGACACCACCGTCGGGCAGCCGAACGGGACCATCCAGAACGCCGGCACCAGCACGGTCGCGTTGCGCGGCCTGTCGAGTTCGCGCACGCTGACGCTGATCAACGGACGGCGCACGGTTGCCAATGCCGCGAACCGCAGCGTGGTCAGCCTGAACACCATTCCCGTCGATTTCGTCGAGCGCGTCGATGTCATCACCGGCGCCGCATCGGCGGTCTATGGATCGGACGCGATCGCGGGCGTCGTCAACGTCATCACTGAATCCAAGCTCGAAGGCCTGCGTCTGCGCGGTCGCATCGGATCCGCGCTGACCGGCGGCGGCGGGGCTGAGGAGGCGATGGTCGCCGCCACTTTCGGCGCCAAATTTGCAGACGGCCGTGGCTATTTTGCGATCAGCGGCAGCTGGGACGACGATGGCGGCCTGCTCGCGCGCGACCGCCTTGCCCGCGCGACCAAGAACTGGACTTTCGCTTCGGGCACCAACACGATCAGCGACCCCGCGCTGAGCACCGATACGCCGGGCGGACGCTTTCGCGGCGGCGCCTTTTTCTATGACGACGCTGGCACGCTGCGCACGGGATTTGTGACCAATCGCGACGGCTATAACGATCGCTTCGATGACACGCTGCGCCTGCCGCGCACCGTGATGGCGCTGGCCGGCAAAGCGAGTTTCGAAGTGTCGGAGGCGTTTGTCCCCTATGTCGAGGTGCAATTCTCCGATCTCGACACCTTCTACACCCGCGCGCCCTATGGCTATCGCGATTCGAGCACGGTCTTCCTTCGCGACGAGATCGGCGTTCCGCTTCCGGGCCTGCCTACCTTCGCGATCGGGCGCATCTCGCGCGACAATCCCTTCGTTCCGACCGAAATCCGCGCCGGGGCTCCGGCCAGCGGAATCGATTGGCGGCGGCGCTTCGACGAACTGGGCAATCGCGACACGATCAGCGATCGCGACACGCTGCGCGTCTGGGGTGGCGTCCGCGGCAAGCTGGGCGGCGACTGGACCTATGACGCAACCTATTCCTATGGCACCTTCGATCAGGTCCAGACGCGACTGAACAACATCAACCTGCAGAATCTGAAATATGCGCTCGATGCCGAGCGTCTGGCGAGCGGCGTGATCCAGTGTCGCGATGCCACCGCGCGCGCTGCCGGCTGCGTTCCGATCAACATCTTCGGCGTCGGGACGATCACGCCGGAGGCGGCTAATTACATCCGCCATGATTCGACATTCTACACGAAGCTGCGTCAGGACGTGTTCCAGGCCTTTGCCACCGGTTCGATCTTCGAGCTTCCGGCGGGCAAGGTGCAGCTTGCGCTCGGCGGTGAATATCGCCGTGAAAAGGGCACGTCGGGCAGCGATGCGCAGACGCTTGCGGTCATCTCGAACGTCGCGGCGGTTCCGAGCTTCAGCGGCAGCTTCAACGTCAAGGAAGCCTTTGCCGAACTGTCGGTCCCGCTGCTCAGCGGCAAGCCGTTCTTCGAGGAACTGAAGGTCGATTTCGCGGGCCGCGTGTCCGACTATAGCCAGAAGAACGTCGGCACGGTGTACAGCTATCATGCCGGCGCCGACTGGATGCCCGTGGAAGGGCTGCGTTTCCGTACCCAATATGGCACGGCGCAACGCGCCCCCAGCCTTCCCGAACTTTACTCGCCGCCGCGCGACGATACCGACACGGTGGTCGACATCTGTTCGGGCATCACGGCAACGACCGCCGGCACGGTTGCCGGCAATTGCCGCCTGAACCCGGGCATCGCGGCAACGATCGCCTCGAACGGCGTGTTCACCCAGTCCTCCACCTCGATCCAGTCGCCCAATATGGGCAGCTTGGCTCTGCGTGAGGAAAAAGGCACGACCTTCACGCTGGGCACGGTGATCTCGCCGCGCTCGCTGCCGGGGCTCAACCTGTCGGTCGATTATTACAACATCAAGGTGACCAACGCGATCTCGGCGCTGGATAACGAGATTTTGCTGCGTCAGTGCTATTCGGACGCGACGAATTTCGCCGGCAACGAGTTCTGCCAGTCGGTGATCCGCGGGGCCGACGGCCAGATCCTGCAGATCAATCAGGTGCCGCAGAACCTCGATCGCATCTCGACCTCGGGCATCGATACGTCGTTCGCCTATCGGCTGCCGCTGGAAGGGGTCGGTGTCGCCGGCGACCTGCGTTTCGATTTCAACTGGACGCATGTGATCAAGAAGGAAACCCAGTATCAGGGGATCAACGGCACCGAAATTTCCAATACCAGGGGGCAGATTTCGTCGCCGACCGACGTTGTCCGCGCCCGGATCGGTTACACGAACAAGCTGTGGAACATCGACTGGCGCGTGCGTTATATCGGGCCGATGGTGTCGTCGAACGATCGTGTGGCGGCGGCCGAAGCGGCCGGGTTCGCCAATCCGCTGTACCTCTATTATGGCGCCTATTGGCGGCACGACATCGGGGCGAGCATCCGGCCCGAATTCGGTGGTGGCAAGTGGCGCCTGTCGGTGGGCATCACCAACCTGTTCGACAAGACCGGGCCGAATGTGCCCGAAGGTGCGACGCCCTTTGACGACAATGGCTATATCCTCGACTATGGTGTTGTCGGACGCTCGGGCTTCGCGTCGATCGAGGTGAAGTTCTGATGCGCCGGCGGAAGGCGTCGGCGCGGGCCATCGGTCTGGCGATGCTGGTCCTGGCCGTGGCGGGAGGGACCATCGGCTCCACCGCCCTGGCCCGGGCGGCGGCCCCCGCCAAGGCGGCGAAGGACAAGGCGCCGGCCTTGCCGGACCTCAAACCCGGTGCGGGGAGCTTCCTTTTTTCCGGCTGGGCCGGAAAACCGCTCCGCGTTCATTATTACAGGCCCGACAAGGTGACCGAGACAACGCGCATCCTTTTCGTCATCCACGGTGCCGGGCGCAATGCCGACGGTTACCGCGACGCGTGGATCCCCTACGCCAATGAGGGGCAGTATATCGTCCTGACTCCCGAATATTCGAAGGAGGATTTTCCGACTTCGCTGACCTATAATGTCGGGCACATCGTCGACGAGGCCGGCAATCCGCGGCCGCGCGAACAATGGTCGTTCGCGTCGATCGAACCGATGTTCGATGCTGTTCGCCAGGCGACGGGCACCAAGGTGCCCCGATATGCGATCTATGGCCACTCGGCAGGGGGGCAGTTCGTGCATCGTTTCGTCGAACTGTGGCCCGACGCCCGCTACAGCCGGGCGGTCGCCGCTAACGCCGGCTGGTACACGATGCCCGATCTGGCGATCCAATATCCCTATGGTCTGAAGGGTGCACCCACCGACGCCGCCGGGTTGACAGCGACACTGGAAAAACCGCTGACGATCCTGCTTGGCACAGCGGACACCGACCCCAATCATCACCAGCTTTCGCGGACGCCCGAAGCGATGACGCAGGGCGTCCACCGGCTGGCGCGCGGCGAATTCTTCCATGCCTATGGCCGCAAGGTGGCGCATGAACTGGGCGCCAAATTCGCATGGAAGCTCGATTACGCGCCGAACATTGCACATAGCAATACGGGCATGAGCCAATACGCGCAGAAGCTGGTCTGGGAATAACCCTACCCAACAGGGTGGTCGAGTACAGGTGGTCGTGGCGTCCCTATTGCGGGCCGGTCGCGTCCGGCCGCCTGCTGCCCGCACAATGCGGTTGCGTCCGAACCTTGCGCCGCCCCGCATCCGGTAAAGCGGTATACTTCACTCCCGTCATGGAGAATCGACGTGGCAAAGCGCCTGACGCTTTACATCTTTATCGGCCTCGCGCTCGGTTTGCTGGTCGGCTGGGCGATCAACGCAGCAATGGCGGACGGCACCGCGGCGACGCAGGAGCGGCTTGCGACGATCGCCGGCCATTTCTCTGTCGTCAGCACGTTGTTCCTGCGGTTGATCAAGATGATCATTGCACCGCTGGTATTCGCCACTCTGGTGTCGGGGATTATCCATATGGCCGACACCTCGGCGCTCGGTCGGATCGGCGGACGGGCGCTGGCCTGGTTCATCGGCGCGAGTTTCATTTCGCTCCTGCTCGGCCTGGTGCTTGTCAACATCTTCAAGCCGGGCGTCGGCCTCGAACTCGATTTGCCCACCGCGACCGGATCGACCAGCCTCGCCACCGCTGATTTCAGCATCGCCAAATTCGTCACACATCTGGTGCCGACATCGATGTTCGACGCGATGGCGAACAACGAGATATTGCAGATCGTCGTCCTGTCGCTGTTCGTCGGCGTCGGTATTACCAGCCTTGGCAGTGGCGGCCAACGGCTTGCGGGGCTGGTCGAGGAAATGGTCGCGGTGATGCTCAAGATCACCGAATATGTCATGCGCGTCGCTCCGATCGCCGTCTTCGCGGCGGTTGCTGCCGCGGTCATCGAGCGCGGCGTCGGCATCGTCGTGACCTTCGGCTACTTCATTGGTGTCTTCTATCTGGGGCTGGCCCTCCTGTGGGTTGTCCTTCTTTCCGCCGCATGGATATTGCTGCGCGCAAACCCGATCGTGCTGCTGCGCAACATTCGTGAGCCAATTCTGCTCGCCTTTTCGACCGCTTCGTCGGAAGCCGCCTTTCCGCGCACGCTCGAAGCCCTCGACAGGGGCGGCGTGCCGCGGCGGATTTCCAGCTTCGTGTTGCCGCTCGGCTATTCGTTCAATCTCGACGGGTCGATGATGTACATGGCCTTTGCGATCATGTTCATCGCCCAGGCCTATGGCGTCGAGATGGATTTGTGGCAGCAGTTCACGGTGCTGCTGATCCTGATGGTGACATCAAAGGGTGTGGCGGGTGTGCCGCGCGCCAGTCTGGTCGTCGTGGCGGCGACATTGTCGTTCGTGAACCTGCCCGAAGCCGGATTGTTGCTCATCCTCGCGATCGATCATTTTCTCGACATGGGCCGCACCGCGACCAATGTCGTCGGCAACGCGGTGGCCTGCACCGCGGTCGCGCGCTGGGAGGGCGTCCTCGGCGTTGAAGAGGAACCCGAACCGGCCGCATTGGCGCTTGAAATCGAGACCACCCCGGTCTCCAAAGTCTGAATGGCTTTTCCCCAATTCGCGAAAGGAATTTTTATGCGTAACATGGTGTTGCTGACCCTGGGCGCGGCCCTGATGGCAGCCTCCCCCGCGCAGGCCGCCCCCAAGGCGAAGCCCGAGGCCGTGCTGAAGACCAAGGGGTATGAATCGGCGATCAAGATCCTCGACCGCGACCATGACCGGATGATCGAAGAGATCATCAAGCTTACGGAAATTCCGGCGCCGCCGTTCAAGGAGGCCGCGCGCGCCGCGGCCTATGCCGAAATGCTGAAGGACGCAGGACTCCAGGATGTGGAGATCGACGAAGAGGGTAATGCGATGGGCGTCTATCGCGGCACCGGCCCCGCCGGCGGCCCGGCGGTGATGATCGTCGCGCACCTCGACACCGTCTTTCCCGAAGGTACGCCGATCAAGGTTCGCCGAGACGGCACCCGCCTCTATGCCCCCGGCATCGGCGACGACACGCGCAGCCTGGCCGTGCTGCTCGCCTATGCGCGCGCGATGAAGGAAAGCGGGATCAAGGTGAAGCAGGACATCATCTTCGTCGGCAATGTCGGCGAGGAAGGGCCGGGCGACCTGCGCGGCGTCCGCTACCTGCTGACCAAGGGCAAGTATAAGGACCGGGTGAAGGCCTTCTTCTCGATGGACGGGACCGATGCGTCGCGGATCGTCAACGGCGGCGTCGGATCGCGGCGCTATCGTATCACCTACAAGGGGCCGGGCGGGCACAGCTATGGCGCGTTCGGACTGGTCAACCCGATGGCGGCGATGAGCCAGACGGTGGTCGACTTCTACAAGATCCCCGTCCCGGCCAAGCCCAAGACCACCTATGCCGCCAGCGTCACCGGCGGCGGCACCTCGGTCAATTCGATCCCGAACGAAGTGTTCATGGAATTCGATATGCGGTCGGAAAACCCCGCTGAACTCGCCAAGCTCGAACAGGCGTTCCTCGCCGTCGTCAAGAACAGCGTCGACGGCGAGAATGCAGCTCGGTCGGTCAAGGAAGGACCGGTTACCGCCGACGTCAAGCTGATCGGCGACCGTCCGGCGGGCGAGACCGCAGCGACGCAGCAGATTGTCCGCAATGCGGATGCGATCATCCGTGCCAAGGGGCTGGATCCGCGACCTTCCTTCTCCTCGACCGACTCGAACATTCCGATGAGCCTCGGCATCCCGGCGGTGACGATCGGGTCGGGCGGACAGGGCGGCCGTGCGCACTCGCTCGATGAATGGATCGACGTCGAAAAGGCCAAGAGCCTGCACGGCGCCACCGTCGGTCTCGGCATCCTGCTCGCCACCGCAGGCGTCCAATAATGGGCACCCGGCCGCGCTTCCTCTCCGCCTCGCGGATCGCCGGGACGGTCGCGGCCGGGTTCGCTCTCGCGCTCGCGCTGACGCTGTCGGCACAGGAAAGGCTCGAAACGGCGCCGGTGCCGACGGTGCCGATCGCCGACGGCTTCACCATTGCGGGCGCGGGAGACCTCATCTACCTGCGCCCGATGTTGCCGACGATCGAAGCGCGCAGTCCCGATCTGCTGCGCCTGCTGCGCGGTGCCGACGTCACCTTCGGCAATTTCGAGACGAGCGTCATCGACCTGACCGATACCAGGGCGGTGCCGCAGGCGGAATCGGGCGGCACCTGGATGCACGCCGATCCCGGCGTTCCCGCCGATGTGCGCGCCATGGGCTTCACCATCGTCAGCCATGCCAACAATCATGCCACCGACTGGGGCGTCGAGGGGATGGACGAGACGGGGCGCCAGCTGACCGCGGCGAAGCTGGTCTGGGGCGGAACCGGCAAGACGATGGCGGCAGCGCGCGCACCGCGCTACCTCGACACTGCCAAGGGCCGTGTCGCCATCGTCTCGGCCACTTCGACCTTCACGCCGATGTCGGTCGCTGCCAATCCGGTCGGCAGCGTTCCCGGCAGACCCGGGGTCAACAGCCTGCGCACGCGCCGCTCGACGGTCGTGTCGGCCGGCGAACTGGAGATGCTGGCGGGCCTCGCCGCGCGCTCCGAACTGCGCAGTGACGGGCGCAAGGACGACGGCGTCATGTTGATGGGCAGCCACTACAAGGCCGGTCCGCCACGCGAGGGGAAGCTGGCCTTCAGCTATCGCGTCAACCAGCGCGATGTCGACGAGAATCTGCTGTCGGTCCGGCAGGCGAAACAGAACGGCAATTTCGTCATCTTCTCGGTCCATAATCACGAACCGTCGAACGCTTCGCAGGAACCGGCGGATTTCGCGATCCAGCTTGCGCATGATGTGATCGACGCGGGCGCCGACGTCTATATGGGCCACGGCCCGCATCAGCTTCGCGGCATCGAAATCTACAAAGGGCGGCCGATATTCTATTCGCTCGGTAACTTTGCGATGATGAACAATTCGCTCGACGAAATTCCCGACGACATGTTCCAGCAATATGGCGTCGCGCCCGGCGCGGCGACGGTTCCCGAATTGTTGCAAGCCCGCAACACGCGATCTTTCTCGGACCCCAATCTGTATGAATCGGTGATCGCGACCAGCCGCTACGTCGGCGGGCAGGTCGTCGAAATCAGGCTTTACCCGATCGATCTGGGCGTCGACGTGCGCGGCGCGGGCAAGGGCGTTCCTGCAATGGCATCGCCCGCGCGGGCACAGGCGATCCTCGAGCGGCTACAGCGGCTGTCGGCGCCGTTCGGAACGACGATCAGCATCGAAAAAAATGTCGGAATCATCCGGCCGGTCGAGGGGCGCCGATAGCCATCGACGGCGACACATTCAGGTGCAGGATATCATGACACTTCAGGACTTGCAGACACCCTGCCTCCTTCTCGACGAAGCGAAGCTGCGGCGTAATGTTGCCGGGATGCAGGACCATCTCGCGCGGCTGGGGGTGGCCTTCCGTCCGCATCTGAAGACCGCCAAATCGCGCGACGTCGCGCGGGTCGCGATGACGTCATCGACGGGACCCGCGATGGTCTCGACGCTGCGCGAGGCCGAATATTTCGCCGAAGGCGGCGTGACGGACATGATCTATGGCGTCGGGATCGCGCCCGCCAAGCTTGGGCGTGTCACGGCGATCCGCGGCAGGGGAGTGGATCTGGCGGTCATTCTGGACAGCATCGACCAGGCGGAGGCTGTCGTCCGCCATGCGCGCGCCAGCGGAGACCGAATTCCCGCACTGATCGAGATCGACGGCGACGGCCACCGATCGGGCGTTGCGCCCGGCGATGCCGCGACGCTCGTCGAAATCGGGCGCGCGCTGACGGATGGCGCCGAATTGCGCGGCGTCCTCATCCACGCGGGCGGCAGCTATGTCCTCGATGACCCCGATACGCTCGCGGCCGCGGCCGAAGCCGAGCGCTTCGCGGCGGTTTCCGCCGCCGATATCTTGCGCGCTGTCGGCCTGCCTTGCCCGGTGGTCAGTGTCGGCTCGACGCCGACCGCGCGTTTCGCCCGCGATCTCGCTGGCGTGACCGAAGTGCGGGCCGGCGTGTTCATGTTCGGCGATCTTTATCAGGCCGGCGTCGGCTCGGTCGGCATCGACGACATCGCTTTGTCGGTGCTCTGCAGCGTGATCGGACATCAACCTGCGAAGGGCCGGATTCTCGTCGATGCTGGTTGGATGGCGATGTCGCGCGACCGCGGGACGTCAGGCCAGGCTATCGACCAGGGCTATGGTCTGGTGTGCGACTTCGCCGGGCGCGTCTTTGACGACCTGATCATGATCGACGCCAATCAGGAGCATGGCGTCATCGCCCTGCGTCCGGGATCGACGGCCGTATTGCCCGACCTTCCGGTCGGTGCGCAGCTCCGCATCCTGCCGAACCATGCATGCGCGACCGGGGCGCAATATGATCGCTATCATGTGCTGGACGGCGACGGTCAGGTGACCGCGATCTGGCCCCGGATCAACGGCTGGTAGGAACAGGATATGACCGATCGCCAGCTTGCCATTTCCGCCGCAGATGTCCGCGCGGCGGCTCTGCTGATCGCGGGCAAGGTGGTGCGCACGCCCTTGCTGGAATTTCCGTCGCTGAACGAGCGCGCCGGACGCCGTGTCCTCGTGAAGTTCGAGGGCGCGCAATATACCGGCTCGTTCAAGTTTCGCGGGGCCTATAATCGTTTGGCGCGTTTGACCGGCGAAGAACGAGCGGCCGGCGTTGTCGCCTGGTCTTCGGGCAACCATGCCCAGGGCGTGGCTGCGGCCGCCCGGCTTCTGGGAATAGGGGCCTCGATCGTGATGCCGTCGGATGCTCCGGCCATCAAGGTCAGGAACACCAGGGCCTTCGGCGCCGAGATCATCTTCTATGACCGTGCCACCGAATCTCGGGAGGATATCGCCACAGCGCTCTCGGACGAACGTGGGGCCGTTCTGGTGCCGTCTTACGACGATCCGTTCGTCATGGCGGGGCAGGGCACGATCGGCCTCGAACTGGTCGAGCAGTCGCGGCAGGCCGGAGCGGAACTGTCGCAGGTGCTCGTCGCCTGTGGTGGCGGCGGGCTGGTGGCGGGGATCGCCACGGCCATGAAGGACGCGCTGCCCGATCTCCAGATGTTCAGTGTCGAGCCTTGCGCCTTCGACGACACGGCACGATCGCTCGACAGCGGGCGCCGCGAAACGGTGGCGACGGGAGCTGCATCGATCTGCGACGCATTGCTCGCTCCGACGCCGGGCCGCCTGACATTCCCGGTCAATCGCCGCCTGCTTTCTGGTGGGCGCAGCGTGAGCGATGACGAGGTGAAGGCGACGATGCGCTACGGCTTCGAGGAATTGAAGCTCGTCATGGAACCAGGCGGGGCGGTTGCGCTTGCGGCGCTGCTGCACGGCCGCGCGCCGATGTCCGACTTGCCGGTTGCGGTCGTTGTGTCGGGATCCAATGTCGATCCCGCGCTTTATGCCCATATCCTGGATGAGGGGGCCGGGGCATGAACTCCATGGCGCACCCCCGTGGATGCAGCTTGTCTTGGTAAGCAGCGGCGGGAGATCTGCGAAATTCTATTTCGGGTGCAGGAAGTCGCAATCATGAGGCTGCGGCCAAGACTGCCCAAACGGGCTGTCGCGAACGAAGGTGTCTGCTGACGCGAGCATGGGATACTCCGTGCGCTGCTTCGAAGCCTTGATTCGTGCTTATGCCGGAACGCTGCGGGATTTTCGCCGGACGATCGTCTGGGCGTTGGTATATTCCAGCAGACCCTCCAGCCCGCCCTCGACGCCGACCCCCGACTGTTTCATGCCGCCGAACGCCGCGGTCGGCGACAGATGCTGGGTCTCGTTGACCCACACGGTACCGCTGGCGATGCGCTGGGCGATGGCGAACGCCTTGTCCTCGTCATGGCCCCACACCGATCCGCCGAGGCCGTAATCACTCGCATTGGCGCGCGCGACGACATCATCATAATCGTCGAATTTGATCAGCGGCAGCACCGGGCCGAACTGCTCTTCCTGGACGATCCGGCTGTCCTCCGGGGGGTTGTCGAGGATGGTAACCGGGATGAAATAGCCGGGCACCTCGGCCGCCTCGCCGCCAACGAGGAACTTGTAGCCTTTATCCTTCGCGTCCGCGATCAGGTCGAGCACGCGGCGGTATTGCGGTTCGTTGTTGATCGGGCCGATCTGGGTGCCCTGTTCGGACCCGTCGCCGACCTTCACCGTCTTTGCATAGGCGACGAGCGCGTCGCGGAGCGGTTCGTAGATATCCTTGTGCACATACATGCGCTTGGTCGCGATGCAGATTTGGCCATTGTTACGGAACGCCGCCCAGAACAACTCCTCGGCGACCTTTTCGACGTCGATATCGGGCATGACGATCGCGGCGTCGTTTCCGCCGAGTTCGAGCGTCACGCGCTTGAGCGTCGGCGCCGCCGATTCCATCACGCGGCGCCCGGTCGCGGTCGAGCCGGTGAAGCTGATCTTGTCGAAGCCCGGATGGCTCGTCATCCACGGGCCGAGCGCGTCGCCGCCGGTGACGATGTTGAGCACGCCGGGGGGCAGGATGTCCTTGACCAGTTCGCCGAATTTCAGCGTCGCGAGCGGGGTGAAGGGCGAGGGCTTGAGGACCATCGTATTGCCCGCGAGCAGGGCCGGTCCGACCTTGAACATTGCGAGGATCATCGGGAAATTCCACGGCGCGATCGCGCCGACGACACCGAGCGGGACATGGCGCGTCTCGCTGTAGCGCTCGTCGCTGTCTTCGTTGACCGTCACCGGCAGGTCGAGCGATGCCGCACCCATCAACCAGTAACCGGCACCCATGATTTCGCCTTCGGCCTCGTTGTGCGGCTTGCCCTGTTCGGCGGTGAGCAGGCGTTTGAAGGCGTCGATGTTCGCGAGCACCGCCTGTCCCATCGCGTTGAGCGCTGCCTTGCGTTCGGCGATCGGCGTCGCGGCCCAGCCGGGGTACGCAGCGCGCGCGGCGTCGATGGCGCGGTCGAGGTCGTCAGTGCTCGCATCGGGTACACTGCCGATCACCTGTTCGGTTGCGGGGTTGATGACATCGAAGCGGGCGCCGCCGGCTTCGAGCTTGCCACCGATCAGCATCGCATAGTCGCGGTCGAAATCCATATCGGGTCTCCTTCAGGGGATCAGCACGACCTTGATGCACTCGCCGCGCGCTTGCGCCGCGAGCGCCTCGTTGATCTCGGCCAGCGGGAAGGTCTTGATCAGTCGGTCGAAGGGAAAGCGCCCCGCTGCATGATGCGCGATCAGTTCGGGGATGAAGGTCTGCGGGTCGCTGTCGCCCTCGATGATCCCGATGATGCGGTGGCCGGGGGTCATCAGCGCGGCGATATTGACGCTGATCGCCGCGTCGGCCTTCGACGGCACACCGACGAGGCCGATCGCGCCATGGCTGCCGAGGGCGGCGAGGCCGGCTTCGATGACGGGAACGACGCCGCTGGTGTCGAAGGCGAAGTCGAGCCCGGCGGGGACGATCGCGCGCAAGGCTTCGACAAGATCGCCCGCTTCGGTCGGGTCGATGACATGCGTTGCGCCAAGATCCTGCGCGATGGCGCGCCGTGCCGCGATCGGCTCGACGAGGATGATCGTAGAACAGCCCTGGATCACCGCTCCCATCACCGCGGCAAGGCCGACCGGGCCGCCACCGAAGATCGCGATGCTCGATCCCGCGGGGCAGTCGAGCGAGTTCATCACCCCGCCGGCGCCGGTCTGAAAACCGCAGCCGAGCGGGCCGAGCAGCTCGAGTGCAACCTTCGACGTGTCGACCTTCACCACATTGCGCGCGCGGGTGACGGTGAGCGCCGAGAAGGACGACTGGCCGAAGAAGTGTGAGGTCACCCGTTCCTCGCCCTTTGCATAGGCGGTCGAGCCGTCGTCGAGGCGCATGCCGGCATAGTTCAGCGGCACGAAGCTCTGGCAATAGCTCGGCAGATGTTCGGCGCAGCGCGGGCAGGCGCCGCAGCTCGAAAAGCCGACGACAACCTCGTCGCCGACGGCAATGCCCTCGACGCCTTCGCCGATCGCCTCGATCACGCCCGCGCCTTCATGGCCGAGGACGCCGGGCAATGCGAAGGGCGCGAACTGGTCACGGAAGATCAGGTCGGTGTGGCAAAGGCCGACACCGGCAATGCGGACGCGGACCTCGCCCGCGCGGGGCGCTTCGACCTCGATGGCTTCGATCGAGAAGGGGCCGCCGGGTTCGCGCACCACGGCCGCTTGCGCCTGTGTCATCATCGTCTCCGTCTAGTCGAGTCGCCGCGCTTCCTGCTGGCGATAGTCGCTGGGCGCCATGCCGAACCAGGCGCGAAAGGCGCGGCTGAAATGGCTCTGGCTGGTGAACCCGGTCGCCTCCGACAGGGCGGCGAGGCTGAGGTCGGTCTGGACGAGCATCTGTTGCGCACGATCGAGCCGCGCCTTCATCACATATTGGTGCGGCGAGATGCCCGTCGCCTTTTTGAACAGGCGGCAGAAGTGCGACGGCGTGACCCCGGCGACGGCCGCCATCGCCTCGAGGCTATGCTCCTCGGCCGGGTTGGCGAGCACCGCGTTCATGATCTTGTGGAGCCGATAGGCCGAGAAATCGGACACCGGAATCTCGGTCGGGTTGCCGTGTGCGGGCGGGCCCGAGAGGATGTGCGCCTTGAGCGCATTCACCATCGCCGCGACATAGGCGGTGCGCTCGTCCGCCTGCGGCGCATAGAGTTCGGACAAGATCTGGCGGGTCAGTGCGACCCCGAGCGGGTCGGCGAAAGCGAAGCGCAGCTTGTTGAACTGGTCGGCATAGGGCTGACCCGCGAGGACATCGGACGACATCGACAGCGTCACGACGTCGAGTTCGCCATCGACCAGCCAGCCGGTCGGCATGCCCGCCGGAACGATCGTTGCGCAGCCGGGGATCGAGCTCGAGGTGGTCCAGCCGTCGCGGTCCCATGTCTTGACCTGCGGCTTGCCCGCGACATGCACGGTAAAGATCGGCTGGGGCAACGCGGGCAGGGTGTAGCTGCCGACAAACTGGCGCCAGCGACAAAGCGACCAGCCATCGCCGATCGACCCCATCTCGACGTCGGGCGCGCGGCCGAGAACGTCGCAGATGATGTCCTTATTGTCCCAGACGCTCTCGTGTTTCACGCTGTCAGCCTGACCTCGAGCCGCTTGAAGCCGTTGATGAAGTTCGACCGCACCCGGCTCGGCTCTCCGATGATCTCTATTCGCCGAACATGGCGCGCCATCGTGGCAAAGGCGAGTCGCAATTGCATCTCGGCCAGCCGCGAGCCGACACAGACGTGCGTGCCCGCGCCGAACGCGAGATGCTGGCGGATCGGGCGTGTGATGTCGAAGGCGTCTGGATCGGCGAAGATCGACGGATCGCGATTGCCGCTGGGGTAGAAGACGACAACCTTTTCGCCCTTGCGGATCGCCTGCCCGCCAAGCTCGGTATCGCGCGTCGCGGTGCGGCGCATGTGGATGACCGGACTCGCGTAGCGGACCATTTCCTTGACCGCATTCGGCAGCAGGCCGGAGTCGGCGCGGATCGCATCCCACTGATCGGGATTGTTGGCAAAAGCGATCAGGCTGTGGTTGATCGAATTGCGCGTCGTTTCGTTGCCGCCGACGAGCGCGAGGATCAGGTTGCCGACGAAGTCGCCGAGCGGGACGGGTTCGCCGTGGATTTCGGTATTTGCCAGCAGCGATGCGATGTCGGGGCCGGGGTGGGCGCGGCGCTCCTCGAACAAGGCGGTGGCGAAACCGATAAACTCGCCCATCACCGCCTGCATGGCTTCGGGCGACTGGCGGAAATCGGGGTCGTCCTCGCCGACGAAGGCGTCGGTCCAGCGGTGGAGGTCGTGCCAGGTCTCGGCGGGCACCCCGAGCAACTCGGCGAGCGTGAGCAGCGGCAGCGGCACGGTGAGGAGCGGCAATATGTCGATGGCCTCACCCAGCGGTACCTCGGCGAACAATCGCTCGACCCGTTCGGCGATCCGCGCCTCGATCCCTTCGAGCCGCCCCGGCGACAGCGCGGGCATCACGAACTTGCGATACTGCGTGTGCGTCGGCGGGTCGCGCGAGATGAAGGGGATGCCGATCGCCGATTCCCCGGCGCCGGTCAGCCCGACCTCATTCTCGTTGAAGATGCGGTGCCCGCCATTCTCGTGCGCCGAAGAAAAGAGATCGGCTTGCCGCGACACCGTGACGATATCGTCGAACCCCAGCACCGCCCAGAATCCCGCGCCGTCGCTCTCGGGATTCCAGTGGACCGAGCCCGCTTCGCGCAGCGCCGCGAGCTCGGCATAGGGCATGCCGCCGACGTAAAGATCGGGGTCCTTGAGGTCGGTCATCGTCAGAAGCTGTAGCGGAGGCTGACGCCGTAAGTGCGCGGCGCGCTCGGTACGAGGAAGTTATAGGGGAAGCCCGCGCCGCGCAGGTCGAGGCCATAGCCATAGGTCTTGCGCTCGAAGATGTTGTTCGCGAAAGCGCGGATCGTCAGCGCGTCGCTGCTCCAGCTGAGCGATGCATTGACCTTGGCATTCGCGCCTTGCTGGAGTTCACTGTTCACCTGCGGCGTGCCGGGCGCGTCGATTTCGTTGAACGGCGAGAAATATTGGCGGCTCGAATAGGCGATATTCGGCGCGAACGTGATCGTGCCGCCCGCGACCTCCACGACGTCCCATTCGACGCCGAGCTGCGCGGTGAGCTTGGGCGCGAAGGGTAACTCATTGCCCGACAGGTCCGCACCCTGCAGCGTCAGCTCCTTATATTTCGAGTGCAGCCAGCCGAGCGACGCATCGATGCGGAAGCCATCGACCGGGCGCAGCGTCGTTTCGACCTCGAAGCCATAGACCTCCGACGACGGAGCGTTGACGAGGAAGGAGACCGGGCCGGCGCGCGTGTCCTGCAATTGCTGGTTCGAATAATCATAATAGAAGGCCGAGGCGGCGTAGGTCAGCAGGCGGCCGCCGGCGCGGCCCTTGATCCCGATTTCATAAGCGTTGACGCGCTCGGGCTCGATATAGCCGATCCCCGCCGACGAGGTGTAGCCGCCGCCGTTGACCGCACCCGCGCGATAGCCGCGGTTATAGCTCGCATAGACCAGCGGGCCGTCGTCGAAGCTATAGCTGAGCGCGATGCGCCCGGTCAGCGCATTGTTCGTGTCGGCGAGCGCGAAGCGCGCATCGGGATCATAGGCACAGGTGCCCGCGACGCCGGCACAGGGGACGGTCGTCGCGATCGGGGTCTGCGGATCGTCGACCCCGCCGACGAACAGGTAAGCGAAGGCGTCGTCGTAGCGCGACTTGTCCTTGGTATAGCGCGCGCCGACCGTCAGCACGAGGCGGTCGGCGAGGTCGATGTCGGCCTGGCCGAACACCGCATAGCTTTTGCGGACCTGCCGGTAATGCTGGAAGAAGCCGCCCGCCGGGGGCAACGGCAGGTTGAATGTGTTGTCGGTGATATTGCGGTCCCAGCCGTAAAAGAGCCCGCCGACGAAATTGATCCCGTCGCCTTCATAGTTGGCGCGCAGTTCCTGGCTGAACTGCCGGTAACGCGAGCGCCAGTTGATATCGAGGATGTCGAGCGGCGATCCGTCGGCCGCTTGCTGCAGATCCTGCTTGCCGCCGTCGTAGCTGGTAATCGAGGTCAGGCTTAGCGTGTCGCTGAGTTCGAGCGCGATATTCGCCGAGAAGCCCCAGGCGTCGGTGTTGTTGTCGCCGATGCGGTTCTCGTTGGTCTGAAAGAAGCCGAGCCCGGTGCGGAAGGGCTGAAGCCCATGTACGGCGGCCTGCGTGCCGCGGTCGCGGCCGGCATAGGCGCGCAGCACGATGTCCAGCGTCTCGGTGGGTTTGACGCGCAGCGATGCGCGACCCTGCAGCGTGTCGACCGAGGCGGCATCGCGCCCGCCGGGGAAGACATTCCTGATCTGCCCGTCGCCCTTGGCGTAGTTCACCGCGAGCCGCAGTCCGGCGACATCCTCGGCCAGCGTCGCCTCGGCGGCGCCCTGTGCGGTGAAGGTGTCGAAATTGGCGTAGCCGACTTGCAGATAGCCGTTGGTGCCTGACAGGTCCGGTTTCTTGGTGATGAAGTTGATCGCGCCGCCGGTGGTATTGCGCCCGAACAGCGTCCCCTGCGGTCCGCGCAGCACCTCGATGCGGTCGAGGTCGAACAGGCCCATGCCGTGGCTGGTACGCGGCGCCAGATAGACGTCGTCCAGATAGACGCCGACCGGCGAGGCCTGGTTGCTGTTATATTCGTTCGCAACCCCGATCCCGCGCAGCGAGAAGTTCGGCTGGGTGTTGCCATAGGGGCTGTTGATCTGGAGATTGGGAACCGCGCTGCCGAGCTGCGCCGAATTGGTGATGCCGCGGTCGGCGAGCGTATCGCCGCCGAGTGCGGTGACCGCGAGCGGCACGTCGAGCAACGATTGTTCGCGGCGTTGGGCGGTGACGACGATATCGCCGTCGCTCGCCGTCTCTTCGGCGGGCGGCGCGTCCTGCGCCATTGCGAATGTCGATGTCGAAACCGCGAGCGCCGCCATCAGGGTGCGCGTCAGTGCGATGCGTGCCATTGTCCTTACTCCCTTGTGCATCGGGGCTATTGTGAGCCTCCATTGCGATCAGGATTAGGCCACCGGGCCGGCCTTGGCTTTAGCGCGACTTGCAACCGGTTTTGACATTTCTTGCGCTGGACGGCGGCGTGCTTGCCGGGTTCTGGCGCAATCACGGGTCGGCGAAGGGGGCGTCGCAACAAGTCTCCGCGCGTTGCAACAAGTTGCAACTTGGTCCTCGGTACCGCGAGGCGGCAGAGAATTTCCCGATCGGACGGGATTTCACACGAACCCCAAGACCGGTCAGTCCTGACTTTCAGCCTTGGGGTTTCCGTCCGATGACCATCACCAATTTCTCCACCGCTCGCCGGCGCAGCCAGATGCGCGCCGCGCTCCTGTCCGCCACCGCGGGCTTCGCGGCGTTGAACGCGTCGCCCGCATGGGCCGAATGCGTCGTCCAGCCGGGCGGCACCGCGGTCTGTTCGGGTGAGAATACCAACGAGCAGAGCGTCGGAAACGGCGGGACGATCACCGTTACCACCGCGCCCGGTTTTGAGATCGACAGCCCTGGCAACGGCCTCGTCATTTCCGGTCCGGGATCGCTCACTTATAACGATGCCAATGCCTCGACCATCATCGGCCGCGGACGCGACGGGATTGCGGTCGGCAATGGCGGCGGCGCCTCGCGCATCGAAATCCGCACCGCTGGCGACGTGACAGGCGGCGGACGCGCGGGGATCATCACCAACAACGCGGGCACCGGCGGGGTGCTGGTCGAGGCGACGGGCACGGTGACGGGTGCGACCACCGGCATCACCGTCGTAGCGCTGCCCGGCAGCAATGGCGACATCGACGTCCTCTCGAACAATGCCGCAGGCGGCAACTCGGGCATCGGGGTCGAGAACCGGGGCGGCAGCGGCGCGATCCGCATCACCTCGACGGGCACGGCGAGCGCGACCGGCAGCGAGGGCTTCGCGATCGTCGGCTTTCACAGCGTGCAGGGCGCGGGCAGCGACGTCGTCATCGAGGCGAACAATGTCGGCGGTGTGGGCGGCGGTATCAACGTCAACAATTTCGGCACCGGATCGACGAGCATCACGGTCAACGGCACGCTCGACGTGACCGGTCGGCAGGGTATCACGCTCGGCAATAGCGCTTCGGCGAAGGACATCGTCGTCACCACGCGCGGCGCCGTGACTTCGGGCGCGACCGCCATCGCGATCAGCAATCAGGGGAGCGGACGTACGGTCGTCACGGCGCAAGGCCAGTTGCTGAGCAACAATGTTCGCCCGCAGGACGCCGAGGTCAGCGGCAACGGCATGAACATCACCACCGGCGGCAGCGCCGGCGACGTGATCGCAAATGTGGCGGGAGTAGAGGGTCGCGCGGGCATATTGATCCGCAACGGCGGGATCGGCTCGACGTCGCTGACCGCAACCGGGCTGGTACGCGGGCGCGAGGGACGCGGCGTGGAAATCACCGCCGCGGCGTCGGCGGGCGACATCGTGGTTCAGCTTGCCGCGGTCGAGGGGGCGACCGACGGCATCTTCATCAACCCGCCGGGCGATGGCGACGTCGACCTGACGGTGACCGGGCCGGTGGTTGCCGGGCGCGACGGGGTGCGCATCGAACGGCCGACGGGAACCACCGGCGACACGCGCGTCGTGGTTGGTGATGTCACCGGCGCGCAAAGCGGCGTCGTCTTGCTGACGCAGGGGACCGGTACAACCAGCCTCGTATCGACCGGCACGCTGACCGGCGCCGCTGGCGACGGTCTGTTCGTCAGCGGCTCGGGGCCGATCCTGCTCGACGTCAACAATGCCTCGGGCGACGAATTTGGCGTGTCGATCCTGACGGGAGGCACGGGCGGGGGTGGCGGTGACGGCGGCGGCGGGAGTGTGGGCCTGGTGCGCGCCGCCGACAGCCGTATCGCTGCGATCAACGCGGACGCGGACGGCGGCACGACGCTGATGACCCGCGGCACGGTCGAGGGCGGTATCGCCGCGATCGATGCGGTCACCGAAAGCGGGCTGGCGTTCAGCCTGACCAACGATGGGACGATCCGCAACCGCTCTGGCGCTTCAAGTGACCTTGCGATCCAGGCAGCGGGCGGTCCGGTCGATATTCTCAACAACGGAATTTTGCTCGGCACGATCCGGATCGACGCCGGGATCGTCGCGCCTGAACCCGAGCCCGAGCCGGAACCCGAGGATCCCGGTGAGCAAACCCGTGCCCGTTCGGCGCGCGGCGCCTTCATCATCGCCGAAGTGCCCGATATCGAGGCGAGCCATCGCTTCACCAACGCCGGCAGCTGGAACAGCATCGGCGGGGTCAATGTCTTTGGCGGCGTCGACGATGTGCTGGTCAATGTCGCCGGCGGGCGCCTGATCGGCGGCACCGCGGCGTCGACCGCCGAGACGACCACCTATTCGGGTCTCGAAACGCTGACCAACCAGGGCATCATCACCATGGCCGATGGCGGCATCGGCGATGTCGTCCGGACCAGCGGCGACGCGAGCTTCGCGGCGGGTTCGCTGCTTGCGGTCGATGCCGGCGGTAGCGGATCGGACCGCTTTATCGCGGACGGCGCCACGACCATCGCGGCGGGCGCGCGGCTGCAGGTCAGCAACCCGCAGCCGGCGGTGCTCGGTACGCGATACACGGTGCTTGAATCGGCCGGCGGGGTGACCGGCAGCTTCACCTTCGCTGACCAGTTGCTCTCGAACTTCCTCGGCTATCGCCAGGGCCGCACAGCGACGACGATCTTTGTCGAACTCGCCAAGCTGCGCGCTTTCGCGGCGGCGGGTATCACGCCGAACCAGATCGCGGTCGGCACCGCGCTCGACGGGCAGGCGGCGACCGATCCGCTGGCCGCGGCGACGCTGTTGTTGCCCAGCGATGCGGCGGCGCAGGCGGCGTTCGACGGCCTCTCGGGCGAAATCCACCCGAGCGTCCGTACCGCGATGATCGAGGAAAGCCGCCTGCCGCGTAACGCCGTGCTCGAGCGGCTCGACGGCCGGAACGGCGGGGCCGTGTGGGGGCAGCTGTTCGGCAATTGGGGCGACAGCGACGGCGCCAACGGCACCGCCGACCTCGACCGCGAGACGATCGGCGGCGTGCTTGGCGCGGATTTCGCGGTCAGTGACAGCGCGATGATCGGTGTAGCGGGATCCTATCTCGAAACCGACGTCGATGCCCGTGCGCGCAGCAGCAGCGCCAAGCTCAAGAGCTGGCACGTGCTGGGCTATGCTGGTGTGCAGTTCGGCGGCGCGGCGCTCAAGGTCGGCGGCGGTTATGCCTCGGCCAGCATCGACACCGACCGCGCCGTCGCCTTCCCCGGCATCGGCCAGCGCCTTGTCGCCGGTTATGACGGCTCGGTCGTCCACGGCTTTGCCGACCTCGGCTATCGCCTGCCGCTCGGCGGCGGCCATGTTGAACCCTTTGCCCAGATCGTCGCGGTTCGCGCCGATACCGATGCTTTCGCCGAAACCGGCGGGAGCGCGGCGGTTGCGGGCGCCAAAAGTGACGAGAATGCGACCCTCTCGACGCTTGGCGCCCGCTTCTCGATCGCGACGTCGGGGGTCTTCTCGGTCGGCGGTACGATAGGATGGCAGCACGGCTTCGGCGACCTGACCCCGGCGACCTCGATGCGTTTCGCGACCGGACCCGGCTTCACGGTCATCGGCACGCCGCGCTCGCGCAATGCTGGCGTCGCGACGATCGACGCGCGGCTTCGCCTGAGCGAGGGGGCACTGATCACCGTCAGCTATGACGGTGTGATCGGGTCGGCAGGGCAGGATCACAGCATCAAGGCTGGGCTGCGGATCGCCTTCTGACTCCGGCCCGGTCCCCGTCTGGCGGCGGGGACCGGGTTTGGATTGCGCGAGTCCTTGTGACGCGCCATAGCCAAACCACCGTGTTTCCAGTCGAATCCATCTATGATGCCGCCACCGACGAGCGGATGTTTCCCGACCTGCTGCGGCGGATCGGTGATCATTTTGGCGCGCAGGCGGGGTTCCTCGGCTGGATGGGCGGCACCCGCACCGCGGGTTTCCAGGCCGAATATGGCAACGACCCCGCTTTCCTGAAAAGCTATGTCGAAACCTATGCGGCTCTCGATATCCTGCGCCCGGCGTTGATGGAGACGCCCGAGGGTGAACCGCGACCCGCTTATCCGCTGCTGCAATCGGCCGAGGTACGCGAGAGCCGCTTCTACCGCGAATATATCGCGCCGCAGCACATCGTCGACAATCTCGCGGTCAATCTGATCAAGCGCGACGACATGTTCGCGACGATCGCGATCCTGCGGACCGGCGATGTCGCGCCCTTTTCGCTAGAGGACGTCGCCACCATGCGTGGGCTGGTGCCGCATCTGCGCCGCGCGGTCATCCTGTCGAGCCACCGCATCCGTCAGGCCGACCTGATGGCGGCGTATCGCGAGGCGGCACAGGGTGCGCGCGATGGATTGGTGTTGCTCGGTGACGACGGACAGATTCTCGACCTCGGACCCGAAATCCAACGGATGACCGGCTTCGCGTCGATCGAGGCGGCGCGCCGGTCGGCGTTCGCACGGGCGCTCGCGCGCGCTGCTGACGCAGGAACGCCCATCCTGCGCGAATTCGACTTCGGCAACCGCAAGCTTCGGCTGCTACTCGCTTCGCAGCCACTCTCGCGCAACCGCTACGGCGACGTCAGCGAAGGCGGCGGCGCCGCGCATGCGGTCAGCGTGACCGAAGTCGATCGCCGCTGGGGCTTTGCTTATGGCGCGATGGCGGAGGCGCACGGGCTGACCGGCGGCGAGGCGAGGGTGCTCGAAGATGTGCTGACCAACGGCGAGATGATCGGAACGGCGCAGCGGCTGGGCGTCGCGCGCGCCACCGCACGCAGCCATCTCCACAAAATCTATGCCAAGACTGGGACCTCGGGTTTTCCCGACCTCTGCCTGTTCGCGCACCGCTTCATCGTCGCCGCGCGCTGACATCTAAACAGATGGTGGATGCCGGCCCCGGCCGCGCATGATAGCCCCGCCCGATCCTTGGCGTCCGCCAGCGCAGGAAGGGATGGGTGGCATCATGATCTCGTTCGGGGCGCTCCCGTGCAGCGCGGCCCACCGATGACGGCGGGTAGCAAGGTCTTGCCCGATCGCATTGACGGCTGGAAATCGATCGGAGCGCATTTCGGGCGCGACCGGACGACCGCGATCCGCTGGGCACGCGAACGCGATCTGCCGGTCCATCGTATCCCGGGCGGCAAGACCGCGACCGTCTATGCGCTCCGCCAAGAGCTCGATCTGTGGGCCCAGGGAGGAACAAGCGAGCCCGCGCTTGCCGCGCCGCCTCGCCGCCGCTGGAAAGCGATCGCGGCGGCGCTGGTCGGACTCGGCGTCATCGGCGGGGGCTGGTTCGCGGTGCCGTGGGTCGTGCCGTCGGCGCCTGCGGAAACCAGGACGGCGCTCGCGCTGCCCGGCGATCCGGCGGTCGCCGATTTGTTCCTGAAAGGCCGCGACTTGCTCGCCGATCGCGAGGCGGCGGCGATCGAAAAGGCGATCGACCTGCTGCGCGACGTGACGCGCCGCGACCCCGGCTATGGCCCGGGCTACGCCGCGCTGGCAGAGGCGCTGTTGCTGTCGCGCGAATTCGGCACGCGCAGCGACCGGCAGGCCTTCCCCGAAGCCCGTGCCGCGGCGGGCGACGCGCTGCGTCTGTCGCCGTCGCAGGCGTCGGCGCATCGCGTCAACGGCTTCATCGCCTATTGGCGCGACCGCGATTTCGCCGCCGCGCGCCGCTATTTCGAAAAAGCGATCGCGCTCGCGCCTGGCGACGCCGGCGGCCATTTCTGGTTCGGTAACATTCTCGCCGATCATGGCGAGAGTGCCGAGGCGCTGACCCATTTGCGGCAGGCGCAGACGATGATGCCCGGATCGGTGCCGATTCAGACCGACCTCGCCTGGGCCTTGTGGTCGGCGGGTGAGCGCGACGAGGCCGTGGCGACGCTCAACGACCTTGCACGCCGTCACCCCGATTTTGCGGTGATCCACGATTGCCTCGCCGTGATCCATCTCGCCGACGGCGATTATCCCGCCTATGTCCGGGCGCAGGCGCAGGTCGCCGAGCTTCGCCAGAACGACACGCTGCGCTTGCGCACGACGGCGCTTTCGCAGGCCTTGAGCGCTGGGTCAGGCAGCGCGCAAAAATTGCTGCTAGAATACGCCCAAGCCGATTTGGCGAGCGGCGAAAGCCGGACCGCGGCATGGACCGCCTTCGTGGCATCCGCCGCCCGCGATCGGAGCAGCCTGCTCGCAGTTCTTCGCGCAGCCGAGGCGCGGCGCGAAAAATGGGGCGATGCCGGCCTGATCCGCGCGATGCGGAGCAAATGGGCAGGGGACGCGCAGGTCGAAACCCTTCTGATCCGGCTGGGCGCCGGATAATTTTCTTGGCCCCGGCGTCGCCGCGCGCTTAGGTTCGGTCGGTCGGGGCAGATGGTCCTGCGGGCAAGCGGGGCGACGATGCGCTATTTTCTCGATACCGAGTTCAACGGCTTTTGCGGCGAGCTGATTTCGATCGCGCTTGTGCCCGAGGATGCTGGCCTGCCGCCTTTCTATGAGGCGATCTCGGTCGAGGATCCGACCCCTTGGGTGCGCGACAATGCGCTTCCGGTGCTCGAAACCCGCCCGCGCAGCCGCAAGGAGGTGACCGACCTGTTCGCCGCCTATCTGATGGACGATCCGGCGCCGCTGCTCGTCGCCGACTGGCCCGAAGATATCGCGCTCGCAGCGCGGCTGCTCATCAACGGGCCTGGCTATATGAAGCCGGTGCGCAGCCTGCGGTTCGAGCTGGTCGATCCCGATATCATCGGGCCGATGGTTCCGAGCGCGGTGCCGCACAATGCGTTGCACGACGCGGTGGCGTTGCGGACGACGATGCTGGCGTGGGAAGCGCGGATGGCGCGCTAAGGCTCAGCCGAGGCTGGGTTCGAAATGCGCGACCATGTCGAACATATCGCCGCGAAACACCTGTCGTACCGTCGTGACCGCGGCATCGCCGCGCCAGGTGCTGCGCTCGAGGATCAGGCAGGCGGTGTGTTCGGCGATGCCGAGCGCCGCCGCTTCGGTCGCGGTGGCGCCCGCCGCCCGGATGCGATGCTGCGCCGACGTCCAGGGGATATGCGCGAGCAGCCAGGTTCCGGGCGCGATGTCGTCGAAGCCCTCCTTCGCCGCGTCGGGCACCGTCTCGGTCGCGATCGAGCGGGTTTCGAGCGCGATGGCGGTGTCGCCTTCATAATGCAGGCCCTCGATACGCAGTTCCGGACCCGCCTGTTCGCGCGATAGCAGTTGCCAGCGATAAACATGGCCGCGCGCCGCGATCAGTTGCGCGAGGTCGGGGACTTCAAGCACCGCCGAATGGACATGCTGGTCGGCGACGAACGACCCCGCCTTGCGCCGCCGTTCGATCAGCCCGGCGCGATGCAAGGCCGCCATCGCCTTGCTGACCGTGGCGCGCGAACAGCCGTGCAGCGCCGCGAGGTCATGCTCGGAGAGCAGGCGGTCGCCGGGGCGTAGCGCTCCCGAGCGGATATCGCCCTCGATCGCGGCGCGGATGCGGGCGTCGAAACTCATGCGAGCAGCGCGGCCACCACGCCGCGATAGCGCGCGGCGATCGCGTCGCGGGCGACATGACGTCCCCCCACGACCCATTTTTGTCCGGCGCGCCAGACGCAGTCGATCGTGTTGCTGCGCGCCGCGAAGATCCACCGGTCGAGGACCGTGCTGGTGTCGGCACCCGCAAAGACCGGGTCGGCAACGGCGAGGGTAAAGAGGTCGGCGGGCTGTCCGGTGGCGAGGCCGGTGCCCGATCCCGTTGCGCGGGCACCGCCCGCGAGCGCTTCGCCGAACAGACGCTCGCCGATCGACGGCACCGCCTCGCTGCCGAGCATCGCGCGGCGGCGGTCGCGGAGCCGCTGGCTATATTCGAGCGCGCGAAGCTCGCCCGCCGCGTCGATCAATATGTTGGAGTCGGTGCCGATCCCGATATGCCCGCCCGCCGCCAGATAGCGGGTCGCGGGAAAGATGCCGTCGCCGAGGTTCGCCTCGGTCACCGGACACAGGCCCGCCACCGCACCGCTCGCCGCGAGGCGGTCGCATTCGCTGTCGGTCAGATGCGTGGCGTGAACGAGGCACCAGCGCGCATCGACATCGGCGTGGTTGAGCAGCCATTCGACGGGGCGCTGGCCGCTCCATGCGAGCGAGGCTTCGACCTCGCGCAGCTGTTCGGCGGCGTGGATATGGATTGGGCCGTCGTCGGCGAGCGGCAGGATCGACGTCAGTTCCTCGGCGGTCACCGCCCGTAGCGAATGCGGCGCGATGCCGAACCCGGCATCGATGGGTAATTTGGCGCGACTTGCCTCGACAAGCGTCGCGAAATTGTCGACGTCCGACAGGAACCGTCGCTGCCCCGGCGCGGGCGGCGCGCCGCCGAAATCGCCATGCGCGTAAAAGACCGGAAGGAGAGTAAGGCCGATACCGCTCTCGTCCGCCGCCGCAACCACCGCGCCCGCGGTTTCGGCAGGGTCGGCGTAGCGTCGCCCGTCCGCATCGTTGTGGAGGTAATGGAACTCGGCGACGCGGGTGAAGCCGCTTTCCATCATCTCGACGAAGGCCAGCGCGTTGATCGCCGCGATGCTGTCGGGGGTGAGCCGGTCGAGAAAGCGGTACATGATCTCGCGCCAGCTCCAGAAATCATCGTCGGGCGCCCCGCGAAATTCGGAGAGTCCCGCCATGCCGCGCTGGAAGCCATGGCAGTGGAGGTTGGCGAGGCCGGGGAGGGCGACGGCGTGGCGTTCGTCACCGGGCTGCGCCGTGACGCCGGTCGCGACGGCGACGATGCGTCCCGCATCGACCGCGATGCGCACGTCCCGCGCCCAGCCATCGGGCAGGAGGGCCTGTTCGAACCAGAGTGATGTCATCGCCATGCTCCCTCATGTTGGATTATTATGTCTAGACATAATGGCGATGGCGAGCAAGAATGAACTATGGATCGACTCTGGACCAATGCCCGAATCGCGACGCTGACCGGTGACGGTCTGGGGCTGATCGAGCGGGGCGCGATCGTTGTCCGCGACGGGCGGATCGCTTGGGTCGGAGACGCGGCGGATGCGCCCGAAGCGGCGGACATCGTCGATTGCGAAGGGCGACTGATCACTCCGGGGCTGATCGATTGTCACACGCACCTGGTCTACGGCGGCAGCCGCGCCAATGAATGGGCGATGCGCCTCGAAGGCGCGACCTACGAGGAAATCGCACGCGCGGGCGGCGGCATCGTGTCGACGATGCGCGCGACGCGGGCGATGGACGGGGGGGCGCTGGTCGAAAGCGCCCTGCCGCGGCTCGACGCGCTGATCGCCGAAGGGGTGACGACGATCGAGATCAAGTCGGGCTATGGCCTCACCCTCGACGATGAGATCAAGATGCTGCGCGCGTCGCGGGCGCTGGGCAAGGTGCGGGACGTCCGCGTCGCCGCGACCTTGCTCGCGGCGCACGCGGTGCCGCCTGAGTATAAGGGCAACGCCGACGCCTATGTCGACCTGATCTGCGAGCAGATCATTCCGGCATCGGTCGGACTGGCCGATGCGGTCGATGGCTTCTGCGAAGGTATCGGCTTTTCGCCCGAGCAGATTGCGCGTGTATTCGTCGCCGCAAAAGCGGCCGGCCTGCCGGTCAAGCTCCATGCCGAACAATTGTCGCACCTCGCGGGCGCCAGCCTCGCCGCCTCCTATCGCGCGCTTTCGGCCGATCATCTTGAGCATATCGACGAAGCCGATATTGCGGCGATGGCCGGTGCGGGAACCGTCGCGGTGCTGTTGCCCGGCGCCTATTATTTCATGCGCGAGACCCGGAAACCACCGGTCGCTTGGCTGCGCGACGCTGGGGTGCCGATCGCGCTCGCCACCGACTGCAACCCCGGCACCTCGCCGACGACCTCGCTGTTGCTGATGCTCAACATGGGCGCCACCTTGTTCGGCCTGTCGGTTGGCGAATGTCTGCGCGCGGTGACAATCAACGCCGCCAGGGCGCTCGGCCTGCAAGGCGAAATCGGCACGCTCGAATCCGGCAAGGCCGCCGACCTCGCGATCTGGAATATCACCGAACCCGCCGAGCTCGTTTACCGCATCGGCTTCAACCCGCTTCACGCACGCATCAAGGACGGACAATGCAACTGAACCCCGGATCGGTCAGCTTCGCCGAATGGCGCGAGGTCTATCAGGGCGGACCCGTTCGCCTGTCGCCCGATTGCCGTCCTGCCATCGCCGAAAGCGCCGCCTCGGTCGAACGCATCCTCGCGCGCGGCGAAGCCGTTTATGGGATCAACACCGGCTTCGGAAAACTCGCGGCCGTCCGGATCGAGAGCGCCGACCTCGAAACGCTCCAGCGCAATATCGTGCTCAGCCACGCCGCCGGTGTCGGCGCGCCGATGCCGGTGCCGATCGCGCGGTTGATGATGGCGCTCAAGCTCGCCAGCCTCGCGCGCGGCGCGTCGGGGGTGCGCCCGGCAACGATCGCGATGCTCGAGGCAATGCTCGACCGTGGGCTGACCCCGGTCATCCCGGCGCAGGGGTCGGTCGGCGCCTCGGGCGACCTCGCGCCGCTATCGCATATGGCGGCGGCGATGATCGGCGAGGGTGAAATCTTCGTTGATGGCGCACGCGTTCCGGCCGCTGTGGCGCTCGCCGATGTCGGACTCGATCCGCTGGTTCTCGGTCCCAAGGAAGGCCTTGCGCTCCTCAACGGTACGCAATTCTCGACCGCCTATGCGCTGGCGGGATTGTTCGAGGCTGAGCGACTGTACCGCAGCGCGCTCGTCACCGGAATCCTCTCGACCGAGGCCGCCAAGGGATCGGACACGCCCTTCGATCCACGCATCCACGCGCTGCGCGGGCATCGCGGGCAGATCGAGACCGCCGAGGCGCTCGCCGCGCTGATGGAGGGTTCCGAAATCCGCGCGAGCCATATCCTCGGCGATGTGCGCGTGCAGGACCCCTATTGCCTGCGCTGCCAGCCACAGGTGATGGGCGCGGTGCTCGATCTGCTGCGGCAGGCGGCGGCGACCTTGCTCATCGAAGCGAATGGTGTGTCGGACAATCCGCTCATCTTCCCCGACACCGACGAAGCGCTGTCGGGCGGCAATTTCCACGCCGAACCTGTCGCCTTCGCCGCCGACATGATCGCGCTGGCGCTGTGCGAGATCGGCAGCCTGTCCGAACGGCGCACCGCGATGCTTGTCGATCCCGCACTTTCGGGGCTGCCCGCCTTCCTCGTCGCGAGGCCCGGTCTCAATTCGGGCTTCATGATCCCGCAGGTCACCGCGGCGGCTTTGGTGTCCGAGAACAAGCAGCGCGCCTATCCGGCAAGTGTCGATTCGATCCCGACCTCGGCGAACCAGGAGGATCATGTGTCGATGGCGGCGCACGGTGCGCGGCGGCTGATCGAGATGGCGGCGAATGTCGACGCGGTGCTGGCGATCGAATTGCTTGCGGCGGGGCAGGGGTGCGATTTCCACGGCGGCCTGAAATCGAGCGTCGCCGTCGAGCGCGTTCGCGCCGCGCTGCGCGCCGAAGTGCCGACGCTCGACGAAGATCGCCATATGGCGCCTGACATCGCGTCGGCGCAGGAGATGGTCCGCACCGGCAAGCTCGTCGATCTCGTCGGGGACCTGCCCGGCCTCGTCGTATGAGATGGTTGCGCGTCGAGCGCGGCGACGCGCCGCTCGTGATCGCCTTCCCGCACGGCGGCACCGATCTCGCGGGCTTCGACGACCAGTTCGTTTCGCCTTGGCACGCGCAGATCGACACCGACTGGTGGATTGCGGATCTCTACGCCTTCGCCGCCGACCTCGGCGCGACCCTGATCGCGACCGATGTTTCCCGCAGCGTGATCGACATGAACCGCGATCCGTCGGGCGCGTCGCTCTATCCGGGGCAGGCGACCACCGAGCTGTGCCCGACGACCACCTTTGACGGCGAGCCGCTCTACCGCTTCGGTCAACCGGACGAAGCCGAGATCATGCAGCGGCTCAACCTCTATCACCGCCCCTATCATGAGACGCTGGCCGCCGAACTCGAGCGGTTGAGAGCGGCGCATGGCCGGGTCGTCCTCTACGACGCGCATTCGATCCGCAGCCATGTCCCGCGCCTGTTCGACGGCGAGCTGCCGCAGTTCAACATCGGCACCAACGGCGGCGCGGCTTGCGCCCCCGAACTCGAGACCGTCGTCGCCAATATCTGCGTCGCGAGCGGCCACAGCCATGTCGTCAACGGGCGCTTCAAGGGCGGCTGGACGACGCGCCACTATGGCCGACCGGACGACGGCGTGCATGCGATCCAGATGGAGCTGGCGCAGCGCGGCTATATGGCCGAGCCCGATGCAATCACGCCCGTCAACTGGCCATCACCGCTCGACCCCGACCCCGCGATCCGGCCCGTGCTGGAGCAAGTGATCGCCGCAACCCTCGATTTTGCGAAAGGACGTTCATGACCCGTCTCGACAACAGCCGCGTGATCCGCCCGGCGACCGGCCCCGAGATCAGCGCCAAGAGCTGGCTCACCGAGGCGCCGCTGCGCATGCTGATGAACAATCTCCATCCCGATGTCGCCGAGGCACCGCACGAGCTCGTCGTCTATGGCGGTATCGGCCGCGCCGCGCGCGACTGGGAAAGCTATGACCGGATCGTCGAGGCATTGCGTCGCCTGAACGACGACGAGACGCTGCTTATCCAGTCGGGCAAGCCCGTCGGCGTGTTTCGCACCCACGAAAATGCCCCGCGTGTGCTGCTCGCCAATTCGAACCTCGTCCCTGAATGGGCGAATTGGGAGCATTTCCACGAGCTCGATAAAAAGGGCCTGATGATGTACGGCCAGATGACCGCCGGCAGCTGGATCTACATCGGCAGCCAGGGCATCGTGCAGGGCACGTACGAAACCTTCGTCGAGATGGGCCGTCAGCATTATGGCGGCAGTCTCGAGGGCCGCTGGCTGCTCACCGCCGGGCTTGGCGGCATGGGCGGCGCGCAGCCGCTCGCTGCAGTGATGGCGGGCGCGTCCTGCCTCGCGATCGAATGCCAGCCGAGCCGCATCGAGATGCGCCTGCGCACCGGTTATCTCGACAAGCAGGCGGCGAGTGTCGACGAGGCGATCGCGATGATCGAGGTAGCCCACGCCGAGGGCAGGGCGATTTCGGTCGGTCTGCTCGGTAACGCCGCCGAAATCCTGCCCGAGATGGTACGCCGCGGCATCCGCCCCGACCTGCTCACCGACCAGACCTCGGCGCATGATCCGGTCAACGGCTATCTGCCCGCCGGCTGGAGCCTCGACGAGTGGTTCGCCAAGCGCGAGAGCGATCCCGCTTCGGTTGCGAAGGCGGCCAAGGCCTCGATGGCGGTGCATGTGCAAGCGATGCTCGACCTGCAGGCTGCGGGCGTGCCGACAACCGACTATGGCAACAATATTCGCCAGATGGCGAAGGACGAGGGCGTCGAGAATGCCTTCGACTTCCCGGGCTTCGTCCCCGCCTATGTCCGTCCGCTCTTCTGTCGCGGCATCGGTCCGTTCCGCTGGGTGGCGCTGTCGGGCGATCCCGAGGATATCTACAAGACCGACGCCAAGGTGAAGGAACTGCTCCCCGACAATACCCATCTCCATAACTGGATCGATATGGCGCGCGAGAAGATTCAGTTTCAGGGTTTGCCGGCGCGCATCTGCTGGGTTGGCCTGGGCGACCGCCACCGGCTCGGCCTCGCGTTCAACGAAATGGTCGCGTCGGGCGAACTCAAGGCGCCCGTGGTGATCGGCCGCGACCATCTCGATTCGGGATCGGTCGCCAGCCCGAACCGCGAGACCGAGGCGATGAAGGATGGCTCAGACGCCGTGTCCGACTGGCCCTTGCTCAATGCGCTCCTGAACACCGCGAGCGGCGCGACCTGGGTGTCGCTCCACCATGGTGGCGGGGTCGGCATGGGCTATTCCCAGCACAGCGGTATGGTGATCGTCGCCGACGGAACACCCGAAGCGGCGAAGCGACTGGAGCGCGTGCTGTGGAACGACCCCGGCACCGGCGTCATGCGCCATGCCGATGCGGGCTACGACATCGCGATCGATTGCGCACGCGATAAGGGGCTGGATCTGCCAAGCCTGTGACGGGGGCTTTGTAACAAAGCATGACGCGCCCGATATGCGGGATTATTTGTTGTAATTGAGAATCGTTCTCGATAGTGGCGGCGCAACGCCTCCTTTCAGAACGATTTCATGCACGCACCCTCTCCCTCGCGCCCGGCCACCAAGAAGAGCCGCAAGACCTTCTGGTTGAAGCAGCTGCATATGTGGCATTGGATGAGCTCGGCGATCAGCCTGATCGGGCTGGTATTGTTCGCGGTCACCGGTTTCACGCTGAACCATGCCGCCGACATCGAGGGGTCGCCGGTGGTCACCGAAAAGACAGCGCAGATTCCGCCGACGCTGCTCGCGCAATTGGCCCAGGCCGACCCCGCCGATGCCAAGGGACCGCTTCCCAAGCCCGTCGCCGCATGGGTCGAGGCGAATTTCCCGGTCAAGGCCGGCGAGGCCGAATGGGCGCCCGAGAACGTCTATCTGCCCGCACCGCGGCCTGGTGGAGACGCCTGGGTCGACATCGATCGGGCGACCGGCGAAGTCACCGGAGAGGTCACCGACCGCGGCTGGATTTCCTATCTCAACGATCTTCACAAGGGCCGCAATTCGGGCGGCGAGTGGAGCCTGTTCATCGATATCTTCGCTTTCGCCTGCCTGGTCTTCGGGATCACCGGCCTGTTCCTGCTGTGGCTTCATTCGGCCAAGCGCAAGAGCACCTGGCCGCTCGTCGGCGCCGGGCTCGCGATCCCCGCCGCCATCGCCATCGTCTTCATTCACTAGGGAGTTTGTCCATGCAGCCAGCCACGCGTACGATCCTGATCGGGGGAACGCTGAGCGCCGCGCTCGCCGTGCCGGTGCTCGCCGCCGCGCCCGCGACGATGGACGTCACCGTCACCATTCCGCAGCTCAAGGTTGCCGAATATCACAAGCCCTATGTCGCCTTCTGGGTCGAGAAAGCCGGCGCCCCGGCGAAGACCGTCGCGGTCTGGTACGACCATGACATGAAGGCGAACGAAGGCACCAAATGGCTCCGTGACGTGCGCCAGTGGTGGCGTGCCTCGGGCCGCTCGATGACATTTCCAGCCAACGGCATCACCGGCGCGACGCGTGCGCCGGGCACCCACAAGATCAGCTTCAGCCGCGCCCAGCTCGGCGCGCTCGCGGCGGGCGAATATGTGCTCGTCGTCGAGGCGGCACGCGAAGTCGGCGGCCGTGAATTGCTGCGTATTCCCTTCACCTGGCCGGGCAAAGCCGGGGCCGGCGGACGCGCTGCGGGCAAAACCGAATTGGGGACCGTTTCGGTCGCCTTCCGCTGACATATCGAAAGGGCAGGACGATGAAAAAGCAGCTTTGGGGTTTTGCGGCGGGCGGCGTGCTCGCGGCGATGATCGCGGTTCCGGCGAGCGCACACCGCCAGTGGATGATGCCGTCGTCGACGGTGCTGTCGGGCGACGATGTCTGGGTGACGGTCGACGCCGCGGTGTCGAACGACCTCTTTTATTTCGAGCATCAGCCGATGCGCCTCGACGCATTGAAGGCCTGGGCGCCCGACGGCAGCGAGGCGACGATCGAGAATAAGGCCACCGGTCGCTATCGCAGCACTTTTGATGTCCACCTGACGCAAAAGGGCACCTGGCGGATAGCCTCGGTCGTCGACGGCGTGATGGGCAGCTATGACCTGAACGGCAAGACCGAGCGCCTGCCGCGCGGCACGACGACCGCCAACCTCGCCGAAAAGATCCCTGCGGGCGCGACCAATGTGCGCACCGCCGAATCGAACAACCGCAACGAAATCTTCGTGACGGTCGGCGAGCCGACGAACACGCTGTTCAAGCCGACCGGCAAGGGCATCGAGCTGGTTCCTGTGATACATCCGAACGACCTGATCGCGGGCGAAGCCTTTACCTTTCAGTTCCTGCTCGACGGCAAGCCGACCGCCGACCTGCCGGTCACCGTCATCCCGGGCGGCATCCGCTATCGCGACCAGCTCGGCCAGATCGACACCAGGACGGGTGCCGATGGCAAGGTCGAGCTGACACTCCCCGAAGCCGGCATGTACTGGGTGAATGTTACCACGCCGCAGGTCGAGGGTGAGGGTGAAGGCCCGCCGCCCGCCGATGCGCCGCCGCGTCGTCGCGCCAGCTACGTCACGACGCTGGAAGTGCTGGCGCCCTGACCGATCGCATCCTGATCCCCCGCGCGCTCACGCCAGCCGCTTTTGCCGGGCGCGACGCCGGGGCGATCGTCGAAACCTTCGCCGGCGAAACGATGGGGACCAGCTGGTCCCTGCATGCCGTTGCGCCGCCCGCCGGGACGGGTGGGGGTGTCCAGGCCGCGCTCGATCGCGTCGTGGCGCAGATGAGCCAATGGCAAGCGGTTTCCGACCTCTCGCGCTTCAACCGCGCGCCGCCGGGTGAATGGCACAGCATTCCAGCCGAGTTCGCCGAGGTCGTGGCCGCAGGCATCGACATCGGAACCGCCAGCGGGGGCGCTTTCAGTCTCGCGATGGGTGAACTCAGCGAGGCTTGGGGCTTCGGTGCCGCCGGACCCGTCGACACGCTTCCCGACTTCATGGTGCCGAGCGACGGGGACATCGATCTCGATCGTGATGCACGGCGCATCCGTCGTAGCGAAGGCGCGCTGCTCGACCTGTCGGGCATCGCCAAGGGCTATGGCGTCGACCTTGCCGCCGATTGGCTGCTCGCAAACGGGGTACGCCATTTCCTGATCGAGGTTGGGGGAGAGTTGCGCGGCGAGGGGATTCGCCCAGACGGCCATCCCTGGTGGGTCGACGTGGAGGTGCCGCCTTCATGGGCGGGCGCCGGATGGCGCATCGCGCTCCACGACCTGTCGATCGCGACCTCGGGCGACTATCGCCGCGGGCTCGCGGTCGATGGCCAGCACTATTCGCACAGCTTCGATCCGCGCACCGGCCGCCCGATCGCCAATGGCGTGCGGTCGGTGACGGTCGTGCATCGCCGTTGCATGATGGCCGACGGCTGGGCGACGGCGCTGACCGTGCTCGGCGCCGATGCGGCGATCTTGCTCGCCGACGAAAAGGAACTCGCCGCCTGTGTGCTGGCAAACGGGCGCGAATATGTGTCGCGCGCGTGGCGCGAGATGTTGGGCTAGCTGTCGGCCCAGTGCCGCAGCAGATTGTGATAAAGTCCGGTCAGTTCGATCACCGACCGGTCGGCTCCGCCCAACTGTCCGGTCAGCCGCTGTACCGATTGATCGAGGTCCCACAGCATCCGCCGCGCCCCGGAGTCGCGCACCATCGACTGGAGCCAGAAGAAGGATGCTACGCGGGTGCCGCGCGTGACGGGCGTGACATGGTGCAGGCTCGACGAAGGATAGACGACCGCGTGGCCGGCCGGCAGCTTGACCTGCTGTGAACCGAAAACATCTTCGATGGTGAGGACACCACCGTCATAGGCGTCAGGATCTTCGAGGAAGAGCGTCACCGACAGGTCGCTGCGCAAACGGAAGTCGGACCCGCGCTGGATGCGGATCGCATTGTCGACATGGGTGCCGAATGTCTGACCCTCGCCATAACGATTGAACAGCGGCGGATAGACCTTGAGCGGCAACGCGGCTGAAAAGAACAAGGGGGAATTGCCCAGCGCCTTCAGGATGATCGCTGCGGCTTCGCGGGCCGCCGGACTGCCTTCGGCGAGCTGTTCGTTCTTCTTCGCCAGCGCCGATTGAGGGCCGGAGGTTGCATTTCCGTCGATCCAGTCCGCCGCATCGATGATCGCGCGGACGGCGGCGACGCCCTCGGCATCGAGAAGATTGGGGACTGAAATCATCATAGGTGGGGCCTTGGGTCGCGTAGGGCAGAATATAAAGGAAGAACTCTGCTGCCACAGGGATGGCGGACAATCAATTTGTCGCGCCGACCTTTGAATTGTGGCCGTTCAGCGCCGCGACGCCTTCGGACCGCAGCCGTTCGTCGTCGGAGGCGGCCAGCCAGGCACCGGCTTTGGACATAAAGGCCGGCGTCGCGGTTTCCCCGACACGCGCCAGCCAGGCAAGTGCTCCATCGACGTCGCCGTTGTCCGCCAGCATTCTGGCGTGATTGAACCGCCCGCGAAAATCCCCGCCTTCGGCCGCACGGCGATAATGATAGGCGGCGACCGCCATGTCGCGGTCGACGACCCAGCCATCCTCATAAAAGCTGCCGACGAAGTTGATCGCCTTGGCGTTGCCCATCGCCGCCGCCTTCCGGAACAGCGCCAGCGCAGCCGGCTTGTCCTCGGCCACGCCCTGACCCAGCGCGAGCAGGGTGGCGTAATTATACAGGCCCCAGTCGAGCCCCTTGTCGGCGGCGATCCTGAACCATTCGGCGGCGCGCGCCTTGTCGATCGCAACGCCCCAGCCAAGGTCGTAACAACGGCCGATCATGTTGATCGCCATCGCATGGCCCTGTTCGGCGGCCTTGTGGAACCAGCCGATCGCCGCGCGCTGATCCTGCGCGATGCCACTGCCGTCGAGCAGCATCTGGCCGTAGAGCGCCTGTGCGTCGGCGAAACCGGCCTCGGCAGTCATCTTGATGACGGCGGACCGCTCGACATTGTCGGGAGAAAGCAGCGCGGACAGTTCGTCCGCACTCATCGCTTTCAGCCGTTCAATGTCGAGCGTCGTCATCGGATCGGCTTAGTATTTGAAGTTCAGCGTCGCAATCGCCGAACGGCCCGGAGCGATGCTGGCATAGTGCGCCGTATAAGCCTGGTTGAAATAGACCTTGTTGGTCAGGTTGTTGACGTTCACCGACAGGTCCAGCTGATCGTTGATCTTGTAGCCGACCCGCGCATCGAAGCGCCAGTAGCCGGGAATCGTGCGATAGACGACCTTGGTCGCCGGGTTCACGGTCACGACGCCCGCCGCATTTTGTGTCGCCGAACGATTGTCCGAATATCCGCCGAAGACGCGGCTGGTGTAGAAGGCGCCGCCACCGATCGTCAGGCCTTTGGTGGGTTCGACATTGCTCCAGATGGTGAAGCTGTGCTTTGCGGTCTGCGGGAACTGCTTGCCGTTGTTGACCGAAGGAACCAGCACGGTCTTTGCAGCCTGTCCGGGAACGGCTGCGGCCGTCAACGCGGTAAAGCCGCCATCGACAATCTCCGCATCCAGATAGGAATAGCCGCCGAAGGCGGTCCAGCCCGGAATGATCGTGCCGTTGAAGCCGAGTTCGATACCCTTGATCTTGCGTTCGCCGATGAACTGGACGGTGTTGTTTTCACCGGTCACGCGGGCATTTTGGGTTTCCGTCTGGAAGGCTGCGGCCGTGAGTGATAGCCGCGAGCCGAACAGGTCGGCCTTGGCCCCGAATTCATAGGATTTCGTCTTCTCGACCTTGAGCGAGTTCAGCAGATCGACGGCCGCCTGGGTGTTCGTGGTCCCAAGGCTGTTCCCTTCCTGACCTTCGCCCAGCAAGCTGTTCGGAGGGGTCGCCGATGTCGCATAGGAGGCATAGAGGCTCACGTTCGCGACGGGCTTGTAGATTACGCCCGCCTGGTAGTTGACGATGTCATCCTTGCGGCTGAGCGAGAAGGTGCTCGTTGCCGTGGCGGCCTGGCCCGGCGTCACTTTCGATTTGAAGCTGTCGAACCGAAGGCCGAGGTTCACGATCAGCGCGTCGCCGATCGCCATCGAGTCGAAGGCATAGACCGACTTGGTAGTGCCGTCGTTGCGGGTTTCCTGGATCGGCAGCGTCTTCGTGATCGGCCCGATGTCGGTGTACAGGCCGTTGGCATAATTCACCCACGGATCATTGGGATTCGGGTTGAAAAGACTGGTGCAGTTGAACGTCGCGACCTGCACATTGTTGCAAGCTGCGGCGTTTACCGGCGGATTCGCGACCGGCGTTGCGAAATTGCGGGTCGTAACGTTGAAGCTGCCGCGGCGCGCTTTTTCCCATGACAGTTCGAGGCCGGTGGCAAAGCTGTGCTCGATCCCGCCCGTGCTGAACTTGCCGTAGAGGTCGGTCTGGTTGGTCAGGCTGCCGGTATAGCCATAGCGCGAGTTGGCACGGCGCCACACATAGCCGCCGCCGGCGGTGATGTTCGCGGGCGTCGATGCTGCGGCGTTGCCGAACACATTGCCCTGCTGATCGTCGGGCTGCGTGTAGATATAGGCCTGTGTATTGTGGTTGTAGCGCGACGTGTTGCGGAACTTGATGCCGTTGCCGAAATCATGATCGAAACGCAGCGTCAGCTGGTCGGTCTTGCTCTCGCGGAAATCGCGGTTGATCAGCCCGTAGAAGGTGTCGCGAGCGACGGTGCCCGTGCTGCCGTCGCGCGTAGTGCCGGTACCGATCAGCGGTTCGGAAAAGACGACGTCGCCAAGCGGCGCGTTGCCGATGGTGTAGAAATACGGAATGCCGCTGTCGGGAAGCTCGTCGGTATCGAGGTGGTAATAGGAGGCCGTCAGCTTCGTCGGACCTTCGACGCCGATCGTGATCGACGGCGCAACACCCCAGCGCTTCTGGAAGATCTCGTCGCGACCGGCGACATCCTGATCGTGCCACATGCCGTTGATGCGGACCGCGACGTTGCTGCCGATGACATAGTTCACGTCGCCGGTGACGCGCTTGTAATTGTCGGTTCCCGCCGTAACCGAACCGCCGACGAAATTCTCGTTGCGCGGCATTTTCGACACGATGTTGAGCGAACCGCCAGCGCTGCCGCGCCCGCCCAGCGTCGAATCCGACCCGCGAACGACCTGAATCTGTTCGACCGCGAATACTTCGCGGCTCTGCGCGCCGATGTCGCGCACGCCGTCGAGATAGGTGCTGCCCTGGCTGTCAAAACCGCGGATGAAGGGGCGGTCGCCGATCGGGTTTCCACCCTCTGCAGCGCCGAAGGTGATGCCGGGAACGGTGCGCAATGCCTCGACCAGCGTGGCCGAGCCGGTTTCCTTGATGACCTGCTTGTCGACGACGACGACCGAGCGCGGGGTGTCGAGCAAGGGAGCGACCGCCTTGGGCGTATCGACCTGCACCTGCTGGCCGTTGACGATGATCGTATCGCGGTCCTGTTCGCCGTCGGCTGACGAATCGTCGGCCAGATCGGCTGCCATGGCCGGCGCGGTGGCGATGAAGCCGACGCACGAGAGTGCGAGAAGCCTCGGGAGAGCCGCTGAATTGTTGGACATTGGAATATTTCCCCTTCGTTGCGAGGGGTCCGCTATTGAGAGTCGTTCGCACTGTCAATCCATATTGATAATCATTCTCATATTCGTTGCGGCTTCTGTTACAATCGGCGCGACGATCAGCGGCCTTCGAGCCACCAGCGCTGGCGCCAGCCATATTCGCTGGCGATCGCATCGCCGCGGGCGTTGGTTGCCGGCCGGAAGCGGAAGCGTTCCTCGATCAGGCCGCACGTGGTCGCGTCGAGCGACGCGTCGCCGCTCGATCGCGTGACGCGACAGCGTGTGACGCGGCCGCTTGGCTCGATGGTGAAGCGCACCTCAACCTCGCCGCCGATTTTGGCGCGGCGCGCCGCTTTTGGATAATCGCGGTCGGCGATCGTTCCGCTGCGCCACACCGGACGCGTGCCGCCGCCGGTGCCGCTGCCCGATCCGCCCGCGCCGAAGCCGTCGCCGCGCCCGCCCGCACCGCTACCCGGACCCGCGACCGGCGTGGCCCCTGCCGATGCGTCGTTACCGCTTTCCGCCTTGGGCGCCGCTGCGACCGGGGGCGGCTTGACGGGCGGGACGATAGGCTTGGGCGCTTCGAGAGGCGCTGGCCTGGCTTGCCGGTTGGCGGCCGAAGCCTCGCCGGCGGGCGCGTTCGACGGCTTGCTTTCGGGAACCGCCTGCGCTTCCGGCGGGGGAACGGGCAGGGCGAAGGCGTGGATCGCGTCGCTCGCCCGGCGCACCGCGGCCAGATCGAGTCCGCTGACCAGCCCGATTCCGACGGCGAGCGCCACGGCCAGCGTAGCGCCGCCCGCGATGGCGCGTTGCCGCGCCGGCAATTGCCCCGAATAGGTCATTTCGACGCCCAACCGCGCGCCCATGCGCGCAACCGGCGTTGGTTTAGAGGAAAGTGTCTAGCGTGGACATGAACCGGTCGAACTGGTCGTGGTGCAGCCAGTGGCCGGCGTTTTCGAATTCGATGACCTGCGCGGTCTTGAAATATTGGATGCGCCCGTCCTTTTCGGGGTTCGAGGCCCAGCTGTCGGCACCATAGAGAAGCAGCGTCGGGCACGTTATATTCGCCCACAGCTTGTGCAACTCCTCCTGCGGCATGTCGAAGATCGTCCAGATGTTCAGATAATTGTCGAACTTCCAGCTCCAGCTGCCGTCCTCGTTGCGGCTCGCGCCCTGAATTGTCAGGTGGCGCGCCTGTTCCTCGGTCAGATAGGCATTTTCGGTCATCATCCGCGCCAGCGCCTCGTCGAGCGTGGCATAGCGCCTGGGCTGGCGCCCCGCCGCCTGGCGCTTGTCGGCGATCCACTGGCGCATCCGTTCGTCGAACGGGGTCTTCGTGCGCTCCTCCTGCACCGCCGGGGAGGGGCCGAGGCCTTCGATCGACACGAGCTTCCTGACTTTGTCGGGATAGAGTCCGGTGTAGCGTGTCGAAATATTGCCGCCCATCGAATGCGAAACGATCGTCACCGGGGCGAGGTCGAGCTGGTGGATCAATTGCGCGAGGTCGTAGACGAAGGCGCCGATCTCGTAATTGCCGTCGGGCGACCAGGCGCTGTCGCCATGACCGCGCAGGTCGGGCGCGATGACGTGATAGCGGTCGCACAATTTCTCGGCGACCCAGTCCCAGCTGCGGCAATGGTCGCGCCCGCCATGGACCAGCAAAAGCGGGGGCGCATCCTGATTGCCCCAATCGGCATAATGCAGTTTCAGCCGCTGTGAGATGAAGCTGTTCGAAGTCGGGCCGCTTGCCATCATTTGATCCTTGCTGTCTTGTCGGGTTTCAAAAGGCCACCGATTCCATTCCGTCAACCCCATGCGGGCAGGAATGGCGGACAGGACAGGGAGAAGGAAGAGCATGAGCAGTTTTCGCGACAATCTGTTGGCGGGCAAGACGGCGTTCGTCGCCGGCGGCACCAGCGGCATCAACCTGGGTATCGCCAAACGCTTTGCCCAACTCGGCGCCAAGGTCGCGGTCGCGGGCCGCGACCCCGACAAGGCACAGCGCGCGGCCGGTGAAATCGGCCATGACGCGATCGGCCTGTCGGGCGACGTGCGCGACTATGCCGCGATTCGCGGTGTGATGGAGACCGTCGCAGACAAATTCGGCCCGATGGATATCGTCATTTCGGGCGCCGCGGGCAATTTCCTTGCCCCCGTGCTCGGCATGTCGGCCAACGCCTTCCGTACCGTTGTCGATATCGACCTCAACGGCACCTTCAACGTGTTCCGCGGTTGCCACGACCTGCTCAACCGACCCGGCGCGTCGCTGATCGCGATCACTGCGGGGCAGGCGATCAACGCCTCGGCGCTGCAGGCGCACGCGTGCGCCGCGAAGGCGGGGATCAACCAGCTGATCCGGGTCCTCGCGCTCGAATGGGGGCCAGAGGTCCGCGTGAATGGCATCTCGCCGGGACCGATCGCGGGGACCGAAGGCATGGCGCGGCTCGCGCCCGACGCGGCGTCGCGCCAGTCGCATTTCGACCGCATCGCGATGAAGCGCTGGGGCGAGGTCGAGGAGGTCGCCGAATCGGCGGTGTTCCTGTGCAGCCCGGCTGCGGGCTATATCACCGGGACGATCCTCGACTGCGACGGGGGCAGCCAGATCGGCGACGCATCGCGCGGCGACCTGGCGCGTGGCATGGCGTAAACCGCGACGAACCTGGAAAGTAAAAACGCCGCCAACCCATTGGGGTGGCGGCGTTTTTAATGGTGGGCGTGGCAAGGATTGAACTTGCGACCCCTGCGATGTCAACACAGTGCTCTACCACTGAGCTACACGCCCATCCCTTGGGGTGACGCGCCCCCTAATAGGCCCCGCACCGCTTGGCAAGCCCTTCGGTGCAGCGGGCGTCCTTATTGTTGGTTCGAACGGTCGGCGCGGCCGAACAGATTGTCGACCTCGCGCACCAGATCCTTGAGGTGAAACGGCTTCGACAGCAGCTTCGCCTGCGGCACATTTTCCTCGGCGCGCAGCGAAACCGCGGCGAAACCGGTGATGAACATGACCTGCGTTTGCGGCGCGACCTTCGCGGCGTGCTGCGCGAGCTCGATTCCGTCCATTTCGGGCATGACGATGTCCGACAGGAGCAGGTCGAAGGTGCCCGAATCGATATAGGGAACCGCCTCGGTCCCGCGGTCGACCGCGGTGACGTGATAACCGGCGCTGGTCAGCGCCCGCGCGAGATATTCGCGCATTACATCGTCATCTTCGGCCAGCAATATGCGAATCATGCGGATAACAGCCCCCAGGTCCCACGGCGGCGCCTTCACGCGGCGATACCGTTATATCGAAACCGTCCCATAGCGCCACAAACTTAACAAATTCAGGCGGCGCTGGATTCTCCGCCGGATTTTTGCCACCCCGTGCCGATGACGCGCCCCTTCCTTTCGACCAACGCCGTTTCGGTCACGCGTCCGGACGCCGCAGGCACGCCGATCGTGGTGTCGGTGGCGCATGCGGGGCGCATCTATCCGCCCGAACTGCTCGCCGCGGCGCGCGCGACGCGGCTCGAACTCGAACGGCTCGAGGACAGCTGGTCCGACCTGATCGCCGCGCGCGCAGGCGAGGCCGGCGCGTCCGTGGTGCAAGCGTTGTGGGCACGCGCGGTGGCCGATTGCAATCGCGCTGAAGGACAGATGGCGCCGGGCGAAGTCGCCCCCGCGCTGCGCCCGCAATATTCGGCGCCGGGCCGCAAGGAACGCGCGGGGCTGGGCGTCGTGCCGACGCGGCTCGCCGATGTCGGGCCTTTATGGAAAAGGCCGATCGACCGGGCGGCGCTCGCGTGGCGGCTCGATTCGTTGCATCGCCCCTTTCACGATGCGCTCGCCGACGCGCTGGAGGGCGCGCGCCGGCGCCACGGCCACGCGATATTGATCGACCTGCACAGCATGCCGTCGATTCCGGTGGGGCAGGCGGGGCATGGCGCGCGGATCGTCATCGGCGACCGATTCGGCGATACGGCCGACAGCTGGTTGGTCGACACGGTAGTCACCGCAGCCGAGCGGCTGGGCGTTCCGGTGTCGCGCAACCAGCCCTATGCCGGCGGACATATCATTCGCAGCCACGGCCGTCCCGATCGCGGCGTACACGCCGTGCAGATCGAGATCGACCGCAGCCTCTATCTGTGCCGCGACCGGTCGCCCGACGCCGACAAGCTGGGTCCGTTAAGCGACTGGTTTTACGGGTTGTTAGGCGATGTGGCGCGGGCCTGGCCGGGCGCCGGGGCGCTGCCCCAAGCTGCCGAATAACGACTGCCCAATAAAAAACCACCTCGTACCGGAGTACGAGGTGGCCAGGGTCCAGGGAGGACGCGCCCGCACCTTTCGGTGGGACACTGCGCCGCGATGGAAAGGGGGAAAACCACAGCGGCGTAACACCAATCTAGGGTGTATGCCGTCAGGTTACAAGGGGGTGATGATTGCAAAAGAAACTGGTCGGGGAGAGAGGATTCGAACCTCCGGCCCCTGCCTCCCGAAGACAGTGCTCTACCAGGCTGAGCTACTCCCCGACCGATCTTTGCGGACGGCCTGGGGCCGCCGCGAAGGCAGAGCGGTCCCCTAGACGTGCATCTTGCGAACTTCAAGCGCCAATCGGCATAGTCGCCATGATTGCGGCCCCTAAAGCAATCCGGCACGCCAAAAGCTGAAATGTCCATCGGCGGTAAAGATCATATGGTCCGACAGGGTGATACCGAGCAGCGCCAGGAAGCGCGCGGATTCGCGCGTCGTGGCGAGGTCGGCGTCGCTCGGGCGCGCGAGTCCCGACGGATGGTTGTGCGCCATCACGATCTGCGCGGGTTTCGCATCGAGCGCAGCACGCCAGACCGGCGGCGGCACGATACAGCGCCCAGCGCGGTCGCTTTCGGCGCGTTCGAGGCACAGCAACCGGTCGAACGCGTCGAATCCGGCGATCAGCAATATTTCGCCGTCGACCGGAAAGCAGGGGCGCAGCAGCAGCCGCGGCAACTCTTCTTCGTCGTCGCGCGGCACAAAGCCGGGCGACGCCGGCTGCGCGCCCGGCGCCTCGATGGTTTCATATCGTGTCATGACGCGCCTTCATGCGCCACCGCCGGGCAAAGCCCAAGGCAGGATTGGCCCGCAATGGAGGATCGGGGGCGAGTCTTGCCGCCTCGTCGCATGAAGCCTAGCAATGACGAGAAGCCGGGAGCGAATCTTGCCTGAGTCCATCCATTATGAACTGCAATATCTCGACCTGATGCGCCGCATCTGGGTCGAGGGCGACGAGCGCGTCGACCGCACCGGCGTCGGCACGCGCTCGCTGTTCGGCGAGACGATGCGTTTCTCGCTTGCGGACGATGCTATCCCGCTGCTGACGACGAAGCGCGTCTATTGGAAAACCGCGCTGCGCGAGCTTTTGTGGTTCCTCACCGGCGACACCAATATCCGGTCGCTGGTGGCGCAGGGGGTGAAAATCTGGACCGATTGGCCGCTTGAAAAATATCGCAAGGCGACCGGCGACGACATCAACGCCGCCGATTTCGAGGCGCGGATCATCGCGGACGACGGCTTCGCCGCGCAATGGGGCGACCTCGGCCCGGTCTATGGCCACCAGTGGGTCAACTGGCCGCGCTACGAGTCGGCGGGTGAGGGGCTGTTCCGCCGTTCGGAGCAGGGGCACAACCAGATCGCGGCGCTCATCGAATCGCTCCGGACCAATCCGGGGTCGCGGCGCCATATCTTCACCGGCTGGAACGTCGCCGATCTCGACCGCATGGCGCTGCCCCCGTGCCATATGACCTATCAGTTTCACGTCCGCAGCGATGGCGGGCTATCGTGCCTGCTCTTCCAGCGCTCGTGCGACCTCGGCCTCGGTTTCGCGTTCAACGTCTTCGAAGCCGCATTGCTGACGCGCATGGTCGCCGAGCAGGCGGGGCTGCACGCGCACGAACTGGTGTGGACCGGGGGCGACGTGCATTTGTACCTCAATCACGCCGGCCTGGTCGAACAGCAGATGTCGCGCATTCCCGGCGGGGCGCCGAAACTGCGCATCCTTCGCCGGCCTCCGAGCATTTTCGACTATAAATTCGAGGATTTCGCGGTCGAAGCCTATGCCCCGCAAACGCATATTTCAGCGCCGGTGGCGGTCTGACGCCGGCGTTGCAATCCTGTGGAGACGGTAATAATATGTCGCCACGTTGAAATATAACTAGGCGCGTCGATTCGCGCCAAAAGGGAAGAAGATATGCCCGAGACGCCTCGGATGCCGGCGAGCAACCTGCCGCCGCTGTCGCTCCATATCCCCGAGCCGCGCTATCGTCCGGGCGACACCCCCGACTTCGGCGATATCGCGGTGCCCTCCGTCGATGCGACCCCGCGCCCCAGCGAAGACACCAAACCCGATGCGATGCGCGAGCTGTGCTACGGCCTCGTCCGCGTGCTCGATTTCGACGGGGTGGCGAAGGGGCCGTGGGATCCGAAGATCGCGCCCGAGCGTCTCCGCGCGATGCTGCGCACCATGATGCTCGTACGCGCCTTCGACGATCGCATGTTCCGCGCCCAGCGCCAGGGCAAGACCAGCTTCTACATGAAATGTACCGGCGAAGAGGCGACCTCGGTCGCCTCGACCATGGCGCTCGACCGGTCGGACATGTGCTTCCCCAGCTATCGCCAGCAGGGCATATTGATCACGCGCGACTATCCGCTGATCCAGATGATGAACCAGATCTACTCGAACCGCGGCGACCATCTGATGGGCCGCCAGCTGCCGATCATGTATTCGGCACCCGAGCACGGTTTCTTCAGCGTCTCGGGCAATTTGGCGACCCAATATCCGCAGGCGGTGGGCTGGGCGATGGCCTCGGCATCGAAGGGCGACAGCCGGATCGCGACCGTCTGGTGCGGCGAAGGTTCATCGGCCGAGGGCGATTTCCACTCGGCGTTGACTTTTGCGACCGTCTACAACGCGCCGGTGATCTTCAACGTCGTCAACAACCAGTGGGCGATTTCGAGCTTCTCGGGCTTCGCTGGCGGCGAGCGCACGACCTTTGCCGCGCGTGCGGTTGGTTATGGCATTGCCGGGCTGCGCATCGACGGCAATGACCCGCTCGCGGTTTACGCCGCGACGCAATGGGCGGCGGATCGCGCACGCACCAACAATGGCCCGACCTTGATCGAGCATTTCACCTATCGCAGCGAAGGCCACAGCACTTCCGACGACCCGAGCGCCTATCGCCCGTCCGATGAGCCGACGATCTGGCCGTTCGGTGACCCGATCGCGCGGCTGAAGCAGCATCTGATCATTCTCGGCGAATGGGATGAAGACCGTCACGCGGCGCAGCGCACCGAACTCGACGATCTGGTCAAGACGACCCAGAAGCAATCGGAAAAGCTCGGTATTCTTGGCCACGGCATGCATCAGCCGTTCGAGACCATGTTCGAGGACGTGTTTGAGGAGATGCCTTGGCACCTCAAGGAACAATGCGATCAGATGCTCGCCGAGCAAGAGGCCAAATTCGGCCCCAATTGGAAGCCCGAATGATGGCCCCCGAGACTCAAGCGACCACCAAGACCATGAACATGATCGAGGCGATCAACAGCGCCATGGACGTCATGCTCGAACGCGACCCCAACACCGTGGTGATGGGCGAAGATGTCGGCTATTTCGGCGGCGTGTTCCGCGCCACCGCGGGCCTGCAGAAAAAGCATGGCAAGACCCGCGTCTTCGACACCCCGATCAACGAATGCGGCATCATCGGCGTCGCGGTCGGCATGGGCGCCTATGGCCTGCGCCCGGTCCCCGAAATCCAGTTCGCCGATTACATCTATCCGGGGCTCGACCAACTGGTCAGCGAGGCCGCACGGCTGCGCTATCGCTCGGCGGCCGACTTCATCTGCCCGATGACGGTGCGCACCCCCTTCGGCGGCGGCATCTTCGGTGGTCAGACCCACAGCCAGTCGCCCGAGAGCATCATGACGCATATCTGCGGCGTGAAGACGGTCATCCCGTCGAACCCCTATGATGCCAAGGGCCTGCTGATCGCGGCGATCGAGGATAACGACCCCGTCGTTTTTCTCGAACCCAAGCGCATCTATAACGGCCCGTTCAGCGGCTATTACGACCGCCCGGTCGAGCCTTGGTCGAAGCATGAAGCGAGCGCGGTTCCCGAGGGTCATTACCGCATCGAACTCGGCAAGGCCGCGACGGTTCGCGCCGGCGAAGCGCTGACCATCCTCGTCTATGGCACGATGGTGCATGTCACCAAGACGATCGTCGAGGAGATGGGCATCGATGCCGAGATCATCGACCTGCGCACGCTGCTACCGCTCGATATCGGGGCGATCGAGGCGTCGGTGCAAAAGACCGGGCGCTGCCTGATCATCCACGAGGCGACGCGCACCTCGGGCTTTGGTGCCGAGCTTGTGGCGCTCGTCCAGGAACGCTGCTTCTACCATCTCGAGGCGCCGGTCGAACGCGTCACCGGTTTCGACACGCCCTATCCGCACAGCCTCGAATGGGCCTATTTTCCCGGCCCGGTGCGTATCGCGACTGCGCTCACCAAGATTTTGAAGGACTGACGTCATGGCCCGCTATTCATTCCGTCTGCCCGATATCGGCGAAGGCATCGCCGAAGCCGAAATCGTCGCCTGGCATGTGAAGGTCGGCGAGCGCGTTGAGGAAGACGCCCAGCTTGCCGACATGATGACCGACAAGGCGACCGTCGAAATGGAATCGCCCGTGTCGGGTGTGGTCGTCGAACTGGCGGGCGAGGTTGGCGACCTGATCCCGATCGGGTCGACTCTCGCGGTGATCGAGACCGACGGCGATGGCGAGATCGAAGCGCCGCCCGCCGACACGCCGGTCGAGAAAGAAATCGTCGCGGAAACGCCGGGTGCCGAGGAAGCGTCGGTCGCCGAAGTCGCTGCGCCGGTTCCCGCTGCGACGCCTGCGCCGGCTCCTGCACCTGTGTTGGCCTCGTTAGCCGCGCCCGCACACGACCGTCAGGTCCTCGCGTCTCCCGCTGTCCGCGCGCGCGCCAAGGATCTTGGCGTCGATCTCGGCCAGATCCACGCCGAGGGCGACCGCATCCGCCATGCCGACCTCGACGCCTTTCTCCGCTACAGCGGCGGGCAGGGCTATCATGCCCCCGGCGCGAGCCGCGCGCGCGCCGACGAGCCGATCAAGGTCATAGGCATGCGCCGCAAGATCGCCGAGAATATGGCGGCGTCGAAACGCGCGATCCCGCACTTCACTTATGTCGAGGAAATGGACGTCACGGCGCTGGAGGATATGCGCGCCGACCTCAACGCCAATCGCGGCGGCCGTCCCAAGCTGACAATGCTGCCCTTCCTGATCGTCGCAATCTGCCGCACCATCCCGCAATTCCCGATGATCAATGCGCGCTACGACGACGAGGGCGGCGTGGTGACGCGTTATGGCGCGGTGCACCTCGGCATGGCGACGCAGACCGACGCCGGACTGATGGTCCCGGTGATCCGCGACGCGCAGGACAAGAATGTCTGGCAACTCGCGAGCGAAATCACGCGCTTGGCCGAAGCGGCGCGCACCGGCAAGGCGAAGGTCGAGGAACTGACCGGCGGCACGCTGACCGTGACCTCGCTCGGTCCGCTCGGCGGTATCGCGACGACCCCGGTGATCAACCGGCCGGAGGTCGCGATCATCGGCCCGAACAAGATCGTCGAGCGGCCCGTGTTCGACGGCGACGAGATTCGCCGCGCGAAGCTGATGAATCTGTCGATCAGCTGCGACCACCGCGTCGTCGATGGCTGGGACGCCGCGAGCTATGTCCAGGCGCTCAAGAAGCTGGTCGAGACGCCGGTTCTGCTGTTCGCGGACTAACCGCTTCCTATTTTCGTCATGCCGGACTTGATCCGGCATCCCGCTTTGCGAAACCGATCAGCGGGACCCCGGATCAAGTCCGGGGTGACGAAAGGTAAGGGGCGGCGTCGATTTACAACCCCAGCCCCTGAAAGCTCGTCTGGTCGAACTTCAGCTTGAAGGTCACATAGGCGCCCGACCGCGAATAGCGGCTGTCCTCGAAATCGCGGTCGTGGAAGCCCGAGAAGTTGTAACCCAATGTGATATTGGCGTTCTTCATCGGCGCCAGCGTGACCGTCGGCCCGCCCGCCCAGCTGACCGTGTCGCCGCCAGTGCCGACACGCACGGTGCCCGACGCGCCGACATCGATATGTTCGCCGAGGTTGAAACGGAAATCGGCGCCGAGCAGGTTCGACCAGCCCTTGACGTCGTCGGCGCCGAACTTGTCGAAATTATAGCGCGTGCCCCAGAAGAAGCCGAACTCGCCGCGCTCATACCACATCCGGTCGTCGCTGCGGCGGCCGTCCAGATCGCGATTGCCCATCGGGGTCCAGTTCACCGACAGGCTGTTGAGTGCGCGGCGGCTCGTCGCGTCGCCGTCGATGGTCAGCGCGCCGCCGCCGATCGGGCCCGGCTGGCCGGCAATGGCATCGCGGACCTTGTCCGAACGAAATTCGCTTTTGTTGAGCCATGACACGCGCGATTCGGCGGGGCGGTGCGCCCAGCTCATCTCGAAGCTCATGACCTCGGTGGTCGGCACGGTGCCGACACCGCTCGCCTTGGCGTAAGTGAAGAGCGCGCCGAGCGCACGGCCTTCGCCGAGCTGGCGGAGGCCGCCGAGCGTCAACCCGTAACGGTTCGCAAGCTCGCCATCGCGATATTCGGCGCGCCCGGTCAGCGTCCAGCGCTCGGTACGATACGTCGCGCCGGTGCTGATTGCGAGGAAGTCCTCGGTCAGCGTACCGTTTCCGCCCAGGAAACCACCCGAGGCGACCGGCTGGTCGACGTTGAGCACGTCGCCGGCGCGGATGCCGCCGAGCGTGCGATTGCCATCGACCGAAATATCGACCGTCAGCTTCTTGCCGAGCTGGAGCGATTGCGAGAGGCCATAGGCCGCGAAGCTACGCGGGCCATATTCGCCGATTTCCTGCTGGTTCGCGGTCGCGAGCAAGCGGGCACCAGCCCAAGGCGCCAGATCGAAACCGAGCCGCGCGGTGCGCGCCTTGATCGTGTCGCCGTCGGCGATCTCGTAGCTGCCGACGAGGTTGACGTCGCGGGTTACCGCGAAACGCGCGCCCAAACGGTGGCGGGTCGGGAAATCGACGCTCGCATCCTTGCCGCCGAGCGCGAACTCGGTCTGCGCGTCGAGTTCGAGGCGCTTTTCGAACAGGCGCTGGGTCGCGCCGAACTGCACGATGTTGGAGGTGTTGCCGGTGCCGTCCGACAGCCGGTCGTCGGCGTGGGTCAGCCCGGCGCGGGCGACGGTGGTGCCATTGTCATACTCGACCAGCGCGCGCGCAGCGCGACGGCGCGACCCGATGTCGAGATAATCTTCCTGCCAGGCGCTGCCGGTAACCGACAGCGTACGGGTGGCGCGCAGCCGGGCATCGACGCCGAACTTGCGCGTGCCGTCCTCGCCGCGGTTGAGCTGGCCGGCGCCGAAGCCGGTTTCGTGTTCGCGGACATAGGCGAGCACATCCATCGTGCTGCTGTGATGCTCGGCCTCGATCAGCCAGGCGGTGGCGCGCCCGGCAGCGGCGACCGCGCTGCCGGCCTTGGCCGAGGCATCGCTGACCGCCAGCTCGGCGCGGATTTCGGTGTCGATGTTCGGGCGATAGCGCGCATCGACACCGCCGAGGTTGGTCTTGGCGTTGCTGTCTTCGTCGTGGATCAGCGTCGCGCCGACGCGCAGTTTCTCGTCGTTCGACTGATAGCTGACGCGGCCGCCGGCGTTGAGCACACGCTCGCCGATGCCGTCGACCTCATATTCGGCGACGATGAACTGCGGGTCGAGCCCGGACGAGCGGCTGAGCACCGGCTCGCGGAAGCGCAATGTGCCGGCGAAATAATCGATGTCGTAATCGATATGCCGCGTCAGGCTGCGCGTATCGATAATCCGCTCGCTATGCAGCCGGTCGCGCGTCTCGATGACGATCCGCTCGCTGTTCGGCAGGATATCCTTGGCGCCCAGCTGATACGGACCGGTCAGGCCATTGCCCTGGATCTCGTCTCGGCGGAAGCGGTAGGGCGTGTCGGCGGCGAAGGCGGTCGCAGCGACGTTCGGGCCGCGATACTCGGCCTTGCCGCCGTTGAGCGCGCGCTGGTAGCGCGCGAGCTGCGGTTCCGAAATGCCGGTCTCGAAATCGCCGAACATCGCATAGAATTGCGGGCGTTCGAGCCGCAGATAGAGCTTGCGCACCGAGGCGGCGTCGTAGCGCGTCTCGTTGCGGTCGGCGTAGATGGTGTAATAGGCGCGCGGGTCGATCACGCCGCCGAAACGGGCGTCGTCCTTGTCCTTGTCGCTGTCATAAGCCAGCGTCATCAGCCACTTACCGCGCACCCGGCCCTTGGCATAGAGCGCGAGGCGCGCGTCGCCGTTGAGATCGTCGAGCGTTTCGGCCACCGGCTCCATGCGGTCGTCGAGCGTGTTGTAGCCGATCGTCCCTGCGGCGAAACCGACGACGGTCCACGGGCGATCGCCGGGATCGAGCCAGGTTTCGATCGTCTGGTTGCGCGTTACCTTGTCGTCGCGGAACGCGAAATCGATCGTCAGCGTGCCCGACGCGGTCGTCGGCTCGAGTTCGATATAGGCGATGCCGTCGTCGCCATCGATCTTCCACACCGGCCGCGCGCGCTCGAGTCCCGACAGCTGGCGCGCCTGCTGCGCATCGGCTTCGACCGCGGGGTAATAAGGGGCGGGAACGCTGAAATCGCCGGTCAGGCCGCTGCGAATGGGCTTGCCGTCGCGGTCGGTCAAGCGGACCGCAAGCACCGGGCGCGTCACGCCGTCGGCGACCAGCACCGATTTTTCGCGGATCAGCGCCGCACGCATCGGGGTGATCGAATAATGGACGCGGCGTTCGAGCGTTTCGACCGTCACGCCGTTCGCATCCTTGACCGTCGCGACCAGGCTGTTCTCGCCTTCGCGGATTTCGATGCCGCGCCACAGGCTGACCGCGACCTGGCCGTCGGCGGACTTGCTCGTGCCTTCGAAGCTCAGCGGATCGACCGGCTTGCCGTTGATCGTCAGTGCGACGCTCTGGCCCGGCGAATGCTTGATCGCGGCACGCACGGCCTTGGAGCGCGGATTATGGTCGGGGGCGGGGAACAGCCAGGCGATGCCGGGGGTCTGCCCGGTCAGCCAGTCGCGATTGGCGCCCGCAGCTTCGGGATCGCTGAGCACCACGGGCGCTTCGACGGTCTGGAGATTGGGCGCAGCGCGCGGGGCGCTGGCGATGGCGCGGAAATCGGCGCGCTTCAGCGAACCGCCGCGGCCCTGCACAAAGTGCGAGATCGCGCTGCCCGCGCTTGCCGTCGAGCGCGCGCAATCGACGGGTTCGCGGTCGAGCGGCAGCGTCGACGGGTCGATTTGCACGACATGCAGGCCCGGGCGCACGCCCTCGAAATGATAGCGGCCGTCCTGGTCGGTGACGGCATAGCTCCCGTCCTGCAGCATCACGCGCACGCCGCCGATTCCCGCGGCCTTGCCGGGGTTCACGCCGCAGCCGCCGTCGGTGATCCGCCCGATGATCGTCATCCGGTCGCCGAGTTGGTCGCGCTTGATCGACACCGTCGCCTCGGACACGTTGCTCGTCGCGCCGCGATTGTCGGTCGCGGTGGCGCGGTTGAGCGCATTTCCGGGCTGTGCCGAGACGATGACTTCGGCCAGATAGGTGATCAGTACCCGCTGAGCCGGCGCAAGCGCGGGCAGGGTGATGCTGAACTCACGACCGTTTCCGGCCACGACGGGATCGATACGCGCACCATCGGCGCGCACAGTGTCGAGGCGCAGGCGCATCCCCTTGGGCAGCGCGTCGCGCACCGTCACCACACCGGTGGCGCGTCGCGCGTCGCGGTTCGACACTTCGATCCGGTACTGGATCACGTCGCCGGGCACCGCGACCTGCGTCGAGGTGGTCTTGCGCAGGACGAGTTCGCCCCCGGGCTGGTCGACCGGGATATCGATGCGCACCGGCGCCGGATCGCTGAGCGTGAACGCCGCGCCGTAGCTGCCGGTCGTGATCGTATAGGGCAAACCGTCGTCGGGACGACGGAAACCGGCCAGAGCGGAGGGGTCGGCGGTCGATGGCGCGGTGAAGGGGGCCGGTGGCTCGACGATCAGGCGATAAGTACCGGGCGCGACAAAGGGGAAGCGATAGTCGCCGGGCGGGAAATTGTAGACGGTGCCGCCGCTGTCGGTGACGCTCTGGCCGGTGATGACGCTCGACGGATAGCTCGACACGCCATCGTCGCCGAACACGCGCGCTGGCTGGCCGGTCGCGGCGTCGACGATCGTCACGCGGCTGCCCGCGACCGGGGCGCCGTCGCCGCTGTCGAAGACGATGCCGAACGGATCGACGAGGAAGCTGATCTCGGCGGTCGCGACCAGGTCGGCCTGAACGGCGTCGCTGACGCGCATGGTAACGGTCGAGTCCGGCGCGACCGACAGGCGGCAGTCGCCCGCGACCAGCGCCGGCGGAATGCTGATCGTGTTGATGATGCCGACGAATTCGCCGCTGTTTACAGCGGTTTCGGACAAGGTGATGCGCTCGCGATCGCCATTTTCAAGCTCAAGCGTCACGTCGAGCGTGTCGCGCGCATTGGGATCGCTGTTGGCGGCGGCCAACGTCACGCCGACCACGAGCACTTCACCGGCGTGAAAACGTCCGGTCGGCTCGAGCGAGGCGGGATCGGTCGGCAAGGCGGCGAAGGCGCCGGCGGGCTCGATCAGGCTGGTTCCGCTATTGCCCTGGCAGCGGGTCGGGACGACCGGCGCGGACACCGAACCGAGGTTGTTGGTCAGACGATAGGTGCGGATCGTCGGCCGCTCGGGCGGGCGCGGTGTCACCGTCACATCGACGCGGTTCGACAGCGCCTGGCTGGTCCGGCCGCTCGCGGTCCATTCGGCCGACGCGGTATTGGAAATCGTCTGGGCGCGTCCCGTCGCCGCGGGCAGCGTCACTGCCGCGACCAGCGCGGTCGCGAATGCCAGGCATTTCGGGAAAAGGGTCATGGGCGCTCAGGCAAGGGGGGAGCGCCGCCGGAACCAGTCCGGCGTCGCTGCCCTTTCCTTTTTCCGCGATCAGTTGACGGTTGCGCGGAAGACCAGCGTGCGCGTCGCGCCCGCCGCCACCGTGGCGATCGTCCCCGATACGACGGGCGCGGCATAGCTGCCCCCCGCCGCACCATCGGCGTTACACGTCCCCGACGTGACCGTCCCGTTGAGCAGGATCGTGCTGGCGGTAAACGTCAACTGCGTCGGCACGCTATCGCTGATCGACACGCTCGTCGCATCGGCGCTGCCGCTATTGGCCACCGCGATGCAATATTCGACCGTCGCGCCCGGGATCATTTTCGGGTTTGAGGTCAGGTTGAACGGATCGGAGATGACGCGGCTGGTCTTGGTGACCGTCAGTGTCGCCGTCTGCACCGTATAATCGTCGTCGTCGCTGTGCGACGCGTCGCGATTGGCGTCGTTGACGCCGATGCCGTCGGCAAAGACCGTATCCTTGGCCGCCGTATTGGCCCCCGCCGTCTGGCTGACCGCCGCACCCTGCGTACCGACAACACCGCCTTCACGGGCCGTGGCGCGCAGTTGCACACCCGCAACCGAGCCGTTGGCGAGACCGGTGGGGATGTCCGCGAGCACAAAGAGACGCGTGATCGCATCAGCGGCCAGTTCGTCGACATAGGTGACAAGGGCGTCGCCCGCGTCCCAACTGCCGACCGTGCCTGTCGTCGGATTGTCGCGATAAATCCGGATATTGCTCGCGTTGAAGCTGTCGGTGCCGCCATGCGCCGCCGTGCCGCCGGTGATCTGGGTGGCCGCGAGCAGGAAGTCGAGCCCTTCGTTCGACTGGTTGGTCAACTGGAAGGTCGTGATCGCGTTGGTCTGCCCCGGAACGACGTTGGTCGTTACGGTGCCGACTTCCTCGACGAGCAGGTTGATTTTGCGGTCGACCACGAAAGTGTCCGACGCGCTTTGCTGAACCTGGCTCACACCACCGACCTGGAAATCGACGGTGGCGGTATTCGTGATCGAGGCACCAGCGGTCGTGCCGGCGGCGAACGCCGGCGCGGAGGCGAAAGTTGCAATCGCCGCCAGACCCAAGGTGCCCATATTCGTCAGCTTGGTCATCAGCTGAACTCCTGGGCTTTGGTTGGTTGCCTTTCCCCACCGCCGGCAACCGTTAGGCGGCTTATTTCAAACGCTTATTTGACAACTCCACGGAACATCAGCTTGCCCGTTCCGCCCGCCGGGATCGGCTTCTGGAACGCCCAGCGGATGTGCGTGACGTCGCCCGGCTGCGCCGCACGCACCGTCCCGTCGGCCTGCCGCACGGTCATTTCGGGAAGCAGACCCCACGTCTTGCCTCCGTCGATCGAAACGAACGGCCGCGTGTCGCCGGCGTCGGCGAAACGGACCGCCGCGGGCAGCGGGTTGGTGATCACGAACTTGTCCGCCGGCTGCGCGCTCGCGTTGCGATAGTTGAGCACGAACACCAGGCGGTCGCCGGGAACGACGACCTTCGGCTCTTCGAGCAGCACGCGCTGCTTGCCGGTGGCGTCGGTCGAGACGCGTTCGACGAACACATTGTTGTCGAGCGCGACCTGATTGGCCGCCAGAGCCTGACCGGGCAGGATTGCCGCGGCGAACGCTAGGAAAAACAGGCGCATGTTCTGCTCCATCAATCGATCTTGGTTCGGAAGGTGACAGTACGGGTCTGGCCGCCGGCAACCGTGCCGAGCGCGACATTGACCCGCGTGCCGTTGTAATCGCCGGCGTCGGCATCGGCCGCGTCGGTCAGTCCGGTACCGCCGAGGGTAATCGAACTCGCGATATAGCTGGTGTCGGCGGGAATATTGTCGGTGATGGCGAGGCCGTTCACCGCGCCGCTCCCGGCGACCGTCGCGACGATGGTATAGGTGATCGTTGCGCCGGGAACCGGCTCGCTGCCGCCGAACGGATCGACGATGACCGCCGATTTGACGAGCGAAACCGTCGCAGCCGAGACGACATAGGCGCCCTGGTCCTGGCCGTCGGCACCGGTCGAGCCGACGACGGCGTCGCCGCCGCCGTCGCCTTGGCCGGCGAAGCTGGTGCCGGGCGCGCCGGTGCCCGTCTTCGCCGCGGCAACCAGGCTTACCGTGCCGCGATTGCCGTCGCTGACGCCGCCCGGCGTGGTCGAAAGCACGAAGATCGTGACGCTTTTGTCGGGATCGAGCGTCGGGTCGTTGGCGCCAGGCGTATAAAGCGTGTCGGTGTTGGCATCGAAGACGCCGTCGCCGTTATCGATGTAGATTTGCGTGACCGTCGGGTCGTAATCATCGCCGCCGCCATTGGCGATCGTCGAAAGCGCGAAGCTTTCTTCGCCATTGCCGTTGTTGGTGACCGAAAAGGTGAGCAATTGCGCGGTCGCGCCGGGCGTCGTCGGGACGTCGGCGGGGTCGCTCGAATCGACCGTGACGTCGAGCAGTTCGTCGACGCGCAGGTCGACCTTGTTCGAATCGATCGTCTGGGTGCCTCCGCCGGCGTCATAGCTGGCGCTGGCGGTGTTGCTGATCGTCGAACCCGCGCGGGTGCCGGCGGCCTGGGCCTGCATCGGCAGGGCGAGCGCAATAGCGAGCGCTAAAATTGAAATGGCAGGGATGCGATACTGATGCAGCGCGCCCCCCACAGGCGCATTCACCATGATCTTTGACTCCGATTGGCTGGTCCGTGACCCCTCAATCGGCGAAAAAGGAAAATTTCTGGTTAAGCCCCCGTTAGAAAGTGCGATTCTGGCCCAGAGTTGGACAGAAGTCCGTTTGGGCCGGCCGATGCGAGCCGTCTGGCGCCGGTCGTGAAGCTGGCGTAGGAAGGACGGGTTAACAGGGAGATATGGCGCGTGGCCGAGGATCGGGGGGATAAGGATGCACGCGCGCCGCGCATCAATCCGCTGCAACAGATCGAGATCGACGATTTTCGCCGCGATCGCCTGCTCGCGGCGCTGACGCTGATCATTGGCGCGGCGTTCTGCCTCGCTTTTCCCTTTGCGCTCAAGGCGGGGGCCGAATTCTTCCTGCCGCTGACCGCCGCGATCGTCATCGCGATCGCGTTGGTGCCGCTGCTCGAATGGCTCGAGCGGCGCGGGGTCCCGTCGGCGCTGGCGTCGTTCCTCGCGCTTTCAAGCTTCCTGATGCTGGTCAATGCGGCGCTGGCGATCATCGTCGTCCCCGCGACCGGCTGGTTCGCGCGGCTTCCCGAGTCGATTCCGCGTATCCAGAGCAATCTCGCGCCGCTGATCGATTTCTATTCGACGCTGCAGAAATTCGTCGACCGCACCTTGATGTCGGTGGCGAGCGGGACCGAGGCCACGGCGCAGGCGGTCGCGGCGCAGGCGCCGTCGTCGGTCGTCGACTATTTCATCACCTCGGCCCCGACCGCGGCGATCCAGCTGTTCTTCGCGGTGCTGGTGATCTTTTTCTTCCTCGCCGGCTGGACCCGGCTGCGAAAGGGCACGATTCGGCGGCGCGGCAGCTTCGACGGCGCGATGCAGACCGCGCGGGTGATCCAGAATGTCGTCGATGCGACCGCCGACTATCTCGCGACGATCACGATGATCAACGCGATCCTCGGGCTGCTGGTGTCGTTGTTGCTGTGGGCGCTCGGCATGCCGTCGCCTTTCATGTGGGGCGGCATCGTGTCTTTGTGCAATTTCGTGCCCTATCTGGGGCCGATCGTCGCCGCGACGCTGCTCGGGCTCGGCGGGCTGATGACCTTCGACGCGGTGGGCATCGCGCTGCTGCCAGCGCTAATCTTCATCGGGGTGCATACGATCGAGGCGAATCTGATCACCCCGCTGGTGCTCGGACGGCGGCTGACGATCAATCCATTGCTGATTCTGGTGTCCTTGAGCTTCTGGGGCTGGGTGTGGGGGGCGCCGGGCGCGCTGCTCGCGGTGCCCTTGCTGCTCATCCTCCAGACCGTGCTGCAGTCGACCGGAACGCCCGATCTGGCCGGTTTCCTGTTCGAGCGCGGCACGCTCACCACGGTCGACGACATGCACGACCGATTAAATCGCACCCACCCCGAAAGCGACGGTTGACAGGGTGGAGCGCGGCGCATATTGGCGCTGCTCCCAAGCACACGCGGGTGTAGCTCAGTTGGTTAGAGTGCCGGCCTGTCACGCCGGAGGTCGCGGGTTCGAGCCCCGTCACTCGCGCCATTCCTTCCATTTTTGGACGGAATGGCCACCGCGTCTTGGGAAGCTTTACGAAGCGAAAACTGTGGATTGGCGCGGCTGTATCAGCCGCGCCACCGCCCCAGTTCCATCCAGCGCAGCAGCCGCTTCAGCGGCAGGATCCATATCCAGGCGATCCCTGCGGTCAGGTAGAACAAGGCCTGGACCAGCACCGGCCACTCCCCGACCCAGGGCGACAGGCTGGCGACCAGCCCCGCCCACACGATGATCAGCACCATGATCAGGAACATGCCGGCGGGTTTGCGCCAGCTGGGCTGCGGCTGAGGGGTCACAAACGGTCTCCGGTCACGATAAATTCCTGTTCGGTCAGCACGGCGTCGAGCGCCATGTCGGTGGGTTCTATCGGCGTCGCGTCGATTTCCTGCACCGACCAGCCGACGCCGATGCGCAAGGCGTCGGGATGCGCGGCGAACCAGCGGTCGTAGTGGCCGCCGCCCTGGCCGATGCGGCCACCGCTGCGGTCGAATCCGACCAGCGGGCAGAAGATCAGGGCCGGCGTCGCCGAATCGCTGCTGCTCGCGGGTTGGCGCGTTCCCCAAGGTCCCTTCGCAAGCGGGTCGGCGGGGCGCCAGCGGCGAAAGGTCATCATCTCCACCCGGCCGGCGTGATGGGGAAGGGCGATCCCGTGGGCCTCGGCCTTGTCCGCGAGCATCGGCAGGATATCGGGCTCGTCGCCCCAAGCCGCATAGGCGCCGGTCACGGCATGCGCGGCCACCAGCGCCTCCAGCGGCGCGGGCGGCGCCCGAAAGGCGGCAAAGCGTGTGAACTCGTCGAGATTGGCGACGAAATGGCGCCGCCGAAAGCGCAGTTTCTCGCGCAAATGCTGCTTTTGGCTCGGCAGGTCGGCGGACGGATCGGTCATCGCCTTCTCTCTGCCTTCATCAAGTGGTTGGCGGGACCACCGTGGGTCGTTTGCTGGAAGATCCTCTGACGCCAGTAACGTCAGGTGGGGACCATATACGTCGGACCAGGGTCCGGGCAGGGACAGCCCCCTAGGATGATGTATCGCCTCAGGGATTTTCGCAAAAGCTCGTGCCGGGCAGTACCCGCCGCCCCCTATGTAGGGGGGGGGGCGCGCTTCCTCAAGGGATTTGCTCGACTTTCGTCGCCAGCGCTTCGATGCGGTCGGCAATCTGGCCAAGCGCGCGTCCGTGCACGGGCGCTGCCGGCGCGGGGACGACGGGGGCGCCCTGACGCAGCTTTTCGAGTTCATCCAGCGCCGCTCGCTCGCAGTCCGCGGCTTTTTTCGCTTCGGCGAGCGCTGCCGACTCGCGCGAGATTGCGGCGCGCAGCTCGTCGCGTGCTGCCGTTTCGCGGCTCTCGGCGAGCGCGATCGCGGCGCGCAGCGAATCGAGCTGCGGTTCGGCACTGCCCGCCTTGGTCTGCGCGTCCTGCGTCTCGTCGGCGAGCATCAGCGCCGCGAACAGCAATTGGCGCACTTCGGTGCCGCCCTGGATGCCGCGCGCCTTGGCATCGACGATGCTCGCAAGCTGGATCAGCTGGGCTTCCTGCCCGTCGGCGCAATGCACGTCATAGGGGCGTCCGGCGATGGTGAGTTTGACGTCAGCCACGGTCGGCCTCCGCGATCAGCCGGTCGAGTTCGCCGATCACCGCCGCGACTTCGGCCTTGAGCGCCGACTGTTCGGCAGGGGGCAAGGGGGTTGCCGAAACGGCGGGGGCGGCGGCCGGGCGGGCGGCGCGATCGGTCAGCGCCTTTTCCATCCGGCTGAGCGCCCGCTCGATACGGCCGATGGCGAGACTGGCTTCGTCGAGTTCCATGATGCATGGCGTAGCAGCGCAATATTGCGCCCTCAAGCGCGCATTTCTTGCCCACAGCGGTTGACTCTGCGGCATCCCCCCGCAAAGGGCTGTCCCCACCGAATCCCGCCAACTGCCTATCCTTTTCCGGGGGACTTATGACACTGCCCGAACGTCAGCTCGCCAACGCGATCCGCGCGCTTGCGATGGACGCCGTCCAGGCCGCGAACAGCGGCCATCCGGGGATGCCGATGGGCATGGCCGATGTCGCGACGGTCCTGTATTCGGATTATCTGCGCTTCGACCCGACCGATCCGCACTGGCCCGACCGCGACCGATTCGTCCTGTCGGCGGGGCATGGTTCGATGCTCGCCTATGCGACGCTGCACCTTGCGGGCTATGCGCGCCCGACGATCGAGGACATCCGCAATTTTCGCCAGCTGAGCAGCCCGTGTGCCGGTCATCCGGAGAATTTTGAGCTCGAAGGCGTCGAGACGACCACCGGTCCGCTGGGGCAGGGACTCGCCACGGCGGTCGGTATGGCGATCGCCGAACGCCACCTCAACAGCCTCTATGGCGACGACCTCGTCGATCACCGCATCTGGGTGATCGCCGGCGACGGCTGCCTGATGGAGGGCATCAACCACGAAGCGATCGGGCTGGCCGGCCATCTGCAGCTCGGCCGCATGACCGTATTGTGGGACGACAACAAGATCACCATCGACGGATCGACCGACCTGTCGACCAGCGAGGATATCGCCGCGCGCTACGCCGCGACCGGCTGGCATGTCGAAAGCTGCGACGGCCATGATCCCGCCGACATCCGCCGCGCGATCGACGCCGCGCTCGCCGATCCGCGCCCGTCGCTGATCGCGTGCCGCACGATCATCGGCTTCGGTGCGCCGAACAAGCAGGGCACGTCGGCGACTCACGGCGCGCCGCTCGGCGCCGACGAAATCGCCGCGGCGCGCGAGACGCTCGGTTGGACCGCCGCGCCGTTCGAAGTCCCCGCCGATGTCGCGCAAGCCTGGGCCGCCTTCGGCGAAGTCGGCAAGAAGCGTCATTCGCTGTGGAAGCTTCGCCTCACAAATGACGAAAAGAAGGACGAATTTTCGGCACGCATCGCGGGCAACGTGACCCCCGGCGCGGCGTTCGACGCCTATCTGAACGGCCTCGTCGCCGAACCGCCGAAGGTGGCGACGCGCAAGGCGTCGGAAAACACGCTCGGCGCGCTGACCGCCGATATCGCCGCGATGATCGGCGGCAGCGCCGACCTCACCGGTTCGAACAACACCAAAACATCGTCGACCAAGCCGTTGACCAAGGACGATTATTCGGGTCGCTATATCTATTATGGCATCCGCGAATTCGGCATGGCCGCCGCGATGAACGGCATGGCGCTGCACGGCGGCGTGATCCCTTATGGCGGCACCTTCCTAGTGTTCGCCGACTATTGCCGCGCCGCGATCCGCCTGTCGGCGCTGCAGCAGCAGCGAGTCGTCTATGTGATGACGCACGACAGCATCGGGCTCGGCGAGGACGGCCCGACGCACCAGCCGATCGAGCATCTCCAGTCGCTGCGCGCGATGCCGAACCTGCTCGTGATGCGTCCCGCCGATGCGGTCGAGACCGCCGAATGCTGGGCCTTGGCGCTGGCGCAGACGGATCGGCCGTCGCTGCTCGCACTGACCCGCCAGAACCTGCCGCCGCTGCGTCATGACGTCACCGAAAATCTTTGCGCGAAAGGCGGTTACCGTCTCCGCGAAGCTTCGGCTGCGCGCAAGATCGTACTCGTCGCAACCGGGTCCGAAGTGTCGCTGGCGATCGATATCGCCGACAAGCTCGAAGCCGCCGGCCATGGCGCCGACGTCGTCTCGATGGTCTCGACCGAATTGTTCGATGAACAGGACGGCGCCTATCAGGACGCGATCCTGCCGCGCGACACGCTGATCGTCTCGATCGAGGCGGGCACGACCTTTGGCTGGGAACGCTACACCGGCCGCGACGGCTTGCGGTTCGGCATCGACAGCTTCGGCGCCTCGGCACCGATCGACGATCTCTACGCGCATTTCGGCCTGACGGTCGATGCGATCACCCCGCAAATTCTGGCAAAGCTCGGCAATTAAGGACCGGGTCGCCCCACGCAGAAAGGACTTTTCGACATGGCAGTGAAGGTTGCAATCAACGGTTTCGGACGCATCGGCCGCAATGTGGCGCGCGCGATTCTGGAACGGACCGACCATGATCTCGAACTGGTGTCGATCAACGACCTCGGCGATGCCAAGGCCAACGCCCGCCTGCTCCGCCATGACTCGGTCCACGGCGCCTTCAACGGCACCGTCGAAGTCGACGGCAACGACCTGATCATCAACGGCAAGCGCATCCAGGTGACCGCCGAGCGCGACCCCGCCGCGCTGCCGCATGCCGCGAACGGCATCGACATCGTGATGGAATGCACCGGCTTCTTCACCAACAAGGCCGGCGGCCAGAAGCATCTCGATGCCGGCGCGAAGCGCGTGCTGATCTCGGCCCCCGCCAAGGAAGTCGACCTGACCGTCGTTTATGGCGTCAACGACGACAAGATCACCGCCGACCACCTGATCATTTCGAACGCGTCGTGCACGACCAACTGCCTCGCGCCCTTCGCCAAGGTGCTGCACGAGGCGATCGGGATCGAGCGCGGCCTGATGACGACGATCCACGCTTACACCAACGACCAGAAGATCCTCGACCAGATCCACGACGACCCGCGCCGTGCGCGCGCCGCCGCGATGTCGATGATCCCGACTTCGACCGGTGCCGCCGTGGCCGTCGGCCTCGTCCTGCCCGAACTCAAAGGCAAGCTCGACGGCTCGTCGATCCGCGTCCCGACCCCGAATGTGTCGGTCGTCGACCTGACCTTCACCCCGCTGCGCGAGACGACCAAGGAAGAAGTCAACGCGGTGCTCAAGGCCGCCGCCGAAGGCCCGCTCAAGGGCGTGCTCGGCTATACCGAGGAGCCGCTGGTCTCGATCGACTTCAACCACAATGCCGACAGCTCGACGATCGACAGCCTCGAAACCGCGGTCATCGACGGCAAGCTGGTGCGCGTGCTCAGCTGGTACGACAATGAATGGGGCTTCTCGAACCGCATGATCGACACCGCGGGCGTGATCGCCAAGTTCCTCTGAACCGAAGGGAAAAAGCGATGGCCGCGTTCAAGACCCTCGACGACATCGGCGACGTCACCGGCAAGAAGGTGCTGGTGCGCGTCGACCTCAATGTCCCGATGATCGACGGCGCGGTCGGCGACCGGACGCGGATCGAGGCGGCGATGCCGACGATCCGCGAACTGTCGGACAAGGGCGCGATCGTGCTGTTGCTTGCGCATTTCGGGCGGCCGAAGGGCGCGAAAAACCCGACTCAATCGCTGAGCCTCGTCATGGGCGGACTCGAGGATGTGCTCGGCCATTCGGTGATGTTCATCCCCGAATGCGTCGGCGAAGGCGCCAAGGCGGGCATCGCCGTGCTCGCCGCGGGCGACGTCGCGGTGATGGAGAATACGCGCTTCAACCCCGGCGAAGAAGCCAATGACCCGGCCTTTGCCGATGCGCTCGCCGAGGTCGGCGACCTCTATGTCAATGACGCCTTTTCGGCGGCGCACCGCGCGCATGGCTCGACCGAGGGCATTGCCCACCGGCTGCCCTCCTATGCCGGCCGTGCGATGGAGGCCGAACTCAACGCGCTCGACGCGGCGCTCGGCAATCCGGCGCATCCCGTCGCGGCGGTCGTCGGCGGCGCCAAGGTGTCGTCTAAGATCGACGTGCTGCGCAATCTGGTCGGTCAGGTCGATCATCTGATCATCGGCGGCGGCATGGCGAACACCTTTCTCGCCGCGCGCGGGGTCGATGTCGGCAAATCGCTGTGCGAACATGATCTGGTCGAGACCGCCAACGCGATCTTCGACGCCGCCGACAAGGCGGGCTGCACCATCCATCTGCCCTATGACGTCGTGGTGGCGAAGCAGTTCGCCCCCAATCCGCCAACGCGCACGGTCAATGTCCATGAGGTTGCCGCCGACGAGATGATTCTCGACATCGGCCCCGCCGCGACCGAGGCGCTCGCCGACGTGCTGAAGAATTGCCGTACCCTCGTGTGGAACGGCCCGCTCGGCGCGTTCGAAACCCCGCCGTTCGACACGGCGACCGTCGCGCTGGCGAAAACCGCCGCGGCGTTGACCCGCGGGGGCACGCTGATTTCGGTCGCGGGCGGCGGCGACACCGTCGCGGCGCTCAATCACGCCGGGGCGGCCGCCGACTTCACCTTCGTCTCGACCGCCGGCGGCGCCTTCCTCGAATGGATGGAAGGCAAGCCGCTGCCCGGGGTCGACGCGCTCAAAGCCTGATTTCGCGCGCGCATTTGCATCCCGCCAGCGGGGTGGCTATGCGCGCCATCGCATACCTATGCAAAGCCACGGAGATGTTATGACCACCGCCAATGCCGCCATGCTGGACCAGATCAAATCGGGGCAGGGCTTTATCGCCGCGCTCGACCAGAGCGGCGGTTCGACGCCCAAGGCGCTGAAGGGCTATGGCATCGAGGCCGATGCTTTCGCGAACGACGAGGAAATGTTCGGGCTGATCCACGACATGCGCAGCCGCATCGTTACCGCGCCCTGCTTCAATGGCGAGAAGGTGATCGGCGCGATCCTGTTCGAACGCACGATGGACGGCGACGCGGACGGCAAGCCCGTCCCGGCGCTGCTCTGGGAGCGCGGCGTGGTGCCGTTCCTGAAGGTCGACAAGGGGCTCGAAGACGAAGCCGATGGCGTCCAGCTGATGAAGGCCAACCCCGGTCTCGACGAGTTGTGCGCGCGTGCCGTCGCCAAGGGCGTGTTCGGCACCAAGATGCGCAGCGTCGTCAACCTCGCCAATGAAGCGGGCGTCAAGGCGATCGTCGAACAGCAGTTCGCCGAAGCGGCGCGTATCGCGGCACATGGCCTCGTCCCGATCATCGAACCCGAAGTGAACATCAAGAGCGCCGAGCGCGACGCCGCCGATCGCCTGCTGCTCGCCGCGACGCTCGCCGCGCTCGACGCCTGGGACGGCGAACCGGTGATGCTCAAACTGTCGCTGCCGACCGAAGCCGGGCTTTTCCAGCCGCTGGTCGACCATCCCAAGGTGCTCCGCGTCGTTGCGCTGTCGGGCGGCTTCGCGCGTCCCGAAGCCTGTGTCGAACTGGCGAAGAACCCCGGCATCATCGCGAGCTTCAGCCGCGCGCTGCTGGAAGACCTGCGCCACCAGATGAGCGACGACGACTTCAACGCGTCGCTGGGCGGCGCGATCGACGAAATTCACGCGGCCTCGGTGGCCTGATGTGATGGGAGAGAGGTGGCAAGCCGTCGACGATTATATCGCTGACAAATTGCTCGGCGCCGACGACGCGCTTGCCGCCACCCTCTCCAACAATGAAAAACAGGGCCTGCCGCCGATCGACGTGTCGGCGGCGCAGGGCAAGATGCTGTTCCTGCTCGCCCAGATCGCCGGCGCGAACCGCATCCTCGAAGTCGGCACGCTCGGCGGTTATTCGACGATCTGGCTGGCGCGCGCGCTGCCCGATGACGGACGGCTGGTGACGCTCGAACTTGAACCGCATCATGCCCGGGTCGCGCGCGAGAATCTGGAGCGCGCCGGGGTATCGGACAAGGTCGATATCCGGATCGGCTCCGCCGCCGATAGCCTCGGCGCGATGGCGAAGGGCGACCCGTTCGATTTCGTCTTCATCGACGCCGACAAGCAGAGCAACGCGCACTATGTCGCCGAAGCGATCCGGCTGGGGCGCAGCGGCACGACGATCGTCGTCGACAATGTCGTGCGCGAGGGCGGGGTGCTTGAGGCGGACAGCGACGACGAACGCATCGTTGGGACGCGGGCCTTGTTCGACATGCTGAGCGCCGATCCGCGCCTCGACGCGACCGCGGTGCAGACGGTCGGCGCGAAGAAATGGGACGGCTTCGTGCTGGCGCGGGTGCGCTAAATCCCTCCCGTCATTGCGAGCGAAGCGAAGCAATCTCCAGCCATCGACCTTGCGTACAGTCGATGTCTTGAGATTGCCGCGTCGCCTTCGGCTCCTCGCAATGACGAGGTGGGTTAAATCCCGCCGTCGAACCGGAAACTGAACCGGTAATCCTCGGGCTTCCGCGTCACGTCGGTCCTTTTCTCGGGCCGCACCGACTCCAGCCGGATCGCGCCGTCCGCCAGCGGGGTCGAGTCGCCGAGCGTCACCTCGAACGGTTGCTTTTCGCCGTTGCCGCGCCACCAGACCATCTTCACCCGCACCCGGCCTGCCCAGACGCAGCGCGCGTTCATCGGGCAGCGGCTGTCTTCCAGTACCTCGACCGGCTGGACGATCGGGCCGTCGACATAGGCGCGCTGGCCGAGCGCGACGTCGCTGCCGTCGGGGAGGGGCGTCGCGGCGCCGGTCGCCGCGCACGCCGACAGGGCGAGGGCGGCAAGCATGATCGGGGCGGCAAGACAGGCTGTTTTCATCATTTGCCCGCACCTAAGCGCGTCGCTATGAACCCGCCATGACCCAAGTGACCCGCACCCCGTGCCAGCTTTATCTCATCTCGCCGCTCGACGTCGGCGGCGATTTTCCTAGCCGTCTGGAGGAGGCGCTGGCCGCCGCGCCGGTCGCGGCGTTCCAGTTTCGCGTCAAGGGCATCGAGCAGCATGAGGCGGCGCGGCTTGCCGAACCGTTACAGGCGATCTGCGCCGCGCACGACACCGCCTTCATCGTCAACGACGATGTCGCGCTGGCGAAGCGGCTCGGCGCCGACGGGCTGCATCTGGGGCAGGACGATGGCGATCCCCGCGAGGCGCGTCGCATCCTCGGTCCCGACGCGCAGATCGGGGTGACCTGCCACGGCAGTCGCCACCTCGCGATGGAAGCGGGCGATGCCGGCGCCGACTATGTCGCGTTCGGCGCGTTCCATCCGACGACGACCAAGGCGGTCGAGCATATGGCCGACCCCGAAATCCTGACCTGGTGGCAAAGCATGTTCGAACTGCCGTGCGTCGCGATCGGCGGCATCACCCTCGACAATGCCCGGGCATTGATCGACGCCGGCGCCGATTTCATCGCAGTGTCGGGGGCGGTCTGGTCGCACCCCGAGGGCGCGGCGGCGGCGGTGAAACAGTTCGACGCGTTACTGGCGGGGTGAAAAGCGCGGCGGTCCGCGCTGCGATTGCGATGCTCGCATTGGGCGTCGCAGCGGCAGCGAGCGGACGCGGCGCACCGGACATCGCCATCGTCATTCCGGTCGAGGGGATCAAGCCCTCCGAGCTGGTCGACAGCTGGGCCAGCGCGCGCGCCGGCGGGCGCTTGCACCATGCGATCGACATTCCGGCACCCGTCGGCACGCCGGTGCTCGCCGCGATGGACGGGCGGATCGAGAAGCTCTTCGCCTCCGACCGCGGCGGCCTCACCATCTACCAGCGCTCCGACGACGGTCGATTGATGCTCTATTACGCGCATCTGCAGGGCTATCGCCGCGGCCTCGCCGAAGGGGACCGGGTCAAACGGGGGCAGGTGATCGCGACCGTCGGGGCGAGCGGCAATGCCGATCCGGCCTTTCCGCACCTGCATTTCCAGATGCTGACCACCGTGCCGGGTAGCGCCTGGACGGCGGGCGAGCCGATCAATCCCTATCCGCTGCTCACCGGACGGCGCGGCCGCCGCTGACGGGTCAGCCGGCGGGGTAGTCGGGACCGGGCTTCTTGCCGGGGTCGTCATCGCGGCTACGGGGCGGGGCGCCATCCTTTCGCCAGCCGAACAAGCCGGCACAGGGGGTGGGGCGCCGGGGGAGGGCGTTGCCGCCGCGGCGGGGGCGGCGCATATCGTCGGAGAGGTTGCAGGTCATCATGGGGGCGCTTCTGCCAGCGCCGGGCGCATTCCTATTGGATCGTTGCGTCAAAAGGATTTCGGTCCGTCGCATTTGGCGCTTCGGTCCAATAGCGCCCACGCCTTTTCGCTTGCGCATCGCGCGGCACCTCGCAACACAGCGGGCGGGGAGACCGAGTATGACCGAAGCCACCACGCCAACCACCGGGGCGAAAGCCGGCGTCCGCGAACTGACGCTGCGCGCCGTCCTGCTCGGCGGCGTCCTGACGTTGATGTTCACCGCCGCGAACGTCTATCTGGGGCTGAAGGTCGGGCTGACCTTCGCGACCTCGATTCCCGCCGCGGTGATTTCGATGGCGCTGCTGCGCTTCATGACCGGCGCGACGATCCTCGAGAATAATATCGTCCAGACGATCGCGAGCGCCGCGGGCACGCTCGCCGCGATCATCTTCGTGCTGCCCGGCCTCGTCATGGTCGGCTACTGGCAGGGCTTTCCGCTGCTCGAAACCACCGCGATCACGATGCTCGGCGGCCTGTTGGGCGTGCTCTTCTCGGTACCGCTGCGCCGCGCGCTCGTCGTCGATTCGGACCTGCCCTATCCCGAAGGGCGCGCCGCCGCCGAAGTGCTGCAGGTCGGCGCCGCGAGCGCCGAGGGCGCGGCGGAGAATAAGGCGGGCCTGTCGGCGTTGCTGTGGAACAGCCTCGTCGCCGCCGGTTTTACCCTGCTCACCCAGATGAAGGTCGCGGCGGGCGAAGTGTCGAAATGGTTCTCGGTCGGGGCGGGCGCGACCGGTATCGCCGGCGGCCTCGGCTTCGCGCTGTTCGGCGTTGGTCATCTCGTCGGCCTGTCGGTCGGTCTGGCGCAGCTTGTCGGGCTGGTCACCGGCTGGTGGATATTGTTGCCGATCCTGACGCAAGGCGTCGCCGGCCCCGATGCCGAAACGATCGCGAACACGGTGTTCCGCGCCGATGTGCGTTTCTTCGGCGCCGGGGTGATCGCGGTCGCGGCACTCTGGACGCTGCTCAAGATCGCGCGCCCGGTGATCGGCGGCATCCGCTCGGCGATGGCGGCGAGCAAGGCGCGTCACGCGGGCACGGTGCTGGCGGTCGGCGAGCAGGATATTCCGATCGGCTGGGTGTTCGGCGGGTCGCTGCTGGTGCTGATCCCGATCGCCTGGCTGCTGTGGTCGATCCTCGCGGGCGGGCCGCTGGCGGGGTCGGCGGTGATTCTCGTGGCGGGCGCGCTCGTCTTCGTCGTCGTGATCGGACTGATGATCGCCTCGGTCACCGGCTATATGGCGGGGCTGATCGGCGCGTCGAACTCGCCGGTATCGGGCATCGGCATCCTCGCGATCATCGCCTCGTCGTTGTTGCTCGTGGGGCTGCTCGGGCGCGGCGGCGGCGAAGAGGCGAGCGCGGCGATGGTCGCCTATGCGCTGATCGTCACCGGCGTGGTGTTCGGCATCGCGACGATCTCGAACGACAATCTCCAGGACCTCAAGACCGGCCAGCTCGTCGGCGCGACGCCGTGGAAGCAACAGGTCGCGCTGATGATCGGCGTGTTCTTCGGTTCGCTTGTGGTGCCGCCGGTGCTCAACGTGCTCAACGAGACGCTCGGCTTCGTCGGCGTTCCCGGCGCGGGTCCGAATGCGCTCGCCGCGCCGCAGGCCGGGCTGATCTCCTCGCTGGCCAAGGGCGTGCTCGGCGGCGATCTCAACTGGACGATGCTCGGCTATGGCGCGCTCGCGGGCGTCGGCTTTATCCTCGTCGACGAATTGCTCGGCCGCGCGGGCAAGCTGCGGCTGCCGCCGCTCGCCATCGGCATCGGTATCTACCTGCCGATGGCGGTGATCCTGCCCGTCGTGATCGGCGCTGTTGGGGGCTGGTTCTATGATCGCTGGGCCGAACGCCGCGCCAACGCCGCCTTCGCGCACCGCATGGGCGTGCTGACCGCGACCGGAATGATCGTCGGTGAGAGCCTGTTCGGGGTCTTTTATGCGGGCCTCGTCTACGCGACCGACAGCGATGCGCCGCTCGCGGTGGTCGGCGACGGCTTCCATGTGCCGTCGATCTTCATCGGGCTCGGCCTGTTCGTCGCGCTGATCTCGCTCAGCTATGCGCGGACGCGCAAAGCGGTCGAGACCACGGCCTGAACGAACGCGCGCTTGCCCTTCGCCGCCTTCGCGGCTAAGGGCGCGCTCCTGTATCCGGTGCGTCGCGACGCGTCGGCGGCTCTTTCCATCCTTGAACCAGCGAGTGTGCGCGATGAAAATCACCGGCGTTGAAATCCGTCCCGGCAATATTATCGAATATGAAAAGGGGATCTGGAAGGTCACCAAGATCCAGCACACCCAGCCGGGCAAGGGCGGCGCCTATATGCAGGTCGAGGCCAAGAACCTGATCGACGGACGCAAGCTGAACAACCGCTTCCGCAGCGCCGACACGGTCGAAAAGGTCCGCCTCGACACCAAGGATTTCCAGTTCCTCTATGCCGAGGGCGACGATCTGGTGTTCATGGACAAGGACACGTTCGAACAGATCACCATCGCAAAGGACGTCGTCGGCGAAGCGCATGAATTCCTGCAGGACGGCATGGATGTCGTTCTGGAACTGTGGGAAGAGCGTCCGATCTCGGTCGAACTGCCCGAACATATCGAAGCGACGATCGTCGAGGCCGACGCGGTGGTGAAGGGCCAGACCGCCTCCTCGTCGTACAAGCCCGCAATCCTCGATAATGGCGTGCGCGTGATGGTGCCGCCGCATATCACCAGCGGCACCCGCATCGTCGTGCATGTGTACGACCGCGAATATGTCCGCCGCGCGGACTGATTAAGTTCCCCTCCCGCTTGCGGGAGGGGTTAGGGGAGGGCCTGTTCGGGGAGCAGGTTTTTGTCCCGAATACATTCCCTCCCCCCNAAGCGGGAGGGGGGAGATTCGAAATGGCCGTATCGGGCATCATCACCGTCATGGAACGCGCCGCGCGCAAGGCGGGCACCAAGCTGCGCCGCGACTTCGGCGAGATCGAGCATCTGCAGGTCTCGCAAAAGGGGCCCGCAGACTTCGTCTCGAAGGCCGACCAGGCCGCCGAGCGTACGCTCTATGACGAACTCGGCCGCGATCGTCCGGGCTGGGGCTTCGTGCTCGAAGAGGGCGGCGTGATCGAGGGCGATCCCGGCAAGCCGCGTTTCATCATCGATCCGCTCGACGGCACCTCGAACTTCCTCCACGCGATCCCGCATTTTGCGATCTCGATCGCGGTCCAGGAACCCAAGCTCGGCGGCGGCTGGGGCGATATCACATCGTGCCTCATCTACCACCCGGTGACCGACGAAAGCTATTGGGCCGAGCGCGGGCGCGGCGCCTGGCTGCATGACCGCCGCCTGCGCGTGTCGTCGCGCCGCCATCTCAACGAATGCCTGATCGCCACCGGCATCCCCTTCATGGGCCATGGCAATATGGCGCAGTGGAGCCGCGTGTTCGGCGCGGTCGCGCCCGAAGTCGCCGGCATCCGCCGCTTCGGCGCCGCCAGCCTCGACCTCGCGTGGGTCGCGGCGGGCCGTTATGATGGTTTCTGGGAAAGCGACCTCAAGATCTGGGACGTCGCCGCCGGCATATTGCTGGTGCGCGAAGCCGGCGGGTTCGTCAGCGATTTCCGCGGCGGCGACCGCGCGATCGAACGCAGCGAATTCATCGCCGGCAGCGCCGCAGTGCATTCGAAGCTGCAAAAGCTGGTCGCGGGCGCGCTGCGCAACGCCTGATTTCGCGCGCGACGATCAGGGACGCAGCGCGTCCCTGAGAAACCCCACGACCTGCGGCCAGGCATCGCCGCGCGCCTTGGCGTTGGCGTCGGGACTGCCGCCGCCGCGGGGATCGTCGCGGGCCTCGGTCGACCCGCCCGCCAGGTCATGCCCGGCATCGGGGTAGAGCAGCGCGGTGGTCTTCAACCCTGCCGCGTCGCGCGTTGCGACGATGTTGCGCGCCATCCGGCCCGAATTCCACAGCTGGTCCTTGTCGCCCGCGATCAGCATCAGTTTGCCGCGATAGGCGTCGACCGGAATGCGCGCGGCGGTTTCGCGATCGCTATGGTCGGCGCGGCCATTCTCGTGGATCGCGCGCAAATCGGCCTTGTCGCCGGCCATCAGCCCTTCGACAAAACCGCGATAGGGCATGAAGGGCAGGGGCTTGCCATCGAAGGCGAAGGAAGATCGCGTGCCCTCGGCCTCGACCATCTCGAGCCCCCAGCCCTCCCACACCAGATCGGACGGCGCATAAGCGACGACGCCGGCGATCCATGGATAGCGGCTCGCGGCGATCAGCGCGAATTCGGAACCCTTCGATCCGGCGAACAGGCCGAACCGGCTGGTGTCGACGCCCGGCATCGTCGCGAGTTGGGCCTTCAGTCCGGCGATCTGGTCGACGCGAATGTCGATGAAGCTGCCCGGCAGGTCGGCATATTCGGGCGGCGGCCCAAAGCTGCCCCAGTTCGGCGAATAATAGGGCAGGCTGACCGCGGCATAGCCAAGCCGGGCGAGGATCGGCCCGAAACGCTTTCCGGCCCCGTCACCACCCTCGGCGCCGGCGAGGATGACGACGACCGGCCGCTGCCGGGGTCCGGCAAGCCGGTAGAGCCTGGCATGCGGAAAACCCGCGATCGCCGTTTCCTCGATGGCCGCCGTTGCCGATTGTGGGGCCTCTTCGGCGCAGGCGATGGCCGGGCTGGCCAGTGCCAATATCGTTCCAACAAATATCGCCCGCAGCATCGTCGTCCTTTCCTGGGATTTCGATCTGCTGTTTTAGTTGCATAATACAGCAAGGCAAGGGCGTTGCGCGGACGATTCCCCATTTCTTTTTGCGGCGGTCGCCGGGCGCGACGTCCGTTGAGACATCGCGCCCGACGCTCCATCGCTATTTTTCGAAGACGAACGCCTGATAGGCGTCCATCAGCGCCGCCCAGGTGCTGAAGCTATCGCTCAGATTTTCGCGCGGAAGGCCCGCGAAGTCGAGGTCGACGTCCATTTCGAGCACCGGGTCGCCGCTATCGTCGCGATAGGCGCGCGCGAAGCGTTTCTCGCTGTTCCATTTGTTGAGTTGCTCAAGCGTCGTGCTCTTGGCGTCGTTGAAACCCATATAATATTGCAGCGTCTTGCAGTCCTTGCCCTCGTCGCAGTTCATGAACAGGACGAGGAACTTCAGGCCGTCGCGGCTGCTTTCGATATAAGGATTCTCACCCGGCTTGGTGACCAGCGTCGCAGGCCAGCCTTGCGACTCGACGATCGCCTTGATCGCCTGCGGATCCTTCGCGTTGACCAGTTGGGCCTGCGCGGGCGCCGCCGCGAACATTGCCGCCGCCACGACCAACCCGCCCGCTATCGAAAATTTACCCATGTTCTTCCCTCATTCCATACCATCCGCGATACGCGCGGCCGACCGACCCGACGGCGGCGTAACATGCCTCGCCAGGGGACAATATGCTTTTGGTCACATGGGCATGATTTTCCTGTCCGCAGCGCTTGCGAGTGGCGCTTTGCTGGCCTAAAGCGCCCGCAACAAAGGGTGACCAACACCCCAACAGACAACAGATGAACTGCGAGCTCCCATGGTCGACCTGACGCAATATCTGCCGATCCTGATTTTCCTGTTCGTGGCTGTCGGCCTGTCGGCCGCATTCGTGTTCCTGCCGATGGGCGTTTCCCGCCTGACCGGTGCGCACCAGCCCGATCCGGCGAAGCTGACCGAATATGAATGCGGCTTCCCCGCGTTCGAGGACGCGCGCAGCCAGTTCGACGTGCGCTTTTATCTCGTCGCCATTCTTTTCATCATCTTCGATCTCGAAGCGGCCTTCCTCTTTCCCTGGGCGGTGAGCCTCGAGGAAATCGGCTGGGCCGGCTGGGCGACGATGATGATTTTCCTCGCCGAACTCGCACTCGGCCTTGTTTATGCATGGAAGAAAGGGGCGCTGGATTGGGAATGAGCAATTCGAGCATCCTGATGCCCGGCCAGATGCCGGTGGCGCCCGGGACGAATCCCGATGCGGGCTTTTTCGACGACCTCAACAACGAGGTCGGCGACAAGGGCTTCCTCGTCACTTCGACCGAGGATCTGTTCAACTGGGCGCGCACCGGCTCGCTGTGGTGGATGACCTTCGGCCTCGCGTGCTGCGCGGTCGAGATGATCCACGTCAACATGCCGCGTTACGACATGGAACGCTTCGGCGCCGCGCCGCGCGCCTCGCCGCGCCAGTCGGACGTGATGATCGTCGCGGGCACGCTGTGCAACAAGATGGCGCCCGCGCTGCGCCGCGTGTACGACCAGATGTCGAACCCCAAATACGTCATCTCGATGGGCAGCTGCGCCAATGGCGGCGGCTATTATCACTATAGCTATTCGGTGGTGCGCGGCTGCGACCGCATCGTGCCCGTCGACATCTATGTCCCCGGTTGCCCGCCGACCGCCGAAGCCTTGCTCTATGGCGTGATGCAATTGCAGCGGAAGATCCGCCGCACCGGAACGATCGAACGCTGATGGGTCATCCTGCTCCTTTGGTCGCCCCGCAGTCGGGCCTTGCTGCTGCGCTCAAGGCGCTGCTTGGCAAGGATTTGCTCGCGCATGATTTTGCCGCCGACGAGGACAGCATCACGGTGGATCGCGACGCGATCGCCGCGGTGATGATCGCGCTGCGCGACAATCTCGACTATCAGCAGATGATGGAGATCGCCGGGGTCGACTATCCCGACCGGCCTGAGCGCTTCGAGGTCGTCTATCACCTGCTCAGCGTCACGAAGAACCACCGCCTGCGCGTCCGCGTCTCGACCGACGAGGCGACGCCGGTGCCGACGATCGTTCCCGTCTGGCCGAACGCCGGCTGGCTCGAGCGCGAGGTGTTCGACATGTACGGCGTGCTGTTCGCGGGCAACCCCGACCTGCGCCGCATCCTGACCGACTATGGGTTCCAGGGCCATCCGCAGCGCAAGGACTTCCCGCTGACCGGTTATACCGAGCTGCGCTACAGCGAAGAGGACAAGCGCGTCGTCTATGAACCCGTGCGGCTCGCGCAGGATTTCCGCAATTTCGACTTCATGTCGCCGTGGGAAGGCGCCGACTATGTGCTGCCCGGCGACGAAAAGGCCGGCGGTACGGGCGAGGCGCCCGGCAAGGGCGCGCCGACGCCGATGACCGCGAAAGAGGTCAAGGCGGCCGACGACAAGGCGAAGGCCCCGCCGCCGCCGACTCCCAAAACCACCGAAACCCCGGCGCAGACCGGCGCTGGCGCGAAGACCAATCTGAAGGCTGCGAAAACCAGCCGCGACGGCGCGAGCGCGAAGGCGGCGACCAAGCCCGCCAAGACGCCCGCGACGACCAAGGCGGAAAAGGCCCCGGCCAAGCCGCGCGCGCCGCGCAAGCCCAAAGCTGCCAAGACGGACGGAGGTGACGCATGACCGACTCTCCCTATGTGAAGCACCACGGCGGCGACATGTTCGAAGGCTATCCGGTAGATACCGCGAACACCGCGGGCGACCAGGTCGTCACGAACTACACGATCAACTTCGGGCCGCAGCATCCCGCGGCGCACGGCGTGTTGCGTCTTGTGCTCGAACTCGATGGCGAGATCATCGAGCGCGTCGATCCGCATGTCGGCTTGCTCCACCGCGGCACCGAAAAGCTGATCGAGTATAAGACCTATCTTCAGGCTTTGCCCTATTTCGACCGGCTCGACTATTGCTCGCCGCTCGCGATGGAGCATAGCTATGTGCTCGCGATCGAGAAATTGCTCGACCTCGAAGTACCGGCGCGCGCGCAATATCTGCGCGTCTTGTTCGCCGAGCTGACGCGCATCTGCAACCATATGCTCAACATCGGCAGCCACGTCATGGACGTCGGCGCGATGACCCCGAACCTGTGGGTGTTCGAACTGCGCGAGGATTGCCTCAACTTCTTCGAACGCGCGTCGGGCGCCCGCATGCACTCGGCGTGGTTCCGCCCCGGCGGCGTGCATCAGGATGTCCCCGAAAAGCTGCTCGTCGACATCGGCGAATGGGTCGAAAAGCGCCTGCCCGAATTGTTCGGCGACGCGATGAGCCTCGTCATCGACAACCGCATCTTCAAGCAGCGCAACGTCGACATCGCGACGGTGAGCAAGGAAGACGCGCTGGCCTGGGGCTTCTCGGGCCCGATGATCCGCGGCAGCGGCATCGCCTGGGACCTGCGCAAGTCGCAGCCTTATGACGCCTATGCCCAGATGGATTTCGACATTCCGGTCGGCACCCGCGGCGACTGCTACGACCGCTTCATGGTCCGCGTCGAGGAAGTCTATCAGTCGGCGAAGATCATCAAGCAGTGCCTGCGCGACATGCCCACCGGCCCGATCGCCAGCCTCGACCGCAAGGTCGTGCCGCCGAAGCGCGGCGAGATGAAGCAGTCGATGGAATCGCTGATCCATCACTTCAAGCTCTACACCGAGGGCTTCCACGTCCCCGCGGGCGAAGTTTATGTGGCGACCGAAAGCCCCAAGGGCGAATTTGGCGTCTACCTCGTCAGCGACGGCAGCAACAAGCCGTACCGCTGCAAGATCCGCCCGACGGCGTTCTCGCACCTGCAGGCGATGGATATGATGTCGAAGGGCCATATGCTCGCCGACACCACCGCGATCATCGGCGCGATCGACGTCGTGTTCGGGGAGTGCGACCGGTGAGCAAGCTGGACATCGCCGAGACGATGATCGCGCATTACAATGCGCAGGATGCCGACGCCTATGTCGCGCTGATGACCGACGACGCGGCCGAGGCCGGCTATCGCGGTGCGGTCGTTCGCGACGGCAGGGAAGGCGTGCGCGACGGGCTGAAGGCGATGTTCGCCGAATTTCCGCAGAACCGCGCCGAAATCCTCTCGGGCTACACGCTGGGCGATTTCGTCGTCCTGCACGAAAAGGTCGCTCGCTCGCCGGAGGCCGACCCGTTCGAGGTCATGTCCATCTATAGTTTCGAAGGCGACAAGGTGTCGCGTGTGGAGTTTGTCCGCTAATGGCCGACGCCCCCCAAATCCCCGATGAGGCCGAAGTTCGCGCGCGCTGGGGCGCGTTCGTCTGGACCGCCGAAAATGCTGAAAAGGCGAAGGGCATCATCGCGCGCTATCCTGCGGGGCGCCAGCGCTCGGCGGTGATGCCTTTGCTCGACCTCGCGCAGCGTCAGGTCGGCGCCGAGACGCAGACGCAGGGCTGGCTGCCCGTGCCGGTGATCGAATATGTCGCGAGCCAGCTCGAAATGCCCTTCATCCGCGCCTATGAGGTCGCGACCTTCTACACCATGTACAATATGGCCCCCGTCGGCCGCTATCATGTCCAGGTGTGCGGGACGACGCCGTGCCTGCTGCGCGGGTCGGACGATGTGATGGCTGCATGCAAGAACCGCGGCATGGTCAAGGGGAAGACCACGCCCGACGGCCTGTTCACGCTGACCGAGGTCGAGTGCATGGGCACCTGCACCAACGCGCCGATGGTCCAGATCAACGACGACAATTACGAAGACCTCGATTTCGACCGCACCGCCGCGATCCTCGATGCGCTGGCGGCGGGCGAGACGCCGAAGGCGGGAACCCAGCTCGCCGATCGCCACACCAGCGAGCCGCAGGGCGGCCCGACGACGCTGGTCGAGATGGTCAAGGCCAACCACGACTATCGGAAGGCCTGGTAATGCAAGTGCAAAAGCTCATCCAACTGATCGTCCTGCTGATCTTCGTGATTGTGGCGTGCGTGCTGCTTTCGCTGGCGGCCAAGGTGGCGATCAATCTGGCGCAGATCGCGATCGTCGTCGCGGTCATCCTCGTCATCTATTTCCTCGCCGAACGGCTTTTCGGAAAGCGCCGCTAATGCTCGCCGACAAGGATCGCATCTTCACCAACATCTACGGTTTCCAGCCGTGGAACCTCAAATCCGCGCAGATGCGCGGGGATTGGGACAAGACGAAAGACCTGATGAAGCGCGGCCAGGACGCGATCATCGAGGAGATCAAGGCGTCGGGCCTGCGCGGCCGCGGCGGTGCGGGCTTCCCGACCGGCCTGAAATGGTCGTTCATGCCAAAGGAGCCGCGCGCCGACCGCCCGAGCTTCCTCGTCATCAACGCCGACGAATCCGAGCCGGGGTCGTGCAAGGATCGCGAGATCATTCGCCACGATCCGCACAAGCTGATCGAAGGCGCGCTGATCGCCGGCTTCGCGATGCGCGCGCGCGCTGCCTATATCTACATCCGCGGCGAGTTCATCCGCGAGGCCGAGACGCTCTTCGCCGCGGTGCAGGAGGCTTATGACGCCGGCCTGCTCGGCAAGAACGCCGCCAAGTCGGGTTACGACTTCGACGTCTTCGTTCATCGCGGCGCCGGCGCCTATATCTGCGGCGAAGAAACAGCGATGATCGAAAGCCTCGAGGGCAAGAAGGGCCAGCCGCGCCTGAAACCGCCGTTCCCGGCGGGTGCTGGTCTCTATGGCTGTCCGACGACGGTCAACAATGTCGAGAGCATCGCGGTCGTCCCGACGATCCTGCGCCGCGGCGCGTCGTGGTTCTCAAGCTTCGGGCGCGAGAACAACAAGGGCACCAAGCTCTTCCAGATCTCGGGCCATGTCGAGCGCCCGTGCGTCGTCGAGGAAGAGATGAGCATTCCCTTCCGCGAGCTGATCGACAAGCATTGCGGCGGCATCCGCGGCGGCTGGGACAATCTGCTCGCCGTGATCCCCGGCGGTTCGTCGGTCCCGCTGGTTCCGGCGGCTGAAATCATGGACTGCCCGATGGATTTCGACGGGCTGAAGGCGGTCGGATCGGGTCTCGGCACCGCCGCCGCCATCGTCATGGACAAGTCGACCGACGTCGTCCAGGCGATCAGCCGCATCAGTTACTTCTACAAGCATGAAAGCTGCGGCCAGTGCACGCCGTGCCGCGAAGGCACCGGCTGGATGTGGCGCGTGATGGAACGGCTGCGCACCGGCGACGCCGACATCAGCGAAATCGACATGCTGTTTGACGTGACCAAGCAGGTCGAAGGCCACACCATCTGCGCGCTCGGCGACGCCGCGGCCTGGCCGATCCAGGGCCTGATCAAGCACTTCCGCCCCGAACTCGAACGCCGTATTCGCGACAATGGCGGTGCGTTGGAGGCGGCGGAGTGAAGCCTATCGTCCAATATTTCCAACCGGTTGTCGAAGTGGGAGCTACGCAATGATCGCGCTTGCATTCGCTCTTCTTGCCGCAGCGCAGGCGCCCGAACGGGCGCCGCAAGTCGACAATACGCCGGCGCCGTGGCCCGACCCCGAGCGCGAGCAGAATGGCGCGATCAGCAAGGCCGATCCCGATGCGCGTCAGACGCTCGCGCGCTATGCCGTGTGCGTCGCCGAAAAAAGTCCCGATAAGGTCGCCGACCTGCTGACGCAGGATTTTCGCCAGACCTCCTACGGCAACGGTCTGCGCAACCTCGTCCGCACGAACGAGCTGTGCGCGCGGCAGGTCGGCACGCGCGGCGAACGGCTGCGCGGGCAGAACCTGCCCTTCGCCGCCGCGCTCGCCGAAGCGATGATGGCGCGCGAGGCTACACCGCTCAAGGCGCGGCTGGCCAAGGCCGCGACGGGCAAGGAAGCCGCGACTTTTGCGCCGTCGGACAAGGTCGCGATGTGCGTCGCGCGCTCGACCCCCGACGAAGTCGCCGCGCTGTTCGCGACCGAAGTCGGATCCGACGGCGAAACGCAGGCCGCGACCAAATTGCTGCCCGTCGTCAAACTCTGTGCGCAGGACGTGAAGCTCGAAACGAGCGTCGCGGGCCTCCGCTCGATCGTCGCCACCGCGAGTTTCCGCCTGCTCAAAGCGCAAGAGAGCTGATGCTGCGCGCCGCCGCCTCGACCTTGGCCATGCTGGGTGCGCTGCATTTCGCGGTGCCCGCGCAGGCGTGCGTCAAGGTGACGCCGACCGTGCGCGCCTGGGCGCAGTGCAGCTACAAGGTCGCGTCGGCGACGGGCGACCACAAGTTCATGGTCAATTTTGCCAAGGCGAAATTCCGAAAACGCCCGCTGCTCAAGACCGCGCAACCGCGATGGGACAAGCTCGAACCGCGCATCGTTTCAAAATGTGGAACCTTCGCGGCGGCGGCGGCGGCGGACGAGAAAGAGTTAAAGGTGCTGCGGAAGAAACTGGGTGCGGTTTACGTCCCGGACGATCAGTTCATGGCGATCTCCGACACGGGGAACATTACGATTTTGGTGGAAAACGATGCCTAAAGTAACCGTAGACGGCGTAGAACTCGACGTCCCGCAGGGCGCAACCGTCCTGCAGGCGTGCGAGCTGGCGGGGAAGGAAATCCCGCGCTTTTGCTATCACGAACGCCTGTCGATCGCCGGCAATTGCCGCATGTGCCTCGTCGAGGTTGCGCCCGGTCCGCCGAAGCCGCAGGCCAGCTGCGCGCTGCCCGCTGCCGAAGGGCAGGTGATCAAGACCGACAGCCCGATGGTCAAGAAGGCGCGCGAAGGGGTGATGGAGTTCCTGCTTATCAACCACCCGCTCGACTGCCCGATCTGCGACCAGGGCGGCGAATGCGACTTGCAGGACCAGTCGGTCGCCTATGGCCGCGGCGCGACGCGTTACGACGAGAACAAGCGCGCGGTCACCGAAAAATATATGGGCCCCATCGTCAAGACGGTGATGACCCGCTGCATCCAGTGCACGCGCTGCGTCCGTTTTGCCGAGGAAGTCGCGGGGGTCGAGGATATCGGCGCGATCTATCGCGGCGAGAATATGCAGATCACCAGCTACCTTGAAAATGCGGTGCAGAGTGAGTTGTCGGGCAATGTCGTCGACCTCTGCCCGGTCGGCGCGCTCACCAGCAAGCCCTATGCGTTCGAGGCGCGTCCGTGGGAGCTGACCAAGACGCTCGGCATCGACATGATGGACGCGGTCGGCACCAATGTCCGCATCGACGCCCGCGGGCGTCAGGTGCTGCGGGTTTTGCCGCGGGTCAACGACGATGTGAACGAGGAATGGGCGAACGACAAGACGCGCCACCATGTCGACGGCCTCGTCCGCCGGCGCCTCGATCAGCCTTATGTTCGGGTGAATGGCGCGCTCCAGCCCGCCAGCTGGGCCGAGGCGTTCGCGGCGATCAAGGCGGTCAACGCCGGATCGTCGGTCGCCGCGATCGCGGGCGACCTCGCCGATTGCGAGACGATGTTCGCGGCGAAATCGCTGGTCAACGCGCTCGGCGGCACGCTGCTCGAAGGGCGCCAGACCGGGCTCGATTACGACGTCACCAGCCTGTCGGCGGTCAATTTCAACACCACGATCGCCGAGGCGGAGAACGCCGACGTGATCCTGCTCGTCGGCACGAACCTGCGCTGGGAAGCGCCGCTGATCAACACGCGCGTCCGCAAGGCGGTGTGGAAGAAGGGCGCCAAGGTCTTCGCGATCGGCCCCGAAACCGACCTCACCTACAAGACCGAATGGCTCGGCGACGACGCCGCGCTGGTCGCGAAGCTGCCGAAGCCTGTCACCGATGCGCTGAAGGGCGCCGAACGGCCGATGTTGATCTTCGGCGGCGGCGCGCTGTCGGTGCCCGGCGTCCATGGTGCCGGCCTCGCGCTCGCCAAGGCGGTGAACGCGGTCAAGGACGGCTGGAACGGCTTCAACGTCGTCCATTTCTCGGCCGCGCGCATGGGCGCGCTGATGCTCGGCTACGGCCTGCCCGGCGGAATCAAGGACGTGATCGCGGCGAAGCCGAAGCTCGCCTTCTTCCTCGGCGCCGACGAGGTCGATTTCACCGCCTTCGCCGACACGCTGAAAGTCTATGTCGGCCATCATGGCGACAAGGGCGCGCACGCCGCCGATATCATCCTGCCCGCCGCGGCATGGACCGAAAAGGACTTCACCACGGTCAACACCGAGGGCCGCGTCCAGCGCAGCGACAAGGCGGTGTTCGCCCCCGGCGATGCGCGCGAGGACTGGAGCATTTTCAGGGCTTTGGCTGACGCGCTCGGCGTCAACGTCGGCTTCGACAGCTTTGCCGAATGCCGCGCCGCGATGATCGCCGCGGTGCCCGCGCTGGGCGTCGAGGGGCTTGCCGACTATGGCTGGACGGTTCCCAAGCTGCCGACCAAGCCCGAGGCCCGTGCGATCCCGTCGCCGGTCAAGGATTTCTATCTCACCAACGCCATCTGCCGCGCGTCGCCGACGATGCAGCGCTGCTCGGAAGAGCTGGTCCATGGCGTCACCTTTGCGGAGGCCGCGGAATGACCCCGGTGCATATCATCGCCAGCACCCTGCTTGTCGGCATGGGCTACGCCGTCTGGCGCGGTTTCAACGCGCCCAAGAGTGAGAAGCCCGGCCCGCATAATGGTTGGAAAAACCAGGACGGCGCGAAGAAATGACCGATACCTTCATCTCGTGGGGCATGGACCCGACCTGGGCGTGGGGTGTCGCGACGATCGCCGGCATCCTGCTCATCGCGCTGCCGCTGATGCTCAGCGTCGCGATGATCATTTATGCCGACCGCAAGATCTGGGCGGCGATCGCGCTGCGCCGCGGCCCGAACGTTGTCGGCCCCTTCGGCCTGCTCCAGTCGTTCGCCGACGGGCTGAAAGTGTTCCTGCAGGAAACGATCATCCCGACCGGTGCGAACCGCGGGCTGTTCCTGAGCGCGCCGATCATCACCTTCACCGTCGCGCTGATGGCGTGGGCGGTGATCCCGTTCAATGCGGGCGCGGTGCTCGCCGACATCAACGTCGGGCTGCTCTACATCCTCGCGATCTCGTCGCTCGGCGTCTATGGCGTGATCCTGTCGGGCTGGGCGTCGAACTCGAAATATCCTTTCTTTTCCGCGATGCGCGCCTCGGCGCAGATGATCAGCTATGAAGTCTCCATCGGGTTCATCCTGATCGGGGTCGTGCTCTATGCCGACAGCTTCAACCTGAACGAGATTATCAAGGCGCAGGAAGGCTTCGGGCTCGGCTTCGTCAACGCCTTCGGCTTCAACCTGCTGCTCTTCCCGCTCGCGGTGATGTTCCTGATCTCGTCGCTCGCCGAAACCGCGCGCGCGCCGTTCGACCTGACCGAAGCGGAATCGGAACTCGTCGCGGGCTATCAGACCGAATATTCGTCGATGGCCTTCGCGCTCTTCTGGCTCGGCGAATATGCCAACGTCCTGCTGATGTGCACGCTCAACGCGGTGCTGTTCTGGGGCGGCTGGTTGCCGCCGCTCAACATCGACCTGATCCCCTGGTTCGACATTCCGGGCTGGGTGTGGCTGTTCGGCAAGATCCTCTTCTTCTTCTTCGTGTTCAGCTGGGTCAAGGCGACCGTCCCGCGCTACCGCTACGACCAGCTGATGCGGCTGGGGTGGAAGGTCTTCCTGCCGATCTCGCTGATCTGGATCTTCCTGATCTCGGGCTGGCTGATGCTGACGAGGTATGCGGCGTGATCGCGAGCTTGACGCTTCCGCTGCTGCTGCAGGCTGCTGCTCGGGAACCGATATTCGTTCCGCCGCCGCCGCCCGCGCCGACCAGTGGGACGATCCGGTGCGAGTTGAAGGATGAGAAGGGCGAAGCGACTCATCTGCAAGGCGAGCTAACGCAGACAGATGTCGTTGAAGGCAAACGATACCCGAGGGTCAACTTCAAATCCGATAAAAGGGACACTTTTTCCGGTACGTTCAGCGCTACTTGGACAGTAGGAAGAGGTGAGTTCGTTGACGTGTCGGGAGATGGTAAAATTATAACGTCCATGACACTTGTAACGCCGACTTATAAATCGGGACCGGGCGCAATGGCTGCGGAGGTTACCGATCATGGGCACTGGCGGAATATACCAAAATACTACGTCGGCTTTTGCCAGTTTAACAATTCTAACGCTGTCGGGAACTGATTCCCATGACCACCATCACCCATCTCGTCAAAAGCTTCACCTTGTGGGAATTCGTGAAGGCGCACGCCCTCACGCTCAAATATTTCTTCAAGCCCAAGGCGACGATCAACTATCCGTTCGAGAAGAACCCGCTCAGCCCGCGCTTCCGCGGCGAGCATGCGCTGCGCCGTTATCCGAATGGCGAGGAACGCTGCATCGCGTGCAAGCTGTGCGAAGCGGTGTGCCCGGCGCAGGCGATCACGATCGAGGCCGAACCGCGCGACGACGGCTCGCGCCGCACGACGCGCTACGACATCGACATGACCAAGTGCATCTATTGCGGCTTCTGCCAGGAAGCGTGCCCGGTCGATGCGGTGGTCGAGGGGCCGAACTTCGAATTCGCGACCGAAACGCGCGAGGAACTGCTCTATGACAAGGCCAAGCTGCTCGCCAATGGCGACAAATGGGAACGCGCGATCGCGGCGAATCTTGCCGCCGACGCGCCCTACCGGTAAGGGCGCGCGCACATGATCCAGCTCTTCGCCTTCTACCTGTTCGCCACGCTCGTCATCGCGTCCGCCGCGATGGTGATTTTCGCGCGCAATCCGGTCCACAGCGTGATGTGGCTGATTCTCGCCTTCTTCAACGCGGCGGGTCTCATGCTGCTCGCGGGGGCCGAGTTCATCGCGATGCTGCTCGTCATCGTCTATGTCGGCGCGGTCGCGGTGCTGTTCCTGTTCGTCGTGATGATGCTCGACATCGATTTCGCCGAATTGCGCGCCGGCTTTGTGCGCTATCTGCCGCTCGGCGCGCTCGTCGCGATCATCCTCGCCGCCGAACTGATCTTCGCGGTCGGCGCGTGGAGCGCGGGCGGGATCGATCTCGCGGCGCGCGCCGCGCCCGCGGTCGCCGACAAGAGCAATATCCAGCAGATCGGCGAACTGCTCTACACGAAGTATATCTTCCTGTTCGAGGCGGCGGGCATCGTGCTGCTGGTGGCCATGATCGGTGCGATCGTGCTGACCCACCGCCAGCGCGGCGGCGCGCGCACCCAGAATATTTCGTTGCAGAACCAGCGCCGTCCCGAGGATGCCACGCGCCTCGTCGACCCGGGCGTCGGGCAGGGGGTTGAGCTGTGATCTCGGTTGGCCATTATCTCGCGGTCAGTGCCGTGCTGTTCACGCTCGGCGTGCTCGGCATCTTCATCAACCGCAAAAATATCATCGTCATCCTGATGGCGATCGAGCTGATCCTGCTCGCGGTGAACATCAACCTCGTCGCGTTCAGCGCCGCGCTCGGCGATCTCGTCGGACAGGTGTTCGCGATGTTCGTGCTGACCGTCGCTGCCGGCGAGGCCGCGATCGGGCTCGCCATTCTCGTGATCTATTTCCGCGGCCGCGGCACCATTGCGGTCGATGACGCCAACCGGATGAAGGGGTAAGCCGGTGATTCAGGCGATCGTATTCCTGCCGCTGCTCGCGGCGCTTGTCGCAGGCCTCGGCCAGCGGGCCATCGGCCCGTTCGCGTCGAAGCTGGTCACCACCGGTGCGCTGTTCACCAGCTGCGCCTTGAGCTGGCCGATCTTCCTGTCCTTCGTGTGGGGCAATGGCACGGCCGAGGTCGTCACCGTGCTGCACTGGGTCAGTTCGGGCGCGCTCCAGTTCAACTGGGAGCTGCGCGTCGACACGCTGACCGCGGTGATGCTCGTCGTCATCACGACGGTCTCGGCGCTCGTCCACCTCTATAGCTGGGGCTATATGGAGGAGGATCCGGACCAGCCGCGCTTCTTCGCCTATCTCTCGCTCTTCACCTTCGCGATGCTGATGCTGGTGACCGCGAACAACCTCGTCCAGATGTTCTTCGGCTGGGAAGGCGTCGGTCTCGCCTCCTATCTGCTGATCGGTTTCTGGTACAAGAAACCGAGCGCCAATGCCGCGGCGATCAAGGCGTTCGTCGTCAACCGCGTCGGCGATCTCGGCTTCATGCTCGGCATCTTCGGCACCTTCCTGGTGTTCGGCACCGTGTCGATCCCCGACATCCTCAATGCCGCGCCGGGCATGGCGGGCAGCAGCATCACCTTCCTCGGCATGCGTCTCGACACGATGACGATCCTCTGCCTGCTGCTGTTCATCGGCGCGATGGGCAAGTCGGCGCAGCTTGGCCTGCACACCTGGCTTCCCGACGCGATGGAGGGTCCGACCCCGGTGTCGGCGCTGATCCACGCCGCGACGATGGTCACCGCGGGCGTCTTCATGGTCTGCCGCCTGTCACCGATGTTCGAGACCGCGCCGGTCGCGCAGGGCGTCGTGATGTTCGTCGGCGCCGCGACCTGCTTCTTCGCGGCGACCGTCGCGACGACCCAATGGGACATCAAGCGCGTCATCGCTTATTCGACCTGTTCGCAGCTCGGCTACATGTTCTTCGCAGCGGGCGCGGGCGCTTATGGCGCCGCGATGTTCCACCTGTTCACGCACGCCTTCTTCAAGGCTTTGCTGTTCCTCGGCGCCGGTTCGGTGATCCATGCGATGCACCATGAACAGGATATGCGCTATTACGGCAATCTGCGGAAACAGATCCCGATCACCTATTGGGCGATGATGCTCGGCACGCTGGCGATCACCGGCGTCGGCATCGCGGGCGTCGTGGGTTTTGCCGGCTTCTATTCGAAGGACGGCATTCTCGAGGCGGCATTCGCCAGCGGTGGCGGCGGCGTGGTGGCTTTCTGGGTCGGCATCTTCGTGGCGTTCCTCACCAGCTTCTATTCGTGGCGCCTCGTCTTCCTGACCTTCTATGGCAAGGCGCGCTGGGAGCAGAGCGAGCATATCCAGCATGCGGTCCACGACGCGCATGGCCACGGCCATGACGATCATGCGCATGACGATCATCATCACGACGCGCACCATGGCGTTTCGGGCGACGGCACCGCGGGTTATCACCCGCACGAAAGCCCGATCACGATGCTGATCCCGCTCATCCTGCTGTCGATCGGCGCCGTGTTCGCCGGCATCGCCTTCCACCATCAGTTCATCTATCCGGAGGAAGGCACTGCCTTCTGGCAGGGCAGCATGCTGGCGTTCGACGCGCATCTGATGCACGCCGCGCACGAAGTGCCTCTGTGGGTCAAATGGACGCCGTTCACGGTGATGGCGATCGGGCTGTTCCTCGCGTGGAACAGCTATATCCGCAACACCAGTCTGCCCGCGCGCTTCGTCGCGCAGTTCGGGCTGCTGCACAATTTCCTCTACCGCAAATGGTATTTCGACGAGCTGTACGACATCGTCTTCGTCAAGCCCGCGTTCGCGATCGGCCGCTTCTTCTGGAAGCGCGGCGATGAACAGACCATCGACCGTTTCGGTCCCGATGGTGCGGCGGCGCTCGTCCAGGGCGGCACGCGGCTCGCGGTGCGGCTGCAATCGGGTTATGTTTATGGATATGCGTTCGTGATGCTGCTCGGCCTTGTCGGTCTGGCCAGCTGGGCCATGGTGAAGTTCCTGTGAGCGGCTTTCCCATTCTTTCGCTGCTGCTCGCGGTTCCCGCGGTCGCCGCCATCGCTTGCCTCTTCGTCGGCGATCAACAGGCACGCTGGGTCGCGCTCGGTGCGACGCTGGTCAACCTCGCGCTCGGCGTCCTGCTATGGGCGCAGTTCGACATCGGCGGTGCCCAGTGGCAGTTCACCGAAAGCGCCGACCTGTTCGGTCAGGCTTTCGCGTGGAAACTCGGTATCGACGGCCTCGCGCTGATGCTCATCCTGCTCAGCACCTTCCTGATGCCCTTGTGCATTCTCGCCAGCTGGGAAGCGATCACCAAGCGCGTCGGCCTCTACATGGCGATGTTCCTGATCATGGAAGTCGTCATGATCGGCGTCTTTGCGGCGCAGGATCTGCTGCTCTTCTACATCTTCTTCGAAGCCGGCTTGATCCCGATGTATTTCATCATCGGCATCTGGGGCGGCGCGAACCGCAAATATGCGGCGTTCAAATTCTTCCTCTACACGCTGCTCGGATCGGTGCTGATGCTGATCGCGATGATCGCGATGATCGCTGAAGCCGGAACGAGCGACATCCCGACGCTGATGAACTACAACTTCCCGGTCGAAATGCAGACCTGGCTGTGGCTCGCCTTCTTCGCCAGCCTCGCGGTCAAGATGCCGATGTGGCCCGTCCACACCTGGCTTCCCGACGCGCACGTCCAGGCGCCGACCGCGGGTTCGATGATCCTCGCGGGCGTGCTGCTCAAGATGGGCGGTTACGGTTTCATCCGCTTTATGATGCCGATGTTCCCCGACGCCTCGGCGCAGCTGATGTGGATCGTCTTCGCGCTGTCGATGGTCGCGGTGGTCTACACCAGCCTCGTCGCGCTGGTGCAGAGCGACATGAAGAAGCTGATCGCTTATTCGTCGGTCGCCCACATGGCGATCGTCACCGCCGGCCTGTTCGCCTTCAACCAGCAGGGCATCGAGGGCGCGATGATCGTCATGCTCAGCCATGGCGTCGTCTCGGCCGCGCTCTTCTTCTGTGTCGGGGTGATCTATGACCGGCTCCACACGCGCGAGATCGACCGTTACGGCGGGCTCGCGGTGAACATGCCGGCCTATGGGCTGTTCTTCATGCTGTTCACCATGGCGTCGATCGGCCTGCCGGGCACCAGCGGTTTCGTCGGCGAATTCCTCAGCATCGCGGGCATCTATGAATCGTCGAGCTGGGTTGCCTTCGTCTGCACCACCGGCATCATCCTCGGCGCCGCGTACATGCTCTATCTCTACCGCCGGATCGTGTTCGGCGCACTCACCAAGGACGATGTGAAGGCGATGCCCGATCTCAACCCCCGCGAATGGGCGATCATGGTGCCGCTGGCCGCCGTGGCGCTGTGGATGGGCGTCTATCCCGAAAGCTTCCTCGCGCCGATGCGCGGCGACGTGACCACCGTGGTCGCGCGCCTCGCCCCGGCCAAGCCCGCCGGTGACGCGCATGTCAGCGCCGGCAAGCCCAAGGCCGCCGCCGACCATGGCAAGGCCGCCGCCGGCGAAGCGCATCATGCGGGAGGCGTCCAATGACCGCCGATCTCATGCTCGTCTGGCCCGAACTGATCCTGACGATCGGCGGGCTGATCACGCTGATGCTCGGCACCTTCCTCGGCGATCGCCAGGTCGGGCTGTACCAGCTCGCCGCGCTGCTGACGCTCGCCGCCGCGACGGTCGCGGTGGTCGCGCTGTTCGGGGTCAACGCCTCGGTCTTCTCGGGCACGCTGTCGGTCGATGCGTTCGGCGGGTTCGCCAAGCTGATCATCTATGGCGCCAGCGCCGTGTCGATCCTCATCGCGCCGCGTTTCTTCGCGGGCGGTATGCGCGCCGAATACCCGGTGCTGATCCTGTTCGCCGCGCTCGGCATGGGGATCATGGCCTCGTCGCGCGACCTGATGACGCTGTATGTCGGGCTCGAACTCAACAGCCTCGCCGCCTATGTGCTCGCCAGCTTCATGCGCAACGACGAGCGGTCGAGCGAGGCCGGGCTCAAATATTTCGTCCTCGGCGCGCTCGCGTCGGGCATGCTGCTCTATGGCATCTCCTTGCTCTACGGATTCAGCGGCACCACCGATTTCGCCGGCATCGCCACCGCGATGGGCGGTCAGCTCAACGCCGGGCTGATCTTCGGCATCGTCTTCGTGCTCGCGGGCCTCGCGTTCAAGATCAGCGCCGTGCCGTTCCATATGTGGACCCCCGACGTCTATGAAGGCGCGCCGACCCCGGTCACCGCCTTCTTTGCCAGCGCGCCGAAAGTGGCGGCGATGGCACTGATGACGCGCGTCGTCATCGACGCGATGGGCCCCGCGGTCGGTGCCTGGCAACAGATCGTCATCTTCCTCGCGCTCGCCTCGATCATCCTCGGCGCGGTCGGCGCGATCGGGCAGAAGAATATCAAGCGCCTGCTTGCCTATTCGTCGATCAACAACGTCGGCTTCATGCTCATCGGTCTCGCCGCGGGAACGCAGGCGGGGGTCGAGGGCGTGCTGACCTATTTGGTGGTTTACGTGGTGACCACGCTCGGCGCTTTCCTCGTCGTGCTGCAGCTGCGCGATACGGACGGCAATGCCGTCGAGAGCATCCCCGCGATGGCGGGCCTCGCCAGCAAGCGCGGCTGGCTCGCCGCCGCGATGTCGGTGTTCCTGCTCAGCCTCGCGGGCATCCCGCCGCTGTTCGGCTTCTGGCCCAAATTGCTGGTGTTCCAGGCCGCGGTGAACGCCAACCTCGTGCCGCTCGCGGTCGCCGGCATCGTCGCGTCCGTCATCGGAGCGTATTATTATATCATGGTCATCAAGACGATGGTGTTCGACGACCCCTCCGACACCGAATTCGCGGCCCCGGCCGCGCCGGTCGAACGGGTGCTGATGACGGTCAGCGCGCTGTGGCTGTCGGTGATCGGCTATCTCTTCATTCCGCTGCTGGCCATCGCATCGGCCAGCGCCGCGTCGGTGCTGTTCTGATTCCGCCGATAGAGCGGATCGCCGAGACAGGTTCGACCAACGCCGACCTGCTGGCGCGGCTGGCCAGCGGCGAGCATGTGGGCGAGGGGCATTGGCTCGTCGCCGACCGCCAGACCGCGGGTCGCGGTCGCCTGGGGCGCGGGTGGAACGACGGGCAGGGCAATTTCATGGGCTCGACCGTGGTCCATCTGACCGCCGGCGACCCGTCGCCCGCGACGCTGGCGCTCGTCGCCGGGGTGGCGCTGGCGAAAGCCGTCGCGGCGCTCGCACCCGGTCTTGGCGCACAGCTCAAATGGCCGAACGACCTGCTGGTTGACGGCGCCAAATGCGCGGGCATATTGATGGAGCGCACCGGCAACAGCATCGTGATCGGCATCGGGGTGAACCTCGTCGCCGCGCCCGAACTGCCCGATCGCCCGACCGCGACGCTCAGCGACAAGGGTGCCAGCCTCGATCGCGACCGCTTCGCCGACGCGCTCGCGATCGCGATGACCGACGCGCTGTGGACCTGGCGACAGGAAGGCATCGGTCGCATCATTGCCGCCTGGCTGCCGCAGGCGCATCGCGTCGGCACCCCGCTGCGCGTGTCCGAACAGGGGATCGACGGTGTTTTCGACGGCCTGGCTCCCGACGGTGCGCTGCGCTTGCGCCGCGACGGCGGCGAGACCATGTTGGTCCATGCCGGCGACATCGAACTGCGCCGACCGCTCGAAGAGGGGAAATAGCCGTGCTGCTCGCGATCGATGTCGGCAACACCAACGCCAAATTCGCGCTGTTCCGGGGAACCGAGCTGCTCGCGCGCTGGCGCATCGCGACCGACGATCGCCGCACCGCCGACGAATATATGGTCTGGCTCGACCAGTTGCTGCGTATCGAGGGGCACGACCGCAGCCAGGTCGATGCCGTGATCATCTCGACCGTCGTCCCGCGCGCGCTCCACAATCTGCAATTGCTCGCGCATAAATATTTCGGCGTCGACGCGCTCGTCGCGGGCCGCGAGCCGGTGACCTGGGGCATCGCGCTCAAGGTCGACGAGCCGCGCTCGGTTGGTGCCGACCGCGCGGTCAACGCGATTTCGGCGCAGGCGCTCGAGCCGGGCAAGGACAAGCTGGTCATCAGCTTCGGCACCGCGACGACGCTCGACCATATCGGTCCCGACGGCGCCTATCTCGGCGGCATCATCGCGCCGGGCGTCAATCTGTCGCTTGAAGCGCTGGTCGCTGCCGCCGCCAAACTCCCGCGCATCGCGATCGAGGCGCCCGCCAGCCCGAGCGTCATCGGCCGCACCACCGAAAGCCAGATGCTGATCGGCGTCTATTGGGGCTATGTCTCGATGATGGAGGGTCTGATCGCGCGCCTGAAGGCCGAAATCGGCAAACCGCTCACCGTGATCGCGACCGGCGGCCTCGCCACTCTGTTCGACGAGCAGGCGCACCTGTTCGACCGCATCGACCCCGACCTCACTCTCAATGGATTAATGCATTTGTACAATCAACGGAACGCGGCATGACCAAACCCGGCAAGGAACTGCTTTTCCTCGCGCTCGGCGGCTCGGGCGAGATCGGCATGAACGCCAATCTCTACGGCTGCGACGGCAAATGGATCATGCTCGACCTCGGCGTGACCTTCGGCACCCATGATTATCCGGGCATCGACATCATCATGCCCGACCTCGAATTTATCGAGGACCGCAAAAAGGACCTGCTCGGCATCGTCCTGACCCACGGGCACGAGGATCATATCGGCGCCTTGCCCTATCTCGCCGCCGACCTCGGCGTGCCGCTCTATGCCAACCGCTTCACCGCGGGGCTGATCTCGGGCAAGCTGATCGAGGAAGGGCTGGAAAAGCAGGTCAAGGTCCATGTCGTCGACATCGACGCCCAATTCCAGCTCGGCCCCTTCGGGATCCGCTTCGTGCCGCTCGCCCACTCGATCCTCGAGATGAGCGCGGCGGTGATCGACACGCCCTATGGCCGCGTCTTTCACACCGGCGACTGGAAACTCGACGACGACCCGGTGCTGGGCAAGCCCTCGTCGGCCGCCGCGCTCACCAAGCTCGGCGACGAGGGCATCGACGTGCTCGTCGGCGATTCGACCAACGCCTTCAATCCCGAGGCGTCGGGCAGCGAGGGCGGACTGTTCGACGGGCTGTCGACCGCGGTCGGTGCGGCGAAGGGCCGGGTGATCGTCACCACCTTCGCTTCCAACGCGGCGCGGCTCAAGACGCTGGGCGAGGTCGCCCGGGCGACGGGGCGCACTTTGTGCGTCGCGGGCCGCTCGCTCGACCGCATCCTCGGCGTCGCGCGCTCGGTCGGCTATCTCAAGGATTTCCCGCCGACGGTCGATTTCGACGAGGCGATGCGCCTGCCGCGAAACAAGGTGATGGTGATCGCCACCGGCGGGCAGGGCGAACCGCGCGCCGCGCTCGCGCGCATGGCGTCCGACAGCCATCAGATCAAGCTCGAGGCCGGCGACACCGTCGTTTTCTCGTCGAAGCAGATCCCGGGCAACGAAGTCGCGATCGGGCGGATCATGAACCAGCTCGCCGCCAAGGACGTGCTGACCGTGACCGAGAAGCAGGCGCATATCCATGTCAGCGGCCACCCCGGCCAGCCCGAACTCGCCGCGCTCTATGGCTGGCTCCGCCCCAGGCTCGTGGTGCCCGTGCATGGCGAGATCCGTCACATGCACGAACAGGCGCGCTTTGCGCTCGAACGCGGCGTGCCCGACGCGCTGATCCAGGAAAATGGCGACCTTGTCCGCCTGGCGCCCGGTCCGGCGAAGATCGTCGAGCGCGTTCACTCGGGGCGCCTGATCCTCGACGGCGATGTCATCCTGCCCGCCGACGGCGAGACGATCAACGAACGGCGCAAGCTGTCGGTCAACGGCCATATCACCGTCGCGGCGATCTTCACCAAGGGCAAGTTCACCGAAAGTGCGGTCAGCTATCGCGGCGTCCCGGTCGAGGACGATCGCGAGGCGTTCGTGGACGAGATGCGCGAGGCCGCCGCGATGGCGGCGCGCGCACCCTCCAAGGATCGCGACAAGCAGCGCGAGGCGATCCGCCTCGGCGTCCGCCGCATCGCGACCGACTGGACCGGCAAGAAACCGGTGGTCGACGTCATGCTGGTCGACCTGTAAGGAGCGGCACCATGAAATGGACCTCCGCGCTCGCGATCTTCACTCTCTTCTGGGTGTTCAGCGCCTTTTTCGTGCTGCCCTTCCATGGTCGCCGGGCCGAGGACGAGGCCGCGCCGCTGATCGCGGGGCAGGATCGCGGCGCCCCCGCGACCTTCCGCCCGAAGCGCGTCCTCGCCCAGATGACGATCGCGGCGGCGATCTGCTTCGCCATCTATTATGTGGCCTATGTGAACGGCTGGGCCGACCCCAATGTGCTGAGCGGGCGCGCCTAAATCACCCCGTCATTGCGGGGAGGCGCAGGCGACGCGACAATCCGGAGTCTGCGGCAACCGCTCTGGATTGCTTCGCTTCGCTCGCAACGACGCGTTCTAGCCCCGCAACCGGTCGATCGCCTGCGCCAGCGCGACATAGAGCTTGCCGATATCCGACGACAGCAGGGTGACGCTGATCGCCGACCCGTCGCGCGCACCCATCAACAGCCGCAGCATCGCCTCGAAATCGTGGATGAACTGGTTCACCGAGGCGTGGAAGGCGTCGTCGTTCTGATAGACGCGCAGGATTTCCTTCGCCTCGCTATTCTCGACCAGCTTGACCGCGCGCCGTGCGAACACCCCGCGGTCGCCCTTGAGATAGGCGTCCCATGCGGTGTCGCTGACTTCGCTCGACAGGATCTTGGTGACGTCGATCGCGGTCGATTTCAGCGATTCGGTGAGCAGGCCGACCTGCTTCGCCAGCGAATCGCGGTCCGACGCCGCGATCGCCTGTTCGGCCTCGGCGGCGCGCGCCTCGACATTGGCGCTGGTGTCCATGATCGTGATCAGCTGGCGCATCAGCCGGTCGGTGGCGTTGTTCGCCGCTGCGACCGCGCGTTCGGACGCTTCGCCGATCGCGTCGAGCTGGCTCATGATCTCGGTGCGGAACGCGGCGTCGATCGCCTCGGTGGCGGTCGACTGCATCGCCTCGCGCGCGCCCGCGACGAGCGCTTCGAGCGTCTGCTGCGCCTGGCTCGCGGCCGACTCGGCGGTCTCGCGCACCGCGCCCAGCGTCGCGATCATCCTGGCGCCGCCCTGTTCGGCGAACTGGTCGGCCCCGTCGCGCAGCCTGGCGAGCGCGGTATCGGCCTCGGCGAGCGACGCGTTGATCCGTTCGACCAGCGCCTGCTGGCTTTCCGCATGACCCGTCATCTGGGTTTCGTTCGACGCGAGCGTCGCCTGCACCGCGTTGACATGCGACAGCGTCGATTGCGCGACAAGTTCGGAGGCTTCGAGCATCGGGCGCAGGTCGCCGAGCGTCGTGCGGGTCACCTTGCCGTGCGACGCGATGCGTTCCAGCGCGTGCGGCAGCGATTCGTCGAGTTCGCGCGTCACCGCGTCGAGCGCGAGCAGCAGCGATTCGGCGTGGGTGATCAACTGGTGCGCGGTGCCGTTGCCGGCCTCGGCCTGTTGCATGAAAGCCGCGAGCTGCGACTTGGTGTCGTCGATGGCGCGTCCGATCACGCCGGCGCTCGCCGAAACGCTGACGTCGAGGAACTCCAGCCGATCGCCGATTTCGGCGACGTGCCCGGTGACCTGCGCGGCCAATTGCTCGCTCGCCTCGCCATGCGCCGCCAGGCGCGCGCCGATAGCGTCGCTCGCATCGCGCGCGACCGCGAGCCGGTCGTCGAGCTGACCGGCGGAGGTCGCGACGCCGTCGCGGAACTGCTGCCAGGTCTCGCCCAGCCGCGCGCCCATCGCATCGACGGTCGAGGTCAGTTCGTGGTGCAGCGCGGTCGCGACCTGCGTGATCTGTGCCAGCGTCGTTTCATGCGCGCCGGTCACCTGCGCCGATACGGCGAGCAGGTCGGTTTCGGCCTGCCGGGTCCGCGCTTCGAGCGATCCGATCGCATCGTTCAGCGTCGCCGCCGACGTTTCGCCGGTCTGCGCGGCCTTGACCGCTTCCTCGGCGAGCGCGGCGAGCTTCGCCTCGAGGCTCGCGCCCTGCTGGTGCGCGACGAGGCCCGCCTCGCGGAAATTGCCCGCGAGCCGCTGCGCGACATCGTCGATGCGCGGCAGGCCGGCGAGCAGACCGTCCATCCGCTGCATCGCGACATCGCTCGACCGTGCGAGCTGGTCGTGAGCGTTGGCGATCACCGAGGCATTGGTGGCGAGCTTGTCGCTGCTTTCGGTCAGCCGCGCGACGGTATCGAGTCCGAGCTGCTGGACGGTCGTCGCCTGTTCGGCAAGCTGGCGCTGTGCATCGGCAAGATGGAGCCCGAGCGAGTGCATCGACTGGTTGAGCGCCGCATTCTCGTCGCGCAGCGCGGTCGCGACGCGCGCGAAACGTGCCTGTTCGGATCGGCTCGACCGCAACAGTGCCATCCACAGCACCGCGAGCAAGGTCAGCGGCATCGCGATAGTGGCGACCAGCGCCGGCCATTCGGCCATCGCCGGCGCGCGCGCGAAGCTGTCGGTTGCCGCCGCAGCGGCGAAAACGGTCCAGACGAGGCCGAGCAGGATCAGCAGGGCGGGGGCGATGCGGTCGCGCCAGACCGACGGACTTGCCGTCGCGTCCTCGACGTCCGCTTCGCCGGCGAGCGCCGACATGTCGAGCCAGTCGCGTTCGGCGGGCGCGGGCGCCTCTGCCTCGGGCACGACCGCGCCCGCTGCCACCGGCTCCGCCGCCTGGCTGTCCGTATCCGGATTTGCCGCGGATTCCCGCCACAAACCGACGATTTTTTTATCCCCCGTCATAGTCGCATCTTAGCAGCAAATGCCCGCCATGAAACGGAAACTTAACCATGGACTGTCAAGGCTGTGGAATGTCGTTCGATAGCGGCCCTCTTGATCGGTATCTGAACGCGGCGGTCGGCGACGATCCCGCGATGACGCTCGACCTGCGCAACGCGTTCACCGGCAGCGCGCGCGACCTCAGCGACCTGATGCGCCGCGCCCGCTGCGACGCCAACTGGAACGTCGCGGCGCTTCGCCTGAAGGGGCTCGCCGCCACCTTCGGCATCATCCCGCTGATCCAGCTCGCCGAAGCCGCGATGGCCGGCGCCCCCGGCGATCCGGCGGTCCTGCGCGAAATCAACCAGGCGATCGACGCGATCGCCTGAACCTTATCGACGAACGGGGTTCAATCGCCGTTCAGCCGCCCCCGGTCATTGCAAAATCAACCGGGCCTGTCTTGCCATGGCAACGTCGGAGGTTTAGCCGCGTTTAGAGCGCGGTCGAACCTGCGCGTGCCTATGCGCGCGGCGGCCGAATCGAAGGAGAGATTTCAGATGTTCACCCGTTTCCGCTCGATGCCCGCGACGGCCATGGCCGCTGTGCTGGGCTGCGCGCTGATGGCGATGTCGGCCACCCCCGCGGCTGCGCAGGACAAGCCCAAGAAGGAAAAGAAGAAGGGCAAGGAAGAAGAGGCCAAGAAGGGCGCGACCATCGCAGCGAGCAAGGCGTTCGGCCCCTCGGTCAAAAAGATGATGGACGCGACCAACGCCAAGGATTCGGCGGCGCTTCAGGCCGCGCTGGCCGAGGGGCAGGGCACCGCATCGACCCCCGAGGACAAATATTGGATCGCCTTCTACACGCTGCAGCTCGGTATCCTGACCAAGGATAAGGCAACGCAGGGCAAGGGGCTCGACGAGATGCTGGCGTCGGGCATCACGCCCGCCGAAAGCGTTGCGACCTATAATTTCTTCTCGGGTCAGTTCGCCTATCAGGACAAGGACTATGCGAAGGCGATCCAGCGGCTCGAGGCCGCCAAGGCCGCCGGCTCCAAGGAACCCGCGATAGACCTGTTCGTGGTCGACAGCCTTTTGCAGACCAATCAGCTCGACAGGGCGGTTGAGTTGGCGAAAGCCTCGATCGAGGCCACACGCGCCGCTGGCCAGCGGCCGTCGGACGAGCTCTATGTCCGCCCGATCCAGAAGCTGCAGGCGGCGAAGCGCCACGATGAGGTCGTCGACCTGATGACGTTGCGTCTGCGCGACTACAGCCAGCCCGAAGTGTGGCGCCAGACGCTGTTCATCCTGTTGCAGCAGTCAGGCGACAACAAGGAAATCGGACTCGACACGCTGCGCCTGATGCGCGCGACTGGGGCGATGCTCCAGCGCCCCGAATATCTGGAATATGCGGCGCTTGCGACCGAAGCCGCGCTGCCGGGCGAAGCCGTCGCGGTCATCAAATATGGCAAGGACCGCAAGGTTATCCAGGCGACCGACGCCAAGCTCGACGAAGTCCTCAAGACCCAGAGCGAACGCATCGGCGACGAGGAATCGACGCTGACCGCTTACGCCGCGAAACCTTCGACGCTTTCGGTCGCCAAGACCGCGGGCGCGACCGGCGATGCGATGGTCGGCTACGGTCGCTATGCCGATTCGATCCCGCTGTACAAGGCGGCACTCGCGGCGGGCGGCGACAAGGAATTGTGGACCTATCGCATGGGCGTTGCGCAGGCGCTGGCCGGCGACGCCGCCGGCGCCAAGGCGAGCTTTGCATCGGTGGTCGGCCCGCGCAAGCGCCTCGCCCAGCTGTGGACGGTGAAGATCGACACGCCGGCGGCGGCTCCCGCGGCGGCAGCTCCGGCTCCGGCGCCGACCAACTAAGGGGCTCCGTACCCAAACGAAAAGGGCGCCATCCCGGCGGGTGGCGCCCTTTTTCATGTCCGGTTCGAAACCGTCAGGGTTCGACGGGGATTCCCGCGAGTTGCTTTGCGGTGCGGATCGTGAGCGAGGTCTTGACGCTCGTTACATTGGGCGCCGAGGTCAGATGGGCGGTCAGGAACGACTGGAAGCTCTGCAGGTCGCGTGCGACGACCTTGAGCAGGAAGTCGATCTCGCCGTTGAGCATATAGCATTCGCGCACCTCGGCGAGCGCGCCGACATAGTCCTCGAATGCCTTCAAATCGGATTCGGCCTGGCTGCGCAGGCTGACCATCGCGAACACCGTGATGCCATAGCCGAGCTTGGCGGCGTCGAGGTCGGCATGATAGCTGCGGATCACCCCCGATTCCTCGAGCGCGCGCACGCGGCGCAGGCATGGCGGGGCGGTCAATCCGACCAGTTGGGCGAGTTCGACATTGGTCATCCGCCCGTCCTTCTGCAGTTCGTGCAGGATTTGCAGGTCGATCTGATCGAATTTCTGGCTCGCCATATTGTAACTTCCGCTTCCCTCTGGAGGCGCTGACCATAATAATATTTCAGGCGATTGCAATTGTCCCACAATGCGACGCGGTTGGTTAAGGCGCTTTCATGACCGGATGATTCACGCTAGCCGGTAAATATCTGCTAACCAACCAACGGGGTGGGGGCCCGCACCGCGTGACAGCCGACACGATGATCGCGACCATATTGCGTCAGGCGCCGGCCGACCGGCGAACCTGTGTCGCGGCCTGGCGTCAACTCTCCGATATTCTCGCGCAGCGCGGCAATCAACTGGCCGATGACGATATTCGCCGCTCGCTCCACGCGCTCGCGGTCTTGCGCCCGCAAATTCCCGAAAATGTCCGCCGTGACTGCGCCAGGTCGATCGCGCGCCACAGCCGGTTCGCGCCGATCGTCGCGCTCTACGCCAACGACGTGCCCGCGGTGTCGCTCGCGATGCTGCGCGACGCGCAACTGGCCGAGGCCGACTGGCTCGCACTGTTGCCCGCGACCGGCCCGATGGCGCGCTCGTTCCTCGCCGCGCGCAGCGACCTGCCGCAAGGCGTCAACCGCGCGCTCGCCAGCCTCGGCGCCGCCTCGGTCGCGCTGCCGCAGCCCGACCGGATCGCGGAACCGGAGGCCGCAACAGCCGAGTCCGTATCCGAACCGGCGCCGACGCCGGCGCCCGACACCGAACCGAGCCAGATCAGCGAACTCGTCCGCCGCATCGACAAATATCAGGCGGGCCGTGGCCAGCCGTCCACCGCGTCGCGCGCCGCACCCGTCGCGCGCGAATCCTTCCTCTTCGAAACCGGTTCCGACGGCGTCATTCACTGGGTCGAGGGTGTCCCGCGCGGCGCCGCGATCGGGCTGTCGATCGCCGAGGCGGCGTTCGGCGGCGAACCCGGCACCGACGGCGTCGCGGCGGGGGCGTTCCGCCAGCGCGCCGAAATGATCAACGCGCGCATGATCCTCGAAGGCGCCGAGGCCGACGCCGGCGAATGGCGTTTCTCGGCTTTGCCCTGGTTCGACCACGTCAGCGGCCAGTTCCGCGGCTATCGCGGCAGCGCGCGGCGCCCGCATCGCAACGAAATTCCCTACGGCCTGCCCGCCGAGGACAATGCCGGCGATTCGATCCGCCAGCTGATCCACGAACTGCGCAGCCCGTTAAACGCGATCTCGGGCTTCGCGCAGATCATCTCGGGTCAGATGTTCGGCCCCGTCAGCGGCGCCTATCGCGCCATGGCCGACACGATCGTCGCCGACGCCGCGGCGGTGCAGGCGATCATCGACGATCTTCAGACGGCGACCCAGCCCGCCCCGACGACGGTGGCCCCCGCCAGCGGGCACAGCGACATCGAGGCGATCACCGCGCAGGTCGAACGCGAACTCGCGCCATTGTTCGCCGAACATGGCGTCGGGGTCAGCATCTCGCGCGTCGGCGGGCCGTTCCACGCCGCGGTCGAGGATATCAGCGCGCGGCGGATGATCGGGCGGCTGATCACCGCGCTGGTCGATGTGTTCGAATCGAACGCGACACTCGTCGGGCAATTGGTCACCGATCCGGCGAAAGCAGACGAACTTCAGCTCCGGCTCGTGCGCCCGGTCGCGATCCGTTTCACGCCCGCCCGCGACCTGCTCGATCCCAGCTACAGCCCCGAGGGCGACGCGCCGGGCGCGGCGATTCTCAGCCTCGGCTTTTCGCTGCGGCTCGTCGACAGCCTCGCCCGCGCGGCGGGCGGTCGTCTCGATATCGGGCATAACGCCTTGACCTTGCACCTTCCCTCCGCCACCCCGGCGTCTGCCCTGGATCCGATGGTCCAGCAGCATGAAGACTGATCGGGGCAGGGCACCTCGTGCAGGGGAAGAGCTCGGTGGAACGAGCGGATAATCTGTTGAAGCCACCCGCGGCGTCGGATCTGGTCCGCTTGCGACCGGACGAAAGCCCGCGCTTCTGGGTGACCATCGATACCGAAGAGGATTTCGACTGGTCGGCGCCTTTCGCGCGCACCGGCTACCGGCTCGATTCGGTCCCCGCGCTCACCGATTGTCAGGCCTTTTTCGAAAGCGCCGGGGTCGCGCCCATCTATCTCGTCGACTGGCCGATCGTCGCCGACGACCGCGCCGTCGCGATCCTCGGCGCGGCGCGCGCGGCGGGGCGGTGCGAGGTCGGTGCCCAGCTCCACCCATGGGTCACGCCGCCGCACGACGAAGTGGTCAGCGCCTACAACAGCTACACCGGCAACCTCCCGCCCGACCTGCAACGCGCCAAGATGACCGCGCTGCGCGACGCGATCGCGGCGCGTTTCGGCGCGGCGCCGACGGTGTACCGCGCCGGTCGCTATGGCATCGGCCCGGACAGCGCGGCGATGCTCGCCGACCTCGGCTTCCGCTGCGACACGTCGGTGCGCTCGGGCTTCGATTATCGCCCCGGCCACGGCCCCGATTATCGCGCGATGCCGCTCTATCCCTGGTGGGTCGAGACCGGCGGGCCGCGCCTGCTCGAAATGCCGGTGACGACGCTGTTCGGCGGCCTGCTCGGGCCGGTCGGGCGCTGGCTCTATCACCGGACCTCGTCGAACACCCGCGCCGCGTTGGCGCGGCTCGGCCTTGCCGAACGGATCGCGCTGACGCCCGAGGGCATTCCCGCCGCCAAGGCGTGCGCGGCGATCGACCTCGCGGTCGCGGCGCGGCTGCCGGTGCTCAACTTCTCCTTCCATTCGCCGTCGCTGCAACCGGGCAACACGCCCTATGTCCGCACCGACGCCGACCTTGCGGCCTTCTATCGCTGGTGGGACGTGGTGCTTGGCCATCTTGCAAAACGCGGGGTCGAACCGACCACCGCGGCGGCGATTCTCGATATGGCGCAACGTTAGCTACCAGCGCCCTGATCGCGCTTGCCAAGCCTCGCCGCGCTCCGCTATCGCCACGCCATCCCCTCGGGGGCCTGTAGCTCAATGGTAGAGCCGGCCGCTCATAACGGCTAGGTTGCGGGTTCGAGTCCTGCCGGGCCCACCATTTTCCTTGCAAATTGAAACCTATCCCGCTCCAATGCCCCAAAATACGGGGGAGCGGTGACGGTGAAAAAACGAGTGATCCTGCTGGGCGGACTGGCCATCGTGGCAGTCATCGCCGGAACTGTCGCGGTCCGCACCGCGACCTTCGAGCCGGCGAACATCGCCGATGGCAGCGACGTGCGGCTTGCCGCGGTTCCCGCTTATGATCGGGACGCTGCGGTCGCGCATCTGAGCGCGGCGGCCCAGTTCCTGACCATCTCGCACCAGGACCCGGCCGACAACCAGATCGCCGAATGGGATAAACTCCATGCGTGGCTCGCGGCGACCTATCCCGCGACCCACGGCGCGATGACACGGACGATCCTGCCCAACCGGACGCTCGTCTATCACTGGCCGGGCAGCGACCCCGCGCTCGCGCCGATCATCGTCATGGCGCATCAGGACGTCGTGCCGGTGACCGCGGGGACCGAAAAGGACTGGAAATACCCGCCCTTCGCCGGGACGATCGCCGAGCAGGCGGTGTGGGGCCGGGGCACCGTCGACGACAAGGGCTCGCTGATCGGACTGTTCGAGGCGACCGAGGCGCTGGCGAGGGCGGGCTTCAGGCCGAAACGCGGCATCTATCTCGTTTCGGGCCACGACGAAGAAGCCGGCGGCACCGGCGCGATCGCGGCGGCGGCGAAGCTCAAGGCAGAGAGGGTGAAGGCGATCTTCACCCTCGACGAAGGCAGCCTCATACTCACCGACACCCCGGTCATCGATGGTCCCGCGATCATGATCGGCATCGCCGAAAAAGGCTATGCGACGCTGCGCGTCACCGCCAACGCTCCCGGCGGCCACAGTTCGATGCCGCCCGCCGAAACCGGCGTCGAAACGCTCGCGAAGGCGGTGCTCGGGATTACCGGCGATCCCTTTCCGATCGAACTGCGCGGTCCCGGCGCGGCGATGATCGGGGCACTGGCGGCAAAGAAGGGCGGCACGACCAGGATGGCGGTCGCCAACCCCTGGCTGTTCGCGCCGCTGCTGAAGCGCCAGCTCGGCGCGACGCCCTCGACCGCCGCGGCCTTTCACACCACCATCGCCCCGACGATGCTGGAAGGGAGCCCCAAGGAAAATGTCCTGCCGCAATCAGCCAATGCGCTGATCAACTATCGCATCGCGCCGTGGAACAGCTCGGCCGACGTCATGGCGCGCGCGCGAGCCGCGGTCGGCGATGCCAAGGTCGATCTTGCCTGGGTCAAGCCGCCGCGCGAACCCTCGCGCGTGTCGTCGACCAGTTCGCCGGGCTGGAAATGGATCGCCGCCGCCGCGCGCGCCGACGCACCGCAAGCGGTGCTCACCCCGACGCTCGTCGTCGCCGGCACCGACAGCCGCAGCATGGAAGGGGTGTCGCAGGATGTGTACCGGTTCATGCCGATGCATTTTTCGCTGAAGGAAACGGCGATGATCCACGGCACCAACGAACATATGGCGATCGACAGCTTCCAGCGCATGATCGATTTCTACGCCCGGCTGATCGCGACGTCGGCGGGTTAGGGGCGGACGGGCCGGCCGGGATAGACATCCCGCGCCAGCCTGTTAAAGGCGCGACGGCGTCGGGGAGTGGCGCAGCCCGGTAGCGCGCTTGCTTTGGGAGCAAGATGTCGCAGGTTCGAATCCTGTCTCCCCGACCATTTCCACTTTTGACGTGTTTACCGGCGCTTGGCGTCGGCCCGCCATGGTCCGGAGACGCGGCGGCATGGCTTCGCGCACGACCCGCGCGCGACACAACTTCCCGTAGCGAGCCAACCCACCAGCATATCCGGACGTTCCCTATCCATAAGGCATAGCGCACAAATTCCCCGGTGAAGCGATTCCTGCTGTCCCGTCGCGCTTGCGACTCGGGGCGACTCGGAGGGGCGTCGGTCGAATGACCGGGGTCAAAATCGGCATCGCGGCGCTCGAAAGAACCTGAACTTTGTTGGGTCCGTTTTGGCAAAGCACGGTAACGCGTTGATCCACTGGTTAATGTCCTGAACTGAGACAGAAGCGGCCTTCCAGTATTCACGATAGTCGGACGTTTTTTTCACGATGTCGGGACGACCGCCCCGCAGTTAGTTGACACAAGATTAAGGATTGGTTCTGCGAGGGGGAGCCAGGCGGACACTGTCGCACCGCTTTGGACGACTAATGGGGCATTGATCGCCACGGCGATCGGGGGGCTACCGGCCGAGTAACGGCCACGCAAACTAACCATAGAGCTTTTGTCGGCGGGCTTCGGCCTGTTCGGCGGAGTTGCGGCTGCGTCCTTGCGGGCAAAGCCCAATCTCGGGGCCGTCGGCCCCGCCGCAGGTTCGTGTCCAATCCCGGCGCGAGCAGGTGGATGCGTGGCGAGCGATCGCGGCGCAACAAGGGGCCGGTTTCCATCCTGTGGGGAGGGGGACGGTCTTCCGGGAAAGCTACGCCGGCCCGCCGGGTCGGTTCAACATGTGGAGATGATCATGAAGACCCTTTTTGCTGCTGTTTCGGCCATTGGCCTGCTTGCTTCGACCCCGGCCTTTGCGCAGACGAGCGCGACCGGTGAAGTCCTGCTGAGCGCGACCGTCGACAAGGCGTGCGGCGTTGGCAACCACAAGTCGGGCGCCGCTTCGGACGCGGCTTGGGACCAGGCCGACATCAGCGTCAATCTCGCAAACGCCAACGGCCAGTTCGCGGGTCAGACCTTCACCAACCGCAGCTTCGGCAACGTGTGGTGCAACGGCGCCGCCAACGTGACGCTGTCGGTCGGTGCACTGACCAGCACGTCGTCGAGCGCCGATACCAGCTCGTTCACCAATCGTTTCGACGTCGTCGTCGTCACCGACGCTGGTGTCTATGTCGGTGCGGGCCAGGATGCGACCCTGAGCACGGTTGGCGAAGCTAGCGGCGTCAAGAGCCTGACCGGCGCGACCGGTGGTGCATTCGAAACCGGCCTGCGTGCCTTCGGCGGCGCCGACTCGATCCAGGTCGTTGCCGACCCGTCGAACCGTCGTGCGGTTGCTGGCGACTATAACGGCTACGTCCGTTTCACCGCCACCGCCATCTAATCGGCATTCCCCGCCCGTCTGTTATCGCGCCTCTTGGTGTCGATGACAGGCCGGGCGGGGAACGCTTTCGGATCGCATCCAGCGGACATCGGATTTTATGCGCGGATTGACCATCACCTTGCACCGGGCCTCTGCCCTGCTGCTCCTGCTCGGCGGGATTGGCGGGGCGGCGACCGCTTCGGCGGGCGAACTCGGTGTGGCGGCGTTGGGCACCGGCTATACGTCATCCGATGCGCCGCTGGGTGCGCCGACCGAATTGCGGATCGATCTGCGGGGCGAAGTCAGCGCCCGGTGCCGCATGGCATCGCCGCCGATGCTCGCTGCGGACCGACTGGACTTCAATCGCCAGGGCGATGCCAAGGCGCATTTCGGTCTCGATTGCAACGCGCCGTTTCAACTGCGCGTACGGTCCGGGGAAGGCGGGTTCGTCGCCGAGCATGGTCTCGAAGGCGTAGCCCGGCGCATCCCTTATGAAATTTCGGTCAACGTGGACACCGACTCCGGGGCAAATGCTCTGGGCTGGTGTCGCGCCGACCAATTGTCCGATCAGCAAGGTTCGGGCTGTGTCTTTGGCGGAGGAGAGGGGTGGTCGTCGGGTGACGCCACCGCCATCAACCGGTCGGGCACGATGAGCCTGCGCTGGAACGGTCCCGGTGCGACCGACGACCCGGCCCTTGGCCGGTATCGCGACACCATCATCGTCGAATTGGCGGTGCGGGCATGACCATGAATTTTTCACCGGTCGGTGAGATCATGGCGGCATCGCTAGCCGCCGAACAGCACGTCCGCCTCGCGGATGAGTATAGGAGAAGATCGTGAAAACCACCCTGCTTCGCGCATTGGTGCTGGGCGCCACGGTGTATGCGGTTCCTGCCATGGCGCAGGACAGCGACACCTTTACCGTCAAATCGCAAGTCGCGCCCTTTTGCTCCGAACTGTCGATCAGTTCGACTCCGATCAACCTCGGCAGCTTGACCGGCGCGACGGGGCAGATCGTCAGCGATTTCAGTGGCACCGACGAGCGCGAACTTGCGGCGAGCTTCTATTGCAACGCACCGTCGAAAGTCACGATCACGGCCGACCCGCTGCGGCACGACACCGTGACGTTCGTTTCTGACTCGGCGTCGTTCACCAATCGCGTCGACTACACCGCGACGCTGGTCTGGGACGATGTCACGGGCAACGTCACCAGCACGGCCGCGTCGGGCCAGGAAATCTCCGCACCCGAGGCGAATATTGGTCAGATGAAGCTGACGCTTTCCAATCCGACCGTGGCCAACAATCTTCGTCCCGTCGCGGGCAGCTATAACGGTCAGGTTCGCCTCACCGTTTCGCTCGCCCAGTGATGCTGATCTTGTTTGGGAGTGACGATATGTTCCATCGCCTCAAATTGGTGACCGTCGGGATCGCAGCGCTTGCTGTATCCGGCGTTGCCCATGCGAATGAAGTTTCCGCCGAGATCGAGCTCGGGTCGACCGTGATCGGCGCCTGCAGCCTGGGATCGCCCAACGTCACCGAGATCAACCTCGGCGATCTGTCGGGTCCTGACGGCCTCCTCGCTGCGTCGCTTAAGGTGCCAACGACGGTCGGTACCGCAGTGATCGCCGACGCCTGGTGCAACACCTCGCACCGGCTGACGATCGAGGGGCAGCCGATGACGCTTGAGACCGCGAAGCCTTATGCCCAGCCCGCCTACATGACCCGTCACATCACTTTTGATGCGAAGCTCGTCGGATGGGCAGCACCAGTCGGCTTTCGCCCGCGCAGTGGAAGCGACCAGGCATTCCTGGAATGGCCCGAAGCGCGCGCAGCGCCTGCGGCGGGGCTGCGGCTCGATATCTCGAAACTTGAGACGCTGACCGCAGCGCGGGCCGAACAGCCCAATCTGATGCTCGAAGCCGGCAGCTATCGCGGCCGCGTCACCGTCACTTTGGCGACGAACTGAGATGTCGGCTCGTCCTCACCTTTCCGCATGCCATGGGGGAACCTCCGTCATGAAATCCATTTTGATCCTCGGCGTCGCTGCACTGGCGACGCTTGCAACACCGGCGGCGGCGCAGGACAGCGCTTCGGTCGATGTCATCGGCACCGCCGAAGCCTTCTGCAGCCTGCCCAGCACCTGGCAGTTCGCGTCTTCGACGAACAATGTCAGCGCGTCGCAGTTCAGCGGCAACACCTGGACCATCCCCTCCGCGCTGGTGGCTGACAGCGCCGGCAATGCGGTTCAGTCGACCGCCGAGGTCGCGATCCGCGTCCGCGGTCAGGCGGCGTGCAACACCACGCACACGATCACGGTGACCAGCTCGAACGGCGGACTGGCCCATGATGCCTCGTCGGGCAGCCCGCCCGCTGGCTTCGTGCGGATGCGCCGGATGACCTACAACGCCAATTGGCGCGACCAGAGCTGGGGCGTTCTGAACTTCGTGCCGTCGGCGCCCGGCGATAGCCGGACCTACGATCATGGTTCGCGAGTTCCGCCCGGCGTGCGCGACTTCGACGTCCGCATGGGCTTGCTGCGCGACCCCACCAACGCCCCGATGCTTGCTGGCACCTACACCGATCAGCTGACCATCACCATTTCCGTGGCGGGGTGACGGCATTCAGCCATGTCAGTGGCACGATTGATACCGAAGTGAATTGGGGGGCAGGCGTCGTGGTTTCGACGCCTGCCAAATTTCGTGTTGCCGGCAAGGCGGCACTTTTGGGGGCAAGATGCTTAAGTTGAAGTCGTTGTTCGTTGCCGCCGCGTTTGCGGCCATTCTCGGTTTGTTTTCCGCCGCCGCACAGGCGGCGATGACGGTTCAGCCGGTCATCCTCGACTTGCAGATGTCCGGGCGTCAGATGGGCGGGCAAATCCGCGTGGAAAACACGGGTACCAACCCGCTTCCGGTCGAAATCCGGTTGGTCGAGGCCGACTTGCTGCCCGACACCGTCAAGGCATCCGATCGCCTGACCGACGACCTCGTCGCCTTTCCCGCGCAGGCCATCATCCCCCCCGGCGCGACCCAGTCGTTCCGCATCCAATATGTCGGCGACCCCGAGGTCGATCGCAGTCGCCATTATTATGCGGAGGTTTCGCAATTGCCGGTCGAAGTCCCCGGCGGCCAGTCGACGATCCAGGTGCTTTATAATTTCCAGGCGATGATCAATGTCTCTTCGATCGTCGCGGGGGACCCCAAGCTGACGATCGAAAGCGCGGAAATCGTGCGCCCGGTCGCAGATGCTCCGGCACGGATCGCCTTTACCGTGCATAATACGGGCAAGAATTACGGCTATATCAGCAGCGGGTCGCTCACCCTGATCCAGCGCGATGCCGGCGGCAAAGAGCTTTTCCGCCGGTCGCTCAACAGCAGCGACGTGCAGCAGATGATCGGTTTCGGCCTCGTCGGCCCCGAAACCAGCCGCAAGTTCGTGGCGCCGATCGATCTTGAAAACCCGGAAGGCACTGCGGAAGTGCTGACGTCCGGCCGGTCGCGTTGATTCCATCGTGCGAGGGGGCGTTCGGCGATCTTATCGATGGGGGGCATGCCCCTGGGCTGTTGCCGCGGCACTGGCGTTCACGCTTCCGGTCGACGCGGCGGAGGTGCGGGACGCTTCGCGCGCGCCGCTGAATCCGGATCCGCGCTCGGCCCCGATTGTTCCTTGGGACCATGGCAAGGCCATTTTTCCGCCGGCGACACGATCGTGCGAGCCGCTGTCGCTGAGGACCTGTGTCCCGCGGATGCCTGTCGTGCGCGCGGGCGAGGAGGCGTCGTTGCCGCCGCCACCCGCGACCCAGGGCGTATCATTGCCCTTCGGCTCGGTCTCGGCCGCCGCGATGCAGGCGACCGACGAAGTCCGCCTGAACAGCACCGGGCGGACCATGACGATCGTCGTTCCGGTCAAGGACGGCCCCAATTATGTCGGTGACATCGAAGTCCAGATCACCTCCGATGACACGATCCTGATTTCGGTCGACCGGCTTGTCGAATTGCTTGCCCCGCGGCTCGACACGGCCCGGCTCAGCGAATTGCGGGCAACGCCGTCGGACCAGGGCTTTGCGCCGCTTTCGCTGTTCGAGCAACGCGGCGTCCCGCTCCTGTTCGACAAACGAACCCTCGAACTGACGCTCAGCATCGCGACCGCCGACCGGGCGTTGCGCACGATCGGCCTCAGCGACCTCGATCCCGCCAAGATCGGCGAGTTTGCGACGCCGGAGAAATTCTCCGCCTATGTCAATATTCGCGGATCGCTGGATTATGTCCACAAGGGCGGCCAGACCGGTCTCGGCGATCCCTTCCTGTTGTTCGACAGCGCCACGCGCATCGGCAAGTTCGTCGTCGAGTCCGAAGGCGAATATAACGGCCAGCGAAGCAGTTTCCGCCGGACCGGATCGCGGGTCGTCTACGACGATTCCGACCGTCTTGCGCGGTGGACCGCGGGCGACCTGCTTTCGGAAAGCCGGGGCTTTCAGGGCGCCGTCGACATCGCCGGTATCGGCATCGCGCGCAGCTATGCCTTGCTCGACCCGCAACGCAACGTCGCGCCGCGCGGCGGCCGTACCTTTTCGCTCGAACGCGATGCGACGGTCGAGGCGATCGTCAACGGCCGCACGGTGCGGACGCTCCGCTTGCAGCCGGGCACCTATAATGTCAGCGACTTCCCCTTCGCGCAGGGTGGCAACGACGTCGAACTGGTGATCGTCGACGACACCGGGCGCCGCGACGTGATCGCCTTCACGACTTTCATCGAACGCAGCCAGCTCGCGCTGGGATTGTCCGAATATAATCTCAACATCGGCGTGCTCACCGCCCGGACCGACGGACTCGATTACAGCAACGATCTCGCGGTCTCCGGCTTCTACCGCCGCGGTCTCAGCGACAATCTGACCCTCGGCGGCAATTTCCAATATGCCAATAAGGCGTATCTCGTCGGCGGCGAAGCGGTGCTGGGCACCGACTGGGGCACGATCGGCGGCGACGTCGCCTACAGCTATATTCCGTCGACCGGCGCGGGATGGGCGGCCAATTTCTCGATCGAGCGCGTGACCCAGGCCGCCAACGGCGGCTCCTCGCTCATTGCCACCTTTGAAACGCGCAGTCGGCGGTTCGGCGCCGTGGGACAATTGACCGCCGACAACCCCTACAGCTTCAACGCCACGGTCAGCTTCAACCGTTCGCTCGGCCGCGCGTCGTTCCTGGGGGCGCAGGCCCGCTATTCCAAAGGGCGCGGCGCCTTTGCCGACGAACGCTCCATTCGCCTGAGCGCGGGGCACCGGATCGACCTGTCGACCAACGTTGTCATCGATGGCGAATGGAGCCGCGGCGCGCGCGGCGACGACAAGAGCGTCCGGGTTTCGCTGGTCCGGCGTTTCGGCGCCCGCACCTCGGCGCGCGCCGAATATGACAGCCGCGACGACCGCGTCCGGCTGGGGATGCAGAGTTCCGGCGGCTATGGCGTCGGGGCGTGGAGCGGCGTCGCCAACGTCGACGTCGCGTCCGACACCTACAGCGTCAACGCGAGCGGCAACTATGTCGCGAACCGCGCCGATGTCGGCCTCGCCCACACCGCGGCCTATTCGCAGCAGAGCAACAGCATCGTCGATCAGCGCACGTCGCTGCGCGTCGCGTCGTCGATTGCGTTCGCCGGCGGATCCTTCGCGGTCGGGCGTCCGATCAGCGACAGCTTCGCCATCATGCGCCCGTATAAGGGCGGCAAGGGCCTGTCGATCGAGGTCGAGCCGTCGCAGGGCAGCTATCAGGCGCGCTCGGGGACGTTCGGCCCCGCGCTCTATGGGCAGGTCGGTTCCTATTCGCCGCGCACGCTGACCTATGATGTCCCCAATGCGACGGCCGGCCTCGACCTCGGGACCGGATCGATCCGCATGTATGCGCCCTACAGGTCGGGATATGTCGTCGCCGTGGGATCGGATTACAATGTGATGGCGATCGGCCGTCTGACCCTCGGCGGCGAACCGCTGGCGCTCAAGGTCGGACAGGCGATCGAAATCGGCGGAGAGCAGCGCCGGGTCGAACTGTTCACCAACCGGCAGGGCCGGTTTGGAATCAGCGGGCTGCGGCCCGGTCGCTGGCGGATCGAAATGAACGATAGCCCGCCGATCATATATGAACTGGATATACCGGAAACCGATTCCGGCATCGTGCGCATCGGCGATGTCAATCCAGCGGATGAAAGGTGAACGGCGTGAAAAACTTCGCGATGGCCCTTGCGGTCGCTCTTCCTCTGGCCGCATTCGGCACCACCGCCGCCGCGCAATGCGTGACGGTCGATCCGGTGATCATACCCGACGTCCGCGTCGATCCGCTCGACGCGACGGGCGCGGCGCAGGTCATGCAGCCGGTCACGATGATGTTTCGCCGGGTCGGGGTCGGCAACGCGCCGATCACTGTGACGTACCAGATCGTCGACGAGGATTCGTCGGTCCGGTCGCGCGTCGGCGTGACGGGCGGGCCGCAGCTGGAATGGCGGAGCGACGATTCGGGCCGCAATATCGGAGCGACCCGCAACGAAGCCTATGCGCTGTTGCGGTCGGGATCGGTCACGCTCGGCGCCGACGACAACAGCCAGCAAGCGACGCTGCGGCTGTTCCTGACCAACCTGCGCGAAGATCTGCCGGCGGGTGTCTATCGCGAGCAGTACACGATCCGCTATTGGTGTGCCGACCGCGATAGCTCGATACCCGAGGAAATCCCTGGCATCGTGACCGTCACGGTCCAGGTACCCAATGTATTGAGCGCGAATGTCGCGGGCGCATCGACCCAGGGCGAAATCGATTTTCTCGATTTTTCGACGCTGACGCGGTCGCTGTCGGTCTCGGTCCGCAGCACCGGACGCTTTGCCGTCACCGCGCGCAGCGTCAACGGCAGCGTGATGCTGCGCGAAGGCGCCGCCGGCACCGACAAGGCCGACCGGATTCCCTATGTGGTTCGTTTTGGCGGTCGCGCGCTGGCGCTCGATACCGGCGCGGGCTTCACCAATCCGCGCGCCGGGCTCGCCGGCCAGCAGATTCCGCTCGAGGTCGTCGTCGACGATGTGTCGTCGAAACGCGCCGGAGCCTATAGTGATACGCTGATCCTGACGCTCGCCCCGGTGACCTGATGAGGGTCACCCGCTCAACGCGTCAATATTTGACTTCCATCCGCAGGCCGAGGCGGTTGATCGTTGCCGGATCATCGCCGAGGTCGAGCGCCAGCTGGCGGAAATGAAAGCCCGCATGGTCGGAATCGGACAGTACCGTTTCACCGGTCGCCGAAAGCGGGATCCGATCGGAATCGCTGATGACCGCCGCCTCGGGCATGTCGACCGGATGCTGGAGGATGACGCGATAGCCGCGCGGCGAGTTGCACAGTTCCTGCGACATGCCCAGGTTGACGACGCCATCGTTCGACGGACCGCCCAGCGTCGGCAGCAACTCGACGTTGCAATACACCGGAACATGCGCGCGCAGATAAATAGTCTTGCTGACGCTCCCCACAGTCGGGGTCGACGAAAGCGCGACGACGGCAAGCATCGTGGCCCCGGCAATTCGATTCTTTCGCAACATTGGCGTTCTCAACTCCTGTTCGACACCGGGGGTCTAATGCGAAATAGTTAAGAAGGGATTGGAAGCAGGCCGATCAGGCCGGGGCGACAGGGTGTTGCGCGACGGCGGATGGCCTTCGGGTCGGCAGAGATCGTCGGGACCGCCGCGATTTTGCGTCGTTGGGGCCATCGCCGACGGAATCCGCTGCCGGCGGTGGGGCAGGGCGTGACGTGGCGAATTCGCGCGGCACCACCCCAAATTAATTTAGGGTCATTCGAAAATAAAACTTACGTTTTGCAAAAACATACAAAGATAATATAGAATTAATCATGGGGCTTGGGTGTGGTGGGAAGTAAATTTTTCCGGTTGGACCTGATCGGATCGTTTCGATTGGCGCGACCAGATGGGTCGCGCGTGCCGATTGCCGCGAAACGATCGCGCATCCTGCTCGCGATGCTGGCGACGTCCCGTTCGGGCGAGCGCTCGCGCCGCTGGTTGCAGGAGCGCATCTGGGGCAGCCGCGAGCGCGCCAACTCGCAAGCCAGCCTTCGCCGCGAACTGTCGAACCTGCGATCGCTGGTCAATTCCGGCGGTCATCCCTTGTTGATCATCGGTTACGAAACCGTCGCGCTCGATCTGACGCAGATCCTCGTCGACGTCCGCGACCCCGCCCGGGTCGCTGAATCGCGCGACGAATTTCTCGAAGGGATCGACATCGCCTGGGAAGAAGGATTCGAGGACTGGCTCCGCGAAGAACGACAGGCCATCGACTCGGCGCGCGAAGCCGCCGGCGACCTCTTTGTCGGCGATCGGCCCTCGGCGCTATCCGATGACGATGGTCAGCAGGCCGATGGGCGTCCCGCGATCAGCATCCTGGTCCATGATCATGACCTCCCCGAAGGCCAGGCCGCGGTCGTCGAGGAGTTGGTCGGACATCTGGCCGAGAGCATCGCGGGCCTGCGCTGGTTGCCCCTTGTCGGAGCGCCGGCGGCGAACCAGCGCCTGTCCGGGCGGGGCAGCCTGGTTCGCGCGCGCAAGACGCAGGGGGTGGTGTATCTTTTGAGCTGCCAACCCGTGCCGGGCGAGGCGATTTTGATCTCCTTGTGCGAGGCGGCTTCGGGCCGCGTGATCTGGTCGAGCCGTCACGATCTCAACCAGAACGGGCCGGGCGGCGACATCAAGCGCGTCGCGATCGATGCCATCGCCGCGGTTTCGTCGCGCATCGAGGCCGATCAGGCGGAACGGTTGCAGGATCGCCCGATCGAGGATCTCAATCCCGATGAACTTTTGTGGCGCGCCCGCTGGCACAAGCGCCGCCTCACGCGTGCCGATGCGGAACTGACCGCCGACCTGCTGGACCTCGCGGCGACGGCGCGACCGGGAACGGTGGACCTCATAATCGAGCAGGCCGAAGCGGAGGCCTCTCGTATCTGGGCGACCGCATCGGTGCCGGGATCGTTCGACGATCTCCGCGCTCGGGTCGCGCTCGCGCGCGACATCGATCCCTATGACGCGCGGGCGTGGCTGCTGCTGGGGGTCATCGACATGTGGCAGGGCCAGCATGACAGTGCCGCGGCCCTGATGCACGAGGCGATTGCGCTGAACCCCAGCTTTTCGCCTGCTTACGCCCAGTTGGGAACATGTTATATATTATCGGGCGAGCCCGACGACGGGATCCGCACGATCCATACGGCCTTGCGCCTGACCCCCCAGGACAACAAGAATTTTCATCGCTTCGGGCAACTGGCGCTCGCCAATATCATGCTCGAAAACTACGACGAGGCGGTCAACAGCGCGAACTCCGCACTGGCCCGGCGTCCGGGATATTCGTTCGGCCATGTTTATGGGGCCGCGGCGCTTTGGATGAACGGCGATCATGAAGAGGCCGAGCGTGCCGCGGCGAAGCTGTTGAGCAGCAGGCCGGACTATGACCTCGAATTGTTGAAGGCTATTCCGTTCAAGGACCGGATCTGGAACGACAGACTTTACGGCGCGATGTCGCAGTTGTTCGATCGATGCCGTTCGCCGGAACGCGCGACGGGGAACTGACGTCCCGGCCTGACGACGGTCTGTTCGGGCTTGGAGACCCGCTACAGGAGAATGCTGTCGGCCCACGGGGACAAGCGCCGCGATTGACTCCGTCACCAAATTCGGCATCCTCTTGTCGTCCGGGCGCGCATTGTCGCGCCGAGTCCAACAAACATTCCGGGTCGCCCCTAGAGGTTGAAGATGGGACGGCAGGCAATGGCCTGTCTGGACGCCGGTCGGCCATGCCAGACGCTGTTGCCTCGAGAATGGGGATTCAGCAGCATGAGCATTTCGCAGGATATGGCCTGGTTCAAGGGCAATTTCGGTACGCGCGTTCTGGAGGCGGTCCGCGGCACGCCCTTCACGCTCGATCTGATCGCGGCGATCGCCTATCAGGAAACGGGCAAGGAAATCTGGGGTCCGCTGTCGCGGCGTGGCCTGCCGGTCGAGCAGATATTGAAACTCTGCACCGGCGACACGCTCGATTTCCCCAAGCGCGAAAGCGCCTGGCCGAAAAATCGCGCCGAACTGGAGGCGCATCCCAAGGGCGCGCAGATGTTCGCGATCGCCAGATCCGCGCTGGCCGCGATGGCGGCCAAAATCTCTGCGTACCAGCCGGTTCTCACCAACCAGAATAAATTCTGCCATGGTTACGGTATCTTCCAGTACGACATTCAATTTTTCCGCAACGTCGATCCCGACTATTTCCTCAACCGCGATTATGAGGTGTTCGAAAAGTCGCTCGGCAAATGCCTCTCCGAATTGAAGGCGAAAAAGACGAAGATCGGACTCGACGGTCGGCCGGTGCTGACCGACGCCGAGCTATGTGCGGTCGCGATCGCCTATAACACCGGCGGCTATAATTCGACGAAAGGGCTGAAGCAGGGGCACTCGGTGACGCTCGCCGACGGCAGCAAGAAATATTACGGCCAGTTCATCGCCGAATATATCAAGGCGGCGCGTGCGGTCGTCTTTTCGCCGCCGGTCATCACGCCGCCGACGCCGGTGCCGCCGCCGTCCCCCGTCACCGCGACGGGCAAGACCTACCGCGTCGAAACCTTGTCCGACCCGCTGGCGCTGCGTCGGACCGCCGCGAAGCCGGGCGCCGGGCAGCCCGACAATCGTTTCGCCGCTCTGCCGCGTCATTCGCTGGTCCGCGCGATCAGCGACGTGCCGGTGAACGGCTTCCTCGAAGTCGAGGCGAGCATCCAGGGCGCATTGAAGCGTGGTTTCGCCTCGGCGTCGTTGTTGAAGGCCGTCGTGACTCCCGTGGTCGCGCCGCCGCCGCCTGCGACACCGCCCGTCGCGGCGCCGGTGGCGCTTCCCTCGCGTCCGGCGACCGCATCGGGTTCGGTGCTTCCCGAGGTTCACCTCAAGCGGAAGGTGGGGGCGGTCACGAAACGCACCGACCCGCCCAATCAGGGCGGCGCCTATCCGCTAAGCGAGGCGAACATGCCGACGCGGGGCACCGGGTCGACGGCGGCGCGCTGCGCCAATATCGCCGCGATCATCGCCTATCTCGACAGCGAGAATCCGGCGCATCTGCGCTACAAGCCGGCCGGGCCGACCTATTGCAACCTTTATGCCCATGATTTCTGCACCCTCGCCGGCGCCTATTTGCCGCGGGTGTGGTGGACGTCGAAGGCGATCGAACGGCTGCGCACCGGCGAAAAGGTCGAGCCCGCCTATCTCGCGACGGTCGACGAGATGCGCGCCAACGCGCTCTACCGCTGGCTCACCGACTATGGCTCCGACTATGGCTGGCGCCAGACGGGCACCCTCACCAAGCTGCAGGATGTCGCCAATGCGGGCGGGCTCGGTATCATCTGCGGCCGCAACACGGTCGAGGGCAAGTCGGGGCATATCGTGATGGTCGTGCCAGAAACCGCCACGCAAAAGGCAAAGCGCAACGCCGCCGGCGAGGTTACCTCGCCGCTGCAGAGTCAGGCGGGACGCGTCAACTTCCGCTACGGGACGTCGCGCCCCGACTGGTGGCTCGGCGCCGATTTCGCGGCGAGCGGCTTTTGGGTGCACGATTAGCGCGCGGCGTCTCGCGCATCCTTCGCGCCCAACGAAAAAAGGCGGCCTTCCCTAAGGAAGACCGCCTCTTTCGGTTCAGTCATGCCCCGAGGGGCTGTGACTTACTTCTTGGCTTCTTCAGCCGGAGCAGCAGCCTTGGCGTCCGCAGCCGGGGCAGCGGCGGCGTCAGCAGCCGGAGCAGCGGCAGCGTCAGCAGCCGGAGCAGCGGCAGCAGCTTCGGCGCCAGCAGCAGCAGCGTCGGCACCGGCAGCAGCGGCGTCGGCACCAGCTTCAGCGGTCGCGTCTGCGGCCGGAGCTTCGGTGGTGGCGGGCTCTTCAGCAGCCTTTTCACCGCAAGCGGCGAGGGCGAACATGCTGGCAGCAACGGCGATAGCAGCAAACTTCTTCATGATGTGTGGCTCCCTAAAATGCCTTTACGCGGTGGGGAAATTCCCGTCACGCGAGCCGCGGGATTTAGCCGTTCCGTACCAATCGTCAACAAAAATAATTGAGTTGAAACGGGCGCGGCGGAAATCCTACTTTTTTAGTTGAGTATTATGGCAGTTCGGCGTCGCTGCTGCCCGCGAGAATCGCCAGAGTCGTCGTCCACGCCACGACATTCTGCCGCAGTTGCGCCGGGTCGATCTTGTCGAGCGTGTCGTCGGGGGTGTGGTGCAGGTCGAAATATCGGGTGCCGTCCTGCTGCAGGTCGATCGTCGGCACGCCCGCCTTGACCAGTGCACCGATATCGGCGCCGCCACCCGCCGGATCCTTGCCGCGCACGATGCCCAAACCCGCCAGCTCGGCGGCGATCCGGTCCTCGACTCCCTTGGCGCTGGCCGGCAGCTTGAAATCGACGCGCCAGACACGGTCGGCGCCGAAATCGGATTCGAGCGCGACGGCGTGTTTCTCGGTGCCGTGCTTGTCGAAATAGGCCTTGCCGCCGAACACCCCGACCTCCTCGGCGCCCGCCCACAATATGCGGATCGTGCGGCGCGGCTGGCCTGAACTCATCACATGCTTCGCGGCGGCGGTGATGATGCCACAGCCCGCCGCATCGTCGATCGCCCCGGTGCCGAGGTCCCAGCTGTCGAGATGGCAGGCGATGATGACGGGCGAGGCGGCGGGGTCGCTGCCCGGAACCTCGGCGATGACATTGCCCGAATGCTGCTGCCCCACCTGTTTCGGGGTCAGCAGCAGTTTCATCCGCACCGCCTCGGGCGTGTAGCCCATCTCATTCTCATTGGTGCGCATCGCTTGCGCGCGCTTCCACTGGCGCACCAACTGGTCGGCGTCGGGGTTCGACAGCGCCCCGGCGGGGATCGGCGTCACACCGGCCTCGAAATTGGTACCGCCGGTGTGCGGGGTGCGGTGATTGTCGGTGCCGATCGAACGGATGACCACCGCGATTGCGCCCTTCTTCGACGCGGCATTGGCGCCGATGAAGCGGCCGCGGCCGTATTGGCCGTAACCGCTGCCATCCTGCGCGCGCTCCATCTGATGGTCGATGAAGACGATCTTGCCCCGCACCTGCGTGTCGGGCGCGGCTGCGAGGGCGTCGTAGCTCGGGAAATAGGCGATATCGCCCTCGATCCCCTTCGGCCCCGTGGAGGCGCTGTTGCCGAGTGCGGTGATCGCCAGCTTCTGCGGTTGGAACGGTCCGATCAGCGACGCCTCCTCGTCGCCGCGCACCCAGGTCGGCATCAGAAACTGTTCCTCACGGACATTTGCAAAGCCCATCGCCTGCAACCGCGCGACCGCCCAGCGCCGCGCCGCCGATTCGGCCTCGGTGCCCGCCAGCCGCGGCCCGATCTCCGTCGTCAGGTCCTCGGTGATCGACCAGGCAAGGTCGTCGCCGCGCTCGGCGAGTTGCGCCGCAGTGGGGGGCGGGGGTGGCGGGATGGCGGCGGCACCCCCGGCGACGAGCGCGGCGGACGCAAGGGCGAGGATGCGAAGGCTGTTTGTCATGGCGTCGTCCTAGCTCTGCGCCGCCATCGGCGGCAAGCGTCGATTGCCAAGCGGGCGCCCATTCGCTAACCGGCGCGCAACATCTCTCCCGGCCGCCCGCGCGGCCGCGCCACATACCGGAGCATATCCCATGGCCGCTCAATATAGTTTCGTGATGAAGGGTCTGAACAAGACCTATCCCGGCGCGCAAAAGCCGACGCTCAAGGACCTGAGCCTGCAATTCTATCCCGACGCCAAGATCGGCATCGTCGGCCCGAACGGCACCGGCAAGTCGACGCTGATGAAGATCATGGCCGGGATCGACACCGAATTCACCGGCGAAGCCTGGGCCGGCGACGGCATCACCGTCGGCTATCTGGCGCAGGAGCCGCAGCTCGACCCGACCAAGACGGTCAAGGAAAATGTCATGGACGGCGTCCGCGGCGTCGCCGACATGATGGACCGCTTCAACGAGATCAGCACGCTGCTCGGTGACCCGCCCGCCGACGCCGATTTCGACGCGTTGATGGAGGAAATGGGGACGCTGCAGGAAAAGATCGACGCGGTCGACGGCTGGACGCTCGACAACCAGCTCGAAATCGCGATGGAAGCGCTCCGCTGCCCGCCGGGCGACGCAAGCGTCGAAAACCTCTCGGGCGGTGAAAAGCGCCGCATCGCGCTCACCCGCCTGCTGCTCGAAAAGCCGTCGATCCTCCTGCTCGACGAACCGACCAACCATCTCGACGCCGAAAGCGTCGCCTGGCTCGAAAAGCATCTCGTCGATTATCCCGGCAACGTCATCCTCGTCACCCACGATCGCTACTTCCTCGACAATGTCGTCAACTGGATCCTCGAACTCGATCGTGGCCGCTATTTCGTCTACGAGGGCAACTACTCCACCTACCTCGAAAAGAAGGGCAAGCGCCTCGAGCAGGAAGCACGCGAGGATCAGGGCCGCCAGAAGGCGATCAAGGACGAGCTCGAGTGGATCCGCCAGTCGCCCAAAGCCCGCCAGGCCAAATCGAAGGCGCGTATCAAAAGCTTCGACCAGCTGGTCGAAGCGCAGGAAAAGCGCATTCCTGGCAAGGCGCAGATCGTCATCCAGGTGCCGCAGCGCCTCGGCGGCAAGGTGATCGAGGTCGAGAATATCTCGAAGGCCTATGGCGACAAATTGCTCTTCGAAGACCTGTCCTTCTCGCTGCCGCCCGGCGGCATCGTCGGGGTGATCGGCCCCAACGGCGCGGGCAAGTCGACGCTGTTCAAGCTGATCACCGGGCAGGAAACCCCCGACAATGGCAAGGTGACGATCGGCGACACCGTCCATCTCGGCTTCGTCGACCAGAGCCGCGACGACCTGAAACCCGACAACAATGTCTGGCAGGAAATCTCGGGCGGCGCCGAAATGATGAACATCGGCAAGCACGAGATGCAGACGCGGGCTTATGTCGGCGCCTTCAACTTCAAGGGCGTCGACCAGCAGAAAAAGGTCGGCCAGCTCTCGGGCGGCGAACGCAACCGCGTCCATATGGCCAAGATGCTGAAACAGGGCGGCAACGTGTTGCTGCTCGACGAACCGACCAACGATCTCGACACCGAAACCCTTGCCGCGCTCGAAGAGGCGCTCGAGAATTTCGCCGGCTGCGCGGTAGTCATCAGCCACGACCGCTTCTTCCTCGATCGCCTCGCGACCCATATCCTCGCGTTCGAGGGCGACAGCCATGTCGAATGGTTCGAAGGCAATTTCGAATCCTATGAAGAAGACAAGATCCGCCGCCTCGGCGACGATGCGACGCGTCCGCACGCGACGTCGTACAAGAAGCTGACGCGCTGACCGGTATGAGCGGGGAGGGGGAGCAGCCTATTTCATCGAGCGCGATCCGCTTGGACGCCGACGCGCTCAACGCCTTCATGGCACAGGCCTTCCCGCATTCGGCGCCGGGATCGCGCGGCCATGTGGTGTCCGCCGCGCCCGGCCATATCCAGGCGCGGATGGACCCGAATGACAAGGCGCTGCGCCCCGGCGGGCTGATCTCGGGCCCGACCCAGATGGGGTTCGCCGACATGGCCGCCTATGCGCTCGTCCTCGCGCATATCGGCCCGGTCGCGATGGCGGTGACGAGCGGGCTCAACTACCAGTTCCTGCGCCCGTGCCGCCCGGGCCCGCTGTTCGCCGACGCGTATATGCTGCGGCTGGGCAAGCGGCTCGCGGTGATGGACGTGCGGATCTGGACCGACGATGCCGACAAGCCCGTCGGACAGGCGAATGTGACCTACGCGATTCCCTAAATATCGTCATTGCGAGCGAAGCGAAGCAATCCAGAGCGGCTTTGCATCACCCTGGATTGCCGCGTCGCTTCGCTCCTCGCAATGACGAGCGTGTGTTTCAATATTCCAGCGCCGGATACCAGTCGGTCCCACGCCCGTGCGGGGTCAAATCCAGCACATTCCACAGCGACGCGATATCGGGCGCGTCGCGTGGGTCCTGCCCCGGATCGGCCATCTCGCGGGTCATCTCGCTCTTCCAGAACAGCCGCACGCCCGCGCCATTCTTCTTATAGACCACCAGCGCCGGGTTTTCCGTCCCGTCCTTGTTCAGCAAATGATAGTCGCGCGCATAGTCGTCGCCGACGGTCTGGACGAAGTCGAGCGCCTGCCAGCCGCGTTCCTGTGCGAACGCCTGCTGCCGCTCGACCGGGCTGCCTCCCACGATCTTCAGCGCGACGCGCTGCTTGATGTCGGCCGCGTTGCCGTTCACCGACCCCAGCCAGTTGGTGCACATCGGGCAGGGGCGTTCGCGGTCGGGACCGTACATCCAGAAATAGGTCACCAGCGTGTCATGATCGCCGAACAGCTCGGCGAGCCCGAGGTCGGCGCCATTGGCGTCCTTGAATCGGTAATCCGGCCCGATCAGCGGCCCGGGCGGCAGCGCGCGCCGTTGTTCGGCGACGCGCGTTATCTTGCGGCGAAGGTCGATTTCCTCGGCCAGCAGCGATTTGCGGGCCTTTGCATAATCATCGTCCTCGCCGGGAAAGGGGCGGCGCCGCGACGCGAGCGCCGGTGCGGCCAATAAATGTTGGCGAAGGGCCATAGTGTCTCCCTGTTTGCGACTGTCATCGCTCTGCCAGTCGGCCGGGAAAGCGCAAAATCGGCTGCCCGCAGATGCGGGTCGCCTCGACCGGGAAGCGCCCGATATCGACGACGAGTTGCCGCGCGATCGGAAATTATGCTGGCTGCACTTCCCACAGGATCAGCTTGGTCGCGTTCACATTCTCACGCGCCTGCGTCGCGTCGAGCCGGGTCAGCTTCACGCCGCCCTTCAGCGCCCCCATTTCGATCATCGCGTCGATCACGACCACGCCGCCCGCGCCGACATCGACTTCTATCTCGGCGGGCCGCGCCAGCTTCGCCTTGGCGGTCGCGACGTGGATCACATATTGGCCCGGTTCGACATCGGCCATCAGCATCTGGCCCGACTTGATCTGCCCCTGCGCGGCCCCCATCGTCACATTCATCCCCTGCAGCGCGGCGACGAAGCCGCGGCGGGTGACATAGATGCGCGCCTTGCCGTCGGGCGCGCGCATCTGCCGGGCGTCGGCAAGCGCCGCCGGATCGGCCTTAGCGCCGCTCTTGTTGCTCGACAGCGCCCAGATGCAGAAGACCACCACCCCGATCAGGAACAGCGGAGCGAGGATGAGCATCGTGCCTTCGCCGACCAGGCTGCCGATCGACGGCCCCATCAGCGCTCCGAAAATGGCTGCCACGAAAATGATCGTCAGCCACATCGTATTCTTGCTCATGTCCGTCTCCCCTGTCAGGCGGGTGCAAAATCTCCCGTCGCGTCGTCCATCACGTGCAGCACCCCGTCGCTGATCGCGAAAAAGGCGCCGCGCAGTTTCAGGCTTCCGCGCTTTTCCTTCTCCTCGATACAGGGAAAAGTGCGCAGATTGGCTATGCTCACGCGCACAGCCGCCATTTCCATCGCGCGGCCCGCCTCGCGATTGTCGAAATCGGGATAGTCGGCGCGCACTTCGGCGCTCGCATCGTCGAGCATCGCGATCCAGTCGGCGATGAAGCCGCCGCGCCCCGGCTCGGCGCCGTCCATCGTCCGGTGCAGCGATGCATGGCAGCCACCGCACAGGCCGTGGCCCATCACGACGATTTCCTCGACCTTCAGGAACTGCACCGCGAATTCGAGCGCGGCGGAGACGCCGTGACGCCCGGGCGTCGTCTCGAACGGCGGCACCAGCGCCGCGACGTTGCGCACGACAAAGATTTCGCCCGGATTGGTGTCGAAAATCTGCGACGGTTCGGATCGGCTGTCGGAGCAAGCGATGATCATCACCTTGGGCGATTGGCCCTCGGCCAGTTGTTCCCAGCGTTCGCGCTGTTCCTGCCAGCCGCCGTTACGGAAACGCCGGTAGCCATCGATCATATCTGCAAAGCGAGTCATGCGCGCGCCTTAGCACAACAAGTGAGGTTGAGAAGAGCGGCGCGCGCGACTATGTGGGCGGCATGACCGCTCCCGTGCCCCAGCCCGCCCCGCAGCGCCAACGCAAGCCCGACTGGATTCGCGTCAAGGCGCCGACCAGCCCCGGCTATGCCGAAACGCGCAAGCTGATGCGCGAACTGAACCTGCACACCGTGTGCGAGGAAGCGGCGTGTCCGAACATCGGCGAATGCTGGACCAAGAAGCATGCGACGGTGATGATCCTCGGCGACACCTGCACCCGCGCCTGCGCCTTTTGCAACGTCAAGACCGGCATGCCGCGCGCGGTCGACCCGTTCGAGCCCGAACATACTGCGATCGCCGCGGCGAAGATGGGGCTCAGCCACATCGTCATCACCTCTGTCGACCGCGACGATCTGCCCGACGGCGGCGCGAGCCAGTTCGTCAAGGTGATACAGGCGCTGCGCCGCGAAACCCCGACGACGACGATCGAAATCCTGACCCCCGATTTCCGCAACAAGCCCGAAAGCGCGATCGCGGCGATCGTCGATGCGCGCCCCGACGTCTATAACCACAATCTGGAAACCGTCCCGCGCCTCTATCCGACGATCCGCCCGGGCGCGCGCTATTACGCCTCGCTGCGGCTGCTCGAAAGCGTCAAGCGCCGCGATCCGTCGATCTTCACCAAGTCGGGGATCATGATGGGGCTCGGCGAGGAGCGGATGGAGGTCCATCAGGTGATGGACGACATGCGCAGCGCCGACATCGATTTCATGACGATGGGCCAGTATCTCCAGCCGACGCCGAAGCATGCCAAGGTGATCGACTTTGTGACCCCGCAGGCGTTCGATGCCTATGCGCAGATCGCCCGCGCCAAGGGCTTCCTGCAGGTCGCGGCATCGCCGCTGACCCGCTCGTCCTACCACGCCGGCGACGATTTCGAGGTCATGCGCGCGGCGCGCGAGGCCAAGCTCGCCCGCGCCGCGGCGGACTGATCACCGACTTGCCAAGGCATCAGGAAAGCCGCGTCCTGTCGTACAGCGACGAACAGATGTTCGCGCTGGTGTCGGATATCGAACATTATCCCGACTTCCTGCCGTGGGTCGTCGCGCTGCGCATCCGCAGCGACAGCGAGCAGGAGGCGGTCGCCGACATGATTGTCGGCTTCAAGGGTCTGCGCGAAAGCTTCTCGTGCCGCGTCCACAAGGAGCGTCCGACCAAGGTCTCGGTCAGCTATATCGACGGCCCGATGCGCCACCTCACCAACGAATGGCATTTCACCGCGCTCGAAGAGGGCGGCTGCCGCGTCGACTTCATGGTCGACTTCGCCTTCCGCAACCGCATGTTCGAGGCGCTGGCCGGCCAGATGTTCGACAAGGCGCTCCGCAAGATGATCGCGGCGTTCGAAACGCGGGCAGGGGCGTTGTACGGGGTGGTAGCATGAGGGTGCCTAGGCGCGTTTCGGGAGCTATGGGGCTATTGGCCGGCGCTCTCGTCGTTGTCCTGGTTTTCGACGCAACCTTGAAAAATGTCGCGCCCTTTCTCGCGGCGGCGTCGCTCCTGATTGGCTATTCATTGATTGAGCTGTTGGTCGAGCGCAGCAAACGCAAGCGGAACAGCTAAGCCGTTCCTGAAAGCTTATGTGCTCAACCTGCCGGTAGCGCAATATCCTCCGAAGGCCGCAGCGCGTCCCGTTCGGGCAACAGCAGGTCGAGCGCGAACAAGGTCGCGGCATGCCGGATTCCCGCGCGGTCGCCGCCTTCGAACTGCACCCGCTGGGTGAAATAATCGTCGGGGTCCTGCCCGCGCAGCCCGCGCGCGAAGACGACCTGGCCCACCGGCTTCTTTTCCGACCCGCCGCCGGGACCCGCGATCCCGGTGATCGCGACCGCGACGTCGGCATCGCTGTTCGCCAGCGCGCCCGCCACCATCGCCCAGGCGGTCGCCAGCGACACCTCGCCGAACGTCTCCAATATCTCGCTGCTCACGTCGAGCTGCGCCTGTTTCGCCGCGCCCGAATAAGTGATGAAGCCCGCCGAAAACACGTCGGAGCTGCCCGCGATGTCGGTCAACGCCGCGCACACCATGCCGCCGGTGCAGCTCTCGGCGACCGCGACCCTGCGCCCGGCGGCGCGGTTGTTGGTCAGCACGCGCGTCGCCAGTTCGCCGCGTGCGGCCTCGCGACTGCTGGGGACGGCCGATGTATCAGTCATGGGAAAACCTTTGTGACGCCCGGCTTGCCAGGCGGTTCGGGGCGATATTCGCCTAATTGGCGTTGTACAGGGCGCGCGGACAGCTTGCCACGCCTTTGCCACCGCGCGACACGGCTGCAAACGTCGCTGCGACGAACGCCACCATCTGGTCGGCACTCAGCGGCGCCAGCGTTTCGCTGATGTCGTTGACGTCGGCGCATTCGCCCGGCTTGAGTTCGATGCCGAGCGTTTCAACGAAGCCGGTGTCGATCGTTGCCCGCAATTCATCGTCGGACATGTCGAGCATCGCGGCGCCATCCTGCGGATTCTTGCCGCTTCCGATCTTGATGAAGCCCGCCCGGGCCAGCGGCCAGACCGCATCGGCCTCACCCCGCAATTCGGTGGCGCGGGTACCCAATCCGGTCAGCAGATAGCTGTCCGCGGGAAGGTGCGGGCGGCATGTCTCGACGACGCCGTCGATCACCTGCGGCAGGAAATAGGCGACAAGGCCGCTCATTTCGGCCTGGGTGAGGCAGGGTTTCGTCGCCGCCTGCGCCGATGGTCCCGCCAACGCCGCCGCGCCGGCTGCAACGCTCAAAACAATCCGCTTCATGAATCCCCCATCGTCTTTCGCTTTTTCCGACCTTAGGCCCGGTCGTCGGGAAGCGACAGTGTCGCGACGGCCTGCGCGGCGATCCCTTCGCGGCGACCGGTAAAGCCCAGCCGCTCGGTCGTTGTCGCCTTCACGCTGACCCGCAGCGGCGAAACCGCAAGGATGTCGGCGATACGCTCGCGGATCGCCTGGCGGTGCGGCCCGATCTTCGGCGCCTCGGCGATGATCGTCAGGTCGACATGCGCGATCCGCCCGCCACGCGCCGCGACGCGGCTCGCTGCAAAGGCCAGGAAGCGGTGCGACGCGGCACCGCGCCATTGCGGGTCGCTCGGCGGGAAATGGTCGCCGATATCGCCATCGCCGAGCGCGCCGAGGATCGCATCGGTCAGCGCATGAAGCGCGACATCGGCATCACTATGGCCTTCAAGTCCATGACTATGCGTGATTTCTATGCCGCCGATCCACAAAGGCTTGTCGGCCACCAGCCGGTGAACATCATAGCCCATGCCGACCGCGTGTTGCATCATCGTTCCAATCCCCAGCAGCCCCGACAGGATCGCCATATCGTCCGCATATGTCAGTTTGTGGAGCCGCGCATCGCCCGCGACCGCCGCCACCGGCACCCCGATCCGCCGCACCAGCTGCGCATCGTCGGTCGCCGCGGCGCCGTCGGCCGCGGCATGCGCGCGGCGTAATGTCCCGAGCCGGAACGCCTGCGGCGTCTGCACCCGCGCCAGCGCGCCGCGATCGACGACATCGCCCGCAACCCCGTCGGCCTGCGCGACCAGCGTATCGGGCACCGGCAGGGTCGGGATCGCCGCTTCGGCGCCGTCGGCAAGCGCGGCGAGCAGCCGATCGATCACCGCGGCGTTGACGCCGGGCCGCGCCGCGTCATGCACCAGCACTACCGCGTCGTCGGGAAAGCCCGCCAGCGCCGCCAGCGCATTCGCCGCCGATTGTTGTCGCTCGTCGCCCGGAGCCGCGGAAATCCAGCCTTCGGACAGCATTCCGACCGCCGCCATGACGTCATCATTCGCTACCAGCACACCGCCCGACAGCCCGCCATGCGCGGCAAAGGCGTCGAGGCTCCAGCGCAGCACCGGCTTGCCGCCGAGCAGCGCGAGTTGCTTGGGCTGGTCATAGCCTGCGCGCGCACCAATCCCGCCCGCCAGCAGCACGGCGACGACGGCAGGGGCGGGGGAAGGGGCGGACTCGCTCATCACCGAGCCGGTTAGCGCAGCCGTCGCTTGCGGGAAAGCCGCTTAACGTGTAGGGGCGCTGCTCAATTTTTAGGCAAATTCGAAGGCTTCCCCCATGGCGGCGCTGCGCCCCATCCAGATCGGCCCCATCACCATCGCGGATCCCGTGATCCTCGCGCCGATGACGGGCGTCTCCGACCTGCCGTTCCGCAAGCTCGTCCGCTATTATGGCTCGGGGCTCAACGTCACCGAAATGATCGCCAGCCAGGCGGCGATCCGCGAGACGCGCCAGTCGGTCCAGAAAGCCGCCTGGGACCCGATCGAGGAGCCGGTGTCGATGCAACTCGTCGGCTGCACCCCCTATGAAATGGGCGAGGCGGCGAAGCTCAACGAGGATCGCGGCGCCGCGATCATCGACATCAACATGGGCTGCCCGGTGCGCAAGGTGACCAACGGCGATGCCGGCTCGGCGCTGATGCGCGACCTCAAGCTCGCCGCCGCGCTGATCGACGCCTGCGTCAAGGCGGTGTCGGTGCCGGTGACGGTCAAGATGCGCATGGGCTGGTGCCACGACAGCCTCAACGCCCCCGAACTCGCCCATATCGCCGAGGACATCGGCGCCAAGCTGGTCACCGTCCACGGCCGCACCCGCAACCAGATGTACCGCGGCGAGGCCGACTGGGGCTTCGTCCGCTCGGTCAAGGATGCCGTCTCGATCCCGGTCATCGTCAATGGCGACATCTGCTCCGCCGACGACGCGCGCACCGCGCTCGCGCAGAGCGGCGCCGATGGCGTCATGATCGGCCGCGGCGCCTATGGCCGCCCCTGGCTGCTCGGGCAGGTGATGGCGGCGCTGCGCGGCGAGGCCGAGCGCCCCGACCCCGGCCTCGACGAGCAATATGACGTCATTACATCGCATTACCGCGCGATGATCGACCATTATGGCGAAATGACCGGGGTCAATATGGCGCGCAAGCACCTTGGCTGGTACGTCAAGGGGCTCCATGGTTCGGCCGAGTTCCGCAACAAGGTCAACCAGATCCCCGACAGCAAGGGCGTGCTCGACGCACTCGAAGGCTTTTACGGACCGCATCTGACCAGGGCGGCTGCGTGAGCGCGCTCACGTCGAGCATCCCGACGTTCGACCATGACGAGCTGATCCAGTCGCATCCCGTCGCCACCCTGCTGATCGACCGCAACGGCGTCATCCTGTTCGTCAACGCCGCCGCCGAGCAGCTCTGCAACACCGGCCGCGCCGCGATGGTCGGCCATGTCGTCTATGACGTCATCGGCATGGACCGCAATTATCGCCAGCGGATGAGCGACCCCGCTTATTCGGCGCTCTTCGCCCATGGTGCCGAGATCAGCGTCGGCGGGCGCAAGGCAGTCGCGGTCGACATGCAGATGGTGCCTTATGGGAACGCCGGGCACCGCATCCTCGCGCTCGTCGCGTCGCAGCGCGACGCCGAACTGATGGGCGGCGCGATCGGCCGCTCGGGCCGCGCCGCCGGCGCCGCCGCCTCGATGCTCGCGCACGAGATCAAGAACCCGCTCGCCGGCATCCGCGGCGCGGCGCAATTGCTCGCGCGCGGCGCCGACGCGGGCAAGGCGCGCTTCACCTCGCTGATCGTCGCCGAGGTCGATCGCATCGCGACGCTGATCGACCAGATGGAGCATTTTTCGCGCGGCCAGCCGATCGCCTGCGAGCCGCTCAACCTCTACCAGCCGATCCACCAGGCGATGGAGGCGGTGCGCGCGCGCCAGCTCCCCGGCATCCGCTTCGCCGAGGATTTCGACCCCTCGCTGCCGCTGGTCCTCGGCAACCATGACGCCATGGTGCAGATATTGCTCAACCTGCTCACCAACGCCTGCGAAGTGCTGGGCGCGCGCGACGACGGCACGGTGCGCATCGCGACGGCGTACCGCCACGGCCTCTCGATCGACAATGGCGACGGCCGCGGCCGCATTCCGCTGCCGATCGAGGTCGCGGTCAGCGACAACGGCCCCGGCGTCCCCGCCGAAATCCGCGGCGACCTGTTCGATCCCTTCGTCACCACCAAGCGCGAGGGCCGCGGTCTCGGCCTCGCGCTCGTGGCAAAGCTCGCGCGCGACATGGGCGGCACCGTCCAGCATATGCGCGACGGCGAATGGACCCGCTTCCGCGTCCACCTCCCCGCAGCGCAAAAGGGCCAGACGGCATGAACGGCAAGACGATCCTGCTCGTCGAGGACGATCCGACGATCGCGCTGATCATCCGCGAAACCCTCGCCGAGGAATGCGGCGTCTTCGCCGCGGTCACCACCGTCGCCGAACGCAACGCCTGGCTCGCGGCGAACAGTCCCGACCTCGTCATCACCGATGTCGTGCTGCCCGACGGCGACGGCATCGACTCGCTGCCCGGCGCCGGGCTCGACGCGCAAGTGCCCGTGATCATCCTGTCGGCGCAGAACACCCTCGATACGGCGGTGCGCGCGACCGGCATCGGCAGCTACGACTATCTACCCAAGCCCTTCGATCTCGAGGATTTGACGACCAGCGTTCGCGCCGCGCTGGCGCGCCGTCGCTCCGAACCCGCCGCCGCCGTCGAGGCCGGTCCCGCCGACAGCCACGGCCTCGTCGGCCGCGCTCCGGCGATGCAGGCGGTCTACCGCACCATCGCACGCCTCGCCTCGAACGACCTCGCCGTCCTGATCCTCGGTGAATCGGGCACGGGGAAAGAGGTTGTCGCGCGCGCCGTCCACGCCACCGGCCTGCGCCGCGCCGGGCCGTTCGTTGCGATCAACATGGCGGCGATCCCGCGCGAACTGATCGAGGCCGAACTGTTCGGCCACGAAAAGGGCGCCTTCACCGGCGCGCACAGCCGCAACGCGGGACGCTTCGAACAGGCAGCGGGCGGCACGCTCTTCCTCGACGAAATCGGCGACATGCCGATCGAGGCGCAGACGCGGCTGCTCCGCGTCCTTCAAAGCAACGAATATTCGACCGTCGGCGGCAGTCAGGCCTTGCGTGCCGACGTCCGCGTCGTCGCCGCGACCCACCGCGATATGCGCACCCTCGTCGCCGACGGCCGCTTTCGCGAGGATCTTTTCTACCGGCTCAACGTCATCCCGGTGACTCTGCCGCCCTTGCGCGACCGGCGCAGCGACATCGCCGCGCTGATCCGCCACTTCGTCGAGGCCGGCCGCGCGTCGGGCCTTCCCGACCGCCAGTTCGCGCCCGCCGCGATGCAATTGCTCGAACGCTATGACTGGCCGGGTAACGTCCGCGAACTCGGCAACGTCGTCCAGCGCCTCGCGGTGCTGTCGCGCGACACCATCGTTTCCGTCCGCGACGTCGAGGCGGTGCTCCACGAAAGCGGGGAGGGCCATCCGATCCTCGCCCCCGCAGACGCGATCGGCCGCGCCGTCGACGACTGGGCGCGCGAGGAACTCGCCGCCGCCGACCAGGACGGCACGATCCACGAACGACTTCAGGCGATCGTCGAGGCCGCGCTGCTGCGCCGCGTACTGCGCGACGTGCGCGGCAACCAGCTCGAGGCGGCCCGCCGCCTCGGCATCAACCGCAACACCCTGCGCAAGCGGTTGGGGCAGCTCGACATCGACCCGACGCGGGTGTGAAGCAGTGCCGGTGCCGGCCTTGCTTGGGTCACTGATCAAAAGCGGTCTCGCAAGACAAGGACTATGACGATGACCGAAGCGCTGGACGAGGGACCGTTCTTTCACGGCACAATCGCGGATTTGCGCGTCGGTGATGTCCTTACCGCAGGATACCGGTCGAACTATCGCCCGGAGGTGGTGATGAACCACATCTACTTCACGGCCATTGTGGACGGAGCCGGGCTTGCCGCTGAAATCGCGGCGGACCTCGCCGAAGGCGCTGCCGTCCCCCGCGTTTATGCCGTAGAGCCGACCGGGACATTCGAGAACGACCCGAACGTGACCGACAAGAAATTTCCCGGCAATCCCACCCGGTCGTATCGCAGCAGCGCACCGCTCAAGGTCATCGGTGAAATCACAGAATGGACCAGATTGACGCCCGAAGCCTTGCAGCTGTGGAGAGAACGGCTGACCGCACTGCGCTCCGACGAACGAGGCGAAATCATCAATTGACGCGCGGCGATACGCATCTTGCGTACCGTTCGGTCGGATCGCGGCAAGCGATAGGACGCGGGCGACCGATTGCGGACAGGCCAGGCTTTGGTAGTATGACCTGGTTCAGAATATTTGGGAGATAGCGATGCCCGGACCAATCAAAGGCTCATGCCTTTGCGGCAAAATAGGCTTCGTCGTCGACGGCAAATTCGGACCGGCCGGGCAATGTCACTGTTCGAAATGCCGCAAGGTGTCGGGAACCGATGGCAATGCCGTTTTCTATGCCGCGAAAGCCAGCTTCCGCTGGGTGAAAGGCGCGGACAATATCGCGACCTACCATGTCCCCGGTGAGCAGGGGTGGCAATCCAGCTTCTGCAAGACGTGCGGAAGTCCGACCCCTCACACCGATCGGGAAGGAAAGATATATTTCGTCCCGGCGGGCTTGCTCGACGATGACCCGGGATTTCGTGGGTATGCCGCCCATATATTCGTGGGTTCGAAGGCGCCTTGGGTGTGCATAACCGACGGGGCGCCGCAGTTCGCGGCAGGATTCACCTCGGACAAGGCCGATAGCTGACCGCGCGGAGAAGCCAGCCCGTCGCCGACCCTCCGCGGGCGCCGGGATGGCCTCTCACGACCGGTTGCGGAAATGAATCCTCCCTGCGGCGCAGCCGTGGGGAGGGGGACCGCCGCGTAGCGGTGGTGGAGGGGCCGCGGCGTTGCGCCAGCCTTTGACGGCGTNCCTCCCCATCGCTGCGCGACAGGGAGGAGTGGCAACGTCCGTTCCCCACCTCATTCCGGTCACCCGGTTCGAACCCAACCAAAATGGCCGCCAACGACCGAAGCCAGCCATCAGACGTTGTTTTCGAACCAGCGAGAGCTGCCGTTGACATGCCGCAAGTTGATCGCTTCTTTCAAACGATGTTTGATTGCTCAGATATTGCCTTCGTCGCACCTTGGCGTCCGCTCCAACATGAAGTGGAACGCGAAGGTCTTCCGCGCCAGTTGGCAATAGAGCTGTCGCCAGGTCACCCGCTCTGGGGCCGGAGTTGCGAAGTCATCGGTCGTGCCGACACGAACGACGACATACTGGTTGTGTGTGCTGATGGACGCTTTGCGAATGTCCATCTGACTTGGGGACAAGGCCCCGGCAATGCCCAGTACCCGCACACCGTGTTCTATGACACCACGCAAGAATTGAATGATGCGCTTTGGCGAGACGCTGTGTGGCAAGGCTTCATCGAGGGATTCGACCCGAAGGATCCAAGGCTCTGGGCTCACCAAGATTAGGTCGGCTTTAGTCGATCACCGTCCGAAACCTGCCAGTCCGCTTCCCACACCAAAGCGGTCATCGACATCCGAATCCGATCGCCCCCGATCCGCTCCGCCCGACACGACCCGCATTTCCCGGTTCCAGCGTCGAGCATCCGGCAAAACAACGCCCAACCGACACGATTTATACGCCAAACCGTGGTCCCCGCGCACATTGTGTGTTTTCTATGCAACAGGTTTGTCGTAACGAGGCAACAATGGCGAACGGCGTTACGGTGACGGGCGAGGCAGAACCCGAAGGGCAGGGGCCCCGTTCGCGCATCTGGACCTTTGCCGCGCCGGAATATTACACGCTTGCCCTTATCCTCAGCGTCGGCATTGCGACCTATGTCTTCGTCACCGGCGACGCGCAGAGCGAGCGGCTGCTGACGCCGGGATTGGTTGCGGCGATCATGGTCGCCAACCTCGTTCCCGCGATGGCGCTGATCGTGCTCATCGGCAGCCGCGTGGCGCGCGCGCGCGCGATGCGCTCGATGGCGGGCGGCAATGGCCGCCTCCATGTTCGCCTCGTCGCGCTCTTCTCGCTGATCGCCGCGGCACCGACGATGCTCGTCGTGATCTTCGCCTCGCTGCTCTTCCAGTTCGGGGTCGATTTCTGGTTTTCCGACCGCTCACGCGGGATGTTCGAAAATGCGGCGGGTCTCGCCGAGGGCTATTATCAGGAAAACCAGCGCGAGGTCGTCGCGAACACGATGAAGATGGCGGGCGATCTCGGCGATATCCTGGCCCGGTTTCCGATCGATGGGCCTGATTTTGCCGATTATTACCTGCAACAGGTCGTCGTCCGGAACCTCAATGAATCGGCGATCATCGAGATCGGTCCCGATGGCGTCGCGCGCACGGCGGCGATGATCGATCCCGACAATCGCGATGCCGAAGCGCGTATTTCGCCGTCGATCGTCGCGCGCCTCGACAATGGCGAGGACGTCATCGTCAGCCGCCAGGCCGACCGGATCGAAGCGGTCACAAAATTGCCGCGGCGATCGCGCGCTTATCTCTATGCGTCGCGCGATGCCAACGTCCTGGGCTTTCAGCAGTCGCAGCGCGCGAGCACTGTGCTCGCCGACTATAACGCGCTGTTCAAGCGCTCGCAGCAGCTCCAGCTCCAGTTCAACGGCGCGCTATATCTCGGCGCGCTGCTTCTGCTCGCGCTCGCCGTGATCGCCGCGATCGTCGTCGCCGACCGCATCGTCCGTCCGCTCGGTACCCTCGTCGGGGCGACGCGAACCGCCGCCGGCGGCGACCTGTCGGTGCGAGTCATCCCGTCGGCGAACAACGACGAAATCTCGGTCCTCGCCCATGCCTTCAACCGCATGACCGAACAAATTCAGGGTCAGACCGGCGCGCTGCTCAGCGCCAACGAGCAGATCGAGGCGCGCCGAAGCTTCATCGAAGCGGTGCTCAGCGGCGTTTCCTCGGCGGTCGTGTCGGTCGACGCCGGCCATCACATCCTGCTCGCCAACGCCGCCGCCGAGCGGTTGATCGGAACCCCCGCCGACCAACTCACCGGACGCCCGCTCGAGCAGGTCGCGCCCGAACTCGCACGCTTGATCACCGGCGACGAGCGCGAGGCGGTGGTCCAGCTCGCGCGCCGCGAGGGCGAGCCCGCGACGCTTGCCGCCAAGGCGGTCGCGCAGGGCGACGGCTTCGTGCTCAGCTTCGAGGATATCACCCAGCAATTGCTCGACCAGCGCCGCGCCGCCTGGTCCGACGTCGCGCGCCGCATCGCGCACGAGATCAAGAACCCGCTCACCCCGATCCAGCTCGCCGCCGAACGCCTCCAGCGCCGTTTCGGCGACAAGGTCGAGGGCGACCAGGCGACCTTCCGCAAGCTCACCGACACCGTGATCCGCCAGGTTCACGACATGCGACGCATGGTCGACGAATTCTCCAGCTTCGCGCGCATGCCCAAGCCGACTTTCGGGGTCGAGGATATCCGCGACATATTGAAACAGGCGGTGTTCCTGTTCGAGGTCGCCAAGCCCGACATCGCTTTCAGCGTGTCGGTCCCGAACGATATCGAGCCATTGGTGTGCGACCGCCGCTTGCTGTCGCAGGCACTGACGAATATCGTCAAGAATGCAGTCGAAGCCATTGAAGAAAATGTAAAAAATCCCGAATCTTCACCGATCGGCCACATTCGTGCGATCCTCGATATGGGCAATGATCGTGAAGTTGTGATCCGCATCGCCGACGACGGCATCGGCCTCCCCGAAGCCCGCGACACGATCGCCGAACCCTATATGACGACGCGCCAGGGCGGCACCGGACTCGGCCTCGCGATCGTCAAGAAAATCGTCGAGCAGCATTATGGCGAACTCGACTTTGCCGACAATCCGGCAGGAAAGGGGACATGCGTGACGCTCACGCTTCATCCCGACCGCCTCCGCCCGCTCGCCGGGCGCGGCGCCGACACGACAACAGGGCAGGCCGAATCGGTCCCGGGCCGTTCCCGGAACCGGCAGGATAGAGAAGATCATGGCGCTTGATATTTTGATCGTCGACGACGAGCGCGACATCTGCGACCTCGTCGCCGGCGTCATGGAAGACGAAGGCTATGAGGCGCGCACCGCGTCTGACAGCGACGCGGCGCTCGAGGCGATCCGCCAACGGCGCCCGTCGCTCGCGCTGATCGACGTGTGGTTGCAGGGTTCGCGGCTCGACGGACTCGGGCTAGTCGAGGCGATCAAGGCGTTTGACCCGACGCTGCCGATCATCGTCATTTCGGGCCATGGCGGGCTCGACACCGCCGTCGCCGCGATCCGCCGCGGCGCCTTCGACTTCATCGAAAAGCCGTTCGAGGCCGAACGCCTGCTTCACCTTGTCGCGCGCGCGACCGAAAACGAGCGGCTGAAGTTCGAATATGAGCGGCTGCGCGAACGGGCCGGTCCCGCCGACGAACTCACCGGCACGAGCGCCGCGATCAACAATGTCCGTGCGACGCTGAAACGCGTCGCCGGCACCGGCAGCCGCGTGCTGATCACCGGCGCGGCGGGCGTTGGCAAGGAGGTCGCGGCGCGCGTCCTCCACGGCTGGAGCGGCCGACATACCGCACCTTTTCGCGTCATTTCGTCGGCGCGCATGGATCCCGAAACGGTCGAGGCCGAGCTGTTCGGGTCCGAAAGCGACGACGGCGCGATCCGCGTCGGCCTGCTCGAACAGGCGCATGGCGGTACCGTCTTCCTCGACGAGGTCGCCGACATGCCGTTGACCACGCAGGGCAAGATATTGCGCGTGCTGACCGACCAGAGCTTCACCCGCGTTGGCGGGCGGACGATGATCCGCGTCGATGTCCGGATCATTTCGGGATCGGCGCGCGACCTGATGACCGAAATCGCCGAGGGGCGTTTCCGCGAGGATCTCTATTACCGGCTCAACGTCGTGCCGGTGCACATCCCGTCATTGCGCGAGCGGCGCGATGACATCGCAGCGCTGTGCGAGCATTTTGTCGGTCGCTACGCTGCCGATCGCCGTGCGCCGCCAGCGGAAATCAGCGCCGAAGCGATGGCGGCGCTCCAGGCGCACGACTGGCCCGGCAACGTTCGCGAACTTCGCAACGTCATTGAGCGCGTGATGATCCTCGCGCCGAGCGACCGGCTCGGGCGGATCGACGCCGACATGTTGCCTGCCGAACTGGTGCGCGGCGGCACCGACATATTGCCTAACGCCGAATCGATCACCGCAATCCCGCTCAAGGAAGCGCGAGAGAATTTCGAGCGCGAATATCTGCGGATCCAGATCAATCGTTTCTCGGGCAATATTTCGCGCACCGCGACCTTCATCGGCATGGAACGGTCGGCATTGCACCGGAAGCTGAAGCTTTTGGGTTTGACCGACAATTCGGACGGCGAAGCCTGAAAGCCATCGGCTTTGCGCTAGACCTGCGCGACGCTTTGCCGCATATTGGGCACGCCGCGACGAAAGCGGCGGTCCAGTCAGGGCCATCAAGCGGTTTTACCCGCCAAGAACAGGAGGCCAATGTGTCCGATAAAAACCAGAATCTCCAGGATCTCTTCCTCAACGCTCTCCGCCGCAGCAAGACACCGGTGACGATGTTCCTCGTCAAGGGTGTCAAATTGCAGGGCATCATCACCTGGTTCGACAATTTTTCGTTGCTTCTGCGCCGCGATGGCCAGTCGCAGCTCGTCTACAAGCATGCGATTTCGACCGTCATGCCCTCGCATGACTTCGACCTGTCGCTGCTCGGCGACAATCTGCGTGACGCTCCCGCTAGCAAGGGCAAGGCATTGCAGGATGTGTTCCTGAACGCGGTACGCAAATCCGACGAATCGGTGACGATGTTCCTCGTCAACGGCGTGATGCTGCAGGGCGATATCGTCGCGTTCGATCTGTTCTGCATGCTGCTCGAACGTGAGCGGCAGGTGCAGCTGGTCTACAAGCATGCGATTTCGACCGTGCAGCCCAATGGGCCGATCAATCTGACCGACAGCGAGCCCGAAGGCGACGCCTGATCGATCCGATGTCCGACAATGACGACGAGGTAACGCGCGGCGCCACGGCGGTGCTGATCGTACCCGAATGGCATAGCCAGCGCCTGTCGCGCGACCTCGACGCGCGGGCCGAGGAGGCGAAGGGGCTGGCGCTCGCGATCGGGCTGGAGGTCGTGGCGGTGTTTCCGCTTCGGCTGCGGCAGACGCGGGCGGCGACGTTGATCGGGGTGGGGCAGATCGATGCGATCAAGGCGGAAGTTGGCGAAGGTGCCGCGCAGCTTGTGATTGTCGATGCGGCGCTTACCGCGATCCAGCAGCGCAACCTGGAGACCGCTTTCGGGACCAAAGTCATTGATCGAACGGGATTAATCCTCGAGATTTTCGGCGAGCGCGCGGCGACGGCCGAGGGGCGGCTGCAGGTCGAACTGGCGCATCTTGACTATCAGGCGGGGCGGTTGGTGCGCAGTTGGACCCACCTCGAGCGCCAGCGCGGCGGATTCGGCTTCCTCGGCGGTCCGGGCGAAACGCAGATCGAGGCCGACCGGCGGATGATCCGCAACCGCATGGCGCGTATCCGCCGCAGCCTGGAGGATGCCAAGCGGACGCGGCAGTTGCAGCGCGCCAAGCGCCAACGCGCGCCCTGGCCGGTGGTCGCGCTCGTCGGCTATACCAACGCCGGAAAATCGACCTTTTTCAATCGCTTGACGGGAAGTGACGTCATGGCGGAAGATATGCTGTTCGCGACGCTGGACCCGACGATGCGCGAGATCCGGCTGCCCGGCATCGACAAGGCGATCTTGTCCGACACCGTCGGTTTCGTGTCCGACCTGCCGACCGAATTGGTCGCGGCGTTTCGCGCGACGCTGGAGGAAGTGACCACAGCCGACCTGATCGTCCATGTCCGCGACATCGCGCATCCCGACAGCGAGGCGCAATATGCCGATGTTGTCGCCATCCTCAATTCGCTGGGCGTCAACGGCCCGCAGGACGGTGGGGAAGGGGGCGCCGATGCGCCCGCGGTCATTCCGCAGATCGAGATATGGAACAAGATCGACACCGCCGATTCCGATGAGCGCGCGGCGATCGAAGAGATGGCGGCGCGGCGGAGTGACGTCGCGGTCATATCGGCGGTCAGCGGCGAGGGCGTCGAAGCGGCCCGGACGCTCATGGCGTCGCAATTGACCGCGCTGCACAGGATCGAACGCATTTTCCTCGGCTACGATCATGGCGAAGCGGCGGCGTGGCTCCACGCGCGCGGCGAAGTGCTGGGCGACGAGCCGCAGGAAAACGGGCATGTGCTGACGGTGCGGCTCGATCCCGCCGACAAGGCGCGGTTCGAACGGCTGTGGCCGGCTAGGACCGCTCCGACGCCTTGACCGCCTGCCAATGCGCTTCCTGCGCGTCGAGCGACAGGCCGGCCAGCGTTCCACCCGCGCGGTCTTCCATGGCGGCAAAGCGTCTTGCGAATTTCATGTTGGCGTCACGCAGGGCACTCTCGGCATCGACCCCGAGTTTGCCGGCATAGTTGACGACCGCGAAGAGCAGGTCGCCGACCTCTTCATGGCGTTCCTGTTCGTTGGTCGCCGCGGCCACTTCGGCGAGTTCCTCGGCGATCTTGTCGCGCGGGCCGTCGACGTCGGGCCAGTCGAACCCGACGCGCGCGGCGCGCGATTGCAGCTTTTCGGCGCGGAGCAGCGCCGGCAGCGACAGCGCAACGCCGTCGAGCGCGCCCTTGGGACCGTCGGCGGCGCGTTCGTTCGCCTTGATCTGCTCCCATTGCAGCCGCACGTCGGACGTCGTGACGTCACCGAAGATATGCGGATGGCGGCGCTCCATTTTGTCGGAGATCGCGGTCGCGACATCGTCGAAGGTGAACAGGCCATCGTCGGCCGCGATCTGGCTGTGAAAGACGACCTGGAGCAGCAGGTCGCCAAGCTCGTCACAGATCGCCACAGGATCGCCGCCGGCGATCGCGTCGGCGACCTCATAGGCTTCCTCGATCGTATAGGGCGCGATGGTCGAGAAGTCCTGCGCCAGATCCCATTCGCAGCCGCCGTCGGGGTCGCGCAAGCGGGCCATGACGCCAAGCAGGCGGGCGATGGGGGATGTGGGGGATTCGGTCGTGCCTTGAGACATCAGTTTATCCGATAATATATATTATGTTAAATTGGTCGAGAGAAGCGAAGGGAGCACGATCGGTTTCTTTCACCGAGCGCCCGGATCCAGTCCCGCTGTTCGTCGGTATCCGGAACCTTTACCCCGCGCGCCGTCGCGATGGCGTCCAGCGCATCGTCGGCCGACTGCCCGGCACCGATCATGATTGCTGCCGCCAGAACCGACGAGCGGCCGATGCCGGCCCGGCAATGGATTGCGACTGGCTTGCCGCGTGCCGCCATGTCGTTCGCGAAACGCCCGAATGCGGCCGCATCATCAGGCAATCCGCGATCCGGGATCGGCCACGACAGAAACTCGATGCCATTGTGGTTGCACAGCGCAGGTTCCCGCGCGAGATCCAGATCGTCGATCTCTTCGCGTTCAAGCAGACTGACGACGATCCCGACGCCTGAACGGGCCCAATGTGCGATCTCATCCTCGAGCCATTCGCCGGATCGAGGCCGCGCCATGATAGCGATGCGCATGTCGCCGGGGTTTTCGATCCAGTAGATCGTGGAAAGCATCAGCGCATTGCTTCCTTCGCCGGAGTCACGTCACGACCTGCCATGTCCGGATCACGAGGAAAATCAGGCCGAAGATCGCGATCCAGGCCAGTGCCATCTTGATCCAGTCCTTCATCGGCAATTGGCGCGCGACGAGTGCGCTGACCACTAGCGCCAGCGAACCGATGCCCCAGATCAGATTGACGCCCATGTCGTTCACAGCTGCACCTCCAGCCCGTCATAGCCCGGCTCGACGCCGGGCGGCAGTTCGCCGGCAAGGTCGTCGTAATCCATCGTATTGTCCATATGGGTGATGATCGCGCGCGGATTCCCAACCTTTTCCAGCGCCGCGAGCGACATCGCCAGATGCGGATGCGTCGGGTGCGGATAACGGCGCAGCGCGTCGATCACGAACAGATCGACACCCTGGAAAAAATCGACCATCTCGTCAGTAAATTTCGAAAAATCAGTCGCATAGCCGATCTTGTGGACACCATCGCTGAAGATGAGCCCGCTGGCCTTGATCGGGCCGTGCGGCATTTCGATCGCCGACACTTCGAGGGGGCCGATCGATTGATGGTCGAGCAGGTCGATCGGATCGACCAACGCCGGATAGCCGGCGTTCCCCGCAAAGGCGTAGGTAAAGCGCCATTTGAGCGTGTCGAGCACATGGTTGCGGGCGTAAGCCGGCACCTGCGAGCCGCGCAAATGCATGATCTGGCGCAGGTCGTCGAGGCCGTGGCAGTGGTCGGCGTGCTCGTGAGTCCAGATGACGCCGTCGATCGCCCCCACCTCGGCATCGAGCAGTTGCAGCCGCATGTCGGGGCTGGTGTCGACGAGCAGGCGGAAACCGCCCAAGGAGATCAGGATCGACGAGCGACTGCGCAGGTTGCGCGGATTGTCGGGATCGCACTGCCCCCAGTCGTTGCCGATCCGCGGCACCCCCGACGAGGTGCCGCAACCCAGGATGCGAACTTTCATAGCGCGGCCTTCATGCCAGACGTGACGTCATGGCGCCGCCTTGTTGAACAAATGGTAGAAATTGGCGCTTGTCGCGGCGCCCAGGACCGCCCTGTCCTCGCCGCGCAGATCGGCGAGATAGGCGAGGGTGTCGGCGACGAAAGCCGGTTCGCCGGTCTTGCCGCGGTGCGGGACGGGGGCAAGGAAGGGGGAATCGGTTTCGATCAGCAGCCGGTCCTGTGGCAGCCACCGCGCGGTCGCCTGAAGATCGGCGGCGTTCTTGAAGGTCACGATGCCCGAGATCGAGATATAGAGGCCGAGCGCCAGGGCCTGCCTTGCAAAATCGTCGCTGGCGGTGAAGCAGTGGATCACGCCGGGGAATGTCGCCCTGCCCATCTCCTCCCCCAGCAGCGCGAGCGTGTCTTCCTCGGCATCGCGGGTGTGGACGATGATCGGCAGGCCGGTCGCCTGCGACGCGTGGATGTGGCGGCGGAAACTGTCTTGCTGCCGCTGCCGGTCGCTCTTGTCGTAATAATAGTCGAGCCCGGTTTCGCCGATGCCGATGACGCGCGGGTGCGCCGCGCGCTCGACGAGCTTCGCGGTGTCGACGTCGGGATGGTGGTCGGCGTCGTGCGGATGGATGCCGACGCTGGCCCAGACGTCCTCATTCGCCTCGGCGGCGGCGAGCACATCGTCCCATTCGCTTTCGCGCGTCGCGATGTTGAGCATCGCGGTGACCCCACGGTCGCGCGCACGCGCCAGCACCTCGCCCTGCTGTTCGGCAAGCCCCTTATAGTTGAGGTGGCAGTGCGAATCGACGAGCATCAGGCCTCCCCTTCCCCCCCATTCTCGTCGGCACCCTCGGGCAGTTCGAGGCGGGGGAAGATCGGGACGGGCTGGCCGACGGTGAAGCCGGTCGCAACCAGCTTCGCAAGCCATTCGGCGTCATCGAGCGCGGCGAAGTCGCGCGCATCGGCGGCGATGCCCATTTGGTCGAGCAGGGCGTCGGCGGCGGTCGGCACGACCGGACGGATCGCGATGGCGAGCGCGCGCACGGCGCGGAACAGCGTCATCAACACCGCGCGCATCCGTTCGGGATCGGTCTTGCGCAGCGCCCAGGGCGCCTGGGTGTCGACATATTGGTTGCAGGCGAACACGGCGCGCAGCCAATCCTCGATGCCGACCGAAAAAGCGAGCTGGTCGAATTCCGCCGGCAGGCGCTCGGTCGCCATCGCGTGAAGGTCGGCGAGCAGGTCGTTATCGTCCGGCGCCGCCGTGTAATCGGCCGACAGTTCGCCGCCCAAATTCTTGAAAATCATCGATAAGCTGCGCTGAGCCAGATTGCCGAAGCTGTTCGCGAGATCGGCGTTGGCGGCGCGCACGATCGCCTCGGCCGAATAGGTGCCGTCCTGCCCGAAGCTGACTTCGCGGAGCAGATAATAGCGCAGCGGATCGACCCCGAAGGTGTCGGCGAGGGTCATCGGGTCGACGACATTGCCAAGCGATTTCGACATCTTTTCGCCGCGGTTGAGCAGGAAGCCGTGCCCGAACACCTGCTTGGGCAAAGGCAGATCGGCGCTCATCAGGAAGGCCGGCCAGTAAACCGTATGAAAACGAACGATATCCTTGCCGATCATATGGATGTCGGCGGGCCAGTATTTGCCCCATTCGCCGTCGGTATCGGGATAGCCGAGCGCCGACATATAAGTGGTCAGCGCATCGACCCAGACATACATGACATGGCCGGGCGATCCCGGCACCGGCACCCCCCAGTCGAAGCTGGTGCGCGACACGCTGAGATCCTTGAGCCCGCCCTCGACGAAGCGCAGCACTTCGTTGCGGCGGCTTTCGGGGCGGATGAAATCGGGATTCGCCGCATAGAGCGCGAGCAACTTGTCCTGATAGGCTGAGAGGCGGAAGAACCAGCTTTCCTCGACGGTCCATTCGACCGCGGTCCCCTGCGGCGAGAGTTTGGCTTCCCCTTCCCCCGCGATCAATTCGCTTTCGTCGTAATAGGCCTCGTCGCGGACCGAATACCAGCCCTCGTAGCGGTCGAGATAGAGATCGCCATTGGCCTCCATCGCACGCCACAAGGCCTGCGATGCGGCGTGATGCGCGGGGTCGGACGTGCGCATGAAATGGTCGAAACTGATATTCAGTTTGGCATACATCTCACGAAAATATCCCGACATTTCATCGGCGAGTTCGATCGTCGGGCGACCCTGGTCGCGCGCCGTCTGAAACATTTTGAGGCCATGTTCGTCGGTGCCGGTGGTCAGCCGCACGTCGCGGCCGCGGGCGCGCTGGAACCGCGCCATCACGTCGGTGGCGATCGCTTCATAGGCGTGGCCGATATGCGGGCGGCCATTGGGGTAGCTGATCGCGGTGGTGATGTAGAAAGGGGTGTTGGTTTCGGACATGGCCGCGCCTTAGCGGGTGCGGGCCGGAAGGGGAAGTGGCCCCTTCCGCCGGGTCAGCGAGCCGGCACGCCGCGCGGCGCCAGTTCGGCGAGGCAATTGCCGATCTCGAACCCGACCATCGCGCCGTCATACGACCCGCGGATCGCATCGCGAACGGTGCGTTGCACCCTGTCCCATTGCGCGAGCACCGGCGCGATCTCGGCAACCGGGCGCTCGCGTGCGATGCGGGCGAGCAGGCCGGGGACGATGTCAATGACGAGTTCGAGTTTGGCGCGATTGGCCGTGCCGCCGACCTCGCGCGCGAGCGCTTCGCGCAAGCGATTGCCGGGGTCGCCCGAGGTGGCGATGGCGAGCAGCTTCTTTTCCATCGCGCCGACGTCGCTGTCGATCAGCGCGAGCGCCTTGCCGGGGACGCCGCCCGACGCGGCGACGGTGGCGCGAAGCTCGACCATATCGGCCATGGGGCGCAGTGCGTGCAGCCACGCCGTCATGACGTCATGGTCAACCGGTTGAAAACGCACCGTTCTGCACCGCGACCGGATCGTCGGGAGCAGGCGCCCCGGCGAGTGGCTGATCAGGATGAAGACGGTCTGCGCCGGCGGTTCCTCGAGCGTCTTGAGCAGCGCGTTGGACGCGGCAGGCTCCAGATCGTCGATCGCGTCGACGATGATGACACGCCAGTCGCCGAGCGACAGCGAGAAGTGAAGGCGGGCCTTTAGCTCGCGCACCTGGTCGATCGTGATGTTGCGCGCGAGGTCCTTGCCCTTGTCCTTCACCTGTCGGTTGAGGTGGAGAATCTCGGGATGGTTGCCCGCGGCGACGAGGCGGTCGGCGGCGGTATCGCCGGCGTCGTCGAGGCGGATAGCGGCGCTCGCCCCGCCCTCGTCATGGGTGACGAGGAAGCGTGCGGCGCGAGCGGCGAAGGCGGCCTTGCCCATGCCCTGCGGCCCGGCGAGGAGCCAGGCGTGATGGAGCCGCCCGGCGGCCCAGGATTCGAGGAACGCGTTTTCCGCCTCTTGATGCCCGATCAGAGCCATGGTTCGAGCTCGGCGAGGATGGCTGACGTCACGGCGTCGGCGGCGCCCTCGGCGGCGACAACGCGCCAGCGGTCGGGTTCGGCAGCGGCGATCGCGGCGAAGCGCGCGGTGAGGCGCGCCTGATAGTCGGCCGACTTGCTGCCCATACGGTCGGCGCCGGCGGCGTCACGGACCGAGAGACGCCTCGCGGCCTCGTCGGTGTCGACGGTGAGCAGGAAGCTGCGGTCGGGAAGCAAGCCTTCGGAGCCGATGCGATGGAGGGTGAGGATGTCGGCATCGGTCAGCCCCCCGCCGGCACCCTGATAGGCGCGCGACGAGTCGACGAAGCGGTCGCAGAGGATCCACGCGCCGCGTGCCAGCGCGGGGCGGATGGTGCGCGCGACATGGTCGGCGCGCGCGGCGGCGAAGAGCAAGGCCTCGCTGCGCGCGTCCCAGCGGTCGTCGCTGCCGGTCATCAGCAGGGTACGGATCGCCTCGGCGCCGGGGCTGCCGCCGGGTTCCCGGGTGGTCACGACATCGACCCCGCGCTTCGTGAGCGCGGCGGCGAGGGCGCGGATCTGGGTCGACTTGCCGACCCCCTCGCCGCCCTCGAGCGTGATGAAGCGGCCGCTCACAGTCCGGTGAGCCGGTAGAAGCCGGTGCGCGCGCGGTCGAGCCAGCCGCCCTCCCCCACATCAGTCGCGGCGAGTAGCGGCGTGATTTGCGGCGGCAGGCCGTCGGGGGTAACGATAAGGTCGGCGACACGGGTGCCGCGCGCGATCGGCGCGGCGAGCGGGCTCTGGCTGCGCACGGTCGCGCGATAGCCGCCCCGATAGCCCGCGGGCACGGTCATGCGGACCGGGATGACGGCTTCGGCGGCGAGCATGGGCTTTGCCCCCTGCCCGACATCGATCTGGCCGACCTTGGCACCGGCAGGGACGATCTCACGCCCTTCCCAGGCATCGAAGCCCCAGGCCATCAGCCGCTCGGCCTCGTCGCGGCGGGCCTTTTCGCTGCTCATCCCCGCGACGACCATGATCAGGCGGCGCCCGTCGCGCTTAGCCGAGCCGAGGAAACAATAGCCGGCATCGGCGGTGTGGCCGGTCTTGAGCCCGTCGGCCCCCGCGAACCGTCCGAGGATCGGGTTGCGGTTCGGCTGGACGATCGGCTTGCCGTCGGGCGATTTGCCGTGTCGGAGGCTGGAAATTGAGAAATAGCGCGCATATCCCGCAGGATGGTCGCGGATCAGCCGGTCGGCGAGCGTGATCAGGTCGGCCGCCGACACCTTGGTGACGCCGCCGTCGGGCCAGCCGCTGGGGGTGCCGAAGAGGCTCGACTTCATATCAATCTTTTTCGCTACCTCGTTCATTCTCTTGACGAAAGCATCCTCGCTGCCGTCGATGCCGACCGCGAGCGCGGTCGCGGCGTCGTTGCCCGAGACGGTGATCAGCCCCTTGAGCAGTTCGTCGACGCTCACCTTTTCGCGGGCGCGGAGGAACATCGTCGAGCCGCCGCGGCGGGCGTTCCATTGTTTCCAGGTCGCGTCGTCGACGGTGAAGACCGTGTCGCGCGACAGCTTGCCCGCCTTGATCAGGTCGAGCACGACATAGGCGGTCATCACCTTGGCCATCGAGGCGGGGGCGAAGCGTTTGTCGGCGCCGCGCGAAAACAGGATCGCGCCCGAATCGAGATCCTTGAGCATCACGATCGGCGCCTGGGTGACATAGAGCGGACGGCTGACCGCTGCCGGCGCCTTTTGGGCGGGCGCCTTCTTCGCGGGCGGATTGGCGGCGGGCGCGGCGGCAGGGACAAGCAGCAGCGCGAACGCCGCCAAGGCCGCGCCCCCTGCCCTTGTTTTGCTGTGCCGGTATCCCGTCATCGGGCGTCAGCGGTCGCGCTGGACCTGCGCGTCGCGGAACCCCTTGGCCTTGGCCTTGCCGGCGGCGGCGAGCGCCTCGGCCTCGCTGGCGAAGGGCCCCATGCGCACGCGCCAGAGGTTGCCCATCTTGGTCACCGTGCCGCCGACCGATTTCGCGGCGGCATTGGCACGGCTCTGGCTGCTGAAGGCGGCGACCTGCACCGCATAGCTGCCGCTGTCGGCGGGTGCGGGCTTGGCAGCGGGCGGCGGGGTTGCCGGTTTCGCGGCGGTGGGCCTGGTTATCGCGGGCTTGGTCGCGGCCTTGGCGCCCGGACCTTCGACGATGAAACGGTCGCCGCCCGGCGCGGGGGCCGAGGGGGTGGGTTTGCTCGCGGTCGCCGCGACTACACCGGCAGGCGCCGGCCTGTCCTTGAGCTTGTTGCGGAGCAGGACCAGCAAGGTGTCGGGGGTCGCAAGCCGTTCGCCGACGGCGCCGCCGCTGCGCAGTTGCGCCCGTTCGGCCATCGGCGGATTGGTGCGGCGGACGCGCACGGCCGCGACGCCGCCGGTGAGGCCGAGCTGCTGCGCGGCGCCGCGCGACAGGTCGATCAACCGGTCGTTGGCCATCGGCCCGCGGTCGTTGACGCGCACGACGATGGTGCGTCCGGTATCGAGCGCGGTCACCTCGACATAGCTCGGCAGCGGCAGCGTCTTGTGCGCCGCGCTGATGCCGTCGGGGTTGAAGGACTCGCCGATCGCGGTCGGCGACCCCGCGAGTTCCTCGCCATACCAGCTCGCATAGCCGACATCGTCGTAATCGGCGATGTCGGACGGAGTGTAGGTGGTGCCGGCCACCGTGAAGGGCGCGCCGAGCTTGGGCGGGCCGTCGACCAGCGCGCTGCCGCCGGGCGCAGGCGCCGGCCCGGCCACGGGGCCGCCATCGCGCTTGCCATCGACACTTCCGCAACCCGCCAGCAGCAATGTCGCCGCCAGTATGACCCCCCTATTACCGATCGATTTCATCCGCCAGCAACCCCACAGACAGTGCGTAAAAATTGGAACAATTGTAATCGAGTATCGCACGATAATTGCCGGTCAGCAAATAAGCGGTGCGTCCCGGCCCGTCGGGTTCGAGCAAGGTCGCCTGGACGCGACCGTCGGGCCAATTGCCGCCCGCCAGCTGGAAGCCATCGGCGCGCCATTCGGCGACGGAGCGCCAGCGGCTGTGGCGCGCGAAAACGCGCGGGCAGCGGGTGGGTTCGAGCTTGCTGGCGACGCGCGTCCGGTTGAACCCGGCGGGAACGCTGACCGCGACGCCCCAGGGCTGCCCGGCGCGCCAGCCGGCACGACGCAGATAGGCGCCGATCGATTCGATCGCATCGGCCTCGCTCGACCAGATATTCGCCTTGCCATCGCCGTCGCCGTCCTCGGCAACCTGCAGATAGACCGAGGGCAGGAATTGCGGATAGCCGAAGGCGCCGGCCCAGCTGCCCTTGAGCACCTGTCGCGGCACGCCCTGTTCGACCATCTGCAATGTCGCGAGGAATTCGGGTTCGAACAGGCTGCGGCGGCGCCCTTCATAGGCGAGGGTCGCCAGCGCCTCGGGCAGGTCGAAATTGCCGGTGACCTGGCCGTAAGCGGTTTCATGGCCGTAGATCGCGATCATGATGCTGGTCGGCACCCCGGTGCGCTGCTCGATGCGCGACAGCAAGGGCAGCAGCCGATCGTGGACGCGGCGCCCGCCGCCGATGCGCGCGGCATCGACATGCTTGAGTTTATAGGGGGCGAAGGCAGGGATCGGGGTGTCGTTGGTCGGCGGCGCGCCGAGATTGTCGCGGTCGAGCGCAATGACGCGCGGATTGTAGCGCAGCCCGATGGTCACCCGGTCGAAGGTCGCACGCGACACGCCGCGCGCCTGCGCCTTGGGCCATAGCGACTGGATATAGGTGTCGAAGCCGGGATCGCCGCTTTGGGCATGGAGCGGCGCCGAGGCGGTGAACATCCACGCCGATACGAACGCCGCGAACAGCGAGAAAAAGCGTGTGATTCCGAAACTTGCAGTGCGCATCATGTCCCACCCCATAAGCAAGGTCTGACACAGATGCACGCTGAATGACCAGCCTGCGACCCGATGAAGCGAGTCATAAGCGCGGCGGACGGAGAACCGCCAGTCCGCCGCGCCGCCGGACAAGGTTTCGCTTGCCGCAAGCCGCGCGCGCGCTATGGCGCGGGCGGAGGACAGGTGGCCGAGTGGTTTAAGGCAGCGGTCTTGAAAACCGCCGTGGGTGCAAGCTCACCGTGGGTTCGAATCCCACCCTGTCCGCCAAAAGCCGAGGGCAATCAGAAATTCCAGGCCAGCGTTCCCAGCCAGCTGTGCGAACCGAAGTTGCCCTTGAAGGTCTGGCCGCCCTGGATGCTGGTATATTGGAAGCCTTCGCCGTGGATGAGGCGATATTTGACGCCAAGGTCGAGGTTCTTCGACAACGGGATATAGGCGCCGACGATGGCCTGCCCGACCAGCCGGGTCGATGATGCGTCGATGAACGGATCGAGCAGCAGGCGGCTGCGGAAACGGCTGGCTTTCACATTCTGAAACCCGACGCCAAGGCCGCCGTAGAGGCCGATTTTCCCGTTTCCGCCTGCTTCGACGATGATGTTGGCCATCAGCGCCTTGCGGTGCGTATAGCCTTTGACATCGGGATAGAGCGCCGGCTGCGCGACTTCGGGACCGGTGAGCAACGTTGGTACGTTGACGATATAGTCGTGAATCCGGCTGCGCTGGGCGATGAACTCACCCTCCGCGCGGATCGTGCCGAAGTCGTAACCGACCGAAAGCGCCGTATCGAACTGGCCGGTGTGATAATCGACGCGGTTGGCCTGCTTGATGCCATCGACGCGAAATTCGGTGTCGAGCGGGTCGGTGAGCCCGAGTGCATATTGGACATAGGCTTCGCCGTCGCGCGCCTGGACGGCGGTGGGCGCCAACAAGGTGGATGCCAGTATCGCCCCGGCCAGCACGGCGGAACAGCTGTTGCTCGAAATCATGGCCTACCCCACCCGATTGCCGATCGACGATATGGCCGGATTTCCGATGGAACAATCGAAAGCAGCCCTGTCGCTTGTGTGATAGGGCCATATTTACAACTCTTTATCCACCGATAAATGCGGCGGCTCCCGCCTTGTCTCGACCGTCAGATGGGCGATTTCCGATATGCTCGCCAGCCGCCGGCGGATCGCATCGCAACTGCCCCCTTCGACCGAGACGATCGCGGCATGAGCCGCCGGGCCGACGCGCCAGACGTGGAGGTCGGCGAGACGGATGTCGCCCTCGGCTTCGAGGGTTCGGCGGATCTTCGCCTCGAGCGCGGGTTCGCTGCTGTCGAGCAGCACCGACGCGGTGTCGCGGATCAACGACCAGGCCCAGATGGCGATGACGACGGCGCCGACGATCCCGATGACGGGGTCGAGCCAGATCCAGCCGAGGTACCGCCCCCCGAGCAACGCCGCGATCGCCATCACCGAGGTCAGCGCATCGGCGAGGACATGGAGATAGGCCGAGCGCATATTGTTGTCGCTGTGCCGCGCAGGCTTGGCATGGTCGTTGTGGTGATGATCGTGATCGTGACCATGGTGATCATGGTCGTCGTGTGCATGATTGTGGTTCGCATGGCCGTGACTGTGTCCCGGCCCATGGCTGTGACCGCCGCCGAGCAGCACCGCGCAGACGATGTTCACTATCAGGCCAATAGTGGCGACGATGGTGGCGTCGAGGAAGTCGACCGGACGCGGATCAAGCAGGCGCTGCGCCGATTCAAAGGCGATACCGAGCGCGACGATGCCGAGGATCAGTGCCGAGGCGAAGCCGGCGAGGTCGCCGACCTTGCCGGTGCCGAAGCTGTAGCGCGGATTGCGGGCATGTTTGCGCGCATAAGCATATGCGATGGCGGCAATCCCGAGCGCGCCGGCGTGGGTCGCCATATGAAAGCCGTCGGCGAGCAGCGCCATCGAGTTGTAGGCGATCCCCGCGACGATTTCGGCGACCATCATCACCGCGGTGATCGCGACCACCCAAAGGGTGCGGCGGCCGTTTTCGTCGTGGCCGGGGCCGAGGAAGACATGGTCGTGGGTGAGGTCGTCGACCTGGCTATCGAAAGACATTGTGCCGCCCCTATTTGCCGTAGCGCCGGATGACCGTCAGCAGCTCGTCCGCCGCTTCGCTGCGCTCCGCGTCGGTGAGTCCCGGACGCGCGAGATGTTCGCGGACATGGTCCTCGACCAGTTCGTCGGCGAGCCCGAGGACCGCCCCGCGAACTCCCGCCACATGGTGCAGCACCGCCGAACAACTGGCGTCGTCGATGATCGCCTTTTCGATCGCGGCGACTTGTCCGGCGATCCGGCGGACGCGAGCAAGGAGTTGATCCTTGTTGGGTTTCAGATGCGACATGGGATAGCCCCCTACCCTATATTGCCTGTCATGAACAGCCGCACATGCATCAATGCGCGCTGACCTTCGAGAAGAGGTTCATCACCGCGACGCCGCTGATGATCAACCCCATACCGACGATCGCCGGGGCATCGAGCTTCTGGCCCTGAAACGCCCAGGCGACCGCGGCGATCAGCACGATGCCCGCCCCCGACCAGATCGCATAGGCGATGCCGGTCGGGATGGTGCGCAGGGTGAGCGAGAGGAAATAGAAGGCGATGGCATAGCCGACGACGGTGACGACCGACGGCAGCAATTTGGTGAAGCCCGCCGACCATTTGAGGCACGAGGTCGCGATGACCTCCGCCACGATCGCCAGCGCCAGATAGAAATAGTTCATCGCCTTCTCCTTCCCTGCGGCGTCAGCCGAACAGGCCGGCCGCCTGTATCAGCACCCAGATGCCGATGACGAGGAAAAGTACGGCGGCGACCTTGCGCACCGTGTCGAGATTGACGCGCTTGAGCAGTTCGTGGCCGAGGAAGATCGCCGGGACATTGGCGATCATCATGCCGAGGGTGGTGCCGGTCGTGACGAGCAGCACGCTGTGATATTGGGCGCCGAGCGCGATCGTCGCGACCTGCGTCTTGTCGCCCATTTCGACGAGGAAGAAGGCGACGAGCGTGGTCAGAAAGGCGCCGAAGCGCGGCTTGGGGGCTTCATCGTCGTCGAGCTTGTCGGGGACGAGGGTCCATGCCGCCATCGCGATGAAGCTGAGGCCGATCGCGTAGCGGAAGATCGGGCTGTCGAGGAAGCTGGCCGCGGACGCGCCGAGCAGCGCGGCGAGCGCGTGGTTGGCAAGGGTGGCGAAGAGAATGCCGAAGATGATCGGCACCGGCTTGTTGAAGCGCGTCGCGAGCAGGATCGCGAGCAATTGCGTCTTGTCGCCGATTTCGGCGAGCGCGACGACGGCGGTCGAGGTGAAGAGGGCTTCCATGGATAGACTCCGGGGCCGGGCGGCGTTGCGATTCCAACGGACATCGATACCCGCCGCCCGGCCCGGACGTGGGGTCGATGCCATTGGTCTCGCCCAAACGCTTTCGCGTTTCCACCGCACCACGGCCTCTCGACCGAGTATGTTGACGCGATGGCCCGTCCCGAACGGACGGCTGGCTACTCCCCAGATGACGGGGCGGGGTTAGACGGGGACGCTTCGGGAGGCAAGGCTTTTGGTTCCGCCTCCCCCGCATCCTTCGCCGCCTTGTCCGCCGCCGCGATGTCGGCGTCCATTGCCTTGGCGCGCGCGTCGATTTCCTTTGCCGCCTTGTCGAAGCGATCCTCGAACTTCGGCTCCTCCTTGCAGGCGGCGAGGAGCAAGGGCAGCAGGAGGAGCGCGGCGCGCATCAATAATCCTTGCGGTAGCGGACGCTGAAATTGGTCTGGCCCGAACCGCCGGCCTGGCTGAGGATCGACAGCGCAGGGGTCAGGCTGATTTCGAGCTGGGTCGCGGTGTAGCCGCGGCCGTCGGTGATCACCTCGATATAGATATCGTTCGTGATGTGCTGGCCCGCCGCGAGCGCGGTGCCGCGCCCCTGTGTATCGTCGGGGCTGAGGACGCGGAGGCGGTCGATGCCGGTCGCCGATTGCAGCGCGCCGAGGGGGCTGAGGCCACCGCTGCCGCGCAGGCTGTTGAGCGAGGCGGCAAGCTGGACCGCCTGCAGCGGCGACAGCGCGGTGATCGAATCGCCGAACAGGATGCGCGACACGATCTCGTCCTGCGGCAGGCCGGGGACGCTGGAGAAGGCGATCTGCGGGTTCTGGGCGCGGCCCGACACGTTGACCGTGACGGTGACGTCGTCGAACGTGTCGCTCGCGATCAGGCGGATCGACGGATCATAGGCATCGCCGGTCGGGAAGGTCACCCTGCCCTCTTCGAGGTCGAACGAGCGGCCCGCGAAACCGAGCGTCCCGCGCACCAGCTCGATCTCGCCGGTGACGCGCGGCGCTTCCGTCGTGCCCTTCAGCGTGACGTCGGCCATCCATTCGGATTCGAGCCCCATGCCGCTGACATAGATTTCGTCGCCGGCACGCAGGCGGACGTCGAGACGGATCAGGTCGAACAGGCTGCCGCCCACGGCGGCCATGCCGTCGCCGCTGATCCGCTGGCGCCCGGCGGGCGGCTTGCGGCGAACGCCGGTCAGCACCGGCACGCTCGCGGCGCCCTGGCGGACGATCTTGTAGCGCGTTTCGGGAAGGCGGAGGTCGCCCGAGAGCAGCGCGGTCTGTCCCGCGACCTTTTCGAGCGTGAGGTTGCCGGTGGCGCGCGCTGCCAGATTGTCGCTGCGCGCGAGGCGGGCGTTGTCGAGCACGGCGTCGATCTTCATCGGATAGCCGCTCGCCGCCGCAAGGCTGACATAGCCCGACGCCTTGACGGTGCCGTCGCCGGCGGTCGCGGTCATCTGTTCGATTTCGAGGCGGTCGCCCGAGAAGCGGCCGTTGACGACCATGTTGGTCAGCCGCGTGCCATAGGTCAGATTCTCATAGGTCAGCGCATTGCCGCGCACGACCCCGTTCAGGCAGGGAGCCATCAGGCGGCAGCTGAAATCGGCGGCGACCCCGATCGGCCCGGCGATGCGCTGATCGCCCGATCCGACGAAGGAGAAGAGCGTGTCGGCGGGGCCATTGTAGCGGATGCCGCCGCTGAGCGGCGCCGCCTGCAGCCGCGTCATCCACGTGCCGGCGCCGGGGGGCAGCGGGCGGAGCGAGGCCTGGAGGCGTCCGATGACGCTGCCGCGCTTGCGCATCACCGCGCTCGCCTCGCCGCCGTCGGCGAGCAGCTTGCCGGCGAAATTGACGTCGACGGGCTGGCTGACCGTCGCGGCGGTGGTGCGGGTGAAGCCGGCGATCGTCAGCCGCGCATCGGCGCGCGGGAAGCTGTCGGCGCTGGCCTGTTCGAAATCGAGGCTGCCCGTCGCGCGGCCGCCGAGGCCGAGGTCGGGATAGACCGCGTTGAGCATCGCGAGATTGACGCGGTCGAGCCGGCTCTGGACCATGATGCCGTCGCCGAACCGCCCCGCGAGCCGCGCGCTGCTTCCGCGCCCGAAATCGATGTTGGTCGGCAGCAGTTCGTAACCGTCGGCGCCGGGGATGATCCGCGCCGGGCTGGTGGTGCGGAAATTGATGCCGGTCGCGCGGCCCTGAACCGAGGCGCGCCACAGCTGCGGCTGGAGATCGGCATTGGCGGCGACGCGGAAGGGCACGCCGCTCGTCCCCTCGACCAGCGCCTGCGCCTTGCCGGTGCCGTTCTGATAGTCGATCTTGACGCGGCCGACGGCGATGTCGAATTCGCGAATGCGCGTCTGGGCGATCTGGATGTCGGCGATGACGCGCGGCTGGTCGTAGAGGATGACATCGGCATCGACGATCGCCGAGCCGATCGCGAGCTGCGCCGGACCGGGCAGCACGACATTGTTGGCGCGCACGTTGATCGCCGCCGCCTGATATTGGCCTGCTGCGCTCAGCCGGACGAGGCCGCCCAGCCCCTGCCCCGAGGCGTCGAGCTGGCCGACGAAGGGGCCGGCGACGCTCTGCACGAGTTGCCCCTTGAAACCGATGCCCGACAGGTCGCCGCGCTCGATATCGATCGTCAGCGGCCCCTTGGCGGTGAGCAGCACGACGTCGGCGGCGAGCGGGCCATAGTCGGTGTCGCCGGTCGCGGCGAGGCGGTAGCCGCCGGTTGCGCCGGTGATCCGCGCGACAAGGTTCTGGAGTCCGATGCCGAGGCCCGGGCGATCGGCGGTGAGCGTCGCGCGCGGATCGGTGATCGTGCCCGCGAGTTGCAGGCCGAGCGGGCCATATTCGGTCGAGGACGCGCGGGCGGTCAGGTTGATCTGGCCATTGGGGTTGTAGGTCCCCTGTCCGCTGACAACCCGCATCAGCGGCGCGCTCATGCGCAGGTTGGCGAAGCGGATGATCCCGTCGGTGCCATAGCGCACGTCGCTCGACGCCGTCGCATTGCCGCCCAGCACGTTGCGGACGCCCGAGTTGAACAGCTGGGTCGAGCGCGCGCGGACGCGGCCGACGATCTCGAACCCGCCGTTGGCCGCGGTCTTGAGGTCGGCGTCGGTGTCGATGTCGAAGATGCCGACGCTTTCGATGCGATAATCGTCGATGCGCCCATCGATCGCGCCGGTGTAGAAACCGCGATTGAGGTCGGCGATCAGGATCGCCTTGGCGTCGATGCGGCTCGACCGCAGGCGCATATTGTCGCTGAGCAGGCGGCCGTCCTTATACGCGAGGTCGCCGTTGAGGCTCACCTGCACCAACGTGCCGCCGGCGACGGTGTCGAGGCCGCGGATGCGGCTGGCGCGGCCCGCGACGGGGATGAAGATCTGGTCGGGATCGACGCGCGCCTTGCCAGACAGGGTCAGCGCCTCGATGACGATGTCGTTGACCGCGAGGCTGGTCGCGTTCGCCTGATATTCGACCGCCGGCAGGCGGAATTCACCGTCGAGCCGGGCTTGCGCGCGCAGCCCGCTGCCGCGCACATAAGGGGCGATAGCGCCGGGCTTGAGCAGCACGAAGGCGACCTGCAACCCGTCATAACGGCTGGTGCCGAGGTCGATACCGCCGCTGAGTCCGACCCGCGCGGCGTCGGACGAAATGCGGCCGTCGAGACCGACCTTGCGCTCGGCCAGCCGGGCCGTGAGGTCGATCGCGGTTTCGGTGCCGAGCATGTCGGCGACGGGGCCGGCGGCGAGCAGGCGCGACGGCCGGGCCGTGCCCTTGACCGCGAACACCCCGTCGCGCGCGGCAAGGCCGAGGCGCGCGAGCGGCTGGCTGCCGAGGTTGCCGGTCAGCGTGCCGTTCCAGACCTTCCAGTCGCCCTTGCCCGAGAGTTTCGCGGTCAGCGGCTCCTTGAATCCACCCATCGCAGCGAGCACACCGCCCTGCGGCGCGTTGATGTTCATATCGATCGACAGCCGGTTCGTTTCGGGAACCGCATCGAGGATCAGCGCGAGCTTGTCGCCCTTCGCCTTGCCCCCGACCGTTTCGGCGTTGGCGGTGACCTGTGCGCGGCGGTCGGCGATCGCGACCTTGCCGGTGATGCGCGCTTCCCGCCGTTCGCCCGCGACGGCGGGTTCGAAGATGAAGCGGTCGACCTGCAGTTTCGCGACATCGATATCGAGGTCGGGCAGCAAGGGTTCGCCGGTATCGGGAACCGGCTTGAACGCGGGTATCCGTGCCAGCGTCATCGTCCGCGCGGTCGCCGAGCGGATGTCGACATGGTTCGACAGGTAAGCGAAGGGCCGCCAGTCGACCTTGACCTCCGGCGAGCGCAGGAAGACGCCTTTGGTATCGGACAAGGTGAGTTCACGGATCGACATCGCGCCATAGAGCGAGCCGTCGAGCCGGCCGATGCCGATCTTCATCCCGTTCTCGAATTCATATTTTTCGATCTGGGTGACGACGAAACGCCGCCCGGCATCGCTGTTGAGTCCGATGAGGAAGAGCCCGATCAGCGCGATCAGGCCGACGATCGTGATGCCGACGCCGCGCGCGATGCGGCGCGGCCAGGACGGTTTTGCCCGCGGCGGCGGCGGGCTGTCATCGAAGGCGGCGTCGTCGGCCATCAGAAAGCCTGACCGATCGAGACATAGACGCTGACCCGGCCTTCACCCGGCTGGCGATCGATCGGGGTCGCGATGTCGAGGCGCATCGGACCGAAATTGGTGTAGAACCGCCCGCCGATGCCGACACCGTAGCGCAGGTTCGAAAAATCCGGGGTCGAGCCGCGATAGACCTGCCCCGCGTCGACGAAGCCCACGATGCCATAGTTGCCAAAGCGATAGCGGGCCTCGACCGCCGCCTCGTTGACGCTGCGGCCCCCGATCGGGTCGTTGTTCGGGTCTTTGGGCCCCAGTTCCTGATAACCGAAGCCGCGCACCGAACCGCCGCCGCCGGCATAGAAGCGCCGCGACGGCGCCAGATTCTCGCGCGAGGCGCCGAGGATCGAGCCCACTCGCACGCGCCCCGCGAGCACGACGCTGTCGGTCACCGGATAGTAGCCGCTCGCATCGATCCGGACGCGGGCATAGGGCGAGAAGCTGCCGCTGAGCGAGCCTTCGGGCTGGATCAGCGTGGTGACGCGGAACCCCTTGCTCGGATTAAGCAGATTATCGCTGCGGTCGATCCCAACCTGGCCGGACAAGCCCGCGATATAATAGAGGCTGCGGTCGCGCGTCCCGAGGAGGAAGCTGTAGTCGTCTTCACTCGTGGCGATCAGATCGAGGCCATAGGCATAGGTGATCTTTTTCTGCCATATCGGCGTCGATTCGCGGCTGACGCGGAAACCGACACGCCCGGTCAGCGCCTCGAATGCGTTGTAATTGCTGCGCGATGCTTCGCCGACCAGTTCGAAGGTGCGGTCGCGGCGCCCGGCGTTCGAGCGGCGGAAGGTGACGCCCAGCGCCTGTTCCTGCGTTCCCGCGATGCCGCGGACGATCAGCGCGCCTTCGGGCGGGAACAGGTTGCGGTGAGTCCAGCTTCCCTCGATCCGGATACCCTGACCGGTGCCATAGCCCGCACTCGCAGCGAGAGTGCGCGGCGGCCCCGCCTCCTGCGTCACCAGCATCGTGACGAACTCGGTGTCGTCGCCTGCACTTTCACCGGTCTTTTGCGGTTCGACCGACACGGTAGAGAACAGCCCGGTCGCGACGAGCGCCTGGCGGAGGTCGTCGGCCCTGCGGCTGTCATAAAGGTCGCCGCGCTTGAACCGCGCCAGCAGTTCGACATGCTCGACATCGAAGGCCTGCTTGCCGGTCGTCTCGAAGCCGCCGAAGCGCGCGCGGGGCCCGATTTCGACGGGCAAGGTATAAACCCCGTTACCGGCCGCTCCATCGAGCAGGATGTCGCGTTGCCCGACGACTGCGAAGGGATAGCCCTCCTCGGGCAGTTTGAGCGCGATCGCCGCCTCGGCCCCCTGCACCCGTTGCGCGACGATCGGTTCGCCGATCGCCAGCGGGAAATTATCCTTGATCAGCGTTGGCGGCACCGTCGGCGCGGCGTTGATGACGATGTCGGAGAGGGTGTAGCGCTGCCCCGGCACCACATCGATAATCGCGACCAGCGACCGCGGACGCCCGGACTGACCCTGCGTGGTTGTGGCGGCGGGGCCATCCGCGGTTCGGTTTCCGCGATCAGTGCCGTCATTGTCGCTGCCGCCGCTGCGGTCGATCCGCGTTTCGACCTGGGCGTCATAATAGCCCTCCGAGGCGAGGATACGCCGCATCAGGTCGGCATCGGCGGTCAGGCGGGCGCGGACCATCGACGCATTGGCGGCTTCGCCATCGCCATCGTAGAGCGCCGACAGGTCACCGAACAGGTCGGCGAGGTCGGCGTCGGTGCCGTCGTCGGCGGGCGCAAGGCCGTTGACCTGAACCGTGTAAGCGATCTTGACCGTTTCGTCGGCGGATTCGGGTTCGGCGAATTCGACCGGTTCGACGTTAAAGCTTTCGAGCGGCGGCAACGGCGCGGCGAGTTCGGTGTCGCTGATCGGCGCGTCGCCGATCGCCTCGACCGCATCGCCGTCGGCCAGCGCCGGGGTTGGCGCGGGTTCGGAGCCGGGCGGTGCTTCGCCTTGCGACGCGGCCCTTGCGGCCTGCCGGCGTTCGAATTCGGCGATCGATTCGAGCGGGACGCCGAGTTCGGGGTCGTCCTCGGCCGAAATCGGCGGGATCGCGCGATCGAACTCGTCATCCTCGATGATCGGTTCGACCGGCGGGAAAACCGCATCGGGCGGCGGCGGGGTGGGCTTGGCCAGCTCGGTTTCGGGCGCGGCGTCGGGAGCGATCGTTTCGGTGATCGGCGGCGGCTGCGGCGCCACTTGCCCATGCGCAGTCGTTGCGGCGAGGCAGAGCAAGGATGCCGACAGCGCGAGCGTTGGACGCAGCGACGTCCTCGTCGCGGTCCGGCGGATCAATTCGCGAAGGTTTTCAGAATCTTGCATCTGCTGCCCGCTACCAGATGCGCTTCTGTCCGCTGACGCGCAGCGGCGCAACCAGATTCTGGCGGTTTTGCGATGACTTGCGGTGCGATGCAGAACCCATGCCCCCTGCTTGCGCGATCGATCGGCCCTGTATCGATCGCTGCCGTCGTCGCTTTTGGCAACGTGGCGAAAGGCATAGGGTTCCGCACCCGGAAAAGTGCGGGTCAGGTTTCCGCGCGCAGATGGCCGGCCATGATCTCGGCCTGACGGTTCACCGACAGGTTCGCCAGCGCGTAGCTTCGCGCCGCTTCATCGGCATATTGCCCCTTGTCGAGCAGACCGCCGAGCAGTTTCGCGAGGCCGGCAACGTCGCCTTCGTCGAACAAATGCCCCTGCCCGCCCATCACTTCGGGGATCGCGCCCGATCGGCTGCCGACCATGGTGCGACCGCACGCCATCACTTCCTGGATGACGCGGCCGTACTGCTCCTTCCACTTGGGGGTGCTTAGCGACGGCAGGACGACGATGTCAGCTGCGTTCATGTAACGCGCCATGTCTTCGTGCCGGGATTCGAAAAAAGTCACGCGATCGGATATTCCGAGCCGCTCGATCTGCGCCTGGAGCTGCGCGGTGTAGCCCGAGGCGCCGATGAAATCGTCGATCAGGAACTGCCAGGGGCGGTCACGGATGCGGTCGAGCGCGTCGATCAGGACATGGATGCCCTTTTCGGGGGTCTGGCGCCCGAAATAGGCGATCACCGGCCGGGTGAGACCGAGCTCGGCGCGCACCGCGGCGCGTTCGGCTTCGGGCAAGGGCTGGAATAGGCGCGGGTCGAAACCGATCGGCACCTGCGTCGCGGTCAGCCCCATCGCCTCGATCAGCGCGGTGCCGTCCTTGCTGAGCGTCAGCACGCGGTCGACTTTGCGGCGCGCCGAGCGGCGGAGCCACGCCTTGACCAGCGCCGAGGCGATGCCGGCGGGGTTGCGGGTTTCGGCCGCCTTTCTGAGGTCGATGCCGAGGCTTTGCGGCATATTCTCGGCAGTGAGCGACCACAGCCGCGCGTTTGGCGCGACCTGTTTCGCCTGCCGCACCATCATGCTGGCGGGGTCGCTGTCGCAATAGATATGCGTCGGCTGGAAGGCATCGACGACCGCCTGCAGCCCCTGCAGCCTGTGGGTGCGCTGGTTGGTGCCGGTGAGGTCGAGCAGCGTGAGCTCGTAATTTTCGGGCGGAAAGTCGGGCGTATCGCGCCACTGGCCGCCGACGAAATGGCGGCGCGGGACGACGAGCTGGACGGGGATGCCGAGCGCGCCGATTTCGCGGAACAGCGCGCGATTCACCGGCTCGTGGCACGAAAGCGAGATGGCGAGGAGACGCGGGGTGGTCACGCGGTAAAGGCGGCGATGGTGCGGCGCGCTTCGTCGGCGATCGACGCCGAGGGCGCCCAGCCGAGCGCGCCGAGCCGCGCGATGTCGACCGTGAACGGGCTGCGGAAGGCGTCGGTGCCGTCGCCATAGCCGATCGCGACGGGCTGCGGTGCGGCGACGGCGATGGTCTCGGCGAGCGTCTGCATCGTGATCGCACGCCCGGCGCCGAGGTTGAAGAGATTGTTCCAGCCACTTGTCGCGCGCAGCAACAGCTCGACCGCCGCGATCGCGTCGCCGAACGGCAGGATGTCGCGATAGCTCTGCCCGTCGTTGCGCAGGCTCATCGCGCCGGTTTCGGCGACCTGACGGCAGAGATCGAGGAAGATCAGCCCCGCCTGTTCGCCAAGGTCCTTGTGCGCGGGCGCGCCGACCATGTTGGTCGGGCGGAGGATCGCGATGCGCTCGGCGACGTCGCTGGCGGTGAGATCGCCCTCGATCGCGAGGTGCGTCTTGCCATAAGGATGGCCCGGCGCCTTGGGCATGTCCTCGGTGTAGGTCTCGGCGACGGTGCCGCCATAGACGTGGAAGGTCGAGAAATGGACGAGGCGCGTCGCCCTGCCCTCGCGCAGCGCGGCGAGGCAGGCGGCGGCGGTGCTGCGGCCCTGTGCCATCGCGGCGTCGGCGTCCTTGCCCGCCGCCTGTGCGCCCGGCATCGCGAGATTGACGATCGCGTCGAAATCGCCGCCGGGCAGGTCGGCGTCGCGGCTGCTGTCGTAACGAAAGGACGCGATGCCGCGGTCGGCGAGCCATGCGGCGCGCGCGGGCGTGTCCGAACGTACCGTGACCGCGACGTCCCAGGCGCCGGCCAGCGCCTCGGCCAGCCGCGCCCCGAAATATCCGCTGCCGCCGACGAGCAGCAGCCGGCCATCAGCCATGGCGGACGTCCCAGTTGTACGGGATCTTGTCGGTGAACGGATCCATGCGGTCGATCTCGTCGGCCGAATGGACGTGGGTGGTGCAGTTCGCGACGATCGCCGGATACTGACCGTAACCCTTGAAGCCGTTCCAGACGAAGGGCGGCACGGTGACGAGGCAATAATTATCCTCGCCCATGAAGATTTCCTGGAGTTCGCCGCGCGTCGGCGAGCCTTCGCGGTCGTCGTAGAGGACGAATTTGATGCGGCCGTGGACGACAGCATAGTTCAGCGTCATTTCGCTGTGGATGTGCCAGGCCTTGATCGCGCTGGGCTGGACACACGAGAAATAGATCTCGCCGAACTGGTCGAAATGCGGCGCATCGCTGCGTAGCATGTGCATGATCTTGCCGCGCTCGTCCGCTATTTGCCGCAGCGGTGTAATCAGGACGCCGTCGATCATGCTATTCCCCTTGGGTTGGTTCAGGCCGCCCAGGCGAGCGATTTCGCTCGCGCCTCGGCGACGAAGGTTTCGATATCGTGACGCGTCTGGTCGAGCGCCGGCGCCTGGTCGGCGACCACCGCCTTGTACCAGCCCGCAGTCAGCGCGACGCCGCCGGCGAAGTCCAGCGTCGGCGCCCAGCCGAGCTTGTGATACGCCTTGTCGATCGACAGGCCGAGCAGGCCCGCCTCGTGCACCGCGCCGGCTTCCGCCGCGTTGATCCATTCGCCGGGCCAATGCTTGAGGAATTCGGTGACCAGCCGCTCGACCGAGCCATTGGCTTCGACCCAGGGGCCGAAGTTGAACGCTTCGGTGACGTCCGCCGGCGATTTGACCCGCGCGGTGGTTGCGGCGCCGCCGAGCAGCGCGCCGAGCCAGAGATAGCCGCTCAGCGATTCCAGCACATGCTGCCACGGCCGCGTCGCATGCGGATTGCGCAGGCGGATCGCCTCGCCCTTGGCAAGGCTGCGCACGCAGTCTGGGACAATGCGGTCGAGCGACCAGTCGCCGCCGCCGATGACGTTGCCGGCGCGCACCGTCGCCATCTTCACCGGGCTGTCGGGCGCCGAGAAGAAGCTGCGGCGATAGCTGTGCGCGACGATTTCGGCGGCGCCCTTCGACGCGCTATAGGTGTCGTGGCCGCCCATCGGATCGTCCTCGCGATAGCCCGACAGGACTTCGCGATTCTCGTAGCATTTGTCCGAGGTGACGCAGACGACCGCCGCCGGATTTCCGGCGCGGCGCAGCGCGTCGAGTAGGTTGACGGTGCCCATGACGTTGGTCGCCATCGTCTCGACCGGATGGTCATAGCTGTAACGGACGAGCGATTGCGCCGCGAGATGGAAGACATAGTCGGGCTTGTGCGCCGTCACGACGTCGTACAGCGCGTCGGCATCGCGGACGTCGCCGAGGATGTGGGTCATCCGGCCCGCCAAGCCGAGGCTGTCGAAATGCGACGGGCCGTCGTCGACGCGGTGCGAGAAGCCGACGACATTGGCGCCCAGCGTCAGCAGCCATTCGGCCATCCACGAACCCTTGAAGCCCGTGTGACCGGTGAGCAGAATCGTCTTGCCGCGATAGGCGTCGCCGAACATGCCGCCGCTTACCACTTCTTCCAGGGCGCCTGCCCGTCGGCCCACAGCTCGTTGAGCAGCGAATATTCGCGCGGCGTGTCCATCGGCTGCCAGAAACCATTATGTTCGTACATCATCAGCTCGCGGTCGGCGGCGAGGCGTTCCATCGGCTCGCGTTCGAGGATCAGTTCTTCGCGATCGTCGAGATAGTCGTCGACGAAATTGCGGTTGAAGACGAAGAAGCCGCCGTTGATGTGGCCGCCCGACACCTGCGGCTTTTCGTTGAAGCTGGCAACGACGCCGCCCTCGGTGCCGAGTTCGCCGAAGCGGCCCGGCGGATAGACGCCGGTGAGCGTCGCGGTCTTCCCATGGCCTTTGTGGAAATCGACGAGCGCCGAAATGTCGACGTCGCCAACACCGTCGCCATAGGTGGCGCAGAACTGATCGACCCCGTCGAGATAGCGCGCGCCGCGGCGGATGCGGGCGCCGGTCATCGCATCCTCGCCGGTCTCGGCGAGCGTGACCTTCCAATCCTCGGTCTGGTGCTTGTGGAACTGCAATCGGTCCTCGCCGCGCTTCGACAGGTCGACGGTGACGTCGGACGACTGGTTCGCATAGTTCAGGAAGAAATCGCGGATGATGTCGCCCTTGTAGCCGAGCAGCAGGACGAAGTCGGTGATGCCGTGCGCCGCATAGATTTTCATGATGTGCCACACGATCGGCTTGTCGCCGATCGGCACCATCGGCTTGGGCAGCGTTTCGGACACTTCGCGCAGCCGGGTTCCCCGGCCGCCACAGAGAATCAATGCTTTCATAGGGGTGAGCTCGTTCCGTTCTGATTGTCAGGGTGTGGCGGAATCAATTGGGCTATCAAGCGCCCGCTCGGTAGCCGCAAAGCCAAGACGCTGCAACGCGCTTCGAACCTTGATCGCCAATTCATGTGCCGCAGAAGGTGACATAAGGGTCATTTTCGGCCGAGCCGGGCTGAGCATAGCCGGCCCAGTCGGCGCGTTCGACATGGGGCGCGCGCACGACTTCGAGCAGCGCTTGGAACGGCGCCAGATCGCCCTGCTCCGCCGCCGCCAGCGCTTCTTCGACCCGGTGGTTGCGCGGGACATAGCGCGGGTTCACCGCATCCATCGCCGCGGCGCGTTCGAGCGGATGGATATCCTCGCGTTCGAGTTCGGCCCACCAGCTGGCGATCCAGGGCGCCATCACCTCGGGCTGCGGGAGCAGGGCTTCGAGTTCGCTCGCATCGCCGCGCAGCAGCGTAGCGAGGGCGCGGAAGAAGCCGGTAAAATCGATCGCATGCGCTTCAAGTTCGCCGAAGAGATTGTCGATCAGCTCCGCATCGCCCTCATGCGCGCTGGCAAGGCCAAGCTTGGTTCGCATGCGGGCGAACCAATGGGTGCGAAAGCGGTCGGGGATCGCATCGACGAGTCCCTTGGCCTTCTCGACGTCCGCCGGATCGACGGCGTGGATGGCGGGCAGCAGAGCTTCGGTGAAACGCGCCATGTTCCAGTGGAGGATCTGCGGCTGACGGCCATAGGCGTAACGGCCATTGGCATCGATCGAGCTGAACACCGTGTTGGCGGAAAAGCGGTCCATGAAGGCACAGGGGCCATAGTCGATCGTTTCGCCGCTGATCGCGACATTGTCGGTGTTCATCACGCCATGGATAAAGCCGACCCCGAGCCAGTGCGCGACCAGTTCGCATTGCAGGCCGATCACGCGGTCGAGCAGCGCGAGATGCGGGTTGGGGCTTTTCGCGAGGTCGGGAAAATGGCGCCGAATGCTATAGTCGGACAATTGCACGACATGCTCGGCGCCGAAGTGGGCGGCGAAGAACTGGAAGGTGCCGACGCGGATATGGCTGCTCGCGATGCGGGTGAGCACCGCGCCGGGGTGGGCGCGTTCGCGCTGGACGCGGTCGCCGGTCGCCACCGCCGCCAGGGCGCGCGTGGTCGGCACATGCATCGCCGCCATCGCTTCGGAGACGAGGAATTCGCGCAGCACCGGACCGATCGCCGCCTTGCCGTCGCCGTTGCGCGAGAAAGGCGTCGGACCCGAGCCCTTGAGCTGGACATCGAAACGCGCCCCATCGGGGGCGACGATTTCGCCGAGCAGCAACGCGCGGCCATCGCCGAGCTGCGACGAGAAGTGGCCAAACTGATGCCCCGCATAGGCAAAGGCGAGCGGATTGGCTCCGCCGGGCATCGCCTCGCCCGAGAAGAGGCGCGCGAGCGTATCGTCATCGGCGCTGTCGATATCGAAGCCCAGTTTCCGGGCGAGCGCATGGTTGAAGACCAGCAGCTTCGGCGCCGAGGGCGGCGCGGCTTCGGCGGGGGCGTAAAAGCCCTCCATGTCGCGGTGAAAACTATTGTCGAAGGCGAAATCCATGGCCCTGCTCCTCGCCTTTCTATGTCGAGCCTGTCGGGCGCGAATGCAAGCGCCGGGCGTCAGCGCCGGTGCGCGAGGAACCAGTCGTAGGTCGAGGCGATCCCGTCGCGCAGCGCGATGCGCGGCGACCAGCCCATGCCGGCGAGCTTGGCGTTCGACATCAGCTTGCGCGGGGTGCCATCGGGCTTGCCGGTATCCAGTTCGATCTCGACATCGGCGCCGACGACCTGACAGACGAGGCGCGCGAGGTCGATGATCGCGATGTCGGTTCCCGATCCGACGTTGATGTGCCCGGCGTCCGAATAGCGCTTCATCAGGAAGACGCAGGCATCGGCGCAATCGTCGACGTGAAGGAATTCGCGCATCGGCGTGCCGCTGCCCCACAAAGTCATCGTCTTGGCGCCGCTGGTCTTCGCTTCATGCGCCTTGCGGATCAGCGCGGGCAGCACATGGCTGGAGTGGAGGTCGAAATTATCGCCGGGGCCATAGAGGTTGGTCGGCATCGCCGAGATATAATCGGCGCCATATTGCCGGCGATAGCTTTGCGCGAGCTTGATCCCGGCGATCTTGGCGATCGCATACCATTCGTTGGTCGGTTCGAGCGGGCCGGTGAGCAACGCCTCCTCGACGATCGGCTGCTCGGCGAACTTCGGATAGATGCACGACGAGCCGAGGAAGCAGAGTTTCGCGACGTCGGCGCGGTACGCCGCATCGACGATATTCGTTTCGATGACGAGATTCTGGTAAAGGAAATCGGCCGGAAAACTGTCGTTGGCAAGGATGCCGCCGACCTTGGCCGCCGCGAGGAAGACCGCGTCGGGCTTTTCGCGCGCGGTCCATGCGCGTACCGCCGCCTGGTCGAGCAGGTCGAGCGTATCGCGCCCCGCCGTCAGGACCTCGCAATTCTCATCGGCAAGCCGACGCACCAGCGCGCTGCCGACCATGCCGCGGTGCCCCGCGACCCAGACGCGCTTGCCCGCGAGCGAAAAACCGTCAGTCATGCGACGGGGTCGTGCCGGCCTTGTACGCCGCGACGTCGGCCGCGACCATTTCGCGGCACAGCTCGCGCACCGAGGTTTCGTGGCGCCAGCCGAGCTTTTGATGCGCCTTCGACGGGTCGCCGATCAGCAGGTCGACCTCGGTCGGGCGGAAATAGCGCGGGTCGACCTCGACGAGGCATTTGCCGCTGGCCTTGCAATAGCCCTTTTCGTCGACGCCCTCGCCCTTCCACTCGAGCGCGATGCCGACATCCTCGAACGCCCATTCGACGAAGTCGCGCACCGGCGTGGTTTCGCCCGTCGCGAGCACATAATCGTCGGGCTCGTCCTGCTGCATCATCATCCACATGCCGCGGACATATTCGCGGGCATGGCCCCAGTCGCGCTTGGCGTCGAGGTTGCCGAGGTACAGCTTGTCCTGCTGGCCGAGGCTGATCGCCGCAGCGGCGCGGGTGATCTTGCGCGTGACGAAGGTCTCTCCGCGCAGCGGGCTTTCATGGTTGAACAGGATGCCGTTCGACGCATGCATGCCATAGGCTTCGCGGTAGTTCACGACGATCCAATAGGCATAGAGCTTCGCCGCCGCGTAAGGGCTGCGCGGATAGAAAGGCGTGGTTTCGCGCTGCGGCACTTCCTGGACGAGGCCATAAAGCTCCGAGGTCGAAGCCTGATAGAAACGGCAGCTCTTTTCCATGCCGAGGATGCGCATCGCCTCGAGCAGCCGAAGCGTGCCGATCGCGTCGCTGTTCGCGGTATATTCGGGGGTCTCGAAGCTCACCTGCACATGGCTTTGCGCCGCGAGGTTGTAGATTTCGGTCGGTTTCGTCTCCTGGACGATGCGGATCAGGTTGGTGCTGTCGGTCAGGTCGCCATAATGAAGGTGGAAACGCGAGTTTTCGACGTGCGGGTCCTGGTAGATATCCTCGATCCGGCTGGTGTTGAACGAAGATGAGCGGCGCTTGAGGCCGTGGACGACATAGCCCTTGTCGAGCAGCAGCCGCGCGAGATAGGCGCCATCCTGTCCGGTAATTCCGGTCACAAGGGCAATTTTTTCCTGTTCCGCCAAGACTTTATTCCTCGTTCCGGGGAGAGTGTTCGAGCGCGTGTGATCCGCGCTATTCGGCGGTGCATCCCTTTCCGCGCCTAGCCCGCGAAGTCAACCGGGCTGTTGCCCGCAGGGGAACTTCGCCCTTGTTGCCAAAGGCTCACATGTCTATCGCGGCCATGCTGCGGTGCCACAAACCGCATCCGACAGGAGATGATTGTTGACCGTGTTGATTACCGGGGCCGCCGGATTTATCGGTTTCCATCTCGCGCGGCGGTTGATGGGCGAAGGCCGGCCGGTGATCGGCATCGACATCGTCAACGATTATTACGATCCGGCGCTGAAGCGCGCGCGGCTGGCGAAATTGTCCGAGGACTATGGCGACCTCTTCACCTTCCGCCAGGTCGATTTCGCCGACGCCGATGCGCTCGATGCCGCGCTCGCCGACCTGAAATTCACCGATATCGCGCATCTCGGCGCGCAGGCGGGGGTGCGCTATTCGATCGATAACCCGCGCGCCTATGTCCAGTCGAACCTCGTCGGGCATCTCAACCTGCTCGAAGTCGCGCGGACCCGCGGCGTGCCGATGGTCTATGCCTCCTCCTCGTCGGTCTATGGCGGCAACAAGACCCTGCCCTTCCGCGTCGAGGACCGCGTCGACCATCCGATGTCGCTCTATGCCGCGACCAAGAAGGCCGACGAACTGATGAGCGAGACCTACGCCCATCTCTATCGCATCCCGCTGACCGGCCTGCGCTTCTTCACCGTCTATGGCCCCTGGGGCCGCCCCGACATGGCGATGTGGATTTTCACCAAAGCGATTTTCGAGGGCACGCCGATCCAGGTGTTCAACGCCGGCGCGATGCGCCGCGACTTCACCTATATCGACGATATTGTGTCGGGGGTCGCCGCGTGCATCGCCAATCCGCCGCCCGACGACGGCGAACTCAAGGCCGGCGGCAGCGTCGCGCCGCACCGGCTCTACAATATCGGCAACAACCGCTCCGAAGAGCTGACGCGGATGATTTCGCTGATCGAGGAGGCCTGCGGGCGCGAGGCGATCAAGCAGATGGCGCCGCTGCAACCCGGTGACGTCCCCGAAACATATGCCGACATCAGCGCGATTTCGGGCGACCTCGGTTACGAGCCGACGACCCCGATCGACGTCGGCATCCCCAATTTCGTCGCCTGGTATCGCGACTATCACGGGCTTTGACGCCTCCCCCACTCCCCCAAGGACCGCTGCAAAAGCGGCAAAGGATCAGAGCGAAATGAAAATCGTTGTCGTCGGGCTGGGCTATGTCGGATTGCCGCTCGCGGTCCAGCTCGCGAAGCATTTCGACACCGTCGGGCTGGACAGCAATGCTGCGCGGATCGCCGAGCTGCGCGATGGTCACGATCGGACGGGCGAGGTCGATGCCGCGGCATTGGCCGCGTGCGGGCTGGCGCTGACCAGCGATGCGGTGGATTGCAGCGGCGCCGACCTCTATATCGTGACCGTACCGACGCCGATCGATGCCGACAACCGCCCCGACCTGTCGCCGGTGCGCAGCGCGACGCGCACCGTGGCGGCCCTTCTCGACGCAGCGAAAACGCCGACGGTCGTCTATGAAAGCACCGTCTATCCCGGGGTGACCGAGGATATTTGCGGGCCGATGATCGAGGACCTGTCGGGGCTGGTGCGCGGGCGCGATTTTTTCCTCGGCTATTCGCCCGAGCGCATAAATCCGGGCGACCGCGAACATACGGTCGACAAGATCATGAAGGTGCTGGCGGGCGAGAACGACCAGGTCACCGAATTGCTCGCCACCGTCTATGGCAAGGTGACGAGCGGCGGGGTGTTCCGCGCCAGGTCGATCCGCGCCGCCGAGGCCGCGAAGGTGATCGAGAACGCCCAGCGCGACATCAACATCGCCTTCATCAACGAAGTGACCAAGATCTTCTCGGCGCTCGATATTTCGGTGTGGGACGTGCTCGACGCGGCGCGGACGAAGTGGAATTTCCTGCCCTTCGAACCCGGCCTCGTCGGCGGCCACTGCATCGGGGTCGACCCCTATTATCTCAGCCACCGTGCGCAGGAACTCGGCATCGACCCGCAGGTCGTGTTGTCGGGCCGCGCGATCAACGACGGCATGGCACAGTGGATGGCCGACGGCATCCACGCCGCGCTCGGCAAGCCGGGCGCCGACATCCTGATCCTGGGACTGACCTTCAAGGAAAACGTCCCCGACCTGCGCAACAGCAAGGTCATCGACCTGGTGGAGGCGCTGCGCGGACACGGCCACAGCGTCGCGGTCCATGACCCGCACGCCGACCCCGCCGAAGCGCGGCACGAATATGGGCTCGACCTGGCAACGATGCCCGGCGAACCCGCCTATGACTGCGTGATCGGCGCGGTGCGCCACGAGGCGTTTCGCACGCTTTCAGGCACCGATCTCGCGGCGATATTGCGTCCCGGCGGGCTTGTCGCCGACATCAAGCGCATGTGGCCGGCGCCTGCCGCCGACGCGGCTTCGACCCACCGCTACTGGTCGATTTAACCATCCGGGGGTGGCGCATGCGGCAATATCTGCCTAAGGCGCGGTCAACGACTGAAAACATGGAAGAATGAATGTCGCGTTCCCGGGAGTCCCTCTTCGATCGTTGGTTTCTGGCGATTTTCCTGATCGCCATCCTGCTGTTCGGCGGGTCGGCCCGCGTCGACAGCGTCGGGCTGGTGATCGTGCGCACGCTGGCGATCGTCGCGATCGCGATTGCTCTTCCCTATTGGGTTGAGGAGCGCGGGCGTGACCGGCTGCAACGCTGCCGTCCGCTGCTGCTGCTCCTCGCCGCCACCGCGGGATGGATGCTGATCCAGATCATCCCGCTGCCCGCCGGCCTGTGGTCGGCGCTGCCCGGCCATGGCGAACTCGCGTCGCGGATGACCGCCGCCGGGGTCGAGATCGGCTGGCGCCCGCTGGCGCTGTCGCCGGGCCGCGCGATCCATTCGCTGCTCGACCTGCTGGTCCCGCTGGCGGTCGTGCTGCTTGTCGGGCGCACGTCCGACCAGGACTTGCGGCAACTGCCGCTGCGCCTGCTCGCGTTCCTCGGCGTCGCGGCGGTGTTAGGCGTGCTGCAATTGCTCGGCGGCGAGGGCGCCCCTTATTTCCACCGCATCACCAACACCGGCGCCGCAGTGGGCTTTTTCGCCAACCGCAACCATCATGCGGTGCTGCTCGCGCTCTATTGGCCGCTGCTGCTGTGGTACGTTCATGGCCGCGCCGATCGCGCCGGCAGCCACGCCGCAACCCTGCTCGGCGTGCTCGGCGGGGTGGCGATGATGCTCGCTATCATGGCGACCGGCTCGCGCGCCGGCCTGGCCATCGGCGGCGTCAGCTTCCTCGTAACCAGCATCTTGCTCTACCGGATGCGCAGCGCCGCGGTCGGCACCGAATCGGCGGCAAAGATCGTGCGGCTCACGTTGATCGCGTCGATCGCCGGGACGCTCGCCGGTGCGGCGGCGATGCTGTTGTTCGGGGCCGGTTTCATGGATCGGCTCGACCAGAGTGACGTAGTCGCCGATCTGCGTTTCGCGATCCTTCCGACGCTCAACGCGATGATCTGGCACTATGCGCCGTTCGGCGGCGGTTTTGGCAGTTTCGAGGCGGCGTACAAGATCGTCGAACCGGTCAACCTCCTGTCGCTGCAATATCTGAACCACGCCCATAACGACTATCTCGAGCTGTTGATCGACGGCGGATTTCCCGCGCTTCTGCTGCTGGTCGGCTGGGGCGTGATCGTCTGGCGCGCGGCGAAGCGCGGTTGGCAGCACGAGCAGTCGGCGCCGACCGACCGCATCGGAATCCTCGTATCGCTGATGATGCTGGCGATTTTCGCGGCCGCCAGCCTGGTCGATTATCCGCTGCGGACGCCCGCGCTCGCCGCGATGGCGACGCTTGCCACGGTGCTCGTCTATCGTCGCCCCGACATCCCCAGCGCGCGCCGCAAGGGGCAAAAGACCTCCGCCGGTTTCCGCTGAACCGATGCTGCGTTGCGACATAGGTTTGATTTTGCGGTTTCCTTTGCGGGGTGGGCGGGCTAGTCCCCTCAGGACATAAAAAAGGGATGATGTTTCGGTGAACTTTCGTTTGGCTATCGCTAGCCTGACCGCCGCCTGCCTGTTGGCCGGCTGTGGCGGTCGCCCGCAGCTCACGAGCACCCAGACGCTCCAGGTCATGGACGGCAATGCGCTGCCCGCGCCAACCGGGAACGACCTCGTCGGTGAGACGCGTCCCTATCTGATCGGCCCGTTCGACCGGCTCAGCGTCGATGTCTATGGCGTCCCCGACCTCAGCAAGCAGGTGCAGACTGACGCTGCGGGCATGATCCAGTTGCCGCTGGTCGGACAGATCAAGGCATCGAACCAGACGAGCGCCGAACTCGCCGAGGCGATCGAGCAAAAGCTCACGCGCTTCGTTCGCCGCCCCGATGTCAGCGTCAACGTCACCGAATCGGTCAGTCAGGTGCTGACGGTCGAGGGACAGGTGGCGCAGCCGGGCCTGTATCCCGTGGTCGGCAAGATGTCGCTGATCCGCGCCGTCGCGCTCGCCAAGGGGACGACCGAATTCGCCAAGCTCGACGATGTCGTGATCTTTCGCACCGTCGGCGGGCAACGCATGGCCGCACTCTACAATCTGAAAGCCATCCGGACCGGCGTGTATGACGATCCCGAAGTCTTTGCCAACGACGTCGTCGTGGTCGGCGATTCGCCGGGGCGCCGCCTGTTCAAGGATATCTTGGCGACCACACCGCTGCTGGTCTCGCCGATCGTAGCCCTCATCAAGTAAGATTTGCAGGAAGTTCGACTCGTTCCATGACCGACGCAACCCCCAAATCCCAGCCGTTGCCCGTGCCAGCAAGCCAGACCGCCGAAGGCGATCAGGGGCGGCAGGCCGGCGGCTTCGCGACGGCGATGCCGTGGATCCTGCAATATTGGCGCGTCGCGCTGCGCTGGAAATGGGTGATCATCGGCACGATCATCGCCTGCCTGATCGGCGGCGCGGTCTACACGATGCTCGCCCAGCGCATCTATACCGCGAACGCACGGATCGAGGTTTCGCGTACCGAATCCAAGGTGCTCAACATGAGCGGCGTCGAGCCCGAACGGGGCGGCCGCGTCGAGCAGGAATTCTATCAGACGCAGTATAACTTGCTGCGCGCCCGTTCGCAGGCCGCGCGCGTCGCGAAAAGCCTGAATCTGGCGCGCGACCCGACCTTCCTGGCGGCCTTTGGCGGCAAGGCGCCGCCGTCGTCGCTGCGCGTGATGTCGAAGGCCGAACTCGATGCCGCGACCCGCGGCGTCGCCTCGGTGCTCGGCAGCATGGTCCAGATCAAGCCGGTCATCGGATCGGCGCTGGTCGACATCTCGGTATCGACCCCCAACCCCGAATTGTCGGCGAAGATCGCCAACAGCTGGGCCGAGAATTTCATCGCCGGCAATCTCGAGCGCCGCTATGATTCCGCGTCCTACGCACGCCGGTTCCTCGAAGACCAACTGCAGCAGACCAAGGCCAAGATGGAAGAGGCCGAGCGCGAGATGATGAGCTATGCCGAACGGCAGGGCATCCTCACCATCGCGCAGTCGGACAGCAGCGACCCGAAGGCACCGACCGTCGAACGTTCGATCATGGCCACCGACCTGGTCGCGCTGAACGATGCGCTCAATAAGGCGACGATCGAACGGATCGCCGCCGAGAGCGCGTTGAAGGCCGCAACCGGACAGGCCTCCGCCCTCGCCAGCGGGAGCGCCAGCGTCGCCGGCCTGCGCCAGCGCAAGGCTGACCTGCAATCCGAATATGCCAAGCTGATGGTGATATTCCAGCCCGACTACCCGCCGGCGCAGGCGCTCGACCGCCAGATCAAGGAAGTCGACCGGGCGATCAACGCCGAGCAGAACCAGGTCGGCGGATCGAACGTCGCTACCGCGCGCGCCGCCTATACGGCCGCGGCCGCCCGCGAAGAGGAACTGCGCTCGCGCGTGTCGGGGACCAAGGTCAATCTGGTCGATGAACGTCGCCGCAGCGTCCAGTACGGCATCCTGCAGCGTGAGGTCGACACCAACCGCGAACTCTATGACGGCCTGCTCCAGCGCTACAAGGAAGTCGGCATCGCCGGCGGCGTTGGCACGAACAATGTCGCGATCGTCGATCGCGCGCTGGTCCCCGGCGTCCCGTCGAGCCCGCGGCTGACGAGCAACATGTTCACCGCGCTGCTGATCGGCCTTGCGCTTGCCGCGCTGCTGACGATCATCCTCGCCCAGATCGACACCACGGTCCGCGACCCCGCCGAAGCACAGGAAGTCACCGACCTCCCGCTGCTCGGCGTCATTCCGGATACCGACAACGAACTGGCCATCGAAGAAGTGCGCGACCGCAAGTCGTCCCAGTCCGAAGCCTATCTGTCGGTCCAGACCGCGCTGCGCTTCTCGACTACCACGGGCGTCCCGCGCTCGCTCATGTGCACCTCGACGCGCAAGGGCGAAGGCAAGTCGACCTCTTCCTATGCGCTGGCGCTATCGCTCCACCGCATCGGACGCAGCGCGATCATCGTCGATTGCGATCTGCGCTCGCCGTCGGTCCACCGCCTCGCTGGTGTCGCCAATGGCGCGGGGACGAGCAACTTCCTGTCGGGCAACAACGACATCATGGCGATGATCCATCACGACGAACAGGATGGCCTGCCCTTCATCACCGCCGGCCCGATGCCGCCGAACGCCGCCGAACTGCTGTCGAGCGATCGCATCGCCGACCTGGTCGCGGCGCTGGGCCAGCATTTCCAGCATGTCGTGCTCGACGCGCCGCCGGTCCTCGGCCTTGCCGACTCGCCGTTGCTGGCGAGCAAGGTCGAAGGCGTCGTCTATTGCGTCGAGGCCGAAGGCGCCCGAACCAATGCGATCCGTTATTCGCTCGCACGCCTGCGCGCCGCCGGAGCGACGTTGCTCGGTGTCGTGCTGACCAAGTTCGACGAAAAGCGGGCCTATTACGGCTATGGTTATGAATATGGGTACGGCTATGCCGACACGCAGCCGGGTGAATAGGGTCGCAGTCGGGGGCAGGAAAATCGGTGGATCGGGCGCGCGGCATGTCTCGCGCCTGCCGGGCCGGGGTGTCCTCCTCTATGGCGCCGCGGTGTTCGTGGTCTGGCTGCTGGTCACGACGTTCACCGCGTCGTCGGTCATGGCGGTCTACAGCCCGGCGCGCGCGCTGACGCTCAATCCGTTCAATGCCACCGTCAAGGCGCAGATGGCGAGCGACCTCGTCTATGCCACCGGCGACGCGAGCCAGACCGGCGCGGCGGCAAAGCTGAGCCGCGAGGCGCTCGACGGTAACCCGATGCTGCCCGCGGCCTATCGCATGATCGGCCTCGACAACGCGCGCCATGGCAAGCCGGTGAAACCCGCGATCATGGCCGCGACCTATCTTACGCGGCGTGACTATGTCGCCAATCTGTGGCTGATCGAGGATGCCGTGAAACGCGGCCGCATGGACCAGGCGATGACCGACGTCGATGCCTCGCTGCGCACCTCGCGCCGCGGCCAGGCGCTGCTGTTCCCGATCCTGTCGAAGGCGATCGCCGAACCCGAAATGAAGCCGCAGTTCGTGCGGCTGTTTCGTCCGGCGCCCGACTGGCTGCCCAGCTTCCTGAGTTATTATATCGGGACCAAGCAGAAGGCGGTGCCGCTCGCGCAGGTCATCCTGTCGGTACGCAAGGACCTGCCGCCCAGTTTTGGCGAACTCGACCGGACGCTGATCAGCATGATGGTCGTCCAGCATGATTTCGACGCCGCGCGCGCCTATGAGCGCCAGATCGCGGGCGCCGGGCCGAAAGCCGACACGTCGATCGTCCATCACGGCCGCTTTCAGGAGGAAGGCCCCTACCCGCCGATCGACTGGCACCTGATTCGCGAATCGGCCTATGGCTCGGACATCGCCAAGGACGCGAAGGGCAACCGGCTCGTCGTCGTGTCCGACGAGGAACGGCCCAATCTGGTCGCGCGCCAGCTCATTCAGTTGACCCCCGGCAGCTATCGTTTCGCCACGCGCGGCAGGCTGGTGACCAGCAACGACGATGCGTCGGCGGTCTGGCAGGTCGCCTGCGCCGAACAGGACAAGTCGGGCGTGTTCGCGAGCATCAAATATGCGCGCGGCGTTGCAGCGGATCCCGTCGACTTCAACGTCCCGAACGGCGGTTGCCGCAACTATTGGGTCGGCCTGATCGTCGCGGGCGGTTTCGGCACCTCGGCGCTGCAGGCGGAGTTTCAGCAAGTCGACCTTCAGCCGGTCCGCTGATGGCGGCCTTAACATCGGGAAACGATGCACGATGAGCGGTTTTTCGCCGGCGCGGCTTGTCCGCTATGCGATGGCACACCCGATCGGCGAGCGGCAGCGGCTGCGCACCCTTGCGCGGATCGCGCGATGGCAGCTCAGTGCCCGGCTGCTCGGCGGGCCGCGCGTCCATCCGTGGGTCGGCGGTAGCCGGCTCGTCGTCGAACGCGGGATGACCGGTGCGACCGGCAACGTCTATTTCGGGCTGCACGAATTCGCCGACATGGGCTTCGTGCTCCATATGCTTCGTGCCGACGACCTGTTCGTCGATATCGGCGCCAATATCGGCAGCTTCACGATCCTCGCCGCCAAGGTTGCGGGCGCCCGCGTCATCGCGTTCGAACCCGACACCAACACGGTCGCGACGCTGGCGCGCAATATCGACGCCAATAGCGTCGGGGGCCAGGTCGAAGTGCACACCAGCGCGCTCGGTGACCGCGAACAGGAACTGTGGTTCACCAGCGGCATGGACACGATCAACCATGTCGCCGACGCGGATACGCCGGGCGCGGTGCGCGTCCATGGCACGACGCTCGACACGGTGCTGGCGGGGCGCGTGCCGCTGCTCATCAAGATCGACGTCGAGGGCCATGAACCCGCTGTCATCGCGGGCGCGCCGAAGACCCTAGCTTCACCGCAGTTGCAGGCGGTCGAGGTCGAAACGGTGACACAGGACATCGCCGACCTGCTGGCGGGCCATGGCTTCGTGCAGCGCCACTATGACCCGTTCACCCGGCGGCTTTCGTCGACCCCGGTTCACGCCGCGAACAACAGCCTCTATGTCCGCGACGAGGCGCTTGTGGCGCAGCGGCTGCAAAGCGCGCCGCCGGTCGATGTCTACGGAATCGCCGTCTAGGCATCCGGCGATCACACGCGATGAAAATCCTATATATCCAATATGCCAACCCCGGCGGTTTTCCTGCGGCGATGCGCGCCGGGCGGCTGTGGCGCCGCGACGGGCACGAGGTCCGCTATCTCGGCGTCGGGTTCGGCGAGAGCGACCCGCTTGCGGTCGCCGACGATCTTTCGGATGCCTGTGACTGGGTGTATTTCGGGCGCCTGACCCCGCTGCGTTTCGCCGCAAAGGCAGCCGCTCTGGTGCGGCGCTGGAAGCCCGACTGGCTCTATATCGCCGACGCGACCGCGGCGCTGCTCTGCGCACCGGTCCGTGCGTTTCATCGCGGCGGCATCGTTTATCACGAGCATGACTCGCCGGTCGAAGGCGCGTCGGCACGGCTGCGTGCCGAGTGGGCCGGGCGCAAGGCGATGGCGCGGCGCGCCGACGCCGTCGTGCTGCCCAATGCCGACCGCGCGGTGCTGCTGGCGAGCGATGCCGGGCTGGCCCCCGGACGCGCGCCGATTGTCGCGTGGAACACCCCCTGCCGCGACGAGGTCGGGCCGCCGCGCGCCATCGCCGCCGATGGCCCGGTACGTATCGTTTATGCGGGCTCGATCAACATCCACCGCGTCCCCTTCGCGCTGGTCGACGCGCTGGCCGCGGTGCCGAACATCGAACTGACGGTGATCGGATATGAGACCGTGTCGTCGCGCGGCCATTGCGACCGCCTCCGCGCCCACGCTGAAACGCGGGGCTGTGCGGATCGGCTGCTGTTCCGCGGCGCAATGCCCTATCACGAGCTGCTCGGTGCATTGAGGAGCTATGACGTCACCTTTGCGGCGCTGCCGCTCGATGCCTTCGAAGTCAATTTGCGCCACATGGCCGGGGCCTCGAACAAGACCTTCGACGCGATCGGCCAGGGGCAGGCGCTCGTCGTCGGGCCGGGCGCCGACTGGCACGCGATGTTCGTCGAGCCGGGTTATGCGGTTGCCTGCGACCCCGCCGACGCCGCATCGATCGCCGAGGCTTTCCGGAAGCTTGGCGGCGACCGCGACGCGGTGCGCGCGATGGGCGAAGCCGCACGCCAGCGGATGATCGCCGAATGGGCCTATGAAGAGCAATTCGCGCCGGTGCTGCGGATCATGACGCGGACCCGCGGGGGCGCATCGTGAAGATCTTGACGCCGGTCAGCGGCAATCCCTGGGCGGTGCCCGATTGCTATTATCGCGGGCTGGTCAATGCCGGGGCCGATGTCGCCGCTTATGACATCGGCGAAGCGCCCGCCTCGCTGGCCGGGCGCATCCTGCTGCGCCTGCGACGGCTGGCAGGATCGGTAGCGGCGAAGACGCTCGAGCGTGCGGTCGCCGCCGAAAAACCCGATGTGCTGATCGTCTTCAAGGGCTTCGACTATCCCCCTGCCCTGCTCCGCAAAATCGCGGCGCGCGGTATCCAGCTGGTCAACTACAACCCCGACCATCCCTTCCGTTTCTTCCTGTCGGGCGCGGGCAACGCCAATGTCCGCGACAGCATCCCGGCCTACCGGCTCTATTTCACTTACAGCGGCCCGATCGGGCGCGAAATGCGCGAGGCCTATCCGGACCTGCCCGTCGCTGTGCTACCGTTCGGTCATGCGGTCGACGATGCGCTGCACGACGAACTGGCGAGCGAGCCCGAGGTGCTCCGCGGCTGTTTCAACGCCAATCCCGACGAGGATCGCGCGGCGGCGGTCCGGCTGCTCATCGAAAATGGCGTCGCGATGGACCTGTTCGGCTGGGGGTGGGAGAAGTTCCTGACCCCGGGGCCGATGCTCGGCATCTATCCGGTCGAGCGCGGCACCGACATGCTGCGCGTCCTGCGGCGCTACCGGTTCCAGCTCAACATGTTCCGGCCGCACAACGAAGGCTCACATAATCTGCGCAGCTTCGAAGTGCCGGCGGTCGGCGGCATATTGCTGGCGCCCGACAGCCCCGAGCATCGCGACTTCTTTGTGGCCGACCGCGACGCCTTCTATTTCGCCACCCCCGCCGAAATGCTGGCGAAGGCCCAGCGGCTGCTGGCGATGCCCGCCGCCGAGGCCGATGAAGTTCGGGCTTCGGCGCGACGGCGGACGGTCGAAATCGAATCCCATTTCGACGACCGCGCGCGCGCGATGCTCGCCGAGATTCGCCGGGTGATCACGGCATGAAGGTGCTGCTGCTCCTCAACGAAGATTATCAGGCGGCGAGCGGTATCGCGCAATATAATCGCAACGTCGCCGACGCGCTGCGCGGGATCGACGACGCCGAAATGCGGATCGTCTGCCGCGGGCGGATGGCGAGCGCCGCCGCCGACAAGGCGGTGTTCGGCGTGCAGGCGCTGTTCCACTGCCTCGTCTGGCGCCCCGACCTGATCTTTGTCGGCCATATCAACCTCGTCCCGCTGGTCATCGGGATCGCGCGGCGTTTCGGCATCCCGGTCGTCCTCCCTGCGCATGGCATCGAAGTGTGGGACAAGCCGGGTCCCTCGCGGCTGCTCGCCACCGAACAGGTGACCGAAATCTGGCCGGTGAGCCGGACGACGCAGGACCGGATGCGCGACTGGATGCCGGGTGTGCCGATGCACATCGTCCATAATTGCGTCGAGCTGTCGGACTTCACCCCCGGCCTCCGGCCTGACTATCTGGTCTATCGTTACGGGCTGGCGGGCAAGAAAGTGGTGATGACGCTGGCGCGCCTGCCCGGATGGGATCGGCACAAGGGCGTCGACGAGATGATCCAGGCGATGGCCGACCTCAAGGAGCGCCAGCCCGACCTGCGCTATCTCGTCGCCGGCGAGGGCCCCGACAAACAGCGGCTGATCGATCTCGCCGCTGCGCTGGGGGTCGCCGACACGGTGATCTTCGCCGGTTTCATCGACCGCGCCGAAAAGCTCGATCACTACCGGCTCGCCGATGCCTTCGCGATGCCCAGCCGCGGCGAGGGTTTCGGTATCGTCTTTCTCGAATCGCTGGCGTGCGGGGTGCCGGTGATGGGCAGCACGCTCGATGGCGGGCGCGACGCGCTGCTCGACGGCGAATTGGGTCTGCTGGTCGATCCGGGCGATCGCGCCGCGGTCGCGGCGGGGGTCGAGACGGTGCTGACGGCCAAGGCGCCGCCGCGTGCGGCGCTTGACGTCTACAGCTTCGGCGCCTTTGCAAAGAGCATCGAGCAAGCGATGCGCGCGCTGATCGCCGGCACCGGCCTCGGACGACCCTAGATGGAGACGGCAACGCCGCCACCGCGCGCCTTATGGGTCGACCGCGCCAAGGGCTATGGCATCATCCTGGTCGTCATCGGACATATCGCGACCGTCGACCGGCTGGTCCACGATATCTTCCTGTTTCACATGCCGCTGTTCTTTTTCCTGTCGGGTCTCACTTTCAGGTCCTTCACCGGCGTGCGCGCGACGCTCGCCAAGGCGCGGGCGCTGCTGCTCCCCTATGCCGCCTTCGCCCTGCTCATCCTGTTTTGCCTGCTCACCGCCAATGCGGCGCTGGGAAGCGGGCTTCCCGTACCCGGCCCGCTTCACTTCCTGTTCGGCGGCACCTTCCTGACCGGTGCGTTCGGGACCTTCTGGTTCCCGACCGCGTTGCTCGTCACCTTGCTGCTGTTGAACCTGCTGCTTCGCCTGCCCTTGTGGGCGCAGGGCGTCGTCCTCGCCGCGACAGCGACCGCTTCCTTCCTGCTCGGCGGTCTCACGCCGTTCAATCCCTATGGCCTGCTGACCGTCGGCATGGCGCTGCCCTTTGCCGCTGCCGGCCATCATGTCGGACTCGATCGGGTCGCAAAACCCGATTGGAAGGCGGCGGCCGGGCTGGCGCTGTGCGCCGCCGCCTTCTTCCTCCTCGCCCCCTATGGCGGAAAGGTCGATTTCAAATATCTGGATTATGGCGCCTTTCCGGTCGCAACCCTCGCCGCTGCCGCCGCGATCGCCGCGATCTGCTTCGTTTCCGCTGTCCCCGTCCCCGGCGTCGCGACGATCGGGCGCGCGTCATTGACGATCATGTACACCCATCTCCTGGTGCTGATGCTGCTCAAACCCGCCTTGGAATGGCCGATTATCGTGGTCGTGGCGGTTGCTGTCGGAGTCGCGCTGCATCAGCTGTTCGCCCTGTCTTCGCCGACGCGGCGGCTGTTGCTCGGCATGCGCGCCTGATGCGTACCGCATCGACATGGTCCGCGGCGCTCGACAGCGCGCGCGTAGCAGGGCATTAGGACCGCGCATGCTTTTCGAAACCGCAGAATCCACGATCCTGTTCTGGCTGTCGGTCGGCGCCGTCACGATGTTCGGCGTGATGGCGCACACGATCCGCTCGAACAAGGGTACGCTCGGCTTTCCGATGGCCATGCTGTTCGCGCTGGCGATCATGCATGTGGCCGCCGGCGTTCACCTGATTCCCGGATATTACCACCAGTACGACCCCTATCTGAACGGCATCGGCTATACCCGCGACACGGTGGCCAAGGGGTTGCAGGTTTCGACCATCGGCTTCGTGATGATGGCGCTGGGCATCTGGTTGATGTCGTATCTGGGCGACAATTATCACGTCGATTTCGACGCGCGCCGTATGCCGGCCCGGTTCCTCCGCGTGGCGCAGAAAAGCGTGCTGGCGATTGGCGTGTTCTTCTTTTTCGCCATCACCGTCGTTCCCGCCATCGCGCAGATTCCGACGATCGGCGCCGTCATCGTCAGCGGCAAGAACCTGCTGATCATCGGTATCTGCTTGTCGATCCTGCGCCGCGTCTGGCTGAACGAGGGTCTGACGATGTGGCAGATCGGTGCGATCACCGTCGCCATTCCCATCGCCAACCTGCTCGGCAACGCGATTCTGGCCGACGCGGTCGCGGCGATCATCATCATCGGCTGTTTCTGGCTGACCATTGCGGGCCGTCGTTTCGGCATCGGCCGGGTGATACTCGCGGTCGTTGCCGCCAGCTATATCTTCCTGTTCCTGTCGACCAACTATCTGCTGACCCGCGGTCAGTTTCGCGAAGTGGTGTGGGAGCCGACATCGACGCTGTCGGAGCGCGTCGACGGGCTCGTCGACGCGATCGGCCAGTTCGGCTCGCTGTCGAGCAGCGACCAGAAGCAGCTCTACGTCCTCGACTCGCGTCTGAATCAGAGCCTGTTCACCGGCATGGCGGTCGAAAAACTCCAGGCGCAGCCCGACACCTATGAAAATGGCTCGACGCTGCTCGCCGGTCTGTTTGCGTTCGTTCCGCGCGCGATCTGGACGACCAAGCCGGTCCGCGGCGGCTCGGAATTCCTCACCGCGCATACCGGCTATCAGGCAAGCAACGAAACAACGTTCGGCATCGGGCCCTTTTTTGAGTTTTATGCCAATTTCGCGATGTTCGGCGTGATCTTCTTCTCGTTCCTGATGGGCCTGTTCGTCCGCTATCTCGACCTGCGGGCCTATCGCGCGCTCGCCGACGGGCGGATGACCGAGGCGATCCCGCTGATGTCGGGTCTGGTCGCGATGGTCCAGCCGCTGGCGAACATGTCGAGCCTGTTCTCGACCTTCTACGCCTCGCTGGTGATCGGCTTCATCGTGGCGAAGATCCTCGAGCGCTATCTCGATATCCGGCAGTTCGCCGAGAAACAGGGCCGAACCCAGCGGGTATGACGCGAATCCTGCTGACCAATCCCAGTTTCCGGCTCGAACATGGCGGTCCGGCCTATTCGGTCGGACGGCTGGCGGGGGCGCTCGCAGCGCTGGGCCATGACGTCACGGTGTGGGCCGCCGACGGCAGCGCCGACCGTGTCGCGACGATGGACCCCAGCGGCAGCGTGAAGATCGCCGCCGCCGAACTGGACATGGTCCTGACCGCGCAGCGCTGGGACGTGGTGCACGACAATGGCCTTTGGCTGCCCCATGGCGCGCGGATCGCCGGCCACTGCCGTACCCACGCGATCCCGCGCCTGCTGAGTGTCAGGGGCATGATGCAGCCCTGGGCGTGGAACCACCGGCGCTGGAAGAAGCGCCTTGCCTGGGCGCTGTACCAGAAGCGCGGGGTCGAACAGGCCGCGCGGCTGCACGCCACGGCGGACGACGAGGTCGCGCGCATCCGCGAACGTTATCCCGCGCGGCGGCCGCTGCTGATCGCCAACGGTATCGACATTCCGGACCAGCCGCCGCGCGCGCCAAAGGCCGATGGCGCGGTCCGTACCGCGTTGTTCCTGGGCCGGATCCATCCGGTGAAGGGCTTGACGATGCTGGTCGATGCCTGGGCCGCGGTCAGGCCGGCGGGCTGGCGGCTGCAACTGGTCGGCCCCGACGAGGACGGGTTCCGCGCGCAACTGGAAGCGCAAATCGCCGCCGCAGGCCTTTCGGATACAATTTCGCTTGCAGGCCCCGCGAGTGGTGCCGCGAAAACCGCATTCTATGACGAGGCGTCGCTGTTCCTGCTGCCGAGCTATACCGAGAATTTCGGGATTTCGGCGGCAGAGGCGCTGGCCCACGCCATTCCCGTCATCACGACGACCGGGACGCCCTGGCAGGTTCTGGAAACTGAGGGCTGCGGCTGGTGGGTCGCGCCCGAGACCGCGGCGATCGCAGCCGCCCTCGCCGACGCGACCGCGCGGCCCGACCGCGACCTGATCGCCATGGGTGCGACGGGACGTTCATGGGTTGCCGATAACCTGCACTGGCCCGCCATTGCCAAGCAGTTTGCCGATGCCTATGCGGACGCGATAGCCAACCCTTCGTTGGTTTAATCGGGGGATTTTCGTTGGTTGTTCCCGGCGTGCGCTTTTCGATCGTCACCGTCTGCTATAATCCCGGCGAGACGATCCTGGCCTGCCTGCGTTCGGTCGCCGAGCAGGGCTATCCGCATATCGAACATATCGTCATCGACGGCGCCTCGCCCGACGGCACCGCCGAACGCATCGCTGCGCTCGACTGGTTCAAGGGCCGGCTGGTGTCCGAACCCGACAAGGGCATTTACGACGCGATGAACAAGGGCGCCGCGCTTGCGACCGGCGATTATCTGGGCTTCCTGAACGCTGACGACTGGCTCGGTGACCCCGATGCGATCGCTAGGCTCGCTGCCGCTGCCGCCGCACATCCGGGCGCCGATGCGGTGCAGGGCGATGTCGTCATCGTCGATCCCGACAAGCCGGGGCGCCAACGCTATTATTCGGGCGCCGGCAACTGGCAGCGACGCCTGCGCTGGGGCCAGATGCCGCCGCATCCCGGTTTCTACATGCGCAGCGACCTGTTCCGCGAAATGGGCGGCTTTGCCACCGATTACCGGATCGCTGCCGATTACGACCTGATGCTCCGCTTCTTCTGCACCGCGGGGCGCCAGGCGGTGCATGTGCCCTCCCCGATCGTCACCATGGCGACCGGCGGCGTATCGAACCAGGGCTTGCAGAGCCGCAAAATCATCAACCGCGAAATCGGCGTCGCGTGCAAGCGCAACGGGGTGAAGACCAATTCGCTGATGATCTGGTCGAAATATCTCACCAAAATCTTCCAATATTGGCCGCGCAAGGCGGTTTGATGCCTAGCGGGACGACCCTTGTCACCGGCGCCAACGGCTTCGTCGGGGCCGAGATCGTGCGCCAATTGCGCGCGCAGGGCCTGGCCGCGCGCAGCGCGGTGCGGACGGTGGCCGGCGCCGATGAGGTCGCGGTCGGCGATATCGGCCCCGATACCGACTGGAGCGCTGCGCTCGCCGGGGTCGATCGGGTGATCCACTGCGCGGCGCGTGTCCATCAGATGGACGACCGCGCAACCGATCCGCTCGCTGCCTTCCGCGCCGTCAACCGCGACGGCACCGCCGCCTTGGCGCGGCAGGCCGCGGCCGCGGGGGCGACGCGACTCGTCTTTCTGAGCTCGATCAAGGTCAATGGCGAGACGACGCGCGGCCGCGCGCCTTTCACCGCCGCCGATGCGGCGTCGCCGCAAGACCCTTATGGCCAGTCCAAATGGGAGGCCGAACAGGACCTCCATGCCATCGCCGCCGAAACGGGTCTCGAAGTGACCATCGTCCGCCCGCCGCTCGTCTATGGCCCCACAGTGCGCGCCAATTTCGCGCGCATGGTGTCGTGGGTGGCGCGCGGGCGCCCCCTGCCCTTCGGCCTTTGCAACAACCGGCGCAGTCTGGTCGCGGTGGCCAATCTCGCCTCGCTCGCGATCGCGGCGAGCCGGCATCCGGCCGCGGCGGGCGCGACGCTGATGGCGAGCGACGCCGAAAGCGTCAGCGTGCGAGAGTTGCTGGCACAGATCGGCATCGCCTTCGGCCGCCCCGCGCGATTGTTGCCGGTGCCCGTTGCGCTGCTGCGGCTGCTCGGCAGTGTCATCGGCCAGCGCGCCGCGATCGACCGCCTGTGCGACCCGCTGCTGGTCGATGGCGCTCCGACGCGTGCATTGCTCGGCTGGCACCCGCCGGTGACGATGGCCGAGGAACTGGCGCGCATGGCGGCAGCGGAGCGGCGCGCATGATCGATACCGGCCTCGCGCTCACCGGCATCTGCCTGATCGCCACGCTTATGCTGCTCAGCCTCTATGTCGGCTGGGCGAAGCAGCGGATGGTCGACACGCCGAACGAGCGCAGCGCGCATGTCGTCGCGACCCCGACCGGCGGCGGGATCGTTTTCCTGTCGGTCTGGGTCGTCATGCTCGCCGCCGGGGCGCTGCTCATCCCCTATCAGGTCATTCCCGCCCTCGCGCTCGGCCCCGCCGTCGTGGCGCTGATGTGGCTCGGCTGGATCGACGACCGCACGCCCCTGCCGACGTCCTTGCGCTTCGCGGTCCAGTTCGGCTCGGCGGGGCTGTTCCTGCTGCTCTGGCCATGGCCCGACACGATCGGCCCCTGGTTCTGGCCGCTGGCGATCGTCGCGCTGCTCTATCTCGTCTATTCGGCGAATATCACCAATTTCATGGACGGCATCGACGGCATCGTCGCGCTGCAGATGCTTGGCTTCGTCGCCGGCACGCTGCTGATCCTGCCACCCACCGTGCTGACCCTGCCGATGCTGTTGCTCGGCGCGGCGGTGCTCGGTTTCTTCCTGTTCAACCGGCCGCCGGCCAAGCTGTTCATGGGCGACAGCGGCAGCGCGCCGCTGGGGCTGATCGTCGCCGCGGTCACGCTGGCGGTCGCGGCGTCGAACTGGCGCTTCGGACTCGCGCTGCTCGTGTTGCAGGGGGTGTTCCTGTGCGACAGCGCGGTCACGCTGCTCCGCCGTTTCCTGCGCCGTCAGAATGTGACGCACGCCCACAGCGAGCATGCCTATCAGCACGCCAAGCGCCGCTGGGGGCACGCGCGGGTCAGCTATGGCCTGTTCGCGCTGACGCTGCTGATCCAGCTGCCCGTCGCGTATGCGGTGGCGTGGAAACTGCCCTTCTGGATCGCCGGAATCGACCTCGTTCTGCTCGCGCTGCTCGCCGCACTCTTCCGCGCCGGGGCACCGCGCGCCGATTGATCTTTTTGCGCAGCTTGTCCATAGATGCCGACAACCGGCCCGCACCGCGACGGGGGGATGCAACAGGATGAACAAGACCATATGAGTGTTGCAAACGCGCCGATTACCGGCCGCCGTCAGCGCTATGCGCTGGTTGGATGCGGACGTATTTCAGGACATCATTTTGCGGCGATCAAGGCGCACGCCGACCGGGCGGAGATCGTCGATGTATGCGACGTCGACCCGGTCGCGCTCGCCCGGGCGGTCGAATGCACTGGCGCTCGCGGCCATGCGTCGCTGACCGATATGCTCGCGGCCACCGATGCCGACGCGGTGATCGTCTCCTCGCCGAGCGGCCTCCACCCCGATCAGGTGATCGAGGTCGCCCAATCCGGACGCCATGTCGTGTCCGAAAAGCCGATGGCGACCCGCTGGCGCGACGCGCTGCGGATGGTCGAGGTGTGCGAGGAAGCCGGGGTCCGGCTGTTCATCGTCAAGCAGAACCGGCTCAACGCGACGCTCCAGCTGCTCCGCCGCGCGGTCACCGAAGCGCGCTTCGGGCGCATCTACATGATCGCGCTGAATGTGTTCTGGACACGGCCACAGGATTATTATGACAGCGCGGCCTGGCGCGGGACGTGGGAGTATGACGGCGGCGCGCTGATGAACCAGGCGAGCCATTATGTCGACCTGCTCGACTGGCTCGGCGGCCCGATCGAAAGCCTGCACGCCTATACCGCGACACTCGCGCGCAATATCGAGGTCGAGGACAGCGCCGTGATGAACATCCGCTGGCGTTCGGGCGCGCTCGGGTCGATGAACGTCACCATGCTGACCTATCCCAGGAATCTCGAAGGCTCGATCACGATCCTCGGCGAAAAGGGCAGCGTCAAGGTCGGCGGGGTCGCGCTCAACAAGATCGACCATTGGGAATTCGACACCCCGCACCCCGATGACGACCTCGTCGCGAACGCCTCGTACGACACCGGCTCGGTCTATGGTTTCGGGCATCAGCTTTATTACGACAATGTCATCGGCACGCTGGCGGGCGAATGCGCCCCGACGACCGACGGACGCGAAGGGCTGCGCAGCATGGAGGTGCTGATCGCTTCCTATCTTTCCGCGCGCGACGGCAAGCGCGTCTCGCTGCCGCTGGATTACTGATGGGCGTCAAAATCCATGAAACCGCGATCGTCGATCCCGGCGCCGAGATCGGCGACGGCACCGCGATCTGGCATTGGGTGCATGTCTGCGGCACCGCGCGCATCGGTGCGGGAAGCTCGCTCGGGCAGAATGTCTATGTCGGCAATCATGTCTCGATCGGCAACAATGTCCGCATCCAGAACGGGGTGTCGGTCTATGATGCGGTGACGCTGGAGGACGATGTCTTCTGCGGCCCCGCGATGGTCTTCACCAACGTCTATAACCCGCGCGCCGCGGTGCCGCGCAAGGACGAGTATCGCGAAACGCTGGTGCGCAAGGGTGCGACGCTGGGGGCGAACTGCACGATCGTGTGCGGCGTGACGATCGGCGAATATGGCTTCGTCGGTGCGGGCAGCGTGATCACGCGCGATGTGAAGCCCTATGCGCTGATGGTCGGGGTGCCGGCGCGGCGGATCGGCTGGATGTGCGAATGCGGCGTCCGGCTGGAGGGCAGCGGCGACGTAACCTGCACCGCCTGCGCCAGCAACTACCGGATCACCGCTGAAGACTGCGCGTCGCGATGAGCGAGACGATCGAGTTCAACGACCTGAAGGCGCAATATCGTGCGGTGAAGGCGTCGGTCGACGCGCGCATCCAGGCGGTGCTCGACCATGGCCAATATATCATGGGTCCCGAAGTCGCCGAGCTCGAGGAAAAGCTCGCCGCCTATACCGGCGCGAAGCATTGCATCGGGGTCGCGTCGGGGACCGAGGCGCTGCTGATCGCGCTGATGGCGCTCGACGTGGGCCGCGGCGACGAGGTCATCACCACCTCGGCGACCTTCGTCGCGACGGTCGAGGTGATCGCGTTGCTCGGCGCGACCCCCGTGTTCGTCGACATCGACCCCGCCACTTCGACTATCGATCACCAGGCGGTGAAAGCGGCGATCGGCGAGAAGACACGTGCGATCATCCCCGTCTCGCTCTATGGCCAGTGCGCCGACATGGACGCAATCAATGCGATCGCGGCACCGCACGGCATCGCGGTGATCGAGGATGGCGCGCAGAGCTTCGGCGCGACCTACAAGGGGCGGCGCAGCGGCAACCAGTCGCTGCTGGGCTGTACCAGCTTTTTCCCGGCCAAGCCGCTCGGTTGCTATGGCGACGGCGGCGCGATCTTCACCGACGACGACGCGCTGGCGCAGGCGTGCCGCGAAATCCGCGTTCATGGCCAGTCGAAGCGTTTCCACCACACCCGGGTCGGGGTCGGCGGGCGGCTCGACACGATCCAGGCGGCGGTGCTGCTCGCGAAGCTCGAAATCTTCGACGAGGAGATCGCGCGGCGCCATGCGCTCGGGGCACGCTATCTTGCCGCCTTTGCCGGCCATAATGCGCTCGAATTGCCGATGATCGGCGAAGATCGCACCAGTGTCTGGGGCTATTTCGCCCTGAAATCGGCGGAACGCGCCGCGATCCTCGATGCGCTCAAGGCGGCAGGGGTGCCGAGCGGGGTGCATTATCCCGAACCGATGCACGTCCAGCCGGCGTATCGGGACAAATGCCGCGTCAGCGGGAGCATGGCCGAAACCGACCGCTGGGCGGCACAAGTCTTCAGCCTGCCGATGCACGCCTATCTGACCGACGATGTCCAGGATCGCGTCATCGCCGCGGTGCTGGCAGGGGCCGGTTCGGTCTAGGGGCGGGCATGAGCCGCCTCCTCAACATGCAGCTGAGTTGGCCGGCGACCCTGCTCGAACGGTTGCGCCGCCTGTTCGAGTCGAACTGGCACCGGCTGAGCGGCCGCCGCTATTTCATCGACACCGCGGGGACGCAGGTCGAAGTGCATTTCCGGATGTGGTTTGCGCAGAAGATCCTGCGCGGCAACGCCGACGCCTATTGGCCGGTGCACCCCTCGACCCGCGTGTCCGGCGCACGCTTCATCGTCATCGGCGCCGAAACCTCGCCGGGATGGAGCACCGGCTGCGAAATCGACGGGCGCGGCGGGCTTTATGTCGGCGATTATACCCAGCTCGCTCCCAATGTCCGGCTGTTGTCGCTCGCCGATGGCGCGGGATCGCCTTTGCCGCCGAAGGATTTTGCGATCGCCATCGGCCGCCATTGCCTGATCGCGATGAATGCGACGGTGCAGGCCGGCGTCAAGCTCGGCGATTTCACCATCGTCGGCGCGGGCGCGGTGGTGACCGAAAGCTTTCCCGAGGGCCATTGCGTCGTCGCCGGCAATCCCGCGCGTGTCGTCTCGCGCCTCGACCCGGCGCAATGCGAAACCTGGCAGCGCCCGAACGCCTATGTCGGCTACACGCCGCTGGCGCGAATCGATGCCTTGCGCGGCGACAGGGTCGACCCGGTGCTGTTCGACCGCATCTGGGGTGCGTCATGAATCCGTCCTGGAAGACCCGTTTCGCGCAGCAGGTCCTCGGGATCAACGGCGGGGCCTATTGGCCGATGCACCCGGCGAGCCAGCTCGATTATCCGAACCGCGTCCTGCTCGGGCGCGGCAGCGCGCCGGGGATCGAGCCTTTTTGTTATGTCAGCGCGAACATGGGGATCGTCGTCGGCCATGGCGTGTCGGTCGGGCGCGGCGTCGGCCTGATCAGCGGCAATCACGACCCGGTGCGGCTGACCGACTATCTCGAAGGCCCGCCGCTGGTGATCGGCGACCATTGCGTGATCGAGGACGGCTGCACGATCCTGCCCGGGGTCGAGCTCGCCGATTTCTGCATCGTGACGCGCGGCAGCGTCGTCACCCGCTCGTGCCTCGAGCCGCGATCGATCCTGACCGGCAACCCCGCGAAGGTCGTGGGCACGCACGACCGCCCTGCCCCGCCTATCCCCGACGATGCGCGGCACGGCTATGTCGCGGCGGGTGATTTCGCCGATTTCGCGCGCCGCAACCTGCGCCACCAATATCTCGGCCGTTTCGCCGCCGCCTTTACCTCGCCGCCTGCGGGGGCTAGCTGAACCGCATGTGCGGCTGGGGTCTATTGGCAAATCGTGACGGCCGCCCGGTCGAACGCGGGCGATTGCAGGCGATGGCCGATGCCGTCGCGCACCGCGGTCCCGATTCCGAAGGCATCGTCACCCTCGGCCCGGTCGGGCTCGCGCACCGCCGGCTGGCGGTGATCGACGTCGACGACCGGTCGAACCAGCCGATGCGCGACGGCGACAACTGGCTACTGTTCAACGGCGCCATCTATAACTTCCCCGAATTGCGCGCCGAGCTGGAGGGTTTGGGCCGCCATTTCCATACCCAATCGGATACCGAGGTGCTGCTCCACGCGCTGGACCAGTGGTGGACCGACGCGCTGCCGCGGCTGCGCGGCATGTTCTCCTTCGTCTTCTACGACGCGCGGCGGCAGAAGATGCTCCTCGGGCGCGACCGCTTCGGGATCAAGCCGCTCTGCTATCATCTGTCCGATCGCGTGCTGCTCGCCGGGTCGGAGGCGAAACAGTTGCTCGCGACCGGGCTCGTCGATAGCGCCCCCGACCAGGATATGCTGCGCCGCTTTCTCGAATATGGGCATCTCAATTTCGACGCGCGCAGCTTCTTTGTCGGGATCAAGGCGCTGCTGCCCGGTCATCTCGCCACCTACGACCTGACCACCCGCGCGTTCGCGACCGCGCGCTGGTACGATCTTGCCGGCGAGGTCGAGCCGCTCACCATCGGCTATGACGAAGCGCGCGAACGGCTCCGGGCGCTGTTTTTCGACGCGGTGCGCACGCACCATGTCGCCAACGTCCCGCTCGGCGCCAGCCTGTCGGGCGGCGTCGACAGCTCGTCGATCGCCGCGGCGAGCGCAAGCGTCGTGGGCGATCCGGGCCGGTTTCCGGTCTTCACCGTCTTCCACGCCGACCGCCGCCACGACGAACGCGGATATGCGGCACAGGTCGCGCAGCGCTTCGGCTATCGCCAGGTCGAGGTTCCGGTCTCGCTGGTCGACTATTACACCCCCGAATGGCTCGAGGCCTTCGCTTGGTCGCAGGACCAGCCGCTGCCGAGCGGTAGCCATTTCAACGAACATGCGCTGTTCCGCGCCGCGCATGAAGCGGGGGTGACGGTGATGCTCGACGGCCAGGGTTCCGACGAATATTTCGGCGGCTATGGCGAATTCTGGCTCGCGGCGCAGCGTGAGGCGGTCGGCGGCGGGCGGTTCGGCGAGGCATGGCAAAATTTTCGCGGGCGGAGCCTGACGACGGGCGATGGCCTGCCGCTGACCTTGCGCAAATATCTTGCCGCCGGGCGGCAATCGGACCGGCTGATTTCGCCGCTGATGGCGGGCATATGGCGCGGCGGCGGCACCGACTCTTACACCCCAGTCGCTCCGCCAACCGGCTACAAGCCGCTGTCGCTCGACGAACTGACCCGGACGAGCATTCCGTACCAGCTCCATTCGCAGGACCGCAACGCGATGCAGTTCGGTATCGAATCGCGCGTTCCCTTTCTCGATCACCGGCTCGTCGAGTTCGTCATGGGGCTGCCGACGCGCTTCCTCGTCGGCAAGGGGTGGCAGAAGCTGATCCTGCGCGATGCGATGGACGATCTGCCCGACACCGTGCGCTGGCGGCGCGACAAGATCGGTTTCTCTTCGCCCGATGCGAGTTTCGGCCGCGACCATCCCGACCGCATGGCGGCGATGATCGACGATGCGCTGCGCGTGCTGGCGCCGCTGCTCGACGTGACGACGCTTCGCGAACGGATCGCCGCTTCGGCGCGCCATAGCCTGCCCTATGATCCGGCGAATTTCCGTCTGATCAGCCTCGCCGCCTGGGTGCGGCGCTTCGCGGTGCCGCTATGATCACCATCGTCGATTATGACGCGGGCAACCCGCGATCGATCATCAACATGCTGCAGTATCTCGGCCACCGCGCCGAATTGACCGGAGATCCCGACACGATCGCACGCGCCGAGCGGCTGATCCTGCCCGGCGTCGGCAAGTTCGACTGGGGCATGCAGCGCCTGCACGACAAGGGACTCGTCGCGCCGCTGCGCGAGGCGGTCGAACGCCGCGCCGTCCCCATGCTCGGCATCTGCCTCGGCGCCCAATTGCTGACGCGCGGCAGCGAAGAGGGTGAATTGCCGGGGTTCGATTGGGTGCCCGCAAAGACCGTCGCCTTCGACCGTTCGCGCCTTGGCGACCGGCTCAAGGTTCCGCACATCGGCTGGGCCGACACCGCCTGGAACGCCGGACACCGCATGGCGCTCGATGCCGATGCCGCCCGCTATTATTACGTCCACAGCTTCCACATCGCCTGCGACGACCCGGCGACCGAGCTGTGCAGCACCGTCCATGGCTATCGCTTCACCGCCGGGGTCGAAAAGGACAATGTCTTCGGGGTCCAGTTCCATCCCGAAAAGAGCCTGTCGTTCGGCATGGCGGTGCTCGATCGTTTTGCGGCGATCTGATCGGCGCGGGGCCATGAATTCGATTGGCGCCGCGCACCCTTTTCTGTAACCGCCGGGGCCGGCCCATGTCGGCACAGGCGGTTCGCCAGGCCCTTCAACGCGATGCGGAGACGATTTGGTGAAGACGATCGCCGACAGGCTGGTGAATATCTCCCGTCTGAACTTCGTTCGCAATTTCGCGACGCTCTCGGGCGGACAGGCGATCGCGACGCTGATCCCGATCCTCACCGCACCGATCCTCGGGCGGCTCTACCTGCCCGCCGACTATGGCGTACTCGGCACTTATATGGCGTTCGGCGCGGTGCTCGCGACGATCGGCAATCTCCAATATTTCAAGGGGGTGATCGTCGATAAGCAAGAGCATGACGCGATCGCGACGCTCGCGCTGGCGATGCGCATCACGCTTGGCATGTCGGTACTGGCACTCGCGGTCGTCGCGCTGGTCCGGCTTCTGGAACCGGCGAGCTGGTCGAACAGCGAGCTCTGGCCCTGGTTCTGGCTGTTGCCGCTCACAATCCTGATGGCGAGCCAGACCGCCGCACTCCAGGCCTTCGCCAACCGCCAGAACCGCTATGGCTTCATGAGCCGGCTGCAGATCGTCAGCGTCGTGGTGACGACCGGCCTGTCGATCGGACTGGGGCTGTTGAAGTGGGGTGCCGCCGGCCTGATGACTGCCTATTTTGCGGGCCAGATCATCGCCTTTTTCTATGTGATCGCCGGAAATCGCGAGGCTTTCGGGCTGGCGCGCCGGGCGCAATGGGCCGACATGCGCGCCGCGGCGGTGCGCCACCGCGATTTCGCGCAGTGGACCACCCCGACGGCGGTCGTCGAACAGGTCGCGATGGCCTTCCCCATCTATGTCCTTGGCCTGCGGGGCGGGATGCTCGACGTCGTCGGCCATTTTAACCGTGCGCGCAGCCTGCTCGCCCTGCCCGTCCAGATGTTCGCGACGGCGATCGGCCAGGTGTTCTTCCGGCGCGGCGCCGAAGAGATCGCGCGGCTCGATAGCGCCACCCATCTTTTTTACCGGCTGGCGATCGGGCTCACCGCGATCGCTGTCCCGATGTTCGGCATCCTCTATCTTATCGCGCCGACGCTGTTCGTCTTCGTGCTCGGCCCCAATTGGCACGAGACCGGCGAGGTCGCGCGCATCCTCGCCCCCGTCATTGGGCTGCAATTCGTGGTCCAGCCGCTGACCAAGATCCTGTGGCTGCACGGCTACCAGCGGCTCGATTTCATCATGTCGGTCAGTTTCGCGGCCTTCACCATCGGCGCCGTGCTGCTCGCGACGCAGATCATCTCCAGTCCGATGAACGTGATCGTCGCCTATGCGATGGCGCAGGGGGTGATGTACGTCGCCTTCCTCGCGGTCGCCTTCTGGATCGCGCATCGCCATCGCCATCTTCGCGCCGAACCGGCGGCGCTGTGATAGACATATCGGAAAGCCTGTCATATGCCTTGGACGGGCACTTCCTGATATTCTTTCGATTGTTGCACGCGATACCATTGATATGACCGATATTTCTGCCGATCCGGCGACCTGCCTCGCCGACAGGATGGAAATCAGCGCGGCGCTGCGCCTGTCGCGGTTCCTGCCGCGCTACATGGCGCGCCAGTTGATGGGCCGGCAGCATATCGCCCGCCGCGTCCACCGCGACACCGCCGGCTATGCGGTGACCGGCACCCCCGAGCATTGGCTCGACCAGTTCGTCTACCAGCGCGCGGCCAAGGCCTATTGGCCCGTCGACCGGTCGAGCAAGGTGGTCAACTGGCGCAATATCAAGGTCGGTATCGACGTCGCTCCGGGGTTCATGCCGAACTGCTATATCCAGGGCATCGGCCTGATCGACATCGGCGACTATGTGTGGATCGCGCCGGGGGTGCATATCATCTCCGCGAACCATGATATCCACGACCACCGGCTCCACCATCCCGACCGGGTCGTCGTCGGCCGTCACAGCTGGCTGGGCGGCGGGGCGAAGATCATGCCGGGTGTCGAACTCGGCCCCTTCACCATCGTCGCCGCCGGCGCGGTCGTCACCCGCTCCTTCCCCGAAGGCTATCAGGTCCTCGCCGGCATCCCGGCCAAGCCGGTGCGTCAGATCGATGCGGCGCAATGTGTCGATTATGCGCGCGACCACCGCTATCATGGCTATATCCCGGAAGCCGATTTCCCCGCCTTCGCGAAGCAGGCGCTGAATCCGGCGTTGCAGGGAGGCTGAGGGCGTGGAGGGCTATTTTTCGCAACCGCGAACAATCCTGATCATCTCGCCGCAGGCGTGGAACGCGCCCAATGTGTCGAAGCATCATTATGCCCGCCTGCTCGGCGAATTGGGGCATCGCGTCTTTTTCGTCGAACCGCCCGACCACAGCCGTCGCGACAGGAATGTCGCCATCGTGCCGAGCGACGCGGCGGGCGTGTCGCTTGTCCGTTATCGCCTGCCCTTCCCCTATCGCATCAAGTTTCACGCCCGGCCGCTGTTCAAATGGCTGATGAAGGGCGTCACCCGCCGGGTGGCAAGGACCGTTCCGGGGCCGATCGATCTGGTTTGGGATTTCGACAATGAATATATGTTCAACGATCTCGGCGATTTTTCTGCTGATTTCAGTATCTTCCATCCCGTAGATGACATTGCGCCGCAATTTTCGTCGACCAAGTTCGCGCGGCTGATCCTCGCCAACAACGGCTTTTACATTTCCTCGCTGCCCGCAAGCGGCGCCCGCACCGCCTTGATTCCGCACGGGACGCAGGGCGCGTTCCTCGACCTCGCGCGCACGCGCCTCGACGGCACGCAACCGGCGTTTCGCGCCGTGCCGAAAGTCGTCGGCTATGTCGGCAACCTCGACCGCAAGGATATCGACTGGGAGGCGCTCTACGCCGTGATCGGCGCGCACCCCGAACTCGAATTCCGGATGATCGGCCCCTATCGCAGTTCGACCCCGCCCGACCCCCGGATCGAGAAACTGCGGGCCTTCGCCAATGTTACCCTGCTCGGGCGGCTCGAATCGCACGAAGTCATCGCCCGCTCGGCGGATGTCGACATCTGGTTCGTCGCCTATCGTTACGAAAAGGCGAAGGGCCTGATCTATCCGCACAAGATCAACGAGTTTCTCGCCACCGGAAAGCCCGTCCTCGCCAGCCAATTGTCCTTCACCTTTCCCCCCGGGGCGGTGACCTGTTCGGCCTATGAAGACAATCGCGACATGCCCGATCTGATGGGCCGGATCGTCGCCGATTATGCCGAGGTCGGCGCACCGCTCGCGGCCACACGCGCGCGCTTCGCCGCCGAAAACAGCTATGCCGACCATATCGCCACAATCTCGCGTCTGATCGCCGACGTGAAAGCAGGATAGCCCGATGTATCTTCCCAACCTCCTGGTCATCGGCGCGATGAAGTGCGGGACCAGCAGCCTGCACAATTATCTGGCGCGCCATCCGGACATCTTCATGTCGGAAGAAAAGGAGATCAACTTCTTCACCGGTTCGAACAGCAACCAGTCGCTCGACTGGTACAAGGCGCAGTTCCCGGTCGACGCCCCGATCCGCGGCGAATCCTCGCAAAATTATTCGAAGCGCCACAACCCCCTGTTCCCCGGCGCGGCCGAGGCGATCAAGGCGCTGATCCCCGATGTGAAGCTCATCTATGTGGTGCGCGACCCGATCGAGCGCTACCGCTCGCACAAGGTCGAAAATTACCATGGGGAAACGCCCGCCGCGCGCCAATGGTCGGAGGCGAGCGACAATCAGGTGATGACGGGCATGTATGCCTATCAGCTCGAATCCTTCCTCGACCATTTCCCGATGGAACAGATCAAGGTCGTCGATGCCGACAGCCTGCTCAACCACCGGCACATGACGATGAACATGATCTTTTCCTTCCTCGGGCTCGAATGGCTCGAAGATCCCGACAGCTTCTCTTTCAAGACGAACGAGAATTCGTCGAACGGCATTCCGGTGCATTGGCAGAAATCCCTGCCCTATCGGGCCGCGCGCAAGCTGGCACCGTTCGATTTCGACGCGCTGATGAACCGTCCGGCGATCAGCCGCCGGCTCTTCTACGGCCTCAACAAGCCCGATCTGAGCGAAGACGAGGTCGACCGGCTGAAGGAACGTTATGCAAAGGACGTCGCGCAGCTACGCGCACTGACCGGCATGGATTTTGCCGGCTGGCAGGTCTGACCGACGCCCCATGCGCCGTATTCGCGTCATCCCCGTGCTGACCATCGACCGCGATGCGCGGCTGGTGAAGACGGTCGGCTTCGGCAAGCGCACCTATATCGGTGACCCGATCAACGCCGTGCGCATCTTCAACACCAAGATGGTCGACGAAATCCTGCTGCTCGACATCGACGCCAGCACCGACGGCCGCGGCCCGAATTTCGACGCGATCGGCGACATCGTCGAAGAGGCCTTTCTGCCGATGGGCTATGGCGGCGGCATCCGCAGCGTCGACGACGCGGCGCGGCTGTTCGCGCTGGGACTCGAAAAGGTCGTGCTATCGACCGAAGCCTTCGCCGAACCGGGGCTGGTGACGGCGATCGCCGAACGTTTCGGCAGCCAGGCGGTCGCGGTGTCGCTCCCCTATGGTCGCAAGCTCATCGGCGGCGAGCAGGTGCTGACCCGCAGCGGCAAGCAGCGCACCGGCCAGGCGCCGGTCGCGGCGGCGCGGGCGATGGCGGCGGCGGGCGCCGGCGAGCTCATCGTCTACAGCATCGACCGCGACGGCAAATGGACCGGCTTCGACCTGCCGACGGTCAGTGCGGTCGCGGCGGCGGTCGCCATCCCGGTGGTCGCGTGCGGCGGTGCCGCGGCGCTCGACGATTTCCTGCCCGCGATCCGCGACGGTGGGGCTTCGGCGGTCGCCGCATCGAGCCTGTTCGTCTATCGCGCGCCCAAACAGGGGGTGCTGATTTCCTATCCCGACGAGGCCGATCTGCGCGACCGGCTGTTCGCAAAGCTCGATGCATGACCCTGGCCACTTCGCCCCTGCCCGCAACCTCGGCGCAGGTCTGCACGCGAACGGTGATGGACGGCAGCGATCCCGACATCCGGTTCGACGCCGACGGGGTGTGCAACTACTGGCACGAATATCAGGCTTTCGCCGCGACGCTGCCCGATGCAGCCGCCAAACAGGCGCGGCTCGACACGCTGCTGGCGGCGGTGCGCGCGGACGGCAAGGGCAAGCCCTATGACTGCGTCATCGGCCTGTCGGGCGGGGTCGACAGCAGCTATGTCACCTGGCTCGCGAAGCAATGGGGCCTGCGGCCGCTGATCGTCCACTTCGACAATGGCTGGAACAACGAACTCGCGGTGCGCAATATCGAGAATATCTGCAAAAAGCTCGATTTCGAACTCCACACCTTCGTGATGGACTGGGACGAGTTCCGCGACCTGCAGCGCGCCTATTTCAAGGCGTCGGTCGTCGATATCGAGGTGCCGACCGATCACATGATCTCGGGTGCGCTCTACCGGCTCGCCGCGAAGTACAACCTCAAATACATTCTCTCGGGCCTCAACCACGCCACCGAATGGCTGATGCCGCCGTCGTGGAACTATGCGAAGTTCGACCTCGTCAACCTGAAGAGCATCCACCGGACATTCGGCGAGAAGCCGCTCAGGAAACTCCCCGCGCTCGGGGTCTGGCAGCGCGCCTGGTATCAACTGGTGCGCGGCATCCACAGCGAAGCCGTGCTCGACCTCGTCGATTTCGACAAGGCGAAGGCCAAGGAGTTGCTGATCCGCGAACTCGACTGGGTCGATTATGGCGGCAAACATTATGAATCGCTCTTCACCCGTTTTTACCAGGGTTACATCCTCCCGCGGAAATTCGGCGTCGACAAACGCAAGGCGCATTTGTCGAACCTGATCCTGTCGGGTCAGGCGACGCGCGACGAAGCATTGCGCGAATTGCAACAACCGACCTATGACGCGGCGATGCAGGAGCGCGACAAGGCCTATGTTCGCAAGAAGCTGGGGTTCAGCGAGGCCGAATTCGAAGAGCTGCTGGTGCGGCCCAACCAGCGGCACGAGATTTACGGCACCGACCGAAAGCAGCGCGAATTCTATTTTCGCGTCATAGGCACGGCCGGCAAGATCCTGCGTACCGTCGGATTGAAGCGCTGATGGCGACGACGCTCGACCTCCTGGCACCGCCGCTGCGGATCCTGCTCATCTCGCCGCAACCCTGGGCAGGGCTGCAGGTGTCGAAGCATCACTATGCCCGTGAACTCGCGGCGCTGGGGCACACCGTCTATTTCGTCAATCCCCCGAACGGCGGCGACGCCATCCGCCTGTCGCCGAGCGATGTTCCCGGTATCACCCTCGTCGACCATCCGCGCATGCCCGCCTCGCGCACAAAATATCGAGCGCAATGGCTGTTCATCTGGGCCGCGCGGCGGCGGGCGAAGGCGATCGCCCGCGCCGTCGGCCCGGTCGACCTGTTGTGGGATTTCGACAATGCGCGGCAATTCGCAGACCATCGCGCCTTTGCCGCACCCTTTTCGATCCTGCACGTCGTCGACATGCTCGATCCCGGCGATACGATGCACCGGCATGCCGATCTGATTCTCGGCGTCGACGAGTTGCTGATCGCCGAAATCGCGCCTTCGAAGGCGCCGCGGCATGTCGTCGGCCACGGCCTCTCGCCGCTGTTCGCGCGCGCCGCACAGCGCCGCCTCGCCGCGCCGCGGAGACGCGATGCGGATGCTCCGGTCACCGTCGGTTTCATCGGAAACCTCGCGCAGCCGGCGATGGATCGCGAGCGCTTCGCCCGCCTCGTCGCCGAACGGCCCGACTGCCTCTTCCGCTTCATCGGCCCCGTCCAGGGCGGCACCCCCGAAAGCCATGCCTGGGCCGACACGCTGGCGCAGCGGCCGAATGTCGAGCTGGCGGGGTTGCTGACCGGCGACGCGCTGATCGCGGCGGCCGAGGATGTCGATGTCTGGCTTCTGCTCTACGACTATGCCCGCGACCGCAATCGCGGGGTCAATTCGCACAAATTGCTCGAATATTTCGCGCTCGGCGGTGAGGTGGTCAGCAGCCCGATCGCAGCGCAGGCCGGTGCCCCTGGCATCTTCATGGCGCCGCGCGAGGCGCCCGGAGAAATCGGCGCCAAGCTCGATGCGGCGATCGCCGCCGTGCGCGAAGGTCGCGACACGGGCTGGCGCAAACGCGTCGAACTGGCGCTCGCCAACAGCTATCGCGCCCATGCCGAGCGCATCGCCGCCCATCTGAAAGCCGTCATGATCTGAAGGACCCGATGACATGCGCATGGAGATCAACGCCAGCAGCCGCTTCGCGAACCGTGTCCTGCGCCGGATCGGGCAATTTTCGCGGCTCAACCGCAATGTTTCCGCCCATGTCGGAGGGGCCCAGGTGGCGGTGCCGGTGTCGGCGGGGCTGATGGCCGAACTGACCGAGCCGTGGATGCTTGCGCTGTTGCGCCGGTTGATGGGCATGACGACCGGCGCCTTCGTCCATGTCGGAGTAAATCTCGGCCAGACGCTGATCAAAGTGAAAGCGATCGATCCGGGCCGCCGCTATGTCGGGTTCGAACCCAATCCGGTGTGCGTCCACTATGTCGAGGAATTGCTTGCCGCCAACGGCTGGCCCGATTGCCGCGTCGTGCCCGCCGGGCTGGGGGCGCGAAGCGGGATCGTGACACTTGAACTCTACAACGGCCGCAGCGGCGATTCCTCGGCGTCGATCGTCGAGGGGTTCCGACCCGGCGAGACGATCAGCTTTCGCAAGACCGTCGCCATCCTCGGCGCATCGGACCTGCCCGACGATCTGCTCGCCGCACCCGTCGGCCTCGTCAAGATCGACGTCGAGGGCGCCGAGGCCGACGTGATCGACGCGCTCGCGCCGATCATCGCGCGCGATCGCCCGCTGATCTCGATGGAAATCCTGCCCTGCTACGACGAAGGCCGCACCGATCGCATCGCGCGGCAGGCCCGCATCGAAGCGCGCTTCGCCGAACTCGACTATCGCATCCTGCGGGTGCTCCACGAAGGGCGCGGCGGCGGTTTCGAACTGGCGCCGATCGAGGCGATCGGCATCCATGGCGACCTTTCGCTCTCCGAATATGTCGTCTGCCCCGCCGAGCGCCTCGCCGAAGTCCTCGCCGGCTGACGCGCGGTCACAGCTTTTTGGGATAGAAGCCCAGCTTGCGCTTGATCCGCCGCTCGAGCAATTCGCGCCGTCCGAGGTTGAGCAGGGTGATCGGGTTGTCGAACATCGCCCGGTCGGACATTTGCGCGGTGGCGAGGCGTGGGTTGGCCGCAAGCATCGCGCGATAGCGCTCGACCGCCGCCGGGCGCGCGACGAATAGTTTATATTGCGTGATCAGAAAGGGTTGCAGCCGATCTTTCATCTCGGTGAGCATATGGATCGCGGCGACCGATACGTCGGGCCAGCCGATGCCGAAAAAATCATGGATGATCATCACGCCGTCGTCGGCCAGAACAGCTTCGGCAAGGCGCATGTCGTGAACGACATTCGCATAGGCATGGCCGCCATCGACGCTGAACAGCCGGACGTCGCCGATACGCGCGTGCAACGCTTCGGGCGTCAGCGTCAGCGTGTCGACGGTCCAGATTTCTTCCTCGTCGAGGCCGATGCCGAGTTTGTCGCGATTGTCGAAAAAGGCCTTGTCGCGGCCGGCGTGGATACCGGTGTTCAGGCCGTCATCCTTGAACAGGTCGATCGCGAGCGCGCGTTCGCCGGCCTGGCGGAGCAGCGCGAGAATGAAGTAGAGCTTGCCATGATGGACGCCGATTTCGGCGAGATTGCCCTTGATCCCCGCCTCGACCTGCCAGCGCCCGATCGCGTCGATCGCCGCCCATTCGACATGGCCGAAATAGCCCGCGACGGCCTCGATCTGCCGGTCGATATATTGGTCGAGCGCGTCGAAATTTGCCGGCAAAGGTGAAACTCCATGGAGGGACGCCACGCGCTATCGCACCGGGGCGGTGCGGGCAACAGCGCGTACGGTGGGGCGTCAGCCGACCAGCGGTGCCTGAATATCGGCGCTCGCCTGATTGACCTCTTCGGGCGGACGAAATTCGGGGACGAGGTCGTGCAGGATGTCGAGGCATGCCTCGGCCCGGCCATGGTCCATCGCGTCGCGCAGCAGGTCGAGCTTCGCCGACAGGTCGGCCCATTCGAGCATCGCCTCGCGCGCCTGCATGATGCGGCTGTGGCTCGTCGGCTTGGGATCGTCGCCGATCAGCAGTTCCTCGTAGAGCTTTTCGCCCTGGCGCAGCCCGACCTCGGCGATTTCGATGTCGCCGTCGGGATGGTCCTCGTCGCGCACGGTCAGCCCCGACAGGTTGATCATCGTGCGCGCCAGTTCGATGATCCGCACCGGCTTGCCCATGTCGAGCACGAACACCTCACCGCCCTTGGCCATCGCGCCGGCCTGGATAACGAGCTGCGCGGCTTCGGGGATGGTCATGAAGAACCGCGTGACGTCGCGGTGGGTGACGGTGACCGGTCCGCCGATCCGAATCTGCTCGCGAAACAGCGGCACGACCGAGCCGCTCGACCCCAGCACATTGCCGAAGCGGACCATCGCGAAGATGGTCTTGCTGCCGCGGCCCGCGAGGCCCTGCAGCACCAGTTCGCACACGCGTTTCGAGGCGCCCATGACGTTGGTCGGGCGCACCGCCTTGTCGGTGCTGATCAGCACGAAGTTCGTGACCCCGACGCGGTCGGCCTCGCTCGCCATGAACAGGGTGCCGCACACATTGTTGCCGATGCCCGCGATCGGGTTCGCCTCGACCAGCGGTACATGCTTGTAGGCGGCGGCGTGGAATATCGTGTCGGGCCGCCACCGCGCGAGCAGGCGCCGCACGGTGGGCTGATCGGTGACATTGCCCAGTTCCTCGACCAGTTCGGGCTGCTGCCCTTCGGGCAATTCGGCGATCACCGCCTGCAGTTCCTGACCGATCGCATAAAGGCCATATTCGGACGATTCGACGAGGATCAGCCGGTCGGGGCGCATCGTCACGATCTGGCGGCAGAGTTCGCTGCCGATCGAGCCGCCGGCGCCGCTGACCATCACCGTCTTGCCGACGATCGTGCGGCCGAGCAGCAACTGGTTCGGCGGCACCGGATCGCGGCCGAGCAGATCCTCGATCTGGACGTCGCGCAGGTCGCTGACCGACACCTGTTCGTCAATGATCTGCCGCATATTGGGCAGCATACGGACGCGGATCGGCCAGTCTTCGAGCGATTTCATCACCCGGCGCCGCTTCGAGCGGGTGACGTGCGGCAGCGCGAGCAGCACGTCGGTGACGCCGAAGCTATCGACCAGATAAGGCAGTTTCGGGCGCGAATAGATGGGCACGCCGTCGATGATCTCGCCCTCGATCTTGCGGTCGTCGTCGATGAAGCCGACGAGCCGCATCCCCGGGTCGCCGCGCAGCGCCATCGCAAGCTGTTGCCCCGCCTCGCCCGCGCCATAGATGAGCACGACCGACTGCTGCTGGATATCGCGGCGCTTGAGCAGGTCGACGACAGCGTAGCGCGCGATGATACGCGCGGTGGCGAGGAACAGCAGGAACAGCAAAGGCTGAATGAACGCCAGGGTCCGCGGGATGCCGGTCATCCCGATGATCCCGAAAATGACGATGAGCGGGATCGAATAGAGCAGGACCGAATAGCCGAGCCCGACCATGGTACGCCCGCCCGAGAAGCGCAGGATCGAACTGTAAGTGCCGCGCATCAGGAAGATCGGCAGCCAGCTCGACAGCGCGATGACCGCCGCCAGCCCGACCTCGCGATCGAAGATTTCCCAGCGGCCGAGACGAAGCGAGAAAGCGACCAGAACCGCGGCGACGCAAAGCAGCGCGTCGGCGACGATCAGGATCGCGCGCTTCTCGCTGCGGCCGAGCGCGACCAGCGTTTCGAGCATCGCGAGGATATGCTCCTCGACCACCCCCCAAATTCGCCCCAATATCATGCCGCCACGCTCTCCCCGGTCTTGAGGAAGCGCTGCGCCCGCCCTTCGAGGACGAGCGCGGTGAGCATGCCGCTGCGATAGGCACCGGTATCGATGCCGATACGGTTCGCGCGGCAATCGACGTCGGCGGTGATCGTGTGGCCGTGAACGACCATCACGCCATGATCCCGGTCGTCATCGAGAAACTGCTCGCGGATCCAGCGCAGGTCGTGGACCTGTTGCTGGTCGAGCGGGCGCCCGGGGAAAATCCCTGCATGAACAAAGAGATAGTCGCCAATCTGCACATAATCCACCATCGAGCGGAACAAACGAACATGCGAAGCCGGTATGCCGGCATGGATTTTGGCGACCAATGCCTCTCTATCGCCGAAAATTGTCGAGTCTTCAAGTCCGTAGCTCTGCAGCGCCTGCTCGCCGCCATAGCGGATCCAGCCGGGGAGCTGCGAATGCGCGCCATCGAGAATTTCGAGCAGCGCTTCTTCGTGATTGCCCATCAGCAGGTGCATCTCGTCGATGCCCGAAGGCATGGTCAACAGCCGTTCGACGACCTGTGCCGATTGCGGGCCGCGATCGATGAGGTCGCCCAGCATCACGAGATGGACGGTATCCGCCCGATCGCGCGCACTTTCGTCGGCGATCCGCGCGAGCAGCGCGTCGAGCAGGTCGAGCCGGCCATGGACGTCGCCGATGGCATAGACGCGCGTGCCGGACGGCACCTGCGGCCAGTCTTCGGCTACGGGTTCGGGGGCCGCTTTGCGGCTGAAAAGTCTTTTTAACATGGTCTTACCGATTGAAACTGACGCCCTACCCCAAATCGTCGGCCTATGCCGCAGCGCCGTAGCAACGCACGAACCGCGATCGGGATGCATGGCTTCAGGCATTTACCGGCGATCATCGCAATGACAAGGATCACACCCTGACGAGTTTCGCCACGAAGTTAAGCGGATAACAACCAAAATCAATTAGGGACAGCGCCATGAACAGCCGAGGCAAGAGCGAAAAATGAAGGTGATGACGGTGTTCGGGACGCGTCCCGAAGCGATCAAGATGTTCCCTGTGGTGCACGCTTTGCGGCGCCAGTCGGGGCTCGAAGTCCGTGTCTGCGTCACCGCGCAGCATCGCGAGATGCTCGACCAGGTGCTCGAAATCGCCCGGATCACGCCCGACATCGACCTTGACGTCATGCAGGCGAACCAGACGCTCGACGGGCTGCTGGCGCGGCTGGTCGTCGGTTTGGGCGAGACGTTCGACGCCGAGAAGCCCGACCGCATCCTCGTCCATGGCGACACGCTGACGACGATGGCGGCGACGCTGTCGGCCTATTTCCGTAAGATTCCCGTCGGCCATGTCGAGGCCGGCCTGCGCAGCGGCAACATCTATCACCCCTGGCCCGAGGAGGTGAATCGCAAGGTCACCGGCGCGGTCGCCGACCTGCATTTCGCCCCGACCGAAACTGCGGCGGCGGCGCTGCGGGCGGAGAATGTGCTGGCGGCGAGTATCCATATCACCGGCAATACCGTGATCGACGCCTTGCTGGCGACGAAGGCGCGGATCGACGAGGAGCCGTCGCTGGCGGCGGGGCTCGATCCCTTGCTCGCGCGGTTCGCGGGCAAGCGCATCGTCGCGGTCACGTCGCACCGGCGCGAGAATTTCGGCGACGGCATGAAGGCGATCGCCGATGCCATCGCCGCGATCGCGGCACGTCCCGACGTCGCGGTGATCTTTCCGGTCCATCCCAATCCGCATGTGCGTGCGGCGATGGAGCCGATGCTTGGTGCCCTCGGCAATGTCGCACTGATCGATCCGCTCGATTATCCGCATTTCGTCCGCCTGCTCGCGTCAAGCGAACTGGTGCTGACCGACAGCGGCGGGGTGCAGGAAGAAGCGCCCTCGCTCGGCAAGCCGGTGCTGGTGATGCGCGAGACGACCGAGCGGCCCGAAGGTATCGAAGCCGGCACCGCGCGGCTCGTAGGTACGAACAAGGACCGCATCGTTTCCGAAATTTTCAGCCTTTTGGACGATGAAGAAGCCTATGCCGCCATGGCGCGCGCCCACAATCCTTTCGGCGACGGCACGGCTGGCACCCAGATTGCGGAGATTGTCGCGCGTGCCCGTTGATATCGAACAGAAAGTCACCGTCGTCGGCCTCGGCTATATCGGCCTGCCGACCGCCGCGCTGATCGCGCGCTCGGGCTGCAAGGTCACCGGCATCGACGTCAGCGCGCATGTCGTCGAGACCGTCAACAACGGCAAGGTCCATATCGAGGAAGTCGATCTCGACGGCCTCGTCCAGGGCGTCGTGTCGCGCGGCGCGCTCGTCGCCTCGACCACCATGGTCGCCGCCGATACGTTCGTCATCGCCGTGCCGACCCCGCACGACGAAGAGCATCGCCCCGACATTTCTTATGTCCTCGATGCCGCGCGCGGCATCGCCAAGGTGCTGCAACCGGGCAATCTCGTGATCCTCGAATCGACCTCGCCGGTGGGCACGACCGAACAGGTCGCCGAACTGCTCGCCGCCGAGCGTCCCGACCTCAAGGTTCCGGGGCGCTGCACCGGCACCCCCGACATCTTCGTCGCCTATTGCCCCGAGCGTGTGCTGCCCGGCCGCATCCTGATCGAGCTGGTCGACAACGACCGCTGCATCGGCGGCATCACCCCGCGCTGCGCCCGCCGCGCGATGACCTTTTACCGCCAGTTCGTGCGCGGCGCCTGCGTCACCACCACCGCGCGCGCCGCCGAAATGGTCAAGCTGGTCGAGAACAGCTACCGCGACGTCAACATCGCCTTCGCCAATGAATTGTCGATGATCGCCGACAAGATGGGGGTCGATGTGTGGGACGTGATCCGCCTCGCCAACCGCCACCCGCGCGTCAACATCCTGCAGCCCGGACCCGGCGTCGGCGGTCATTGCATCGCCGTCGATCCGTGGTTCCTCGTCCATGGCGCGCCCAAGGAAAGCCGGCTGATCCGCACCGCGCGCGAGGTTAATCTGTCGAAGACCGCGCATGTCATCGCCGCGACGGCGGCGCTGGTCGCCAGCCATCCCGACGCCAAGGTCGGCGTGCTCGGTCTCGCTTTCAAACCCAATATCGACGATTTCCGCGAAAGCCCGGCGGTCGAGGTCGCGGCAGCGCTCGCGCGCCAGTTCGGCCAGCGCATCCAGATCGTCGAACCCTTTGCCAAGGGTCTGCCGATGGAATTCGCCGGCAGCGGCGCCGAACTCGTCGAACTCGACGATGCGCTGGCGGACTGTGACGTCATGATCGTGCTCGTCGACCATGATGTGTTCAAATCGGTCCCGCTCGAGGAGCGCAGCGGCAAGATCGTTTATGACACGCGCGGACTGTGGCCCGATCAGGGATGGCCGACGACGGCGCCCGCACCGCGAGCGGTGGCGTAACGTCAAATCCTCCCTGTCGCGAAGCGATGGGGAGGTGGCAGCGCGTAGCGCTGACGGAGGGGCAATGGCGCGACGTCGCTGCCCCTCCAC
>NZ_LMGF01000005.1:1552626-1682395 GCF_001427085.1 Sphingopyxis sp. Root1497
CCGGCCACAGGGAGGATCGCCGCCCTCCCCTTGCACCCCTCGCCCCACTCTCCCATATCCGCCGCATGAACGATCCCCATGCGCATAGTGCCGCGCCCTGGCACGGAACCACCATTCTTTCCGCCCGCAGCGCCGACAAGGTCGTCATCATCGGCGACGGCCAGGTGTCGATGGGCCAGACGGTGATGAAGCCCAACGCGCGCAAGGTGCGCCGCCTGCACGACGGCAGCGTCATCGGTGGTTTCGCCGGCGCGACCGCCGACGCCTTCACCCTGTTCGAACGGCTCGAGAGCAAGCTCGAACGCCACAATGGCCAGTTGCTGCGCGCCGCGGTCGAACTCGCCAAGGACTGGCGCACCGACAAATATCTCCGCAACCTCGAAGCGATGATGATCGTCGCCGACAAGGAGGTGACGCTCGTCATCACCGGCAACGGCGACGTGCTCGAACCCAAGGGCGGCATCGCCGCGATCGGCTCGGGCGGAAATTTCGCGCTGTCGGCCGCTCGCGCGCTGGTCGATTATGAAAAGGACCCCGAAGTACTGGTGCGCAAGGCAATGGAAGTCGCCGCTGACATCTGCGTCTATACCAACGACCAGTTCACCCAAGAAACCATCGAAATTCAGGCATAAGACCCCATGAACGAAGCCCTTACCCCGAAGGCGATCGTCGCCGCGCTCGACACGCATATCATCGGCCAGCATGCCGCCAAGCGCGCGGTCGCCGTCGCAATGCGCAACCGCTGGCGCCGCCAGCAGCTCGGCCCCGACCTCCGCGACGAGGTCAGCCCCAAGAATATCCTGATGATCGGCCCCACCGGCTGCGGCAAGACCGAGATCTCGCGCCGCCTGGCCAAGCTCGCCGACGCGCCCTTCATCAAGGTCGAGGCGACGAAATTCACCGAGGTCGGCTATGTCGGCCGCGACGTCGAACAGATCGCCCGTGACCTTGTCGAGGAAGCGGTGCGGCTGGAGAAGGACCGCCGCCGCGAGGCGGTGCGCGCCGCCGCCGAGGAAGCCGCGATGGAACGGCTGCTCGACGCGCTCACCGGCAAGGGTGCCAGCGAAGCAACGCGCCAGAGTTTCCGCCAGCGCATCCGCGAAGGCCATCTCGACGACAGCGAGGTCGAGATCGAGGTTTCCGATGCGCCGTCGATGCCGTTCGAACTGCCGGGCCAGCCGGGGCAGATGAGCATGATCAACCTGTCCGACATGCTCGGCAAGGCGATGGGTGGTGCGCCCAAGAAGCGCCGCAAGCTGAAGGTCATCGAGGCCGCGACGCGGCTGATCGAGGAGGAGCAGGACAAGCGCCTCGACCAGGACGATGTCGCGCGCATCGCGCTCGCCGATGCCGAGGCGAACGGTATCGTCTTCCTCGACGAGATCGACAAGATCGCGGTCAGCGATGTGCGCGGCGGATCGGTAAGCCGCGAGGGCGTCCAGCGCGACCTGCTGCCGCTGATCGAAGGCACGACCGTCGCGACCAAATATGGGCCGATGAAGACCGACCATATCCTGTTCATCGCCTCGGGGGCCTTCCATGTCGCCAAGCCGAGCGACCTGCTCCCCGAACTCCAGGGTCGCCTGCCGATCCGGGTCGAACTCGGCGCCCTGACCGAGGGGGATTTCGTGCGTATCCTGACCGAGACCAAGGCCGGACTGCCCGAGCAATATTCGGCGCTGATCGCGACCGAGGGCGTGACGCTGAACTTCACCCCCGATGCCATTGCGCGCGTCGCGAAGCTCGCCGCCGACGTCAACGAGAAGGTTGAGAATATCGGCGCGCGGCGATTGCAGACGATCATGGAACGACTGGTCGAGGAAATCAGCTTCACCGCCGAGGACCGCGGCGGAACGGTCATCGACATCGATGCCGCCTATGTCGACAGCCAGCTTTCCGACATCGTCGGCGACACCGACCTCAGCAAATATGTGCTCTGACGGCCTGCCGCGCGGACGGGCGTAATTCCCGTCCTTTTCAGCCGTTCCTTTGCCGAACTTCATTTGACTTTGCCGCGCCGTCAGTGCGATGAACGGCGCGCAAGGTCGACATGGGTTGCAAACGACCGGCACGGAGATTTTGATGGCAGACGAGGAAGCCCCGGAGCAGGGCGAACTGGCGATCACGCGGACGGGCGACCGGCTGCGGTTGGCCCGCGAAGCCGTGGGCCTGTCGCTCGCCGATGTGGCGACACGGACGCGCATCACCCAGCGCCATCTCGAAGCGATCGAGAAGTCCGAGTTTTCGGGACTGCCGGGCCGCACCTATGTGACCGGATTCGCGCGCGCCTATGCCCGCGCCGTCGACCTGCCCGAGGCCGAGATCGGCGCGGCCATCCGCCGCGAACTCGAAGAAGACGCTTATGGTTCGCGCCCGCTTTACGAAGCCTATGAACCGACCGACCCGGCGCGGCTGCCGACCGCTCGGCTCGCCTGGACCCTGGTCATCGTCGCGCTGCTGCTCGGGTCCGCTTATGGGATCTGGCGTTTCCTGTCGGTCGAACCCGACGAGGCGCTGATCGCGGCGCAGAATCAGGCCGCCGACAACTCCGAGGCCCCGGCGACCGCGCCCGGCACCGCGCCGGCGCCGAAAGCCGCCGCGCCGGGCCAGGCCGTCCCCGCCGATGCGCCGGTCGTGCTGACCGGCCTGTCCGAAGTGTGGATCGGCTTCGACGATGCGACCGGCAAGACCGAGAATTGGCGCACCCTCGACGCGGGCGAAACCTATGAGGTGCCGGCGGCATATGTTCAGCAGTTCACGCTGCGCACCAGCATTCCGCAGGCGCTGAAGGTCACCGTCGGCGGCCGCGACATCGGTGCGGTCGGACCCGCCGATACGCTGGTCAAGAATATCTCGCTCAAGCCCGCCGATCTGGTCGCGCGAGCCGACGGCGCGGGGGCGGCGCAAACCATCCCGCCGGTGGCGACGAAGCGCTGAGCGGCGCCCCGGTCCGCCGGGCTGAAAGGTCGCCGCGCCGAATTGGGTTTGCGCAAGCGGCCCTTGGCGCGTTATGAGCCAGGTAATGGTTAATCGGGTGTGGGAGCCGAAAAGGCAGATGACGATGCGTAACTATTTTCTGGGAACCGCGGCCGCCGCGCTGCTGGTTTCGCTTCCCGGTGCCGCGCACGCGCAGGACGACACGATCGGCAAGCGCGTCGACCGGCTCGAAAAGGAAATGCGCGCGGTACAGCGCTCGGTGTTTCCGGGCGGCAGCCCCGCCTTTTTCGAAGGCGAGATCGCACCCGACAATGTCGCCGGCGACCGGGTGAAGAGCAGCGCGCCGGTGATCGACCTCACCGCGCGCGTCGACGCGCTCGAAAACCAACTGCAGACGCTGACCGGCCAGACCGAGCAGAACGCGTTCCAGCTGCGCGAACTCGAAAAACAGTTCACCGCCTACAAGGCCGAGGTGGACAAGCGCTTCGCCGCGCCGCCGCCGACGGTCGAAACGACGCCCGCGAGCCTGCCCGTCACGACGGTCGCCAGGCCGCCCGCGACGACGCCTGCCTCGACGACGAAGCCGGCCACGACCACCGCCGCCGCGCCGGTGAAAAAGCCCGCGGCGCCCCCGGCAGCCCCCGCCGCGAGCGCCGCCCGCCTCGCGCTGGTAAAGAAGGTCGAGATTCCGGCGACCGGAAACGAAACCGACGACGCCTATAATTATGGCTATCGCCTGTGGGAGGCGAAGCTCTATCCCGAGGCGCAGACCCAGCTGAAGGACGTCGTCGCCAAATGGCCGCAGCACCGCCTCGCCAGCTTCGCGCAGAATCTGCTCGGCCGCACCTATCTCGACGAAGGCAAGCCGAGCCTCGCCGCGGTCGCCTTCTATAACAATTACAAAGATCGGCCGAGCGGCGCCCGCGCCCCGCACAGCCTGATGTACATGGGGGTCGCACTCGACAAGCTGGGCCGCAAGGCCGACGCCTGCAAGGCTTTCCGCGAGCTCGAGGAAGTCTATGGCGACAAGGCTCCGCAGGATGTGCGTACCGATGCTGCCGCCGCAAAAACAAAAGCCGGCTGCTGAGGCCGACGCCGTCCACCGGCTGGGGCGCCAGCTGGCGTCGCTCGTCGGTCCGGACTGGCAGCAGCGCAGCTATGGCGTCGCGGTATCGGGCGGGCCGGATTCGATGGCGCTGCTCTGGCTGATGACCAGCCTGCTGCCCGGGCAGGTGCGCGCGGCGACCGTCGATCACGGCCTGCGACAGGGTTCCGACGAGGAAGCCCGCATGGTCGCGGGCTTTTGCGCGCGTGAACTCATCCCGCATGCCACGCTGACCCCGCCGACCCCGATCAAGGGGTCGCAGCAGGCGGCGGCGCGCACCGAACGCTATCGCTTGCTCGAACAGTGGCGCAAGGACGAGGGGCTCGGCCACATCCTCACCGCGCATCATGCCGACGACCAGCTCGAAACGATCGTGATGCGGCTCAACCGCAGCAGCGGCGTCGGCGGGCTGGCGTCGATCCGCGCCAGGAACGGCGCGATTCTGCGTCCGCTGCTCCATTGGCGGCACGACGAACTGGTCCGCATCGCGCTCGACGAGGACCTTCCCTTCGTCGACGATCCGTCGAACAGCGACAGCCGTTTCGACCGTGCCCGGCTGCGTCATGCGCTCGCGTCGCAGAAGCTGCTCGACGTCGAGGCGGCGTCGCGTTCGGCCGACTGGCTGGCCGAGGCCGACGACGCGATCGACTGGGCGGTCGAACGGCTGATCGCCTCCTGGCCCGACGCCTCCGACATCGCGGTGATCCGCGACGAAGGCTATCCGCCGGAGATTTTCCGCCGGGTCGTAACCCAGCGGCTGCGCGCCAACGACGGCGGTCTTGCGCTACGCGGCGCCTCGCTCGACGGGGTCGTCACGGCGATGAAGAATGGGCGGCGCGCAATGGTGGGGGCGCTGCTGATCGATGCGGTTCCGGGCCTCGCCGGCACCATCTGGCGTATTTCCGCCGCGCCGCGCCGGAAAGCCCGCAAATAACCGCCTTTGGCTCATTGTCATTTAACGCGATTATCCTATCTTGGCAGGGTTGATGCGCGACGTGCGCGATATTTGGAAAGTTTCCGATGCAGGACGACAAGGAACCGCAGGGCAACCCCTGGATGAAGAGCGTGATGATCTGGAGCGGCATCTTGCTCGCCATGCTCCTCGTCGCCTCGATGTTCGGCGGCGCGTCGCAGCCCGCGGGGACCCCGCTGACCTACTCCGAATTCCGCCAGAAGGTTCAGGAAGGCACGGTCAAGGACGTCGTGCTGACGGAGGAGCGTGCCACGGGCACGTTGACGAACAACGAACGGTTCAGCGCCAACCTGGTGCCCGATCCCAGCCTGCTCAAGCTACTCAACGACAACAATGTCAAATATGACGGCAAGCCGACCGAAACCGGCAATATCTGGGTCTATCTGCTGATCCAGTCGCTGCCCTTCCTGCTGATTCTCGGCATCGCCTTCTTCGTCTTCCGCCAGGTGCAGAAGAACAACGGTTCGGGCGCGATGGGATTCGGCAAGTCGCGCGCCAAGATGCTTACCGAGAAACAGGGCAAGGTGACGTTCGACGACGTCGCCGGCATCGACGAGGCGCGCGAGGAGCTTGAGGAAATCGTCGAGTTCCTGAAAGACCCGACGAAATTCTCGAAGCTTGGCGGCCAGATTCCCAAGGGCGCGCTGCTCGTCGGCTCGCCCGGCACCGGCAAGACCCTGCTCGCCCGCGCGATCGCCGGCGAGGCGGGCGTGCCCTTCTTCACCATTTCGGGCTCGGACTTCGTCGAAATGTTCGTCGGCGTCGGCGCCAGCCGCGTACGCGACATGTTCGAACAGGCCAAGCGCAACGCGCCGTGCATCGTCTTCATCGACGAGATCGACGCCGTCGGCCGCCATCGCGGCGCCGGGCTCGGCAACGGCAATGACGAGCGCGAACAGACGCTCAACCAGTTGCTTGTCGAAATGGACGGCTTCGAGGCGAATGAGGGCATCATCATCGTCGCCGCGACCAACCGCCCCGACGTGCTCGACCCCGCGCTGCTGCGTCCGGGCCGCTTCGACCGCCAGGTCGTCGTGCCGCGCCCCGACATCGAGGGTCGCCAGAAGATTCTTGAGGTGCACACGCGCAAGAAACCGCTCGCGCCTGACGTCGATCTGCGCCGCGTCGCGCGCGGTACGCCGGGCTTCTCGGGCGCCGATCTGGCCAACCTCTGCAACGAAGCCGCACTGCTCGCCGCGCGCAAGGGCAAACGCCTGATCGCCAGCGACGAATTCGAGGAAGCCAAGGACAAGGTCATGATGGGCGCCGAGCGGCGTTCGATGGTGATGACCGAGGACGAGAAGAAGTCGACGGCCTATCATGAGGCCGGCCATGCGCTCGTCTCGCTGCACGTCGAAGGCTGCGACCCGCTCCACAAGGTGACGATCATCCCGCGCGGCCGTGCGCTGGGCGTGACCTGGAATCTGCCCGAGCGTGATCGCTATTCGACCAACATGAAGCAGATGAAGGCGCGGCTCGCGCTCTGTTTCGGTGGCCGCATCGCCGAGCAGCTGATCTATGGCAAGGATGAGCTCAACACCGGCGCGTCGAACGATATCCAGCAGGCGACCGACATGGCGCGCTCGATGGTCATGGAATATGGCATGTCCGAAAAGCTCGGCTGGCTGCGCTATCGCGACAACCAGGACGAGGTGTTCCTGGGCCATAGCGTGTCGCGCGCGCAGAATATGTCCGAAGACACCGCGCGACTGATCGACGCCGAAGTCCGCCGCCTCGTCGAGGAAGGCGAGAATGTCGCGCGCAAGGTGCTCACCGACAATCTCGACGAGCTTCACCTGCTCGCCGCCGCGCTGCTCGAATATGAGACGCTGTCGGGTGAGGAATCGAAGCGCGCGATCAAGGGCGAGGACATCGGCCGCGAGGACGACCAGAGCAAGCACGGCACCCCGGTGTCGGGCCACGCCGGCTCGCTGCCGCAGATCAAGCGCAAACCGCGCCCCTTCGGCGACGTCAATCCGCAGGGTGCGTAAATTTCCGTTGGTGGGGGTTTGGGAATGAAGCGCAAGAAGTTCGGCCTGCCGCGGTTCGGCCTCGGCGTCGCGGCGATGTTCGCGCTCGCCAGTCCGGTGCAGGCGTTCCAGCGCGTCGAGTTCAGCCAGAATGTCGAGGTCGAGACCGTGACGACCGGCGCCGAGGGCCAGCGCAAGATCAGTTTCTCGGCACCCGAGACCGTCGTTCCCGGCGACCGGCTGCGCTTCACGCTGCAACTCGACAACCAGACCAGCGAATCCGCCGCCGGCCTCAAATTCGTCAACCCGATCCCGCCCGAGGTGCGCTTCGCCAGCACCGACGATATGGCGGGATTTTCGGTCTCGATCGACGGCGGCAAGACCTATGGGACCCTTGCCGGGCTGACGGTGCCGGTGGCTGGCGCGGCGGCACGTCCGGCGACCGCCGACGACGTCACCCATGTCCAATGGGTCCTGCCCGAACCGCTGGCGGCGGGCGCGGTCAAGAAGGTGACCTTTTTCGGCATCGTCCGCTAGGCTGCGGGCATGACCATTTATTGCGATGAATCGGGCGGACTCAACGCGGGCGCGATGACCTTCGCCGCGGTGATGCTGACGCCCGAAGCGGCGGCGGACATCCACAAGCGTTTTCGCGGCGTCACCGGGCTGCGCGGCGAACTGAAAGGCAGCCGCATCTCGGTCGTCGAGCGCGCCTATCTGCTCGAACTGTTCGACCGAGCCGGCGGCCGCGCCTGGGTCGCGGTGGCTGAGCGCGATACGCTTGCGAAAAACGCGGACGGCACCATGCCGAGCGACCTCGCTCTCTATGGCGCATTGCTCAACAGTGCAGTCGGCCACTGGCTGCCCGAGACCGGCGGCGTGTGCACCGACGTCGTCATCGACGACGGGCGCTACGACCCCAAGATCCTGTCGCACGTCCGCGCGGAAATCCAGGCCGGCCTCGGGCAATGGGGCCGCGCCTCGCTCGCCGACAGCAAGCGCAGCGACGGCGTCCAGATCGCCGACGTGATCGCCAACAGCCTGTTCAACATCGCGGTGAAGTCCCCACGCGCGGCGCGGATCGAGCGGATCATCGAGCCGATGCTGGCGTCGAAGGCGATCCGGGTGGCGGAGCAGACTCGAGTTCCCTAAGCGAGCTATGGCAACTCGCCGCCCCGGATGCGTGCCGAAAGCGGCAGCCCATATGCCGACGCGAGTTCAGGATTCTCACGAAGCAATTTATCGAGATCTGCTTGATTCTCCTTTAGGCGCGCAACCTCCAATTCCAGCGCAGCTGCGCGATCTTCGCTCTCACGCCACTGGAACAGATCGCGCTGATCGGGTTCCAAGACTTCCGTGACCACATCGCGTGACACGCCGAGCACGAACAGCGGGACAATGGCCGCAAGGAAAAGCAGCAGGCAGGAGAGCGTGTTCGACCGAAATGCCAGTATCCCCAGAAGGACGGTAGCCAGAGCGGCACCCCAGAAGCCAATCGTCAGCCAAGCCACCATGAGAGATGGACGGCCCAGCATACGCAGAAGGCGTCGGATTTCCAGAAGTGCGTACAGGCTTGCCATGATCGATACGCCCGTCAGAATCGAGCGTCCCCATGATTGGGGCATACCCGCCTGATAGAGTTCAAACGAAGTTGCCAGCGTTTCGACAAGGCCGACAAACAGGGCAAAAATGCTCGCTACGGCTAGCTTATAGGGGCGATGGGTCATGTCCACCCTCCGGGACATCGAAACTATCTGTAAGTCTTGCGTCGAGAGAATAGCATGCAACCTTTTTGCCAACAAAAAGGGCCGCGGTTTCCCGCGGCCCTCCTTGGTGATCCGATATGGCTTCGACTTATTCGAAGTCGCTGCCACCGCCCGCGGGGCTGCGCGGCGGCGCAGCGGCGGTGAGGCGCAGGGCTTCGGCCGAGCGGCTGATCGAGCTGATTTCATCGGGCGTATCGTCGTCGTCGACGACAACCTTCTGCAACGATATGGTCAGCGCTTCCGACAGATCCTTCGGGCGCACGGTCTGTTCGGCGATCTCGCGCAGCGCGACGACGGGGTTCTTGTCGCGGTCGCGATCGACGGTCAGCTCCGAACCACCGGAGATTTCGCGGGCGCGGTGCGCCGAGAGCAGAACCAGATCGAAACGGTTGGAAACTTTGTCGACGCAATCTTCGACGGTAACGCGGGCCATGTGTTTTCCTTGATCGAGGAGAGGCCAGCCCGGAGGCATGGCGGCAAGCGCTGCGCGCTAGCAGGCGGCCCGACGAATGTCAACGAATCCCCTGCCCTTGCCCCCACCGTCGCGGCCGTCCTATGAGCGATGGCATGATCGCCGATCCCGTCCCCGCCAGCGAACTCCAGACGCTGCGCGCCGACGTCGCCGGCCACCGGCTGGAGGTCATCTTCGACGGGGCGGAACGGCTCGAACGGCTGCTGGCGCTGATCAACGGCGCGATCCGCAGCATCGACCTGGTCATGTATATCTTCCGGCAAGACGGTGCGGGCACGCGGATTCTCGACGCGATGACGATGGCGGCGAAACGCGGGGTGCGCGTTCGCGCCGTGATCGACAGCTTCGGCTCGTCGGACACCGCCGACGCCGTCTTCGCCCCGTTGCGCGACGCCGGCGGCGGCGTGACCTTTTTCTCGCGCCACTGGCGTTCGACCTATCTCATCCGCAATCACCAGAAGCTGTTGCTGGTCGACGAGGAGATCGCGGTGACCGGCGGTTTCAACATCGCCGACCCCTATCTCAACCGCCGCGACACCCATTGCTGGTTCGACCTTGGCATCGTCGTGCGCGGGCCCTCGGTGGCGCGAATGGTCGACTGGTTCGCCGAGATCCACGATTACACCGTCAACGACGACGGCAAGCTGCTCGCGCTGCGCCGCCTGATCCGCGAATGGCCGGTGGACAGCGGGCCGGTGACCTGGCTCGTCGGCGGCCCGACCCAGCGGCTGTCGCCCTGGGCGCGCGCGGTGCGTACCGACCTCGAGGGCGCGCGTCGGCTCGATATGGTGATGGCCTATTTCTCGCCCGGCCAGGGCATGTTGCGGCGGCTGGGCAGGGTCGCGCGGCGCGGGCGGACGCGCTTCATCATGTCGGCGAAGTCCGACAATCCCGCCACGATCGGTGCCTCGCGGCTGCTCTATGGCTATTTGCTGCGCAAAAGGGCGGCGATCTGGGAATATCAGCCGTGCCGGCTGCATATGAAGCTGATCGTCATCGACGATGTCGTGCACGTCGGCACCGCCAATTTCGACATGCGCAGCCTGTTCGTGAACGTCGAGGTGATGCTGCGTATCGAGGACGCCGGATTTGCGGCGCAGATGCGCGATTTCGTCACCCGGCAAAAGCCCGACTGCGAGGTCATCACGCGCAAGCGCCACAAGGCGCGCGCGAGCTGGCTGACCCGGCTGCGCTGGACGCTCGCCTGGTTCGTCGTCGGGGTGGTCGATTATACGGTGACGCGCCGGCTCAACTTCGGGCTTGGAGAGATCGATCCCGAGACCGAGATCTGATCCTCAGTCCTTCCAGCCCCAGAACAGGAAGCAGGGCGGGACGTTGACCCATTCGAAGGCATTGTCGATGCGCGCGAAATGCGCCGCGAGGAAATCGCGCGCGCGGGCGCGGAACTGATAGACGAGGAAGGCGCCGCCGGGGCGCAATGCGCGGTGCGTCGCCGCCGCGATCGCCGGGCCGACACCTGCGGGCAGGGTCGAGAAAGGCAGGCCCGACAGGACATAGTCGGCATGGTCGAAACCATGGGCGCGAATGATCTCCTCGACGTCGGCGGCCGACCCGTGCACCGCGATGAAGCGGCTGTCGCGGATGTCCTTGCGCAGATAGTCGATGAAATCCTCGTTGGTGTCGATCGCGATCAGCGTCGCATCGCCCGCCATCCGTTCGAGCACCGGGCGGCAAAAGGTGCCGACGCCGGGACCATATTCAACGAACAATTTGGTATTCTTCCAGTCCACCGGCTTCAGCATGTGGCGGATCAGCGTCGGCGACGACGGCACGATCGACCCGACCATCACCGGATGCTTGATGAAGCCCTTCACGAACATGCCCCACGGCCCGAAAAAGCGCCGCGCGCGGTCCCTGATCCGTTTGATCAGGGGAACCTTTTGTTCTTGGGCCTGCGCCCGGGGATTGGACATGATGGCTTTCGCGTTGTTGCGGACCCTTGAGGCGTGGCAAAATCGGGCGCGCGGCGCAAGGAAAGAGTGCGCTTGACAATCCCCGCCCACGTTCCGTCGCTGGACAGACGGGACAGGCCGTGTAGGACAATCGGGCCAACGACTTATGCAAAAAGAGGGGGAGCCGGGAATGTCGAATGTCAGCCGTTCGATCCCCCCCGACCGGATGGCGGTGCTGTTCGCGGTGATGCTTGTCGCCGCCGCGGGCAATACCGCGATGCAATCGATCCTGCCCGCGATCGGCGCGAAACTGCATATTCCCGACGTCTGGGTCAGCCTGGCGTTCAGCTGGTCGGCGCTGCTGTGGGTGCTCACCGCGCCGCATTGGGCGCGCCAGTCGGACAAGCGCGGGCGCAAGGCGCTGATGGCGCTCGGCGTCATCGGGTTCCTGTCGTCGATGGCGCTGTGCGGGCTCGTCCTCTGGTCCGGGCTGATGGGCTGGCTCGCCGCCGGCACCACCTTCATCCTCTTCGCGCTGTTCCGCAGCCTTTATGGCGGCTTCGGCTCGGCCGCGCCGCCGGCGGTCCAGGCCTATGTCGCGGCGCGCACCGACCCGGAAGAGCGCACCCAGGCCCTGTCGCTCGTCTCCTCGTCCTTCGGTCTCGGCACCGTCATCGGCCCGGCGATCGCGCCCTTCTTCATCCTGCCCATCGTCGGGTTGGCGGGCCCCCTGCTCGTCTTCGCGCTGATCGGGATCATCGTGCTGGTCATGCTGCGCTGGCGCCTGCCCAACGACATCCCGCGCTTCGCCGCGCGCGGCGCGATCGCGTCTTACCCGCTGTCGGCGGGTCCTTCCGAACCGACCGCCGAAGACGAGAATGAACCCGACCTGCCGCCACAGGAACCCTTGAGCTGGAACGATCGGCGCGTGCGCCCCTGGCTGCTCGCAGGCTTTTTCGGCGGACAGGCGCAGGCGATGATGCTCGGCGTCATCGGCTTCCTGATCCTCGACCGGCTCGAACTGCGACTGCGCCCCGACGAAGGGGCGGCGATGACCGGGATCGTGCTGATGGCCGGCGCCTTCGCGACCCTGCTTGCCCAATGGGGGCTGATCCCGCTGTTCAGACTAACCCCGCGCCCCACCGTGCTGTGGGGCGCCACGCTCGCCATCGGCGGCATATTGATGACCGGCCTCGCACAGGATCTGCACGGCATCGTCATCGGTTTCGCCACCGCTTCGCTGGGTTTCGGGCTGTTCCGCCCGGGCTTTACTGCGGGCTCGTCGCTCGCCGTGCCGCGTCGCGACCAGGGCGCCGTCGCCGGCATGACGGCATCGATCAACGGATCGGCCTATATCATTTCGCCCGCGATCGGCGTGCTGCTCTATAACTGGCACCCGATGGTCGCCTACGGCCTGATGGCCGGATTCTGCGGCTGGCTGGTCCTCTGGGGATGGAAGGCGCTGCGGCAGGACCAGGCCTTCGGTACCGCCCACGAACCCTAGCCCCGAGCCTGTCGGTTCGGGGCTAGGGGGAATTCAGTCGGTCGCCTCGTCGTGCTTGCGCTCGCGCACTGGCTTGAGCATGCCGGGCGCGAAAAAACCGATCGGATCGACGCTCATCGCGTTCTGTTTGATCTCGCCCTGGATTTTTTCATAATCCTTCTCCATCGCCTCGGTGACCGAGGCGCGCGTATCCTTGAGCGCGGTGTCGAAGTCCGCCATCGTCACCGTATCGCTGTCGATCGACCGCTTGAGCGCGGCGAGGCCGGCGCGGCGCGTCAAATCCTCCAGATCGGCGCCGGTGAAGCGGTCCGATTTCTCGGCGAGCACCGACAGGTCGACATCGTCCGCCAGCGGCATCTTGCCGGTCTGGATTTCCAGGATGCGCTTGCGCCCCTCGGCATTGGGCACCGACACATAGATCAACTCGTCGAGCCGCCCCGGGCGGAGCAGTGCCGGGTCGATCAGATTGGGCCGGTTGGTCGCCCCGATCACGACGACCGACTGCATCTCCTCGATCCCGTCCATCTCGGCGAGGATCGTATTGACGACGCGTTCGGTCACCTGCGGTTCGCCCGACGTGCCGCTGCCGCGCGCGGGCACCAGACTGTCGAGTTCGTCGATGAAGATGATCGTCGGCGCGACGGCGCGGGCGCGGGCAAACAGCCGCGCGATCTGCTGCTCGCTCTCGCCATACCATTTCGACAAGAGGTCGGACGATTTGATCGAGATGAAATTGGCGTCGGATTCGCGCGCCGCCGCCTTGGCGAGCAGCGTCTTGCCCGTGCCCGGCGGGCCATAGAGCAGGAAGCCCTTGGCCGGACGAATGCCGAGCCGCCGGAACGCCTCGGGGTTCTTCAGCGGCAGTTCGATCCCCTCGATCAGCTTGTCGCGCGCCGCGTCGAGCCCGCCGATGTCGCTCCAGCGCGTCTTGGGCGCCTGCACCATCACCTCGCGCATCGCCGACGGCTGCACGCGTTTCAGCGCATTGTTGAAGTCCTCGCGCGTGACGCGAAGCTCCTCCAGCACCTCGGGCGGAATCGTCCCCTCCTCCAGGTTGAGCTTGGGCATGATCCGCCGCACCGCCTCGATCGCCGCCTCGCGGGTCAGCGCCGCCATATCGGCGCCGACAAAGCCAAAAGTCGTGCGCGCCAGTTCGCCCAGGTCGACGTCCTCGGCCAGCGGCATACCGCGCGTGTGGATGCCCAAAATCTCGCGCCGCCCGCTTTCGTCGGGAACGCCGATGACGATTTCGCGGTCGAAGCGGCCCGGACGCCGCAGCGCCTCGTCGATCGCGTCGGGGCGATTGGTCGCCGCGATCACGACCAGGTTGGTGCGCGGTTCCAGCCCGTCCATTAGCGTCAGCAACTGCGCGACAAGGCGCTTTTCGGCCTCGCCGGTTACCTGTCCGCGTTTCGGCGCGATCGAATCGATTTCGTCGATGAACAGGATCGACGGAGCGGCCTTGGTCGCAGCCTCGAACACGTCGCGCAGCCGCTTTTCGGACTCGCCATAGGCGGACCCCATGATCTCGGGCCCGTTGATCAGGAAGAATTGCGCATCGCTCTCGTTGGCGACCGCGCGCGCCAGCCGCGTCTTGCCGGTGCCCGGCGGCCCGTGCAGCAGCACCCCGCGCGGCGGATCGACGCCGAGGCGGCGGAACAGTTCGGGGTAACGCAGCGGCAGTTCGACCATCTCGCGCAACTGGTCGATCGTCTCGCCCAGCCCGCCCAGATCGTCATAAGTGACGTCGGTGCGCCGCGCATCCTGCGGCTCCTGATATTCGGGGAGCAGCTCGATCTCGGTATTCTCGTCAATGAAGACGACGCCCTTCGGGGCGGCCGATACGACGATCAGGCGAACTTCGGCGAGCGCATAGGCGGGCGCGTTGAGCATCTGCCGCAATTGCGGCGGCATGTCGCCCGACGGCAAGCGCTGCTGCCCGGCGGTCGCCACCGTATCGCCGGCCACCAGCGGACGGCCGAAAAAGCTGCGCTTCAGCGCGTTCGCCGATCCCTGCAGCCGCAGATTTTCCTGCGCCGGGGCGAACACCACGCGCGTCGCGGGGCGTGTTTCGACCCGGGTCAGCGCCACCATGTCTCCCGCGCCCGCACCGGCATTGGCGCGCTGCAGGCCATCGAGGCGGATCACATCGAGTCCCTCGTCCTCGGCATAGGGCAGCACGACGCGCGACGCAGTGCCGCGCTTGCCGCTGATCTGGACGATATCGCCTTCGGTGACGCCCAGTTCGGCCATCGCCGCGCGCGGAATGCGGGCGATGCCGCCACCGCTTTCCTCGGCGCGGGCGTTCGCCACCTGCAATTTGACCTGTTTTTCTTTTACCGCTGCTTCGGCCAAGGCGTGTCTCCCGCAAAATGGTCAGAACGGCGAAGATAGGACGCCGGTTCCCGTTTTGCGACCCCTTTGGATACACGCCGGCCAAGCGGGACTTATGCCGCAGCGCACAAAAATTGTTGGCATGGGCCGCACTGTCATGTCACTATCATGGACACACGATATGCCACGTCTCCCTCCCCTCAGCAGCATGGAAGCCTTTCTCGAGGTTGCCCGGCACGGAACGGTCAAGGCCGCGGCGAGCGAACTCGGCCTGTCGATGCCCGCGTTGTCGCGGCGCATCCAGACGCTCGAACATGCCGTCGGCCGACCGCTGTTCGATCGCCACCACCATGGATTGCGGCTGACCGAAGCGGGACGCGCGCTGCAGGACCAATTGTCGCCGATCCTCGACGAATTGCGCGCGGTGGTGGTGCAGGCGAGCAGTCCCGACGCGTCGATGCGGCTGCACCTCAACGTCCTGCCGCTCTTTGCCCAGCAGCGCCTGTTCCCGCGCCTGCCCGAACTCCGGCAACAACATCCCGAACTGCATATCGACATCGACACCATGTCGCACGCCGAGGCGCGGCTGGGCGAAGGGATCGACGCCGCGATCGCGCTCGCCCGCACGATCGACCCCGCGCTCTATGCGGCGCGGCTCGACCAGGACAAGGTGTTCCCGATCGCGTCGCGGACGCTGACCGAAACGGGCCGTCCGATCACGGTCCCCGAACAGTTCCAGCGCCTGACGATCCTCGTCCATCGCGAAATGCCCGAAACCTTCACCGAATGGAAAAAGGCGATCGGCATGCCCTATCTCGAGCCCGCCGGGATCGACTATTTCGATTCGGGGCCGCTGATGCTCGAGGCCGCGGCGCAGGGCATCGGCGTCGCCTTCATGCACGGCCATCATCTCGACGACGCGCACGACCCGCGGCTCATCCGCCTGTTCGATTTCGACGTCGACAGCCCGTACAGCTATTGGTTCGTCTGCCGCCCGCGCGCGCTGCGCCAGCCGGCGGTGAAGCTGTTCCACGACTGGCTGCTCGCGGCGAAGATCTGAGCGGTCAGGCCGGGCTGGCGGCGGATTCGCCGCGCATGGTCGTCGCAATGTCCCATACGGCGATGAACATCGCGGCGATCACCGGGCCGATCACGATGCCGTGAAACCCGAAAAGCTGGAGCCCGCCGAGCGTGGTGATCAGCACGACATAATCGGGAATGCGGGTCTCGCGTCCGACCAGCACCGGGCGCAGCACATTGTCGACCATCCCGATGACGAACAGCCCGCACAGCACCAGCACCAGCCCCTGCCAGATTTGCCCGGTGAACAGCAGGTAGAGCGCCATCGGAACCCAGACCAGCCCCGTCCCGACCGCGGGAAGTAGCGAGGCCGCGCCCATCAGCACCCCCCACAACAGCGCCGCCTCGATCCCCAGCGCCCACAGCACGATCCCGCCGATCAGCCCCTGCAGGATCGCGACGACGATGCTGCCCTTGATTGTGGCGCGAACCACGACGACGAAACGACTGGCGAGCAGTTCGAGATGGTCGGTGCGCAGCGGCATCGCACGCCGGATGCTCTGTTGCAGGCCCTCCCCGTCGCGGATCAGGAAATAGGCGAGATAGAGCATCACCATCAGGTTGATCAGCAATCCGAAGAGGCTCTGTCCGATCGACAGCGCCTGCCCCAGGATCGCGCGGACGCCATCGGCCGCTCCGCCGCCCAAAATGCTCTTCGCGGTCGCGATATTGCCCAGGTCGATGCGGTCGACCCACGATGCCAGCCATTCGGGCATGCCGGCGCGGAAGTTGGTCCAGATAAGCGTCGGGTCGATCGCCCCCGAATGGATGCGCTGATAGACGGCGGCGGCTTCGTTGATCAGCGCGACGGCGAGGATGGACGCGGGCAGGATGACCATCGCCAGGATCAGCAGAATGGTCAGCAGCGCGGCGCCGTTGCGCCGCCGGGGCATCTTCGTCAGCAGGCGGCGATAGAGCGGCTCGAACAGGATGGCGGCAATCACCGCCCACAGGATCGCGGCGGCGAACGGCAACAGGACCACCGCAAAGGCGATCGAAATCGCGATCAGGATCGCCAGAAAGGACCAGCGATTGCCGTCCCGCATCCGATCGTCGCTGTCCGCCATGCTTCTCCCCGCCGATGCCGCCGGGCGCGGCACGCCCGCGACTCTAGGCCGCGAGGTGCGCCGCCGTAAAGCTGAACGTCGCTGTCAGGAAAATGGTGCTGCTGGACAGGATTGAACTGTCGACCTCGTCATTACCAATGACGCGCTCTACCACTGAGCTACAGCAGCAACCGGGCCGCCGCGAACGCGTGTTCGCTGGGCAGGCGCGGCCTATGGCGGGGCCTCTGCCGCCTGTCAAGGCGATAGGCTTGACGCTTTGCCGATTTCGCGGGCATGGACGATGGCGTGAGCAAGCCCCCCTCCCCCGCCGACCTCGAACGCGAACGCCGCCTGGCCGAAGCGCTGCGCGAAAATCTGCGCAAACGAAAGGCGCAGGCGCGCGAAACCCGGACCGAAACCCCGCCTAAAGACTGACGGTCACCGTCACGTCGTCGCCCTCGGCGATCCCCTCGGCCTTGCGCACCGCGGCCTTCACCGGAAGGATCCAGCCGCCGCTTTCCTTGTGCGGAAAGACCGAGGTGTTCCAGCTTGTATCGCCGATCGTCACCGCGACCCGCGCCGACCCGAATCCGCCGCGCTTGTCGAGCCATTGCCCCGACATCGCCGCAACGCGAATGCCGTCGGCGACCTCGCCGTCGATCGTCAGGAAAAACCAGGCGGCGGGCGCCGTCGCCGACTGCCAGCGCCATAAAGGCGTGGTGGTGGTAAAGCTTTCCACGCCTGCTATTTCGCCGCGCGGACCGGGACCGGGATATTGCAGATGTCGGCACCACCGGCGGGCTTGATGAAGAACGGATCGCGCCGGTTCGCCCGCGCATCGGCATATTTCGCGAAGCTGTCGCTCTCGGTCGAGAGATATTCGAACTTCGGCTGGTCGGCGGGCGGCAGATCGGTCGCGATCCGGATCGACGCGATCGGCACCCGCTCGGCTTCGCTTTCATAGAAACCAAGTGCGCCCGTCCCGCGCGGCAGGCTCGACAGATATTCGATGCCGCTGATCACGCGCCCGACAAGCGCGATATTGCGGTCGAGGTGGCGGGGGGCATGGCCGATGACGGTGTAGAGTTCGGCGCCCGATCCGGTGTCGGGTGAGAGGTTGCGACCGACACCGACCATGCCATAGCAATGGATCGGCCAGGCGCTCTGCGTCAAATTCGACGGAATGGACTTGCCCTTCTCGTCTTGAATGAGCGTATCCCAGATTTGATCATAGGCAACCGCCCAGCCTTCGTAGAAGAAATTGCTCCTGCTGTAGGCGTCGATTCCATATGGCGATTGCGGATCGATCCTGATCGGGTTTGTTGCGATCGCCGGGTTTGCAATCGCCGTTTCGTAAGCGCTCTCCGGCACCACCGCCAAACCCTCGGGCAGCGCCTTCTTCTCGGTCGCGTCGCCCCATTGCGCGACATAATTGTCCTGCACCCGGTTGACGCTCGTCCCGTCCCACCAATGCGCGGCGGCGAGCTTGCGGATATTGCCGATCCACCCCTGGCTGAACGGCACGGGCATCAGCTGGATGACGACGCGGCGCGGCTTGCCCTTCGCGTCCAGCGCAAGGTCCATCACCAGCAGGTCCGATGCGGGAATCTCGATCCAGTCCGCCGCCGGCGCGGCCGCCGCGATCTCGCCCGGTGACGGGATTTCGGCGGCCGGCGCCGGTGCCTGCTGCGCGGCGGAGGGAGCGGTGAGCGTGAGGGCCGCTGCGGCGGCGAGGAGGCTGTGTTTCATAGGCGATGTCTGCCACGCCCATGCCGCTTGCGAAAGCCCCGCCAAGCGATTAGGGCGCCCCTTCCAGTGCATGCGGAGCGGTGGCCGAGTGGTCGAAGGCGCTCGCCTGGAAAGTGAGTATACGTCAAAAGCGTATCGAGGGTTCGAATCCCTCCCGCTCCGCCATTTTCCCTATTCGGTCGAAATCCCATCGTCGCCCAGCGAGCGGTACAGCGTGATCCGGTTCCGCACCGCTGCCAGTTCGACCGCGATCTGGGCGCGGCGGGCGCTGTAGAGGCTGCGCTGCGCGTCGAGGCTCGACAGGAAGCTGTCGACCCCACCGCGATAGCGCGCGTCGGTCAGCCTTGCCGTATCGGCCGCCGCCTCGGTGTTGGCGCGCGCGGCGCGCAGCCGCTCGCCAAGCGTGCCCTGATCGGCGAGCGCGTCGGCGACTTCGCGAAACGCGGTCTGGATCGCGCGTTCGTAACTCGCGAGCGCCGCATCGCGCTGCGCCTCGCTGACCGCGACCCCGGCACGGCGCCCGCCGGCGTCGAAGATCGACAGGCTGGCGTCGGCGCCCGCGCTGAAGCGGAGCGCGTCGCCGGTGAACAGCGACCCCAGCGCATCGCTCGCGAAACCGAGCAGCCCGGTCAGCGAGATCGTCGGGAACAGCCGCGCGCGCGCGACGCCGATATCGGCATTGGCGGCGCGGAGCAGATATTCAGCCTCGACCACGTCGGGTCGGCGCAGCAGGACTTGCGAATTGGTTCCCGCCGGCAGCGTCGCGATCGACGCGCTCACCTCGTCGAGGGTCTGCGGCAACAGCGCCTTGTCGTAATCGGCACCGACGAGCAGCCGGATCAGATTCTCGTCCTGCGCCACCGCGGCGGTTTGCAACGCCAGGTCGCCCTCGGCGGTCGCCAGCACCTGTTCGGCCTGGCGCAGGTCGGTGCGCGGTGCGACCCCGCCCTCCAACCTTGCACGGGTCAACGTGACGCTGCGCCGCGCGCTGTCGGCGGTCTCGCGCGCGATTCCCAGCAGTTCGCGGTCGGCGGCATGGTTGGTCCAGGCCTCGGCCAGGTCGGCGACCAGCGCCAGGCGCACGGTGCGGGCCACCGCCTCGGTGGAAAAGGCGCGGTCGCGGTCGGCGGCGGTCGCATTGGCGAGCCGCCCGAACAGGTCGAGTTCGAACGCCGAGACCCCGGCCTGCAACGCATAGCTCTCGCGTCCACCGCTCGCGACGCCACCCGAAATACCGCCGTCGGTATAATCGCCCGAGCCGCTGATCCCGATCGCCGGGAACTGCGCCGATCGGGTCACCCGCACCTGCGCCCGGGCTGCCGCGACATTGGCGGCGGCGACGCGCAGTTCGCGGTTGTTGGCGAGCGCCTGATCGATCAGCGCCAGCAGCCGCGGATCGCGAAACAGGGCGGCGAGCGTCACCCGCGGCAGCGCCGCCTCGCTCTGCGCCAGATAGGCGTCGCCGACCGGCCACGACGCCGGCACCGGCGGCGCCGGCTGGACATATTTGGGCGCCAGCGAACAGGCGCCCAGCGCCAGCGTCGCCGCGCCCAGAAGCAGGACGCGCGTCATGCCGCCACCTCGCTGCCGTCACGCCGGCGGCCGATCCAGCCGCGCACCGCGAGCAACCCGTCGCGCACCCCGCGGCGGACGAGGACGAAGAAGAGCGGAATGAAGAAGATCGCGAGGAAGGCGGCGGTGAGCATGCCGCCGATCACCGAGGTGCCGATCGCGACGCGACTGTTCGCGCCCGCCCCGGTCGCGATCGCCAGCGGCAACACGCCGAAGATGAAGGCGAAGCTGGTCATCAGGATCGGACGCAGGCGGATGCGCGCCGCGGCGACCGCCGCCTCGATCACGCGCTTGCCCTTGCGCTCTTCCTGTTCGGCGAATTCGATCATCAGGATCGCGTTTTTCGCCGCGAGTCCCATCGTCGTGAGCAGGCCGATCTGGAGATAGACGTCGTTTTCGAGCCCGCGCAGCGTCACCGCGAAGACCGCGCCGATCAGTCCGAGCGGAATGACGAGCAGCACCGCGAGCGGGATCGACCAGCTTTCATAGAGCGCCGCGAGGCACAGGAAGACGACGAGCAGCGAAATCGCATACAGGAAGGGCGCCTGCCCCGACGACAGCCGCTCCTGATAGGAGGAACCCGACCAGGCCACGCTGGTGCCGGCAATCTCGCCCGCCATGCGCTCCATCTCGTTCATCGCCTCGCCCGAACTGGTGCCGGCGGCCGGCTGCCCCGAGATTTCGAACGCCGGCACGCCCTGAAAACGCGAACTGCTGCTCGGCGTCGTCGACCAGCCGACCTTTGCAAAGGCCGAGAAGGGCGACATCTCGCCGTCGCTCGATCGGACGTACCATTGGCCCAGATCCTCGGGCTTGGCGCGATAGGGCGCATCGCCCTGCACATAGACGCGCTTGACGCGGCCCTTGTCGATGAAGTCGTTGACGTAGCGCCCGCCCCAGGCGGTCGCGAGCGTCGAATTCACGTCGCTGTTGGTCAGTCCATAAGCGGTCAGTCGCTGGGTATCGACGTCGACCTTCAGCGTCGCGACGTCGGGAAGGTCGGACAGGCGCACCGATGTCAGCTTGGGATTGGCGTTCGCCATCGCCAGCAGTTTCTCGCGCGCTTCCACGAATTCTTCGCGGCTCATGCCGCTGCGGTTCTGGAACTGCATCGTGAAACCCGAGGAATCGCCGAGACCGCGCACCGCGCCGGGCACGAGCGCAAAGATCTGGGCATCGCGCAGTCCGCTCAGCGCCTTGCGCGCGCGCGCAGCGATCGCGTCGGCGGTGTTTTCATCGCCCAAACGCTCGTCCCAATGGACGAGGTTGACGAAACCCTGCCCGGTATTCTGTCCCGCGGCCGAACCGCCGCCGCCACCCGCGATCAGGAACAGCGCCCCGACGTTCGCCTTTTCCTCGGTCAGCATATATTTTTCGATCGCGTCGCGGACCTCGAGCGTCCGCCCCTGCGTCGCGCCGGCGGGCAGACGGAACTGGACTTGGACGCGCCCCTGGTCCTCGTTGGGCAGGAAGCCGCCGGGCAGGCGCAGGAAGAGCACGGCCAGCGCGACGAGCAGCACCGCATAGATGCCGAGGAACAGCCATTTATGGTCGACCACCTTGGTCACGCTGCCGACATAGCGCTCGACGGTGCGGTCGAAGCGGGTGTTGAAGCCGTCTTTCGCCCGCTCGAGCAAGGCGCGCGCGCGTGGAAAACGCCCCCGCGGCGTCGCGGCGTCGCCCTGATGCTTGGGCTTGAGCAAGGTCGAGGTCAGCGCCGGGCTGAGGATCAGCGCGACGAGCACCGACAGCATCATCGCCGAAATGATCGTGACCGAGAACTGGCGATAGATGACACCGGTCGATCCGCCGAAGAAGGCCATCGGCAGGAACACCGCCGACAGCACCAGCGCGATCGCGATCAGCGCGACCTGCAATTCCTGCATCGACTGGATCGTCGCCTCGCGCGCCGACATTTCGGGATTCTCTTCCATCAACCGCTCGACATTCTCGACGACGACGATCGCGTCGTCGACGAGCAGGCCGATCGCGAGCGTCAGCCCGAACAGCGTCAGCGTGTTGATGCTGAACCCCAGGATATAGAAGATCGCAAAGGTCCCGAGCAGCACCACCGGCACCGCGATCGCCGGGATAAGCACCGCGCGCCAGCTTTGCAGGAAGACGAACATGACGAGGATGACCAGCAGGATCGCCTCGAACAGCGATTTCTGCACCTCGCTCACCGACAGCTTGATGAAGGCGGTGGCATCGTTGGCGTAGCTGTAGGTCAGTCCGTCGGGGAAATCGGCGGCGAGTTCCTCCATCCGCGCCTTCACCCGGTCGGCGGTTTCCAGCGCGTCGGAACCGGGCGACAACGAGATCGACATGCCGGCGCCGGGGTGGCCGTTGATGCGGCTCACGACGGCATAGCTTTCGGCGCCGATCTCGACCCGCGCGACATCCTTGATCCGCACTGCCGCCCCGTCGGGCAGCGTCTTGAGCACGATATTTTCGAACTCGGCCACCGTCTGCATTCGCGACTGGGCGGTGACCGTGGCGTTGAGCATCTGGCCCTGCGGCGACGGCAGGCCGCCGACCTCGCCCGCCGCGACTTCGGCATTCTGCGCGGTGATCGCCGAAATCACATCGCTCGGCATCAGCGACACCGCGGCGAGCCGCTGCGGGTTGAGCCAGATTCGCATCGCGTGCGGGCCGCCGAAGATATTGACCTCGCCCACGCCCTCGACGCGCGACAGCGGGTCCTGGATGTTCGACGCCATATAGTCGGACACGTCCTGGTTCACGCGCGTGTCGGTCGCGTCATAGACGCCGACGAGTAACAGCGTGTCCGAATTGGCCTTGGTGACGCGAATGCCCTGCGCCTGCACCTGTTGCGGCAGGCGCGACAGCGCCGCCTGGATCTTGTTCTGGACCTGCACCTGCGCGATGTCGGGGTCGGTGCCCTTGGCGAAGATGGCGGTGATGTTCGCCTGCCCGCGCGAACTCGACTGCGAACTGAAATAGAGCAGCCCGTCGATCCCGGTCAGTTGCTGCTCCAGTACCTGGGTGACGCTATTCTCGATCGTCTCGGCCGATGCACCCGGATATTGCGCGCGGATGTTGACCTGCGCCGGCGCGATGTCGGGATATTGCTCGATCGGCAGCAGGTACAACCCGCCAACCCCGCCGAGCATGACGATGATCGCCAGCACCCATGCGAAAATCGGACGATCGATGAACAGACGCGACATGGGCGGTCAGTTACCCTTCGCCGCTGGCTTTTCCGAAGCGCCGCCCGCCGTGCCGCCCTTGGGCACCCCGACACGTTGCCCGCTGCTCGCCGTGACAGGGCGGATCGGCTGCCCCTGCCGCAAATTGCCGAGCCCCTGGCTGATGACGCGGTCGCCCGCCTTCAATCCGTCGGTGACGATCCAGTCGGTGCCCAATGTGCGATCGGCCTTCACCTTGCGGCGCTCGGCCTTGTTGTCCTTGCCGACCAGATAGACGAATGCCGACCCGTCGAAATCGCGCTGCATCGCCGCCTGCGGCACGCGGAAGGCATTTTCTTCGATCGCCTGGTCGAACGCCGCCTTCACGAACATGCCGGGAAGCAGCGTGCCTTTGGGATTCGGGAAACGCGCGCGCAATGTCACCGTGCCGGTTTCCTCGCTGACCACCGCTTCGGAAAATTCGATCGTTCCGGCAAAGCCATAAGCGCTGCCGTCTTCGAGGATCAGCCGCACGCTGGTGCTGCCCGGCAGGACACCGCCCGCGGCGATCGACTGGCGCAGCGCGGTCAATTCGGCGCTCGACTGCTGCATGTCGACATACATCGGGTCTGTACGCTGGATCACCGCGAGCGGATCGGTCTGGTTGGCGTTGACCAACGCACCGGCGGTGAACAAGGTTCGCCCGATGCGACCGCTGATCGGCGCGGTGATCGTCGTATAGCGCAGGTTGATCCGCGCGGTTTCGAGCGCCGCTCCATTCTGTGCGACGACCGCATTGGCAACGCGCGCCTGCGCCAGTGCGTCGGTGTAATCCTGCTTGGCGATCGCCTCCATCTCGGCGAGCGGGCGGAAACGGTCGGCCTTGACCTTCGCCGCTTCTGCGCTGGCGCGCGCGCTCGACAGATTGGCGGCCGCCTGGTCGACCGCGGCCTGATACAGGCTGGCGTCGATCTGGAACAGCGGCTGGCCGGCGCGGACATAACCGCCCTGTTCGAACAAGCGCCGCCGGATCAGACCGTTGATCTGCGGGCGGACTTCGCTCGTCTCGAACGCCACCGTCCGCGCGCCAAGTTCGATCGGCACCGGAACGGTGGCCGGCTGGACGACGACATAGCCGACCTCCGGCGCCTGCCGGTTGCCATCGCCCTCGTCGCTCGCCGAACAGCCCGCAAGCAGCACCATCGCGACACAGATCGCGCCGAGCCGAAGCCTCGGCCGCCCATTCACATGCATTCGAAGAACCTTTTCGGGCTGGGGACTAGCCTTAAGTCGCTATCCTTGAGCAAATTGGGCGGTCTTGCGCAATGCTTTGGTTACGATTGCGACAGGTTGCGACAATTTTGCTGGCCGCGAGCGATTTTTTTCCAAGGCTGCGCAGGGCGGGGTCCGTCTTGAGATTGTCGCGGGACCCTTCCCGCCCCGATTTCAAGAGGACCTTCATGCGCAAGACCCTACTCGCGTCCACCTGTCTTGTGGCTGTCATCGCCACGCCTGCCTATGCCGAAACCGTGATCGGCAACGCGCTCACCACGCCCATCCGCACCTCGACGGTCAATGGCGGAACCGCCCCCGATGACGCGAGGCTCGCCGCTTCGGGATCGATCAAGCCGACCTCGGGCACCGCGGTCACGATCGACAGCAATCACAAGATGACCAACGAGGGCACGATCCAGATCACCAACGCCGATGGTTCGATCGGCATTTTGGCCAATGCGGGGACGACCGGCGCGATCACTAACGCGGCCAGCGGCAAGATCGTCATCGACGAGACCTATGCGCCGACCGACATCGACAATGACGGCGACATCGACGGCCCCTTCGCGGTCGGCACCGGACGCGTCGGCATCGCGACCGCCGGCGCCTTTACCGGCAACATCGTCAATTCGGGTGCGATCACGGTCGAGGGCAATGATTCGGCCGGCATCCGCCTCGGCGGCCCGCTGACCGGCAAGTTCACCAATGATGGCACGATCTCGGTCCTCGGCGACCGCGCGCTCGGCGTCGGCCTGCGGGATGTCACCGGCAATGTCCGCCTCGCGGGCACGATCACCGCGACCGGCCTCGATGCCACCGCAGCGCGTCTCTCGGGCAACATCACCGGCGCGCTTGAGATCCAGGGCACGTTGACCTCGACCGGCTACCGCACCACCACCGTCCCCGCCGACCCTTCGAAGCTCGACGCCGACGACCTGCTCATCGGCGGCCCGGCGCTGTCGATCGAGGGCGACGTGACCGGCGGCATCATCTTCGCCGTCCCGCCCAAGGACAGCAGCACCACCGACAATGACGAGGACAAGGACGGCATCGAAGACGCCAAGGAAGGCTCGGCTTCGGTCCGCTCCTTCGGGTCGGCGCCCGCCGTGCGCATCGGCGCCGCGGGGCGCGATGTCACCATCGGCCCCGTCGCGGGCACCGGTACCAATTTCGGCGTCATCATCGACGGCGCGATCCTCGGCAACGGCCTCTATGCCGGCAAGAATGCGGCCGCGATCCAGATCGGCGGCATGGGCGGAAACGTCACCATCGCCGGCGGCCTCGCGATCGGCAGCAGCGGCACCGTCACGGCGGTTTCCAACGGCGCTTCGGCGACCGCGCTGCAGGTCGGCGCCGGCGCGACCGTCCCCGAAATCCGTAACGCGGGCAGGATCGAAGCCTCGGGCGGCAACGCCGCGACGGCGATCTCGACCGGCATCCTCGTTCAGGCCGGCAGCAATGTCGGGATGATCCGCAACAGCGGCACGGTCAGCGCCAAGGCGGCGGGCACCGACGGAACCGCACGCGGTATCGTCGACCTGTCGGGCAATGTCGGGCTGGTCGAAAACAGCGGCACGATCACCGCGACCGGCGCGCTGGGCACCTCCGACCGCAACATCGCGATCGACCTGTCGGCCAATACCGGCGGCGCGTCGGTCAAGCAGACCGCCGTCGCTTCGGGCATCACCGCACCGTCGATCGTCGGCGACATCCGTTTCGGCGTCGGCAACGACCTGATCGACATCGCCGACGGTTCGGTGAAGGGCGACAGCTTCTTCGGCACCGGCAACAACACCCTCGCGCTGTCGGGTGACGCGACGTACGACGGCACCGCCCAGTTCGGCAACGGCAACGACATCATGACGCTTGCCGGCACCTCGAAATTCGGCGGCCTCGCCGACTTCGGCGGCGGCAGCGACACGCTGACCATCGGCGGCACCGCGATCTTCTCGGGTCGCCTCGCCAATGCGCAGGGCCTCGCGGTCGCGGTCAACGGCGGCGCCTTCGACGTCGTCGGCGCGGCGACGATTTCGTCGCTCGCGGTCACCAACAAGGGCGTGCTCGGCGTCACCCTCGACGGCGGCACCACCGGCACCGCGATCCAGGTGACCGGCAACGCCAGCTTCGGCGCCGAATCGAAACTGGCGCTGCGGCTGTCCAGCCTCGACAATGCCGAGGGCCAGCATGTCGTGCTGACCGCCGGCACGTTGACGGGTGCCAGCAACCTCACCACCACCTCGACGACGCTGCCCTTCCTGTTCAAGGGCACCCTGACCTCCAACGCCACCCAGCTGATCGTCGACGTGTCGCGCAAGAGCACGACCGAACTCGGCCTCAACCGCTCCGAAGCGGGCGCCTTCAACGCGGTGATCGACGCGCTCGCGGGGGACGAGGCCATCGAACAGGTGTTCCTCGACATCACCAACGGCACCCAGTTCAAGGGCCAGCTCGGCCAGATGCTGCCCGAGCATGAAGGCGGCGTGTTCGAAACCGTCACCTCGGGCTCGCGCGCCCTCGGCCGCTACCTGATGGATCCCAACGCGCCGTTCCAGGACGAAGGCAAATGGGGCTATTGGGTCAACCAGGCCGTGTGGGGCACGTCAAAGAGCATCGGCGACACCGCCGGTTACGACGTCACCGGCTGGGGCATCTCGCTCGGCGCCGAAATCAAGTCCGACATGGGCAATTTCGGCGGCTCGATCGCGTTCCTCAGCGGCAAGGACGGCAACGCCAGCAACCTCAATGAAGTGACGTCGAGCCAGTTCGAAGGCGCGCTGCACTGGCGCCTGCGGTCGGACGGCTGGATGGCGAATGCCCGTATCTCGGGCGCGCCGATCAGCTTCAAGGGCACCCGCCGGTTCCAGGCCGAGGCCGGCGCCGACGACATCGACGAAACGATCCGCGGCAAGTGGGACGGCACTTTGTGGTCCGCCTCGGGTTCGGTCGCGCACGACGGCCGCCTGGGCGGATTGTCGGTGCGCCCGACGGTCGCGGTCGACTATTACAAGCTCACCGAAAAGGGCTACACCGAAACCGGCGGCGGCGACGCGCTCGACCTGACCGTCCTCGGCCGCGACAGCGACGAACTCGCGGTCTCGGGCACCGTGGCGGTCGGCCTCGATTTCGGCGGCACCGACGAATATGACGGCTGGACGCGCTTCGAGATCGAAGGCGGCCGGCGCCAGATCGTCGGCGGCTCGCTCGGCACGACGACGGCGTCGTTCAAGGACGGCACGCCCTTCACCCTCGTCCCCGACGATCGCACGAGCGGCTGGGTCGGCCGCATCCGCGGGATGGCCGGCAACTCCTCCTTCCAGGTGGGCGGCGAACTTTCTGCGGAAGAACAGCAGAGCCATATCGGCTGGGCTTTCCGCGCGAGCCTCAAGGTCGGTCTCTGAAGGGCACGCCCCCGCCCCTGACCGGCCTTGTCCGCAAGGGGGAAGCATTACCCCACCCTCCGCTTCCCCCTTGCCTTGCTTTTTGAACGAACGATGAGGACCATGATTGCCGCCACCGCCCCCTTTCTCCCCGAGCAGGACCGCCGTCCGGGCATCGGCGGAGTCATGCTGCGGTTGCGCGTGCCGCACGGTGCGCTATATGACGGCTCCGCCAGGGGGACGGGGGGCGCCGGCCAAACAGGTGTCGTTCAGCAGCAGATGGCGTTCCGAATCAACCGATCCATGACCGATGCGACCGACGCACCCTCGCCCGCGCAGGGCATCGAAGGCGTATTGCTCGCCAACCGCGACCGCATCGTGCGGTTCCTCGAAGTGCGCGGCGCGGGCGACGGCGCCGAGGACCTGTTCCAGGACCTATGGATGCGGCTGACCGAGCGCCGCACCGGACCGATCGCCGATCCCTTGTCCTATGTGATGCGCGCGGCGAACAATCTGATGCTCGATCGCTATCGCTCGGCGCGCCAGCGCATGCTGCGCGACCATGCGTGGGGCGAAAATACCTCGGTCGAAAGACCCTCGGCCGAGGCCGCGCTGATCGCGCGCGAGCAGCTCGTGCAGGTCGAGGCGGCGGTGACCGCGACCGGTGAACGACCGGCGCGCATCTTCCGCCGTTTCCGTGTCGACGGCATCGCCCAGCGCGACATCGCCGCCGAATTCGGCGTCAGCCTCAGCACCGTCGAGGCCGATTTGCGCAAGGTCTATGCGGCGCTTGCCGCGGTCAGGAGGCATTTCGATGCGTCCTGAAACCGACCCCATCATCGAAGCCCGCGCGATCGACTGGGTGATCCGCCAGCGCGACCCCGAATTCGCCGACTGGGACGCCTTCGCCGACTGGCTCGGCACAAGCCCCGCCCACGCGGCGGCCTATGACGCGGTCGCGCTCCTCGACGCCGATCTCGACGCGCTGCCCCGCGATCCCGCGCCGTCGGTCGTTATCCGCGAAGACGCGGCACCGCGCCGCGCTCCTTCGCGCCGCGCCTGGTTCGGCGGCGCGATCGCCGCGGCGCTGGTCGGCGCGATCGTCCTGCCCAACCTCGGCCTGTTCGCCGACCCGAACCGCATCCAGACCGCGGCGGGCGAACATCGCACCCTGACGCTCGCCGACGGCTCGAAGATCGAGATCAACGGTGGCTCGGTCGTCACGCTCGACGAGGATCGCCCGCGTTTCGCGCGCCTCGAAAGCGGCGAGGCGATGTTCCACGTCGTCCACCGCGAAGGCGATCCCTTCGTCGTCGAGGCCGGCGAAAACCGCATCGTCGACCTCGGCACCGCGTTCAACGTCGTGCGCCGCCACCGCGAAACATCGGTCGCCGTGTCCGAAGGCATCGTCGTCTATAATCCGCAGCGCGACAATGTCCGCATGCTTGCCGGCGAAGGCATCGAGGCCCGGGACGGCGACGCCAGGCCGCCCAAGGTGCGCAGCGTCGATGCCGCGTCGATCGGCGGCTGGCGCTCGGGCCTGCTCGTCTATGCCGACACGCCGCTGGCGGTGGTCGCCGAGGATTTGCAGCGCACCGCCGGGATGAAAGTGACCGTCGCGCCCGAGGCGGCGCAACAATCGTTCCGCGGCGCGCTGGTCGTCGGCGACGATCCGGCCCGTACCATCGCCGACCTCGCCGCCCTGTCGGGGACACGCGCCGAAAAGCGCGGCGACGGCTGGGTGTTGACGCGCTGATATGAACCGCACCCTGCCCTTCCTCGTCGCGGCCGCCGCCCTGTGTGCGCCCACCGCGGCGTCGGCGGCGGAAGAGCGGGCGTTCGACGTGCCCAAGGGCAGCCTCGCGACGGCGCTGCCGCTCGTCAGCCGCCAGGGCGGGGTCAGCATCAGTGTCGCCGATGCGCAATTGTGGAACGGGCGGGTCAAGGCGGTGCGCGGGCGGATGAGCGTCGACGAGGCGATCCGCCGCATGCTCGCCGGCACCGAAGCGCGCGCGGTCCGGGTCAGCGCGACCAGCTGGCGGATCGAGCGCCGCCCCTCACCGCCGCCGAAGGTCGCGCGGCGGGCGACCTCGCCGCCAAAAACGCCGCCATCTAGGGCACGGGAACCCGACAATCTGGTCGCGGGTCCCGGCGACGAGATCATCGTCACCGCCTCAAAGACCGACCTTCCCTACGCAAGCTTTGCCGGCGTCGCCACCGTTCTCGATGGCGGCGATTTGGCGTTCGGCGGCGAGCGTGGGATGGAATCGATCCTGTCGCGGATGGCGACCGTCTCCTCGACCCACCTCGGCTCGGGGCGCAACAAGCTGTTCATTCGCGGCATCGCCGATTCCAGCTTCACCGGTCCGACCCAGTCGACCGTCGGCCAGTATCTCGGCGACATCCGGCTGAGCTACAACGCCCCCGACCCCGACCTGCGCCTGTACGACATCGAAAGCGTCGAGATTCTCGAAGGGCCGCAGGGCACCCTCTATGGCGCCGGATCGCTCGGCGGCATCATCCGCGTCGTGCCGCAGGCGCCCGATCCCGACCGGCAGACGGTACAGGCGAGCGCGGGCGTGTCGCTGACCCAGCATGGCGACCCCGGCGGCGACCTCGGCGCGACGGTCAACCTGCCGATCGGCGAGACCGGCCATGCGCTGCGCCTCGTCGGCTATATGATCAGCGACGGCGGCTATATCGACAATCCGCTGCGCGGGCAGAAGGACGTCAACCGTGTCAATGTTCGCGGTGGCCGTGCCACCTTCCGCGTCGACGCCGGCGACGACTGGACCATCGATCTCGGAGGTGTCTATCAGTCGATCGTCTCGCAGGACGCACAATATGCCGACAAGAACGCCCCGCCGCTGATCCGCAATTCGATGGTCGAGCAAAATGCCAAGGCGAAATACGGCCTCGGCACGATCGTGGTGATGAAGGACTGGGACGGGCTGCATTTCCAGTCATCGAACGCCTTCGTCAGCCACCGCCTGTTTGAGCGCTTCGACGCGAGCAATCCGAACGACCCGCCGCGCATCCTCGACCAGCGCAACGCGACGCGGATGTTCGTCAGCGAGACGCGCCTGTCGCGGCCGTTCGACGATGGCCTCGGCTGGGTGATCGGGGCCAGCATCCTCGACAACCGCACCCGCCAGAGCCGCGAACTCGGCAACGCACTGGTCCAGATGCCGCTTACCGGCGTCGCCAACCGCATCACTGAATTCACCGGTTATGGCGAGGCGACTGTCGAAGTCATGCCGAACCTGATCGCAGCGGGCGGCCTTCGCCTCTCGCATGCGAGCCTCGACGGGTCCGGCAGGGATATCCCGCTCGATGTCGCTTTCGCGGGCCGCGCCGAAACCGCGCATCGGTCGGAGACCGACCTGTTGCCGTCGGCGTCGCTGCTCGCCTTACCGGTGCGCAACGTGACGCTCTACGTTCGTTACCAGGAGGGCTTCCGTCCCGGCGGCCTCGCGGTCGACAATAATTTCGTCCGCCGCTTCCGCAACGACCAGGTCCAGACGCTCGAAGCCGGCGTGCGCTTCGGAGAAAAGGGCTGGACGCCGTTCGACGCCAGCCTCTCGGTCTCGCACAGCCGCTGGCGCGACATCCAGGCCGATTTCATCGACACCAACGGCTTTCCGACCACCGCCAATATCGGCGACGGCCGGATCACCAGCATCACCGGCGCCTTTGCGGTGCGGCCGACGCCCGAATTGTCGTTCGAACTTGGCGCGGTCTATAACCACAGCCGCGTGACCGAGCTTTTCTCCGGCGAACTGCGCACCATCGCGGTTCGCGCCGCCGCTGCGGGGGGCGATGTCGGGATCACCATCCCGCAGGAGGCGCTGCTCGCGCGCCTCGGCCAGATTCCCAATGTCGCGCGCTACGCGGTCCGCGGTTCGTTCAACTATGCCGCACCGATGGGCGACGAGGATCTGCGCATCAACGGCTGGGCCAATTATGTCGGCCCGTCGCGGCTCGGTATCGGCCCGATCCTCGGCGAGGGTCAGGGCAAATATCTCGACACCGGCCTCGCGATGCGCCTCGGCGATCATCGCCGCGGCCTGTCGCTGACGCTGACCAACCTGTTCGACGCCAAGGGCAATCGCTTCGCGCTCGGCACGCCGTTCGTCGAGGGCAGCGCGGGCTTCCTGACCCCGCTACGCCCGAGGACGATCCGCATCGCGATCGACGTGGCGTATTGATTGTGGTGAATGCCCGCTTTTGGGGCAGGAAGCGGACGTAAAGATCTTCCCTGTCGCGAAGCGATGGGGAGGTGGCGGCGGCGGAGCCGCTGACGGAGGGGCCGACGCCGTCAGGCGTCGTGCAACCTTTCGGCCCCNTCCTCCTCCCCACGGCTTCGCCGCAGGGAGGATTGAATGGGACCCGCTAACGCCCGCGAGCCGCCTTACAGGCTACTCCGCCAGCGTCAGCGCCTCATAGCGTTCCATATGATAGTCGGCGCTGCCGAACTGGCCCTCGATCATCGTTGCGCGCTTGAAATAATGGCCGATCGCCAGTTCCTGCGTGATCCCGATGCCGCCATGGGTCTGGATCGCATTCTGCCCGACGAAGTTCGCGCCGCGCGCGACCTTGTTCTTCGCCGCCGACACCGCCGCCTTGCGTTCGTCGGCGGGCAGACCGAGCTTCAGCGTGCCCATGATCGTCATCGATCGCGACTGTTCGACCTCCATGAACATATCGACCATGCGATGCTGCAGCACCTGGAACTTGGCGATCGGAATGCCGAACTGCTTGCGCTGCTGGGTATATTCCAGCGTGCCTTCGTGCAGCTTCTGCATCACACCCGTCGCCTCGGCGCAGACCGCGACCGTGGCTTCATCGACGACCTGTTCGATCAGCTCCAGCCCCGCGCCCTCGCCGCCGAGCAGCGCATCCGCAGGGATCGCGACATTCTCGAAATAGATTTCGGACGCGCGGCTGCCGTCGACGGTTGGATAGTCGCGGCGTACGATGCCCGGCAGGGTCGCGTCGATCAGGAACAGAGACACGCCGTCGCGGTCGCGCTGGCCGCCGCCGGTGCGCGCGGTGACGAGCAGATGCGTCGCCCAGGGCGCGGCATAGACCACGCCCTTGTGTCCGTTGAGCACATAGCCCGCACCGTCCTTCTTGGCGGTCGTGCGCAGGTTCGCGAGATCGTAGCGGCCCTGCGGTTCGGCATAGGCGAAGGCGACGATGACATTGCCCGCGATGATCTCGGGGATGAATTTGTCCGCCTGCGCGCCGCCAACGGCCTTAAGTGCGCCGCCCGCGATGACGACGGTCGGCAGATAGGGCTCGATGCCCAGCACCTTGCCCAGTTCTTCCATGATGATCGCATTTTCGAGCGCGCCGCCGCCAAGGCCGCCATGCTCTTCGGAAAAGGACGCGCCGAGCATGCCGAGGTCCTGCGCCAGCGCGGTCCAGATCGCGGGGTCGCGGCCTTCGTCGCTCGCGATGAACTTCTGGCGCGTCTCGAAATCATAGGTGTCGCTCAGGAAACGGGCGAGCGTGTCGCGGATCATGTCCTGCGTTTCGGTGTAGGTGAAATCCATCTCTATATCCTCGTCGCCCCCGCGAAGGCGGGGGCCGCTATCGTTTTACACTGCGGCGCTGGATAAGGCCGACTGCGGTCCCCGCCTGCGCGGGTACGACGCATGCTTCAGAGTCCGAGCACCATCTTCGCGATGATGTTGCGCTGGATCTCGTTCGACCCGCCGTAAATCGTCGTCTTGCGGACGTTGAAATAGGTCGGCGCGGCGCGGTGGGCATAGTCGGGCCCGATCGGATGCTCGTTGTCGCCTTCCCCGAAACCGCGGAAATAGGGCGCGCCATAATGGCCGACCGCTTCCAGCGTCAGTTCGGTCAGCCGCTGCTGGATTTCGCTGCCCTTGATCTTGAGCAGGCTCGATTCCGGCCCCGGGCCCTTGCCCGCATTCGGGCCGGCCAGGCTGCGCAGTTCGGTGAATTCGAGCGCGGTCAGGTCGATCTCCAGCTCGGCGATCTTGCGCTTGAAGAACGCGTTGGCGAGCAAAGGCTTGTCGCCGTCGAGTTCGGTGCGGGCGATTTGCTTGACCTTCTCGACTCCGCGCTTCGACGACGCGACGCCGGCGATGCCGGTGCGTTCGTGGGCGAGCAGGAACTTGGCGCAGGTCCAGCCCTTATTCTCTTCGTAAACACGCTGCGACTGAGGGACGCGAACGTCCTCGAGCCACACCTCGTTGACCTCATGCTCGCCGCCGAGCGTGATGATCGGGCGCACGGTGATGCCGGGCGATTTCATGTCGATCAGCAGGAAACTGATGCCTTCCTGCTGCTTCGCGTCCTTGTCGGTGCGGACGAGGAAGAAACCCCAGTCGGCGTGCTGCGCCATCGTCGTCCAGGTCTTCTGGCCGTTGACGATATAGTCGTCGCCGTCGGGCACCGCCGCGGTGCGCAGGCTGGCAAGATCGGACCCGGCGCCGGGTTCCGAATAGCCCTGGCACCACCAATCCTCGCCCGACAGGATGCGGGGCAGGAAATAGGCTTTCTGCTCGGGGGTGCCAAAGGTGTAGATCACCGGGCCGACCATCGCGAGGCCGAAGGGCATCAGGCGAATACAGTCGGCGCGCGCGGTTTCCTCCGAAAAGATGAAGCGCTGCGTCGGGGTCCAGCCGGTGCCGCCATATTCGACGGGCCATGCCGGGGCGACCCAGCCCTTGTTGTACAGGATCTTGTGCCAGGCGAGGAAATCTTCCTTGGCGAGTTCGTCGCCCTCATCCTGCTTGCCGCGCAGGTCGGCGGGGTAATTTTCGGCGATGAAGCTGCGCACTTCCTGCTGGAAGGCGAGGTCTTCGGGGCTGAACTCCATGTCCATTATGATTCTCCCAAGGGCTATGCCGACCTTATATGGCCGGTTCACGCTTACGTAAAGGTAAGTTGTCTTTCGCAACGCGATGCGCGGCAACTTCGCCAACTTCCGCGAACTTGTCCAGCATGGACACGGCACGTTCGAATTGGGATGTCGTCGCGATCAGGAGCGCGGGGTCACCAGCACCACCGCGCCGTCGCTGAAATAGGCGTTGCGCCGCTCGGCGATCGACAGCGTCACCGGGATGACGGCCCCGTCGCGCACCACCAGGTCGGATTCGATCCGCGCCGGTTTCCCGTCGCGCAGCACCCCCTCCAGCGCATCCGAAAATTGCGCCCGCCGCGCGACCGCGAGCAAGGCGGAGAATTTCACCCGCCGGATCGCCTCGTCGCCGACCCCAAGCATGGCGGTCAGCGAGGCATTCGCATATTCGACCGCCTCGCGCAGCGAGATACACGCATGGCCGATGCGGCCATCGGCATCGAGCGCGCGGAGCGCCGCCGTCCGCGCATCGCTGGCCTCGAGCGCCGCGATCACCTCGCTGACGTCGCGCAGGATGATCGCGCCGCCGATCGGCAGCGGAACGAGGTCGGCGTGCAGCCATTGCCCGGGCCGCAACAGCGACGGCAGATCGCCCGAGAAGCGCTCGCGATGGTCGATCATGCGCAGGATGTGGTGGAAGATCAGGCTCGTCTCGATCCCCGGCAGCGCCGCGGCGAGCGGCTGCCCGACCAGCGCCGCCGCGGCGACCTCGAGCATGTCGGCCGCCGCCGGATTGGCCGCCGCGATCTGCCGCTCCCGATCGACGAGGATCAGGCCGTCGCGCACCGATTCGAGCAGCAGGACCTGTGAATCGCGCAGCTGCGTTTCATTGGAAACGCCCTCGCCCGCCCCGCCCAGCCGCCGGTAATCGTCGAGCGAGATCAGCACATGCGCGTCCTTGCCATGATGGGTCACCACGACCGGCTTGCGCGCCGAATGCAGTCGCCAGCTGGCAAAACCGCGAATGAAGTCCGCCGCCGATACGCGCGCATGGGACTGGCCTGTTTCCATCTCATCCTCCGAAGCATCGCTGCTCCTTCCCTTATGGGTCGGTTTGGGACGCTTTCGCTCCGGAACGGACTAACCGACGAGCTTCGCCTGGCCGCAGCGCAGCGCGTTGACGCGTGCATCGGCCTGACCGACATGGACCCCGAGCACCCCGGTCACCTGCTGCAGCACCCCGTCGAGCAGCGGCGCGGTTGCGCCGACCGTGGTGGCGACAAGCGACTTCAAAGCCCCCAGATTCAGTCCGATCCCGAGCACCGACCCGCTAAGGTCCATGCGGTCGGCGAGCGACTTGGCCGCCCCCGCGACCAACCCCGTGCTCGACACCGTCTTGACCGTGCCGTCGGTGATATTGGTCCGCGAAAAAGCGACGGGTTTTTCCGCCAGATCGGACAGAACAAGTTCGGCCTCGGCGTCGACGCTGGCCAGCGGCAGTTTCAGCAGGCGCGCCTTTTGGGGATCGAGCGGGCGGTTCATGTCGCGAAACGCACTATCGGTGACCGTCCCGATCGCCAGCGACGCGGGCGACGTCGTTACCGCCAGCGTTACCGCCTTGCTCGCATTCTTGCTGCAATCGATCGCAGAAATCCGCGCTGAGGCCGATCCGAGTTCGGCGAGGATCGGCAATTCGATCGTCGCGACCGGCGTCGCGATCCGGGTGTCGATCCGCAATCGCACCTGCGCGGTGCGGACGACGACCTGATTGTCGTCGGTCACCGCGATCAGCGGCGAATTCGCCGGCGGCTCGCCGATGATCAGCGCCAGCTTCGCCTGTGTCCCGCCCGGCAGCGCGCCGACGAGGTCGAGGTCGACCTGCCGGTCCGCGGATCCCAGGATCAGCATCGTGCGCAGCAAGCTGAGCAGGTTGACGCGCACCGGGTTGGCGGCGTCGACCCGCACGCTCGACGAACGCGGGCCGAGGTCGATCGCCGACGCCGGCACGAGTTGCGTCGCGCTGGCCCGCGCTGCCATATGGTCAACCAGCGGCGCGACATGGCTGTCCGATGCCGCCGCGAGCGCCGACAGCACCTGCGGCATCGTCACCCGGCTGTCGAGCGTCTGGCCGAAGGTCAGCGCCTCGACCCCGATCTCGCTGCGCAAGGCGTCGGAGAATTTCAGCAGGTCGACGTCGGCGCTGGCGAGCGCGTTGTAATCCATCAGCGACAGGTTGAGTTCGCTGCCGGTCAGCGCCGACAAGATCGCATTGGGGACCCCGCCGCTCACCGCCGCGACGCGTGAGCCCAGCGAAAAGGCCGCATAGCCGCGCCGCGCCCCCGTCGCCGAAGCGCTGATGATATTGCTGTCGCGTCCGGTGATGACGCGGCCGAAGAACAGCCGATGCTCGCGCGTCAGCACGACGCGCACCGCGTTGGGCGACGCGCCGCCGGGCGTGAAGCGCCGTTCAGCGGCGATCCCGACGTCGGCGACATAGCGCCCGGGGGTCAGCGCGGCGATCGTGATGCCGCAATTGCAATTGGCGGCGACGATGCGCTCGGCCGCGGCGCGTTCCTCGCCCGGTTTCGCCGCTGCCGCCATCGCCGCGGCGTCGGCGATCCCCTGCAGTTTGCGGCGATCGAGGTGGAGCGATCCGACATCGACCGCGAGTGCGGCGGCGCCGATCAGCATGATCATGCCGAAAGCCGCGGCGACGCTGATGCTGCCACGAACGTCGCGCGACAGCCGGACAAGAAGGGCCCGCGCGCGCATCATTCGGCCGGCAGTTCGAAGGTCGCGGTGGCGCGGATGATATCGCCCGGCGTGGGCACCAGTGTCGAGCGCAGCAAATTGCCTTCGGGCACATGATAGGCGAGATCGACCGTCACCGCCTGCGCATTTTCGGACACCAGCACGCTGCGCAATTCGCGTCGATAACCGCCGACACCGTGCATGCTGCGGTCGATCGCGCGGATCGCGACGGCGCGCCGGTCGGCGGCATCGAGCCCGGTGATCGCGGCGCGTGCGCCGTCGTTCGCCGCCTGCTGCACGCTGTGCGCGAGCAGGAAATATTGACCGTAGATGAGGATGCCGAGCAACAGCATCAGGAAGAGCGGCAGCAGCAGCGCCGTCTCGATCATCGCGGTGCCGCGTCGATCGCGGGCCAGTCGGGTCGATGTCTTTGTCATACCCGCCACTATGGGCGGGGGACGTAAGCGGACGCGCCAGCATCGCGAAACCGCAAAATACCGAATTTACATATTTTCGCTGCGCCCGTTCACCCGGTCTGCCTATCCGGTAAGGAGCGAACTACGCGGTTTTCGGCTTCGCCCGCGCGAAGGCTTTCACAGTCAAGACCAACAGACCCGCCGCCAAAGCTGCCAAATGCGTAAAATCAGTTACGCGACGGGAAGATCCCCTCAATGGCGATACAGGTGGTGATCGCGACATAGGGTTGCAGGGTCGAGATCGGCTGGCTGGCCCCCGCGGGTTGCACCTGAACCATGCTGCGGTCCATGAAATTGCTCGCCGGCGGCGTGACGTCTTCAAAGCTCTCGTTGCTCGAAATCCCGAAAGCGTTGCCCGCCGGGGTGGTCGCATTGGCCTGCGCGTTCGCGGTCTGGATCGCGCCGCGATGATCGTGCTTGGGCAGATTGTTCGTCGTCAGCGTGACCGTTTCCGTTCCGGCGGTTTCGCCGAGCGAGAATGCCGTCAGACCCGCCCCCTGCCCGTTGTGGATCGCCGAGCGTCCGCGCAGGTCGGGCAATTGGAACGTCGTCTGGCCGTTACCGCCATAGGTGGTGCCGAGTAACGCGAACAATGCGGTATTCTGCGAGATCGACAGCGTCTGGCCGCTTGTACTGGCATAGCCCCGCGGACAGAAATTGGCGCCGATATAGATGATCTCGCCCAGAAGCGGCTGGGGCCCCTGCGCCATTGCCGGCGCCGACATCGCAAGCGTCGATACGCCCACCGCCAGCCCGACCGTGAATGTCCGAATATTTGCCATGCCCGCCTCCATGTTTCGATTGTCCGCCATTGCCGCCCGCGATCAGTTTCGTGACGGGAACACCCCGAATAGGGCGATGCAATAGCGCGTCACCGTGAAGGGCGAGAGATTGGGGATAGGCGAACTGCCGCCGGTTTTCTGGACCGTGATCGTCGCGCTGTTCATCGCCCCGCTGAAACTCGTGATATTGGTCGTATATTGATTGTCCGGGGTGATCGCGAACGCGTTGCGGAACGACCGCCGATTGTTGGCCTGGCCGTTGACCGTTTGGAACACCGCCTGATGCACATGTTGCGGCATCTGGTTGATGGTGAGCGTCTGCGTTTCGGTGCCGGCGACCTGCCCCAGATCATAGGGCGAAAGGCCGGGGCCTTGCCCCGGACCGACGACCAACCGGCCCCGGATATCGGGCAGGGCGAAGGTCGTCTGCCCGTTCCCGCCATAGGTCGTGCCGAGCAAGGCGAAGAGCGCCGTATTCTGCGCAATCGAAAGGAGCTGGCCGTCCGTCCCCGCAAAGTCTCGCGGACAGAAATTGGCACCCGTCTGGATGATCTGGCTGACGTAATAATTCTGGGCCGTCGCAGGAACGGCAATCCCCGTGGCCAGTGCGCTTGCCAGCGCCAATGATGTCTTGTGCCGCATCGTCTGTCCCCTCAAAAACGCTGCTTGGTATCGACCGCGTCAGCGGATCAGTTTCGCGGCGGAAAGATTCCGGTCGTCACCACGCAATATTGGATGGCGAGCACAGGCGAGCGGTGGCCAAACGGCTGCCCTTCGCCGGTCGGACGAATGATCACCGTGTCGCGGTTCATCAACGCCGAGGCGGGCGTGGTGCCGCTGACATATTTGTTCGCGGAGGTCGTGCCGAAAGCGTTGCGAAAGGCGCGCCGCGAGTCGCCCGCCGCCGTCGTCGCCTGAACCAGCGCGACATGCTCGTGCCGCGGCATTTGGGCTTCGGTCATGGTGCTGGTTTCGGTCCCGCCGACCTGGCCGAGCACATAGGGCGAAAGACCCGGCCCCTGCCCCTCATGCACCGTCGCGCGCCCGCGAAGATCGGGAAGCGCGAATGTGGTCTGCCCATTGCCGCCATAGGTCGTACCGTAGAGCGAGAAAAGCGCGGTATTCTGAGCGATCGACAGAATGGCGCCAGCCGCCGGAGCCGTGTTGCGCGGACAAAAATTATACGGCGTCTTCAATATCTCGCCGAGGTAATAGGACTGCGCCGACGCCGGCGCCGCGATACCGGCGCATCCCGCGCCGACCGCGATCGTCGCCAGCAATATTCGCGTGATAGCCATCACCGCCCCCCTGTCCGCTGATCCGACGACAAGGCTAATCGGAATTTAACCGGAGTCAAACGGGCAGAGTCATCCTTTTGATTATATATATTTTTATTGCCGACCATTGCCCCGCAAGGCACCCAAACGGACCGGGCCGCCGCTCGAAACGACGAAAGCCGCGCCGGGTGCGGCGCGGCTTTCAGACCATCGGCAATCGGCAAATCGATTGCGAAACCTGTTGCCCGGTGTCAGTTGCGCGCGGGGAAAATGCCCTGCGTCGCGATGCACCACTGCACCGTCAGATAGGGCGGGCGAACGGGGATCGGGATATTGTTGCCCGTCGGCTGGAACTGGACCGTTCCCGGACTCATCAAATTGCCGACCGGGTCGCTACCGCCCAGGAAGCTGCTGTTCGACGAAATACCAAAGGCATTGCCGCTCGCGGTGGTCGCATTCGCCTGCGGCACCGCGGTCTGAACCGCCGAGCGGTGGGTGTGGCTCGGGATTTCGGACGTCAGCAACGTCGTCGTTTCCGTCCCCGTCTGCTCGCCCACAACATAGGGCGACAGACCCGGTCCGCTGCCCTGGTTGATCGCCATGCGCCCGCGCATGTCGGGCAGCGCGAATGTGGTCTGCCCGTTGCCGCCATAGTTCGTGCCGAGCAACGAGAAGAGCGCCGTATTCTGTGCGATCGAGATGATCTGGCCCGACGCAGATGCCCAGCCACGCGGGCAGAAATTGAAGCCGACCTGCATCATCTGGCCAAGGTACATCTCGGTCGCCTGCGCCGATGCCGGCGACGTATAGGCCAGCGAGCTGGCGGTCGTCGCCAACAGCAACGCGACTTTATGAAAATTCCCAGTGCGTGTCATATACGCCTCCCCAAATTTCAATAGGTTCGTCGAGCGCGATCAGTTGCGCGACGGGAATATGCCCTGCAGCGCGATGCAGAAACGGTTGACGAGGAACGGCGACACCGTCGGCGCCGTCGTCGTCGCGGTGTCGCCCGCGCCCTGTACCGTGATCGTATCGACATGCATCGTGACGTTCAGGTTGGTCCCGGTCGCATATTGATTGTCGGCCGTCACGGCGAAGGCATTGCGGAAGGAGCGTCGCTCGGTCGCATTGCCCGGATTGGTTTCGATCGTCGCGACGTGGATATGCGCCGGCAGGTTCGACTGGTTCAGTGTTGCCTGCTGCGCTCCGCCGACCTGGCCCAGGGTATAGGGGCTGAGGCCCGGCCCCTGACCCTGGCTGATCGCCATGCGCCCGCGCAGGTCGGGCAGCGCGAAGGTCTGGACACCATTGCCGCCATAGGTGGTCCCCAGCAACGAAAAAAGCGCTGTATTCTGTGCGATCGAAAGAATCTGGCCGTCGGTGGTGGCCCAACCGCGCGGGCAGTAGCTGTTACCGACCTCGATAATCTGCCCGAGATAATAGTCCTGCGCCGCCGCCGGCACCGCCGCGATCGCTGCCGCGCTTGCCGCGCCCAGTGCGAGAATTTTTGTATGCCGCATCGTCATACTCCCCTGAAATCCCTCTACCCTCGATACGCGCCCGCGCGCGCCGACCCGTGCCTCAGTTCTGCGGCGGGAAAACCCCGAATGCCTTCACGCAATAGCGGATCGCCAACAGCGGCGGCACGATCGAATAGGGCTGATTGCCGCCGGCATTCGCGACGACGATCGACCCGCGCTCCATCAGGTTCGAGTTGGGTGCGGTGCCGTTGATATATTTCATCGCCGGCGTCGTCGCAAAGTTATTGCCGACCGGCGTCGTGGAATTGGCAGCATCGCTCGTCGCCTTCATCAGCGCGATATGCTCGTGCTTCGGCATCCCGGCCAGCGTCATCGTGTTGGTTTCGGTGCCGCCGGTCTGGCCCTGAGTGCGCGTGGACAATCCACCGCCGGTCCCGACATGCATCGAATAACGCCCGCGCATGTCGGGCATGCCGAAAGTCGTGACGCCGTCGCCGCCATAGGTCGTCCCGAACAGCGCATAGAGCGTCGTATTGTCCGCGATCGCGATCAATTGCCCGTTCGCTTCATAGGTATCGCGCGGGCAGAAAGTAAAGGGGACCTTCAACAGCTCCCCCATATAGGTAGTCTGCGCCGCCGCCGGCGCTGCCAGTCCGATCACGCCGACCGCCGCTGCGGCCGCATACCAACGCGATTTATGCACGAAAGCCATTGCCCCGTCCCCCTGCCCTGATCAATGGCGCGAAGGCTAGATGTTTTTACTTCAAAGTCAAACAGCCTTTGCCTATCCCAAAAGAATTTGGGAGGACTTTAGTTGCGCGCCGGGAAAATGCCCTCGACCGCAATGCACCATTTCAGCGCAATATAGGGCGGCCGGTTCGTAATCGGCTGCGACCCGCCGGTCGGCAGGACCTGTACCATCGTACGATCCATGGTGTTGCCCGTCGGATCGACCCCGGTCAGGAAGCTGTTGTTCGACGAAATGCCGAACGCGTTGCCCGAAGCGGTCGTGCTGTTGGCCTGCGCATTCGCGGTCTGGATCGCGGCGCGGTGGTCGTGCTTGGGCAGGTTGGCCACAGTCAGCGTCGTGGTTTCGGCTCCCGCCTGCTGCCCGGGGTCATAGGTCGACAGCCCGGGCCCCTGCCCCGGATGATTGGCGGAGCGGCCGTTCATATTCGGCAGGGCAAAGGTCGTCTGGCCATTGCCGCCATAGGTGGTGCCCAACAGCGAAAAAAGCGCCGTATTCTGCGAAATCGGCAATGTTTGACCGCTGGCCTGGAGAAAGCCGCGCGGACAGAAGTTGAAACCGACCTGAAACATTTCGCCGAGGTAAGGATCTGCAGCGTCGGCCTGCGCCGGTGCCGAATAGGCCAAAGTGCTGCCGCCCGCCACGAGCGCCAGGGTGAAATTCCGGATTGCCGTCTTGCCTGCCATGTCCCGCCTCCAATTTCGATGTTTCGATCGCCCGAAAGCGCAGCTCAGTTGCGCGAGGGGAATATGCCCTGCAGCACGACGCAATACTGGGTCACCAGAAAGGGCGACATATTCGGAATCGGCACCCCGTCGGTGCCGGTCTTCTGGACCGTCAGCGTTTCGGAATGCATGGTGCCGTCAAACGACACCGGGCCGCTCACCGGCGGCGTTTTATACTGGTTGTCGGGGGTCGTCGCAAAGGCATTGCGGAACGACCGCCGCTCGTTCGTCGCATCGGTCAACGACAGGAAAGCCCCGGCATGGGAATGCGACGGCAGCGTATTGCTCGTCAGCGTGACAGTCTCCTGCCCGGAAATCTGACCTTGTTGATAGAATGCGCCACCGCCGAGTTGCCCGTCGCCGATCACCATCCGGCCGCGGATGTCCGGAAGCGCAAAAGTGTTGACGCCATTGCCGCCATAGGTCGTGCCGAGCAGCGAAAACAAGGCCGTATTCTGCTGGATCGAGAGAAGCTGTCCGCTCGCGCTTGCAAAACCGCGCGGGCAGTAAGTCGCTCCGACCTCCAAAATCTGCCCGAGAAAGAAAGTTTGCGCCGCCGCGGGCGTTGCCGATGCAATCGCCGCCACAGATGCCGTGGCCAGCGCCAGAGATTTTCCGTGCCGCATGATATTTCCCCTAAAGCCCTTTACCCGAAGCGCCGCCGTGCCCGGCATCGCCTAATTCGACGACGGATAGATGCCCGCCACGACCACGCAATAACGGATCGTCAGCGTCGGCGGCCGGTGGTCCCACGGCTGGTCGCCGCCGGTCGGCCGGATGATCACCGTCTCGCGATTCATCAGGTTCGACACCGGGACGGTTCCGCTTACATATTTGTTCGCGGGCGTGGTCGCGAAAACGTTGCGGAACGAACGCTGCGAATCGCCTGCCGCCGATGTGGTGCGGAGCAGCGCGACATGCTCATGCCGCGGCATGTTGGCGATCGTCATCAAATTGGTCTCGGTGCCGCTTTTTTGCCCGAGGACACGGTTGGTCAGGCCCGGCCCCTGCCCCACGCTGATCGAAGAGCGCCCGCGAAAATCGGGCAATGCAAAGGTGGTGACCCCGTCGCCGCCATAAGTGGTGCCGTATAGATTATAGAGCGTATTTTCCTGCGCGATGCTCAGCAACTGCCCCTCGGCATTCAACGTGCCGATCGGACAGAAACTGCCGGCAGTCTTGACGATCTGACCAACATAATTGTTCTGCGCCGCTGCGGGTGCCGCAAGGCTCGCCGCGCCGATCGCCAGTGCGGATACCGAAATATATGTGAATCTGCGTGGCACAGCCATCACCCCCCTTGATGCCGCAAGTCGGGGAACGGTAACGGCTGCTTGCCAAAAGTCAAAGCCGACAATTCATATATTTCAGCCGCTTGAACCGGCCTCGATGATCAGCTGCCGTCGGCGACCGCCAATTTATCCTGCGTCCGCGTGTCGAAATCCGACGCGTCGTGCCGCTCGTGCAACTGGCTCGCGGGGTCGCCGGTCACCCGGTTGACCATGCGTCCGCGCTTGACCGCGGGCCGTGTCGCAATGGCGTCGGTCCAGCGCTGGACATTCTTATATTCGTGCACCTGCAGGAACTCGCCCGCATCATAGACCAACCCCTTGGCGAGCGCGCCATACCAGGGCCAGGTCGCCATGTCGGCGATGCTGTAGTCGCTGCCGCCCAGATACTCGCTTTCGGCAAGGCGGCGGTCGAGCACGTCGAGCTGGCGTTTCACCTCCATCGCATAGCGGTTGATCGGATACTCCATCTTATAGGGCGCATAGGCGTAGAAATGGCCGAAGCCGCCGCCAAGGAAGGGCGTGCTGCCCATCTGCCACATCAGCCATGACAGCACCTCGGCGCGCGCCGCGGTTTCGGTCGGCAGGAAGGCCCCGAACTTCTCGGCAAGGTGGATCAGGATCGCGCCCGATTCAAAGATGCGGATCGGCGCCGCACCGCTGCGGTCGACCATGACCGGGATCTTGCTGTTGGGGTTGGCGGCGACATAACCGCTCGAAAACTGGTCACCCTCGCCGATGTTGATCAGCCAGGCGTCATATTCGGCGCCGCTATGGCCCGCTGCGAGCAGCTCTTCGAGCATGACCGTCACCTTCACGCCATTGGGCGTGCCGAGCGAATAGAGCTGGAGCGGATGCTTGCCGACCGGCAGGTCCTTGTCGTGGGTTGGCCCGGCGATCGGCCGGTTGATGTTCGCGAAACGCCCTCCGCTTTCCTTGTCCCAGGTCCAGACCTTCGGCGGAACATAGTCGTTGGCGTCGCTCATCGGGCACTCCTGCGCTAAATCTGTACTGACCGGTATCTAATCATCCGCAGCCGCGACGTCCAGTGAGGCCGTTCAAATTATACTTTGCGCCCGCAAAGCCGAAATCGCGTCGGTATCATAACCGATTTCCGCGAGGATCGCGTCGCTATGCTCGCCGACCTGCGGCGCGGCGGCGGGATCGGCCTTGGCACTCGCCGACAGGGTGATCGGGGTGCGCACGACGGGCGCCGTACCAAATGCGCCCGGATAGGCCATCGCTTCGACCAGCCCCGTCGCCGCGACCTGCGGGTGCGCCAGCGCCTCCGACGGCTTCAGCACCGCCCCCGCCGGCACCCTCGCCGTGCCCAGTTCGGCCAGCGCCGCTTCGTTCGTCCGCGCCGCACACCATTCGGCCATCACTGCGCTCAGTTCCTCACCATGGCCACCACGCGCAATGTCGTTAGAGAAGCGCGGGTCGTCGGCCAGCTCCGGCCGCCCGACCAGCCGCGCCCAGCGCGCAAAGATCGGGTTGCCGACGACCTGCGTCATGATCCATCCGTCCTGCGTCGCAAAGATGTCGGTCGGCGCCGAACTGAAGGCGCGGTTGCCCATCATGCCGCGGTCGATGCCGTTCAGCGCATGGTCGATCGTCAGCCCGTTGGTGATCGCGAGCGCTGTGCCGAGCAGCGATCCCGACACGCGCTGGCCCTCGCCCGTCGTCTCGCGCTCGCGCAGCGCGAGCATCACGCCGAAGGCGCAATGCAGCGCGGTGGTGAAGTCGACATAATTGACCTGCGCCCGCGCGGGTTCGCCATGCTTGCCGCCGATATGCACCGCGCCCGACATCGCCTGTCCCACCGCGTCGAACCCGACATGCTGCGCCAACGGCCCTTCTGTTCCGAAAGCCGAAGCGGTGACCAGGATGATGCGTGGGTTGAGCGCCGACAGCGTCGGATAATCGAGCCCCAGCTTAACCAGCGCGTCGTCGGGCATGTTGGCGATCACGACATCGGCGGTGGCGACCAGCTTGCGCACGATCGCGCGCCCCTCATCGCTGCCTGGCTTGAGCGTGAGGCAGCGCTTGCCGCGGTTCATCTGAAGGAACATCGCCCCCGACCCATCCTCGGCAATCGGCACCGAAAAGCGGTCCTCATTCCCGCCGGGCGCCTCGATGCGGATCACGTCGGCGCCGTAGTCGGCGAGCAGCGCGCCGCAATAGGGACCGGCGATATAGCGTCCGAAATCCAGCACCCGGATACCCGTCAATGGCACGCCTTGCTCTCCCGCTTATGTTTCTGGCGAACGGGCTAGCAGCCGTCCGTCGACCGGACCAGCGCCTTCATCGAAACCCCGCGCTTGCACTCGGGCGGCAAAGCCATATGGTCGCAGCATTATTTCAACAGGGGAAACTAAAATGGCGCGCTATGCACTCGCCCTGGCCATGTCGCTGGCCTGCTCGACCTCGGTCTTCGCTCAAACCGCTGCGGCGCCCGCCCCATCCGAAAACGGAGACAAGAAGGCCGAAAAATGGGACGTCAACGCGCCCCCCGGCATGACGACGCGCAAGGTGAGCATCGCGGTCGACGAGGGCAGCTGGATGAATGTCGATGTCGCACCCGACGGGCGGACGATCGCCTTCGACCTGCTCGGCGATATCTACACGATGCCGATCGAGGGTGGCACGCCAACGCGCATCGCCGAGGGCCTGGCCTATGAGCACCAGCCGCGCTTCTCGCCCGACGGCAGCCGCATCGCCTTTGTCTCGGATCGCGGCGGCGGCGACAATATCTGGCTGATGAACCGCGACGGCAGCGGCAAGGTCCAGCTGTCGAAGGAGGATTTCCGCCTGCTCAACCAGCCGAGCTGGTCGCCCGACGGCCAGTTCATCGTCGCGAAGAAGCATTTCACCACCGGTCGCTCGCTCGGCACCGGCGAAGTCTGGATGTACCATGTCTCGGGCGGCGCGGGCGTGCCGCTGGTCAAGAAGGCGAGCGAGCGGCTGCAAAAGGAACTCGGCGAGCCGATCTTCGCCGCCGACGGCAAGAGCGTCTTCTACACGCGCAACGTCACCCCCGGCCCGATCTTCGAATATGCGCAGGACAGCAACAGCGACCTGTTCCACATCGAACGCTATGCGCTCGCCGATGGCGAAATCAGCACCGCGGCCTCGGGTGCCGGCGGCGCGGTGCGTCCCACCCCTTCGCCCGACGGCAAGAAGCTTGCCTTCGTCCGCCGCGAAGGCACCCAGTCGAAACTTTATGTGAAGGACCTCGCTTCGGGGCAGGAGCGCAAGATCTACGACGCGCTCGACCAGGATGTGCAGGAAACATGGGCGGTCACCGGCGTCTATCCGAACATGGCCTGGACCCGCGACAACAAGGACATCGTCTTCTGGGCTGGCGGCAAGCTCCGCCGCGTCGGCGCGGATGGCGGTGAGGCGCGGATCATCCCGTTCCGCATCGCCGACGACCGCGTCGTGATCGACTCGACCCACCCGACCGTCGAAGTCGCCCCCGACAGCTTCGAAACGAAGATGCCGCGCTGGGCCGAAGTCTCGCCCGATGGCCGCACCGTCGTGTTCGAAACGCTTGGCAAGCTGTGGACCAAGCCCGCGACCGGCGGCACCGCGCGCCGGCTGACCTCGACCAAGGACAATGCGATGGAGCTGTGGCCGAGCTGGTCGCGCGATAACAAATCGATCGTTTTTGTGCGCTGGACCGACAGCGGCCTCGGCGAAATCCAGGCGATTCCGGCGGCCGGCGGCACCGCGCGCAAGGTCACGGTCAATCCCGGCCATTACGCCGAACCGCGCTTCTCGCCCGACGGTAAGACGATCGTCTTCGAAAAGCGTGGTAGCGGCGGGCTGACCTCGACGCGCTGGAGCGAGGATCCGGGCATCTATCGCATCGCCACAACCGGCGGAGCGCCCGAGCGTATCAGTTCTGATGGCGCCAAGCCGCAATTCGGTGCTGACAACGACCGCATCTTCATGATCACCGCCGGCGACGGCAAGAGCCAGCTCGTCAGCACCGACCTCCACGGGCAGGATAAGCGCACCCATGCGAACGGCGAACTGGTCAGCGACTATGAAATCTCGCCCGACGGCCGCACGCTCGCGTTCCGGCAGAATTACGATGCTTATGTCACCCCGCTGATGCCCGGCGGGCAGGACGTGTCGCTCGGCACCAAGAGCGGCGCGCTGCCGGTCACCCGCGTCAGCGGCAGCGGTGCCGATTTCATGCACTGGTCGAACGACGGCGCGAAGCTTCACTGGAGCCGCGGTGCGACCCTGTTCAGCGCCGACCTCGCCAGCCTTTTCGCCAACGCCCCGGCGGACGAAAAGGCGCCCAAGTTCGCGACGCCCACCGACGGCGTTTCGCTGGCGATGACGCAGGCCGCCGCGAAGCACAAAGGCACGGTCGTCATCACCGGCGCCCGCATCGTCACCATGGCCGGCAACGACGGCGGCATCATCGACAATGGCGCGATCGTCATCGAAGGCGACCGCATCACCGCGGTCGGTCCGCTCGCGTCGATCAGCGTCCCCGCGGGCGCGGTCACCGTCGATGCCGCCGGCAAGACGATCGTCCCGGGCTTCGTCGATGCCCATGCGCATGGCTCGCACGGAGACGACGAGCTGGTGCCGCAGCAGAACTGGTCCGAAATCGTCAATCTCGCGATGGGCACGACGACCAGCCACAACCCGTCGTCGCGCGCATCGGAGATTTTCCCCTCGGCCGAAATGCAGCGCGCCGGGGTGATCCTCGCGCCGCGCATCTTCTCGACCGGCGAGATCATCTACGGCGCCAAGGCGGCTGGGGTCTATGCCGAGATCAACAGCTATGAAGACGCCCTCGCGCATGTCCGCCGCCTGAAGGCGCAGGGCGCGCATAGCGTGAAGAACTACAACCAGCCGCGCCGCGAACAGCGCCAGATGGTCGTGAAAGCGGCCCAGGCCGAAGGCATGGAGGTCGTTCCCGAGGGTGGCTCGCTCTACACGATGGACCTGACGCTGATCCAGGACGGCAATTCGACCGTAGAGCATAATATCCCGCTACACACCTTCTATCAGGATCTGGTTCAGCTCTGGGGCCAGACCACTGTCGATTACACCCCGACATTGGTCGTGACCTATGGCGGCCCGGCGGGCGATCCCTATTGGCGTGCTCACACCAATGTCTGGGAGCATCCGATCCTGTCGCGCCACGCGCCGCCGACCGAACTCGCCGCCCAGAACAAGCGCCGCACGATCGCGCCCGAGGGCGATTATGTCGACGACGATTCGGCGCGCGAGGCGTGGAAGATCGCGCAGGCGGGGCGCAACGTCTCGATCGGCGCACACGGCCAGCAATCGGGACTCGGCGCACATTGGGAGATATGGTCGTTCGTGCGCGGCGGCTGGAGCAACATCGACGCGCTGCGCGCCGCCACGATCATGCCCGCGCAATCGCTCGGCTATGCGAAGGACATCGGTTCGCTCGAACCCGGCAAGCTCGCCGATCTCTTGATCCTCGACGCCGATCCGACGCAGGACATCCGCAACACCGACAAGATCCATCGCGTGATGCTCGGCGGGCGGCTGTACGATCCGCTGACGATGAACGAGGTCGACACCGGGAGCCGCAAGCGGGCACCCTATGGCTGGGAAAGCGATTTGCCGTCGGCACCATCGAATTAATCTGGTCGTCATTGCGAGCGAAGCGAAGCAATCCAGAGCGGTTTACGCAGGCTCTGGATTGCCGCGTCNGCCTTCGGCTCCTCGCAATGACGGAGACTGGATTCATGCTCCCGCTATGAAACGACGAACTGTTGGGGTGAACGGCGCATCGCCCTTGCACCATGAAGCCCTTTGCCTATAGAGTTTTAAGCTTGGGGAGTGCTGAGGCCTGCGGGCCGGGGGGATGATTTTGCGTAAACTAAGTGCCAGACTATCGGCGATTGCTGCCACCGCGACCGGCCTTTTCCATGCATCCGCCGCCTATGCGCAAAGCAGCCTTCCCGACCCCGAGGGGTCTGGCGCCATCGTCAACGCGGTGCGGTGGCTGCAAGGCACGCTGCTCGGCACCGTCGCCACCGTCGTCGCGATCATCGCGGTCGCCTCGGTCGGCTTCCTGATGCTCACCGGACGGATCAACTGGCGTTACGGCGCCACCGTGATCCTCGGTTGCTTCATCCTGTTCGGCGCTGCCAGCATCGTCGCCGGCATCCAGTCGACCTCCGGCGGACTCTAGGGGCTCGCCGTGAGCGACCTCGACCGCGACCCCCTGTTTGTAGCGCTGACCCGCCCGCAGATGTTCGCGGGCGTCACCTACAGCTTCTTCGTGATCAACGCGATCGTGGCGACCGAGCTGTTCCTGATCTTCCGCTCGCTCTGGGCGCTGTTCGGCGCGCTGCTGGTCCATCTGGTCGGCGCATTGCTGTGCCTGCGCGAACCGCGCTTCTTCGATATATGGCTGACCAAGGTCAGCCGCTGTCCCCGCGTCAAGAATTTCAAGACCTGGCAGTGCAACTCCTACCGACCCTGAAACCGCACCCGGCGGCGAGCGACGGCGAGGTGCCGGCGGGCAAGCATTTGCCCTATGGCCGCCATGTCGACGATCACACGATCGAGACCCGCGACGGCATGCTGATGCAGGTCATCCGCCTGCGCGGCATCCTGTTCGAGACCGCCGACAGCGACGAGCTCAATTACCGCAAGCTGCTCCGCGACGCGATGCTGCAGGCGATCGGATCGTCGCGCTACGCGCTCTATCATCACGTCGTGCGGCGCGAGGCGAGCATCACCCTCGACGGCGATTTCGGCGATGATTTCTCGGCGGGACTCGACGAACGCTGGCAGGCGCGGCTCGCGACCAAGCAACTCTATCGCAACGACCTCTATCTCACCCTCGTTCGCCGCCCGGCGCCGGGGCGTATGGGATTGCTCGACCGCCTGTCGGGCTGGCTTGGTTCGACAGGGCAGGATTACCGCGCCACCGTGAAGCAGGAACTGCGCCTGCTCGATACCGCGCGCGAGGCGTTGATGGCGCAGCTCGGCAGCTACCAGCCCGAACTGCTCGGTCTCTACGACACCGATCAGGGGCTTTGCTCCGAACCGCTCGAATTTTTCGGCCAACTCTTCTCGGGCGAGCCGCGCCGCCTGCTCGCCCCGCATCAGGACGCCGGCGACTATCTGCCCGATCGCCGGATCAGCTTCGGCGCCGAGACGATCGAACTCGCCCCCGTCGGCAACGCCGAGCGCCGCTTCGTCGGCATCGTCGCGATCAAGGATTATCCCGCGTCGACCGCGACCGGCATGTTCGACGAATTGCTGCGCCTGCCCTTCGAAATGGTGATGGCGCAGAGCTTCGCCTTCGTCGACCGCCAGCCAGCGCTCGGCAAGATGAACCTCGCGCTGCGGCGCATGCGCTCGACCGAGGATGAGGCGCTCAGCCTGCGCGATCAGCTCGCGCGCGCCAAGGACGATGTTGCGGCGGGCCGCGCCGCCTTTGGCGAACATCATATGACGATCGCCGTCCATGGCGCGAGCGAGGTCGAGGTCAGCGCCAATATCGCCGACGTCCAGGCCTCGCTTGCCGAACTCGGCATTATCTCGGTGCGCGAGGATGTCGCGCTCGAACCGAGCTTCTGGTCGCAATTCCCCGGCAACTTCAAATATATCGTCCGCCGCGGCATGGTCTCCTCGGCCAATTTCGCGGGGCTGGCCAGCGGGCATAATTTCGCCGCGGGCCGCGCCGAGGGCAATGTCTGGGGCAAGGCGGTGACGGTGTTCGAAACCACCGCCGCCGGTCCCTATTATTTCAATTTCCACCAGGGCGACCTCGGCAACTTTACCGTCATCGGCCCGTCGGGCTCGGGCAAGACCGTCGTCGTCAATTTCCTCCTCGCGCAGGCGCGCCGTTTCGACCCGCGCATCATCTTCTTCGACAAGGATCGCGGTGCCGAGCTGTTCATCCGCGCGATCGGCGGCCGCTACGACCAGCTTCGGCCCGGGGTCGCCAGCGGGCTGAACCCGCTCCAGCTCGACGACACCCCGGTCAACCGCCAGTTCCTGATCGACTGGCTGGCACAGCTCGTCGGCGGCGCCAGCATCGAGGAAATGGCGCAGATCAAGGATGCGGTCGACGCAAGCTATGCGCAACCGCCCGCGCACCGGCGCCTGCGCCATGTCGCCGAGCTGTTCCGCGGCGGCGCCCGTCCGCGCGCCGATGACATGTGGTCACGGCTGCGGCCCTGGTGGGGCGACGGCGAACGCGCCTGGCTGTTCGACAATGTCGAGGATCTGACCGACATGGACAGCCCGACGATCGGCTTCGACATGACCGTCATCCTCGACGATGCCGCGATGCGCACCCCGACGATGATGTATCTCTTCCACCGCGTCGAGGAGCGGCTGACCGGCGAGAAAACGATCATCGTCGTCGACGAGGGTTGGAAGGCGCTCGACGACGATGTCTTCGTGCGGCGGATCAAGGATTGGGAAAAGACGATCCGCAAACGCAACGGCATCGTCGGTTTCGCGACGCAGAGCGCGCAGGATGCGCTCGAAAGCAAGATCGCCAGCGCGCTGATCGAACAGGTCGCGACGCAGATCTTCATGGCGAACCCGAAAGCCCGCGCCGCCGACTATATGGACGGCTTCGGGCTGACCGAGCATGAGTATCAGCTCATCCGCACCCTGCCCGACGATGCGCATTGCTTCCTCGTCAAGCATGGCAACGACAGCGTCGTCGTGCGGCTCAACTTGACCGGCGAGCGCGACCTGCTGACCATCCTCTCGGGCCGCGAGCGCACGGTGCGCCTGCTCGACCAGATCCGCGAGACCGCGGGCGACGATCCCGGCGTGTGGATGTCACGCCTGCTGGCCGTCGCATGAGCTTTGCCCTCGCCACCTGCACGCCATCCTCGGGCGACAGCTTCGTCGCCGGGACATTGAGCGCCATCGAGTGTCAGGCGCAGACGATCGGCAACGCCGGTTATCTCGCACTGTCGGCGCCGGGGTCGGGCATCATGGCCTTCCTCACCGCGATGCTGACGATTTTCGTCGCGCTGATCGGTTACCGCATGTTCGTCGGGCGCGGCCCCGACCTTGGCGGCGGGCTGCTGATCTTCGCCAAGATCGGCATCGTCCTCGCCCTCGCAACGAGCTGGCCGGCCTTTCGCACCCTTGTCTATGACGTCGCGATCGACGCACCGGCACAGCTCGGCGCAACCGTCGGCGGTGCGGCCTCGCTCGACGGCGGCGGGACGGCGCTGACCACGCGCCTGTCCGAAACCGACCGCGCGCTGCGCACGCTCAACGCCTGGGGCATCGGCGCCGAGCCTAACCGAGCCGGGGTCAGCGATGATCAGGGCATCGAACCCGACACCACCTATGAGACCAAGGCGCTCGGCGCCGCGCGGATGAGTTTTCTGACCGGCGCGATCGGCAGCATCGCTCTCACCCGCCTCGCCGCCGGCGTCCTGCTCGCGCTCGCTCCGCTCTTCATCGCCTTCCTGCTCTTCGACGCGACGCGCGGCCTGTTCGGCGGCTGGCTGCGCGGACTGATCGGCCTCACCCTCGGCACCACCGCGAGTTCGCTGGTTCTCGCGGTCGAGACCGCCATCTTCCAGCCGCGTGTCGTGACGCTGATCAACCTGCGCGCCTCGGGCTATTCGATCCAGGGATCGGCGACCGAATTGCTCGTGCTCGGCATCGTCTTCGCCTTCGTCGCCCTCGCGGTGCTGCTCGTCTCCTTCTATGTCGCGGCGGGCCTGCGCCTGCCGAGCTGGCAGTGGACGCAGCAATATCTGCCCGCCTCGCTCGGCGGCGGCGCCGGACAGGCCGGTCAGCGCCCGCTCGCCCAGCCCGCCGAACGTCAGGACCCGCGCTCGCGCGCCGCGGTCGTCGTCGATGCGGTCGAGGCGATGCAGCGCCGCGAAACGACCGCCGGCGCAGGTGCAGGCGGCGGCAATGACCGCGCCCGTGCCGTCGCCGGGGCGGTGTCCGCCACCAACGCGCCGCGCAATCCGCAACGCGCCTCCATCGATAGCGGCAGCGACGCACCGTCGCGCCGCCGCACCACCGGTCGCACCTCGACGAGCGGCAGCCGCCGGGACACACGTTGATGAAACAGGATATGAAACAGAACCGCGAAGACTATCTGCAGGCCGCCGAAAGCTGGGGCGCCGACCGTCACGACGAGCTGACGAAATCGCGCCGGACCGCGTGGATCGTCGCCGGCGTTGCGGCGGCGATCGCGCTGTTCGAAGCGATTGCGCTGGTTTTCCTGACCCCGCTCAAGACCGTCGAACCCTATACGTTGCTCGTCGATCGCCACACCGGTTTCGTCCAGGCGCTCAACCCGCTCGAGCCGCAGCGGGTCAGCGGCGACACCGCGCTGACGCAAAGTTTCCTCGTCCAGTACGTCATCGCGCGCGAGAATTATAACGTCGACACGGTGCAGAACGACTATCGCAAGGTCGCGCTCTGGTCGGCCGACAAGGCGCGCAGCGACTATCTGACGATCATGCAGTCGAACAATGCCGCCAGCCCGCTCGTCAAATATCCGCGCGGCACGATGATCGAGACGCTGGTGAAGAGCGTGTCGCCGATCAGCGCCAATGTCGCGCTGATCCGCTTCGACACCCGCCGCCGCGACGCCGCGGGCGACTGGCAGCCGGCGCAAAGCTGGGTATCGACGATCAAATATCGCTATTCGGGCGAGCCGATGAAGCAGGAGGACCGGGTGTTCAACCCGCTCGGCTTCCAGGTGCTGAGCTATCGCCGCGACGCCGAAATGCTGCCCGCCGCCGTGCCCGCCGCGACGAATACGCCCGCCAAGCAGGGGACCGCAGGCGCCCCGATCGCGGTCGGCGACGAAGTGCTGCCACAACCCCCTGCCGGGGGGACGCGTCGCGGCGACGTCGTGAAGGTCCTTCCCGACGGCACACAGGTAACGCTGTGATTCGCCTGACGCCCGTCCTGCTAGCCGCGCTGGTCGCGCTGCCCGCGGCGGCGCAGATCGACCCGCAACCGGTCGGCATCGATCCGGCGATCCAGTCGGTCACCTATGCCGAGGGCAAGGTCGTGCGACTGACCGCAGCGACCGGCTACCAACTCACCGTCGAAATCTCGCCCGATGAGACGATCGAGAATATCGCGCTCGGCGACAGCAGCGCCTGGCAGGTTTCGCCCAGCCGCCGCGGCGACCGGATTTTCATCAAGCCGCTGCAATATGGCATCACCACCAATATGACGGTGGTGACCGGCACCCGCACCTATTTGTTCGAACTCGCGCCGGCAAATTATGGCGGAGCGGGCGCGGCTCAGATCGTTCGTTTCGCCTATCCCGAACCGACCGCGGTTTCGACCCCGCCCGACGAGCAGCGTATCGACCAGGGACTCTACAAGCTCAGCGGCACGCGCGAACTCTATCCCGCCGCGATCAGCGAGGATGGCAAGCGCACCTATATGCAGTGGAACGACGACGCCCTGCTCCCGGCCATCTATATCGTCGACAAGCTGGGGCAGGAGGTGCTGGTCGATGCGATGATGCGCGACGGTATCCTGACCATCGACGAGGTCGTGCCCAGCCTCGTCTTCCGTCTCGACGGCAAGCTCGCCCGCGCGGTGCGCCGCAGCCAGGCGCGCGCGAAATGACCGACACCACGATCGCCCCCGAACCGGCACCGACCAACGCGCCGCAGGTGCGCCGCCCGCGCCAGGGTCTCCCGACCGCGCTGCTCGTCGGGCTTGCGATCCTGGCCGCCATCATCCTGTTCGTCGCGCTCGAAGCGCGGCGCCAGAATGCCGAGGCCCCGGCCGTGACCGGCGCCCAGACCGCGATGATTGCCGCCCCGCCACCGCTCGCCATCCCCGACGATTACCCGCAGCCGCCACAGCTTTTGCCCGCGCCGCTGGAACGCGATCTCGAAGCGCCGGCCCGCAACGCACCGCCCCCGCCGCCGCAGATCGTCTATATGCCGCAACCCAACCCGGGTCCGCCGCAAGGTTATGACCCGCCCCAGCCGCCGCCGCGTGCGGTCGGGGCCGGTCCGGTCCTCGTTTACGACGGTGCGGGTTCGACCGGCGCGGCGAGCGGATCGCAGGACGACGGCAACGGTTCGACATCGCGCGCCGCCGCACCCGCCGAGGCCGGGCGTGTCCGCGCCGGGGTGCTCGCCAACCGCTCGACCACCGTCGTGCAGGGCTCGCTGATCCCCGCCGTGCTCGAGACCCCGCTCGACAGCTCGCGCCCCGGCTTCTCGCGCGCCGTCGTGGCGCGCGATGTGCGCAGCTTCGACGGCAGCCGGGTGCTGATCCCGCGCGGCAGCCGCCTGATCGGCGAATATCGCTCCGAAGCGACGCAGGGACAGAAGCGCGCCTTCATCACCTGGACGCGCCTGATCCGCCCCGACGGTGCGACGATCTCGCTGAACTCGCCTTCGGGCGACCCGCTCGGCCGCGGCGGGATCAAGGCTAAGGTGAACAGCCATTTCTTCTCGCGCTTCGGCGAGGCGATCCTGCAGTCGGTGCTCGACATCGGCGTCAACGCCGCAGCGAGCGCGACCAATTCGCCGGTCGTCATCCTGCCCGGCGGCAGCGGAACCCAGCGCCCGCAGCCGAGCAATATTGCCCCGACCCTGAAGGTTGCGCAGGGCACCAGCATCTCGGTATTCGTCGCACGCGATCTCGATTTTTCGGGCGTGGAGCGGCGCTGAGATGAGCAATGTCGCGGCCCTGCCGGACGACCGCGTCTATTTTCGCAGCTACCTCGCGCCGCTCGCGCCCCTGCTCGGCCGCGATGACGTCACCGACATCTACGTCAATCGCCCGGGCGAGGCCTGGGCGGAATCGCTGACCGGCAGGATCGAAACCCACGACATCCCGGCGCTGACCGAACAGGTGCTCGAACGGCTCGCACGCCAGATCGCGGCGCTGTCGCATCAGGGGATCAACCGCGAGCATCCGCTGCTGTCCGCCACGATGCCCGACGGCGCGCGCGTCCAGATCGTCGCACCGCCGGCGACGCGTGGCGGCATGGTGCTGGCGATCCGCAAACATGTCTCACCCGACCTTCGGCTCGAGGACTATGCCGACAGCGGCGCCTTTGCCGCGACCAGGGCGGGGCGGCTTGGCGAGGCCAGCGACCTCGACCGCAAATTGCACGACCTGCTCGACGCCGGCGACATTCCCGCACTGCTCCGCGCCGCGGTGCAGAACCGCAAGAATGTCCTGATCTCGGGCGGAACCTCGTCGGGAAAAACGACCTTCCTCAACGCGCTGCTGCGCGAAGTGTCGACAAGCGAACGGCTGATCCTGATCGAGGACACGCCCGAAATCACCATCCACCATCCCAACGCCGTCGGCCTGCTCGCCGCCCGCAGCGCGCTCGGTGAGACGCATACGACCGCGGAGGACCTGCTCAGCGCCTCGCTGCGCCTGCGCCCCGACCGCATCATCCTCGGCGAACTGCGCGGCGTCGAGGCCTTCTCGTTCCTGCGCGCGGTCAACAGCGGCCATCCGGGTTCGATGACGACGATCCACGCCGACAGCCCCGAACGCGCGATCGAGCAATTGACGCTCCTGGTGCTGCAATCGGGAAGTCGCCTCGACCGCGCCGACGTTCATCATTATGTGCGCTCGACCGTCGATGTCTTCGTCCAGCTCGGGCGCAGCGGCGGCAAGCGCCACATAGCGGAAGTCAAACTGCGCGACGTCTGACCGCCGGAAGGCTTCCCACGATTGGCGATCCGTTGAGCGTCCGACGCTAGCTATTTCTTGGTAGCGCTATTGGTGAAACTGCCGTTTGACACATTATCGAGCAGAATATTGTCGCCGTAGCTCGACACCCTGGCACCGCCTTGCGAGGAAACGCCGAGCATGTTGTGCGCGATAACGCTGCCCCTCACGCCGAGGATGGCACCGGCCCCCCGCGCATCGATCGCTCCGATCTTTTGGTCCTTGATGATGCTGTTTTCGATCGTCAGATGTATCTGTCCGCTCGACGCATTTGCCGTTATTCCGTGGTTGTCAAAGCCCCAGCTGTCGTCAGTCGTTGTGGCAATCAGACTCTCCGACACCACGCCTTTCACCGACGCCGTGGACGAAGACGTGCCGACGGTAATTCCTGACCGCAAGCTATCCGTTATACGGATATTTCTGGCCGTAAAGTTCAACGTCCCCGCGGAGCTTCTATGAAGACCCAAACCGCAAAAATTGGCGCTCGAAGTTATATCTTCCAGAAGAACCGAACCAGCGTCGCTGACTCCGATCGCGCAACTGCCCAGATTGTGGAAGGTTGAATTTCGGACATGAAGCTCCTTGCCCGATAGGAACGCTATCCCGCCTTGACCGGCCCAGTTTCCTCCGCGGATATCAAGCCCGCTGAGAAATACCTTATCATCTGGGCCAGCTTCCACGACTATCGCGCCGAAGCGATTTTCGTATGTTAGCTCTGGCTGTATCTTACCAGTCTGGCCTTCGCAAATGATCGAGATCGACTTGGTGATCGTCACCATGCCGTACAGCCCGGCATCGAGACAGTTGATCTCTCCCCCGGACGCCGTTTTGACGATGGCACCCGCAAAGGTTTGGCAGGGCGCCGTGCGGCTGCAAGGATTGAGATCGTCTCCAACTCCGGACACCCAGGTGCGCGTCGCCTGCGCCGATGCGGGCACCGCAAAGCCCATGGCCGCTGCAAGTGCAGACGCCATCACTGTGTGGTTCAAATATCGCATCACGCCATCGCCCCCGGAAAACCTGCCTGTTGCGCATTGTGGATCGACGCGGACCTTCTCACTGTTTTGGTACCACGACAGTAAAAACGCCATTATTGTTGTTACCGGCCACGACGTTGTCGCCAAAGCTAACGATGTTTCCTCCCGTCATTGCCCGAACACCGTTGCCATTGTCAGTGATCGTGCTTCGACTGGCGCTGACTGTGGCGGCACCGCTCTCGGACAGCACACCGCTGCTGCTGTTACCGTTGACGACCGTATCGATCAGCGCAACATTTGCGTTACCGCCGCCAGTTACCGACCGAACATAAAGGCCAATCTGGTTGCCGGAGACGACACTGCTTGAAATCATCCCCTTGACGCTCGCGCCGTCAGCGGAAGCATCGACGCGAATACCGCCCCGATTATTGTCGGTCACCCGGCTGTTGACAATGGTGAAGGAGGCGGAGGCATTCACTGCCGGCTGGATCATTACCCCTCCCGTCACGCCGCTCGACGCGCCGTTGCCGACAATGGTAACATCGTCGAGCACCAACCGGGCGGCGGGTAAGGTTGGTGTGAAATTGATCCCGAACCCATTGGTTCCGCGGAAGTTGCGGATCGTCGAATTGCGGATGAGCAGCCCGCCACCGCCCAAGAACCGAACGGCGTTGACCCCCGTTCCAAAACCCTCAAAGTCAAAGCCGCTTAAGAAAACGACATCATAGTCGGCCGCGTTCACGGTGATCGCATTCGCCCCCGTCACCAGCACACCATTGAATGTGTCGTCACATATGATTGCGATGCTTTTGGTGATGGTCACCGCACCAAAGCCGCCCCCGTCGAGACAGTTGATCTCGCCGCCCCATGCAGTCTTGGAAACCGCCCCGGCAAAGGTCTTGCACGGCGCAGCGCGGCTGCAAGGGTTGACGTCATCGCCAACTCCCGACACCCATGTCCGCGTTGCCTGCGCCGCTGCCGGCGTCGCGAACGGCAACGCCAACAGCGATGCGCACGCGGCGAGCGATGCCCGCATAAAATATTCCGGCATGTTCTTCCCCTCGAGCCGTCGCCGGCCACGATCGTAGCCATAACCGGACAACGCGGGGTTAATGCCCTGCAATCGAGAGCGAAAAACTGATCGCAACAATCCCGCGATGTCTGACGCACACGAAAAAGGGCGCCCGGCTTTCGCCGGACGCCCCGATTTTCTGCCGATCGCGCCGTTACTGCTTCACGACCGAGCCAGTGAAACTGCCGTTCGTCGTGTTGGCGACGATGACATTGTCGCCATAGGATTGCAGATTGGCGCCGCTCGCGGCCGCGATGGCGATTCCGTTGCCCGCGATGCGGTTGCCGACGAGCTGCGACGACAGGCTGCTGCCGGCAACCACCACGCCATTGCTGTTGCCGGTGATGACATTGTCCTTGACCAGCAACTGGATCGAATTGCCCGACGTCGTTGCTGCAAGCGCAGTGCCGGTATCGGCGAGCAGGCTGTTGGACACCGTCGCCTTGACGGTGGTGCCTGCGTTGACCGGCTGGATGAACACGCCCGAATCGGTGTTGCCGGTGATCCGGACATTGTTCACCGAAACCGTCGCAAGGCCGCCATTCGCGGGAACTACGACGATTCCGCCATTATTGGCCGTCATCGTCACATTCTCGACGGTCAACGAGCTTCCCGCATTGGCCGGGGCGAAATTGATCGCATTGCCGGTGGCGCCCCCACGGAACCCGCGAACGGTCGAATTGCGCACAACCACCCCGCCAGCCTGGAGGATGTTCACCGCGCGTCCGCCCTGGCCGAAGCCTTCGAAATCGATGCCGCTGATGATGACAATGTCGCTCACGCCGGCATTGACGTTGATGCCGTTGCCGGCGGAAACCAAGATGGCGGCGGTCGTCGTGTCGCATTCGATGGTGATCGCCTTGGTGATCGTCACCGCGCCAAAGCCGCCCGGATCGAGGCAGCTGATCTCGCCGCTGGCGGCGGTCTTCGAAATCGCCCCGGCAAAGGTCTTGCACGGCGCGGTACGGCTGCACGGGTTGGCGTCGTCGCCTACGCCCGAAATCCAGGTTTTCGTGGCCTGCGCCGATGCCGGTGCGGCAAAGGCCATCGTGCCGGCAACGGCGGCGGACGCGTAAATCAGCGCTTTGATGGAATGTCTCATGATCGTTTCCCCAAATCTGTACCCAAAGCGCACCACCCCCGCGGGCGGCGCGCCGGAGATTATTGCTTGCCGACGGTCGCGGTGAACGCGCCGTTGTTGCCGTTGTTGATCACCTCATTGTCGCCGAGGCTGACCATCGCGCCGCCGCTGACCGAACGCACGCCAAAGGCGCTGTTCTGCGAAATCAGGTTGCCGCTGGCATAAAGGCTTGCGCCGACGTCCTGCGCGACGATGCCGTTCTGGCCGCCGCTGATCACATTCTTGCTGATCACCGCATCGACGACATTGCCGGTCGGAACCTTCGCGAAGATCGCGCTGGCCGAGTCGGTGAACACGCTGTTCGTCAGCGTGGCCTTCACCGTCACGCCGGTAAAACCGGTCGTGTCGAAACGCACCGCCGTGCCGGCGATGTCGCTGGCCCGGAGATTGTTGATCGCGACCTTCGCGGCGACATTGTTCCCCGGCTGCACCAGGATGCCGCCCGACCCGTTGCCGACGCCGTTCTTGACCAGCGTGACATTGTCGATGACCAGCGAGGTCGTGGCGGTGGTCGGCGTGAAGGTGACGCCATAGCTCGTCGCGCCACGGAAACCGCGAATCGTCATATTGCGCAGGTGCACATTGGCCGCGCTATTGATGCGCACGCCGTTGGTTCCCGTGTTGATCCCATCGATGTTGATGCCGCTGATCACGACATTGTCGGACGCGCCGGCGGCGATCGTGATGCCATTGGTACCGCTGGCGATGATCGTTGCATCGACATTGTCGCAGAGCAGCTTGATCGACTTGGTGATCGTCACCGTGCCAAAGCTGGCGGGGTCGAGGCAATTGATCTCGCCGCCCGCTGCGGTCTTCGAAATCGAGCCTGCGAAAGTGCGGCACGGCGCGGTCCGGCTGCACGGATTGACGTCGTCGCCGACCCCCGAAACCCAGGTTCGCGTCGCCTGTGCCGAGGCCGGCGTCGCCAGCGGAATGGCCAACAGCACCGCAAACGCCGCCCACAGCGCGCGTATAGTATATCTGGTCATAAATACCCCCAATGATCGCCCGGTCGCCTGTCGGCTCAAGGCCGCGCGATCGGAACAAGTCCCACCCAAATGCTGCGATCGATCCGGAAAAGCGGTGCCTTTCGTGCCGCCCCTTCCCGATCGCGCACGAAGATTCGCCGACTTCGGTGAAGCGGCGGTCTCCCCGGCGCGAACATGACAGGATCGGACATGGCTAGCAAGCGCTTAACCATGCGAGCAGAAACGGACGGGGACGCGCTATCTCGCTCTTTTCGCGGACTCTTGTCGCCGAGGCACGCTTTGCTTGCCGCAGGGGGGTTGCAACATCATCGCGCCGTCGCTAGGGGCGTCTGCCTCAGCGAGGAGAGTTGGCTGAGTGGTCGAAAGCGTCGCACTCGAAATGCGAAGTGCCGGCAACGGTACCGAGGGTTCGAATCCCTCACTCTCCTCCATTTTCCCGTTATCGACCAACGGCGAGGCCGCGGGCCGCTTCGAAGGATCTTCGGAGCGGCCGCGGGGCTTCAGAGCGTTGGTGCGACGATCGTCGGGGCGATGAGCGGCGCGGCGATCAGCCCGACGACCAGCCCGACCACCAGGAACAGCGCGATCGCGGCGATCACCACGACGACCGTATAGCCGACCGCCTTGTCCTGCGGCACCTTCATCAGGATCGGCAGGCCCAGATAGAGCAGATACAGGCTGTAAAGCCCCACGATCCCCAGGACCGCCAGCGACGGCACAATGCCGAAGATTCCGGCGAGCCAGGCGGCCGTGGCCGAATAAGCCGCAACCTTCAACGCCTGGATCTGGTTCTTCTGCCCACCGAAGTTGGGCGCCAGCCCGTCGATGATCAGCGCCAGCACGAAGGTGGTCGCGAGCGTCATGCCATAGGACAGGATGGACGACACCAGCGCGCCGACGAGCGGCGGGCGAAAGGTCATGCCCAAAATGCTGATGCCGAACACCTGTCCGCCGATGAACTGCGCGACCGGACCGATCGCGGCGAGGACCAGCACATAGGGCATATAGATCGACTGGGTGGTCGCCGGCTCGGTGTCGATCGCGGCCCAGGTCTCGCTCGGCTTCAGGATGATGTCCTTGGCACGCTGGACGATTCCCGCGGCCGGCGTGCCGGGGGGGATGGGTTCGCCAAAAGGTGTTTCGTTCATACTATGCCTTTCCCTGGTTGCCAGGGACGGCCCCGAAACCCGAACGGGTCCGGGTACGCGTCCCGGGAGCAAAGTAGCTCAACTTGCCGACGCCTCTGTAACGGTCGTCACAGCCGGGATTCGGCAGGCCAAGTGTAACGGGCTTGAAACAAGAGGGAATAGCCATAGATAGAGGCGATGATGTCCGAATCTCCCATGGAATTCCCTGCCAGCGCCCCGAAGGCCGTCGTCGCCCCGCTGATCGAGCGCGCGCGCTTCGCGCCGGGCGATATCGTGCGTCACCGCCTGTTCGATTTCCGCGGCGTCGTCTTCGACATCGACCCCGTCTTTTCGAACAGCGACGAATGGTATGACGCGATTCCCGAGGGCATGCGCCCGGCGAAGGAGCAGCCCTTCTACCACCTGCTCGCCGAAAACGAGGATTCGTCCTATATCGCCTATGTCAGCCAGCAGAATCTCGTCGCCGACGGCGAGCATGGTCCGGTCGACCATCCGCAGATCGACGCGATGTTCGAATGGCTCGACCAGGGCGGCTATCGCCTCCGCGCGATCCACCGCCACTGAGGCAGGCGGTTACGCCTTCAGCTTCCAGCCCGACGCCAGCAGGCGATAGGTCACCACGCCCAGCGCGACATTGACCCCGACGAGCACGAGGATCGCGGTCAGCACCGGGTTCGTGATCGTCGAATCGACGGTGCCGATGAACCCGTAGCGGAACCCCATGATCGCATAATAGACCGGGTTCGCATGCGGGACCGACTGAAAGGCCGGCGCCAGTCGGTCGATCGCATAGAAAGTGCCAGAGAGCAGCGCGAGCGGGGTGACGACAAAATTGGTCACCGCGGCGGCATGGTCGAACTTCTCGGCCCACACCGAAGTGATCAGGCCGAGGAAGCCGAGCATCGAAGCCCCCAGGACGCCGAACACCGCGACCGCCCACAAATGGTCGGGCACGACATGGACGTTCGGCCACAGCAGCATCGCGAGCCACAGCGCGCATCCGACCAGGATCGCCCGCGTCACCGCCGCGCCGATCAGCGCGATGATCAATTCGCCGACCGCGAGCGGCGGCATCAGATAGTCGACGATCGTCCCCTGGATCTTGCCGACGAGCAGCGAAAAGGAGCTATTGGCAAAGCTGTTCTGCAACATCGCCATCATGATCAGCCCCGGCGCGACGAAATCGGCGAAGGGCACGCCGATGACGGTGCGCCCCGCCCCGCCCAGCGCGACGGTGAATATCACCAGAAAAAGAAGCGTGGTGATCGCCGGCGCCCAGATTGTTTGCAGCTGCACCTTGAAAAAGCGCCGCACCTCTTTGACATATAGGGCCTGCATGCCGGGCACGTTGAGCGTCCGGATATGCGGCACGCCGGGTTCCGCAAAGCGCGGGGTCGCGGCGAATTCTCCCGACATGGTGCCCGAGTCGGGGCGCGAAATTTGGGGCTGGTCGTTCATGGCGTTCTCGCCTATCGCCTCCCCGACTTTCCCGCAAGCTGGGCAACGACGGCCGCGTTCCGCAGGGGACCGCCGGACCGCCCGCACGGCGGAATGATAAGGATTTGAAGAATGTCTTGGACCGACGAGCGCATCGAGAGCCTGCGCAACATGTGGGAAAAGGGGCTGACCGCCAGCCAGATCGCCGACGAACTCGGCGGCGTCAGCCGCAACGCGGTGATCGGCAAGGCGCATCGCCTGGGCCTGAAATCGCGCCCTTCGCCGGTGAAGGCGACCGAAAAGGCAAAGCCGGCAAAGGTCGCCGCACCGGTGGCTCCCAAGCCTGCGGCACCGCCGCCCGCGCCGCGCGCCGCGGCGCCGGCTCCCGTGCGCCCGGTCGCGCCCGTGCGCCCCGAACCGCAGCCCGCCCCCCAAACGGAGTCGGATGACGAAAGCGGCGTCGACGCCGCACCGCGCAAGCCCGACGCACCGCGTATCGTCTCGATTGGCCCCGGCGGCTTCATCCGCCAGGGTCCCGGCGACCAGCAGGCGCCGATTCCGCCCGCGCCGCCGCGCCGTCTGGTGCCCGCGAAGCCGAGCCCCGAGATCGCCGGCAAGACCACGTTGCTCGACCTCAACGACCGCATCTGCCGCTGGCCGATGGGGCACCCGGGCGAACCCGACTTCCATTTCTGCGGCGTCGCCGTGAACCCGGGCTTCCCCTATTGCGTCGAGCATTGCGGCCGCGCCTATCAGGCGCAGCTGCCGCGCGGCACCCGCCGCCCGCCGCCGCCGCCGCCGTTCGGAGGCCCCCGGGTCCGTTGAGGGGCGTCCGTTGAGGCCGTTCGAGCAGGATTTCGATTTCGCGCGCGCGCTCGGCATGAAAATGATCGAGCGCGGCGACGGGCGCTGCACGATGGCGATCGACATCAATGCAAAGCAGCATTTCAGCCCGCAACGCGCGGCGCACGGCGGCGTCGCCTATAGTCTCGCGGATTCGGCGATGGGCGGAGCGCTGACCAGCCTCCTGCCCGACGATTATTGGTGTGCGACGCTCGAGATCAAGTTCAACTATCATGTTCGGGTCGGCGAAGGCAGGCTGACCTGCGAGGCTTCGGTGCTGCACCGCGGCAAGCGCATCGCCAACATCGAAGCGCGCCTCTACCAGGACGAGCGCCTGGTCAGCAGCGCCAACGGCAGCTTCGCGATTTTTCCGGCGCCTGGCGCCCGATCGTAAAAAGGCGCCGAACCTGTCGCAGGTCCGGCGCCTTCCTTTAAATCTTCCGCAGGTACCAACCGTTTAGAAGCGGAAGTTCAAACTCGCACGCACGCTATGCGTCCGGAAATGGTCGTCGCTGCGCTTGATGTCGGTACCCGGACCGTTCTGCAGGAACGGATTGGTCGCCGCCGCGGTTCCCGGCCCGACATTGACGACAAAATCATCGTCCTGGATGTCGGTGTAGAGATATTCGAGGCCGAGCGAGACATTCTTGGTCAGCATCGCCTCGGCACCGCCGCCCGCGACATAGCCCCAACCGTTGGTGCGGCCGTTGTCGGCGAAGCTGTTCACGCTGTTCGTCGTCGAAAAGCGATTGTCGAGCTTGGCATAGGCGCCGCCGCCGGTCGCATAGAACAGCACGCCGCCGCCGGGGGTATAGCCGGCACGCAGCCGCGCATTGGCCTGATAGTCGGCCGAGCGCGAGAAGCGATAGGCAGCGGGGGTCGTCGAGAAGCCCGACACGCTGTCCTTGGCTTCGCTACGCCCACCTTCGAGGACCGCACCGATCACGATATTGCCCATGCGCCGGTCATAACCAAGCTTGCCGAAATATTCGAAACCGTCCTTGTCGTTCCGGCAATTGCCGTTTGCCGTGCCGGTCGGCGAGCCGCCGCAGAATCCGGGCGAAAAGGCGTTGGCTCCGCCCGACGTATTGACGTTTTCACCATAGGTGCCGTCCTGGTTGGTGTCGAAGACGAAGGTTTCGCGACCATCGTTCGGCTGAACGGTATAACCGCCGGTGACGCCGACATAGGGACCGTTGAAATCCTGCGAGGTGTCGCGACCGCTTTGAGCGAACGCCGGGGTCGCCATTGCCGCCACGGCCGCCGTGGCGGCGAGGAGAGAGAGGGTTTTCATTTTTTGCTCCGCTTTTTGAATGACTTTGCGTCGACGGAGAAACCTTCTCCTTCCCTCCGAAGTTCCTCATGCTGCCGAAAATCGGACGAAGCGAGTGCGTCGGGCGATGGCCGAACGGCGCGACAACCGCCCTTGCCAGCGCCCTTCGCGCCCTCCTATAGCGGGGCCATGAGTCACGATTTGTTCGACGGCAACACGCCCGCCACCGACAGCTACAACGCCTCGCAGATCGAGGTGCTCGAAGGGCTCGAACCCGTGCGCCGCCGCCCCGGCATGTACATTGGCGGCACCGACGAACGCGCGCTCCACCATCTCGCCGCCGAAGTGATCGACAACAGCATGGACGAGGCGGTCGCCGGCCATGCCAACCGCATCGAAGTCACGCTCGACGCCGGCAATCGCCTGACCGTGGTCGACAACGGCCGCGGCATGCCCGTCGATCCGCACCCCAAATTCCCCGGCAAGTCGGCGCTCGAGGTCATCATGACCATGCTCCACTCGGGCGGCAAGTTCGAGGGCAAGGCCTATGCCACGTCCGGCGGCCTGCACGGCGTCGGGGTCAGCGTCGTCAACGCGCTGTCGGCCGACACGGTGATCGAGGTCGCGCGCAACAAATTGCTGTACCGCCAGCGTTTTTCGCGGGGTGCGCCGCAGGGCGGGCTCGAAGAACTCGGCCCCACCCCCAACCGGCGCGGCACCAGCGTATCCTTCATCCCCGACCCTGAAATCTTCGGCGACCACGGGCGTTTCAAGCCGCAGCGGCTCTATCGCATGGCGCGTTCGAAAGCCTATCTGTTTGCCGGGGTCGAGATTCGCTGGAAATGCGCGCCCGAACTGATCGGCGACGACACCCCCGCCGAAGCGGTGTTCCAGTTCCCCGGCGGGCTCGCCGACCATCTGAAGGAACAGATCGGCACCCGCGAATGCGCGACCGCCGAGCCTTTCATCGGTCGCCAGGATTTCCCCGGCGATCAGGGCCGCGCCGAATGGGCGATCGCCTGGCCTTTGTGGTCCGACGGGTCGTACAGCTGGTATTGCAACACCATCCCGACCCCCGCCGGCGGCACCCACGAAGCCGGGCTGCGCTCGGCGCTGACCAAAGGGCTGCGCGGTTTCGGCGAGTTGATCGGGCAGAAGAAGGCAGCGCAGATCACCGCCGAGGACGTGTTCAACGGCGGCGAGATGATGCTCTCGGTCTTCATCCGCGACCCGCAGTTCCAGAGCCAGACCAAGGACCGGCTGTCGAGCCCCGAAGCGGCGCGCCTCACCGAAAATGCGGTGCGCGACCATTTCGACCATTTCCTGTCGGACAATATGGACCGCGGCCGCGCGCTGCTCGGGCTGATCCTCGAACGCATGGACGAGCGCCTGAAGCGCAAGGCCGAGCGCGAAGTGAAACGCAAGACCGCGACCAGCGGTCGTAAGCTCCGCCTGCCGGGCAAGCTTACCGACTGCGCCAATGACGGTCCCGAAGGCACCGAATTGTTCATCGTCGAAGGCGATAGCGCGGGCGGCAGCGCCAAGCAGGCGCGCAACCGCAAGACTCAGGCGATCCTGCCGATCCGCGGCAAGATCCTCAATGTCGCGAGCGCCAGCAACGACAAGATCCGCGCCAACACCGAAATCGCCGACCTTGCGCTCGCGCTCGGCTGCGGGATGCGCAAGGACTGTGATTCCGACCGGCTGCGCTACGAAAAGATCGTCATCATGACCGACGCCGACGTCGACGGCGCGCATATCGCGACCTTGCTGATGACCTTCTTCTTTCAGGAAATGCCCGACATCGTGCGCAACGGCCATGTCTATCTGGCGCAGCCGCCGCTCTATCGCCTGACCGCGGGCAATGTGACCGCCTATGCCCGCGACGATGCGCACCGCGCCGAACTCGAAGCGACGCAGTTCAAGGGCAAGAAGGTCGACGTCGGCCGCTTCAAGGGCTTGGGAGAAATGAACCCCAACCAGTTGAAAGAAACGACGATGGATCCCGCGACGCGCTCGATGCTGCGCGTCACGCTGCCGCAGGAATATGAGGAACGCCATCTGGTCAAAGACCTCGTCGACCGGCTGATGGGCAAGCATCCCGAGCACCGTTTCCAGTTCATCCAGGCCAATGCCGCGACCCTCGACGAGGCGGCGATCGACGCCTGACGAAATAAATTTCACCCCTCCCGTCAGAAATTTCCGTCGCGGTCGACTAAAAGGCCATGCGACACGAAAGACGGGAGATCGGCGTGGACGAAGCCGGACGGGACAGGCTCTTTACGGATGCGATGGCGCGCTTCGGCCCGGCGCTCGCCCGCATGGCGCGCGGCTATGAAGCCGACCCCGACCTGCGCCGCGATCTCGAACAGGATATGCAGGTCGCGCTGTGGCGAAGCTTCGCCAATTTCGACGGGCGCTGTTCGCTGAGCACCTGGGTCTGGCGCGTCGCGCACAACCGTGCGACCTCGCACATGCTCGCGCATCGCCGCCGCAACGCCCGCGGCTGGACAAGCATCGAGGATGTCGACCTCGCGACCGACGCCCCCTCGCCTTTCGACGCGACGGAAAGCGACCGGGCGATGGCGCTGATCCTGTCGATCATCGACCGCCTCGATCCGCCCGACCGCCAGATATTGCTGCTCTATCTCGAGGGGATAACAAGCGCCGAGATTGGCGAGGTGACCGGCGTTTCGCCCGACTCCGTGACGACCAAGATCCACCGCTTCAAAACCATGCTCACGCGCCGCTTCGCGCAAGGAGGTGCCGTATGACCGATTTTTCCGACGACGCCCGCCTGCACGGGCTTTGGCAGGGCGGCGACGCCGTCCTCGCCCCGCTGCCGCTCGACGAGATCAAGCGCCGGGCGGCGCGGTTCGGCGATATCGTCCAGCGCCGCAACCGCCGCGAATATATCGCCGCTGCGATCGTGCTCGCGGGCTTCTCGCTCTACGCCATCATCCTGCCCGGCGCGCTGCTCAAGATCGGCAGCCTGCTTGTCATCGCCGGCGTGCTGGTCGTCGTCTGGCAACTGGCGCGCCGCACCTCGCGCCCCGATCCGGACGCCGAGGCGACCGACGTTCGGGCCTTTTACCGCGCCCGGCTGGTCCGCGAGGAACATATGCTGGCGCGGGTCGGCCTTTGGTATCTCGCGCCGCTGCTTCCCGGCCTGCTGACCTTCATGGCAGGCGAGGCGATATTGCTCGGCCGGACCGATGCGCTCGGCCTGACGCTGTTCCTCGTGCTTCCGCTGCTGCTTTTCGGCGGCATCTGGTTGCTCAACCACCGCGCCGCCGCCATGCTCCGCGCCCGGATCGACCGGATCGACCGCGCGGCCACGCCAGGAGACTCCGAATGAAGCCCATGCTGACCGCCCTGCTCGCTGCGACGCTGATCGTCCCGTCGGCCGTATCTTATGCCCAGCCGCCCGAAACGGCTGCTGCCGCCACCGCCTTCGACAAGCGCGCTGCGCAGCTGGTCGACCTGCTCGCCGGGCGCATCGCCTATGCCGACTATTTCGACCCGTCCTTCCAGACCGCGGTGCCCGAGGCGCAGTTCCAGGCGATCACCGCCAGCCTGATCGCCCAATATGGCGCCCCGGTGGCCGTCGACAGCGCCACATCGGCCAATGGCCGCGCCGGAACGGTGATGCTCCGCTTCGAAAAGGGCGTCGGCACGATCGCGCTCGAAGTCGGCGCCGGCGAGGGCGCCCGCGTCACCGGGCTGCGGATCACCGGCTTCACCATGGCGGGCGACAGCTTCGACCGTGTAACAAGCGAGATCGCCGCGCTCCCCGGCGCCACCGGCTTCCTCGTCGCCGAACTCGACGGCGCGACGATCAGGCCCATCGCCGCCACGCAGCCCGACCGGCAATTCGCGATCGGCTCGACCTTCAAGCTCTACATTCTCGACGAACTGGCGGCCCAGGTCGCCGCCGGCCAGCGCAAATGGTCCGACGTCGTGCCGCTGTCGCACTTCAGCTTTTCGTCGAGCGCGACCGCCAACTGGCCGAAAGACACCCCGGTGACGCTCCAGACGCTTGCCAACTGGATGATCTCGGTCAGCGACAATGGCGCCACCGACACGCTGATCCACCTGCTTGGCCGCGAGAAGATCGAGGCGCGGATGCGCGGCACCGGCCACAGCGACCCGTCGCGCAACATCCCCTTCCTGACCACGGTCGAGGCCTTCGCGCTGAAGGGCGACAATTTCGCCGCCGAACGCACCGCCTTCGTCGCCGCCGACGACAAGGCGCAGCGCAAACTCATCGAAACGAACAAGGATCGGCTGACCCTCGCCAACGTCGACGGCGTCAGCTTCAGCGGCGGCCCGCGCTTCATCGACAGCCTCGAATGGTTCGCCAGCCCCACCGACATCGCCCGCGCCTTCATCGACCTGCGCGCGCGCCAGTCGGATACGACGATGGCAGCAATGGCGATCAACAACGGCGTCGGCCCCGGCGCGGCGAAGGGCTGGTCCTATCTCGGCTACAAGGGCGGCTCCGAGCTTGGCGTGCTGTCGATGAGCCTGCTCGGCCAGCGCGAGGCCGACGGCAAATGGGTCGTCGTCACGATGAGCTGGAACAACCCCGACGCGGCGGTCTCGACCGAAACGATCGCCGGGCTGGTCACCCGGCTGCTCGCGCTCGCCGCCAGATAATCAGGCGACCGCTCCGGCCTGCTCCCGCAACGCGTGCCCGGCATGCAGCGCCAGAGTCACGCACCCGGCGAGCAGCACCGCGTCCTTGAACAGAAATTGCGCGAACGCCCCCATGAACGGAAAACCGTAGCCCGGCTCCCACAAAGGAGCGCCGAGGGCAAAGCTGAGCGTGATCAGGAAGGTGCAGACACCCATCAAGGCCCCGACCAGCCCGGCGCGGTGCGACCAGGCTCCAAGCGCGATTAGCGCGCCCGCGGCCAATTCGATCACGCCGATGACATTGCTCGCACCCTGCCCCCCGATCAACGGGTACATCCAGGCGAACAGCGGATAGCCCATGGCGATCTGCGCGACACCCTCGGCCTCATAGGCGGCGAATTTCGCTATTCCGAAGAGCGCAAAGATCAGCACCAGCGACCAGCGCAGCGTCGCAAGGCCGACGGTTACCGGAGGCAACCGGTCCGCAAATTTCCACATTGATATTCCCCTGTTGGTCTCGATTGCCAACGGGTTCGGGAAAGATTCGCCGCAGGTTACATCAAGCGGTCAGCGCCGCGACCAGCGCCTTGACCTTCGCCTGCCGCCACTGCGGCGTCGGCGCGACCAGCCAGTAACCGCGCTTCACGGCAAAGGCCTCGCGCACCAGCCGCACGCGGCCCGAGGCGATATCGGCCTCGGCGAGCATCGCGGGGACGTTCGCCTGCCCCAGCCCGTTGGCGGCGGCGTCGATCGCCAGCCCCGCATCGCCCAGCCGCAGCGCGGGTTCGCCGTCGTCGACCGGGCAACCCGGCCAGGCGATCCGCGTGTCGCTCGCGCTGCCCGGACCCGCGACGGTCACCATCATCGCCTCGGCCAGCGCGACGCCCTCATGATCGCCGGTGCCGTCGCTCCAGAAGATCGCGAGATCGAGGTTCGCTTCGGTAAAATCGATCCCGCCGTCCGCCGACACCAGGGTGAAGCGCACATCGGGCGCCTGCTGGCTGTAACGCGCGAGGCGCGGCGCCAGCCATTTGGCGGTCAGGTCGCGCGGCGCGGCGATCGTCAGCGACTGCGACGATTGCCCCGCCTGCATCGCGCGCACCGATTCCTCGAACTGCAGGAACCCCTGGCGCAGCGCGTCGAGCCCGGCATCGGCCTCGCCGGTCAGTTCCAGCCCCTTGGGCGTGCGGCGGAACAGCACCACGCCCAGCATATCCTCGAGCGCGCGAATCTGCTGCCCGACCGCGGCGGGGGTCACCGCCAGCTCGTCGGCGGCGCGGGTGAAGCTCAGGTGGCGGGCCGCTGCATCGAACACGCGCAGCGCGTTGAGCGGCAAATGGGTGCGTTTCATGGGGCGGTCGCAGGCATCTTCAGGGCGAATTGGGGGATCGCGATCAGCATATGTCCGCCGTCGGCGCCCTCCATGTCGTAACTGCCGATCATCGATCCCTCGGGGGTCGGCAACGGGCATCCCGAAACATAGTCGAACGCACCGCCCGGCTGGATGATCGGCTGCTCGCCGACCACGCCTTCGCCCTCGACCTCGCTGACCTGTCCGCGCCCGTCGACGATGCGCCAATGGCGGTTGATCAATTGCACGGCGGTGTCCCCATGGTTTTCGATGCGGACATGATAGGCCCAGAACCAGCGCCCCAGCGACGGGTGCGACTGTTCGGGCAGATAGCTGACCGCCACCCGCACCGTCACCGCGCCGGTCGTTTCCGCATAGGGAAAGAAGGAGTCGATCATCGTCACGCTGTCAAAATCGCCTAAAGCCCGACCTTGGTCAATGCCCGGTCCAGATCGGCGATCAGGTCGCGCGGATCCTCCAGCCCGATATTGATCCGCAACATGCCCTCGACCACCCCCATGTCCGCGCGCGCCTCGGCGCTGACGCCATAATGGGTGGTCGAGGCGGGGTGGCAGCACAGGCTGCGCGAATCGCCGATATTGTTCGAAATATCGATCAGTTCCAGCGCGTTGAGAAATCCCATCGCCTGTTCGCGGCCTTCAAGCACGAACGAGAAGATCGGCCCGCACGCCTCCATCTGGCTCATCGCCAGATTATGCTGCGGATGGCTCGCCAGTCCGGGGTGCAACATCCTGGTCACCCGCTTTTCGATCGACTTGCCGACCGCCAGCGCATTTTCGGACTGGCGCCGCGCGCGCAGGTCGAGCGTTTCGAGACCCTTCAGCACCACCCAGGCGTTGAACGGCGACAGGTTCGGCCCGGTGTTGCGCTGGAACGGCAGCAGCACCTCGTTGATGAACTTCTCGGTCCCGCACACAGCGCCGGCGAGCACGCGGCCCTGCCCTTCCATCAGCTTGGTCGCCGAATAGGCCACGACATCGGCGCCGAAATCCATCGGGCGCTGCAGCACCGCGGTCGCGAACGCATTGTCGACGACGCTGGTGATCCCGTGCGCTTTCGCGACGGCGCAGACGTGCTTCATGTCGACGATGTCCATCGTCGGATTGGCGGGCGTCTCAAAGAAAAACACCTTGGTGTTCGGCTTGATCGCCTTTTCCCACGCGTCATTGTCGCGCCCGTCGATCACCGTCGTCTCGATGCCGAAGCGCGGGCAGAGATGGTCGACCAGCCAGCGGCACGACCCGAACGCCGCCTTCGCCGCGACGATATGGTCGCCCGCCGACAATTGGCACAGCAGTGCCGTGGTCATCGCCGCCATCCCGGTCGCCTGCGTCCGGCACGCCTCGGCGCCTTCCATCAGCGCGATCCGCTCCTCGAGCATCGCGACCGTCGGATTCTGCAGCCGCGAATAGGTCATGCCCTGCGCTTCGCCGGCAAAGCGCGCCGCGACTTCCTCGGCGCTGTCGTAGGTATAGCCCGAGGTCAGGAACAGCGCCTCCGACGTCTCGCCATGCTCGCTGCGCCAGGTGCCGCCGCGCACCGCCTGCGTCGCGGGATGCCAGTTGCGCGTCGTACCGCGATCGAAACCCGTTGTCTTTTTCATCTGCCTTATCCGTTCAAAACCGCCACGACCGCATCACCCAGCGCCGTCGTGCTCATGTTGCCGCCCAGGTCGGCGCCGCGGCATCCGTCCGCCAGCACTTGTCCCACCGCCGCCTCGATCCGCGCCGCGCTCGCCTCATCGCCGCCCGAATGGCGCAGCAGCATCGCCAGCGACAATATCATTGCCAGCGGGTTAGCCACGCCCTTGCCCGCGATATCGGGCGCGCTGCCGTGGATCGGCTCGTACAGCCCCTGCTTGCCTTCGCTCAGCGAGGCCGAGGCGAGCAGGCCGATCGACCCCACACACATCGACGCCTGGTCGGACAATATGTCGCCGAACAGATTGCCGGTGACGACGACGTCGAACTGCCCCGGATTGCGCACCAGCTGCATCGCGGCATTGTCGACATACATATGGTTCAGCGTCACGTCGGGGTATTCCGCCGCCACCTCGATCACGACATCGCGCCACAGCTGCGAGGTTTCGAGCACATTGGCCTTGTCGACCGAGCAGAGCCGCTTCTGGCGTCCCTGCGCCGCGCGGAACGCGACATGCGCGATGCGCCGCACTTCGCTCTCGCTGTACGACATGATGTCATAGCCTTCACGCTCGCCGCTGGCGGTGGTGCGGGTGCCCTTCTCGCCGAAATAGACGTCGCCGTTGAGCTCGCGCACGATCAGCAGGTCGATCGCCGAGGCGACCTCGGGACGCAGCGCCGAACTGTCTTCCAGCCCCGCGAATAGCTTCGCGGGCCGCAGATTGGCGAACAGCCCGAGTTCGGAGCGCAGCCCCAAAATCGCCTGCTCGGGCCGCAGATGGCGTTCGACACTGTCGAAGCGCGGATCGCCGACCGCCCCAAACAGGAGTGCATCAGCCGCCTTCGCCTTGGCCAACGTCTCGGACGGCAGCGGGTGGCCGGTTGCCTCATAAGCGGCACCGCCGACGAGCGCGCGGTCGAGCGTCACCGGAAGCGCGAGCGCGGCGAGCACCTTCTCGGCCTCCACCATGATTTCCGGACCGATACCGTCGCCAGCCAGCAGCAGGATATTCAATGCGTCGCCCTTTCGTGTCTCGCGAGCCGCTTAGGCAGCGAGCGCGCGCGACGCAACCGTCGCGTTGGCGGGGCACCGCCGGGCCTTCTTGTTCCTTATCCCGGACTTGATCCGGGGCCTGCCTTGTCTTGAAGATGAAAAGGCGGGTGCCAGGTCAAGCCCGGCATGGCAAATGGGCTATGCAACCGCCCTGCCGAGCCGGTCGATCAGCCGCGCGCGTACGCCGAGCAGTTCGCGGTTGCGCCCTTCGAGCAGATCGCGGTCGAGGAAATGCCCGGTGATCGCCAGCCCGTCTAGTACATCGTCCATCGCCTCGACCGCGCCTGCGCCCCGCAGGAACGCCGGAAGGCGAAGCAACCGCTCCTCATATCCGACCGCCGCCTCGACACACACCGCGCCGCCCGACTTCGGACTGACAAATGCCAGACCATTCCGTGACCCCGTCACCACGCATTCGTCGAGATCGAGCCCGAACCCCAGTTCGGCGAGCAGCAACAGCTCATACCGCGCCAGCGCCGCCGCCCATAGCCGCGCCGAAGGCGCCACCCCGATCGCATCGAGCAACCCCGACAGCGCATCGAAAAGCGCCGGGTAAGGCTGGCTCTCGGGCAGGATCGCGGCGGTCAGGCTCGTCACCCAGTCGATCGCCGCCGACGGCAGCGGCTCGGCCAGCAACGGGGCCCGGCTCGCCAGCAATTCGGCCGTCGCCCCCGCCAACTGCTCCTCGGTCCGCGCCCGCAGTTCGAGCGCGACCAGATTGCCCGGCATCAATATCGGGCGCAGCCGCCGCGACCGCCCGCCGCGCACATAGCCCGCGACCAGCCCCGCCTCGCGCGTCAGCGCGCGCAGTATCGCGCCATGCTCGCCATGCGCGCGCACCGCGCAGACGATCGCTTCGGCGCTCAGGCTGGCCAAAGCACCAGCTGCGTCTGCGTCACCAGCGCGACATCGGCGCCCTCTTCCGTCCGAATGCGCGTCTGCCACACCGACACGCGCTTGCCGACCTTCACCGGGGTCGCTTCGCCGACCAGCACCGACCCGACCGGCCCGCCACCGAGGAAATTGGTCTTGCTCTCGATCGTCGTCGTGCCCGTGGCGCCCTCGGGCAGCGTCAGGAAAGCGCCGACCGCGCCAAGGCAATCGGCGAACGCCATGATCGCGCCGCCATGGACAATGTTCCCAGCGGTGCAGATCTCCGCCCGCACCGGCAGCTTGCCCGCGACGCGCTCCTTAGTCCCTTCGTGGATCGTCACCCCGAGCGTCGCCGCCAGCGGCATCATCGCGCCAAAATCCATCGTCCCGCTCTCCTCACCGTCCCGCGTGGTAGAAATCATGCACCGCCTGCGCCACCGCCGCGCTCACGCCCGGCGCTTTCTGCAAATCCTCGAGGCTCGCGCCGCGCACCGCGCGCGCGGTGCCGAAATGCATCAGCAGCGCCTTCTTGCGCGCCGGACCGATCCCCGGCACCTCGTCGAGCGGCGACGATCCCATCGCTTTCGCCCGCTTCGCCCGATGCGCGCCGATCGCGAAGCGGTGCGCCTCGTCGCGCAACCGCTGGATATAGAACAGCACCGCATTGTTCGGCGGCAACGTGAATTCGCGCCCGTCGGGATGATAGAAAGTCTCGCGTCCGGCATTGCGGTCGGGCCCTTTCGCCACACCGATATACGTCAGGTCGTCGATTCCCAGCTCGGCGAGCACCGCGCCCGCCGCCGATACCTGCCCCTTGCCGCCGTCGATCAGCACCAGGTCGGGCCATTCGCCCTTGGTTCGCTCGGGGTCTTCCTCGATCGCGCGCGCGAAGCGGCGCTGGAACACCTCCGCCATCATCGCGAAATCGTCGCCCGGCTGGGTCTCGGCACGCTTGATGTTGAACTTGCGATAGGCGCCCTTGATCCAGCCCTCGGGACCCGCGACGACCATCGCGCCCAGCGCATTGGTGCCCTGGATATGGCTGTTGTCGTAGATTTCGATCCGCTGCGGCGGATTGTCGAGGTCGAACAGATCGGCCAGTTCGCGCCCCAGCTTCGCCTGCGAACTGCTCTCGGCGAGCCGCCGGTCGAGTTCCTCGCCCGCGTTGCGCACCGCCTGCTCCAGCAACCGCCGCCGGTTGCCGCGCTGCGGCACGCTGATCTCGATCTTGCGTTCGGCGAGTTCGCCCAGCGCCTCGGCGACCAACGCGCATTCCTCGGGCTCGCGGTCGACGAGGATCAGCTTCGGCGGCGGCACGCCTTCGTAAAATTGCATCAGGAAGCTCGCCATCACCTCGGCTTCGGGAACCCCCGACACATGCGCCGGGAAAAAGCTGCGATGCCCCCAATTCTGCCCGCCGCGGATGAAGAAGCCGGCGATGCAGAGCTGCCCGCCCTTCGCCGCCAGCGCGAACACATCGGCATCGCCCAGCCCGTCGGCGTGGACCGACTGGCTCCCTTGGATGAAGGTCAGCGCCTTCAACCGGTCGCGCACGATCGCCGCCGTCTCGAAATCCATCGCCTCGGCAGCCTGCGTCATCGCATCGCCGAGCCTTTTCTGGACCGCGATCGACCGCCCTTCGAGGAAATCCTGCGCGTCGCCGACGAGCTGCGCATAATCCTCGGTCGAGATACGACCGACGCACGGCGCGCTGCACCGCTTGATCTGGTAAAGCAGGCACGGCCGCGACCGGTTGGCGAAAAAGCTGTCGGTGCAACTGCGCAGCAGGAACGTCTTCTGCAACGCGTTGAGCGTCTGGTTCACCGACCCCGCGCTGGCGAACGGGCCGTAATAGCGCCCCTTCGCACGCCGCGCGCCGCGATGCTTCTGCACCCGCGGGAATTTGTGATCCATGCGCAACAGGATGAAGGGAAAGCTTTTGTCGTCGCGCAGCAGCACATTGTACGGCGGGCGATAGCGCTTGATCAGCTGCGCCTCGAGCAACAGCGCCTCGGCCTCGCTCGTCGTCGTGACGATCTCCATCGCGCGCGTCTGCGACACCATGCGCTGCAACCGCTGCGGCAGCCGCGCGACCTGAGTATAATTGGACACCCGGTTCTTCATCGCGCGTGCCTTGCCGACGTAAAGCACATCGCCGCGCGCATCGAGCATGCGATACACCCCGGGCCGCGTCGGCAGCTTCTTCACGACATTGCGGATCGCTTCCGCGCCGCGCTCGAGGTCGGGCTGGTCGCCCTCCCCGTCGCCGCCGCGCATCACATAGGTCGCCTTCTCTTCGTTGAATCGGTCGGGAGCGTTCGGGCGGGCCATGATTTTGCATGTAGGCGAGGACGATGCGACCCGCCATAGTGTGACAGGTAAAGTGACAGGCAAATTGACATCGGAGGGGTCGGATGGAGATACGCGGCAAATTGGCGCTGGTTACCGGCGGCAGCGACGGCATCGGGCGCGAGATCGCGCTGCAACTGCAGGGATCGGGCGCCGACGTCATCGTCACGGGCCGCTCGCCCGACAAATTGCAGGCGATGGCGGCGCTCGGCTTCGGCACCATCGCGGGCGACCTGTCGACCGCGGCGGGCGTCGATGCGGTGGTCGACGGCGTCGCGGGCAAGCCGCTCGCGATCCTCGTCAACAACGCCGGGGTCGGCAGTGACTATGAACTCGACGACCCGGCCACGCTCGACAGCGCCGCGCACTGCATCCGCACCAATCTCGACGCGCCGATCGCGCTGTGTACCCGGCTGCTCCCGGTGCTGCGCGCCCAGCCCGAGGCCGCGATCATCAACGTCACCTCGGGCCTCGCCATCGCGCCGCGCGCCGGCGGATCGATCTATTGCGCGACCAAGGCGGGGCTGCGCAGCTATACGCAGGCGATCCGCCACCTGCTCAAGGACAGCAACGTCCATGTGATCGAGGCGCTCCCCCCGGTGGTCGAGACCAATATGACCGCGGGCCGCAGCGGCAAGAAGATGAGCGCGCACGACTGCGCCGCCGAAATCGTCGCCGGCATCCGGTCGAACAAGCGCGAGGTCAACGCCGGCATGGTGAAGCTGTTGCAGACCCTCCACAGCATCTCCCCCGCCCTCGCCCGGCGGATCATGATCCGGTTCTGAAGGAGGACGCGATGATCACCCTCTATGGCGAAGGCCGCGGCTTCCGCGTCGCCTGGCTGCTCGAGGAACTGGGGCTGCCCTATCGCATGCGCCCGGTCGATCTGCTTAACGGCTTGGAGAAGGACACCGAATTCCTCGCCGTGAACCCCGCCGGCTTCATCCCGGCGATCGTCGACGGCGACACGGTGCTGGTCGAATCGATCGCGATCCTCGAATATCTGCTCGCGCGGCACGGCCCGAGCCCGCTCGCACCCGCGCCGACCGACGCCGATTTCGCGACCTATCTGCAATTCCTGCACATGGGCGAGGCCGGGCTTGCCGGGCCGATCAACGCGATCGTCGCCACCATCATCCTCGCTCCCGAGGCCGAGCAGGCGAACTGGACCACCCGATGGGCGCGCGACGTCTTCGAAAGCCGCCTCGGCCTCGTCAGCCGCCAATTGGCGAAGACGCCTTACATCGCAGGCGACCGCTTCACCGCCGCCGACATCTCGGTGACCTACGCGCTGCAGTTCGCCCAGCGCACGATCGGCTACCTCCTCGGCGACACCGAACGCGCTTACATCGCCCGCACCACAGCGCGCGAAAGCTATGGCCACGCGATGGACGCCTGTCCCGCCACCAAGGCGTGGGCCACGGGGCTCACCATCCCCTAGCACCCCAAAGCAAAACGCCCGCGGAAATCCGCGGGCGCCTTGTTGTCGGCACTATCGCCCGGGCTCAGCCCTTGGCGACGCCCGCGATCGCCTGGTCGACCAGCGCCTTGTCGGCCCCGGCGTCATGCTTGTCGGCGATCAGCTTCGCCGCGGCATCGGTTGCGGCCTTGGCGGTCGCCGCACGAACCTCGGCGAGCGCACCGGCTTCGGCTGCCGCGATGCGGTCTTCGGCCATCTGCTTGCGGCGCGCGATCAGCGCGGTGGCGTCGGCCTTGGCCTTGGTCACCAGCGTTTCCGCCTCGGCTTCGGCGCGGATGCGCATCTGGTCGGCTTCCTTCGCCGCATCGCCGAGCTTCGCTTCATATTCGGCCTTCAGCGATTCGGCGTCGAGGCGGAGCTGCTCGGCTTCCTTGAGCTGCTTCGAAATCTCGGCAATCTTGTTGTCGAGCATGCCCGCGACCAGCGCCGGCACCTTTTTCCAAAGCAGGATGGCGATGAAGATCGCCATCGCGATCGAGACCCAGACGGTCGCGTCGATGAAACCGAACGACGCCGGTTCGACGTGCGTCTCGCCCGCGGCTTCGGACAGGATCAGAGCAAGATTAGCCATGGAGCACCGCCTTCACCGCCGACTTGGCATCCGCCGCGCCGATCTTCACACCCGACAGCTTGGCGACCAGGTCGGTCGCCGCCTCGGCCGCGACCGATTCGATCTCGGCCATCGCCGAGGTGCGCGCCGCCGAAATATCGGCTTCGGCCGCACCCAGCTTGTCCGCCAGTTCGGCATCGACCTTGGCGAGACGCTTTTCGGCGTCCTTCGCGGCCTTGTCCTTGGCGTCGGCGACCGCCTTTTGCGCGGCGGCGCGGCTGGCGTCGCTTTGCTGGCGATAGCTTTCCTCGAGGTTGTCGGCGGCGGCATGCGCCGCCTTTGCCGCCGCGAGATCGTCGGCAACCTTGCGGTCGCGCGCGTCCACCGTCGCCTCGATCTTCGGCAGCATGCCGCGGCCGATGACAAGGAAAACGAAGCCGAAGGTCAGCAGCACCCAGAAAATCTGCGATGCGGCATACCAGTTTTCAGCGAATTGGCTGATCTGAGGCATGGACTATCTCAACGAACAAAGAGGAAAGCGGTCGCGGGGCGGGCGCCGAAACGCCCGCCCCGCCGACGAAATCAGGCTGCCTTGAGGTACAGCAGGATCGCGATCAGGAACGACAGCAGACCCAGAAGTTCGGCAGCCGCGAAGCCGATGAACAGGCGGCCCTGCTGGCCGTCGGCAGCTGCCGGATTGCGAAGCGCGCTTTCGAGGAAGCTGCCGAACACATTGCCCACACCGATGGCGGCCATACCGGCGCCGATGGCGGCCAGACCGGCACCGATGAGCGAAGCTGCTTGAACGTCCATTGTATAAACTCCTTGGGAAAAACGTTAGTTAAACGGTTGAAAAATCAGTGCAGGTTGATCGCGTCGTTCAGATAGAGCGACGTGAGCAACGCGAAAACATAGGCCTGGATACCCGCGACCAGCAGCTCGAGCCCGCTGATGCCGACCATCAGCGCCATGCTGGGGATGCCGACGCCGATGCCGATCGCCGGGCTCGCGGCCAGACCATCGATGATGAACGAAGCGAACACCTTCATCAGCACGTGACCGGCGGTCATCGCGACGAACAGTCGCAGCGCGAGGCTGAACGGGCGGACCATGAACGACACGAGTTCGATCACCGGGATCAGCCACAGCAGCCACCAGGGCGTGCCGTGCGGGACGAAGAGCGAGAAGAAATGCAGGCCGTGGCGCCAGAAACCGACGATCAGCACGATCGCGAAGCTGAGGATCGCGAGGAAACCGGTGATCGTGAAATGGCTCGTCACGGTGAAGGGATGGACGCCGAACAGCCCGAGCGGCGCGAGGCCGATGAGGTTGAGCATCAGGATAAACATGAAGAGCGAGAAGACATAGGGCGTATATTTGCGGCCTTCGGGGCCGATATTCGCGTTCATCATGCTGGAGATGAAGCCGGTGAAACCCTCGACCGCGACCTGCCAGCGACCGGGGACGAGCTGACGCTTCATGCCGCCGATCATGAACACCCACAAAAGCAGGCCGGCGACGATCATCCACATCGCACTCGTCGTGAAAGCGACCTCGTGACCCCCGACATGGAACATGTCGAACATCTTCTGCACCTCGAACTGGTGCATCGGGTCCACTTTACCTTGATCCGCCACGCGATACCTCGCCTAAATCCCAGTCAAACCAGCTTCAATCCGGCTTTGTCGGCCGAATATTGGCAATTCGAAATATGTTTCTGAAGGCGACCGCCACTCCGAGGAACAGCACCACCAACAGACCCCAGGGCGCAGTGCCGGCAAAATGATCGATCGTCCAACCGACCAACGCGCCGCCACCGATGCCGCCCAGCAATTCCGCCAATACGCGGTTACCGAGCTTGTAATTGGCATCGGTCTCCGGTCCGGCGTTCACCGCGTTCCGTTTTGCTTCTGCGGCTTCGGCCCGGTCCAATCGCTCTTCGAGCGAGACCAGGCGCGAATCCTCCGAAGCTGGTTCCGGATCGCTGCCGTTCCCCGTCATTTCCCGCCATCCTCCTGAAACAGCGCCGGAAAGCTCCGGTTCCGCCTGCGAAAAAAGGCCCGAAAAATCGGGGGACCCCTAAGGCGCGGTCCGTTTAGGAATGACGCCCCATTAAGTCAATGCTTGTGCGCAACTGCACAAAAATGGCGCCGGGCGGGCGCACAAAAATGCCGCCGCGTTTAGGGGCGCGGCGGCATGTGACGCCCGCAGGCGCCCTTGTCGTTCCGAAAAATCAGGGGCAGCGCGAATCGCGAACCGGCGCGCCGGCGTCACGGGTCTTCCAGCTCTTGTCGGGCGCCATATATTTCTCGCCCGGCTTGGTCTTGGCGATCAAATTGCAACCGGTGACGAAAGCGAATTGTTCGACCGTGCTGCCTGCCGGGGCCCCGCTGGTGTAGGCGGCCTTGCGCTTGATATTGATGTCGTCGACGATCGCGCGGACCGCCGGGGTCGGGGTCGAGGCATAGCCGAGATAGCCGTCGGGTTGCTCGCCGACCTGCCCCGCCGAACGGGCGGCCTCATAAGCGGGGTCGCGCTGCGCCATCGCCGCGGGCACCATCAGCGCCACGGCGGCGGTCGCAGCCAGGGCGGCCATCGCAATTCCGGTGGGTTTCCAAATCTTCGTCATCATATTTTTTCCCTGTCAGAATATCGAGCTATTCTGTTCGATCAGCTTTTTGGCATCTCCATCAAGCCGGTACACGATTTCCTGCTTGATGTTGATATTCAGGTTGATCTCGATCGGCTTGTCGGGGGTTTCGATCTGCACGCAGCCGGTGAGAGCCGCCGCGCCGATCGTTACCGCAAGACACCGACCGATCCCGGCCCGCCTCCTCGCTTCACTTCTTGTTCTCTTCATTGCACGGGCTCGCTTGCTGGAGGCTGAACGGTCGAATTTTTCGCGGCGGCGGCTTTGGCGTCTTCCTGCGCCTGCATCAGCGCCGGCAGATTCTGTTCGATATAGACGGTCGGATCATAAAAGCCCTTGGCCGATGTGATCAACTGGCGGAACGGCGCCTGAATCTTGATGTTGAACACGAGCGGCAGCTTGGCGACCTGGCGCGTGATGAAGTTCTGCGTCGCGCCTTCGCCCTGCCCGATGCCGCCGAAGCGGATGTCGGTGACCATCTCGCCGTCGAGGTCGCCGTTGAGGACGATGGTGAGGTCGTCATATTTGAGGCTGCGCAGCGCCCCGAAGGCAAAATTGGCCATCACGCCAAGGTCGTGGTTGGTCAGCTCGCCGACATAGGCCAGCGTTCCGCCGCCATCGCGCGCGTCGATGCGGCCGCCGACGATCCGTCCGCCGAGTCCGTCGAACTCGACCGGCAGGGTGCCGTCGAACTTGCCCGTCGCGTTGATATTTTCAAACCCGAAATTCTGCAGGAAGATCGCCGCATCGACCCCGACGAGATCGAAGGTCAGCCGTCGCGGCTGATCGGCGTTGAAATTGAGCGTCGTCGGATGCAGCTCGAGCGTGCCGCCGGCAAACGGCCAGCTGCCGCCCTGGATCCGCACCCGATTGTCGCCGAGCAGCTGATATTCGATCTCGCCGTCCTTCACCGGAATTCCCGGATTGAGTTCGGCGAGCCGGACCTTCTGGTTCGGCGCCGAATGGAGACCGATCAGGTCGTCGAAGGTCAGCGTCGTCGTCGCGCCGGTGACCGGACCAAAGGCGGCGGCGAGATTGCTGTTCGCGGTCGCAAAGGTGCCGCGGCTCGTCACCCCGGCGGGCGACCAGTCGATCCTGCCATCGCCGACCACCGATCCCTGCACATTGGCGACGACGCCCAGCGCAAGACGGGTGAGTTGGTCCGGCTGAAAAGTGTCGCCAAAGCGCAATTCGGGAACCTTCAGATCGGCAAATCCGGTTCCACTGCCGAGTTCGTGCCGAATCACGGTGTCGAGCACATGCGCGCCGCTCCGCCGTTCGGCGAAGCCCGCGGTCGCGTCGATCCGGCCATCGGCGAAGCGCAGCGCGGCGTTGGTACTGATCAGCGGGAAGAAGCGCGCGTCGGGTTCGGGCAGCGCGTCGGTCACGACGATCGACCCGTCGAGCCCAAGCACGCCGCCGGTCCAGGTCCAGCGCCCGCCGATCTCGCTCATGTCGAGCGGCACCGCGCCGATCTTGCCGGCCGCGCCGACGAGGTCGCCCGCGAGCCCCTTCGGCGTCGACGCGCCGGTGATCCGTTCGGCGCTGAACCGGGTGACGCCGTCGCCTTCACCCAGACGGACATCGGCGCCCGCCAGCGACCAGCGCATCGTCGTCAGGTCGAACTCGCCGGCCCCGGACGCCAGCGAGAAGGGCGAGCTCCCGCTCGTCCCGCGCAGCGCCAGCCGCGGCATGCGGATCTGTCCGCGCAGCCCGTCGGGACCCGCCGCGAGCAGGGGCTGGCCTGCGCGGCTGCACAAGTCGACCGCCGGCCCGGCGAGCCGGAAGCCGCTGACGTCGATGCGGTCGGCGGCGATCCGCGTGCAACCACCGCTCAGCGCCAGCGCCCCGGTCGGCGCCAGCACGCCGTCGATCGGCACGCGCAATCGCTCGACACGCCCGCCCGCGAGTGGGCCGGTGAGTTCGGCCACCGTTGCAAAGCGCATCATCCCGCCTGCCCCGCCAGAGAAGCGCACCGGCGCCAGCGCCAGCCGCGAACCCTCGGCGACATAGGGCTCAATCCGCGCCAGGCCGGACAGCGTGCCGTCGGCGCGGCGGTCGAGATCGAGTGTGCCTTCGGGCAGTCCGCCACCGCCGAACGCCCATTGGCCCTGCACGACGAAAGCTGGCGCGGCGGCCGCGAATAGATAGCCGATCCGGCTGTCGGCGCCTCCCGTCAGCCGCGCGCCGCTTTCGCTGACCAGATCGAGCCCGATCAGTTCGATACGTGCGGTCTTGCCCTCGCCCGCCAGCACAAAATCGGCCTTGCCGCCGATGTCGCCCAGCATCCGCGCCAGTGCCCCGCTGGCCTTGGAGCCCAGCGGTCCGACCGGACTGCCGGCCAGTCCATTCGCACTCGCGGCGATGCGCTGGCGCAGCCCGGCGCTGGCCGAAGCGCGCGCGAAGCCGATGCTGCCCTTAAGCTTAGGTGCCGCTTTGCCGACCTCGCCGGTCGCGTTGATGTCGACGCGGCTCGCGGCGAATTCGGGTCCACTCAACCGCTGCGCCTCGCCGTCGAAGGTCAGCGCGGTCTTGTCGGCATTGCCCTTGAACCCGGCGAGCAGCGCCACCCGCTCGGCACGCGCCGGGCCGGCGACGAGCGAGGCCAGCGCCGCATCGGCCTTGCCATCCCAGCTCAGCAGGTCGGCGCCCAGCGTCACGTCGAGCGCGACCTGCGGCGCGCGCGCGATGACGCTTTCCTCGGCGCAGCGCACTTCGCGCCCGCGCAGCGGTCCTTTCAGACGCGGTTTCAGGTCACGCACCGTCAAGGGGCCGTAAAAACTGATCGCATCCCCCCGGCATCCGCCCGCATCGATCGTCGGGGCCACCAGCGCGAGCGTCCCCGAAAAATCGCGCTGCAGATGCCCGCGCCCGTTCAGCGTCGCGCCGACATTGCCCCATGGCGTCTCGACCCGCGCCCGCGCGTCGGTCAGCACCGCCGACAGGTCAGGCAGCGCAAAGGGATCGGTGCTCGTCGGATCGCGAAACTTGTCGAGCGCTCCCAGCGACAGCCGTCCGTCCGCGAACCGCCCGTACAGCCGCACGCCGTCGGCGGTGATCGTCGAAACATAAGGCCCGCTCCAACCGTAACCGAGCGAGATTTCGACGACCTTCGCGGTCAGGTCGGGGCGTTTGGGGTCGCCGATGACGACATTGGAAATGCGCTCGGTACGAAAACCGATCTCTTCGATGTCGTAAGTCGCGGGTACGCCCAGCGAATCGAGCTGTTCGCGCACGAAGCGGTCGGCGATCGGCTCGCGCGCCAGCCACAGCCCGCCGACAAGCACCGCGAGCGCCGCGCCGGTCAGCCAGCGCTTCTTGATGCGGCGACGCTGCCTGACCATTCTGGCTGTTTCGACGGAGTCGGTCATGGCGCCTTTATTCGATCCTCATGCGCCCCGGCGAGTCCGCCCTTTGCTGAAAGATAACGCCGAAATGGCGCAATTGGCTGCAAAAGACAGGACGTTGCCATATGCGACAAACCTTATGGCCGTTGAGTGCGCCCCACAAGCTGCTATTCCGGATCCATGGGGGACGCCGATCATACGGGACATCGCGCGCGGCTGCGCGCGCGCTTGCTCGACACTGGCGGCGAGGCGCTCGCCGATTACGAACTCGTCGAATATCTGCTCGCCCTCGCCATCCCGCGCCGCGACACCAAGCCGCTCGCCAAGGCGCTGCTCCGCGAGTTCGGCTCGCTGGCACAGCTGATCGCCGCCGACCCCGATGCGCTGCGCCGTGTCGACGGGCTCGGCGACGGCGCGATCGCGGCGCTCAAGGTCGTCCAGGCAACCGGCCTGCGCATGCTCAGGGGCGAATTTGCCGAACGTCCGCTGCTCTCCAGCTGGGATGCCCTGCTTGACTATCTGCGCGCCGACATGGGGCCGCTCGATATCGAACGCGTCCGCGTCCTCTATCTCAACACGCGCAACATGCTGATTCGCGACGAACTGGTCAGCGAAGGATCAATCGACCAGTCCGCCATCTACACCCGCGAAGTCGTCAAGCGCGCGCTCGAGCTTGGCGCCGCGGCGATCATCCTCGTCCATAATCATCCCAGCGGCAGCCCCGAACCGAGCCGCCAGGATATTGCGATCACCCGCGATATCGCGGCAGCGGCGGCGAAGCTGAGCATCACCCTCCACGACCATATCATCATCGGCGGGTCCGATTATCGCAGCATGCGCGCGATGGGATTGCTCTAGAATCCTGACTGAAGACCCGCGATTTGACTTCCCCCGCCACACAGGACATCATCCCTTTATGCAGATTCGACGCGGCCTTCTCCGCTTCCGTTTCCACGGGGGTCAACTTCTCGCGGGCATCTAGCCCCGGGTTCCGGCGCGTTCGCCCCGAGCCCGGGGCAAATTTCCGACAAAATTTGATCGCGTGCGCGAACGATTGCGTGCGCCTGCCCTTATCCGGAAAGTCCGCACCATGACCCAGACCAAAACCAAATCGCGCGCCGCGCGTCCGGCGATCCACATGATCGACGTCGAAGCCGACCGGCTGACCGAACTCGCGCTGCACAAGCAGCACGAACTGAACCGCATTTATGAAATGCTGCTCGGCGAGATCGACCGTGCGTCGATCTGCAGCCGCGACAAGATTGCCGCCAATGTCGTGACCATGGGGTCCGAGGTGACCTTCACCGATGAAAAGACCGGGACCCAGCGCACGGTCGAACTCGTCTACCCCGCCTTTGCCGACATCGCGGCGGGACGCGTGTCGATCCTGACGCCGGTCGGGGCAGGACTCATCGGCCTGCGTACCGGCCAGTCGATCATGTGGCCCGACCGCGGCGGACAGGAACATCGGTTGACGATCATCGCGGTGAAACAGCCGTCCGAATGAAGGCCAGACGCGATGAAGCCGCCGGATCGCTCCGACGGCTTCACCACCCAGTCAGGGGCGCTTACGCGCCGCGCGACAGGAACGCGGTCAGTTCTTCCTTGCTGACGGTGCCGTTCTTGTCGGCATCGGCAGCACCCCAAGCCTGACCAATCCAGGTCTGAACCTCGGCCGATTCGACATCGACCGTCGGCTCGCTGGCGCTGCGCAGCTTCTTCATCCAGCCCGCGAATTCGACTTCGCTGAGCTCGGCGCTCGAATCGGCGTCATAGGTGGGGAACTCCTTATCGACGATCTGGGCGACCTGGGCCGGAGTTGCGGCGCTGCCGCTCGGCGCGGACTGCGCGGTGGTTGCTTCGCCAGCCGGGGGAGCGGGCTGGCTCGCCGGCGGGGTTGTCGAAGCATCGGGAGCCGGGGTCGGCGCGGGCTGCGCGGCGTCGGGCGCCGGTGCAGGCTGCGTGGCCTCGGTCGCGGGTTCGGACGGCTGGCTTGCCGGCGGCGCGCTGTCGGTCTGGGCCGGCGGCGCGGTCGGATCGGCGGGCTGGTCCTGCGCCAGCGCGGGGAAACTGATCGCGGCGGCGCCAATCAAAAGCATGGTTTTCAACATGATATTTCTCCTGTTGTGATGCGACGCTTCGCCTTGCGCGCCGCTGTCCTGAAGGGGCATAGGGTCAACCGCGCGCCAAAAGCGTAAGTTGCATTTCGGTGGCGATTGGCGGGGCGGCCCGTCCCTGCTAGGGCGCGCCCTGTCGCGATTCCGCGCCGATTCCGCGATAAATTGATCCTAAAGGAAGGAAAAACCATGGTCCCGCGTTACGCCCGGCCCGAAATGACCGCCATCTGGTCGGCCGAAAACCGGTTCCGCATCTGGTTCGAGATCGAGGCGCACGCCACCGACGCGCTCGCCGAAGTGGGCGTCGTACCCCAGGATGCCGCCAAAGCGCTGTGGGACTGGTGGGCGACGAATCCCGTCATCGACGTGCCCGCGATCGATGCGATCGAGGCGGTCACCAAGCATGACGTCATCGCCTTCCTGACCTGGGTTGCCGAGAATGTCGGCGACCAGGCGCGCTTCATGCACCAGGGCATGACGTCGAGCGACGTGCTCGACACCTGCCTCGCGGTCCAGCTCAGCCAGGCCGCCGACCTGTTGCTCGCCGATCTCGACGCCTTGCTCGCCGCGATCGAACGCCGCGCCCGCGAACATAAAATGACCCCGACGATCGGCCGCAGCCATGGCATCCATGCCGAACCGGTGACCTTCGGATTGAAGCTGGCTCAGGCCTATGCCGAGTTCGACCGCTGCAAGACGCGGCTGATCGCGGCACGCGCCGATATCGCGACCTGCGCCATTTCGGGCGCGGTCGGCACCTTCGCCAACATCGACCCGCGCGTCGAGGAGCATGTCGCGGCAAAGCTCGGCCTGTCGGTCGAACCCGTCTCGACCCAGGTCATCCCGCGCGACCGCCATGCGATGTTCTTCGCGACGCTGGGCGTCATCGCCGGATCGATCGAGCGGCTCGCGACCGAAGTCCGCCACCTGCAGCGCACCGAAGTGCTGGAAGCCGAGGAATATTTCTCGCCGGGCCAGAAGGGTTCGTCGGCGATGCCGCACAAGCGCAACCCGATCCTGACCGAGAATCTCACCGGCCTTGCGCGCATGGTGCGCAGCGCGGTCGTCCCGGCGCTCGAAAATGTCGCGCTGTGGCACGAACGCGACATCAGCCATTCGTCGGTCGAGCGCTTCATCGGTCCCGACGCGACGATCACCCTCGACTTCGCATTGGGCCGCCTGACCGGCGTGGTCGACAAATTGCTCGTCTATCCCGAACGGATGCAGAAGAATCTCGACCGCATGGGCGGCCTCGTCCATTCGCAGCGCGTCCTGCTCGCGCTGACACAGGCGGGGGCGAGCCGCGAGGAAAGCTATGTCCTCGTCCAGCGCAACGCGATGAAGGTGTGGGAAAGCGACGGCGCGCTGTCACTGCTCGACCTACTCAAGGCCGACGCCGACGTCACCGCGAAACTGTCGGCCGACGAACTGACCGCGCTGTTCGACCTCGGTTACCACCTCAAGCATGTCGACACGATCTTCGCGCGGGTGTTCGGGGAGTAATGGCTCAATCCTCCCTGTCGCGAAGCGATGGGGAGGTGGCAGCCCACAGGGCTGACGGAGGGGCCGACGCCGTCAGGCGCCGTGCAAGCTTTCGGCCCCTCCACCATTCGCTTCGCGAGCGGTTCCCCTCCCCGCCGCTTCGCGGCAGGGAGGATCAAAGGCACGCCCCCCTCTGGAAACCCGCGCCAAACTCGCTTAGGACTCATGCGGGGTCGGAACAGGAGCAACAGACGTGGGCATAGTACGGACGATCATCTGGGTTTTGCTCACCGCGGTGCTGGTCGTGTTTTCGATGGCGAACTGGAACCCGATCACCGTCACCATCTGGCCGGGTCAGGTGCTCGACACCAAATTACCGGTGCTGATCCTCGTCTCGTTCCTGATCGGCAGCGTCCCGCTATGGATCGCGCTGCGCGCCGCGCGCTGGTCGCTCAAACGCCGCCTCGACCATAGCGAGCGCCAGCTCTCCGACCTGCGCGCGATGGCGAACCGCCCCGCAGATGCCCCGGCGACCGCGCCGCTTGCCGCGACGCCGGTGAACGACGTTCCCCCGACCGCCACCCCGACCGACCTCTTTCCTACGGACAAGCCATGACCTCGCCGCTCTATCTCGCGATCGACACCACCCACCTCGACGTCGCGCAGACGCTGGCGCAGAAGGTGCGGCACCATGTCGGCGGGCTGAAACTCGGGCTCGAATTCTTCTGCGCCAACGGCCATCATGGCGTGCATGAAATGGCCAAGATCGGCCTGCCGATCTTCCTCGATCTCAAGCTCCACGACATCCCGAATACCGTCGCCAAGGCGATTCAGGCGCTGCGCCCGCTCGAACCCGCGATCATCACCGTCCACGCGGCGGGCGGCCGTGCGATGCTCGAAGAGGCGAAGGCGTCCGCCGGGACGAACACCAAGGTTGTGGCGGTCACGGTGCTGACCAGCCTCGACGCCCCCGATCTCGAAGATATCGGCGTCGGCGGCACCCCGCACGACCAGGTCGTCCGCCTGACCAAACTCGCGCGCGAATCGGGCCTCGACGGCATCGTCTGTTCGGGTCAGGAAGTGAAGATCGCGCGTAACACCTGGCCAGGCGGCTATTTCGTCGTCCCCGGCGTCCGCCCCGCGAACGGCAGCGCCGGTGACCAGAAGCGGATCGTCACCCCGGCGCAGGCGATGGCCGACGGCGCGTCGATCCTGGTGGTCGGCCGCCCGATCAGCCAGTCGCCCGACCCCGACCTGGCAGCGCGCGAGATCGAGGCAACGCTTTAGGCCTGCACGCACTCCCTTTCCCGTTCGTGTCGAGCGAAGTCGAGACACGCCAACACAGCGCCAGACGTGTCTCGACTTCGCTCGACACGAACGGACATTGGATCATCCGGTAGCCATGCCTCCACTCGTCAAAATCTGCGGCCTCAAGACGTCCGAAGAGGTCGAGGCCGCCATCCGTCACGGCGCCACGCACATCGGTCTCAATCATTACGAACCCAGCCCGCGCTACGTCGATCTCGACACCGCGGCCGAGTTGCGCAAGCAGGCCGCCGCAGGCGGCGTCAAGGTCGCACTCCTGCTCGTGAACGCGGGGCCGCAACTCACCGGCGCCGCATGGAGCGCGGTGCGGCCTGACATCCTCCAGTTCCACGGCAACGAGACCCCCGAGTGGATCAACGCGGTCAAGACGAACACCAAGACCGAGGCGTGGAAGGCGGTCGGGCTGAAGGATGCGGGGACGCTGACGCGCTCGCTGCAATATGAGGGCGTCGTCGACCGGCTGCTCTTCGATGCCCCCGCGCAGGCGATGCCGGGCGGGACCGGCACGCGCTTCGACTGGTCGCTGCTCGTCGGGCATCGACACAGCATCGACTGGGGCATTGCCGGCGGCCTCACGCCCGTCAACGTCGCCGAGGCCATCGCCGCGACCAACGCGCCGCTCGTCGACGTCTCGTCGGGTGTCGAGAGCGCACCGGGCGTCAAGGATGTGGACAAGATCGCGGCTTTCCTTAAAGCGGCGGGCCGATGACACACGCACCCAACAGCCTTCGCACCGGCCCCGACGAGCGCGGCCATTTCGGCCAATTCGGCGGGCGCTACGTCGCCGAAACGCTGATGCCGCTGATCCTCGACCTCGATCGCGAATATCGCGCGGCGCAGGCCGACCCGGCGTTCAAGGCCGAATTCGACGACCTGCTGAAGAATTATGTCGGCCGCCCGAGCCCGTTGTGGCTCGCGCAGCGGCTGACCGATCACCTCGGCGGGGCGAAGATCTACCTCAAGCGCGAGGACCTCAACCACACCGGCGCACACAAGATCAACAATTGCATCGGCCAGATCCTGCTCGCGAAAAGGATGGGCAAGCAAAAGATCATCGCCGAGACCGGCGCCGGCCAGCATGGCGTCGCCACCGCAACCGTCGCGGCGCTGTTCGGCCTGCCCTGCACGATCTTCATGGGCGCGGTCGACGTCGCGCGGCAGCAGCCGAACGTGTTCCGCATGAAGCTGCTCGGCGCCGAGGTGGTCGCGGTCGAGAGCGGCGCAAAAACGCTCAAGGACGCGATGAACGAGGCGCTGCGCCATTGGGTCGCGAACGTCCACGACACCTTCTACATCATCGGCACCGTCGCCGGGCCGCACCCCTATCCCGAACTGGTTCGCGATTTCCAGTCGGTGATCGGCGACGAAGCGCGGGCGCAGATATTGGAGGCCGAGGGTCGCCTGCCCGACATGCTGATCGCCCCCGTCGGCGGCGGATCGAACGCGATCGGGCTGTTCCATCCGTTTCTGGATGACGACGGCGTCGAGATCGTCGGCGTCGAAGCGGCGGGCGAAGGGCTGGACGGCAAGCATGCCGCGAGCCTTGCCGGCGGGCGGCCGGGCATCCTGCACGGCAACAAGACCTATCTGCTCCAGGACGAAGACGGCCAGATCACCGAGGCGCACAGCATCTCGGCGGGGCTCGACTATCCGGGCATCGGGCCCGAGCATAGCTGGCTGCACGACATCGGCCGCGTCCGCTACGAACCCGTCACCGACGATGAGGCGCTGGCGAGTTTCCAGAAACTCACCCAGCTCGAAGGGATCATTCCGGCGCTGGAAAGCGCGCATGCGATCGCCGCGGCAGAGCGCATCGCGCCGACGTTGGGCCGGGACAAGATCATCATCGTCAACTGCTCGGGCCGCGGGGACAAGGATATCTTCACCGTGGCCGAAGCGTTGGGGGTGGCGTTGTGACCCGCTTCACTACCACCTTCGCCAAGCCCCACCCCGCGCTCGTCGCCTTCATCACCGCGGGCGACGGCGATACCGCAGCGAACCTCGACGCACTCGTCGCGGGCGGCGCCGATGTGATCGAACTCGGCATGCCGTTCACCGATCCGATGGCCGACGGCCCCGCGATCCAGGCGGCGAATTTGCGCAGCCTCGCGAAAGGCACGACCACCGCCGATATTTTCGCGATGGCGACGGCTTTCCGCGCGCGCCATCCCGACACCCCGCTCGTCCTGATGGGCTATGCCAATCCGATGACGGTGCGCGGCGCCGACTGGTTCGCCGCCGAATGCACCAAGGCCGGGGTCGACGGGATCATCTGCGTCGATATCCCGTCGGAGGAAGACCCCGAACTCGGTCCCGCGCTCCGCGCCGCCGGGGTCGACCTGATCCGCCTCGCGACGCCGACCACCGACCCCGCGCGCCTGCCCGCCGTCCTCGATGGCGCGGGCGGCTTCCTCTATTATGTCAGCGTCGCCGGCATCACCGGCCAGCAACAGGCCGCGCAGGCGAGCATCGACGAAGCGGTCGCGCGGCTGAAAGCCGCGACCGACCTGCCCGTCGCGGTCGGCTTCGGCGTCCGCACCCCCGAGCAGGCGGCGCAAATCGCGAAGGTCGCCGACGGCGTCGTCGTCGGTTCGGCGTTCATCGACATCATCGCGCAGCATGGCGACACCGCTGCGCCTTATGTCGAGGCCTTCACCCGCACCCTCGCCGATGCTATTCATAGCGCCAAGGAGATCGCCGCATGAGCTGGCTCGAACGCGTCCGCAACGCCCTGCCCTTCGCGGCGAAGCGCGATACCGCCGACAATCTTTGGCACAAGTGCCGCGAATGCCAGCAGATGGTGTTCGTCAAGGAATGGGCCGACAATCTCAACGTCTGCCCGCGCTGCGACCATCACGACCGCATCGGCGCCAGCGAGCGGTTCCTGCAATTGTTCGACGGCGGCCTGCACGAAATCCTCGCCGCGCCGCCGGCGCCCGAGGATCCGCTGAAGTTCCGCGACACCAAGAAATATGTCGATCGCATCAAGGCCGCGCGCGCCTCGACCGGCGACCGCGACGCCTACCAGAACGCTTTTGGCCGCATCGGCGGGCATCCCGCGGTCGTCGGCGTGCAGGATTTCGCCTTCATGGGCGGCTCGATGGGGGTCGCGGTGGGCGAAGCCTTTGTCGCCGGGGTCGAGGAATCGATGCGGCGCGGTGCCCCCTATATCGCGATCACCGCCGCGGGCGGCGCGCGGATGCAGGAAGGCACGCTGTCGCTGATGCAGATGCCGCGCGCGACCGTCGCACTGGCGCGGCTGCGCCGGGCGGGGCTGCCCTATATCGTGCTGCTGACCGACCCGACGACCGGCGGGGTCACCGCGAGCTATGCGATGCTCGGCGATGTCCAGATCAGCGAACCCAAGGCACTGATCGGCTTTGCAGGTCAACGCGTGATCGAGAATACGATCCGCGAAAAATTGCCCGAAGGCTTCCAGCGCGCCGAATATCTGCTCGATCACGGGATGATCGACATGGTCGTGCACCGCAAGGAATTGCCCGCGACGCTGGGCCGCCTGATCGGATATCTGGCGCCCGAGAAGGCGGCCTGACGACCACAACATCGTCATTGCGAGCGAAGCGAAGCAATCCAGTGTCGCATAAACCGCCCTGGATTGCTTCGCTTCGCTCGCCATGACGAAGTGATTTAGAGCAACGATCATGCCCGACCACGCGCACAGCGCCGATCCCGCCGTCCAGGCCCAGCTCGACCGCCTCACCGCGCTGTCGCCGGGGCGCGACATCCTCGGCCTCGAACGCATCGCCGAGATTTGCGCACGCCTCGGCAACCCGCAGAATAGCCTCCCGCGAACCTTCCATGTCGCGGGCACCAACGGCAAAGGGTCAACCTGCGCCTATCTCCGCGCGATCCTCGAAGCGCAGGGACGCCGCGTGCACAGCTACACCAGCCCGCATCTCGTGCGCTTCAACGAGCGCATCCGGATCGCGGGGACGCTGATCGACGACGCTGCTCTGGCGTCGCTGCTCAAAGAAGTGCTCGACGTCGCCCAAGACCTGCAGGCGAGCTTCTTCGAGATCACGACAGCCGCCGCCTTCCTCGCCTTCGCGCGGACCCCCGCCGACGACTGCATCATCGAGGTCGGGCTCGGCGGGCGGCTCGATGCGACCAATGTCATCCCGGCGCCCGCGGTGTGCGGCATCGCCTCGCTCGGCATCGACCATGAGGCGTTCCTGCTCGCGCCCGAGGCGGGCACGCCCGGCGATCCCGCCGTCCGCATCGCGTGGGAAAAGGCCGGCATCTTCAAGCCCGGCGCGACGCTCGCGACGCTCGCTTATCCCGAACCGCTTATGCGCATCATCGGGGATCGCGCCGAAGCCGTTGGCGGTTCGCTGTTTTCCGAAGGGCGCGACTGGAGCATCGAGACACAGGACGAAGGCTTTCGCTGGACCTCGAAATTCGGCTCGATCGCCGCCCTGCTCGAAACACGGATGGCCGGCGCGCACCAGCAGCGCAACGCAGGCCTCGCGATCGCGATGCTCAACATCGCCCCGCATCCGCGCCCTGACGAGGCCGCGGTGGCGCAAGGCGTCGCCACCGCCTTCTGGCCGGGTCGGATGCAGAAGCTCGCCGACGGCCCGCTCACCCGCCTTCTACCCGCCGGCACGACCGTCTGGCTCGACGGCGGTCACAATCCCGACGCGGGGACCGCGCTCGGACGCGCCCTCGAGGACCATGCGCCGCTCCACATCGTCTGCGGCCTGCTGAGCAACAAGGACGCGACGGGCTTCCTGCGACCCTTCGCCAACCGCATCGCATCATTCCAGGCGGTGCCGATCCCCGGCCACGAGCATCACGATCCCAAGGATCTCTGTCATTGGGTACAGAGCGATCTGGGGATCATCGACGCACAGCCCTGCGCCGATGTCGTGGCGGCGCTGCGTCATATCGCGGCGCACCGACCGCCGGGCGAGGTGCTGATCTGCGGGTCGCTGTACCTCGCGGGGGTGGTGCTGGGCGCCAATGGCGAAGTGCCGATTTGAGGGGCGGTTTGGGGGAGGGATTTCAATGCCATCTCCCATTTCCATTCGTGTCGAGCGTAGTCGAGACACGCTTTGGGAGCGCCGGCCTTCAGGGTGTCTCGACTACGCTCGACACGAACGGGATTCATGGGACGACTTGCCGACGAACGCCCAAAAGCCGCCCTAGCCCAGCTCGGCCAGCATCCGCTTTGCCCAGTCATACATGTCGGCGTTGGCCTTGAGCATCGCCGGCGGGGTGCGCTTCTTGCGCATCTCGACCTCGTTCAGCATCGCCCGGGCTCCCGCCTTGTCGCCGCCCGCAATGAGCAGCCCCGCGATCCGGCAGCGCACCTCGTCGCCGGGCACGCGGTCGACGATGCCGCGATACAGCGTCAGCGCCTCGACGCTGCGGTCGTCGAGCTCCGCAACCTTGGCGCGCAGCAGATCGCGCCGGTCGCGCTCCGATTGTGATCCGGTTTCGGGTAGCCGGTCGAGCGCCGCCAGCGCATCGGCGACGAGGCCGGCGTCATAGGCCGCCTCGGCGATCCGCATCCCGATCGCGCGGTCGACGTGCGGCGACATGCGCTCGGCCTCGCGAAACTGTTTCAAGGCCTCGTCATAGCGTTCGCGGATCATCAGCGCGTCGCCATATTCCAGCCGGTTGGCGATCGTGTCGCTGAACGCGACCGCGTCGCGCGCCTCGCGCACCCGGCGTTCGGGATCGATGCTGTCGGCGATATTCGCCTGCACCTGCCGCACCCGCCGGTCGCGCGACAGGTTCGGCATGATCTCGACGATGAAATAGGCGAGCATGCCGATCATCGGCAGGAAGGCGATCGCCATCACCCACGCCGTGTTCCGCCCGTTGCGGAAGACATGGACGATGCAGGCGACCTGCAGCGCGATGGTGACGCCGATCCAGAGCATGGTCAGCCCACCGGCTTGGGAGCGGCTTCCTGGTCAACATCCACCTTGCCGGCTGTGCCGACCGACAGGTCGACCAGCCCGCTCCGCATCATCCACCAGAACAGCAATATTCCCGGTAACGCCGCGACGACGGTGAAGAGGTAGAAGTTCACATTGCCGAACTCCTCCATCATCGTACCCGCGGTCGTACCCGTCAGGAAGCGCCCGACGACGCTCGCCGCCGAGCTGATCAGCGCATAATGCGCGGCGGTGAAGCGGAGGTCGCACAGGGCCGAGAAATAGGCGACGACCACGACGCCGCCGATCCCGCTCGCGATATTCTCAAAGCCAATCGCGCCCGCAAGGCCCCAATTGCTGTGCCCCGCCATCGCGAGCAGCGCGAAACTGAAATTGCTCACCGCCATCAGGATCAGGCTGATCAGCACCGACTTCTTCATGCCGAGCCGGGCATAGAGGATGCCGCCGATGAAAATGCCGATCAGATAGGCCCAGAAACCGATACCGACGTCATAGATGGCGATCTCGTCGTTGCTGAATCCCAGGTCATCGAGCAGCAGGCGCAGCGTCAGCTGGCCCAGCGTGTCGCCGATCTTGTGGAGAAGGATGAACAGCAGCACCAGCCACGCGCCATGGCGGCTGAAAAATTCGGTGAACGGGCCGACGATGCCGGCGACGATGCCGGGACGCCCCTCGCGGGTCACCGCGTCGCGGTGTCGCTCGGGCTCGCCGACCCAGAAGGCGGCGATCACGGCCGGCAGGGCGAACAGCGCGCAGGCCAGATAAGCCGCTTCCCACCCCTGTCGTGCCGCCAGAAACAGCGCCAGCCCGCCCGCGCCTGCGGAACCCAGCCGCCAGCCATATTGCGACATGCCCGACCCGACGCCAAGCTGTTCGGGCTTGAGAATCTCGATGCGATAGGCGTCGATGACGACGTCGAACGTCGCGCCGGCAAAGCCGACGAGGACGGCACCGACGGCCATTTCGAACAGCGCGGCGAATTCGCCTTCGTGGCCAAGTCCGAACAATTGCATGAATTGGCCCACCGGCGACCCACCGACGTTGGTTGGATCGACCAGCGCGAGGTTGCCCACCGCGAGCATCACCAGCGCTGCGGTCAGGATCAGCCACGACACGCGCTGACCGAGACGACCGATGACGGGAAGGCGCACCGCATCGACGACCCACGCCCATAGCGGCTTGAGATTATAGACGAGGAACGCGAGCGAAAAGGCGGTGATGGACGATTTCTGAAACCCGTCCTGCGCCAGTCGCGTGGTCAGCGTCGCCCCGATCATCGCAAAGGGAAAGCCCGACGAAATGCCGAGAAGCAAGGCAGCCAGCGGCGCGCGCTGAAGATAGGGGCGGATACTGTCCGACCAGCTCTGGCGCGGCGGCGTCACGGTTTCAGGCTGCAAGCTCGTCTCCCCTTCCCGCCACGCGGAACCTCGAAGACGGGCCTAAAGCCTCGGGGTCAAATTGGAAGCGCCTATTTGGCGGCCCAGCGCTGAACCGTTCGGCTTACGCCGCCTCGGGCCGCCAATATGTCGTCAGCCCGCTCACCTTGCGCGGCGGCGCCTCGTTCTTGCAGCTCATCGCCTCGAGCGCCCGCAGCGCCGCGACCAGCGCCGACGCGCTGTGTGGCTTGTTCAGGCAGGCGAGCGCGATGTCGGCGGCATCCTCGGGGCATTGGCCGGTCACCAGCAGCACCGCGATGCCGCGATCGCGCGCCAGCCGCGCGACGTCGCGCCCGGTCATGTCGCCCGCGAGTCCGAGGTCGAGCACCAGCGCGTCGATCTGTTCGACCGCCATCAGCGCCACCGCCGCCTCACCCGAATCGACCGAGGCGATCACGTCGTAACCGCTGTGTTTCAGGGTCCGCTCATTGTCGAACGCGACCAGCGGGTCATCCTCGATGACCAGCAGCCGCTTAATGCACGACGGGCGGGGCGCGAACAGCATGATGACTCCCTTTATCGGCGACATGACGCGCTGATACCCTTCCTGCAAGCCGGCTTTTGCGCACCATCGACGAAGCGGTGCATTTCCGGCTATGAGCGTGGTCACAGCGCAACACTTTGCCCCGAATAACGACAAGAAAGCCGTTTCCGTTCCCATGAAATCACCCCGCCCTCCCCGATCGGGGCCGCGCACCGCGCGCCCCGCCGACGACAAGCCCGATGCCCTCCGCGGCCGCCGCGCCGCGCGCGTCGCCGCGCCCCCGCGCAAAGCCAAGGATGCCGAGCCCGAGCATGAGGACGGCCCGCAGCGCATCGCCAAGCTGCTCGCCCGCGCTGGCGTCGGATCGCGCCGCGACGTCGAACGCATGGTCGAGGAAGGGCGCATCGCGCTCAACGGCCAGATCGTGGTGCACCCGGCGCCGCTGCTGACCTCGCTGGAAGGGCTGACCGTCGACGGCAATCCGGTCGCCAAGCCGGTCTCGACGCGACTCTATCGTTTTCACAAGCCCGCGGGCTGCATCACCGCGGCGCGCGATCCCAAGGGGCGCAAGACGATCTATGACCTGCTGCCCAAGGGCCTGCCGCGCCTGATGCCCGTCGGCCGCCTCGACTATAATACCGAGGGGCTGCTGCTGCTGACCAACGACGGCGAGTTCAAGCGCCAGCTCGAACTGCCCGCCAGCGGGGTCGAACGCACCTATCGCGCCCGCGCCTTTGGCGAGATCAGCCAGGTCCAGCTCGAGGAACTGGCGATGGGGATCGAGATCGAGGGCGTGCGCTATGGCAAGATCATCGCCAACCTCGAACGCCGCACCGGGCGCAACCAGTGGGTCGAAATGACGCTGACCGAGGGGAAGAATCGCGAAGTGCGCAAGGTGCTCGAACATTTCGGGCTGCAGGTCAGCCGCCTGATCCGCACCCGTTACGGCGAGTTCAGCCTCGAAGGGCTTGGCATGGGCGATGTCGACGTCGTGCCGCGCGACGATCTGTTCAAATTCCGCCGCCACCTCGGTTCGGGCAAGCCCTGATGCGTGTGATTTCGGGAGAATGGCGCGGCCGCAAGCTGATCGCGCCCAAGGGCGATGCGACGCGGCCGACCGCCGACCGCACGCGCGAGACCCTGTTCTCGATGCTCGCGAGCCGCCTCGGCAGCTTCGAAGGGCTCCACGTCGCCGACCTGTTCGCGGGATCAGGCGCGCTCGGCATCGAGGCGCTGTCGCGCGGCGCCGAGCATTGCCTGTTCGCCGAGCAGGATCGCGACGCGCTCGATGCGTTGACGGGCAATCTCGCCGCGCTTGGCGCCGCCGCGCGTGCGGATGTGCGCGCCGGATCGGTGCTCAGCCTCGGCCCGGCGAAACGCAGCTACGACCTGCTGCTGCTCGACGCCCCATACGCCACCGGCGCCGGCAGCGTCGCGCTCGACAAATTGAACCGCCTCGGCTGGATCGCGCCCGAGACCTGGGTTTCGGTCGAAACTGGCGAGAAGGAGGCCGTCGAGGTCGCGGGCTTCGAGATCGATGCCGAACGCAAGGTTGGCAAAGCGAAGCTGACGCTGCTGCGTTCCGTATAGATCCTCCCTGCGGCGTAGCCGTGGGGAGGATTCAGGATGGGCGCCCGCGCACCATCGCCAGCCCGCCGAAACTGATCACTCCGGCGAGCGCGAGATACAGCCCGACCGCCCCGGTGCCGCGCCAGTCGCCGAGCGCCTGCGCGACGATCGGTGCGGCGGCGCCGCCCAAAATGCCGCCGGCGTTGAAGGTCATCGACGCGCCGGTGTAGCGCACCTCGACCGGGAACAGCCCGGTCAGCCAGGCGCCGAGCGGGCCATAGACCAGCCCCATCACGAACAGCGCCGACGCGAGTCCGGCAAAGATCAGCCACCACGATCCCGACGCCAGCGCCGGCCCGAACAGGAAGCCGATCAGGATCGTCGCGCCGCATCCCCAGGTCAGCACTTTCTGCGCGCTCGCCGCGTCGCTCCAGTAACCGGCGACGATAATCCCTACCGCCATGAACAGGATCGCGCCGAGCTGGATCAGCAGGAACTGCTCCTTCGGATAACCGAGCGTCGTCGTGCCATGCGCGAGCGCGAAGCTGGTCGAGAGGTAGAAGATCGCGAAACAGGCGACGACCGCGAAGGTGCCCGCGAGCGTCGGCAGCAGATGATGCTTGACCAGCTCGCCGATCGGCACCCCGACGGGGCGATCCTGTTCGAGCGCCTCGGCGAAATCGGGGGTCTCGCCGATCTTGAGCCGCACCCACAGCCCGAGTCCGACGAGGATCGCCGACAGCAGGAAGGGGATGCGCCATCCCCATGCGGCGAACTCGGCATCGCTCATGCCCAGCCCGAGCAGCAGGAACAGGCCATTCGCCGCGATGAACCCCACCGGCGCGCCCAATTGCGGCACCATGCCGAAACGCGCGCGCCAGCCCGGCGGCGCATTCTCGACCGCGAGCAACGCCGCTCCGCCCCACTCGCCGCCCAGCCCGAAGCCCTGTCCGAAGCGCAGGATGCAGAGCAGCAGCGGCGCGACCCAGCCGACCATCGCATAGGTCGGCAGGAAAGCGATCAGCAGCGTCGAAATGCCCATCAGCATCAGCGACGCGACCAATGTCGATTTGCGCCCGATCCGGTCGCCATAATGGCCGAACACCACCGCCCCGACGGGCCGCGCAAAAAAGGCGAGGCCGAAGCTCATGAAGCTCAGCATCAGCTGCGCCGACGGCGATTCGGACGGAAAGAAGAGCGGCCCGAACACCAAAGCGGCGGCGGTGCCATAGATATAGAAATCGTAGAATTCGACCGCGGTGCCGACGAGGCTCGCGGTCAGGATGCGCCGATGCTTGCGATAGGGTGCCAGATCCATGGGCGAACAACCCCTCCCCTTGTTGATTTTCGCCGCCTTGGGCGCTTTGGGCGGTCGAACGCAAGACCGAATAGATTTCGCGCGCTGGCGCACGACGGCCGCGGCAATCCCCATCGGCGATGGTTGACGTCCGGCCTCGCTCTTCTAAAACGCGCGCAATGCAACTGGCCTATATCAAGGACGAGCCCGGGTTCGAAGCCGGCTTGCGTTTCCAGATATCGCCGCACGTCGAACATTTCGCCAGTCTGGTCTGGAGTTTTCCCTTCGGCGAAATCTTTTGCGCCCCTCTTCGCCGCGCAACCGACCGGTTCGATCCTTATGGGGTGTGCGAAATTCCATCCCCCTGTTGGATCGAAATCGCTCGCGCCGCCGACGAATGGGATAATCGGCTGCGCGCCGACCTCCCGATTCCGGACGATATCCGCCTCTTCGGTGGAGGAGAACTCGCCCAGCTGCTGGAAAATAGCGGAGGTCGACGCCGATGCCTCGACGCGCTCCGGCTGACATCATATTGGCTTCGCAAGGCTGCGGCGGAGTATCCGACGCTCACTTTCTACGGCGTATAGATCCGACGACGTCTACCCGCATCACTGGCCTTTTGCCGGTACCCGCGCCCGCAACCCTTGCAATTCCCGCCCCGACAAAGGCGGCAGCGACGCCGCCGCTTTGCCGTCGCGCAGGCGTTTGCGATCCTTTTCCGACGGCTCGACGCGGCGGACGCGCACCGCGGCATGACCCTGCGCCTTGATGCCGAGTTCCTCGGCCGCGGCGCGCGACAGGTCGATGATCCGGCCCTGCGCAAAGGGGCCGCGATCGTTGACCCGCACGATGATCCGGCGGCCGCTGTCGAGCGCGGTCACCTCGACATAGGTCGGCAGCGGCAGCGTGGTGTGCGCGGCGGTGATCCAGCCGGGCCGGAATGGCTCGCCATTGGCGGTGCGGTTGCCCGATTCGTTGCCGTACCAGCTGGCGTAGCCGACCGCGTCATAACCCGGCGCGGCGGCGGGCACATAGGTGGTGCCGCGAACCGCATAAGCCGGGCCGATCCGCACCGGGGTGTCGCTGACGGCACGGAAATTGCCGCCGGCGCAGGCGGTTAGCAGCAGGGCTGCCGATGCGGGGATCAGGGAACAGGCGCGCATCTGGGTGACGGTAGAGGCGAAGATGGGCGGGATAAAGGGTTGCGTGGGTATTTGGGCGTGGGGAGCGGACGATCCTCCCCGGAACGGGGAGGATCGCTATGTCCGCAACCAAATCCACCCCTCCCCGCTGGACAGCGCGCGCGCTGTTCCCTAATCGTTCGCGCGTGAACGATACCCCTGCCTCGATGCCCGACCTCGCCCGCCCCGATCCCTCGGACCCGCCCTATCTGCGCGGTCTCAACGGCCCGCAGCGCCAGGCGGTGCTGACCACCGAAGGTCCGGTGCTGATGCTCGCCGGCGCGGGCACGGGCAAGACCGCGGCGCTCACCGCGCGGCTCGCCCACATCATCGCGACGCGGCGCGCCTGGCCGTCCGAAATCCTCGCGGTCACCTTCACCAACAAGGCGGCGCGCGAGATGCGCGAGCGGATCGGGCGGATGATCGGTGACGCGGTCGAGGGCATGCCCTGGCTCGGCACCTTCCACAGCATCGCGGCGAAGATGCTGCGCCGCCACGCCGAACTGGTCGGCCTGCAGAGCAATTTCACCATCCTCGACACCGACGATCAACTGCGCGTGCTCAAGCAGCTGATCCAGGCCGAGGGGCTCGACGAGAAGCGCTGGCCGGCGCGCCAGCTCGCGGGACTCATCGACAAGTGGAAGAACCGCGGGCTCGTCCCCGCCGACCTCGATGCCGCCGACAAGGAAGCCTGGGCCGACGGCAAGGGCCAGCATTTTTACGCGCTCTATCAGGCGCGGCTGAAGACGCTCAACGCCTGCGATTTCGGCGACCTGCTGCTCCACATGCTGGTGATCCTCAAGACCCACCGCGACGTGCTCGAACAGTATCAGCAACGCTTCAAATATATCCTCGTCGACGAATATCAGGACACCAACGCCAGCCAATATCTGTGGTTGCGGCTGCTGGCGCAATCGCGCAAGAATATCTGCGTGGTCGGCGACGACGACCAGTCGGTGTACAGCTGGCGCGGCGCCGAGGTCGCGAACATTCTGCGCTTCGACAAGGATTTCCCGGGCGCGACCGTCATCCGCCTCGAACAAAATTACCGCTCGACACCGCAGATCCTCGCCGCCGCCTCGGCGCTGATCGCGCAGAACAGCGGCCGCCTTGGCAAGACCTTGTGGACCGAACTCGAGCCGGGCGACAAGGTCCGCGTCGTCGGCGTCTGGGACGGCCCCGAGGAGGCGCGCCGCGTCGGCGAGGAACTCGAAACGCTCCAGCATCGCCGCGTGTCGCTCGACCGCGCCGCGATCCTCGTCCGCGCCCAGTTTCAGACCCGCGAGTTCGAAGACCGCTTCATCGCGATCGGCATGCCGTACCGCATCGTCGGCGGTTTCCGCTTTTACGAACGCGCCGAAATCCGCGATGCCCTCGCCTATCTGCGCCTCGTCCAGTCGCCCGCCGACGACCTCGCCTTCGAACGCATCGTCAATGTCCCCAAACGCGGCCTCGGCGACAAGGCGATCCAGCGCATCCACCAGTTCGCCCGCGCCGAACGCGCGCCCTTGCTGCAGGCGGCGTCGCAGATCACCGAAACCGACGAACTCACCCCGCAGGCGCGGCGCCAGCTCGCCACGTTCGTCGCGCAGATGCGCGGCTGGCGGACCAAGGCGAACGACCTGTCGCATCCCGAACTCACCCAACTGATCCTCGACGAATCGGGCTATACCGCGATGCTCCAGGCCGACCGCAGCGTCGAAGCCGCGGGCCGCCTTGAAAACCTGTCCGAACTCGTCCGCGCGATGGAGGAATATGACTCGCTCGAGGCGTTCCTCGAACATGTCAGCCTCGTCATGGACCGCGACAATGACGACACGACCGAGACGGTGACGATCATGACGATCCACGCCGCCAAGGGGCTGGAGTTCGACCATGTATTCCTTGCGGGGTGGGAAGACGGCGTGTTTCCGTCGCAGCGCTCGATGGACGAGGGCGGCATCGCCAGCCTCGAGGAAGAGCGCCGCCTCGCCTATGTCGCGATCACCCGCGCCCGCGTGCGCGCCAGCATCTATCATGCCGCGAACCGCCGCATCTATGGCCAGTGGACGAGCAGCATCCCCAGCCGCTTCATCGCCGAAATTCCGCCCGAACATGTCGACAGCGAAAACAGCTTCGGCGGCGGCCAAAGCCTGTGGCGCGCCAACTGGTCGGCGCAGGGCGATCCGTTCGCGCATGTCGCCGAGCGCAACCCCTCGCGCACGATGACGCGCGGCCCCGCCTGGCAGCGCGCGGTGTCAGGGTCGACGACGGTGACCCGCGCCCCCGCGCCCAGCGAGCGCGGCCCCGCAGCGTCGGTTGGCGCCAAGCCGCGCGCCGACCTGGCGATCGGCATGCGCGTGTTTCATGAGAAGTTCGGTTACGGCGAAATCATGGACATCGACGGCAACAAGCTGGAGGTCGAATTCGAGTCGGCTGGCAGCAAAAGGGTGCTCGACAGTTTTGTGAAGGCGGCGGGATAGCTTCACGCGGGCGCTTTTGGTGTATGGTGGATCGCTGACGTAAATATCCTCCCTGTCGGGCAGCGATGGGGAGGTGGCAGCGGCAAAGCCGCTGACGGAGGGGCCGACGCCGTCACGCGTCGCGCAGCCTTTCGNGGGGAGGATTTCAACGTCCTCCAACGGCGGCGACCACTCCACGCAAACCCTATTGTCAACCAGATCAGTTATGATACTCCATATCGTGCGGCCAACGAGTCGCATCTTTGGGAGAGTCTCATGAAAACCAAGCTCTTGGCGGGCGCGATGGCGCTCGTGCTGGTCGGCTGCGGCCAAAAAGCGTCCGAGGAATCGGCGGCAAGCAGCGCCCCCGCCGCTGCCGAAATGGTTTCCGCCGACGCCGCCGGCGGCCCCGACGTCCCTATCACCGCCGCCCCCGGCGTTGCCTTCAACTATCGCTACGCCTTCCGCCTCGACGACGACCGCATCGCCGCGGTGCAGGAGGAACATGCCGCCGCCTGCGAAACGCTCGGCGTCGCGCGCTGTCGGATCACCGGCATGGATTACCGGCTGATCCGCGACAATAAGGTCGAGGGCCGGCTGGAATTCAAGCTCGACCCCGCCATCGCGCGCAAGTTCGGCAAGGATGCGATCGCCAGCGTCGCCAAGGCCGAGGGCGTGCTCGCCGCGGCCAATATCACCGGCGAGGACGTCGGCGCACAGATCAGCGATTCGCAGCGCCGCAGCGCGGGCATCGCCGACGAGATCGCGCGCCTCGAAGCGCGGCTCAAGCAGGGCGGGCTCGGCGACCGCGAACGCACCGAACTCCAGCAACAGATCGCCGGACTGCGCCAGCAACTCGACGGCGAGCGCGAAACGCGGCGCGGCGGCGAGGTCCAGCTCGCGACGACCCCGATGGTCTTCGACTATCAGGGCACCGGCGGCCTGCCCGGCATCGGTTATGGCAATCCGTTCAGCGACGCGGCGAACATGCTGATACGCAGCGGCGGTACCCTGCTCTCGTTCGTCCTCGTCGTCGGCGCCGCGATCCTGCCCTGGGCGCTGTTCTTCGCCGGCCTGCTGCTGCTGTGGCGCACCCCGCCGGTCGTCGCGGTCCGCAGGTGGCTGGTCGGCAAGCGCGCCGCGCCTTCAGCACCGCCGCCGCCAGAGATCTAGGCCCACCGCTTCTTGCAAAGGGGCCGCGCGGCGCTATGGCAAGCGCCATGACCGGCGAGGGGACATGGCTGGAGCAGGCGCGCGCGGCCCACTGGCGCGGCGACGACGCGGGCGAAAGCGCCGCGCTCGACGCCGCGATCCGCGCCGATCGCGCCAATATCGCCGCGATCCTCGCCATGGCCGAACTCAAGCGCCGGCTGTCCGACGACCGCGCCGCGGGCAGCTTTTACCGCCTCGCGCTCGGCACCGCGGCCCAGGCGCGCAGCGTCCCGCCGGCGCTGCACCCCGGCCTCCAGCGCGCCGAGGTCTTTCTCGCCGCGACCGAACAAGCCTTCGCCGATCACCTGCTCGGCCAATTACGCGGGGCGGGGATCGACGCCGCGGGCGCGACCCCGCGCGTTGCCGAGGCGCTCCGCATGCTCGCCGGAGACCAGCCGCTCTACCTGCAGCAACCGAGCATGTTCTATTTCCCCGGCCTCGCGCAGCGCGCCTTTTTCGACCGCGCCGATTTCGACTGGGTTCCGGCGGTCGAGGCCGCGACCGATGCGATCCGCGCCGAACTGCAGGCCTTGGTCGCGAGCACCGCCGACCGTTTCGGCCCCTATGTCACCGCCAGCCCCGACCGGCCTCCCCCCAATAATCCGCTGCTCGATAAACCCGACTGGGGCGCCGCCTGGCTTTGGAAGGACGGCGAAATCGCCGAGGGCATGGACATGCTCTGCCCAGAGGCCCTCGCCGCGCTCGCGCAGGCGCCGCAACCGGTGATCCCGGGCCGCGCGCCACTCGCGCTCTTCTCGCGGCTCAAACCCGGCACGCATATCCAGCCGCACCACGGCATGCTCAACACCCGCCTGATCTGCCACCTGCCGCTGATCGTCCCCGACGGCTGCGGTCTGCGCGTCGGCGCCGAGACGCGCGTATGGCGCGAAGGCGAATTGACGATCTTCGACGACAGTTTCGAACATGAAGCGTGGAACCGCGGGACCAGCGACCGCACCGTGATGCTCTTCGAAATCTGGCGCCCCGACATCGACGCCGACGAGCGCGACCAGTTGACGCGCATCTTCTCCGCGATCGACAGCTACTCCGAACAATGACGAAAGAGGAAAGACGATGACCAACCCGGGAATGGACGCCGACATCTACGAAGCCTTTATCGAACAGTTGCAGCGCTATGTCCGCGACCGGCTGATCCCCGCCGAAGACCAGCTTGAGGAGCTTGGCCGCGTTCCCGACGACATCCTCGCCGAGATGAAGGACATGGGCCTGTTCGGCATCACCATGCCCCCCGAATATGGCGGGGCGGGCATGAACGTCAGCCAATATGTCGGCTTCATCCGCGAGATCGCTTATGCCTCGCCCGCCTATCGCTCGATCGTGTCGATCAACATCGGCATGGTGTGCAAGTCGCTGACCGGTTTCGGCACCGACCAGCAGAAGGAACATTGGCTGCCGAAACTCGCGACCGGCACCATCGCCGCCTTCGGCCTCACCGAACCCGACAGCGGCTCCGACAGCGCGGCGATGAAGACCCGCGCGGTACGCGACGGCAATGGTTATGTCCTGAACGGAACCAAGCGCTACATCACCAACGCCCCCTTCGCCGACGTCATCCTGGTGATGGCGCGCACCAATGCCGAGGCGCTGCCCAAGAACGCGCATGTCAGCGCCTTCATGGTCCCGCGCGACGCGCCCGGGGTGTCGATCGGCAAGCCCGACGGCAAGATGGGCCAGGCGGGATCGCAGATCGCCGACGTCATCCTCGATAATGTCCGGGTTGACGGCGACGCGCTGCTCGGCGGCGAGGAAGGCATCGGTTTCCGCGCCGCGATGCAGAGCCTCGACAACGGCCGGCTTTCGGTCGCCGCCGCCAGCGTCGGCTATGCCAAGCGCATGCTCGATGCGGGCCTGCAATATGCGATGGAGCGCAAGGCGTTCGGCGAGCCGATCGCCAATTTCCAGTTGATCCAGGCGATGCTCGCCGACAGCAAGGCCGAAATCTACGCCGCCGAATGCATGCTCGCCGACGCCTGCGCGCGCGCCGACCGCGGCGAAAAGATCATCGTCGAGGCTGCGGCGACCAAGATGTTCGCGAGCGAAATGTGCGGGCGGGTCGCCGACCGCGTCGTCCAGATCCACGGCGGCGCCGGCTATCTCAAGGAATATCTGGCCGAGCGCTTCTATCGCGACTGCCGCATTTACCGCATCTATGAAGGAACCACGCAGATTCAGCAGCTAGTGATCGCGAAGAACATGATTCGCGACTTCGCGGGGTAAACGGTTCGGAAGTTGGGGGAATCGGGTCGCTGGTGGAGCCGAGGGGAATCGAACCCCTGACCTCTGCAGTGCGATTGCAGCGCTCTCCCATCTGAGCTACGGCCCCGCGACGGCGGGGTCTTAACGGCACCGAATACGGCTGGCAACGGCTTTTCTGACGATTGGGCGACAGACACTTATCGAGGGGGATATGATGGCGCGAGCGTGGCACCTGACCAGCAGGCCAACGGGCTTGCCGACGATGGACAATTTCGCCCTCCGCGACCTCCCCGACGCGCCGTTGCAGGCCGACCAGCTGCGGGTGAAGAATCTGTGGCTGTCGGTCGACCCCTATATGCGCGGCCGGATGAACGACGCGAAAAGCTATTCGGCCAGCTTTCAGATCGATCAGCCGATGACCGGCGGCGCGATCGGCGAGGTGATCGAAAGCAATATGGGCGGCTTCGCCCCCGGCGACCTGATCCTCCACATGGGCGGCTGGCGCGACGGCGGGGTCATCGGCCTCGACATGTCGCCGAACAAGCTGCCCGCGGCGGCGCTCGCGGCGGGGATGACCCCGCAGACCTTCCTCCACAATATGGGGCTGACCGGTGGCACCGCCTGGATCGGCCTGCTCCGCATCGCGGCGGCGAAACCCGGCGACACTGTCTTCGTTTCGGCGGCGGCGGGCGCGGTCGGGTCGGCGGTGGTCCAGATCGCCAAGGCGCGCGAGATGACGGTGATCGGCTCGGCCGGCGGCGCCGACAAATGCGCCTGGGCCCTCGATCTCGGCGCCGATGCGGTGATCGACTACAAGGCCGGCCCGGTGCTGCCGCAACTTGCCGCGGCGCTCGAAACCCTCGGCAAGCCGGGGATCGACGTCTATTTCGACAATGTCGGCGGCGAACATCTCGACGCCGCCTTCGCGACCGCCAGCGATTTCGCGCGCTTCGCGATCTGCGGCATGATTGACGTCTACAACGACGGCAAGGCGCAGGAGATGAAATATCTGATCCGCACCATCCCGGCGCGCATCCGCATGGAAGGCTTTATCTACACCGACCAGTTCTTCGACTGCGTCGAGGAATTCTACGCCGACATGGGCGGGCTGATCGCCAGCGGCGCGGTGACGATGCGCGAGACGGTGCATGAGGGGCTGGAGGCGACGCCCGCGGCGTTCCTGGGGCTGTTCGCGGGGACGAATATGGGGAAGATGCTGGTTCGGGTTTGATGCCCATACCGTCGCCCCCGCGAAGGCGGGGGCCGCTGGCCGCCTTGCTCGACCTCGCCGCGTAAACCGATAGCGGCCCCCGCCTTCGCGGGGGCGACGAGCAGATCAGCTACCGAACCCGAACGACAAAAAGTCGGGCATCGGGCCGTTCCAGCCGTCGTCGGGGCCATCATCATCCTGATTGCGCGACTTCGCCGGCGCGGGCTTGCGATCGTCGGCCTTCTTCGCGGGTCTGGCCGCCGGCTTATCCGCGACGGCTTCGGCACGCGGTGCTTCGGCGCGTTTCGATTCGGCAGCGGGCTTGGCGCGGCCGCGACCGCCGCGGGCGGATCGTTCGCGGCGCGGCTCGCGCTCTTCGCGCGGCTCGTCCGTCGACGCCTTGGCAGCCTCGGCCTTGCCGCCGCCATGAACCGGGATCGTATAGCCGGTCAGCTTCTGGATATTGTCGATCGCCTCATCGTCCGACGGCGTGATCAGCGTGAAGGCACGGCCCTGTGCGCCCGCGCGGCCGGTGCGGCCGATGCGGTGGACATAATCATCGGGGTGCCAGGGTGCGTCGAAGTTGAAGACATGGCTCACGCCCTTCACATCGAGCCCGCGCGCCGCGACGTCGGACGCGACCAGGATATTGATCGTCCCGGCCTTGAAGCGGTCGAGTTCGGCGATGCGGCTCGACTGGTCCATGTCGCCATGGATTTCGCCGGCCTTGTACCGGTCGCGCTGCAAGGCTTTGGCCAGGTCGCGCACCGTCGTCTTGCGGTTGCAAAAGATGATCGCGGTGCTGATGTCTTCCGACTCGAGCAGGTCGCGCAGCGTGTCGCGCTTGCCGCGCTCGCTGGTCTTGACGACGAACTGCTCGATATTCTCGTTGCGGCTCGCCGGGCGTGCGACTTCGATCGTCTTGGGATTCGACAGGAATTTGTCGGCCAGCTTTTTGATCGGCGGCGGCATCGTCGCCGAGAACAGCAGGGTCTGCCGATTCGCCGGCAGCTTGGTGCAAATATTCTCGATGTCGGGGATGAAGCCCATGTCGAGCATGCGGTCGGCTTCGTCGATCACCAGCAGGTTGCACCCGGTGAGCAATATCTTGCCGCGCTCGAACAGATCCATCAGGCGGCCCGGGGTCGCGATCAACACGTCGACGCCCTTTTCAAGCGCCTTGACCTGATCGCCCATCTGCACGCCGCCGATCAGCAACGCCATAGAGAGCTTGTGATATTTGCCGTATTTTTCGAAGTTTTCCGCGACCTGCGCCGCGAGTTCGCGCGTCGGCTCGAGGATCAGCGAGCGCGGCATGCGCGCCCGCGCGCGGCCATGCGCCAATATGTCGATCATCGGCAGCACGAAGGATGCGGTCTTGCCGGTGCCCGTCTGGGCGATGCCGATCATGTCGCGCATCATCAGCACCGAGGGGATCGCACCCGCCTGAATCGGCGTCGGTTCGTCATAGCCCGATTCAGTGATCGCGCGCAGGGTTTCGTCGGAAAGGCCGAGGTCGGCAAATTTCATAGGGTCATCATGTCCGGAAAATTGAGGTCGCACGGCGTCCCACGCCAGCCCGCGCTGCGGCGCCCTTGCGGAACTACCAGCCGAAAGTCAAGAAAAGCTGGCGAAAATCGCCGATTAATCGTCGTCGCGCACCGCGACCATCAGGCGGAACTTGTCGATTTCGCATTTGGCACCGGTTCGTGCGTGAATCTCGTCGCGATCCTCGCAAAGCTGGCCGTCCTCGTTACCCTTCATGTAGAAACCGGCATAGAAATCGAGCGCGCGGCAACCGCGGTTGAGCTGCGCGCGCAATCGCTGCCTCTGTCGCGTGATCAGGTCGATGCTGTCGCGCTGAACCGCCTGCATTCCGATGATGTTGCGCATCGCGACGCATTTCGGCGCCTTTTTCTCTTTCCAGACCATCGGCGGCGCTTCGCGCTTGCGCTGCGGCTCGCCGGGGCTTGCCGCGAAATTGGTGAGCGACGATCGCTGCGCCGGTACGCGGATGATCAACTGCTGTTCGATGATAACCTGGAACCACGGAGCGCCGGCGCTTTCGGGCATGGGCACCATCGCGGCGATCGGCTCGGGCGGCGCTATCGGCGCCTCCGTGTCGGCCGCGGGTGCCGCGGCCACGAGGAACAGGGCAAACGCTGCCGTCACTGCGCGTCGGGCGCCCCCTCGGCGCGCTGACAAAAACCGTTGTTCACCCTTGGCTCCCGAACCCGATGCTGGCTGGACGCGCGGGCTTCACTCGTCCATGGCCTCCCCAATAGCGATCATGATTGAACAGCAAATGAACTGTTGTCGACCCATTTTGACGATCCGTCACCTCGTCCGCGAATGTCCGCGCCGATGACGCGGCCCCCGACGCCCGACCTGCTGGCACAGCTTGCCGCCCTGCTCGGCCCCAAGGGCTTCGCGACCGACGACGACAGCCTCGCGCCCTGGCTCACCGACTGGCGCGGCAAATATCACGGCCGCGCCGCCGCGATGCTCTCCCCCGCCACCACCGCCGAAGTCGCCGCCGTCGTCCGGCTTTGCGCCGCGCAGGACGTCGCCATCGTCCCGCAGGGCGGCAACAGCGGCATGGTCGGCGGCGCGACCCCCGACGCCAGCGGCGCGCAATTGCTGCTCAGCACGCGCCGCATGAACCGCGTCCGTACCATCGATCGCGCGGCGGGACTCGCCGTGGCCGAAGCCGGCGTTATCCTCGAGAATTTCCACAATGCCGTGCTGGCGGAAGGTTTTCGGTTCCCGCTGACCCTCGGCGGCAAGGGGTCGGCGACGATCGGCGGGCTGGTATCGACCAACGCCGGCGGCACGCAGGTGCTGCGCCACGGCACGATGCGCGCCCTCGTCGCGGGGGTCGAGGCGGTGCTGCCCGACGGCCAGGTCTTCGACGGACTGGCGCCGCTCAAGAAGGACAATCGCGGCTATGACCTGCGGCACCTGCTGTGCGGGGCGGAGGGGACGCTGGGCATCGTCACCGCCGCGACGCTGCGCCTCGTCCCCGCCGCACAGGACCGCGCGACCGCATGGATAGGCCTCGAAAGTCCCGACAAGGCGCTGCTCCTGCTGCGCCAGCTCGACGCAGCGATCGGCGCCCCGCTCGAAGGCTTCGAGATCGTCCCGCACGGCTGCCTGGACGCGGTGCTGCGCCACATCCCGCAGACGCGCCATCCGCTGGGCGGCGACTGCCCTTGGTATGCACTGGTCGAACTCGCCGGCGACAAGGCCGACGACCTGTCGGCGCGGCTCGAAACCCAGCTCGCCATCGCGCTGCAGGCCGGGCTGATCGACGACGTCGTGATCGCCAAGAACGACCGCGAAAGCGACGACTTCTGGCGGCTGCGCGATTCGATTTCGGAGGCCGAGCGCGCCGAGGGTCCGGCGATCCAGCACGACGTCAGCGTGCCGGTCGACCTGATGCCGCGCTTCATCGCCGACAATCCGGCGCGCCTCGCCGCCGCCTTCCCCGGCGCCCGCGCCCTGTCCTTCGGCCATCTCGGCGACGGCAACGTCCATCATCATGTCCAGCCGCCCGCCGGGGTCGACGGCCGCGCGTGGATCGCAGCGCATGGCGAGGACGCGAGCCGCCTCGTCTACAGCCATGTCATCGAACTCGGCGGCTCGCTTTCGGCCGAACATGGTATCGGGCAGATGAAGCGCGACCTGTTCGCCGCGCTCGACAGCCCGACCCGCCTCGCGGCGCTGCGCGCGATCAAGGCAGGGCTCGACCCTGCCGGCCTGTTCAATCCGGGCAAGCTGATCGGCTAGGCCCGCAACCGTCCCCCTTGCGTCGCGGCGCGCAGCCCAATAAGGCGCGCAATCGCATTTTTTCGCCCGCCGGTGCGGGTGTTCAGTTCGGAGTTTTATCATGGCCACTGCGCCCGCCGCCAATCTGCCGCTTTTCTACAAGGATCTGGTTCCGCTCTCGAGCGTCGATCACGCCAATTTCCATGCCCGCTCGCTGGACAAGGCCGAATTCCTGATCAACCAGCATGCGGTGCCGCTGACCTCGGACGAATTCGTCTCGGCGAGCCGGTTCTACCCGATCGTCTTTTCGGCCGGCGACAATCCGGTGCCGCTCGCGCTGATGGGCCTTAACGAAGGCGTCAACACTTTCGTCGACGACGAGGGCAAGCTGATCAACCCGGTCTATGTCCCGGCCTATGTCCGCCGCTACCCGTTCCTGCTCGCCAAGCTGCGCCCCGATACCGACGAACTGTCGCTGTGCTTCGACCCGACCTCGGGCGCCGTCGGCGAATTCGAAGAGGGCGATGCGCTGTTCGCCGGCACCGAACCGACCGATCCGACCAAGGCGGTGCTCGAATTCTGCAAGAATTTCGAGGAAGCGGGTCAGCGCACCGGCGTCATGATGGACGAGCTGAAAAAGGCCGACCTGCTGATGGACGGCGAAGTCAGCATCCAGCCCGAAGGCAGCGACAAGCCCTTCATCTACCGCGGTTTCCAGATGGTCGACGAGAACAAGCTGCGCGAACTGCGCGGCGACGTGCTGCGCAAGATGATGCAGAACGGCATGCTCGGCCTGATCTTCGCGCACCTCTTTTCGCTGCAGCTGATGCGCGAAGTCTTTGCCGAGCAGGTCAAGGCCGGCAAGGTGCCGTTGATTTCGGAAGCCCCGCTCGTCTGAGGAATTGAACCCGATGGCCACCATGTCGACCGGCGCCCCGCGCTACACGAAGGTGGCCATCTGGCTTCATTGGGCGATCGGCCTCGCGGTGATCGCCAATATCGGCCTCGCGATGCTGACCGAGGATATGCCGCGCGAAACGCATCGGGCGGCGATGTCGATCCACAAGGCGCTCGGCATCGCGATCCTCGGCTTGACGGTGCTGCGTATCCTCTGGCGGCTCGGCCACAAGCCGCCACCGCTGCCCGCCGCGACTCCCGCCTGGCAACGGCCGGTCAGCAAGCTCGTCCATTTCCTTTTCTACGCGCTGCTCATCCTGCTGCCGCTATCGGGATGGGTCTGGATGTCGGCCGCCGACCGCCCGATCGACTTCTTCGGCCTCTTCACCGTGCCGTCGATCGCCAGCCCCAGCAAAAGCCTCGCCGACACGCTGCACGAACGGCATGAAGTGCTGGGTCTCGCGATGCTCGCCCTCGCCGCGACCCACGTCCTCGCGGCGTTGAAGCACCAGTTCGTCGACCGCACCGGGCTGATCGGGCGGATGAATCCCTTTTGACCGCCGCGTCGGCGGGGTCAGAAATCGATCGCCAGTCCCTTGAGTTCCCAGTCGCCATAGCGCACGGGGTTGCGGCCGCCGGGCTGGTCCTCGGCCTTTTCCTCGCGGATCGGTTCGGGCGCCGGAACCGGGGCGTTGGTCCAGCCTTCGGGCGCTTTCACATGCGCGGGGCGCTTGGCCGCGCGCGGCGTGCCGCCGATGGTCTCTGCTTGGCTGTTTTCGGTCATGACGCCGATGTTATAGGAGTTTCCGTGCCCCACGCCAACCGCCCCCGTACCGGATTCCGCCGTCATGGCTGACCGTCGTCCCCGCCGCCCCCGCGGCGCGCATCAGGCCGACCCGCCGGGCACCGCGACGCGCAAGGCGGCGCTGCGCCTGATCGACGCGGTGCTGCGCCGCGGCGACCCGCTCGACCTCGCCGCGCATGCGGCGACGCAGGGCCTGCCGCCGCCCGACCGCGCCTTTGCCGTGGCGATCGTCTCCGAAGCGCTGCGCTGGATGAGCGACATCGACCTGTTGATCGACGGCGCGACCGCCCAGCCGCTGCCCGACGACGTCAAATCGCGCGCGGTGCTGCGGATCGCGCTGGCGCAGCTGCTGGTGCTGAAGAGCCCGCCGCACGCCGTCGTGTCGACCGCGCTGCCGCTCGTCGACGGCGGCCCGCGCCGCCTCGTCCATGCGATCCTGTCGCGCGCGCAGCAGGAGGAATGGCAGCTTCCCGAACGCGCGAGCCTGCCGCCGGCCACCGCCGAACGCTGGGCCGCGTTGTGGGGCGACGCCTTCGTCGCCGCCGCCGAAGCCGCGTGGAGCGCCGCGCCGCCGGTCGACCTCAGCTTCGCCGCCGCACCCGACGCGGCCGGCTGGGAGGGCGCGCAGTCGCTCGCCCCGCATCACCTTCGCCTGCCCCGCGGCCACGCGATCGAAACTCTGCCCGGCTTTCGCGAAGGCGGCTGGTGGGTCCAGGACCTCGCCGCCACCCTGCCCGCGCGGCTGCTCGGGGCCGGCGAAGGCCGCTCGGTCCTCGACCTCTGCGCCGCGCCGGGCGGCAAGACGATGCAGCTCGCCGCCGCCGGCTGGTCGGTCCTCGCGGTCGATTCGAGTGCAAAGCGCCTCGCGCGGCTCGAGGAGAATCTCGACCGCACCAGCCTTCACGCCGCCGTCGTCCAGGGCGATATCCGCAAATGGCAACCCGGCGAGGCCGCCGACGCGGTGCTGCTCGACGCGCCCTGTTCAGCGACCGGCATCTTCCGCCGCCACCCCGATGTGCTTCACCGCATCGAGCCGCGCCAGATTGCCGAAATGGCCGAATTACAGGCTGAACTGCTCGGTCGCGCCGCGCCATGGGTGAAGCCGGGCGGGGTGCTCGTCTACGCCACCTGCTCGCTCGAACCCGCCGAGGGCGAGGAGCGGATCGCCGCCTTCCTGGCCGATCATCCGGACTGGACCATCGACGCCGCACGCGCCGACGAACTTCCCGCGGGAATCGCCCCGACCGAACAGGGCTTCATCCGCACCCTTCCCGGGATGCTGGCCGAAGCCGGCGGCCTCGACGGTTTCTTCATCGCGCGGTTGCGCGCGCCCTCAAGTGATTTCGAGTGAAATGGAACATTTCACGGCTCGGAAATCACGGAAAAACAAGAATCTAGAGTGCGTTCGGCTTTGATTCCATCAAAACCGAACGCACTCTAGGCCGCGCGGCGCGACAGGCGGTACAGCGCCAGCTCGCCATAATCCTTGGCGAGCCGCACCTTGCCGACATAGTCGCAGTCGAATTCGCGCGCATCGCCGAGCGCGAGCATCGCCGCCATCGGCTGGGTGCAATAGATTTGCCCGACCAACGTCACCGGCTCGATCCGCGCGGTGCGCGTGACCTCGGTGCCGTACCACAGTTCGTTGCCAACCACCGGGTCCTGCCCGCGATAGATCGGCCCGAAATGGATGCCGGTGCGCATCCCCGCCTGATGCCCCTCCAGCCCCAGCCCGGCGGGCAGCACGTCGAGCCGTTCCTGCATGTCGAGCGCGATCCGCGCCGCGACCGCAGGGTCCGAAATGATCGCGTAAACCGCATCGCCCCAAGTGTTGCGGAACAGCACCGCCTCGCCATATTCGTCGAGCACGCGCCCGATCCCGCCCATCACTTCCTGTGCAAAGATCGGCAACTCCGCCTCGCCAAGCTTTGAAAACCCGGCAAAATCGGCGAACAGGATCGCATAAAGCCCGCGCCGCGTTCCCTCGGGCGGCTTGGGCGCCGGCGGGAACTCCAGCGACCGATCGAGTCCGCCGACCGCGATCGTCACCGTGCGCCCGCCATGCGCCTGCCACAGCGCGATATCGGCGTTGGTGCCGGCGATCGCATCGGCGCTGCGCGCCGCCACCGCGGGGTCGACGACCGCGAACTGGATCGCTTCGCTTTCCAGTTCGCGTGCGCGCAATCGGGCGAGCCCCATTGCGGTGTGCGAGCCGAGGATGAACTGGCAATCGTCGCTGACGAAGCGGGTGTTGCTCGCGAAATGGACCATCGCCGCCGCGTCGCGGCAATGGACATAGCGCGCGACCCATGCCTCGGCGCCCGACCGCACCGACTGCGCGATAAAATCCTCCTCGGCGAAGGGCAGGATGATCGTCAGGTCGATGCCGCGCGCGATCGCCTCTTCGGCGAAAATGATGTCGGCGCCGCAGGCGAGCGGGCCGATCAAGGCCGACAAGGGCTGCGCATCGAGCGCGGCGGCGATCGCGCGCTGCGCCCCCGCCTCGCCCTCACCGCCGGCCCGGAACATGCGCCCGCAATAGACGCCGACCGGCGGCGGGCGCAGCAGGTCGACGATCGCCGCCGCGCTGGCGGCCTCGATCGCGCCGCTCTGCGCCAGCCGCGCGAATTGCCGGCAGGTCGAGGCGCGATCCCCGGCGCGCGCGCTGCCCATCATATCGACCGCCTGCGCGTGGCGCAGCGCCTCGTCGCCGCGCCCGAGCAGCAGCAGCGCCTCGATCAGCGTCACCGCGTCCCAATAATCGCCCGCCGCCCCCGCCGCCGCGATCGGTTCGGCGAGCGCGGCGCCGCGCGCGCGGTCACCGAGCAGCGCGAACAGGCTCGCGGCGTTGATCGCCGGAAAGGTCGCGCCCGACACCTCCCACGCGTGATGATAGGCGGCGGCGGCCTTTTCGAGCCAGGGCCGCCGTTCGCCGGCGCGCTGGTCGAAGGCGCGGTCCTTCCAGATCCGCCCCGCGAGCGCGAGGCTGTCGACATCGCCCGAACCGGCGAGGTCGAGCGCCTCGTACAAATGCATCGCGCCCAGGCTGTCGCCCGACGCGGCGAGCGCGCGCACCATCAGGTAGCGCAATCGCGGGCTGTCGATGCCCGCGCGGCGCGCGGCGGCGGCGCAGTCGAAGGCGCTCAACGCATCGCCCTGCCCCAGCCGGTGCGCGACCTCCGCCTCGCTCGCGGCGCAGTCCGGCGCTGCGCCTTCGCTCATTGCGCGGCGGCTTCGGCCGATTTCAACAGCGCGACATTGGCCTTTTCAACGCCCGAAAGCTGCACATTGTCGGTGGTCGGCTTGTACCAGCCGAACTGGCTGAAATGCGCGCGCAAGCTGGCGTCCTTGAAGCGGAAGCCGTTGCGCGCGAAAATCTCGTTGCGCGCGATGCGCAGTTCGAGCGCGCTGTAATTGCCGAGTTCGTCCGCCGACAGCAGCCGCTCCGACGAATCGGGGATGACGACCCCGCTGCCGCCGACGCCGGCCGGCATCGGCCCGGCGGGAAGCGACGCGGCCCCCGCGCCGGGTGCCGGATCGGGGTTCGCCCCGTCGAGCACGCGGATCAGCTTGCGGAACATATAGCCGGTGGTGCCGTCGCCCTTGCGCACGCGCCACCAGCTGCCGCTCTGCTGATAGGTCAGGAACTTCTCGCCCTCGAGCACCTTGCCGAGGATCGCCGACTGCGACGAGGCTTGCGCACGGATGTTGGTGAAACCTTCGGGATCGTTGATCACCGCGGCGAGGACAAAGGCCTCGACCGGCGCCGCGCCGTCATCTGCCGTTTCCGGGGCGCCCGCGACGGCGGCGCTGCCCGATCCGGAGCCATCGCTCACCGTCGTCCGCATCGGCGTCGGCTGCAGCAGCCACCAGAGCAGGCCCGCGCCGACGATCGCCGCCGCGCCCAATATCCACGGCAGCGGCGAGGATCGCGGCGCCGCCGGCTCGGCGGGCGCGGAATAGGCGGCGGGAGCCGGAACCGGTGCGGGCGCCGCGGGCGGCGCTTCCACCGGCGCACGGCAGCACAATTCCTCCAGGCTCATCAGCACCTTGCGCCAGCCGCTATGGTCGGTCTCGCCATGCCAGTCGGCGAGTTCGGCGAACTGGATCTGGTTGAACGGCAGCGGCGGCATGACGTCATCGATCGCGGTCTGCACCAGCTTCTTCTGGTTGCGCGCGACATCGGCCTCGGCGCGCACCCATTCGGACTGCGCCGAGGTGTGCGACCAGACGACGATCGCCGCCTTCGCCATGCCGATCTTTTCGGTGATCACATCGCCATAGCTGCGGTGCGGCGGCAGTTCGGCGTCCCACCACACCTCATAACCCGCCGCTTTGACCGCCTGCGCGATTTCGGCCACGCGCGCCTTGTTGTCGCGCGAATAGGAAATGAAGACATCGACCATCGGCTCGCCCCTTGTTGCAGGGGAAGGCTAGCGGGGGTTGGTGCCTATTGCCAGTGCTCGCGGTCACATCCAACCCTCTCCCCGGAAGGGGAGAGGGTTATGAGCTTCAGAACACCGCCTTCGGTGTCGTTTCCTTCATCATCGCCGCGCGCACCATCGGGATCGGCGGGCCGCCGTACGACAGGAATTCGTCGTGGAACGCCTTCCACTTCGTCTTGTCGCCTTTTGTCCAGTCGTCGCGCAGCTTGCGGATCATCAGCTTGCCCATCGTATAGTTAAGATAGGCGGGGTCATAGGTGCCGCGCGCCGCCTGTTGCCGCGCATTGCCCTCGTCCTGATAGCATTGGTCCTTGAACAGCTTTTCCGAATCCGCGACCGTCATGCCCTTGGTGTGCAGCCCGATCGCCGACAGATAGCGGCAATCGCGCAGCAGCGCGTTCGACAACTGGCCGATGTGCGTCTCGGGGTCGCCCTCGCCCAGCCCGGCGTCCCACATCATTTCCTCGGTATAATGCGCCCAGCCCTCGGCAAAGGCATAGCCGACGAACAATTTGCCGAAGATGCTCTCGGCGCGGTTCGCATGGAGGAAGTTCAGGAAGTGGCCCGGCCACACCTCATGGACCGAGGTGAACAACAGGTCCTTGCGCCCCGGCACGAAGTCCGCCTGCGTCTGCTTGTCCCACGCCGGGTCGGGCGGCGAGATATAATAGACCGACGGCAGCCCTTTCTCATAGGGTCCGGGAATGTCGATATAGGCGCTGTTCTGCCGGTTGTACGGCGGCGATTCCTCGACCTGCGCCTGTTCGGTGCCCGGGATGCTGACGAGGTCCTTTTCGACGAGGAAGGCGCGCAGCGTCGGCAACTGGCGCCGCGCTTCGGCGACCGGGCCGTCGGCGGGCTTGTCGCTGTTCATCTTCTTCATGCAGTCGGCGATCGTCATGCCCGCGGCATAGGTGGCGCAGGCGGCCTTCAAGGCGTCCTGATTGCGCTTGAGGTCGGCCTGCCCGATCCGTTCGAGTTCGTCGATCGGCGTGTCGACACCCTCGTTGGTCAGGATCATCTTGGCGAATTTGTCGGCGCCGAGCGCATAGCCGTCGGTCGTGCCCGGCCGCGATCCGACATATTTGGCAAGGTCGGTCATCGCCGCGCCCGCTTTCGCCGCCGCGTCGTCGAACTGCTTCTGCAGCGCTTCGTCCTTGACCGAGGCGAAGGCGGCCTTGGCGTCGCCCTTATAATAGTCGGCGAAGCCGCCGAAGCCCGCGGTGCCATATTTGACGAAGGTTGCGGGCAGCGGCAGCTTGAGGTTCGCCTTGATCTGCGCGGCGGCTGCGGGAACCTTTTCGGCATAGGCGATGAACGCCTTCATCCGCGTCGTCGCATCGGCATAAGGCCGCGAGATATAGACATTGGGGTCGAGTGCACCGGTGTAGAAGGCCGGGTTCTTCGCCGCGAAATCGGTATCGCGCAGGAAGAACAGCTGTCCCTCGGCGACCTTGACCAGATAGTCGCGCTCGAATTTCTCGGCGTCGGTCATCGCGCCGTCGAACGCCTTGGCGTCGGCGATCGCCTTTTCCAGATACGCCGCCTGCTTCTCCAGTCCCGCGGGCGACCAGTCGGGCAGTTGCCCATCGAACTCATGCTTGCCCTGATAGACCGCGAAATTCGGGTTGAGCGGGAAATAGCCCTCGATGAAGCCGTCGCGAAACTGGGTCCAGCTCTTGGCGCCGGTCGCCGACGCCGACTTGTTGTCCGACGCGTTGCAACCGGCCAGGACGAACAGCGTCGCGGCCATGGCGACCCCGCCGAAGCGAGCGAATTTGCGTGTCATATCTTGAAACTCCCCGATGACGATGGCGGGTTTCTGCCACCATGACCGGCATGTGACACCTGCTAATCGACGAACGGCAGACCTATGCGGTCTGGACAGTGCCGAAAAGCCGGTTAGGGCGGATCGCAATGGCAACGATCCTCCCGCCCGACGCCGACGAACCGGCGATGCCCGAAACCCCGTCCAGGGCCCCCTCCCCGCTCAGTTTCGTCGACTACCGATATTTCTGGCTCGCGCGCTTCACCGCGGTGATGGCGACGATCGCGATGGTCGTGGTCATCGGTTACCAGCTCTACGACACCGCGCGCACCGATTACGGCATGTCGATCAAGGAGGCGTCGTTCCAGCTCGGCCTGCTCGGGCTGTTCCAGTTCGTGCCGCTCGCGGTGCTCACCCCGGTCGCGGGCTGGGTCGCCGACCGTTTCGAACGGCGCAGCGTCGCGATCTTCTCGAACCTGATCGACCTCACCATCGCCGCCGCGCTCGGCTGGTTCACTTATACCGACGGACTCACCCTGCCCCTGCTCTTCGGCCTCGCCGCGCTGCACGGCGTCGCGCGCGTCTTTTCGGGTCCGGCGATGAGCGCGATCGCGCCGAACATCGTGCCCCCCGCCGTGCTGCCGCGCGCGATCGCGATGAGCAGCATCGCCTGGCAGTCGGCCTCGGTCATCGGCCCCGCCGCGGGCGGATTGATCTACGCGGCCCATCCGACCTCGGTCTATATCTTCGCCGCCGTGCTGCTCGCTATCTCGGCCTTCACGATCAGCCGCGTCCGCCCCGTGCTGCCGCCGCCGGTCGAGGTGCGTCGCCACCCGTTGCGCGAAATGCTCGACGGGCTGCAATTCACCTGGCGCGAGCGATTCCTGCTCGGCACGATCACCCTCGACCTGTTCGCGGTGATCCTGTCGGGCGCGACCGCGCTGCTGCCGGTGTTCGCGCGCGACATTCTCCACAGCGACCTCATGGAAAATGCCACCATGCTCGGCCTGTTGCGCGCCGCCCCCGCGGTCGGCGCCGCGATCGTCGCATTGGGCCTCGCCTGGCGCCCGATCGAGCGCAATGTCGGGGTGAAGATGCTATGGGCGGTCGTCGCCTTCGGCGCCGCGACCATCGCCTTTGGCCTGTCGACCAACCTCTTCCTGTCGCTCGCGATGCTGGCGCTGCTCGGCGCCGCCGACATGTTCTCGGTCTTCGTGCGTGGCACGCTGATCCAGCTCAACACCCCCGACCATATGCGCGGCCGCGTCAGCGCGGTGTCGGGCCTCGCGATCTCGGCTTCGAACGAGCTCGGCGAAATGCGCGCCGGATCGATGGCCGCTGCCTTCGGCCCGATCACAGCGATCGTCTTCGGCGGCGCGGCAGCGATCGGCGTCACCGCGCTCTGGGCATGGATATTCCCCGAACTGCGCCGCGCCCGCACCTTCGAACCGCAGTTCAAACAGGCCGCCTGACGCATTTCCGCGCCCGTCCGAAAGCGCGAAATCAACTCGTCGCAAACTGCCTTCCTTTCGCCACAAAGTGATTGTCAATTTATTTAGTTGAATTATCTCGGTTGCACCCGTCACCGCGGTTTCCTTCCTTCATCCGATGGAGATCCAGAGATGCACACCACGCTGATACGCCACAAAATCCTGACGATTCCGGGCCTCGACAACAGCGGCCCGCGCCATTGGCAGAGCCTGTGGGAACATAAATTCGCCGACTGCGAGCGAGTCGACCTCGGCAACTGGGCCGCGCCCGCCAAGGACCAATGGGTCGAACGCATCGCCGACGCGATCGCCGCCGAGGACGAACCGGTGCTGATCGCGGCGCACAGCCTCGGCTGCCACGCCTTTGCCCACTGGTTCGCTCATGCCGGCGGCGTCGCCCGTGCCCGCGTCGCCGGGGCGCTGCTCGTCGCGCCGCCCGACCTCGGCGACCTGCGCCGTGACAGCCGCGTCGCCGACTTCAGCGACGCCCCCGCCTTCACCTCGCGCACCCCGATCGTCGTGGTGGCGAGCGACAATGATCCCTATGCCAAGACCTCGCACGTCTGGCGGCTGTCGCGGCAATGGGATGCGCGCTTCGTCAATGCCGGGCCGTTCGGGCATATCAACGCCGACTCGGGCGTCGCCGATTGGCCTTATGGACAGTATCTGCTCGCATCGTTACAACCCGCGCCCACGCCCGCCCTCGCCGACGAAGCGCTTTGGCTCCGCAGCGGAGACTGGCCCAATCGTCTCGCGCGGCGCGATCCGCGGTTCGACTTCAAGGAAAGCCTGCACCGACCATGAAAGCCAATTCGATCCTCGATACCATCGGCAACACCCCGCACATCCGGGTCGCCAAGCTGTTCCCCGACGCCGAAGTCTGGGTGAAGTCGGAACGCAGCAACCCGGGCGGGTCGATCAAGGATCGCATCGGCCTCGCGATGATCGAGGCGGCCGAGCGTGACGGCAGCCTTCAGCCCGGCGGCACCATCGTCGAGCCGACGTCGGGCAACACCGGTATCGGCCTCGCGATGGCCGCCGCGGTCAAGGGCTACAAGCTCGTGCTCGTCATGCCCGAAAGCATGTCGCTCGAACGCCGCCGCCTGATGCTCGCCTATGGCGCGACCTTCGACCTGACGCCGCGCGAAAAGGGCATGAAGGGCGCGATCGAGCGCGCGATCGAGCTGGTCGAGACGACGCCGGGCGCGTGGATGCCGCAGCAGTTCGAGAATGAGGCGAACATCGACGTCCATGTTCGCACCACCGGCCCCGAAATCCTCGCCGATTTCGCCGACACCCCGATCGATGCGATCGTCACCGGGGTCGGCACTGGCGGCCATATCACCGGCGTTGCGCAATTTCTGAAGGGCCATTGGCCGAACCTCAAGGTGTTCGCGGTCGAGCCCGTCGCATCGCCGGTCATCTCGGGCGGCCAACCCGGCCCGCATCCGATCCAGGGCATCGGCGCCGGCTTCATCCCGCGCAACCTGCACACCGACCTGCTCGACGGGGTGATCAAGGTCGAGGCCGCCGACGCCAAGGACTATGCGCGCCGCTCGGCGACCGAGGAAGGCATGCTCGTCGGCATCTCGTCGGGCGCCACCCTTGCCGCGATCGCCCAGAAACTCGCCGAGCTGCCCGCGGGCAGCCGCGTCCTCGGCTTCAACTACGACACCGGCGAACGCTACCTCTCGGTCCCCGACTTCCTCCCGGAAATCTGAGGCACCCCCATGGCGCGCGAAGCGCCCGCAGCAACGACGCCATTGTGGCGCGACCGGTCGGCATGGCTGTTCGCGCTGCTGGCGGTCGGCGCGATCGTCGCGGTGCTCTACGCGAGCAGCCTCGGCGGTCCCGCGCGCTACAGCGTGCACCTGCCTCCCGTCGCGCCGCCCGCCAGCACGGTTCCGGAGGTGCTCCCGATGGAATTGGCGCCGATCGCCGAGGACGACGCGCGCGCCGCCAATGCCAAGATCCCGCTGGTGACCAAGGGTTTCGTCGCGGCGCGCCCCTTCGTCTATGCCGGCGACGCGGACAACCGCGGCCGCGCGCGCGACTGCCTCGCCGCCGCGATGCTCTATGAGGCGGGCGACGACAACAAGGGCCAACGCTCGGTCGGCCAGGTCATCATCAACCGCGTCCGCCATCCCGCCTTCCCCAAATCGATCTGCGGCGTCGTGTTCCAGGGGTCGGAACGCGTCACCGGCTGCCAGTTCACCTTCACCTGCGACGGCGCGTTGGCCCGCCGCTATTCGGATGCCGCGTGGACGCGGGCGCAGGTCAATGCCGAGATCATCCTGTCGGGCGGCACCGACCCGTCGGTCGGCCTCGCGACGCATTATCACACAGACTGGGTCCGCCCCTATTGGAGCGACAGCCTCGAAAAGATCGCGGTCGTCGACACCCACCTCTTCTTCCGCTGGCCCGGCTATTGGGGCACGCCCGGTGCCTTTCGCGGCAATGTTGCGGGGGTCGAGGCGCCGATCGCCAAGATGGCGGCGCTCTCGCCGCTGCACATGGCCGGCCTCCCTGCCGAACTCGCCGCCACCGAGGTCGATCCCGCCGCCGGCGAACCGCGCGTCACCGGCGCCGCGGTGCCCGGCCAGGTGGTATCGGGCGGGCGCGAGACGATCACCATCACCCTCGACCGCAAGGCGACCCCCGAAAGCTTCGTCACCCTCGCGCTGCGCCTCTGCGGCACCCGCGAATATTGCAAGTTCATGGGCTGGACCAACCCGGTGCTCAAGCCCGAGAGCGAAGCGATGAGCGACACCCAGCGCGCCGGCATGACCTTCTCCTACCTCCGCGACGACAAGGCGGGGTTCGAAAAGGCGCTGTGGAACTGCAGCGAATATAAGCGCGACGATGTGCGGCAGTGCATGAAGCGGTGATTGGGGCGTAGTCCGGCGACAGCTTTGGTGTGAAAAGCGGAGGCTCCGCCACAACCCGTTCCCCGGCGAAGGCCGGGGTCCAGAGCTTAACAACGCAACGTAGGTCCTACACCGCCCTGAGCCCCGGCTTTCGCCGGGGAGCAGATTGCCTATGCCCCCTTTTGCCCAATACCTATCCTAAGGCCGGATCAGATATTTCTCGCCCGTCCGCTTGGCATTATAGCCCGCGATCACATCGAGGTTCAAAGCCTCGACCAGCGAAATCTCATGGCTGTAATGGCTCTTGAACGTCGTCGTCAGCTCGTCGACCACGCGTTTGCGGAGCCGCATATTGGTCTCCATCCCCGCCTTTTGCAGGAACGGCGTCAGCAGGAAGCCCGACAGCGACCAGGTCAGCCCGAAGCTGCGATTCAGCACCGTCGGCCCCAGGTCGAGCGCGCCATAGATATAGACCTGCTTGAACGTGTCCGAGCCATAGCGGCTGTACGTCGTCATCCGCTTCACCGCCGCGACCTCCATCGCCGACAGGATCTGACCCGCCAGCTTGCCGCCGCCGATCGCATCGAAGCCCAAAGTCGCGCCTGTCTCGACCAACGCCGCGGTCAGTTGCTCGACAAAATCGTCGGCGCCGCTGTTGACGATATGGGTCGCGCCGATGCCCTTCAAGATTTCCACCTGCGCATCGCTGCGCACGATATTGACCAGCGGAATCCCGTCCTTGGCGCAGATCTTGACCAGCATCTGGCCGAGGTTCGACGCCGCCGCGGTGTGGACGAGCGCGCTATGCCCTTCGGCCTTCATCGTTTCGGTGAAGGCAAGGCTGGTCAGCGGGTTGACGAAGCAGGACGCGCCGTCGGCGGGTTCGGTGCCGTCGGGCAGGACCATGCACATCATCGCCGGCAGGCAGCGATATTCGGCATAGATTTCGCCGCCGATCAGCGCGACGGTCTTGCCGAGCAGCGCCTGCGCCTCGGGCGCCGCCCCCGCCTTGACCACGACGCCGCAGCCTTCGTTGCCGATCGCCAGCGCATCGCCGACCCGGCCCGTCATCGCGCGCATCCCGGCGGGCGGAATATCGGCGGTGATCAGGGGCAAGCCGTCGCGCGTTGACGCGCGCGCGGTCGACATGTCGGCGCCGCCGAACAACAGGCCGAGGTCCGACGGATTGATCGGGGTCGCAAGAATCTTGACCAGCACCTCATGCGCCGCGGGTTCGGGCATCGGGCGGCGCTCGAACGACACCTCCAACTCGCCCTCGGGCTTCACCAGCGTCAGCATCGTCAGGTTGGTGTCAGGCAGGTCGGTCATCGCGTCTCTCCCATCGGTTCGGTTTTTCGATGCAACCGAAATAGGCGACCGCGACAGGGCTGGCAATCGCGAAGCGCGGCGCCCGTGTCGGATTGGAGGTGGGGAGCAGGGCTTCGGTCCCCCCGCCTCTTCAAAGGAGGGGCAGAGAGACTTCGTCCGGCGCAGCCGGGCCTTTAGTCGAACGGGGTGGTGGTCGAAGCCATACGCCCACCCGCGCACACCACCCGCTGCGACTAACGCGCGAGCGCGTAAGTCTCGCCACCCCTCCTCTGACGAGGAGGGGCTGGGAATGTCCACTATTGCTCGAAACCTGCCCCTTGCCGGCCCCTACTCCGCCGCGACAAACTCCGCCGCCAGCCGCAACGCTTCCGCCGCGAATTCCTTCCGGCAGATCAGCAGGTCGGGCAGATAGGGATTCGCACAATTATACACCAAAGGCGACCCGTCGACCCGGCTGACGTGCAGCCCCGCCGCCGCCGCCACCGCCGCGGGGGCGCAATTGTCCCATTCATACTGCCCGCCGGTGTGGAGATAGATGTCGGCCTCGCCGCGCACCACCGCCATCGCCTTGGCGCCCGCCGACCCCATGCCGAGCAGTTCGGCGCCCATCTTCTCAGCGACGAACACCGCTTCGGCGGCGGGGCGGGTGCGGCTGACCAGCATCTTCGGCGGCACATTCGCCGGTGCGAGCGGCTTCGGCGCCCCCGACGTCAGCGTCAAGCCGAGTCCCGGCAGCGCCACCGCGCCCACCGTCGGCACGCCATCGACCGCGAGCGCGACATGCACCGCCCAGTCGCTGCGCCCCTCGCTATATTCGCGGGTACCGTCGAGCGGATCGACCACCCACACGCGGCTGAACGAACAGCGGGTCACGCTGTCTTTTTCCTCTTCGGACAGGATCGCGTCGTCGGGCCGCGCGGTGCGCAATTCGTGCATCAGCATCGCATTGGCGCGCGCATCGCCGGCGTTGCCGAGCGCCTTGCCCTCGAACTCGCCCGACGCCTGCAACGAGAGCAGGATCACCCCCGCCGCGGTTGCCAGCCGCTCGGCCAGCGCCTCGTCACTTTCATGAATCATCTTTTACCCCAGCAAGCGGTCCACGATCAGGTCCGCCGCCTCTTCGGGGGTCATCGCGGTGGTGTCTATCCTGATTTCGGCGTCTTCGGGCGCCTCATAGGGGCTGTCGATGCCGGTGAAGTTCTTGAGCTGTCCGCTGCGCGCCTTTTTGTAGAGCCCTTTGACGTCGCGCTTCTCGGCCTCGGCCAGGGGCGTATCGACGAAGATTTCGACGAACTCGCCGTCGGGGAGCATTGATCGCACCATGTCGCGTTCGACCTTGAACGGGCTGATGAACGCGGTGATCACGATCAGCCCGGCATCGGTCATCAGCTTG
>NZ_LMGF01000006.1:0-1621 GCF_001427085.1 Sphingopyxis sp. Root1497
ACCTACCCCCCTCCGAACCCCTGGTCCCCGTCCCCGCCGACGCCGCCGCGAACACCCATTGCACCGCCGCCGACTACGACCGGCTCTATGCCCAGAGCATCGCCGACCCCGAGGCCTTCTGGGCCGAACAGGCGAAGCGGATCGACTGGATCAGCCCGCCGACGAAGATCGCCAACTGGTCCTACGATCCGGTGTCGATCCAATGGTTTGAAGACGGCGTCCTCAACCTTTGTCACAACGCCGTCGACCGCCATGTCGCCGCCGGCCATGGCGACCGCACCGCGATCATCTTCGAGCCCGATGCCCCCGATGGCGAGACGCGCACGATCAGCTATGCCGCGCTGCTCGCCGACGTCATCCGCTTCGCCAATACGCTGAAGAAGCTGGGCGTCCAAAAGGGCGACCGCGTCACCATCTATATGCCGATGATCCCCGAGGGCGCGGTCGCGATGCTCGCCTGCGCGCGCATCGGCGCGGTGCACAGCGTCGTCTTCGGCGGCTTCTCGCCCGAGGCGATCCACGGGCGGATCGAGGATTGCGCCAGCGACTGGGTGATCTGCGCCGACGAAGGGCTGCGCGGCGGCAAGACCGTGCCGCTCAAGGCCAATGTCGACAAGGCGCTCGAACGCGTCGATGTGAAGGCGGTGCTCGTCATCGCCCACACCGGCGGCGACGTCGCGATGACCGAAGGCCGCGATTACTGGTACGACGCGCTGTCCGCCGACGTCGGCGCCGACTGCCCGTGCGAGCCGATGGGGGCCGAGGACCCGCTGTTCATCCTCTACACCTCGGGTTCGACCGGCAAGCCGAAGGGGGTGCTCCACACCGTCGGCGGCTACTCGGTCTGGACCGCGAGCACCTTCTGGTATGGCTTCGACTATCGCCCCGGCGAGATCTTCTGGTGCAGCGCCGACATCGGCTGGGTCACCGGGCATAGCTATGTCGTCTATGGCCCGCTGCAAAATGGCGCGACGACCCTGATGTTCGAGGGCGTCCCCAACTACCCCGACCACGACCGTTTCTGGCAGGTCGTCGACAAGCACCAGGTCAACATCCTCTACACCGCGCCGACCGCGATCCGCGCGCTGATGCGCGAGGGCGACGATTATGTCACCCGCCACGACCTGTCGTCGATCCGCCTGCTCGGCAGCGTCGGCGAGCCGATCAACCCCGAGGCCTGGCGCTGGTACAGCGACATCGTCGGCAAGGGCCGCGTGCCCGTCATCGACACCTGGTGGCAGACCGAGACCGGCGGCATCATGATCACCACCCTGCCCGGCGCGCATCCGGCGCAACCCGGCAGCGCGGGGCGTCCCTTCTTCGGCATCCGCCCTGAGCTCGTCGACGCCGAGGGCGGCGTGCTCGTCGACGAACAGAGCGGCGGCGCGGCCGAGGGCAATCTGTGCATCACCCATAGCTGGCCCGGGCAGGCGCGCACCATCTACGGCGATCACGCGCGCTTCGCCGAGACCTATTTCTCGACCTACAAGGGGAAGTATTTCACCGGCGACGGCTGCCGCCGCGACTCCGACGGCTATTGGCGGATCACCGGCCGCGTCGACGACGTCATCAACGTGTCGGGCCACCGCATGGGCACCGCCGAGGTCGAAAGCGCGCTCGT
>NZ_LMGF01000007.1:0-2569 GCF_001427085.1 Sphingopyxis sp. Root1497
CTGACCCATCTTGACCGCTTGGAGTCGGAGGCGATTCACATCATGCGCGAGGTGCTGGCGGATGCGGCGGCGCCGGTGATGCTGTATTCGGTGGGCAAGGACAGCGCGGTGATGCTGCACCTGGCGCGCAAGGCGTTTTACCCGTCGCCGCCGCCGTTCCCGCTGCTGCATGTCGATACGACCTGGAAGTTCCAGGCGATGTATGAGCTGCGCGACCGGATGGCGGCCGAGAGCGGCATGGAACTGCTCGTCTACCAGAACCCCGAGGCGAAGGCGCGGGGGATCAACCCGTTCGACCATGGCCCGCTGCACACCGACATGTGGAAGACCGAGGGGCTGAAGCAGGCGCTCGATCTGCACGGCTTCGACGTTGCCTTTGGCGGCGCGCGCCGCGACGAGGAGAAGAGCCGCGCCAAGGAGCGCATCTTCTCGTTCCGCACCGCGAGCCATGGCTGGGATCCCAAGAAGCAGCGCCCCGAGCTGTGGAACCTCTATAATGCCCGCAAGGCCAAGGGCGAGAGCATCCGGGTGTTCCCGATCTCGAACTGGACCGAGCTCGACATCTGGCAATATATCGCCCGCGAGGCGATCCCGATCGTGCCGCTCTACTTCGCGGCGCCGCGCCCGACGGTGGAGCGCGACGGGCTGCTGCTGATGGTCGATGACGACCGCTTTCCGCTCGCGCCCGGCGAGGTGCCCGTCACCCGCTCGATCCGCTTCCGCACGCTGGGCTGCTACCCGCTCACCGGCGCGGTCGAGAGCGAGGCGGCGACGCTCTCCGAAGTGATCCAGGAGATGCTGCTGACGACGACGTCGGAGCGGCAGGGCCGCGCGATCGACAAGGACGGCGGCGACGCGTCGATGGAGAAGAAGAAGCAGGAGGGGTATTTCTGATGACCGACAGCCCCCCCGAGGCACCCGCTGCCCCCGTCTACGTCACCGACGCGCTGATCGCCGAGGATATCGACGCCTATCTCGCGCAGCATCAGCAAAAGTCGCTCTTGCGCTTCATCACCTGCGGCTCGGTCGACGACGGCAAGTCGACGCTGATCGGGCGGCTGCTCTACGACAGCAAGATGATCTTCGAGGATCAGCTCGCCGCGCTCGAAGCCGACAGCAAGCGCGTCGGCACCCAGGGCGGCGAGATCGACTTCGCCCTCCTCGTCGACGGCCTCGCCGCCGAGCGCGAGCAGGGGATCACGATCGACGTCGCCTACCGCTTCTTCACCACCGAGAAGCGCAAGTTCATCGTCGCCGACACCCCCGGCCACGAGCAGTACACCCGCAACATGGTCACCGGCGCCTCGACCGCCGACCTCGCGGTGATCCTGATCGACGCGCGCAAGGGCGTGCTGACCCAGACGCGGCGCCACAGCTTCCTCGCGCACCTGATCGGCATCCGCCACATCGTGCTCGCGGTGAACAAGATGGACCTCGTCGATTACGACAAGGCGGTGTTCGAGCGCATCTTGCTCTCGTACCGCGCCTTCGCGACCGAGATCGGCATCACCCAGTTCACCGCGATCCCGATCTCGGGGTTCAAGGGCGACAATATCACCGCCCTGTCGGACAACACCCCCTGGTACAAGGGACCGGCGCTGGTCGAGCATCTCGAGAGCGTCGAGGTCGCCGCGCAGCGCGATGTCGAGACGCCGTTCCGGATGCCGGTGCAATGGGTCAACCGCCCCAACCTCGACTTCCGCGGCTTCTCCGGCCTCATCGCGGGCGGATCGATCAAGCCCGGCGATGCGGTGCGGGTGCTGCCGAGCGGCAAGACCTCGACCGTCAGCCGCATCGTCACCCTCGACGGTGACCTGCCCGAAGCGGTCGCCGGCCAGTCGGTCACCCTCACGATGGCCGACGAGGTCGACTGTTCGCGCGGCGATGTGATCGCGCTCGCCGATGCGCCGCCCGAAGTGGCGGATCGCTTCGAGGCGACGCTCGTGTGGATGGCCGACGAGGCGATGATCGCGGGCCGCGCTTACTGGCTCAAGCTCGCGACCCAGACTGTGTCGGCGACGGTGCAGGCGCCCAAATATGAGATCAACGTCAACACCCTCGACCATCTGGCGGCGAAGACGCTCGAGCTCAACGGCATCGGCGTCGTCGAGGTCGCGACCGACAAGCCGCTGGTGTTCGAAGCCTATGGCGACAACCGCACGCTCGGCGGGTTCATCCTCATCGACAAGCTGACCAACGCGACGGTCGCGGCGGGCATGCTGCATTTCAGCCTGCGCCGCGCCCAGAATGTCCATTGGCAGGCGCTCGACATCGGGCGCGAGGCGCACGCCGCGCTCAAGAACCAGAAGCCCGCGGTGCTCTGGTTCACCGGCCTGTCGGGTTCGGGCAAGTCGACGATCGCCAACCTCGTCGAGAAGAAGCTGCACCGGATGAACCGGCATACCTTCCTCCTGGACGGCGACAATGTCCGCCACGGGCTGAACAAGGACCTCGGCTTTACCGAGGCCGACCGGATCGAGAATATCCGCCGCGTCGGCGAGGTCGCCAAGCTGATGACCGATGCCGGGCTGATCGTGATCACCGCGTTCATCAGCCCGTTCAAGGTCGA